>NZ_BAAADM010000070.1:0-580 GCF_039522485.1 Lentibacillus halophilus | reverse complement strand
CCCGTTACCCCGTATTGAATCAACTTGACACGTATCATATAGCCCAGGCGTTAAATCGGGCATTAGGCGGTGAAAAGAGTGAATTTAAGGATGGGATAAGGAAAGCGTTAGAACAACACGATTGGCAACAGGTCATACTTTGGCTGGATACATACGAAAGTACCCTGGAAGACGCGAAACAGCTGGAAAAGGTAAACGGTTTTCGAACTTACATTCAGCACAATTGGAATCGTCTATTTGACTGGCGTGAGAAAGTGGAAGACCCGCCAGAAGACGCACGAGGCTTAGGGGCTATGGAATCCAATCAGCGCCGCGTTTCTTTCCGGATGAAAAGACGTGGGATGCATTGGAGCGCCGACGGCAGTGAAGCTATGGTGAAAGTAAAACAGGGTATCCTCAATAACACGTTGCGAGATGTTTATCTCACATCCCAAAAACGAAGCGCACGCAAGCAGCGAGACGTTGAAAAGACCATTCGTATGACGGAATACTTGAATCAGCCAACACGCCCATCGATTGGCGCAAAAGAAGGATCCATCAGTTTATATACAGCCCATTCATCAGCGATAGGAAACTTGAT
>NZ_BAAADM010000069.1:0-1076 GCF_039522485.1 Lentibacillus halophilus | reverse complement strand
TAGAATAGAGTTAGTCACAACAAACCCACAGGAGGTCTTCCCTATGAGCCATCTTACTACAGATTTGCTTGAAGCACTAGCCCAAAAACAAGATATTGAAGAAGTTTTTCGCTGCCATTTGGAAACGGCGATCAATCAGCTTTTAAAACATGAACTAACGGCTTTTCTGGACTATGAACCTTATGAGCAGGCTGGCGTTAACTCTGGTAATTCCCGTAATGGATTTTACGGCCGGACGTTCAAAACGGAATACGGCAACCTTGAGCTGCATATTCCCAGAGACCGCAACGGTGCCTTTCAGCAACAAACTCTGACGCCCTATAAACGTTCCAACGACACACTGGAACAGTTTATCATCCATTTGTACGAAAAGGGCATCACGACGGATGAAATCGCCGATTTAATCGAAAAGATGTATGGCCAGCATTATTCTAAACAGACCGTATCCAACCTGACTCGTCTCGTGTCAGAAGATGTGCAGGCTTTTCATGAGCGAACGCTGGAACAGCGTTATGTCTGCATCTATCTGGATGCCACGCAAATTCCGATCCGGCGCCAAAGCGTTGAAAAAGAATCGGTCTATATTGCCATTGGCATCGCAGAAGATGGCGGCAAAGAAGTGCTGGACTTTACCATCGCCCCAACGGAATCTGCCGAGGTGTGGGAAGAGCTGGTCCAGCGTTTATCTGAACGCGGTGTCGAGCACGTTCTTCTTTTTATTTCAGACGGCTTGAACGGTATGACGGATGCGCTGCATCGCGTCTACCCAAAAGCTAAACATCAGGTGTGCTGTGTTCATGTTTCCCGCAATATCGCTAATAAAGTGCGTGTGAAAGATCGTGCCGCCATTCTGGATGACTTCAAGGCTGTTTACGAGGCTGAAAGCCGCCAGGAGGCTCTAAATGCCCTGGACCAATTTCAAGACAAATGGCATAAGACGTATCCACGTGCTGTCGATGCGGTGATGAAACAGGACCGCTTATTAACGTTCTATGATTTTCCGGCATCCATCCGACCCAGCATCTATACAACAAACCTCATCGAAGGTTTTAATAAAGAAATCAAACGTTACGTCA
>NZ_BAAADM010000068.1:0-1778 GCF_039522485.1 Lentibacillus halophilus | reverse complement strand
CTCAAAACCATTTTTTGACAAGTTCAACTAACACAGAACCTTATGTTAGAGCCCCTCTAGGACGTGAAAAGGTGGATCTTGCTTTTTCATCCAACAGAGGATACCGACTAGTAAATTCAAATTAATGTTTTACGTATTATTCGTACTTGAAGGACAAGATCCATAGTGCTGTCCCGCGAGGTCATAAGCCTCAGTCCCCTTGTACAATGTGATCTAACGTCCTAGAGGAGCCCTACTTTTTTACCGGTTGTCTAACTTATAATGTCATTCATGGGTACTCTTGAATCGTCTTTTGCTCATCCTAAGCACCTTGTGTACGCTTGATTTTTAGGCAGATGGTTGCTCGGCTAAAACAAATCGATCATAGAATTCTTTGACATTAGCTATACGCAGCTTCTTTTTAAGTTCATGATATAATACATAATTATTATGCTGTGCTTGATACAGGGTCTGCTTACGAATCATCGCAAACGCCAGTCGTATGGTTCGATTTCCTAATGCAATGTAAGCTTGATTGACGTGTTTACCGCGTTCTTTAAGCTTTTGATAATGGTTATTCATGGCAGGGTTATTATGGGCAACAGATTTTCCAACTTGGTACGTAACATCTCTAAACGTTTTTCTTCCTTGTTTCGAAACACCGTGATAGGAGGCTTTGTGCCATCCTGATTGTTTTACAATGGGATTTGTGCCGGCCATTTTAATTAATTGCCCCGCATGTTCATAATCTGATAGATCCCCCATTTCCGCAGCTAGTTCTGCTCCAGTGACAAGCCCAATGCCAGTGATACTAAGAAGTACGGCACTTTCAGTTTGTATAAATGAATCTTCTATTTTACCTTCCAGGTTGCTGATCTGCTGGTCTAATAAATCTAGTTGATCCAAGTTCTGGCTGAGCAGAAATATCTCTGTTTCAACTGCCTGTTTGGGCTGTGAGATAGAATTTTCCGCCAGTTTTAATAGAATATCAATAGAATTTTCCCGTATTTTTAAATTTTCCCTTATGGAAATGTCGCGCAACCCCTCGGCACCTAACGTAAGAATATCAGACGGATGAGGGTAATAACGCATGATATAACGGGATGCTTTCCCAAAGAATTGAGAGAATGGTTTCATGTATGTTCGCTTGCCTTCAACCCAAATGTTCTTCCCTTGCATCTCACGAAATATTTGATCCATATGAGAACGAATAAGATTTTGCAGAGCTGTTCGTTCTTTTACCAAAGAGCGCCGTGCACGAGTAAGCTTTTGTAGCTGTTGACCATTTCCCGAAGGCCATTCTCCAAATGTTCCTTTGCCATTTATAATGGTTTGGACTATCACCATTAAATCCAGGTTATCTGTCTTGGACCAATTCAAAAGTCCTTGTCTTTCTTGTGCCGTTGTGGCTGCATTAAGAATGCGTACCTGATAACCTTCCTGATGGCAACGCCTGACTACATCTTCATAATAATGCCCCGTTGTCTCAATGCCGACCACAATTTCTTTAATATCCTCATGCTTCTCCTGTTGAATAAATGATTTTAGCGACTCAAAGCCCGTTTCCGATGCATCAAATTCAAAAGGCTTAACCAGCACATCTCCATAAAAATTACATATCATCGCTTTATGCGTATATTTAGCTGCATCAATTGCAACAATCAACATATGATCTATACCTGTTTCCTTAATAAAACCTGCCCATCTACTTCCATTTTTACCTTTGATATGATTAAATAATGAATATACCATCATTTTCGTCTCCTTTGTGGAATAGTAATTGGAAGTTCTGTGCTAGG
>NZ_BAAADM010000067.1:0-1184 GCF_039522485.1 Lentibacillus halophilus | reverse complement strand
TACGAGCGCATCATAATGACGTGACTGGCATTCTTTCGCTAAACGTAGATGGGATTTGGCGACCTTGAAAAAGCACTCGATATCCCAACGCTTCCCATAAAGGCGAACAACTTCTTCTTCCGGCAAATCCAGATTTGTAGAAAGAAGCGCCAACCATTGTTTAGAGCGGTTTCGATCCCGTACAAAAACAATACGGGCTTGTATATCCTTACCATTGTCATCTAATCCCAGGCTGACAACAACAGAAGCAAGAATCTTAGCACGTCCCCGTTTTTTTCGCACTTTTTTATAGAGTTGGTTCAAGGTATATTTCTCGCCTTCGTAGGTGTAGTAAACCCGATGCATGCTTTTGAGCATACAGATGACATGAAGAGGATAGTCAGAAACAACGCGCTTAATCACTTTAGGAAAGGCAAACCAACTGTCAAACAACAAGGTTCTGGCACAAAGCTGTAACGGATTAACGTCATCCAAGAGATCAAACATCGCTTCAGTTGATTTTTGCAGGGCTTCCTGACGTCGCTTGTAGCCAACCGTGCGCTTGTCAATTTTGGAGTTTATCTCCTGAAACCGGTTCTTGCGCTGTTTGGAGCTTAATAACGAGAAAGCCAATGGAATGAACGTATTCCCATCTGACCAGCCAAGTGTAAGCATTCGAAACCCTTTGACAAACTGCCCTGTGGTATGGTCATGCACACGAGCAAGCAGTTCGACGGTCTTACTGCGAGCACGGCTGTATAAAGAATCATCGAAAATAAGGACGCGTTCACGGTCACTTGAGACCAGAGACAACAGGCTGGTTACAATCACATTCCTGCTCAACAACACAAGAAACTTTCGCCAGTTGTATCTGGGATTGTTGAGAAAACGGTGGACTGCATCTTTTCTTGGAGCATCTGAAACACGGTCCGAATCAAGAATTCGAAAAAGGTTCTTGCCGTGCAGGACAAGCGAAAAAATAAACTGGAGAAGGAACACGGGAGAAAATCCATCTTCTTTTCGAATGTTCGCCTGATTAAGCAGTGACCCCAGTTTATTTTCCTTGAAAAAGCGTGAAATATAAGAATTAGCCTCGTTTTTTGGTTCAGAATTTGGTAAAATAGTAGCCATAAATACATCCCTTTCTGGTTTTAGTTGTGGTGACTATATTTTACCAAATTGGGATGTATTTTTGTGTGATTTTT
>NZ_BAAADM010000066.1:0-705 GCF_039522485.1 Lentibacillus halophilus | reverse complement strand
CTTGGTACGATGGAGAGTGTCATTGCAATGACCTCGAATTTAGTACCGAAGGAGGACTTCTACCATGGATTCTACACAAAATCATCGCTTAGCGCAAATCAATGACCAAACATTAATTATCGGGATTGATATAGCCAAACGCAAACATGTGGCTCGAGCGATAGATGATCGGGGCCGAGACCTCGTTAAACGGTTGGTATTTACCAATTCGCAGCAGGGTTTTTCAAACCTTATTGAATGGGCTGATAACTTGTCCAGTGACCACAAGCGCCCCAACATTATCATTGGAATGGAACCAACCGGTCACTACTGGCTGAATCTAGCCTATTACTTGAAAGACCGGGGTATTCAAGTGGTTGTCGTCAATCCGATGAAGGTTAAACGGTCCAAGGAAATGGATGACGATTCACCAACGAAAAATGACACCAAAGATGCCAAAGTTATTGCTCAGATCATACGTGATGGCCGTTATCATGAACCGACCTTACCGGAGGATGTGTACGCTGAATTGCGTGAAGGCATGAAACTCTATGACATGATCCAAGAGGATATGTCCTCGGTCAAAGCCCAAATGCATAATGCGTTAGACCGATACTTTCCAGAGTTTCTCGATGTCTTTAAAGACTGGACTGGAAAGGCTGCCCTCCATCTATTGGAACGAGGCTATTTACCGGAAGATATCCGTAAAGCTTCGGAAGAAGATTT
>NZ_BAAADM010000065.1:0-1147 GCF_039522485.1 Lentibacillus halophilus | reverse complement strand
CGATTATTTATGGGGAAGAAACTAAAAAAGTATTCATATGACGAAAAGGTGGAGGTTGTTAAGAAGTACATGGAGGGGTACCCCTCCAGCCGATTGGTGAAGGAATATGACCTAACGCATCGTAACCGCATTTATGAATGGCGTGATCAAGTTCTTAAGGGCGGCTATGAAGCCTTAAAGGACCAACGTGGTTCCAAAAAGAAAGATCGTCATCATGCCCGGGAACGGTCTCTTGAAGAAGAGAATGAGTCCTTGAAATTAGAGGTGATGTATTTAAAAAAGTTATTGGATCTTCAAAGGAGGTGAGACGTAAACAGGCTGAATTTGAATTCATACGAGAATATGAGGGCGTGTATTCGATAGCTAAATTAGTTGACGTCACCTCTGTTTCCCGTTCGGGCTATTACAGATGGAAATCCCGTAAAGAAAGCTATGAACAGGATAAGACAGATGAGAGGCTTTACCAGAAGATATTAGAGATTTATCGAAAACACGGGGGGACGTACGGACGTGAGCGAATCAAAACGGAACTGGACCATTCCTATCACATGATTGTTAACGAAAAGCGCATCTCACGCGTCATGAAAAAATATGGTTTGCGTTGCCAAATCCGACGAAAGCGTAAAAAGGGCGTGCGTCAGCCTTATGGGGACATACCGAATGTTCTGGATCGTGATTTCAAAGCTTTAAGACCCGGCATTAAAATGGGAGTGGATATCACATATGTTCCGGTCCATGGAAGCCATCATCCCTGGCTTTATGTATGCGCCATAAAGGATTTATTTAACCGTGAAATCGTAGCGTATTCCATGGATACCAATCAATCAACAGAACTGGTCTATGACGCCTTGAATACATTACAGAAAAAGGGATTTGAGAAAGGTGCCATCCTGCATAGCGACCAGGGCATCCAATTCACAAATCCCGGATATAGGCTGCGTCTAAAGGAAATGGGCATCACCCAATCCATGTCCCGTCGAGGTAATTGCTGGGACAATGCTTGCGTTGAAAATTTCTTCAGCCACTTCAAGACAGAAGCACCTTGTTTCTATAAGATGGAAACGTTGGCTGACATTAAAAACGCAATAGACGCCTATATGCGCTATTTTAACAATGAACGATTACAAAACCAACTAAAAATGAGTCC
>NZ_BAAADM010000064.1:0-1504 GCF_039522485.1 Lentibacillus halophilus | reverse complement strand
TCTCGACCATTAAATATAAAACGTATAAAAAAGTATCCCGGAGGATCTTTTCAAGATTCATAACCAGGAACTGGATGGAAATGACCGTTTCACTGGTCACCCGAAGACATGCTGAAATAAGGCCAAGTCCATACGAACGCTTGCCCTCGCCAAACTTGCCTTCTATCGCATTTCGTTCTGCGGCATCCTGATATTCAATTTGTTTTTGAAGCCGGTTCTCCTGAGCATTTTTGGAAGGGCGGCCGAGTTTTGGTCCGCTCAGCCGGATGCCGCGCTCCTTGCAGTAGCGTCGGTTTCCCCTTGTCCGGTAAATCTGGTCAGCCAGGACCGCCTCCGGATAAGTACCATGGCGCCTACAATAGGCCTCAATGGAGTCCTGAAGATAGACTCCTTCATGATAGGCGTCCCATGACAGTTTATCCAGCGTGGTATAACCATTGATCATGCTTACGGAGATTTTGGCCCCGAACTCAACATTGGCATCTGTTTTACCACGTACAATCGGACGTACATGAGGCTGGTGGATACTGACGATGCGATGGTCGATTTGATGCTTTTTATGGTCATACATGTGCTGCTGTTGACGGGTTAGTTCCTGTATGACCAATAATTCCCCATACTGACGCTTGTCCAAAGGTGACAGTCCTACCTGTTGCACGAGGAACGAGATGTGTTTTAAGTTTCTCTGAACGTAGTTTAGCTGCTTGCCAACGGCTTGTCGAACGTTTTTGCGTCCCGGTTGCTTTTGCTTGGAAATTGCCAGATAAGCCTTGCGGGCTTTCTTTCGATAGGTACGTGGTTTCCGTCGCTCACCTTTCAAAGGTTCATGCAGCGTATCGATCATGGCTTCAAGCTTTTCCCGTGCCTGATTTAACAAATTCAAATCCGTTGGATAGGCGATATCGGCTGGGGCACAAGTGGCATCCATCATCAGCTTTCCCTGATTAGGTAAGCTATCAGCCGTTCCCTGATTGGACTTGTCACCATGTGAACCGCCGGTTCCTTTATGGTCATTATCTGAATCATCATCATCGTCCTGGTCACGCTTTGTTTGTTCTTCCACTATCCATTCATTGACTTGGTTGACGATGGAAGCATCCAGGCGTTTACGGAAATACGTCATGGTCGAGGCATGAAAAGGCGCTTCTTCCTGAAAAGATGAAAGCCCGATAAAATACTGAAGATACGGATTCTCCGTAATCTGTTCCACAGTTTCCCGGTCACTCAGTCCAAGACGCTCTTTTATGATTAATGCGCCAAGCGCCGTCCGGACCGAATAGGCTTTGTTTCCTCTTGTTGAATCATTCAGGAGTTGAACGTACTCATCTTCAAGTTTTGACCATGGAATCAGATTGGCCATAACAGCCCAGCGGTTATTAGGGTTCAAACGACCCCCAAAAGGGAGGAAAAATTCATCCGGCATGATCATTTGACGTTCATTATGTTCGTACATTGTCAGGCCTCCAGGTGCAAGGTTTTTTCGTTGAATTTGTCTCTATCCCTT
>NZ_BAAADM010000063.1:0-582 GCF_039522485.1 Lentibacillus halophilus | reverse complement strand
ATAAAGCTCTTGAAGCACGTCTTATAGCTCTTGAAGCACAACTGGAAGACCTTGTTCGTCACATCCCTGGAGCTGATCAGATGATAGCCATTAAAGGTGTCAGTGCCATAACAGTCGCCGGTTTCTTCGCCGAAGTTGGTGATTTATCGAATTATCGGGATCCACGCCAAATCATTAAATTAGCGGGACTCAATCTAAAGATGAATCAATCAGGGATGTTCAAAGGCCAAACAACCATAACTAAACGAGGACGCAAACGATTGCGAAGCTTACTCTATCTAGTGGCACGCCCATTATCCCTGCACAATGAAGGATTCAAGCAACTATACCGTTATTATCGTTATCGATCCGATAATCCGTTAACAGGAAAACAATCATTTATCGCGTTAAGCCGAAAACTCATCAAAATCTTTTATGTATTAGGGACACGAAAGTGTACGTTCCAAGAAGAACGCATGATTCGTGACATCCCCATGATGTCGACGTTACAGGACGTTGCTTAAGAAGGCACACAGCTATCGTTCTGAACCATCTTTTAACAATTGAAGCACGGATTAGCCGGTCGATATTCCATCCGTTAGG
>NZ_BAAADM010000062.1:0-534 GCF_039522485.1 Lentibacillus halophilus | reverse complement strand
GTCTTCACTTCCTGATCGAACAACACTTGTTAAAACAAGAGCACTTTGGCGTCGCCACGGTATTTTTGATGATATCATGATGCATGTCGTTAATCAGTGCATTGCTTCCGGCCTTGTTCGTCCTAACGTTCATGCCGGTGTGGATGGCACACAAGTGCGTGCAAACGCGTCCATTCATAGTCTGGAAGACATAGAGCTGGCCCCGGTTCAAACCATTGAAGATTATCTGGAAGATAAAAAGCAACGTGATGAAGCATCTTTGAGCCAACCAGGCAATCCGGACAGCAATGATGATCAAACGCCTCAGTCGCCGAAACCAAAGAAACATCACCAATCGGATCACCTTCAGGAAAGTGCCAGCCATGAGGACTTTCATGGTAAAACATTTTCCAATCAAACCCACCGTAGTACAACAGACCCTGATGCCCGTCTGTACAAAAAGAGCAAAGGACAGGAGGCCTGTCCGCGTTACCTTGTGCACAACCTGGCAGATGTTGAGTCAGGCGTTATTTTAAAGACCAATGCAAGCATTGC
>NZ_BAAADM010000061.1:0-7076 GCF_039522485.1 Lentibacillus halophilus | reverse complement strand
CTAACTCTTACTCGGCGGGCATCCCACCCACTATATGTTACGACCTAAGCCCGGTCGCTCTGCCAGGCACTCGCGCTCTATTCTGAATTGTTTCGGTGCCAGGCACTCGCGCTACCCCGGTATCGGCACTCGCGCTCTGGCCCGATTTGACAGGGTATTCCCTTTTTTCGTTTCCCATGATATAATCCTGAGGGTATTGAAAATTATGATAGTTAGAAAACATGTAAGGGGGAGTTATGTGCGTAAAATTTTCTTATTTTTTTGTGTATTGGTGTTGAGTGCGTGCTCGTCGGATGAATCCGGTGCGGAGAACAGGAATCAGGAGGGCGAAGGAGAATCGGCGGTAAATGACGGAGACGCGGAAGATTTTCCGGAACCGGAAACGATTTTCACATATGAATATAATGAAGATGATGATTATGAATTCCGCAATATCGAAAGCGCCACCGACGCAAGCACGGTTCTTTTCAGCACCGAGGAAAAAATCAAGCGCGAAGAAACGAGAACGCATTACATAAAGTATGGTGATAACGATCCCGTGGACCTGAAGGAATTGTCCGAGGCGGACGAAGAAGAACTAAAAGACAGACGGTGTAGAGAGACAGAAGTATCCCCTGACGGACAATATGTCACATTCAGCTGCGCCGATGACGACAACTGGTTCGTGGTCTACGATACCGAAGCTGAAGAGATTGTGCATCGAGAAGAGGAACCCGATCCTTTTCATAGCCTCAGTCTACTGGGGATCTCTGATGATATGGACGTTTTCATGAGCGATACGCTGGAAAATAAAGAACTGATCATTAAGGATCTTAAAAGCGACGATACCGAAGAATTCGACATACCGGAGCTTGTCGGGGAAGAAAATGCGCTATTCAACTCGATTCATCCGGCGGATAGCGGAAGTAAATTTTTCCTAGAGGGGCCCTACGGATTATTCATGCTGGACACCGAATCAAAAGAAGCCAAGGAGATCATGGATGTATCCCCGTATGAGGACCGGTTCGAAGGCGATACGGATGAAATCCACATCACCAATGTCCATGTATCCCCCAACGGACAATATGCTTTTTTCCTGATGAGCGATTCGTCAGGACATGATGATGTCTACCGAAGCTTCAATTTCGTGGACGTGGAGTCGGGTGACGTCACAGCCTACACCGATCCGGATTATAAATGGGGGCACAACCCTGTCGATAATGAGGGGAACGTGGCGCTCAAAGACGGCGAAAACCTGTTTCTCTACAATATTGGCAAGGATAAAACCCGTCACATCCCGAACATGGAGCCCGGGGTGAGGACCGACCGCATCACCTTGTCGGGGGACGGCAACACGCTGCTGTATGAAGATCAAATCGACGACGCATCGGACGGTAAAAAAGCATACGAATTGTATGAACTCGCCATTGACGACCTGAGCGATTATGAGGAAGTGGCATTCGACGCGGAAAAAGAAAACACTGAAGAACTGCTCTCAGAAGCAGGTGCCGGGGCTTCCGATAATGACGGATTTGACCTCCATCCGGTGAAGGAAGATGCCTCGGAGCTGATTGAACAGGAGTGGGAAGCAAGTGCCGATGTCCCTTTCCCTTCCATTTTCCCGGAAAAAGTGGACAGCATCATATCATACTTCTCGTTAGACTCGCACAGTCAAACAATTTTAATGGACTCTGACGAATTGTCCTCGAGAAACGAATTGGAATTTGAGGCGAACGATTATACAGGTGATGAAAACCAAGATATCTGCATCGCTGATGATCTGGAGCTCGAAAAGACAGAAGATGGCATCGAGTATTATTTCTACCTGTTTTCCAACGATGAAGCCGAACTCGCTTTCGTTGACGATGGTTGGTGCTACGCCCTGAAAGGGGATGGTATCACCAAGGATGAGATGTTTGACGTGATCGATTCCATGGAAACGCAAGGTAAGCAGCCGGAAGAGTTTCTGCTCGATGAGGTAGGTTTCCCGGCAGAATTGCCCATGCAGAATCCGGAAATCGGCCGCATCTATTCATCCGACAGCTTTTACGTTCTGGGGTACGGAAGCGATCAGGACGACATCGCGATAGAAGTAAAGGTGGACAACGGCAGTGAACCCGATTTCTTCGATGATGATGACACTGAATCCGTCGAACTCGATATCGATATGGAAGGTTACTACTACGACGATATCGATAAGCCGCGACTGTTCATGTATGACGGGGACTATTACTATACGATCATCGCCAAGATCGACAGCGACGAGATCAAGGCCCGAGGCGGCAGGGACAAATTGAAAGAAACCCTGATCGAGGTAGGCAATTCGGTGGAATAAGGTTTGAAGAGGTATATATTCAAGGAAAATTGAACGTTACGAAAGTGATTCGTAATAATGAAACGGGTGTTTTGTATATGGCCTACCAAGAAGGGTCCGGAATGGGATTGACAGCTATGCTTGATCAAGATGGACCCCCATTGGTTGATAAAGAATTGTAAAAATATTGAATAGGTTTAGGTAAGGCCTTTGCATGGGAATGATGCTTCATTGTATGGAATCGTCAAGATGAAACATCATTCCCGACAGTTATTCAGCCTGCGGATAAGAAAGGGTTTGATTTTCCCTGTCTTGTTTAAACGTTTCATTTCTTTAACATGCTGCTTACATTGGTTCTCCATGTGTATCCGATCGCTTTAGCGCTTTAAAGCAACCGGGGACTGACCCCGCCCATCCGAGGAGATTTAGCGTAAAATCCCCCCAGATGGACTTTCTGATGTACACAAGTCTTTTTATCCTATGTTATTCATCTTCGTCTTCATCATCATTTTCTTCCTCGTCTTCATCGTCTTCATCTTCGTCCTCATCGTCGCTGTCGTCCTCTTCCTCGGCTTCAGCCTTTTCATTTTCATCTTCTTCTTCGTCGTCTTCTTCGTCGGCCTCTTCATCTTCGGATTTTTCATTTTCGAATTCGAGCTCATCATCAGTGTTATGGAAACTGATTTCAACCTCAATGTTCTCGTCATTTTCATCAAGATTAAAGGTACTAGTGATTTGATTTAATGTCTCTTCTTTACTGGATTCTAGCGTAAGGTCCAGCTTTTCTACCATCGGATAGACTTGATCGAAAGCTTCCTGACCTTTAGTCTCGCCATTGGCATCTTCCAGTTCAGATGTGTAGACGCCTGAATCTTGTTCAATGTTAGCTTCAAATTCTCCTGACTCAACATTAATTTCTCTAATGTTAAGCTGGTCCATCTTTTCAGCTGATTTATCGTTTACAGCATCTTCTGAGTCAGCATTTTCACTTTCAGACTGATTGATGATCCATGCATCGTCATCATTTTGAATAGCGTTAAACATTGCATTATCCATCGTCAGTTCGAATCCGTCCTCTAACTGAGCCTTATCAAAAAATTCATCATCAATGGTCAGCTGAATATCATTCGCATCATCAGCAGAAGCCACCATAGGAACACTCACAACCGCTGCAGCTGACATCGCGTAAACAATCGATTTTTTATGCTTCATACTTTGCCTCCTTCAAAATTATGAAACTACTCTGTAAAGTATTACATGACTCGTTCCAAAATGCAACTGGTGATTTATTTATCGCTACGGGCGCCATTCTTATTCCAGATAGGCGCCCCGTTTAAGTAAAATATTCATAAGCTTGTTTTCTCGGAATAACTTAAATTTAGGGGGACTGACCCCAATATTCCTGGTGCCTGGCACTCAAAGCAACCTCACTTCCACATCAAGCTGTTTCGTACAAGAAACCGGTCATCAAATGCAATAGGAACACCTTGTCCATTTTTCTCGGCGTGGATATGCAGATGGGGCTCTGATGTATTGCCCGAATTTCCTACGAGGCCGATTGGTTGCTTTGTTTTAATCCTACCCCCAGCCTCGACGGCTGCACTACCTTCCTGCATATGAGCTATTAACACATTAACCTCATCCTGATTACATTTGATTTGAACATAATTGCCTTTTGGGTGTTCCGAATTCGTTTCAGGCGGGTTCAAATCAGACATATTCTTTCGTATGTCAACAACCTCACCTGAACAAGGACTGACCAACTTTGCACCATAGATCTCATAGCGATCCAATTCCTTAGGGTAAATTCCCGCCGCTCTTACACCAATCTTGTTCAATTGGACAATATCCAGCGCGTATTGTTGTTCAGGGTGTTCATTGTGGTGGTTAATTTCCGTTGAATCCCCGCCATGTGCAACATAATAGATTCCATTATGTAAAGGAAATTCGAGCTCAATAGCTTTATCATTCGTGGAATAACCCGCAAAAATCGGAACATGGTAAAAAGCAAATATTAATGCTAGCAAGATATAAAAGGCAAATGCCACCTTGTCTTTACCTGTATATGAGATATCCAACGGTTTTGACCGGATTCTGCGCCAACTGAAGTATAAAGCTATAATTAATAACACGGGCCACAAGAAACGTAAATAATAAATGGTCCAATCCCATCTGCCAGAAAAAAACACCCAGGAGATATAAATGGTAAACATTATAGATTGCAATGCCCAATCAGTTTTCCCTTTAAATTTGCCTTTCAACAGAGCAAAAATAAATAAAGCTGGTAAAACCAACTGAAAAATAGCTAGCTGTATAATTGTGGATGTCACTTTAATTCACCTTCTTCCAGAAGCGGGGGACTCGCCCCGATATTTGTGGAGAAAAAGATGGTACTTGAAAAAAGTCTTTAGTTTCGTTTCGGTGTTCTAAATGCCCCTTCTTGCCAACGATGATATCCATAAACGATAAGGGAAATTGTTATGGTTATAAAAAACCATTGCCAATACCCTAGGTTTTTCATTGTTGCAACTCCTGGATATTTTACAATTAAATCAAATCCAAAAAGAACCCAAAGAACATTGATCACTACATTTGTTAAAAAGTATATCCAAAATTTATGTGAGGTTAAATAGAATACCCATAACGTAGCAACTGGGAAATATCCGTAGGCAATCGTAGGATGTGTGATATATCCCCAAGGTGTGATGTACTTATGAATAGTCCACCAGCCATACGTATAAGCGACTTCGAAAATAATGGTTATGATTAATGCTGTGAAAATGGTAACTGGCATATATCGTTTTATTGCTGTTTTTTTAATAAAAAATAATGAAAGCCAACAAAGGATTAAAACTATCCATAATAGCACCTGCATAAACATGTTAAGCATACCTCACTAGTTGATCTTAAATTTCTCTATCTAGTTAGTTTTACCAAGTGTTAGTGATGTATACATAACACCTGAACGTCTTACACATTACCAAGAAACGTTAAAATTATACCCAGTGCCAGGCACGCACACTATTAAGCAGCGGGGTCCACCTAAGACTGATCCCGATATTCCAAAAAGAGCCACTATTGTAATGGCTCTTTTTTTATTTGTGACTTCACATCTATAACCATCATCTTCAAAAAATAATATGCTACTGCTAACCCCAAAAACCAGCCTATATTGGCGAATAGTACTGCTAATAACCCAAAGATCGCACCACTAAAAAACCAATCCCCATCGCCAACAAAAGACAAATACTTCTCAACTGATACTCCTAAATAGAATGCGAAAAACATGAACAACATAGGCATCGACGATACCGCTTTTTGTATACTTTGTGTCATATAAACTCCCTTCCAATAGAGTCATTACTTTAGTAGTGCTGCTACCTTTTTTATTTTTGACGTCAAAGCTAATACCAAAATCTTCAAGAAATAATACATTGTTATTAAAGCCACAAACCAACTTATATTATCAATATGAAACATCATGCTTATTACCGTAAATAAGTCGCCAAATCCAAAAAGAATTCCTTCACCAATAATATATAAAGCCTTTCCACTGTTCTCGCCCACTTTAGTGCTTTAAAGCAGCGGGGGACTGACCCCGATATTCTGTTAAAGATCATCATCTCCGCTTAATAAATCCCCTACTGTATAATAGCGTGGGCCTGCATTATTTATTTTTGGCAAAGGTTCATGGTTTAATTCTTTTACCAACGATAGAACATAAAACTTAAAAGCAATGGGCTTTTCAAACCCAAACCCTTTACTACGTTCTATAATATAATTCTTAACCCTCTCTTTAACATTTGTTGGAAAACCCATTCGATCTAATTCGCTTTTCCAGTCAAATGGATCTAAGATAAAATCTGAATCGATTTGGTAAATAGCATCCATTTGACCACCTTTGGCTTGTCTGAATGTAATCAAATTCTCTAACTGTTTATAGTTGCGATCATTTGGATGTGCGTGAATTAAATACTTACTAACCAATTTGTGCGTACCACCAGCTGAAACAGATAAAACTACTTTTTCTCGATCTATCTCTTTAAATTGAAGATTATTTAATTCCGCTCCCCAATTATATGATGTTACTTTTTTTGATTTATCGTTTTCAAGATAGTCCTCCGTAATTTTCATTTCAATCTCAACTTGATCATCTGTAATTGAGAAATCACCTTGGTCTAGTATTTCTTTAATTAATTGATCTTTATATTCTAATATTAGTGATATATCTTCTGGATCGGTTGGTTTTAATAATAACTCATGATTTTTGTTCAGAGCCTTATGAGTAAAATTAGCTGAGCCCACCATACAATTTTTATTATCAAAAATATATACCTTTGAATGAAGGTCTTTTAGAGCTAATAATGTAATGTTATTTTGGATTAAAATTTTTAATGCTTTTAGACTACTAGCCCCATCAATAAAAGCTTTCCTTTCAAAGCGAGTTATAACTGTGCAACTCAGGTTTTTCCTCAAAACAATTTCTATTAACTTTTCAATCGTATTTGTACTTAAAAATGGGCTAATTATCACTATACTTTTATTACAGTTTTCTATTTCCTTGAATAGATGACTTTCAAATTCTTTAGTGAGTAAATCCAATTAAAATCACTCCGTTATATCTTCAATAATATTTTTTATAATACTCCTCATCTAACACATTACCAGTATATTATTATTAACGTACTATTAATAGGAAGAAGCTAATAAAAGGGGGCGTCAACAAGTTTGTGTAAATGACCCTATCCCTTTTGAATTTCGTTAGCCAGTGTTTTTATCGTTT
>NZ_BAAADM010000060.1:0-8233 GCF_039522485.1 Lentibacillus halophilus | reverse complement strand
AAACGATAAAAACACTGGCTAACGAAATTCAAAAGGGATAGGGTCATTTACACAAACTTGTTGACGCCCCCTAAATGGTACTACATATAGGGTTATAGATAATATTAAACACCAAATGTTTCTAATAATAACTTTTTGATGTGAGAAGAAAATTGAATTTGCAATGAAAGAAGACTTACGAATCATCCATATCCTCAATAAATTTTAATAACCTTTTTAATCTGATATTTTATTAAAACCTTACATGTTGATACTCCATCGTGATAAGCTAAATTTAATACGATAAAAATGATGGCTAATAGAAAAGGTAGTTATGAAATGTCATATATAAAAATCAACCCACATGCAACAGAATCCCAACTTGTTGGGATTATTCCCAAAGTTATTGTTAAATACTACGGAATAAAATGTAGTTCCTATGAAGTGTATTTGCCACCAGGTGTTTTGAAACATCTTAAGAAACGTGGACACTGGGATGACTTTATTAAATACCATGAAAATCTACCGAATATGATTTCTAGTCCCGATTATGCCGGACAAAACCCAGACGAGCCTGATAGCGTTGAATTATATAGTATTATGGGAGACAGGATACTAATTGCCATCAAATTGAAGCCGTCAACCGATTTGTTTTTAGGAACATTTTTTATTTTGAAAAATGGGGATAAAAAGATACAAGGTCGATTAAATACGGGGAGAATACATCCGTTTTCATCCTTTTTTTAAATCAAATTCGCTTGTATATGTACCATAAATGGTTTATAATAAACCTGTAAGGACATAATATATAGTGTAAGGGTTAATGAGGTGGGAAAGGTACCCCACGCGCTACACTTTCATCAGTATAGTTACCAGAGATGCAGGATACACCGCCCTGCCATTAACCTTTACAATGAACGCTTAGCCCCTTTCTTTCAAGATAGGGGCTTTTTGCATGTTCTAATACACACACTATTATATCCCTCCAATTATTTAATTCTTTTGCTGCTTATGAAGTGTTGCCAATTGTTCCTCATTAACGCTCCACGTCTTCTTTCAAATACAAACGAACTAATCCACGTTTTTCTCCATACTCATAAAACGGCTTTAATCGTCCTGACAAGTCTAAATGAGGTGTGTATTACAGAACAAAAAAGAAGCCCTGCAGAGATTTTCTCTTCACAGGACTTCCACCATACCCAATCACTTTAGTGCTTTAAAGCGGTGGGGGACAGGCCCGCGATACAAAAAAAGTTACTAGGCACTAGCTAATGAATTAGTTTTCCTCAAATTCGATGGATGATATATGGGATGGATTTACGTACACTTGGTTTAGTACTTCGAAAAAGTAATTTGGAACTGCTTTATCTCTCAAATAATCTAAAAAGTCTTCTATTACATCGACATCAGTGATTATATATTCAATTCCACTATTCATGCAAAGTTTCATATACATTTAAACATTCCACCCCTCTTATTACATTTGTATGAAATGTCAGGGATATATAAAACCATCAATTTTATTAGGTAAAAATGATGACAGACAACGGACTTTAATGCTTTAAAGTTGCAGTCGGTCTTTAAAGCAGCGGAGGACTGACCCCGATATTTCACGGGATTAATCACTACAACCGGGCTATGGCATTGCGCTGTCAGGTGGGCTTCCTTGCTGCTCAAATGTTCTAATTGCGAAATCATTCGATAGGTGGCGGCCTGGTTACCGCTGCCCCGGTGTCACTGTGATATAGCCCTTATCCTACAGTTTAGTACGTGCGCGTTTGAAGGTTGTGCCTTTGACGCCGGCTGGCAAACCGACATTTTCCGTCCCATGATACAGCTCAATGTTAGCATTACTGGGCCAGTCCCCCATCGCTTTACACGTTAATGCATTTCAATAATGCTGTGGGGGGCTGTCCCCGATATTCACGCTGTCCCCGGTATTCCGGCGACTGATACTTAACCAATTGCATTAATACCAGCAATTCATGTATAATATAGACATAATCAACATATGATAAAAAAGACTGAGCGTTGTGAGCGCCCAGTCAATTAGCAACATTCAAGCCGCAAGAAGAGCGGCTGACCAACAAGTTAAGTAATACTTTAGAAAAAAGTAACCCATCCTAACCTTTGGTCGAGGCGGAGGACGGTTACTTTTTTCTGTTCATGACAAATGTTAAGACTCCTATCAAAACCAAATTTGATGTGAGTGCAATCATTAGTGCTTCATATGTTGTCATTTTTACCACCTCCCTTCTTTTCGGGAAGTGGTCAACCGCCCATCCGCTTTATATCGTTGCTAAAACTGATTGTATCAATATCCCCCATAAAAAGCTATAAAAATACAAAATGAGAGTTAACGAGACGCCACCCTTTTTAAGCCCGCATGCTACATCCTATTCATCGCCATCTGACGGCTATGGGGACTACCCCCCGATATTAAAACCGATACCGCTTGAGTGGCATCAGTGTCTGGCACCAGTTCTCTATAATAGATGAACCCCGGCGGTTCCTTTAACGAATTCCACCTTGTCATCGGAAGGGACATGCTTCCCCATAATCCCTATTTATGTCAACCAAACGAAAAAAGCCCCGCAGAGACTTTCTCTCCACAGGACTTCCACTATATTCGCCTACTTTAGCACTTTAAAGCAGCGGGGGACTGACCCCGATATTAAAAAGGAGACCGGACGCATCCAGTCTCCTTAGGTGAAAGCCTTAGCTATTCACCGCTATTACTAATTAGTATGATACCATATTATCTTATTATGTACAAATATAAAATAATGTTTAAACATAATTTTTTAGACCTTCTAATTTCACATTAAGGTCTGTACCGACAATCTGGTTATGCACTGATACTGGAATTGAACTTCTTAATTTTTCCGATTCATCTTTAAAATTGCTTATGGTTTGTTTTAATTCAGTTTTTGATTTTCCCAATTTTTTAACAAAATTACTATTAAAATCATATAATCAATGAGTTGCTTAAAATGAATACCTTTAATTTCTGTCTCCAAATTCACATATGATTTGAGATTACGATTTACGTTTGTATTACCACTAAATCTACAGTCAAATATCACATTATTATGAGCAATAGCATTTCGAAGGCCCTTCAGATTAAATATAATATTTTCAATCAATCTTCCATCATCTTCTAAAGAGGCGTGTGTTAAAGCTAAATTTTGGCAATTTTTGATTCGAATAGATTTATTAAGACATTTCAAAAGCAACCCAAAATTCCCCATATCCAATACTTCAAAAACTGCCCACAAAGGAATCGCATCCCCATTATGTAAATGATGAGTAATAATTTCATTTTTAGGATAATTAAACTGAATTTGGCTGTAAACTTTTTTCTGTAGTTTCAAATAATCCTTCATTTTATTTTTGTGTTGTTGGCTATTAGTTATTTCTGCTCTATAGTCGTTAAAGAAGTTTTTAAAGGCTGATTCTAAATCCATTTTTCCAAAGGAAACCAATGTGTTTAACGTGTAGTTTTTTACTGCTGTTTCAATTGTCATGATATATGGATAAAAAAGCGTTTTTAAGTTCATATCAAAATTATAAATCGCTGAAACTTCATCAAAGTCGGTAAAAGGAATAGGATTGGTTGACTTTTTTATGAAACGATAACCTTTATAACCATGATAATACCCTATATTTAATAACTCCTGTTTTTGTTTACTACCACTAATATTAATACCTGCATTATCTCTTAAATGTATCATTAATCCATCAGTTCGTTTCCCTTTAACCAAATTTTTTCTAGCCCTCCCTTAGTTACGAATGCCACTCCTTATAATAGTGCAACATTATACATATCTATATAATAACATTAATTTTTTTAGTATATAATAGTTATAATTCCACTTAATTTTCTACTTAATTTATAACTTTATACGCAACGGTGTATTTCTCTTTACTTGCAACTAACGAAGCCATAGCTATCAACTCTTAAGCAGCGGGGGACTAGTATGGAAAATAAATGATGCACATTATTAAAAAAGACCACCATTTTCTAGTAAAACAGAAGAACCTAGCACAGAACTTCCAATTACTATTCCACAAAGGAGACGAAAATGATGGTATAGTCACTATTTAATCATATCAAAGGTAAAAATGGAAGTAGATGGGCGGGCTTTATTAAGGAAACAGGTATAGATCATATGTTGATTGTTGCAATTGATGCAGCTAAATATACACATAAAGCGATGATATGTAATTTTTATGGAGATGTGTTGTCTCCGACCCAAAAGGGCTGTATATAAGCTAATGGACCCTTGCTTGTCTCTTCTAGATGGACGGACGACTATGGGGAGACTGAATCCGATATGCAATTAAATTTCGGACAGTACTTTTGCCGCTTCCATTATTACCGGCGAACACAAACAAAGTCGGTTGAATGTCATTCATTTTTATCCGAGTCATCCTGTATGGCAATGTCTCCGTTATAATATTCCTTTACAGTCCTTCCCTCATTATTCTGGTATATGATATAGGACTGACTTGCTTTTGCATCAATTTTGGCCCGTTCGCCTGTCATTCGGATATACCTTTTCAAGTCTTTACGATTGATACCTGCCAAGCAGCGGGGAACTGTCCCCGATATTGCAGGACTTCCACTGTTCCCGCCCACTTTAGCGCTTTAAAGCAACGGGGGACTGACCCCAAGCAGCGAGAAACTGGCTCCGATATGTTAAGTGAACTGCTGAATCGTTGTCCTTAGCTTGTCTGCTACTGAATGGACACCTTGGTTGATTTCACTATCTGTGAATGAAACACTTACAAAATCCTCATCCATATCCAATGCTTCTGAAAGCAGTCCGCCCAGTCCTTTTGCACGACGGTCAACCTGAAGGATAAGTTCGACTCTGTCCTCTTTCATAAAAAACATTGCTTCCAATTCATCCAAATCACCGTGGAAATCGCTACCCGGCATGAACTCAAACTCTTGAACATAGCGATGACGTTTGGAATACTCCATTTCCACTTTACGCATACGAAATCCAAGTTCATTTGTCAAGGCTTCCAATACGGTATTCATATTCCGGTGCGGCTCAACGTTAATAAAATCTTTGTCTTTTGGATCGATTGCGTTTGGCACATCCATTCCAGTCTGAAACCACACACTCGTTTTTCCTATCGTAGGTGGGGTGTGCACAGGAAGCGTGAAACTGAAGTCAATTTCTTTGCTTTCCCCTTCACCAATGGTAAACGAATCACCTACAGCAAAAGAATCCAGCTTAACGTCTTCATGCACTTTTCTGTCGTTTACTTCTCGAACTGCTTCCGTCATCAAGAACAAATTCAGCTGATCAACCTGCTGTTCGGTGCTACCACCTTCAATAACAATTTTTCCACTGACTTCTTCTCCCGGTACAAGCCGGTCGTTATCAAGCTGTGTATCAACTTTTGCACTTCCAATTCCCACGCTTGCAAGCCATTTTTTTAACATGTCATAATCCCCCTATTTAATCACTTCATTTATATTTTCAACATAGCGGGAAGATAATCCTACTATGTTTTCCGTATTCAAAAAATTAATACTTCATTTACCATTCTTCACAAAATTTTTCAGCAAATTAACCTGACCCCGATATAAGTTCAAACTACACCGATACCTCAGAAACCATAATTTAAAGCCAAAAAAGAAGCCCTGCAGAGAGTTTCACTCCACAGGACGTCCACTGGATTCCGACTGCTTTAGCGCTTTAAAGCGGCGGGGGACTGGCCCCGATATTGCTCAAGGGATGGTTCTTGATGAAGCAAAAGAACCATCCCTGTGCTTCCATGGTTAAATTGCCCTCCTTATCGTATTATAGGGATGAGGGGGTAACTTGATAATGGAAGATATTATTAAAGATATTGTTAAAGATATTGTTACCTTTGATTTTATCCAAGGGTTATTAACGGGTATCATATTAAGTCTAGTGAGCTTTTTAGGAAGAACAGTATGGAATAAATTCAAGAGTTATCGTGAAAATAAAAAAAGACTATTTTACTACATTTGGAAACCAGAAAATCCTATGCTCAATGATGATAAAATAATTAAGAAAATATCGGATTACAAAAAAACTTGGAAAATGACAATGAATGAAGAAGGTTTTGATGTCGTTATTGACTCTTCAAAAATGATAGATGGGTTTGATGCGTTTGAGCAGGGCATCATAAAATTATTAAACACTGAGAGAGACAAGTATGAAATATACAGCACAAACTACGGTGTTAGTTATATATTAACAGATGCTAACAGCGAAGGAGAATTTAAATCAATGGCTTTTATTGTTGCAAAAGAAATAATGAAAAACCAAGAAGAATGGATTAAAGAAATTCACTCAATTAAAAAAGTAAAAGATAAAAACATAATAGTGATTGAGTTGGGTTTAAAAGGAATTCATGAGATTGTAAAAATAAAAGCTATTGTTATACCAAGCAAAATGAGGCATAAAGAATGAGATTGAGTTTTTTGTCCAAAGTAAAGGGCTTTGTCCTCTCTTGTCGAATAGATAGATGGGAGGGGATATGAATGGGAATGGAAAGAGACAATGAAATGATTAAATACCTATTAATTTGGTTTAGAACTACTTCTACACCAAACGCTTTTGCGTATTCATAAGTTTCTAGTTCTTATAACGGGCAATCTGGGACTAACCATGCCTAATGAGGACTCACTGAAAGGGATGAGGAAAATTAGAAGACTTAATGATAACAAGGAATTTTGCCGTTTTTGCAGGGCAGCTCTACAGGATGAACCGATACCCGAGGAAATACAACATCACTACGGTGCAACTCATTTTACTAGAAAAGTCGGCATATCAAGTATAGAGGAAGGCCGTATTGTGAAATGACAATGCCCGGATTGTGAACGGGAATTGGGAGCGGGAGTGATTTGAGAGCACAGCTGCTGCGATTTTGCTCTTTTTCGTTATTCATAAATACAGAAGGAAAAAGAAAAGCCCGGCAGAGATTTCTCTCCACGGAGCTTATCCGTTAGTGGTTGGGTTTGAAGTACTGCTCGTACGCGCGATCAGACCCCAATATTAGAATAGCTCTTCAATCCAGTTAACAAGCTTATTCCAAAAGGAAAACAAGAGAATAAAACCTACAATAAAAGAAGTTATAAATCCAGTGATAATAGGATGCTTAGAAGCAAAGCCTTTTTTCTTAGGGGGAGTAGAGTAAATATGACCTACATTAGAATTTTTAAACTTATTCCTATCACCTATCTTAATGCTCATTACACTTCACCCTTATGACCAACATTACTAGTTTTTATTTTGTTTTCGTCTCCAATAGTAATGGAATTATCATAAATAACAGAAATAATATATTGTTGAATACTTTCTAATTCCTTCGGAGAACCTTCTCCAGAAAAAACGTCCAAGGAGTCCAAGTTTCCAAAGTCTTTCTCTAATTTCATAATAATATTAGTTACCTTGTTTTTTATATTGGCTACTATCCCCTGAAGTTGATTTGGGCTAACCTCGATTCTCATTCCCGATAAATAAAAGCCAACATGAGATAGTCGTTGACAGACTTCAGCAGGAACAGGTCTGCCAACTTCACTTGTACTATCTAATAAACTTTTTATGCCAAGAGCGCCATCTGTTATATTAATAGTTAGCATCTGCTCTCTAAGCTCTGTACTTATATGATTAAGAGGAATCGAAGCGTTTGTATGCTTCAGATTCCCTAGCATATACGTTCCAATAGGGCGACCCTTAAGTACACGATAAGGAGGTACATCATTTACTGTTTCATACCCTTGTATTTCACTATTAATCCACTTATTTATTTCTTCATTTTCAAGGTCAGCTAAAATTACCTTCAGCCTCATAAGTACACTTTCAAGCCTTTCTTCCCCGCCTACAAGATCTTTTAGAATTTGACTCTTTGACATTCTTTTTCAACTCCTATCATTTTCTTCTTACTACCTTTATACTATTTTTAGTGTGTTTATGGCAGAATAAAATTACATAAATCGGCAGCGTAAAAATACACAATTGCCATTATAAAAAAAGAGCCTTGCCAGTCATCCCAAAATCTATTAACCTCCTGCATGTAAAGACCAATAAACATGGGGGAGGAATGAAAGGATGCTAGCAATGGCTCAAGTTGACTATATCAATTTTTTACGGGAAAAGGAAGGGTTATCCGTCAATTCCTTAAAGCGGTGGGGGACTAGTATGGAAAATAAACGATGCACGTTATTAAAAAAGACCACCATTTTCTAGTAAAATAGAAGAAC
>NZ_BAAADM010000059.1:0-5976 GCF_039522485.1 Lentibacillus halophilus | reverse complement strand
GTTCTATAGACTATATTCGACATAAAGCAATGAAATTCCTAGTACAATTTGACTTTTTCACCGGACTTTTAGAGGTTGTCATTTAAATAAATCAGTCAACAGAACTAGGCATAATCTGATAAGATTGATCTAGTAATCCGTACGAATTCTGAGTATAAAAAGAGCGCGGAACAAATCTTTATCACTTAATAATGATAAGCGACAAGTAGTCAATCAAATTTAAACATTACCCAAAAACGCCTTTTAAACATTTCATCATTCTTTTAGACATTATCATCAATTGGAAAATTGCGACCTTTCATCAGAAATAAAACATTTGAGATTTTTAATTATTGTTTAAAAAAACGAAACAAATATTATCGAAAATCACCAAAGGAGTGAAAAAATGAACTTAAATGACGAATCGAAGAGTACCATACAAGGTATTCAGTCTGTGGAGCATGCTTTTTTTATCCTTGATACAATTAAAGAGAGCTCTCAACCTTTAACGCTGTCCGAAATTTCACATGCGACAAATATGTCTAAAAGCAGAGTGCAAAAATATGTCATTAGTTTTTTAAGATTGGGCGCATTAGTTCAAAATGAAAAAGATCATACATATAGTTTTGGTCCTAAACTAATAGAATTCGGATTACATTCGTTACAAAGATACGATATAATAGAACTGTCAGAACCATATTTAAAAGAAATAAAAAGAGAATTAAATCAATCCTCAGCTTTAAATGTATGGACACAGACAGGTCCAGTAGTTGTTAAATCTGAACCAAGCGATAGACCAATAAGCGTTGGTATTCAGGTTGGATATCGACCTCCTTTATATAAAAGCTCCACAGGCAAATGTTTCGCAGCTTTTCTTGACTCCTCAGAGGTGGAGGATTTAATAGATAGTGAAGCACAACATTATGACCTAGATAGGAAAGAGATAAAAAAAGAACTTGAAGACATAAGGGAAAATGGTTACTCTTTTAGAGATACGATTCATGAAGGAATACCTGGCGGTGCAGCTATTACATGTCCTGTTTTTGATAATTCAGAGCATATTATAGCCGCAATATCTATTATAGGTTTTTCAGAAAGTATAAATACTGAGGCACATTCAAAAGATGTTCAAAAATTAAAGGAACTTACATCAGGGCTATCACAAGATTTACAATATAGTTAAGATATAGAAATAAAGTAAGTATCAAATAAGTTACACCTGCATTAGCATATGGAATTTATTTGATGCTTACTTTGATGTTTATTTTGACGCTTACGTTTGGAGGTTAATAATAACCGTGCTGAACAATCACAAATCTTATGCGATTGGAAGCAAAGCCTGGCTGCATACATTGAATCCCCATCTTGTTTATAGATGGGGATTTTTTACGCTTACATTTATCCTGTTAAAAACAACGTGTTTAAAATAAAATACATTGATTAGCTTATTTTTGTATTGAACTTTGTAAATAGCTTTTTCCATACAATAAAAAGCATTAAGAAAATTTAAATAGACACTTGAAAAATAAAATCAGCGTAGTTATAATCTAATTAATACACTTTAATTATACTTAGGTATAATAATAGTGTACTTAACGGTTAATGATGATTAAACAAAGGAGGAAATAATAATGAGTAGTAGAAGCGACATGATGAGCTATAAGGAATTTTTGGAAAAAGTAAAACAACCTTTTGTACGTCCTCAGATTTGGAAATGGAGAGACGTTGAGTCAGAGTTACAGGAAGCGTTGTCTGAAAACTTTTTAAGTGGCGGTGGAGGTGGTGGTCGTGGAACCATTGCTTTAGTGAATCAAGATACAGGAGATTCTTATGGAGTATCACCCACTATGAACATGGTTGCTCAGGTATTTGAACCGGGTGAACACAATAAGCCACATCGGCATACCAATACAGCCTTGTCTATTATTGTAAAAGGAGAGGGTTATTCCATTATTGATGGAGAAAAAATAGAATGGGAAGCTGGAGATGCTTTTATCGCACCGCCTTGGACTGAGCATGAGCATTGTAATACATCAGAGACTGAACAGGCTCTTTTTTTCACAATTCAAGATGTTCCAGTTGTCTCTAAAATGGGAACATGGTTCCGTGAATCTCCTGAAGCACCAGGTAAATCCCATATAGTTGCTGAACGCGAAGAAAAGGATAGTTAACAAGTAGAATATATTTTATTGGTATATTTAGTGTGAAGGTAAGCGTTTACTATAAATTTAGAAGACATCAATAAGTAGTAAATGCTTACCTATAAAAAATCAGGTTAAACCTAATTAATTTGTAAGCGATTTCCGCCTGCGCTCTATTATAAAAACGTAGAAACAACACTAATATAATTCTAATAGGGGGGTAAAGGGTGAAAAATAATAATAAGGAAAATAACGAAAAAACAGATGACAACGATTCCGGTATAGAAAAATTTCGTCAATATCTAGGTCCTATGGCCAAAATAGTTACTGTTATTGCTATTTTTTGGTCATTGTTTCAACTTTTTATAACTGGATTTGGTGTTGTTGAAGCTATTAAACTACGTGCATGGTATTTTGGGTTCATGTCTATACTGGTTTTTCTCCTATTTCCAGCAAAGAAAAAAGATAAAAAACAAAGAAGACTGCCCACTCTATGGGATATTATTTGCATTATTGCTGTGATTTCTTCTGTTGGATATTTTTTAATGATGTATGATGCTTACGTAATGGATCGTGGCGGCTTGCATATTTCAGCTGACTATTGGTTTGGAGCCGTTGGAATTCTAATGGTTTTTGAAGCTTCAAGAAGAGCTGCTGGACTTCCAATGACTTTATTAGCTGTCATCTTTTTGCTTTATAATTTTTTTGGACAGTATATTCCGGGGACTTTAGGCCATGTAGGGTTCGATTATACACGTATTATTGATGTAATGTGGTGGGGCACAGAAGGAATTTTTGGTGTTGTTGCCGGTGTAGCTGCCACTTATATCTTTATGTTTATTTTATTTGGGTCATTTCTAAAAAGAAGTGGTTTTATTAAGTTTGTTAATGATTTTGCGCTCGCAATTTCCGGAAGATCAGCAGGAGGACCTGCGAAAGTTGCTGTAATTGGCAGTGGTATGATGGGTACAATTAATGGTAGTGGTATTGCTAATGCTTCTACGGTAGGTACTTTCACCATTCCGATGATGATAAGAACAGGATATAAGCCCTATTTTGCAGGCGCTGTTGAAGCTGTATCAGGTACAGGAGGTGTGTTAGCACCTCCAGTTATGGGTGCTGCTAGCTTTATAATGGCGACTTTTCTAGGTATGGATTACAGATTGATAATATTAGCTGCTGTAATTCCTGCTGTTCTTTATTTTACAATGTGCTTTATGTCAGTCCATTTTGAAGCCAAAAAACAAGGTTTGGAAGGTTTGTCTAAGGAAGATATTCCTAAATTTAAGGATGTAATCAAAAATAGCCACTTACTTCTTCCGGTTGCTATTCTTGTATATATGCTTGTAACAGGTGTTACACCTATATTTGCAGCATTATGGGCCATAGTTACAACCGTTATTGCAAGTTGGCTACGTAAAGAGACCCGAATGCACTTAAAAGATATTTTAAATGCATTAGAGGAAGGAGCTAAAAATGTTTTAGTAGTTAGTGCTGCTTGTATGGTTGTTGGAGTAGTAGTGGGCACCATATCATTAACGAGTGTAGGACTTGTCGTAGGTAACAATATTCTTAGTTTGGCTGGAGGTTCTGTTTTTATAGCGGCAATATTAACTATGCTACTAACAATTTTATTAGGAACAGGGGTCCCCGTGACAGCTTCATATATTATTGCCACTACAATTTCGGCTCCAATATTGGCTGAGATGGGGGTTCCATTATTAGTTAGTCATATGTTTGTCTTTTTCTTTGCTGCTCTTTCTGAAATCACACCTCCAGTTGCCTTAGCCGCATTAGTTACGTCGGGCATTGCGGGAGCTAAATTTGCCAAAGTTAGCTTAACGGCTGTACGCCTTGGGATTATAGGATTTGTTATTCCTTTCTTCTTTTTATACAATCCAGAGTTACTCTTTATAGAAGGAAGTTTTTCGAAGAGTATTATAGCCATGATTACTGGAATAATTGGTGTAATTGCCTTGGCTGGTGCCATGTCAAATTGGTTTTTAACTAAACCAAATTTAATTCAGCAATTACTATTAGCTGTTTCTGGCATTGGTTTAATTTTACCAAGTTATATAATGAGTTTCATGTCTTTAGCAGTTATGCTTTTTATTATATTTTGGCAAATAAAAAATAAAAGAAGTCAAATGAATAACGAAAAGGAAACCTCTATTTCTGTTTAAAAACTAAGTTCAAGGAGATGGTGAAAATGAATAAAAAAATGTCACTTTTAGCGTTAATTTTAATTGTAATGTCAGTGTTTTTATTTGGTTGTAATGAGGAAAGTTCATCATCATCTACACAAGATATTGAATTAAGCACTGCTACAACTACTGGAAATTTTTATCCTTTTGGATCTGCATTAGCTAACGTATGGAATGACAATGTCTCTGGGGTTAGGGTTGCTTCTCAATCATCAGATGGAAGTGTACAAAATATTAACCTGATGAAAAAAGGAAATATTAATATGGGGTTATCTACTCTTGGCGTTTTATACAATGCCTACCATGGAAAGGGACAATTCGATGGGAGAAAATCTGAAGATATAAGAGCTGTGTCCACTCTGTTCACAGATGCCGCACAAGTAATTGTGACAAAAGATAGTGGTATAGATTCGGTGGAAGAGATAGATGGTAAATCTTTTGTTCCTGGTGCACCCCAAAGTGGAACAAAAGATCTTGCAGAGATAATCTTTAATTCGTATGATATGACATTTGAAGACATGAAAGCCGAGTTTGTAGGCTTTTCACAAGCATCTGACTTATTAAGAAATGGGAAAATTGATGGCGCACATGTGATGTCTGCTCTTCCGACATCTGCAACTATTGAAATATTATCTTCAACTGATAGTAAAATTCTTAGTCTTAGCGATGAGGCTATTAATAAAGCAACTGAAGAAAATTCATGGTTAATTGAACAGACAATTCCATCGGACACATATGATCAACTGGATAGAGATATTAGTACGGTAGCTCAACCAAGTGTCCTATTTGTGTCAAAGGATATGTCAGAAGATTTAATATATGAATTAACTAAGACAATGTGGGAAAATCTGAAAGTATTGCGTGATACTATTGATGCAGCGAAAAATATGAAAATAGAAGGTGCTACCTCTGGAGTAGCAGATATTCCTTTACACCCTGGTGCAAAAAAGTATTATAAAGAACAAGGTGTTTTAGAAGAGTAATTTTTTCAGAAACTCTGCTCTACTTTGAGTTTCGTAAGGTGCCTGTCACTTCCCGAATTTTGTCGAAAATAGCTGCTGGTTAGGCAAGACCAGTAGCTTTTTTAATGTGCGATGTGGTTTTTTGTGGATGAGAAATATTCATCGTTAAGCCAAAAGTTAGGTGGACCCCAGTGTCAAGACACATATTTTATAAAAATAAGGTGAAAGTTGGTTCATGCTTGTCGTCCTTTTCCATCTTAGAAAACGGGGTCTTTCCTATGTCAGGTTCCGTCAAGGGGCGCTTTTACCCTTGACGGAACCTGACATAGGAAAGATAATGGCCCAAAGATGGAAAGGATCAACTCTTAGTGACAATAGACGGATTCAGGCGTTTTATAGTTTAATGACTGATGAGGGCGCTCATGGTTATAGGTTTTCATATACTCTCGTATATTGTTTCTTGCATCCCTCGGTGTGGCATAGTCTTTCAGATAGACCTCTTCATATTTGAGGTTGCGCCAAAATCGTTCGATACGGATATTGTCCAGGGCACGCCCCTTAGAATCCATACTGATTTGTATAGATGGGTGCTCCTTTAGTAGATTGATATAGCTGGAACTGGTGAAATGACTGCCCTGATCGCTATTAAATATATCTGGTGTTCCGATTGCGAATGCACGCTGAACAGCT
>NZ_BAAADM010000058.1:0-664 GCF_039522485.1 Lentibacillus halophilus | reverse complement strand
GTTCTATAGACTATATTCGACATAAAGCAATGAAATTCCTAGTACAATTTGACTTTTTCACCGGACTTTTAGGATGAAAGAAGACTTCAAACCAGTTGTACTTAAATTTAATGCTGTTTTCTTCCGTTAACAGGCGGGGGACAATTATTGCCTCCACTATGCCTTTATCGGGCCTAAATTGCAGAACATGTGATTAGCTAGGAGACTTATGTTTAAGATATTTATTTTTATTTTATCACCAGTAATTATAATCATTACTTTGTATCAATTCATTACAAATGACTTTGAGCTTCAACCACTAGTGATGTTGTTGTTAAGTTTTTTGATGCTCGTATTGGGACTCGAACATTTTCGTATTACTAATAAATTAATTGGTTGGTTTCTTATAGCTGTGTTTTTATTTACTTTATTCGTATCCATTCAAGGGTTTGTGTTAAATTAGCATACGGTGTCACCCCTTGCCGCTTTAAGTGCTAAAGTGGATGGATTTCTGGAAGTCCTGTGGAGAGAAAGTCTCTGCAGGGCTTCTTTTTTTAGTGCCAGGCACCAAAACAATTCAGAATAGTGTTCGTGCCTGGCAGAGCGACCGGGCTTAGAAGTCCGGTGAAAAAGTCAAATTGTACTAGGAATTTCATTGCTTTATGTCGAATATAGTCTATAGAAC
>NZ_BAAADM010000057.1:0-26086 GCF_039522485.1 Lentibacillus halophilus | reverse complement strand
CTAACTCTTACTCGGCGGGCATCCCACCCACTATATGTTACGACCTAAGCCCGGTCGCTCTGCCAGGCACTTAACCCTCGAGAACTGCCCTCCGATACTTTTATGATACCTTTTTCAAAATGGCTTGCACCTTTTTATTAATCGGTTGGAAATTGGGTACCGGCTTTTTTTCATCCGACAGCTGATATTTTTCTTTCAAATCAGTGATGCGTTCCACACTTTGGTCGATTCTGTCCTCGCTTATTTCTCCATTTTCAACAGCCGATTTCAATTTATCAAAAACGGTGGCAATCAAATCCGGGTTATGTCCAACAAGCAATAAATCTGCACCTGCTTTCACCGATTGGACTGCCGCTTGTGCGACATGATAATGATCTGTTATTGCCTCCATCGTCAAGTCATCAGTCATGACCACGCCATCAAAATTATAATCCTCTCGCAAGATGCCTGTTATCACTTCTTCTGACATGGATGCCGGATCATTTGGGTCGATTTTTGGCAGCAGGATATGGGCAACCATGCTGACGTCCGCACCTTCCGAGATGGCTCTTTTGAAAGGTATCAGTTCTAATTCGGACAGCTCCTCGTAGCTTTTATCAACCTTTGGGAGCTGCAAATGAGAATCTTTGCCCGTATCCCCGTGCCCAGGAAAATGCTTTATAGCCGAAATAATCCCTTCACTCTGAATGCCTTTCATTGTCTGGATGCCCAGCCTTGCGACAATATCGGGGTTGTCGCCAAATGAACGATCGCCGATAACAGGATTATCTGGATTGCTGTTAACGTCGAGGACAGGCGCAAAGTCCAAATTGAAACCGAATGCCTTCATCTGCTCACCGAGAATGGTACCGACATTGAACGATACATCCTTGTTGTTCAGTTCTCCAATCGAACGGCTCGACGGCAGGCTTTTCACGCCATCAGGCATTCGTGTCACACGGCCACCTTCTTCATCAACGCCCAACAATAATGGGTAAGGATTATCAGTATTCGCAGCTTTCATCTCGTTTAGAAAGTTGACGGTTTGCGTCTGACTGTTGATGTTATTGCCATATAAAATGATTCCGCCAACATGGTGCTTTTGGATGATGTTTTTTGTTTCAGTGGTCATTTTGGTTCCATCGACCCCGCTGATTATCATTTGTCCGATTTTTTCATCAAGACTCATACCATCACTGCCTGTATTACTGGGTTTATCCCCTTTCTCATCAGTTACACCATTCCCACCCATTTCTTTTGATAATGAAATATGATCTACATTAGGGTTATCTGAATCATCGGAAGGCTTTGGCAACACCCATTTCAAGACATAATTGCTGGAAAGTTCGTAAACCAGAATGATTTGATTGTAGTCATCATCCTGATAGTAATGCGTGTCATCAGGTTTTTTATATGATTTAATTGTGTCAAAATCGAACGACGTGAATGGATCTTGCGATGAACGCATATCAGACACAATACCGTCTGTAACACCGACATCAATGTCATGTGACGGATAGTTCAAAAAACGACCAACATCCGTATCCGTGGTCTTTTCCGGTTCCCCCAGAGTTTCTTGCATTGCATCGGTGGTCGTTTCACCGACAACGATATTGCTTTCGGGGATTTTTCCTTGTTTGGCTAAGTTGAATATGTTGGCCAAAGCTGCTTCCGGCTCCTGGATCTCTTTATTTTCATGAACCAATGATGGATTCTTAGGTTGTTGGTCTGCTTGTTTATCATTTGTATTATCACCCAATGAACGGATGAAAAAGAAGGCTGCCCCAAGAGCGATGATAGCAATGATGATTATAATGGTGATGCGCTTGATCATAGTAATCCCTCCACGAATAGTCATTCCATATTCGATTGGAGTGTTATTTTCCAATTATATCTCCACTCAAACCTTTTAAAAAACCATAGAACTTAATCAAATATAGTAATACGAATGGCAATAACAAAATTGCTAAACCAAAAGCCAAAATCATCGGAGACGTCCAAACGTTCTTCTTGTTTAGTAAAATAACAGTTAAAAGCGGAACTCTCATATATCCAGCACCACAATGAATGGGAAACATAGAAGTCCGCAACCTGTTATTTCACAAAAGAACAGTATCAAAATAATATTCCACTGAAAAAGCCTTAATAAATACCATTAATTCATGGGACGTAGAAACACAACCGGCACTTACGCGAGTACTTCTAAATAATGTTGAATGGTCAAAACAGTGTTTAAAAAGCGCCCGATAGTTATATAACCAAAATCATAAACGTTTACTTTTCCATGATTCTTTTAGAAACAATATTAAAAACACGATACCTACCAAGTTTAAAACAACACTTATACCAAGAAAAAAAACCCACCAATTTGTTCGGGTTGGAACCACGTAAGACATCACTAGAGATATAACACCCAGAATACCAAAGATATACCCCATATAATCTTTTCTCATATGAACAGTTCCTTCTTTAGTAAATGTATAGCTTTATTTTAACATTGTCATAATTTATCCTACAAACTGTTACGATTCTGACTGACGCCTTCTTATTTAAAGAAAGCGTTTTTCGTATTGCGGAAAAATGGCATTTTTTATTTTCTCCTGAATTATTCATTAAAACTTAGTAAAAAAGGGCAATTGTTTGTCGCCCAAGCGGTTTGGTGCCTTATTAAACTTCCTGCTTCTGGTGGTGGCCAGCGAGACAGAACTTTTTGCCCTGAATAATTTCTATGATATTCTTATCATGCAAGGATGAATGAGATTTTGCCAAAGAATAGAAGCTGGTGTTGGCATGCGTCGTCTAAAGAAAACGCTCATAACATATCAAAAACTGATTGTTAAAATAACAACCATTATTGGAATTCTTCTGTTGATTGGATTTGCCTGGTTCATTATTGAAAGTGGATTTTTCAATAATCCAGACCGTGTGCAGAGCTGGATTGAGGGATTTGGCGGTATCGCACCGTTGGCTTTTTTGGGATTAACATTTTTCCAGGTTGTTATCCCGGTTATGCCTGGCAATGTTTCGACTGTAGTTGGTGTCATGTTATTCGGTATTGAATTGGGGTCCTTACTGAATATAGTCGGTATTTTTCTCGGTTCGCTGGCCAATTTTTTATTAGCAAGGCGGTTTGGACGCGGCTTCGCTAGTTATTTTGTTAAACAGGAAACATATGATAAATATATCGGCTGGGTCAACAAGGGAAAGCGATTTGAACGGTTTTTCTGGATTTCGCTGGTCTTTCCCGGCTTCCCGGATGATTTCATCTGCCTCATTGCCGGGCTTACCAAACTTTCATTGAAAAAATTCATCGTTTACTTTTTGGTTTGCAAGCCGATTACGTTATTTATTTACACACTATTTCCGCTTTACGGCATGCATTACCTTTATGATGTGTTTCAGTCGTTGTAAGTTCCTGAATCAAAAAAACCTTGATGCAAAAAGGCTTGCATCAAGGTTTTTTAAGCATTTAACCGATCGAACCTTCCATTTCCATTTTGATGAGCCGGTTCATTTCCACGGCATATTCCATTGGAAGTTCTTTAGTGAATGGTTCAATGAAACCCATGACAATCATCTCTGTCGCTTCTTCTTCACCAAGTCCTCTGCTCATCAAATAGAAGAGTTGTTCTTCGGAGACTTTGGAAACTTTGGCTTCGTGTTCCAAGAAAATATTATCGTTATTGATCTCGTTGTATGGAATCGTGTCCGACGTTGATTCGTTATCCATAATTAACGTATCGCATTCAATGTTCGAACGGGCTCCCGTTGCCTTGCGTCCAAATTCAACAATGCCGCGGTACGTCACTTTGCCGCCTTGTTTGGAGATGGACTTGGAAACAATACTGGATGACGTGTTCGGCGCCAAGTGGTGCATTTTGGCACCTGCATCCTGATGCTGGTTGTTCCCGGCAAGCGCGATTGACAGTGTATGACCGCGGGCACCTTCGCCTTTAAGCCAGACGGATGGGTATTTCATCGTCAGTTTTGAACCAAGGTTGCCGTCAATCCATTCCATCGTAGCATTGGCATCCGCCGTCGCACGTTTCGTCACCAAATTGTACACGTTATTGGCCCAGTTTTGAATGGTTGTATAACGGCAATAAGCATCTTTATGGACAAAGATTTCAACGATGGCGCTGTGCAGCGAATTGGTTGTATAAACCGGTGCTGTACAGCCTTCCACATAGTGAACCGAAGACCCTTCATCCGCAATAATCAATGTCCGTTCGAATTGTCCCATGTTTTCCGAATTAATCCGGAAATAGGCCTGCAGCGGTGTTTTCGCTTCAACCCCTTTCGGAACGTAGATGAATGATCCCCCCGACCAAACAGCCGAATTCAGTGCTGCAAATTTGTTATCGGATGGTGGAATAACTTTACCAAAATATTTTTTGAACAGTTCTTCATTTTCATGAAGAGCTGTATCCGTGTCCTTAAAGATGATCCCAAGGTTTTCCAGATCCTCTTGCAGATTGTGATACACCACTTCCGATTCATACTGTGCAGATACACCGGCAAGATATTTCTGCTCAGCCTCTGGTATTCCCAATTTATCAAACGTCTGTTTGATTTCATCCGGTACCTCATCCCATGTTTGTCCTTGGCGTTCGGAAGGTTTAACATAGTACACAATTTCGTCAAAATCCAGTTCAGAGAGGTCTCCGCCCCACTGCGGCATTGGTTTCTGATAAAATTTCTCCAACGCTTTCAGGCGATAGTCAAGCATCCATTGTGGCTCTTCTTTCATGTTTGAAATTTCCTCAACAACTTCACGTGTCAACCCGCGACCAGATCGAAATACCGAAACGTCTTTATCATGAAAACCGTATTCGTACCCTTCCATTTCTGGCACTTGTTTTGCCATGAGAAATACCTCCTTTAAAGTGTACAGATCTTCCGGCGTTGTTTCACAGACATTGATGCGACCGTGAGACAGTTCCGGACAAGGACCTGTTTGTAAAGCCTTGGCTTCCTATTCCTCCTGAGCACCTTTTTCCATTGCCTTCCAAGCAAGGGTGGCACATTTGATCCTGGCCGGAAATTGAGAAACACCCTGCAATGCTTCCAAGTCTTCCATTTCGTATTCTTCTGTATCCACATCTTCGCCAAGCATCATTTGTGAAAAAGCTTTCGACATTTCCAATGCGTCATCAAGCTTTTTCCCTTGAATGGCCTGGGTCATCATGGATGCAGATGATAAGCTGATCGAACAGCCTTCTCCGGAAAATTTCGCATCCTGTATAACATCCCCATCGAGCTGAAGCTGCAACTGAATCCGGTCTCCACAAGTGGGGTTATTCATATCAACGGTCAGCGCATCGCCTTCTACAGAACCCTTATTTCTAGGGTTTTTGTAATGGTCCATTATAACTTGTCTGTATAGTGTGTCAAGGTTGTTAAAAGACATCCCCAAAAAACTCCTTCGTATTCACAAGACTATCGGCCAGCCGGTCAATGTCTTCCGTCGTATTATACAAATAAAAACTGGCTCGGGCGGTTGCAGTGACATCAAGCCATTTCATGAGCGGTTGTGCGCAATGATGACCGGCCCGTACCGCAACGCCTTCTGCATCCAAAACCGTCGCTGTATCGTGTGGGTGGACATCATCCAGGTTAAATGTGACGAGTGCCGCTCGTTCTTCCGGTCCATAAATGGTTATTCCATCCATAGTGCGCAGTTTTTCTGTGGCATAATTGGCTAATTGTTGTTCATGTTCCAATATATTATCCAATCCGATATCGTTAAGGAAATCAATAGCAGCGCCTAAACCAATGGCTCCGGCAATGATTGGCGTGCCTCCTTCAAATTTCCAGGGCAGCTCTTTCCATGTAGCATCATACAGATCCACAAAGTCGATCATTTCACCACCGAATTCGACCGGTTCCATCGATTCCAACAAATCTTTTTTTCCATACAATACCCCGACACCCGTCGGCGCGCACATCTTATGGCCGGAGAAAGCATAAAAGTCGCAGTCCAAATCGCTCACATCAACGTTCATGTGCGGGGCTCCCTGTGCTCCATCCACAACGATCACAGCGTTATGGTCATGGGCAATAGCCGCGATTTCTTTTATAGGGTTAATGGTACCAAGGACGTTGGAAACGTGTGTAATAGCGACGATTTTTGTGTTTTCCGTTACTGTTGTGCGGACGTCATCAAGGGATATGGACCCATCATCCTGCAATGGAATGTATTTCAATGTTGCCCCGGACGCTTTTACCGCTTGCTGCCAGGGGATCAGATTGCTGTGATGTTCCATTTGTGTCACAACAACCTCGTCGCCTTCCTGTAAATTGGGACGTGCATAGCCATAGGCAATAGTATTCATCGACGTCGTCGTTCCACGTGTGAAAATAACTTCAGCTGTGCTGCGGGCATTCAGAAAGGCGCGTACTTTTTCCCGGGCACCTTCATATTGTTCGGTAGCCCGCGTGCCTAACGTGTGCACCCCACGATGCACATTGGAATTGGCCTGTTTATAATAATCGTTGACTGCATCCAGTACTTGCTGCGGTTTTTGGGATGTTGCCGCTGAATCCAAATATACTAAAGGATGCCCATTGATCTCTTCATTTAAAATCGGAAACTCTTGCCGAATGGCTTGAACATCCATTAATATACCTTCCTTTCGATGAGCTGCGTCAGCTGATTCTTAACCGATTCAATCGGCAACTGCTTAACAACCGGAGCGAGAAATCCGTGAATGATTAACCGTTCGGCTTCTGCTCTGCTGATTCCCCGGCTCATTAAATAGTACAACTGCAGTGGATCAACACGGCCAACGGATGCTGCATGGCCCGCCTCTACGTCATCTTCATCAATCAGAAGAATCGGATTGGCATCGCCACGGGCTTTCTCACTCAGCATTAATACGCGTGATTCCTGTTCAGCTTTTGATTTTGTTGCCCCGTGTTCAATTTTTCCGATGCCGTTGAAAATGGATGTTGATCGATCTCTCATGACACCGTGCTGCAATATATGTCCTTCCGATTCCTTGCCAAAATGAACAATTTCTGCTGTGAAGTTCTGTGACTGCTTGCCGCGTCCAACCGAAACAGTCTTGGCATTGGAAACGGCATTTTCACCGATTAAATGTGTCACATTTTCCGAAATCGTGTTGCCGTCATTCATTTGGCCCAATGCCCACTCTATACGGGCATCTCTATATGCCACACCTCGACGGTTAACGTAGGTGGTTGTGCCTGCCGAAAAGTTATCAACGCCGCCAAAGGAGATTTGTGCATTGTCATGAGCAATTACTTCGGTCACAATGTTGGCCACTGTTTCCGTTTCGTCATTATGAGAAGCATAATTTTCCACGTATGTCATGGAACTGTTCTCTTCGGCCACAACGAGAACATGGTTGAACATGGCCGTCTCCGGGTCTTCCTGCCAAAAAATAACCTGCAGCGGCTCCTCGATCTGAACATTCTTAGGAACGTAGACAAACACTCCGCCGTTCATCAGGGCTGCATGCAGTGCAGTGAACCGATGCTCATCAAATGAAACAGCATCCTGCATATAGTAACGCTTGACCAATTCTCCGTGATCGCGCAATGCGCTGAAAATATCGGTGAAAATGACACCTTTATCTTTTAATTCCTGTTTTAAAGATGCATAAGCGACCATGTGGTTCCGTTGAACAAGCACATTTTCCGGTACATTATCCAAGTCCAGGACATCTTGTATGTCAGCCGGCACGTTATGCAATGATGTTATTTTGTCAGCGTCAACTGCATCGTGCTTGAAATGACTGAAGTTCCACTTGTCGATTCTCGTCTTGTCAGGTTTGGGCGGTTCCAGAGCATCAGCTTGCTTTAAAGCTTGAAGGCGTAACTCCCGCATCCAATCAGGTTCGTTGTTTGCCTGTGAAAACTGGTTAATATATTCATTATCGTATGGCACCTTTGTGTCGACCGTCATAAGACCCCTCCTAGCTTTTTAGACTTCCTGTCCTGTTGTTTCCTCTTCAATTCCTTGCTCTTCTTTAATCCAGTCATAGCCTTCTGATTCAAGACGTTTTGCCAGGTCTGGGCCTCCGGTTTTAACAATGCGGCCCTGCATCATAACGTGAACTTTATCCGGTGTAATGTAGTTGAGCAAACGCTGATAGTGTGTGATGATCAGGCAACCGAATTGATCATCGCGCAGCTTGTTAATCCCTTTGGAAACAACTTTAAGTGCGTCGATGTCCAGTCCGGAGTCAATTTCATCAAGAATAGCCATTTCCGGTTTGAGAAGCATCAGCTGAAGTATTTCATTTCGTTTTTTCTCACCGCCGGAGAAGCCTTCATTCAAGTAGCGCTGTGCCATATTTTTATCGATATCAAGATAATCCAAGGCTTGATCCATTTCTTTGATAAACTTCATCAAGGATATTTCATCGCCTTCTTCACGGCGCGAGTTGATGGATGAACGCAGAAAGTCAGATGTTGTGACACCACTGATTTCACTCGGATACTGCATCCCGAGAAACAGACCTGCACGTGCCCGCTCATCAACTTCCATTGCCAGAACGTCTTTACCATCCAAATAAACATTGCCTTCGGTGATTTCAAAGCTCGGATGACCCATGATTGCAGAAGCAAGTGTGGATTTACCCGTACCGTTCGGCCCCATTATCGCATGAAATTCGCCGCCTTTTATCGTAAGGTCTACACCTTTTAAAATCTTGTTTCCTTCAATTTCAACATGAAGATTTTCTATTTCCAAGGTTGATCCAGACATATCTATACCTCCATTGTTATATGGTTCTTATTGCTTCAAATGGATAACCATCCATTATCAATTTATTCTCATTACAATTTTAAATCATTTCAAATGTAATATCAACTATCAGCGACCGTACCGGCGGGAAATCCTTAATAACCGATCATAGACACTTTTTGTATGATTTACAAGTAGAATGGGTTCATATCCATTCAATCATAGAATGCACGAAAATAAAAGAAAGAACCCTCAATTAAGTATAAATACAGTGAGGGTTCTTTCTCTTATTTGTAATGTTGACACCAGGCTCGATTTTCATTTATGAATGCATGAGCTTTTCTCAATTGTTCCCGGACACTTTCATCGGCGGTTCCGCCTGCCGAACGACGGGCATTGACGACGGTTTTGGGATCCAGCACATCAAATATATCCGCATCAATCAAATGGGAAAACGTCTGAAATTCATCAAGTGTCAAATCCAGCAAATATTTTTGGTGATGAATGCAGTGCAACACAATGCTTCCGACGGTTTCATGCGATTGTCTGAACGGCATACCCTTTTCCGTTAAATAATCCGCCAAATCAGTCGCGTTGGAATAGTCTTGCCGAACAGCCTGGTACATGGAATCCTTTTTGACATGCATGGTTTTGGTCATATCCGCAAACAAAGCAAGGGCTCCCTGCAATGTTTCAGCTGCATCGAACATACCTTCCTTATCTTCCTGCATATCTTTGTTATATGCAAGCGGCAATCCTTTCAGCATTGTCAGCATCCCTTGGAGATGGCCATAAATACGCCCTGTTTTGCCACGAACGAGTTCCGGAACGTCCGGATTTTTCTTTTGCGGCATCATGCTGCTTCCAGTGCAAAATGCGTCATCCAATTCAATAAAATCAAATTCGGCACTGGACCATTGCACCAGCTCTTCGGACATTCTGGACAAATGCATGGCAATCAGTGACGCATCTGCTAAAAATTCCACAACAAAGTCACGATCGCTGACAGCATCAAGGCTGTTCTCACAAATACCATCAAATTCCAGTTCCTTAGCCGTGTATTCCCGATCAATCGGGAAAGTCGTCCCGGCCAATGCTCCCGCTCCAAGCGGCATTTGATTGATCCGTTTAAAGCTGTCCTGAAGCCGTTCGCTATCCCGCTGGAACATGAACACATAAGCAAGCAAGTGGTGGGCAAACAACACAGGCTGTGCCCGCTGCAAGTGCGTATATCCGGGGAGAACGGTATCCGGATTGGCCTCGGCCTGTTTGATGAGCGACGCTTGCACATCACTGAGCAACTGCGTTATTTCGAGAACGGTGTCACGCAAGTATAAACGCATATCCAATGCCACCTGATCGTTCCTGCTCCGGCCAGTATGCAGTTTCCCGCCGACAGGACCAACCTGGTCGATCAGCAGTTTCTCAATATTCATATGAATATCTTCATGTTCCTGATGCAATTCGGCTTCCCCGTTTTCGATGGCAGTCGCAACTGACCGCAGCCCATCAGCAATCGTTGCCGCATCCTCTTCCGAAATAATATGACACGCCTGCAGCATGTTGACATGAGCCAGGCTTCCCTGGATATCGTATTGCGCCAATTTTTGATCAAACGATATGGATGCCGTGTATTCCTCCATCAATTGGTTCGTCGGTTTCGTGAATCGTCCGCCCCACAGTTTCATTGATTCAATGTTTCCTTTGTTGACATCGTTGTTTTCTGTTCTGTTTCCGTTTTGCCATCGGTATGCTGTTCGTTGACCGAGGAATGAACTTTTGTCGGCAAGCCCCATAATTGAATAAATCCAGTAGCCGCTTCGTGATCAAAGGCATCGTCTTCTTTATACGTTGCCAAATCAAAATCATAAAGGGATTGTTCGGATTTGCGGCCAATCGGGTGCGCATGCCCTTTGAACAATTTCATCCGTACCGTTCCAGATACATACTTCTGCGTTTTTTTAATGAACGATTTCAGTGCATCCGTCAATGGTGAGTACCACAGACCATCATAGACCATCTGCGCAAACTTTTGCTCGATGGAAGGCTTGAAATGAGCGGTTTCCCGCGTCAGTGTCAATGATTCCATCTCTTGATGAGCTTGCAGAAGAACGGTGGCTGCTGGCGCTTCGTAAATTTCTCTTGACTTAATGCCGACGAGGCGATTTTCCACATGGTCGATCCGCCCGACACCGTGCTTTCCAGCCAGCTCATTTAATTGCAAAATCAAATCTGCAAGTGAGCATTCCGTTCCATTGAGCGATACCGGCTTTCCTTGACTGAAGCCTATTTCCACCGTTTCCGGTTCGTCCGGAGCGTCAACCGGGTTATTCGTCAAATCATAGGCGTCTTCCGGCGGTTCGGCCCACGGATCTTCCAGTATGCCACATTCATTGCTGCGTCCCCACAAATTTTCATCAATACTGTACGGACTATCCACTTTAATGGGAATGGGGATGTGATTGTCTTTAGCAAAGGCAATCTGTTCTTCTCTGGACATGGACCATTCTCTTACCGGAGCTACTACTTCAAGGTTCGGATCAAGGCCGGTGAACGCCACATCAAAACGGACTTGATCATTCCCCTTTCCGGTACAACCGTGCGCCACAGCGGACGCGCCTTCTTTCTTGGCGATATCGACAAGAATTTTGGAAATAAGTGGCCTTGATAATGCTGAAATCAACGGATACTTTCCTTCATACAGAAGGTTGGCCTGCAACGCCGGCAACACGTACTCATCGGCAAACAATGATTTGGCATCGACGACATACGATTTCACAGCACCGACCTGCAACGCTTTTTCCTTAACCGGCTCCAGATCTTTGCCTTCTCCCACGTCCAGAGCCACAGCAATCACATCATAATTATATTGATCCCGGAGCCAATTGACCGCTACTGACGTATCAAGCCCTCCGGAGTATGCAAGTACGATTTTTTCTTTTTCCATCTCAATTCCCCTCTCATTTTATTAAAATACCATGTTTGGTTAATAGATTATCCCATTAATGCAGTCATCAATGCTTTTTGCGCATGCAGTCTGTTTTCTGCCTGCTGAAAAATAACCGATTGGCTGCCATCCATCACGTCGTCTGTGACCTCTTTGCCCCTGTTCGCCGGCAAACAATGCATGAAACTGGCGTCGTTTCTGGCTGCATTGATTAATTCTCTGTTTACCTGGTAGCCAGCAAATGCGTGCTCACGGTCGTTGCTTTTTTCTTGGCCCATACTTTTCCATACGTCCGTATAAATGACATCCGCCTGTTTGACAGCGTGTTGAGGATCCGACGTCATCTCCACATGGCCACCTGTTTTATCCGCAACGGCAGAAGCTTGCTGTATAGCGTCTGAATCGGGTTTATAGCCTTCCGGTGAGGCCATGCTGATGGTCATGCCGGTCATCGCTGCCCCAGCCAGCAATGAGTACGCCATATTGTTGCCATCACCGATGTAGGCCAGTTTCACCCCGTTCCATCCGCTTTTCACTTCTCGAATGGTCTGCAAATCCGCCAACACCTGACACGGATGATGACGGTCCGACAACCCGTTAATAACCGGAATATGAGCATGAGTGGCAAACGATTCAATCATTTCATGGTCATATGTCCGTAGCATTATACCATTAAGGTAACCAGAGAGCACGTTTGCCGTGTCAGCAACGCTTTCACCCCGGCCAAGATGCAGATCATTGGTATTTAAAAACATACCCATGCCACCCAGCTGAAAAATACCTATCTCGAAAGATAAACGGGTTCGTGTTGACGGTTTTTCAAATAACATGCCGAGGGTTTTGCCTTCCAATGGACGGTTGGCTTTTCCCGCTTTGTGCTGTGTTTTCATATCATCAGCTGCATCCACTAAATAAACCAGTTCCGCCGGGGTTAAGTCATAAAGCGACAATACATGCCTTCCTTGCAGCTGTTTATATATACTACCCTGTTCTATTTCGGAACCCATTCACACCACCTGCTCTTTCGTTTTATTCCAATCCTGTATCGTACTGGTATAATCATTTATCGGCTGTGGTCCGTCCATCGTTCGAAGCGATGCCCCCATATGTGCCTGCAACGTTTTTATCGAGGTGAAACACGCAACGCCGGATGCCAAAACTTGGGACCGCAATGTTGCGTGATCATCTGGTACAAACGTTTTTTGCGTATCACAGATGAATGCAAAAGCCCCTTGCTCACAACGTGCTTGTGCTTCCTGGACGCTGACAACCTCGTCGACATGCAATCCCTGTTCTTCCATTTTTGCAGCTGTTGTCCTGTCCGTTGCTATATGAACCGCAAGCGATGACAAAAGACTCACAGATTCCTCGGACAACTCCCCGGATGAATCCAGCGTCACATATGCAGACGTGCCGGCTTCTGGTTGCAACAGACTGCCTTCTGCCCAGCCGCACGCTTTCCGCATCGCTTGTTTAACGGTGGAGCCCATTCCAATTGCTTCACCGGTGGATTGCATTTCCGGTCCAAGATAGGGGTCAACACCGGATAATTTGGATGATGAGAAAACAGGCGATTTCACAGCATAGTAAGGCGCTTCCTTATGCAAACCTAGTGCCCATGGCTGTTCATTAAGGGGATTTCCCATCTGAATAGTTGTTGCCAGATCAACAAGCGGAATTCCTGTCACCTTGCTGGCTATCGGGACTGTCCGCGATGCACGCGGATTCACCTCAAGCACATATATTTCCTGTTCATCCTCACTCAGAACAAATTGAATATTGACCATTCCCTGGAAATTAAGTTCCGATGAGATGGACTTGGTGTACGTTTCCATGAGTTCTTTATGCCGATGCGTTACATGCGGCGCAGGAAAAACCGTCATACTGTCGCCCGAATGAATCCCTGCCGGTTCAATATGTTGAAAAATACCCGGGATGAGCACATCGGATCCATCGCAGACAGCGTCGACTTCAAATTCACGTCCATGGATAAATCGATCAATAAGCAGTGGGAAAATACGTGCATCCGGTGTGTCTTGTTTGAGTTCACTCAGATAACTGTCCATTTCCGATTCATTTTGCAATATCGCCATCCCTTTACCACCGATCACATAGGATGGGCGCACAAGAACCGGATAACCGATCGATCGTGCGGTGGCTGCCGCATCAGCACCGTTAGTAACCGTATCCCCCGGAATGTGCGGTATATCCAAGCGCCTCAGCAACTGATAAAATTCATCCCGGTCCTCCGAAGCGGTGATGGATGCCAATGATGTTCCATACACCTGAATGCCTTTTGCACGCAGACCATCAGCTAGATTAATGGCTGTTTGTCCGCCGAACTGAAGCATAACCCCGTCAGCTTGTTCCTTTTCAACCACATTCTGTGTGTCTTCCACCGTTAATGGTTCAATATAGAGACGGTCCGCCATATTCCAGTCCGTGCTGACCGTTTCCGGGTTGTTATTGATGACAATGGCTCTGGCGCCCAAATTCTGCAATGCTTTCACAGCATGAACGGAGCAGTAGTCAAACTCGATTCCCTGCCCTATACGAATGGGACCGGCTCCCACAACGACGATGTTCTTTCCTTTTAATGGGGCTGCTTCATCGGTGCCATCCCAGCTGCTGTAGAAAAACGCCTTATCGGATGATACGTCTTTTCCATTTCCATTGACACCGGCTTGTTTATAGACCGGTCCATGACTTGGTGCCTCCAGCGAGTCACCTTCATCCGACGTCGTTTTTCCGCATAGCGAGGCGAGATAATCATCGGAAAAGCCGAGCAACTTCGCCTCTTTCCATGTATCATCACTGATCGTGTACCAGTCGGAAGCTGCCACTTCTTGTTCCACAGCAATCAAATAAGCCATTTTTTGAAGAAAGTACTGGTGAATACCGGTTCGATCATGGACACGATTGATATCATATCCGCGCCGAAATGCTTCGAACACAGCAAAAAGACGTTGGTCGGTTGCATGGCTCAGCTGCTTTTCAATGGTTTCGTCCGTCCAACCGGTCAACCATGGGAAATGGCTCGTTCCGATATCCAGCGAACGAATGGCTTTCGTCAATGCGGCCGAGAAGCTGTCTGCTAGCGCCAGCACCTCGCCTGTTGCTTTCATTTGCGTCCCAAGTGTGCGGTCGGCTTTAGTAAATTTATCAAACGGCCAGCGCGGCATTTTAACAGCTGTATAATCAATGACCGGTTCCTGGCTGGCAGGAAGCGTCGTATTGCCTGGATTCGTCAGTTCATCCAGATGATATCCCAATGCAAGCTTGGCGGATATTTGTGCTATCGGGTATCCGGTTGCCTTGGAAGCTAGCGCACTGGAACGGCTCACCCTCGGATTCACTTCTATAATGACATAATCGTTACCGGACGGGTGAATGGCAAACTGAATATTGCACGCTCCCACAACGCCCAATTCGCGGATGACTTTGTTGGACGCATCACGCAGCATCCGGTGTTCGTCCGCACTAAGCGTCTGGGCCGGAGCGGAAACAATGCTGTCGCCGGTATGTATGCCGCATGGGTCAATGTTTTCCATATCACAGACGACCATACACGTGTCATCGGCATCCCGGATCAATTCGTACTCGATTTCTTTCCAGCCCTTCACACTTTGTTCGACCAATACTTGACTGACAGGGCTTATATTAAGTCCGTGACGTACAATCGAGTGGAGATCCTGTGCATTTTCAGCAACACCTCCACCGGAACCGCCAAGGGTATAGGCCGGTCTGACGATAATCGGAAAGCCCGCCTTTTCTGAAAAGCGAACAGCTTCATCAACGGACGTCACGGACACGCTTTCCGCCACCGGTTCGTTGATGGATGTCATCAGTGATTTGAAAATATCTCGGTCTTCTCCCTTTTGAATGGTTTCCAGCGATGTGCCCAACAATCGTACATCGTAATCATTCAAAATACCGGCTTCTGATAAAGAAACGGCAAGATTAAGCCCGGTCTGCCCGGCAAACGCAGGCAACAAGGCATCTGGTTTTTCCTTTTTAATAATACCGGTCACGGACGCCTCGGTCAGCGGCTCCAAGTAAACATGGTCAGCCGTTGTTTCATCGGTCATAATCGTAGCCGGATTATTATTAACCAGGACCACCTCAACACCTTCTTCTTTCAGGGCGAGGCATGCCTGTGTTCCGGAATAATCAAATTCAGCTGCCTGACCGATGATGACTGGTCCGGATCCAATGACTAAAACTTTATGGATATCATTCTGTTTCGGCATGCTGTGCCACTCCTTTCCACCTCTTCTATACGAAACGCTTCCGTTAATCGTTTATAATCGAATCATTTTTTTGAATGATATGTTTTCATCTGTTATTGAATTATTATGCAACAATATGAATAATAATTCAATAGGAAAAATGAATTTTTTTATATTTTCTATAATAGAAAGAAAATGACGCGTGGTAAGGGCCCTTACCGGGGAATGTGTGTTGGATGAATACGGAGTTGACATTGGTCTTCGCATACCCTATTCCCACATTTGTCTGTAGGATTGTTTGTTCATGCATGATAAAAAAGCACAGGGATATACGCGTTCCCTATGCATGGACCAGTATTATTTATCTGTCACCTTGTTTTCCAATGTGCCGATGTTCTCGATGTCCATCGTCACGATATCGCCATCGTTTAAAAACTTCGGTGGATCCATTCCCATACCGACCCCTTTGGGCGTGCCGGTCATAATTAAATCGCCGGGGTTCAGCGTGATAAGTTCTGAAATAAATTCCATCAGATATGGCACATCAAAAATGAGCTTATCCGTGGAAGACGACTGGCGTACGTCTTTGTTTACCGATGAACGTACCATTATGTTTCCTGGATCACCCAATTCATCGGATGTCACCACCCATGGACCGACTGGCGTGCTGCGATCGATGGTTTTTCCCTGCAGCCACTCCGGTGTCCGCATTTGCAGGTCACGGGCAGATATATCATTGCCAATGGTGTAGCCGGCAATGTAGTCACGTGCGTTCGCCCGCTTCACGTGAGACGCCTCTTTACCGACAACCGCGGTCAGCTCCACTTCATAGTCCAATTGATTTGTTTCGGATGACTTCTCAATCGCATCTTCTGGACCAATCAGGCTGTTGGCAAATTTAGCAAACAAGACGGGATAGTCCGGTAGATCACTTTTCATTTCCGCTGCATGATCGGCGTAATTTTTGCCGATGCAAATGATTTTGGATGGTTCGGGAACCGGCGTCAGCAATCGGACATCGTCACGGTCGAAACAGATATCCTGCACTGGAATGGTTTCAGCATAAGCCGCTGCCTCCTGTGCTTGACGGATGATATCATCGCCTCCCTTGTAAAAGCGGGACGGATCCGATGGGAAAAAGGACTCTGCAGCAGCCGCCCATTCATTTTCGTGTCTGGAACGCCGCCAGTAGCACCACGCCTGCTGCAGATCGACAACCTGCTCACCTAGCATAAAGCCGACTCTTGGTGGCCCGACGCTTCTTTTCGGTTGATAACTCAGTAATTTCACAGGATGTTCCTCCAATCGATGAACGTTTCTACGACCCTTCTCCTACTATTCGTCTTTTACATGCCATAATCCTGCTCAATACAAAAAATACCGGCACCTCAATTCAAGAGATGCCGGCGGTTTGTTTTGTTTATCATGTACGAATGTGATTTCCAATATCAGCTACAAGCTCTTTGCTTTGCTGGTATTCCCGTTGCCGTCTTTTTTCAACGGCTATGCGGTTTTCCAGTTTCCGTTCGTATTCAGCATACCCCATTTGATGCGATTGCTGCATTGCCTTCTCCATCTCCGGAGTGTAGGTCATCTTTATGCCACTATTAATAGTGAACCATCCTTTCTGTTAATTACATGGTTAAGGATATCACATCGCTCACGCAACCGCAAAAGGAATATAGCTTCTTAAAACCGGAATAATTTTTATTCACAGGAGTGAGCAACGACTAGCTTTTTCAGAGCAAAAAATACCACTCATTTGCTGTTACATACGCCGGATTCCCCAAAATTCGAAAAAGAGCCGATGCATACAAATCCGTCATCAATACCCGTGTGCGCAACGTTTAGTCGCTATTTTGAACGTTTCCATTAAACCACTTGCTTACGCGCACCACCGGACGTGTTTTTAATCGCTAACGCTGAACAAATCCGGTTTATATTGCATTAAATAGCTGTAAATGTTCGGAATGGAATGAAATGCGTACACTTTTTCTTTCACTTTGTTATCCTGTTTAAACAGAAGACATGGGACACTTTCAACCTTATAACCTTGCATAAACTCGGGATGCAAGGATGCATTCATTTCATAAAAAATATGTTCCTGATGAACCGATTCAATTTTTTCAAGCATGGATCGTGCCAATGCACACGTACCGCAAAGTGGTGTATAAATGTATAAAATATAGTGGTCGTTTTGAAAATCGTTGTCTGACATTTGTTGCAATGGAATCACCCTAAGTTAAAAATATAGGATCAACGGCCATATCGGCGCTGACAAGGGCCTCAGCCAGCAACCGCACAGGCGTTGCGGCTACTTCACGGAATTCACTGTCCACATGGATATGGGTAGCGTGCGGGAGTTCACAAGCCAGCTGCCGGCGGATATGATTACCTGAATCATCCTCATCAACCAAGACATAAACGTCCCGATTGTCCAAATCATGCTCGTCCAGAAGGTCATCCATCTTTTCGACACCCAATGTCCCATGCGTGCAAACAATGTCCGTATTCGTGTCAGTCAGCACCTTTTTTATCTGCAGTTTATCTGTTAATCCTTCCACTATAATAACTTTTTCACGGATATGTGTCATTCGCATTGCACTCCTTAAGAGACCGTTTCTTATTTGTATGCCCCATCCAGCTTATCCTATGATTAGAGGGTTATAGTGGAGGGTGAAATAAAAAAACTGACTTGCGTTTATTATGAGCAAGCCAGCATTATTATGGTCAGTTCAGTCTTCTGTAACTGCTTTTTCGTATTGTTCAGCAGATAATAAATTATCAAGATCTGCTTCATCAGCAGGCTCCACAACAATCATCCAAGCCTTTTCATAAGGGGATTCATTAACGAACTCAGGACTGTCTTCCAGCTCGTCGTTAATGTCCACCACTTTACCCGTTATCGGTGCATAAAGTTCCGAAACGGTTTTAACCGATTCAACACTGCCAAACGGTTCATCAGCTTGAATATCTTCACCTTTTTCCGGCAGCTCAACAAAGACGACGTCGCCAAGCTCATCTTGCGCAAAACTGGTTATTCCAATCCGCACATTTCCATTTTCTTTTTTAATCCATTCATGCTCTTTTGTGTATAACAAGTCCTTCGGCAGATCCATGCGTATCCCTCCATCATTAAACATTTCACTGTTTACATATAGCATACTAGGTTCATCTTTATTTTTCCAGTATCTTCGTCACATTTATCAACCGGATTTGGAATTTATCAACCGAATTTGGAATTTATCAACCGAATTTGGAATTTATCAACCGAATTTGGAATTTATCAACCGGATTTGGGATTTATCAACCGGATTTGGGATTTATCAACCGGATTTGGGATTTATCAACCGGATTTGGGATTTATCAACCGGATTTGGGATTTATCAACCGGATTTGGGATTTATCAACCGGATTTGGGATTTATCAACCGGAAAGCCAGGCTAAAGTCGCCTGGCCTTTCCTCTCATAAGCTATACAACGTATGTCTCTTCATTTATAATTCTAGTAGCTATTTGGCGTTTTTTAGCAATCACATCAATGGGTGTATGACGCGTGAGTTTTCGCAATGATGACAGCATCATGCGCAGCGTGTCGCCTGATTCTGTCGCAATCAACGTTTCTTTTGCGTCAGCTTCCATCCGATTAAACGTTTCCTGAACGTATACTTGGGTATACAGAAGCTTTTGGCCATGTTGATCAGTTCCGTCATTTTGCATAGCTTTTTCCGTACGCAGTATAGCCGATTCCATGTTATATACATGATTAACCATATCGGCCAGATTGACGAGAATCTCTTGCTCCTGTTCCAACTGCTCCCCGTATGTCTGTGCGGCGAGACCTGCTCCGAGCAGAACCATTTTTTTTGCGTTATTCAGCAAATATTTTTCCTGTTCCAGCGGGGCGTCTCCGGGTTCTTCCGGCACCAGCATCATGAGCTCCTCCTGCAACTGCTGCGCTTTATCGAGCAGGGGCAACTCCCCTTTCGTTGCTTTTTTCATTAATGAGCCGGGAACGAGCAGCCGATTGATTTCATTGGTCCCTTCAAATATCCGATTAATACGCGAATCACGATACATGCGAGCCACGTTATATTCTTCCATGAAACCATAACCGCCATGCAGCTGAACAGCTTCATCAACAACATAGTCCAAACATTCCGTTGCGGAAAATTTATTCATCGAACACTCAATCTGGTATTCCGCAATGGCGTTTGCCACTTCCCGACCGTCGTTCAGCTGCTCCTTCGTTAACGACCCCAACCGTTGATCAAACACCCCTGCTGTCCGGTAAACAGCGCTTTCATTCGCGTAAATGGTTGTTGCCATCGTGGCCAATTTTTCTTTTGTCAACGAAAATTCGGAAATGGGTGTATCAAACTGTCTCCGCGCATTTACATATTTCGTCGCCACCTCCAACGCGTGTTTGGAACTGCCGACGCCACCAACGGCAAGCTTATAGCGACCCACATTTAAAATGTTGAAAGCAATTTTATGCCCGCGTCCGTTTTCCCCAAGCAGATTGTCGACCGGAACGTTCACGTCGTCCAACATTAACGTACGTGTCGACGAGCTTTTAATCCCCATTTTCTTCTCCTCGGGACCGGTTGACACACCAGGGAAATTACGCTCAACAATAAATGCCGAAAAGTGCTCACCGTCAATTTTGGCATAGACAATGAATATATCTGCGAACGCTGAATTGGAAATCCACTGTTTTTCCCCGTTCAACACGTAATGAGTTCCAGCATCGTTCAATACAGCCGTCGTCTTGGCATTTAGCGCATCCGATCCGGCACTGGGCTCAGTCAGTGCATACGCCGCCAGCAACTCCCCTGTTGCCAGTTTTGGTAAATAACGCTGTTTTTGATCAGTATTGCCGAAAAATACGATAGGTAACGATCCGATCCCAACATGAGCGCCGTGGGTAACCGAAAAACCGCCAGCACGTGCAAATGTTTCCGTTATTAAGGCGGAGCTGATTTGATCAAGGTTCAAGCCGCCATATTCCTCCGGGACATCCGCTCCGAGCAAACCAAGCTCACCGGCTTTTTTCAGTAAATCAACGGAATATTCAAATTCATGATTTTCAAGATGGTCCAACGTCGGTAACACGTCGCCATCAATAAAATCGTCCGTTGTTTTGGCAATCATTCGGTGCTCTTCTGTGAAATCTTCCGGTGTCGTTATATCATCTGCTTGCGCATCAGTAACCAAAAACTCGCCGCCTTTAACCATCGTTTCTTGTGTGTCACTCATCTGCATCGTTCCTTTCACCCTAAAATAAATAGTGCAACCGGACAGGAAAATGGAACCGTTTTCCCAGTAAGCATCGGTCAACTCTGTGCACAACCAGTGAATGAAATGATACGTCGCCTCATATTAATTCGAAAACACCAGCAGCTCCCATGCCACCGCCAATACACATGGTAACAACGCCATATTGAACATGGCGGCGCTTCATTTCATGAATGAGTGTCAGCGTCAGTTTGGTGCCGGTCATGCCCAAGGGGTGACCGAGCGCAATGGCACCTCCATTCACATTAACGATATCCGGATCCAGATCCAATGCCTGAATCACCCGGACCGACTGGGATGCAAATGCTTCGTTTAATTCAATTAATCCGATATCAGCCAATTCCAGACCGGCCATCGTCAACGCTTTCGGCACTGCCTCTACCGGACCGACGCCCATAATTTCCGGTTCAACACCAGCCACAGCAAATGAATGAAATTTAGCGAGCGGTTGCAACCCTTCAGCTGCAGCTTTATCACGGTTCATGACGAGTACCGTCCCGGCAGCATCGCTCATTTGTGACGAATTACCTGCTGTGACAGTTCCGTTGGCGGCAAAAGCTGGCTTCAAATCGGCCAGGACCTCTTTTGTTGTATCCGGGCGCACCCCTTCATCCATTTCAAACATGGATGTTGTTTCTTCCACGTTATGGGTCGCACCAATGTCACGTTTGGTCACTTCAACAGGCACTATTTCGTCCTTAAATGTTTCATCCTGCAAAGCCTGCGCCGCGCGTTGATGGCTGCGAACAGCAAATGCGTCCTGTTCCTCCCGCGATATGCCGAATCGTTTGGCTACTTCTTCTGCCGTATGGCCCATTTGCATATAGTAACCCGGGGCATCCTGGACAAGTGTCGGATTGGGTCTCATGACATGGCCGCCCATCGGAATCAGACTCATCGATTCAGCACCGCCGGCCACTATGGTATCGTCGGCACCAAGCATGATCCGTTCTGCAGCGTAAGCGATGCTTTGCAGGCCGGATGAACAAAAGCGGTTGATTGTCATGCCGGGAACATCCTTGGACAGCCCGGCAAGCCCGGCGATATTGCGTGCCATGTTCATCCCCTGCTCCGCTTCCGGCATCGCGCAGCCAATAATCACATCATCAATGATGCCATCATAATCGCCTGCCCGTTTCAGCGTTTCTTTGATGGTGAGAGCGGCGAGGTCATCAGGCCTTGTATGGGCCAATGCTCCTTTATTTGCTTTCCCTGCAGGGGTTCGTGCACCTGCAACAATGACTGCTTCCTTCACAATTTCTCACCCCTCCTGAAGTTAATTGCGCAACGGCTTTCCTTTCAGAAGCATATGCTGCATCCGCTGTTGGGTCAGTGGTTCGCCAATCAAACTTAAAAATGCTTCCCGCTCCAAATCAAGGATGACTTGTTCATCGACCAGCGTTCCTTCCCGGATCCGTCCGCCGGAGAGAACATAGGCGAGTTTTTCCGCGATTTTCAAATCATGATCCGACGCATAACCGCCGAAACTCATGGATTTGGCACCCATCAGCATCGCGGCATAACCTGCATCACCAACAACAGGCACTTTTTCACGTTTGGGTGGCTGATAACCGGTCTTTGCAAGCGCCAGCACTTTTTGCTTCGCATCATAAAGCAAATGATCCGGATTCACGCTAATCTCATCATGACTGGACAAAAAGCTATTTTCGCGGGCTTCCTCAGCCGATGTGGACACGTTCGCCAGAGCAACTTTTTCAAATACGTCATTGGCAACCCTGGTCCGGTCAACATGGACACCTTCCGGGAGATGGCGGAGTTCTTTCAAATAAAGTTCCTTCGTTCCGCCACCGCCCGGAACCAGACCGACGCCAAATTCAACCAGTCCCATATACGTCTCGGATGACGCCTGAATGGACGCTGCAGGTAGACAAATTTCTGCACCGCCACCGACCGTCATATTGAATGGCGCTGTGACAACCGGCTTATTGGCGTATTTAATATTCATCGTCATGTTCTGGAATTGTCGGATAACCATATCCAATTCCACGAAATCGTCATCCTGAGCTGCCATCAGCATCATACCGAGATGCGCGCCTGCACAGAAATTTTTCCCTTCATTGCCAATCACAAGGCCTTCATAGTTTCTATCGGTTTCCTCAAGGGCATCATTCACCATTTGTATGATATCCAGACCGATGGCGTTGCCTTGAGAATGAAACTCCAGACCGGCGACCCCATCGCCTAAATCTAGTAAACTGGCGCCGGCATTCTGTTTAATCACACCTTTTTCATGTTTTAAACGCTGCAGATGAATGGCTTTCGGGTTGACATATTGCTTTTGGTAATCACCATTATTATAGTCATATACGTTTCCATTTTCCGACTGATAAAATGATTCATAGCCATTTTCCAGCATCTTGAGTACCCAATCAGGCACCGTCTCTCCTTCATGCTTCATTCGCTCAACAGATTCACGTACACCGATGGCATCCCACGTTTCAAATGGACCGATATCCCAGCCGAATCCCCATTTCATCGCCCGGTCAATCGCAACAATGTCATCGGCAATGACACCGGTCAACTCCGCTGAGTAGAGCAGTGTCGGTTTCAAAATAGCCCATACCAAATCACCGGCCCGGTCTTCTTTCGCCGTTACAAGCGTTTTCAATTTTCGGTTTGGTCCTTTTTCCTGTTCCGCCCTATCTGTGGCATTTGTTTTCAGTTTTTTGCGTTCCTCGTATGCCATCGTTTCAGGGTTCAATTCATAAATGACGCTTTCACCCTGTTCTTTTTTCTTAAGAAAGAAGCCTTGACCGCTTTTGGCGCCCATCCAACCTTTATCGAGCATTTGCTGCATAAACGCAGGTATGTGAAAGACGCCTGCTTCCTCCCCGCTGACGTGCTCACGCACATTGTTGGCAACGTGGGCAAACGTATCCAGACCCACGACATCCAACGTCCGGAATGTGGCGCTTTTCGGTCGTCCAATCATTGGCCCGGTGACCGAATCGACCTCACCGATGCTGTAGCCACCGCTCAGCATTTTCTGCACCGTCACCATGAGTCCATATGTGCCGATACGGTTTGCGATGAAATTCGGTGTATCTTTCGCTTCCACAACACCTTTACCGAGTACGTCCTCACCGAATCGTTTCATAAAATCCAGCACATCCGGGTCGGTTGATTTCGTCGGGATGACTTCCAGCAGTTTTAAATAGCGTGGCGGGTTAAAGAAATGGGTACCCAGAAAGTGTGTCTGAAAGTCTTGCGAACGACCGTGTGCCATAGCTTCCACGGAAATACCGGATGTATTGGAACTCACAATGCTGCCTTTTTTGCGAAAGGCGTCAACGGTGGCATAAACGTTCTGCTTCACATCCAGATCTTCAACAACCACTTCGATGATCCAATCCACATCTACCAACCTTTCGATGTCATCGTCTATGTTGCCGGTGGCGATCAAATCAAGATGTTTCTTAGACGTGATCGGTGATGGATTTTGTTTCAACAATGCGTTTTTGCTCGCGTTAGCTAAACGATCTCGAACAGCCCGGTCTTCCAATGTCAATCCTTTCTTTTTTTCTCCATCTGTTAGTTCACGGGGCACAATATCCAGCATTATAACGGGGATACCGACATTGGCCAGATGAGCAGCAATGCCGGATCCCATGACACCGGACCCCAATACCGCAGCTTTTCTGATTGATTGCTTCATCATTCATTCCCCCCCACCCTGTTTTGAATGAATACTCATTCATTTTAGGTGATAAATAACAGACACACGAATGATCCAACTGATTATCAGTATAAAATATATTCAGATATTTCGCAATAAAAATAGCCATTCTTTTCGGCGATCACCTTTCATGCGAGGGTGAATTGCGTTAAAATAAGAAAGGTTTGATGAGGCGATGCATTCTCAGGTTATGCTGATTTGAATAGCCGTTAATCACGTGTGGAAAGGATGGATGATATGACAAAACATTGGATAACCGAATACGCTCAAATTATCATCGGTGCCAGCCTCGTGGCGCTGGCCTATAACGTATTCCTGTTACCTGCCAAGCTTGCCGCGGGAGGAATTTCCGGCGTCAGCACGATAGTTTTTGAATTATATTCTATAACCCCGGCCATGACACAATTCTTTGTTAATCTGCCTATATTCATTATTGGATGGATCGCTCTTGGATCGAACTTTAGCTGGAAAACACTCGTTGGCACGGTTTGGGTTCCGTTCATGATTTATGTAACAGCTGAGTTCCCCTATACGATTTCCAATCCTATATTAGGAACGATTTATGGTGGAATTATTCTAGGCATCGGGCTTGGAACGGTCTACAAAGGTGGCGGGTCCACCGGCGGGACGGGAGCGATTGCCCAGATTGTTAAGAAGTTTACCGGACTGTCAAGCGGCTATTCCCAGTTGATTGTTGACGGGTTTGTCGTTATTTCATCCGTCTTTGTCTTCAATCTGGAACTGACCCTGTTTGCACTCATATGTATCTTTATCACCGGCAAAACAATCGATATCGTACAATTGCGCCCTTCCGATTCCAAACTCGTTATGATTATTACCGAGAAAGAAGACAATATCCAACGCCTTATTAGTCAGCAGATTGATCGCGGCGTCACAAAAGTGCGGACGGTTGGCGGCTTTTCCAACCAGGATAAAACAATGATCTTTTGTGCTACCGAACAGCAGGAAGCCGTAGAATTGAAACGACGGTTACAGGATGAAGATCCAGCAGCATTTGTCGTGTTTATCAGTGCCTCAGACGTCATGGGACGCGGATTCTCACTGGATAAATACCACGGCCAGAAATTTTGATGATAAGCACGGAAATCGGCGGACAACGCCGATTTTTTTACACACGCTCGTGTTTGTTATATATTTAGAAGTCCGGTGAAAAAGTCAAATTGTACTAGGAATTTCATTGCTTTATGTCGAATATAGTCTATA
>NZ_BAAADM010000056.1:0-25328 GCF_039522485.1 Lentibacillus halophilus | reverse complement strand
GCTTCAATAAATCAAAAGAAATCGGGAGAAAAACGAAGGAATTCCAAGAAAACATTAATTTATTGAGGGAGGCATGGACACGGTGTACATTGTTCATAATGGAAAGATTATAGCAGAAGAAGCAATTATATACGATCATGCGATTTTGGTTTATAGGGAAATAATTCAAAAAGTCATTCCTGAAGCGGAAATAACCAATCATCCTGACGCAACGCTTATTGATGCTCGAGGAGGTTATATTGCACCAGGATTTATCGACATCCATTCTGATTATATCGAAACGATCGCTTCACCCAGACCGACATTGCTTATGGATTTCAATATGAGTTTGCGAGAAGCAGAAAAAATATTAATCAGCCATGGAATAACAACGATGTTTCATTCACTTTCGTTTTATAAAGACGATGCATTCTCACACAGCCCGATCCGTGATCCGGAAAATGTGCAGAAAATGGTGGATGCCATTGATGCAACGCACAATGAACTGCACCTTATTAGGCACCGTCTGCATGCACGTTTTGAAATTGATAACATTGAGCAAGTAGATTGTTTAGTCCAAAACATCAAAGACGATAAAGTCCACTTACTATCATTTATGGATCATACACCAGGGCAGGGGCAGTATCGAAACCTGGAAGCATACGGGGAAACATTAAAAGGTTATCACAATTTAACCGACGATGATGTGCAAACGATTATTCTGGAGCAGCAAAATACAGAAGTTATGACCATTGCCAAAATGAAAGAAATTGTGGATATTGCGAACGATAAAGGCATTGCAGTTGCATCACATGATGATGATGAAATTCAAAGGCTTGAATTAGTCAAAGACATCGGAATAACGGTTAGTGAATTTCCGATCACCATGGATGTAGCTAAAAAAGCGACAGAAATGGGGTTATTTACGATTGCCGGAGCTCCAAATGTTTTACTTGGTGGTTCGCACTCGGGAAATTTAGCCTCTGCTGAAGCTGTAAAGCATCAATGTGTCGATATTCTTTGCAGTGATTATTATCCCTCAGCTTTACTTCATGCAATATTTGAATTAAGTGATCATCATGGCAATGATTTGCATGACATGTTTACGAAAGTAACCCTTAATCCGGCCAAAGCTGTACGAATGGATGACGAAATTGGCTCGATTAAATCAGGAAAAAAAGCTGACCTAATTGTTATTGAAAGAATGGAGGATGGATATCCGATGCTGACAAAAACAATGGTCAACGGCTCCTTAATAACGAGTACAAATTATCGCACGAAATAAAAAGGAGGAGTGCTAAACATGCCTATGTTGGATGTAAAGGATTTTGGCAAACGATTTACGATCCACCATTTAGAAAAAACGATGCAAGCTGTCGAAGATATTAACTTTTCCATCGAACCGGGTAATTTTATCGGAATCATCGGAAAAAGCGGCAGTGGTAAATCAACTGTTTTAAAAAGTATATATCGTTCCTATTTACCTGATACCGGGATTTTGTATTATCATTCCGAACGTTTTGGTTATATCGATTTAGCAACAGCCACCGAACGTCAAGTTCTGTACTTACGTAAATATGAAATTGGTTATGTATCACAATTTTTAAATGTAATGCCAAGAAGAACGGCCAGGGAACTCGTACAACATGCATTGTTGGAAATGGGCGTGTCTGAAGGAATCGCACGTCTTGAAGCAGAAAAAGCATTACATCATTTTGAACTTGATCGTAAACTGTGGGACACCTTTCCAAATACCTTTTCTGGCGGAGAAAAACTGCGATTAAATATTGCGATGGCTACGGTGAAAAAGCCACGATTATTACTGCTCGATGAACCAACAGCAAGCCTAGATGAGCAATCGAAAGAAAAAGTGCGTGACATCATTAAAAAGTTAAAAGCAAATGGAACGACGTTAGTTGGGATTTTTCATGACATCGCATTTATGGACGGTCTGTGTGATAAAGTTTTTAACATTAAACAAAAACAATTACATGCTAAACAGATAGGTGGTGCTACACATGAAAGCTGATTTACATGTTCACAGCCATTACTCGGATGGTTCTGATTCGGTGAAAACAGTCATGAAAAAGGCAAGCGAAAATGGGGTAACCCAAATCAGTTTTGTTGATCATGATACCGTAAGCGGGATGCCTGAAATGATCAGACTTGGAAATATATTCGGCATAACCGTTATCCCCGGCATCGAAATATCAGCGTTTGATTTTAAACGAAATCGGAAAGTACATGTACTTGGCTATGATTATCGCCCTAAAGCAACAAACATAAAGAGCGCATGCAAGAAGATCCTTTACAGGCGGCAGGCCTATTCGTTGGATCAAATTGAAAAACTGAAAGCTGCCGGGTATGAGCTGGATATTGATGCGATTGTTGAATCGGCAAAACCAAGTACCACCATCTATAAGCAACATATTATGAAACAATTAACGGATGAACCCTACACATCGCCAGAATATAAACAGCTTTATCAGCAATTGTTTAAAGGAAATGGGGTTGCCGCTGGTGATATCACCTATATTGATGCATTTGAAGCAGTGCAGGCAATTGCAGCTGACGGGGGGATTCCGGTTGTCGCACATCCTGGTCAACTGGACTCCTATGCCATCATTCCCGAGCTTGTCGAAGCAGGATTGGCAGGGATCGAACGAAACCATCCAGACCATGGACCGGACGATTATAAGCGGGTGGAAGACTTGGCGAACGCATATAACCTGATCATGACTGGCGGTACAGATTATCATGGCACTTTTGGAGAAGCAATTGAAGTGGGGGATATTACCAGTTCTTCTAGCTTGGGAAAAACTAAAAGCTCACTTATATAGTGAGTAGACGTAAAAAATTGTTTACGACAATTAATTTATAAATCTGAGAGAGGAGAGTTCATAATGAAAAAGCAGTTATATTTTGTTGTTTTACTTATTATAGCAGCATTAGCCTTATCCGCTTGTTCGGAAGGCAGTACGGAAGAGGCATCAAACGCGGATGATGTTATTGATATCGTTTGGTATCCGAATGAATCTGCATCAGATTTGAAATCTTCTCGTAAGGCAATTGGTAAAATGATTGAGGAGGAAACAGGTAAGAAAGTTGAGCATCATTTAACGACGGACTATGCCATAGCGATTGAGACAATAACGAATGGAAATGCAGACATCGCCTATATGGGTGCCCAAGGTTATATTGAAGCTAAAAATAAAAATGATACCATCCAGCCGCTAGCTGTATCTACTGGACCATCTGGCACACTGGAAGATGCTGTATATCATAGCTGGTTAGCAGTAAATACGGATGACCAGGAAAAATACAAGAAAGACGGTGCTTATTCACTCGATACAATTGAAGGTAAAAAATTCTCGTTTGTATCCAACAGTTCAACATCAGGATTTAAAGTGCCTTCTGCCAGAATTATTGGTCACTTTAGCGAAAAAGAAAAATATACGGACTTGACCGAGGAAGACTTAATGCAAGGCGGATCTCTGTTTTCACAAGTGTTATTTGGCAATTCCCACCAAGGCTCAGCGGTTAACTTATTAACAGGAAATGCTAATGTTGCTGCCTTTTGTGATGTATGTGTAGAAAACTATGTTGAAGTTACAGAAGGAAAAGAAAATACAGTAGGAGCTGTTTACAAAGTAAGCGACGATGCGGCCGAACCTTTTAATAAAGTTGCTGGTAGCACGTTTACCTTAATGGATGTTACACCGGTATTAAACGCTCCAATTGCAGCTAATATGGATGCGTTAGGAAAAGCAGATTTTGATACGTTACAAAAGCTGTTCACATCTGACAAAATGGCAAACAACGAAGACATCTTCGTTCCTGAAGATTCCGGAAAATCTGGTTTATTCTTTAAGACAGACAAAGAAAGATTTGCAGAAGTAGACGACTCATGGTTTGATCCCATTCGCGAGCTTTCGAAGTAATCGTTTATTTAGAAAAGTAATGTAGTGTATGCATGTTTGTCCATGCATGCACTTATTCTTACAAATCCCAACAAAAAGGAGAATGTTTATGACATTGTTAGCTCTTGAAGGGTTGGCAAAAACATATGACTCGGAAACAAACGTACTAGAAGATATTAATTTTCAAGTAGAAGCGGGAGAATTTGTTTCGATTATTGGACCATCTGGTGCAGGAAAATCAACACTTTTACGCTGTATCAATCGAATGGTTGACATAAACGAGGGAATCGTACACTTCGAAAATACCAATATAGGCTTGCTGAAGAAAAAGGAATTGCGCAAACTGCGTACAAACATTGGCATGATTTTTCAGCATTACAATCTCGTGCCTCGGCTGCCGGTTATTGAAAATGTCCTTCATGGACGTTTTGGATATAAAACGATGATGCAAGGACTTCTTTCCCAATTTACCGAGAAGGAGAAAAGGCAGGCCTTCTTTCTATTAGAAAAGCTAGGCATTGCAGAACATGCGTATAAACGTTGTGATCAGTTGAGTGGCGGACAGCAGCAGCGAGTGGGGATTGCGCGTGCACTTATTCAAGATCCAAAACTCGTCCTTTGTGATGAACCGATAGCTTCACTTGATCCGAACGCTTCTCAAGTGATAATGGACCATCTTAAATCGATCACCTCTGAGTTGAATATTACGTGTTTAGTAAACTTGCATCAGGTAGAAGTTGCACAAAAATATTCAGATAGAATTATCGGTTTAAATGAAGGAAAAATCATCTTTGATGGACCAAACCACTTGGTTACAAAGGATCGTATAAACCATATATATGGTACAGAATCAAAAAAATTAATCACGGTGTAAGGAGTTATATAACGTGAATGAAAAATTAATGAATAGGCGTAAATGGAATAAAACCATTTTTCTTTTTATCATCATCGTCATTACGTATTTATCAGCAGACATCACGAATTTTAGCTTTATTCACGGAATTACTGCTTTTCCAGAAGCTATGGGATGGATTTTTTCCAACTTATTTATAACACAGGAATCACTTGAAAAGCTTCCAACCATTTTAGAAAAATTAAATGAGACGATTTTTATGTCGATTGCAGCTACGACAACGGCGGCTGTTTTTTCCTTGTTTTTAGGAATTATGGGATCGAAGGCAACGAAGGTTAATAGCTTTTTAAGTGTGTTATCCCGTTTTATTGCCTCTACTGCAAGAAATATTCCAGTGGTTGCCTGGGCATTGATTCTCCTGCTTTCATTTGGACAAAATTCCATCACAGGCTATTTAGCATTATTCGTGGGAACGGTCGGATTTTTAACAAGAGCATTTATTGAGGCTATTGATGAATCAAGCCAAAGTGCTGTTGAGGCATTAACGGCCACAGGTGCTACCTATGCCCATATAGTAAATAAAGCTGTTATTCCAGAGAGCTTGCCGCAAATAATCAGCTGGATTTTATTCATGATCGAAACGAATATCAGAAGCGCCACATTAGTGGGCATATTAACTGGGACAGGGATCGGCTATATCTTTGATTTATATTACAAAACGTTGGATTATAATGCAGTGGCACTTGTGACATTCAGTATTGTTATTTCCGTTATTATCATTGAGCTGATTTCAAACTATATACGGAAGGTGATCCTATAATGCAAGCCCTGTCAACAACAAGTCATATAAAAAGAACAAAACGCGGACGCATTACGATAAAATCCGGTAGTAAAGCGAAACGTGTAATCCAATGGACCATTTTGCTATTTATCGTTTCAACCGTTATGGCGTTTATGTTCTTTGATTATACTGGACTCGATATCATAAGCGCTATAACAGAAACGGCTTATAATCTAAAAGTTATGTTTCTTGAGCCTGCTTTAAGTCATTTCACATGGGCAGAAGCATTTTATCAGGTTGGCATTACCCTTGGATTAGCTGTTTTATCGACTGTTCTTGGAGCTGTTATTGCTTTTGTCTTGGCGTTAATGGCCGCAACGAACTTATCGAAGGAATGGGTATCAAAATCAGTACGAATAATAGTTGCCTTTATTCGTGCGGTTCCAACTGTTTTATGGGTGTTAATCTTTGCAATAGCAGCCGGCTTAGGAAGTGAGGCTGCAGTACTTGGGATGCTTTTTCATTCGGTTGCCTATTTAGTTAAAGCATTCTCAGAAGCTATCGAGGAAATAGATGCAGGCGTTTTAGAAGCACTGCGGGCAACTGGTTCCAGCTGGTGGCATATTGTCACGCATGCCGTTTTACCATCAACGTTTACATACTTATTATCATGGACATTTCTGCGATTCGAAATCAACTTTTCCGTAGCCGTAGCAATGGGAGCAGCAGCTGGTGCAGGCGGGATCGGTTTTGAATTGTTTATGGCGTCCGAATTCTATTTTGATCTGAGCGAAGTAGGTTTTATAACGTACGCTATTTTAATCATAGCGATCATGTTAGAGATATTATCGACTCGATTAAAAAATCGTTATTTGTAAGACCGACGGGTTACTTACTTGTAAATCGGCGTAAGCGAACACAATGTTGAAAAAAGTGTTTATATATCAGTAGGAACCAGGCGTTATGGCGCTGTGGACGGTACATAGGTGCGTGCAAATGCGTGCATTCATAGTGTTAGGAAATACAATAAAGAGAAAGAAGATAACAGGATTCATTTAGTCTAGACACGGATAAATGCATGCTTGAGCTGTATGTTTCTTAGGGGTAAGGAGATAACAAGCAATATCCTTACCTATCCGACAAAATCTATAAATAATTTCAAAGGCCTACCTAATGCTAAGCCTAATTTTTTACTTATAACATCAATAAATTAGGCTTTTTTTATTTGTTTTCTTAATGTTGTAAAAATGTATTTTTCTGGCGCTACCCCAAAAGAATTCCATGATTATGATCATAAAAAGTATAAGAGAACGAAACATGTTTTTGATAAAGAAAAAAATTGGTATAGCACAACTAGGGAAAGTGAAACAAGGTTTATATTGTTTTTATCATCAAATGGAAAGGTCTGGTATTAAAGAAATTATTAAAGCAATTAAAATCATTTAAAACCTAGTAATTTGAGACATTGAATAACTTTGTATTTGTCTATAACAATGGACTTACAGAATTAGAATTATTAAATAATCAAACCAAGCATAGTGCTTTTACTTCGCCATAAAATTTACAGTTTCTTTATATTGATTTTACAGGAAGTTAATAAATGATTGCTATAATGAAACCAAGAAAAAATCAAAAACACAAGGAGGGGTTTAAGTGAATATTTTGAGCAAAAAAAAATTCGCTTCTGTTATTATTTTAGGCACAAGTATTATCGGATTGTCTGCTTGTGGGGCCGAAGACACAACAAATGGTTCATCCATCGAGGACCCCAATTCTTTATCCTTAGAAGAAATTGAAGAAAAAGCAAAAGAAGAAGGGGCAGTTAATAGTGTTGGTATGCCAGATACGTGGGCTAACTGGGAAGAGACGTGGAAGGAGCTGTCAGAGGAATACGGATTAGAACATACAAATACCGATATGTCCAGTGCGGAGGAAATTTCTAAAATGGAAACAGAAGGAGAAAACGCGACAGCTGATATTGGGGACGTGGGCATTTCTTTTGGGCCGATTGCTGAAGAAAAAGCTATCACAGTGCCTTATAAAACCTCTTATTGGGATGAGATTCCAGATTGGGCCAAAGATGATGACGGCGATTGGATGGTTGGTTATCAAGGAACGATTGCTTTTGCCACAGATAAAGAACAGGTAGAAAACGTGCCGTCCTCATGGGAAGATTTACTTGAAGGAGATTATACCGTGAATATCGGAGATGTGCAGACGGGGACTCAGGATCAGATGGCGGTACTTGCCGCAGCACTCGCGTTCGGTGGAGATGAAACGAACTTGCAGCCAGGACTTGATTTCTTTGCGGAATTGGCGAAGCAAGGCAGGTTAAATACAGCTAATAATAACAATGTTTCCGGAATGGAAAAAGGTGAGATGGAAGTTGGGATTATGTGGGATTTTAATGCTTTAGGCTATGCGAATGAGATAAATGCGGAGCGATTTGAGGTTACGATTCCAGAGGAGGCTTCTGTGGTCAGTGGATATGCGACGATTATTAATAAATATGCCAACAATCCGCATGCAGCAATGTTAGCAAGAGAATACATTTTAAGTGATGAAGGGCAAATCAATCTTGCAAAAGGATATGCCCGTCCAATTCGTGATTCTGTTGAACTGCCAAAAGAAGTAGCAGAGAAAATGGTTCCAGAAGAGCAGTATGAAAATGCTGTGCCGGTAAGTGATAACGATGCCTGGGAAGAAACAGCAAAAGATTTACCAAGATTATGGAAAAGTGAGGTTCTTGTTCATGTCGAATAAACTAATTGTCGTGATGGTAGATGGTATGAGGAATGATTTGGCAAGTGAAAATCTTGGTTATATCGAGCATTTAGTGGATACAGGAAAAGCGACACGAAGTCAGATTAAATCAGAGTTGCCAAGTTTATCCCGTCCATTGTATGAAGTGTTATTGAGTGGAACGCCGAGTTCAGTCAATGGAATTAGTTCCAACGGTCCGGTGAGGTTGTCTGAACAGGAAAACCTCTTTCATTTGACGAAGAAACATGGACTAGTCAATGCAACGGCCTCTTATTACTGGGTCAGTGAACTATATAATCAGGCCCCATTTGATTTCTTTCATGATAGAGAACAAGTAAAGTCGGAAAACACGATACAATATGGGAAATTTTATTGGGAAGATGATTATCCGGACAGCCATCTATTCATGGATGGCGAAATATTAAGACAGCAAGTGCATCCTGACTTTTTATACATCCATTCTATGAATGTAGATGATACTGGGCATAAATTTGGAGGTGATTCAAAAGAGTACCGTGAAAAAATCTTGCGAGTGGATAATCATCTTTCTGAACTGATACCAGTTTGGCAAAACGATGGTTATCAGGTTGTCATTACAGCTGATCATGGGATGTCCAAATGGGGGCTGCATGGTGGAACAACTGATGAAGAACGAATGGTGCCGCTTTATATTATTAGTGACCAGGTAGAAAAAAATAGGTTCGAACCGGTTATACCGCAACTTCTTTTTGCGCCATTCATGTGCCGGTTATTGGGCATACCAACGTCAGAAGGAATGGAAAAGTTGCCAGAATCGGTAACAGCCATGCTAAAAGAGAAATAGAATGTCAGTTTCTTCGCTAGAAATGATAGGGAGGTATGATCATTGGCTCGCTTTAAACTATACCCATTACTCGGGCTACTACCGTTAGCCTTATTGGTGATTGGTTTTTTACTGACACCACTAGTGAATATGGTTTATCAAAGTTTCCAATCCAATGATGGCACCTTTGGCTTACAACAATATATCAGTATTTTTAGTGATCCCTTTTACCTTCAATCTATCAAAAACAGTTTGATGATTTCCTTTATTTCCGCATCGATAGCGATTGTTATTGCAGCTGTAGGTGGATATTCGATTTCAAGATTGGCCAGTCGGAAGAACAAGATTATGGTGATGATTACCAATATGACTTCATATTTTGAAGGGATTCCGTTAGCTTTCTCGTTTATTATTCTGTTGGGGAATAATGGATTATTCACGCTGCTTTTTTCACAGCTGGGATTGAATGTGTTCCAGGCATTTGATTTATATTCGTGGATTGGTTTGATTGTTGTTTATATATACTTTCAAATTCCATTTGCGATGATGCTTTTATTGCCGACTTATCAAGGACTGAAAGAGGATTGGCGATATGCTTCAAATTTGCTGGGAGGCAGTAACTTATCTTATTGGCTTCATATTGGTCTTCCAATTTTAATGCCGGGCATCATTGGGACGTATACAATTCTTTTTGCCAATTCGTTGGGAGCCTATGCGACGGCCTATGCTATGGTTGGTTCCACGTATAATCTATTGCCGCTGCAGATTGGTTCATTAATTGCGGGAGATGTATTTTTACAGCCGAATTTAGCCAGTGCACTCGGTGTAACATTGGCATTGATTATGCTCCTTGCCCTGTGGGTGAATGGACGCATTATGCGGAAAGTCAGGAGGGATTTAAAGTGACAGGAAGGTTGAAACACATCGCCATTGTTTCAGTATTAGCGGCCTACCTTTTACTTCCACTGATTGGGACATTACTTTACTCGCTGGCAGGTAAATGGAGCACTACCATTCTTCCGGAATCTTGGACGTTATCATGGTATGCGACTCTTTTTCAGGACACGCACTATTGGGAAGCATTATCTCGATCAGTTTTTGTCATTACATTCTCGGTTGTTTTAACTATAGTTGTGATGCTCCTTGCGATGTTCGTTGTCGTCATTTACTTCCCAAATAAGGAAAAGTATCTTAAACTGATCTCCATGATTCCATACGGTGTACCAGGAGTGGTGTCGGCCATCGGGTTACTGAACATTTATTCTTCTAGCAATATTTCCATTATAGGGACCCCGTGGATATTGATTGGGTCCTATGCAATTCTCATTATGCCGTTTGTTTATCAAGGCATTCGCAACAGTCTGTATACAGTCAATACCACAGAGCTGATCCAGGCAGCAGAGATACTGGGGGCAACCAAGACAAGGGCCGTGTTCTCTGTCGTGCTGCCTAACATCATGAAAGGGGTGCTTTCTGCGGTACTTCTTTCGATCGCGATGTTATTTGGGGAGTTTGCTTTGGCTAATTTATTGGTTGGAGGCCAGTATGAAACGCTGCAAATTTATTTGTACCAACAATTGAGTAAAAATGGCCATTTAACGAGTGCAATTGTTATTTCGTATTATGTCATAATTATGATTGTGACTGGGTTGCTTATCCAATTCCAACAGCCCGGGAGAAGGAAGAAAAAGCGCTCTCTTAAATAACATGTTTCTGCACGTCATAAATATATCGTTCAAAAACAGCAAATAGAAGGTGACATATGAGTTATGTAAATTTATCATCTGTAAAGAAACAGTATGGAGATAAGTCCGTTTTAAATAATATTTCATTCGCAATTAAAAAAGGTGAGTTTATTACGTTGCTAGGACAAAGCGGGTGCGGAAAAAGTACATTGCTACGTTCCATTGCTGGAATTGTTAACATCGATGACGGTGCAATTTCTGTGAGTGATAAAGATATTACAAATTTGCCATCGAGAAAAAGGGAAATTGGCATGGTGTTTCAATCATATGCATTATTTCCAAATATGACCGTTACTCAAAATATCGGCTTTGGAATGAAAATGAAACGGTTGAGAAATAGGAAACAGGAAATAGAGAAGATGATTAAATTAATAGGATTAGACGGGGTGGAAAATCATTATCCGCATGAGTTGTCAGGTGGACAGCAGCAGCGCGTGGCACTTGCCCGGGCATTAATTTTAAAGCCGAAAATCCTGTTGCTCGATGAACCATTAAGTGCCCTGGATGCAAAAATCCGAAAATCTCTGCAGACCGAAATCAAGCGGATCCAGCGAGAGATGAACATCACGACAATTTTTGTAACTCATGATCAAAAAGAAGCAATGGTATTAAGTGATCGAATTTATGTGATGAACAAAGGTGTTATCGAACAAGCTGGTACACCAGAAACAATTTATACACGACCCGAAAACAAATTTGTTGCCGGGTTTATTGGTTCCTATAATATTTTAACAAATTCGGAATTGAAACACTGTGTAAAAGAAGAATTTGATATCAATTCACCAGACATCGCCATTCGTCCGGAAAGTATAACGATGTACACGAAAAATTCAAAACCTGGCAGTCATAATGGGAGTTATACTTCAGAAGGGAAAATTCGCATGAAAACGATTAGCGGAAGTGTTGTTAGTTATCAAATACAAGTAAAAACAAAGCATATTCAAGTAGATCAATTGTTTCAGGGTGAGAATCATTTAAATGAAGGAGATGCAGTTGATTTGGTGATCCCGAAGCAGGATTGTATACCGCTTGAATAAAAGGTAAGAGACCATATTCTTTCTTGCTTCCCTTGGCGTACCATAGTCCTTTAAATCGACCTTTTTCGTATTTGAGGCTGTGCAAGGTTAGGCAAATATTTAATGATCCGCTCGAAGTTTATGGAGAGATTAAAAATCCGCCCAGTAATAAAGATGGTTATGTTCACAAGTATTATTTAACAGACGAAGCAAAGGGATTGATTGAAGTATTGACAGGATGAAAATAATGCTTTGTAAACACAATACGTGAGTAGTTGCAAATAAATAGAAAAAGGTTAATTACCTGTAAGAATTTACTCATATGCTCCAATAAGTCGGGAATATTTGATAGAATAGGGGTAGTGTAATAAGGCTTTTTCATGGGTGGTGGCTCACTTTCCCTTAAAAGGGGGTGATGCCTATGACATTATTTGAGACCATGATTCTAATGATCTCGTTCGGAACATTGATCGTTGGGATAATGTCAAACAAAAAATAACCACCCTTAGCCTGCGCAAACGTTTAGGGTAGTTATTTCATAACTCCTTACGTGAGCCGCCCCTTTGAAGGGCTATTACACGTTGGGCTGAATGGTGTTGGCGCACCGTTCAGTCTTTATTATTGTATGACTTTCTACTTACATTATACCTCATTTTTGTTATTTGTTAAACATTTTACTCAACATTAAGCGGTGAACCCGCACAACTACAGTTGCCGATACGAAATTATAAGTAACCAGTAACATTTAATCCCGATATTATGGCAGTTCGTATCTGGTCGTTTAATTTAATGAGAATGAGTTCTTTCTTGTTATTTATGAAAGAAGAAAAATCAAAGGTTATGCGTTAACCTCTCCACAAGGGGATCACGATATAATTGATTATAAAGAGACTTAATTAAAGACCCAAGTAAACAATGATTTTTCCGATTTGAGATGTTAATGGCATTACAATTGTGCCAATTCCCATCAAAACAAAAAATAACTACTGCAATGTAAGTGAAGAATAATCAAGAATTTGATGAACTCATTAAGAGGGCTCTTCCATCTTATATCCAAGTCCATGGATCGTTTTGATATAAACAGGGTGTTTCAGATCAGGTTCAATCTTATCTCTTAAATGACTGACATGAACATCGACAACTCTCGTATCTCCTACAAAGTCATCATCCCATACAGCAATCAACAATTGATCTCTCGACAAAACCTTGCCTTTATGTTTAGCTAAATAGAAAATTAATTCAAATTCTTTCCTTGTAAATTGTAAAGTTTTTCCATTAATCGTTACTTCATACTGTTCCGGAAAAATAGTTAAGTCAGCAATACGTATAGTCGTTTCGTTGACAACCTCTTTTTTATTAGTTCTCCGTAGGATTGCCTTTATTCGGGCAACCACTTCCTTTGGACTAAATGGCTTGGTCAAGTAATCATCTGCACCTAATTCCAGTCCCAGCACTTTGTCAAGCTCATCACCTTTAACTGTAAGCATAAGAATGGGTGTATCAATTTTTGTTTGTCTTAATTGTTTGCATACTTCTGTTCCATCTAATCCGGGAAGCATTATATCCAGAATGATTAAATCAAAAGAAATACTGGTTGCTTTTTCTAATCCACTTGTTCCTGTATACGCAACTTCGGTCTCAAACCCCGCTTGTTCAACATTGTACTTTAATAAAGTTACTATTGACTCTTCATCGTCCACTATCAGTACTTTTTGACGCATATTACACACCCTTTACAGTATGTATGTTCCACCGTATAATGAAAAAGTGACTTTGTGCATAATTAGTTTATAAACAATTGGCAAACGGTATAAATTAGCCTGTATTGATAAAGTACAATACAGGTTTTTTCATTTGTCAGGATTCAATAATTTAGTTTAGTTTATACGTTTTACCTTTCACGAGATATAAAATGTTTTCACCGATATTTGTGATATGGTCAGCGAATCGTTCAATGTAACGGGCACTGAAAGCCATTTGCATCACATATTGGATTTTCTCTTGGTTTGTGGCCGTTTCATTTAAAATGTCCTTAATAATTAACTCATATAATCGATCCACGTTATCATCCATTTTCGACAGCTTACCGGCTATCGAGATATCTTCATATTCGAATGCTTTCATTGCAATGGTGTTCATTTCAACTGCCATATCCCGAATTTCTTTTATTTTTGGATGAACCGTCAGGCGATGATCTTCCCCTAAATGAAGTGTTGATTTGGCTATATTTTTCGCATTATCAGCCATCCGTTCAACATCGGTTGTTATTTGCAATGCTATCACTAACCGCCGTAAATCCGTTGCAACCGGCTGCTGTTTTGCAATCAATAAAATCGTTTGATCATTTATGGCAAGTTGCTGTTTGTCGATCGCTTTATCGTCATCAATAAGATTTCTTGCTAATTCCAGATCCTGGTTATACAATGTATCAACTGCTTTATTCAAAGCTCTCACTGAGGTATTTGACAATGATATGATGTCTTCCTTTAATTTTTTTAAATCCGTCTCAAACTGCTCTCGGGTAACCATTAAAACTCCCCCTTTAAAATTTATCCGAAGCGGCCGGTAATATAGTCTTCAGTACGCTTGTCATCAGGATTTGAGAAAAGTGCATCTGTGTTGTTGTATTCGATGACCTCCCCATTCAAGAAAAACGCCGTTTTATCTGAAATTCTCGCAGCCTGTTGCATGTTATGCGTGACAATAGTGATACTGTAGTCCTTTTTAAGATTTTGCACCAGTTCTTCAATTTTGGTGGTAGATATAGGGTCTAATGCTGAGGTCGGTTCATCCATCAAAATGACATCAGGTTCAATGGCAAGACATCTGGCAATGCAAAGACGCTGTTGTTGACCGCCTGACAATCCGAACGCATTCTCATGCAGCCGATCCTTCACTTCATCCCATAAAGCTGCTTCTTTGAGGCTTTTTTCAGCAATCTCATCAAGGACCTTTTTTTTCTTAATACCATGCGTTTTTGGCCCGTAGACAACATTTTCGTAAATCGATTTTGGAAAAGGGTTTGGATTTTGAAATACCATACCGACACTTGTTCTTAAATCTTCCACTTTATATTTTGAACTAAAAATATCTTTATCATTATATTTAATGGTTCCGTTCATTTTAACAGACGGTACCAACTCAACCATTCGGTTTAAAGCTTTGATAAATGTCGACTTCCCACAACCGGATGGTCCAATAATCGCTGTCACTTTATTCATGGGGATAGCCATGTTCACTTCATAAAGCGCCTGATTGTCGCCATACCACAAATTAAAGTTGTCCACCTCGTAAATTGTTTTCGTTTCTTCCTTAATCGGTTCGTTCGTATTGATGATTGATACTTGTTTACGATTTGTTGCTGTATTCATGATAAAAACCTCCCAGTTAGTAGCGTTTTGAAAATTTACTTCGTATTAAAACAGCAATGGAATTCATAAGAAGCAATATAATTAGCAAAACAATGATGCCAGCTGATGCCACCAAATGGAATTCTTCCTGTGGTCTTCCGGTCCAGTTGAATATCTGTATTGGCAACACCGTAAAACCGGACCAAATGTTTTCAGGCAAGTAAGCAATGAACGATAACGCTCCTATCATCAATAATGGAGCCGTTTCTCCAATTGCCCGGGATAATGCCAAAATACCACCTGTTAATATACCGGGGATGGCCGCCGGCAGTACAATTCGGCGGATGGTTTGCCATTTTGTAGCTCCCATCGCATACGAAGCTTCATACTGATTTTTTGGGATGGCCCTTATTGCTTCCTGAGAAGAAACCACTATAATCGGAAGTATTAATAGACTCATTGTCAGGCCGCCAGCTATAATACTTCTGCCCATCTCCATTAATCGAACAAAGACAGTCAACCCCAGCAGACCAAACACAACCGATGGTACACCTGCAAGGTTTGAAATATTCATTCGAATAAACTGTGTAAATTTATTTTCTTTGGCATATTCTTCAAGATAGATAGCTGTTCCGACTCCAAGCACCAGCGATATTGGAGCAGTTACTGCCATCAACCAGACAGAGCCTGCAATTGCTGCTTTTATACCAGCTTCCTCAGGGAAACGCGAGGCAAAATTCGTAAGAAAACGCCAATCCAAATATGGCAGACCTTCCGAAAATATACGATATAACAATATGGCAAGGACAACGATGCCGAATGCTGAAGCCAAAAAGAACATCTGGCGCATAATCCGGTTGCTGATGATCCGTTTATTCATTTTATTTTGAACAACTTTTTTATCGACCAGATTCATGTTAGTAATCCTCCTTGAAACGACTGGAGATGTATTGTGACAGGAGATTCATAATCAGAGTGAAAACAAACAATGTCATACCCACCGCATATATGCTGTAATAGGTGGTGGACCCATATGAGGCATCACCCAGTGTTACCTGAACAATATAACCGGTCATTGTCTGTATCGATTCCGTGACATCGGTCGTAAGTTTTGGTGTTGAGCCGGCAGCTACAGAAACAATCATTGTCTCACCAATGGCGCGGGATGTCCCCAGCAAAAATGAGGCTATGATACCAGACAATGCTGCTGGAACAACTACTTTTAGAGCCACTTCCAATCGTGTGGATCCCAACGCCAAAGCGCCTTCCCTCATGTGATTAGGTACGGAACTCATCGCATCTTCCGAGAGAGATGCAATCATCGGGATAATCATAATACCTACAACAATCCCAGGGCTGAGTGCGTTGAAAATAGGCAAGTCATCGATGGCGAGCTGTAGCATTGGTGTCACAAAGGTCAAGGCAAAGAAACCATAGACAATTGTCGGGATCCCGGCCAGGATTTCCAGAATAGGCTTAACAACTTTTCGCACTTTAGGTGGTGCAAATTCACTTAAGTAAATTGCTGAAGCCATACCAATCGGTAGCGCCACAATCATTGCAATAACTGTTATCAACAATGTGCCGGAGATTAACGGAAGAATCCCGTAGCTGGCATTTTCACCAAACGGCCACCATTCAGTTCCTGTAATAAATTCTGTAAATGATACACGGTTGAAAAACGTGATGGTTTCGACTAATAACGTAAGAATTATACCAATCGTTGTCAGAACAGATATAATCGCACACAGCAAAAAAAACGCTGGTACAAGCTTCTCCAAAATACGGAGAAAATGCTGGTTTGACTTCTTCTCATTCATTATTTCTTTAACATTGACCGCCATGACAATACTCCTCTTTTATATACTGGACAGCACCGTATGATAACCAGCGGGCTTATCAATGAGTATCTGCCCTCTATGTTTGCAGCTTGGATTCTCATTACATGTTACGAAAGAGTAAGCTGAGGAAAGTGAGGAAAGTCTGTCAGTTCTTCCCTCACCATGCATTAGTCAATTGGGACCCGGTAACATGCAGCTTATTTCCCTGCGATTTCATCAAGTTTATTTAGCGCTTCTTCATAAGCACTCTCAGGTTTTGCAACATACCCAACTGATTTCGCCATTGCCCCTGCATTTTCCAATGCATATTTTGCAAAGTTGTAAACTGACTCATTTTCCAGCGTTGAATGCTTGACATAAATGAATAATGGTCTTGCGAAAGGATTATATTCACCTGATTGAACAGTTTCCTGATTTGGTGTAACCGCTTTGCCACTATCATTTACAATTGGTACAGCTTTCAATTGGTCTTTGTTCTCAGCATAATAGGCATACCCGAAGTAGCTGATCCCATTTTTAGATCCTGTGACACCTTGTACAAGAACGTTATCATCTTCAGATAATGAAGCATCCTGACGAATACCGCCTTCTTCTCCAAAGACGACTTCACTGAAATAATCGAATGTACCTGAATCTGCTCCCGGGCTGTAAAATTGGATTTCTTCTTCCGGCCATCCTTCTCTGACATCAGCCCATGTCGTCACATCACTGTCTGCTGACCATAGTTTATTCAATTCCTCGACTGTCAGCTGATCAACCCAGTCGTTTTCTTTGTTGACGACGATGGTCAACCCATCAAGGGCTACTTCAAATTCAGTGTAGTCAATACCTGCTTCTTCAAGTGCCGCTTTTTCTTCATCTTTAATGGGACGAGACGCATTTGAAATGTGCGTTTCACCAGCAGCAAATTTTTCAAAGCCGCCCCCGCTGCCGGAAGTACCAATGTTAACGCGGGCATCCGGGTTTTCTTTTTGATATTCTTCAGCAATAGCTTCCATTATAGGAAATACAGTGGATGATCCATCGACTACAACTTCTGTAGTCTCACTTTCTGAAGCACTATTACCTTCTTCACTCGTGTTTTGTTCAGTGTTGCTACTTGCCTCTTCATCTCCACCTTCTTCACTGTTCTCTGTGTTATTGCATGCCGCTAAAACAACCAACAGCAGAGACATTGCAGCTAATAGCAATAATAATTTTGATTTCATGCTTTTTGCCCCCTAATGATTAGCGTTTGTCAGAAAAGATGCTATGTTACCTTCCCTGCAAATCCTATAATAACGAACGAATGTTAACCGCCTATTAATTCAATGTAAATATTATGTAAAGATTGATGTGGGAAAAGTATAGTGGCATATTCGTGGTGGTGATCGATCAGATCAGGAGAAAGGCTCTGATAAAGTAAAAGAACAATTCGTTATAGCCAAAGCGTATGAACTTCAATTTAGGGAAATGTCTTATACCTTTGAAACATGGTTGAATTTTGTCTTGAGGCAAACTGGTCCCTATTCTTAATCGTTTCCTAGGATAAACGTTTTTCAAGGAGGCTTCATTATGGTTATTGATGTCGCTTCCAAAAAAGTGACCAATACAATCGATGGTGTTGAAGGAGTACCGCATAATTTAAACATTACCCCTGATGGGAATACATTACTCGTTACCTTAACACAAAACAATGAGCTCGGAGTCGTTGACCTAGATAAAGGTAAGATGACCACAACCATTACTGTTGGTACTGGCCATCATGTAGTGGACATTACGCCGGATGGGAAATATGCATACGTAGGAAATATTGGCGCAGATTTTGTATCTGTTGTGGATATTGCCAAACGAAAGGAAATGAAACAAATTAACGTTGGAATGGGACCACATGGTACAACCATTTCTAAAGATGGGGAAACCGTTTATACAGCAGTTACTAGTAAAGATCAGGTTGCTGTTATCGATCGTAAAAAAAATGAAGTCGTTAAACGAGTCGATGTTGATTCATTTCCGTTTTTCATTAGTACCTTGGAAATCGCAAGTGAAACGAAAAAGAAAAAGGAATGAGATGAAAAGCCATTATTTGTTGGTGTCATTGCAAACCAATAGATAATGGTTTTTTCTGTTGTGGTTATCGTTGCAGTAGGAAATCTCCTGCTACAATTTAGTGCGTACATGCCAGCATAAAATGAAGATGTTAATAATATTTTTTATTTTTTATCAAACCGTTCCTGGATTCTCGTCGTTACCTTATATAAAAGCAAGTAAGTAGGAGGGAGTAACATGAAAAAATGGATATTTTCCATAACAATTGTTGCATGCATACTTATACTGAGTGCATGTGGAAGTGATTCAGACTCACCATCTAAAGATGAAAACAACAGCAAAGACGAATCAGATACTACCGAAGAAACAAATGATGAAGGAGAAAGCAGTGCAAAAAGCCTACAATTACTGGAGGATCCTGATGCAGGCAAATACCTGGCAGATGAGGAAGGTATGACCCTTTATCTCTTCACAAAAGATGAAAAAGGCACAAGCAACTGCACCGGTGGTTGTCTGGAAAACTGGCCGGCGTTCACAGCAGAGGATGTCGACGTCCCTGAAGGTTATAACAAGGACGATTTTGATACGATAACACGTGAAGACACTGGTAAAGAACAAGTGACATACAAGGGTTATCCACTTTATTACTTTAAGAAAGACAAAGAAGAAGGCGATGTGAATGGTCAAGGCAAGAAAGATGTATGGTATGTTGCCAATGAAACGTCCATTAAGAATCATTTCCAAGACCGATCAACGTCACTTGAAAAAGGTGTTGACGACGTGCTGACCTCGCTTGAAGCGTTAAGCAGCACAGCTGAAGCCTCAGCTAATGATGTAGAAAAAGTAAACAGCAAAGGGAAAAACCTCTCAGAAAGTTGGGAGCCTATCGAGAAAAAGGTTGAAAAACGTGATGCAGAAGCTTATGAAAACATTGAAGAGAGCTTGTACCCACTCATAGACGAAGCACAAAAAGATAAGCCCGACATTGGGAAAATAAAAAAGTTGACAGAGGAGACCACAAACAAACTCACGGAATTTCAGAAGAAACTTGGTTCACCATCCTGAATCGACATTAAAAAGCACACCTTGATGGCTTTAAAGGAACGATCACACTGTGATGGTTCCTTTTCTTTTCATCGGATTGTATAATGTAATTAACATAAATGTAGTAGCAACGATGCGATGGAGAGGAGTGTCTGATAGTTGTGGAGGATCGAACGGATCTGGAACTAATCAACTTAGTAAAGCAAAAACACCGTCCTGCCTTAGAAGAAATTTACACGCGATATATTAAATTAATTTATAGTTTTGCATATAAATTCAGTCATGGAAACGAAGAAGATGCCAAAGAAATGGTTCAATTGACCTTTTTGAAGCTTTGGACGACCAAAAGTAGCTATGACCCCTCCCAAGGCAAGTTCGTTAATTGGTTGCTGACGATTGCAAGAAATGTATGTATCGACTATATCAGGAGGAAAAAAAAGGATGAACATACGAGTCATCACTATGATACCGACCGGACCCTGTATTTAGCAGATCCGAAAGACCATATAGAAGAATCCTTCCAACAAACAGAGATTGCCAAGGCGAAAAGCAGGTTATCCACGGAGCAAAGAAAATTGATTGATTTACTGTATTGGCGAGGATTCACGCTTATGGAGATAGCTGAGATGGAAAATACACCGGTAGGAACCATAAAAAGCAGACTTCACCAATCACTTAAACAACTAAAGAGACACTTGGAAAATGGAGGGTTCATAGATGGAAAGGAAATGTGAACACCTACTTTCTTACATGGCAAATACGCTTAGCGAGGCAGATAAAAATAAATTCGAGGCACATATGAAGAATTGTGACGCTTGCAGAAAAGAGTATGAGGAACTTAGTAAACCATGGGAAGCGTTGCAATTTGACTTTAAAGATCAGCACGTTCCGGAATCACTAAAGGAAGACGTGTTCAATTTTATCTTTGAAGATCAGGAAAAAGAACAAAAGCACACAATAAAAGACAGATTAAAAGCACGGGGAATCCAGCTTAAAAAGCAGTTTACACCATTGACATCGGGTCTTGTCATTCTTTTGTTTGCGGTTGCGGCTATTTTGACGTATGTAAATATACAGTCTGGGAGCCAACAACAAATCGCAAGCAGTCAACCAGCTAAAATTATGACGTCGCTCCATTTAACATCCGCTAACAGCCAAATGCATGACGCAGACGGTTATGCATACGTTGTACAACAGAACAACACTAAAAAGCTGATAGTTCAAGTCAATGGATTGCCTAAGTTGGAAGGTACAGAAACCTATCAAGTATGGCTGTTAAAAGATGGCAAACGTTTGAATGCAGGTATATTTAATACAAATGAATCTGGGTCGGGAGTGTTGACTCATACACTTTCCCAAGAAGAAGATTTTGACAAAATTGGTATTACAAAGGAGCCAAAACTGGATAATACCCAGCCGGAAGGAAAAAAAGTGGTGGGATCGTAAGACTGACATACAAAACTAAAGAATAGGTCTTAGACCGGGTGAAGGAATAACAAAAAGTGATTAATGAAGAAGCACCAGCTGAATTTATTCTTGGTTTTCGCGGCACAGCTGAAGAAACGCGTGGAAATGAAATTGGCTACAGTATAAAAGACAAGAGAATTGTATAAATAATGCCGGACTGCTCAAAAAACCAATCCGTTTAAGTGTTCTTAAAACGAGGATTGGTTTTTTATAAAGGTTAATACTGGCCACCCTTAGTAAATCGGGCTACCCTCCTAGTTTGATCCGCTTGGTCATGTGATCCAATGTCCCTAATACGCTCATTGCTGCCAGATGACTCGTTTTCGGATTTTCCGCGAGTGGGTTATTTGTCACCGATAAGGACGCAGATCCAAAACTACCCTCAATGTCAATGGTATGTATGTTGTTTTCGACGGTCGGATCGGCGATAATGGTCACATTCGTTTGCTCGATACCGACACCAGCAAGTGATAAAATAATTGACACGTTTATATTTTTTGGAAATTGCTTGATCGCTTCTGATGCATGTCCATCAAATACAACAACTTCTTTCGATACATATTCATCAATTAGTGTTTGGGCAGGCTTTCTGGTCGTTAACGATACAGAAGTGACCCCGCCGCATGTATGTGCATTTTGCAGAAGATCAAGTCCGCCTACCGCGCCCGTAGGTAAATGGATTGTCCGCTTGTAGGTTTCTGCCAGATCGTTCATTTTGTGGAGAAAGTCTTCATCGGCTAATGCTCCGATGCTGATTAAAACAACATCCTTCTCAGATAGAATTTTGGGAAACAAATCGTGAACAGCTGCAATATTTGCTGCTTCTACAACAATATCAATACCTGAGTCCAGAAATGCATCAAGACGATCAAATACCTTTATATTGAATTGATGTTCCAGATTTTGATATTTTATTTGATCCCGAACAAACACACTTTGGATCCGCATTTCGCCGACTCCATTGTGATTAATTTCTTTCATCAAAAAATTTCCTATTGCGCCTGCTCCAACTATTCCAATATTCATGGTAATCCTCCCTCGAAATTAATATTTCCTTAGGTCTTATTCGTCAGGTGGAGCCATTATGTCACTGATCTGCAGCCCCTTCCTCTTCTTTTTCATCCTCTTCACCCTTATTGTACTCAAAAACAGAAGCGTTGGCATCATATTTTTGATTGATTTTTCCTAAGTATTGAGTAGTTATATGTGTATCCCCTAAATCCTTCATGTTCTTCATTGACTGATAAGAAATGGCGTTATTTTATCATAGGATCTTCCCATCAGTTTTTAGAAAAAATAGTCTTGCCTTTATGTGATTTTTGTGTAAATATAGGCGTCAAGACATATGTAAATAATGTGTATATTACCTAGTGTTTATATCGTCGCGGACTTAAATGTATCGTCTGAATCTAGGATTTATCGGTCAAACCCACGATATTAGCCCAAACATTTAGAAATGAGTACTAGAGTTAACGGGCGTGGTCACTTAATATATCATAACATGTGAATTAATTCACAATTAATATAAGGAGCGATAAGCATGAACAAACTAAAATTACGTACATTACTGCAAAGCTTTTTACTTGAGGATATTGGCGATGCCGATTTAACAAGCCAGTCTATTTTCCCTTCAGATCAAATAGGAAAAGGGGTGTTTATCGCCAAGGAAGACGGTGTTGTTTCCGGGGTTTCCGTTATACAGGAAACTTATTGGCTTTTAGATTCCTCCATATCTGTACAATTATTTTTTCAGGATGGGGATAAGGTAAACACGGGAGACATACTTGCAGAGGTAAGGGGACCAGTCGCTCAGCTGCTTACAGGAGAGCGGGTAATTCTGAATGTTATGCAGCGTATGAGCGGAATTGCAACCTTAACTGCAAGGTGTGTACGGGAGTTAAATAATTCTTTCATTCAGATTTGTGATACACGAAAAACGATGCCAGGCTTGCGGATGTTTGATAAATATGCCGTGACATGCGGTGGAGGCAAGAATCACCGATTCGGTCTGGATCAAGGTGTCATGATCAAAGATAATCATATTTCATTTGCTGGTTCGATCCAAAAAGCTATTGAGCAGGCCCGGGAAAAGGTTGGTCATATGGTAAAAATCGAAGTGGAAACAGAGACAAAGGAAGAAGTATTGGCCGCAGTTGAGGCGGGGGCTGACATCATTATGTTTGATAATCGTTCTCCAGAGGAGGTAGAGGAATTCGGCCGACATGTACCAGAATCGATTATCACAGAAGCATCCGGCGGTATTACCTTGGATAATCTGGCAACCTACCGTGATTCAGGGGTTGATTATATTTCCTTAGGTTTTCTAACACATTCAGTAAAGGTTTTGGACATCGTTTTACACGTGCAACCCGGAGAAAACAAACAGACTTCACAAGGGGATGAAGCATATGTTTATTAAAAGGCTATTACTCGTGTTGCTCACACTTGTAACCCTCGCCGCATGTGAAACAAAAGATACAACTACATCCACGAATGATACTGGTGGTGAAAACAAGTCAATGCAAACCGGGATCATTGGTGGACGTACCGGGGGTGCCTGGTCTGTTTTCACAGAAGGAATAGCGGAATCCATTCGCCGGAATCACCCCACTTCTGTGATTACGGTAGAGCCAGGCGGAATAGTAGAAAACCCACCAACGGTTGGTACGAACACCATTCCGTATGGGATATCCTATACGATGACGGCTTATTCAGCTTACAGAGGTGAAAAACCATACGATCAAGCATATAAGGATATTCGGGCGGTAAGTGTCGTGATCCCTGCTAATTATTATCAATTAGTAGCCAGGGAAGAGCTGAAGTACGATTCACTGGAAGAAATCATCGAACATAAGGCACCTATCCATCTTGCTGTAGATCAGAAAGGCTCTGCAGGAGAGATCATCACGCGAAACTTTCTCAAGGAACATGGTGTAAGCTACGATGACATAATTGCCTGGGGTGGTTCCGTTGACCATTTTAGCGGAGCAAAAGCATTCGAATTAATGGCAGATAACCGTATTGATATGACAGGGGATGCCGTATCGGTTCCTTCCAGTGACATTATCCAAGCTAAAACTATGATAGATTTAAAAATGCTTACCTTAAAGAAAGATACCAGCAAGGCTGTCGCAGACCAACTCGGAATGTTATCAGGTACTATCGAAGCGAGCAGCTATGATTTTCAAAATAAAAATATAAATACCGTAAACACACCTGCCATTTTACTTGTCCATAAAGATGTACCTGAGGAAGAAGTGTACAAGGTAACAAAGGCAATCTATGAAAATCTGGATTATTTACGAACGGTACATGAGGAATTTAAAAATCTATCTGACGAAAATATGATGAATGTCGGTAAGGTTCCCTTGCACCCAGGTGCCAAGAAATTTTTCAAGGAAAAGCGTATCACGGAGTAGAAACAGACGATACAAACATAATGTTGTTTCAAATTAAGAGAGGGATACAGCATGAAGTTAAAAAACAAATGTACCAGCCTATTCCAAGGAGGGGGTAGACGTACACTCTTAGGTAAACAGTTCATACTATTTAATGTTATGGCAATTATTTTAGCTGTTTTCCAAATCTGGTCAGTTATCTGGGGAAAATTAAATCCGATAAATCAAATGGCTATTCACCTTGCACTTATTCTGGCTCTGACCTTTATAAGTCCGGTGAAAAAGTCAAATTGTACTAGGAATTTCATTGCTTTATGTCGAATATAGTCTATAGAACACTT
>NZ_BAAADM010000055.1:197269-253382 GCF_039522485.1 Lentibacillus halophilus | reverse complement strand
TATTTGATAACCTCCCGCAATTTTTAAAGAAAACATTTCTTGGCAATGAGGAATTTAACGCACAAGCAGCATAGTCAGTTTGGTTTAGATCAAGGCATATCAAGGGTTACAGGCTCATTCTGCGGTGCGAAAGTTGAGTTATTAATTTGGAACCTGGGGTGATTAACGAATTAGGTGTGTTCACACTGGAGGAGGATTTAGCTATAACCGACGATGGCTGTGAACTCCTGTCCGGCGGAAGCAGAGCGCTGCATTCGGTATAACGCTCGATGCCGATTCTCCAAAATGAATGATCCTTCTGAAAAGCTGCCGGTTTCACCAAACTGGCGGCTTTTGTTATGTAACATGGAATTTAAAAAATCAGAAAATTAATGGTAAATAAAATATTGACAATGGTCCTTATTTAATTTATGATAAAGACAAATAACGGTATAGGATTCCGATAAACGGTATAACATGTTTATTTCCTAGGTTCATTTGTTTTCCGTTTTATTATCGTTATTTGTGTAAACGTTTACTTAACGATTTATTACAAATCAAACGAATGGGAATTGAAAAGTGGAAATAAGATGAAGACTTTTTCGGCATGACATGGCCTGATTAACAGTGATTCGATAATAGATTGCCAGTCTTAAGGGGATTTCTGGGAGGTGAACAGCATGATGGCGGTAGAGAATATTGAGCATCCATTACGCCCGGCTTCAGAAGTGATGAAACTGGAACGCATTGGGGCATTCCGACTAACCAGCTTAAGTTTTTTGCGCATTCTGATGCGGCATATGATGCGGGAAAATTGGACCATTCAGTGCACCGCGTTTGAATTGGATGATGACGGGCACGGTCACGCGATTTACCGTATTCAAACACCGACACACGAGTTTTCATTTCTGACCATTTCATCCAATATCAGTGATGAGGAACGAAGCGACCGCGTCATTTCGAAACAATGGGATGTGACGTTTGCTCTAAGTGAAGGCACCATATCAGAAGAGAAATTGAACCGAATGAAAACCAATTTGCCAAAACAAGAAGCCGGACGCGGAGAAGCCTCTGACCTCGTCTGGTCACGGGCGAACAAGAGCAATCGTATCTTTGATTATGTGATCGATTGTTTAACAGCTGGAGAACAACCGGATCCGAAAGTCCTGAATGAGGTTGGGTATTTGCTGCGGACGACAGCGGTTTATGGCAACGGAAAATTCGGGATCGCCCCGTATGAAAAATTGAAGGAAAAACACCCATTCAATGGTCCGTTTCAGGCGCAAATGTTTGCCGTGTATATGCTACGTCATTTCAGCTTTGATTTGGTTGAGCATATTGCCAAGCGGCAACAACCGGAAGCTGTTTCACTTGATCCGGAAGTGAAACGTTTTATCGGAACCGGCAATGCGACAGGTCTTGGGATGGCACCGTTTCTCATATCTCACCCCCGGTTGATCCATCAGTGGATCTATGTGCGAGAGAAGGCGATTGCCAGAGTGAAGGATATCAAACCGTCGCAGGATGATTTGATGCTGCTGATTCATTGGCTGGACCGTGTTGCCAACTATTTCGATGAGTCCCGGTTAATCGACAGACAAATATATGTCAAACCGGAAAAATTAGCTGAGCAAAGCCGCTTTCTTAAACAGCGTGTGTTGGAATATTTGGAGATTGGCACGTTTGCCGGCCTTCCAGTGACCGATGTATGGGAAGGATTATCCGAAACAGCCGTTGAAACGGTTTCGATTGAGATGCAGGAATTATTGCATACTGTCCTGCTTGAAATATACGCCGATCATGTCATTGACCTTGAGGAATGCATGAACGTGGAGGAGACGTATCAAATCGTACCCCGCATGACCATTCAGGAATTGACAGACCTGATTAACCGGCAGTACCAATGGGCGTTCCAGTACAATTTCACCGATCCAGATGAAAAATATTACTTCTGGTATCGTTCGGAGGAAAAAGAGGAACCACGTTTAGGCGTACGCGGCGAAGAACCGGGCGAAGATCTGGAAATGCCTATGAATATTGCCGAACAAGTGCAGGGGCTCTATAAAATGATACAACATGCACCGCCGACCGAGATGGTTGCCACGTTCATTTTAAGACATCCGCGCTATAAAGGAATTATCCAGCGCATTCAATCACTTGACGGATATGAGTACGGGGAAATCCAGGCAAACCTATTGAGCAAAGATTTCATGCCGCTTCACCTATTACGATGCAAGCTATCGTTTTTCGGAGCTGAGCGGTTTAATCCGAAATCCAACCGCTGGGTGCGCATTACCTTGTTTCAAGGAGCACCACTTGTCGAAGAAATCGGGGAGACATTCCCGGATAACTGGGTTTTCCCACACTTACCTACGATGGAGGGAGATAAATCATGAGTTATCAACACGAACAAATCGTTATCGATGCATTGGAGTTAAGCAACTGGGACCGCGACTTCCTGCATTTACTGCAACAAGGTGGTGTCACCTGTGTTCATGCGTGTTGCGGTTTATGGGAAAATGCCCGGGAAACGCTTAGTAAAGTAGGAGCGTGGCATAAATTTTTCAAAGAAAACGACGATTTGGTGATGCAGGTTCATCATGGTGATGACATTTTGCAAGCAAAAAAAGAAGGGAAAATTGGTGTCGTTCTCGGTACGCAAAACACGTCAGCTCTGGAAGATGAACTGTCTCTCGTTTCGGTGTTTAATCAGCTTGGCATTAAAGTGATGCAACTAACCTATAACAATCAAAACCTTGTCGGGAGCAGTTGCTATGAAGCACGCGATGTTGGTCTTTCGCGTTACGGTAAGCTCGTCGTTGAGGAGATGAATCGGGTGGGCATGGTCGTTGATCTTTCCCACGTTGGTGAGCAGACGTCGCTCGATGCTATCCATACCTCAACCAGACCGGTTGCTATTACCCATGCGAACCCGGATTGGATTTATCCGACGAAACGCAATAAATCCCCCGAGGTGCTCGCGGCATTGCGGGATAATGGTGGTGTTCTCGGTTTGTGTGCCTACCCGCACTTGGTCAACGGTCAGCAGACAACACTTGATGAGTTCTCCGACATGATTGTACGTACCATTGACTTTATGGGCATTGATCAGGTCGGCTTGGGAACTGATTTGACGTTGAACATGTCGATCGACTTCCTGCACTGGATGCGAATGGGCCGTTGGACACATGAAATTGATTATGGCGCCGGATCCAAAGATAATCCGTCTTGGCCGGAATGGCCGTCCTGGTTCAAGACACCGGCGGATTTCCCGAATATTGCGAAGGGGTTGTCGCAAAAAGGACTGACGAGCGACGAGGTAGACAAAGTGATGGGAGGAAACTGGTTGCGCTTCTTCACGGATGGTTTCAAAGCCGAAAAGGAGGCGGAACAATGCGTGTATCCTTTGTAGAATTATTTATCCATTGTAAAAAGGTGTTCCGTGCATGCGGCATTCCCTATGGCTGTGCTGATGATGGAGCGGAAGTAGTCACATGGAGTGAATTTATTGGTCTTAAAGGCATGCACGTATTGCAGCAGGAAATTCCAAATATGTACCCACCGGGCATGAGAAGTGTGGATTTGCTTCTGGAAGATGATAATGGGCTGTTTCGTTTTGATGGCAACAAACAAAGCGCCATTATTCTCGGGAAATTAATGGCTGACTATGCTCTCGCGCTGGCGGAAACAAGGGAGACAGTCCGTGTGCACATGACAAACACGACCAGGTCGCATCTGTTGGCACAGCCCGCCCATTACATTGCATCACGAAACAGGGGGTGTCTCATTAATTACAAAACAAAGAATGGCGAGCCGATGTGGATTTTATCCACCCCGGAGATTGCGTATCCGGTTTTTGCAGAAGGAAATAGCGCCGAGGAAATGGTACAGCATAGCCTGACAGCGGAACTTGGGCAGTATGAAACAACCAACTTGAAGTCTGATGATTTCTGGCTTGTATGCACGACCGAAACGAACTTAATTACGTCATGCATACGAAATCTTAGACACGAAGCTAAAAAAGGGGCCATTCATTTAACTGAATCCGCCAAATTAAAAGCAACCTTTGACAAAAATTATAACAACGGTCTGGAAGTGGATGATCAGGCGTGGAAAGAACTGGGTGACATCGGCGATCAAACACTTGTTGAAGCAACTGAGGCATCCAGACAACGCGGTGCAGGCGAAATGGCTCAGTAAATAATATAGATAAACATAATTGAAGGAGGATGTATCATGGCAACAAAAACAGCGACAACATTGAAAAATTTTGTGAATGGGGAATGGGTAACACCATCCGGTGAACTGAAAGAAGGGGTAAATCCAGCCAATACAAGGGAAGTTGTTTCATCGTTTCGCCAGTCTACTTCCGAAGACGTCAAACAGGCGATCGATACAGCTTCAGAAACATTTCAATCATGGAGGAACACGCCCGCTCCACAACGTGGCGACTATTTATTTAAAATCGCCGCATTAATGGAAGAAGAAAAAGACGATCTTGCGAAAACCATCGTGCAGGAAGAAGGGAAAACCTACAATGACGCAGCCAAAGAAGTCGGCTATGCAGCGGGAATCGTCAAGTATTATGCCGGGGAATGCCGCCGCCTGAAAGGGACATTGCAGGAAGCGGATATGCCGAACGTCCAAATCGAGACAAAACCCGACCCACTTGGTGTCGTACTCGTTGTCACACCTTGGAACTTCCCAATGTCGATTCCGGCCTGGAAAACAGCACCGGCCATCGCCAGTGGGAACACAGTGGTCTTGAAGCCTTCATCTGAGACACCGTTAACCGTGATGAAATTTATGGATATTGTTCAACGGGCCGGTGTACCAGCAGGCGTTGTCAACCAAGTAACGGCGCCAGGCAAGCTTGTCCCGGAAATGGTTCATCATCCGGCCGTAAAAGCTGTCACCTTTACAGGATCAAATTCTGTTGGAAAAACGATTTACGAAGAAGCAGCGAAAGGCATGAAACGTTGCTTGTTGGAAATGGGTGGAAAAAATCCGCTGATTGTGATGGATGATGCGGATGTCGATCAAGCTGTGCAGCTGGCCGTAGCGGGTGCTTATGGCCAGACAGGACAGGCTTGTACCGCAACAGGTCGGGTCATCGTTCACGAAAAGATAGCGAAAGAATTCACCGATAAGCTTGTTAAGCGAACCCAAGAATTGAAGATAGGAAATGGATTGGAAGAAGGCATCGACATTGGACCACAAGTTAACCAGTCCGAGCTACAATCCACCCTGGATTTAATTCAGAGTGCAAGAGACGAGGGTGCCACCATTTTAACCGGTGGAAAAGCGCCGGACACACCAGAAACAGAACACGGTTACTTCGTCGAGCCAACGGTCATCAGTGGTGTGAAGCCATCCATGACGATTGCTCAGCAGGAAGTATTCGGTCCGGTCAACAATATCATTGAAGTGAACGATATAGACGAAGCGATTGCGGTTGCCAATAACGTGGATTATGGATTGTCATCGGCTATATGCACCAAAAATCTGGAATATATGAACCAAGCGCTTGACGAAATTGAAGCAGGCGTTATCAAAGTGAACTTAACAACAACGGGTACGTTTTTCCAAGCCCCATTCGGCGGTTATAAGCAATCAAGTACAGGAACCTTTAAAGAACTTGGCAGCGAAGCACTGGACTTTTACTGCCAGTACAAAACCCACTATATCAAAAGTAAGTAAATGATTCTTTAGCATAAGCAGTGCATAAGGCTGTATCGGAGTCTTGTGCGCTGCTTTTTACCAAACAGAGGTTGTCGGAGCGATCAACGAGCAACGACATTCTTCGAAATGAATGATCCCTCTAATGTCGTATGGATCCCAAATGGTCAGAAAAGTGGCTATACATTAAATATTGACAATGGTTTTTATTTAAGTTATTCTGCATAGAATAACGGTATATGATTCCGATAAACGGCATACCGCTTTAATTAGGATTTATACGTTATCTATCTGACTATCGTTATTTGTGTGAACGTTTATTTAACGATTCATACAGCCTTAAAAATTAAGTGAGGAGGAAGGTTATTGGAGAATGAAAAGCAACATAAAAAACAGTCGGTAGATTTGCCGGTTCTAGTGATTAGTGGAGGGTTGTTGCTGATCTTTGTTGTGGCAGCCCTGATTAATCAACAATTCATTACCGACGTCGTCAATAGCTCATTTAGCTTTTCGGTAAAATATTTTGGACCGGTTTATCAGTTGGTTATGATTGGCACGTTTTTCATCGCTTTATATCTTGGTTTTTCCAAATATGGGCGCATCAAGCTTGGGAATTTGGATAAACCGGAAATGAGTACATTTAAATGGGTGTCTATCATCATGTGTACATTGCTTGCCGGCGGAGGCGTGTTTTGGGCGGCCGCGGAACCGCTTAATCATTTTCTGACGGTACCACCCCATTTTGGCGATATCTCTGCCGGATCTGAAAAAGCTGTGACACCGGCTTTGGCAACAAGTTTTGTTGATTGGGGATTTCTGGCATGGGCGATTCTCGGCACACTTGGAACATTCGTATTTATGTATGCACATTATCACAAAGGGGCTCCTCTTAAACCGAGAGCCTTGTTATATCCGTTTTTCGGGAATAAAATCATGAAGAATAGTGCGCTTGGGACATTTGTCGATGCGTTTTCGATTATATCGGTTGCAGCAGGCACGATTGGCCCGATTGGATTTTTAGGGTTGCAGGCAGGTTACGGTGTTAATGCTCTGTTTAATATTCCAAATACATTCTTTGTTCAATCATTGATCATTATTGTTCTAGTGGCTATTGCTGCTATTTCCGCCGTAACCGGTATTCATAAAGGTATTCAATTTCTGAGCCGTTATAATGTTATTTTAGCCTTATTTTTGGTAGGTACTGTATTGGTCGTGGGACCTGGGTTGTTTCTATTTAATTCGTACCTGGAGTCATTTGGTATGTATGTGCAAAATTTCATTACCATGAGTACTTTTCGCGGTGACGGAGCATGGCTGAGTGGTTGGACGGTCTTTTTCTTTGCATGGTTTTTAGGTTATGGACCGATGATGGCCATCTTTGTCGGTCGCATTTCCCGAGGCCGTACTATACGGGAAATCGTAACAGCGGTTGCCGTCATAGCACCGGTGGTTACAACCATTTGGTTTACGGTTGTTGGCGGAACTGGGATTTTTCAGGAAATGGCAAATCCGGGATCGGTTTCGGACGCGTTATCCAGTAACGGTGCACCGGCAGCTATGGTAGCTATTACACAGCAATTGCCATTTGGTACGATACTAGGAATTCTGTTCCTTATCGCAACCATTGTATTTGTGCTTACGACAACGGACTCGATGTCGCTGACCATTTCCATGGCTATCTCCGGGCATGGTCATCCGTCAAGATATCTGCGTGTCTTCTGGGCGATTTTAATGGGTATGGTTGCGACTGTTTTATTAGCGATTGGCGAAAGCAGTATCAGTGCGTTGCAATCCTTTATTGTGGTAACAGCTGTACCGGTTTCATTATTGCTGTTGACCACGTTTTGGACGGCGCCACATGTGTGCAAAATACTGGCTAAGGAACAAGGCATTGACAAATCAAAAAAAGATGAGGACTATGCGGCATAACACTGCCTGATCGATAGTAGTGTTAAATCATTTATGATGATTGCTCAGCAGGAAGCATTCGGTCCTGTATATCAAACGTAAATAAATTTCTTGCATAAGCAGTGCATAAGGTTGTATCGGAGTCTTGTGCGCTGCTTACTTTTATCATGCATAAAACGAGCCGCTACACGCTACCAATCCAGATTCGTTCTAATAGGGAAGACGCGTCATGTTATTATGTTACAATTGTAAAAAATAAACGGGGGGATGCTATGACAGCCAAAACAGATGTTTCTGCAACAGTATTGCGAGCGATTCGTATATTAAATTATTTAAAGGATACCCCCGGGCCGCAAAGTGTCAGTTATATCAGCAATGCATTAGACCTGTCTCCTACCATTGTTCATCGCTTATTGACAACCTTGAAAACGGAAGGGTTTGTTTTTCAGGATGCCCAATCCAAACAGTATTCTCTCGGTGCTGTTTTTTTGGAATATGCGAATAAATTGTTAACGGATTTGCCATTTGCTCCTCTTGTTGAGCCGTGGCTTAGTCATTTACGCAATAGGACCGGAGAAACAGCAGGGTTTTATATACCGAGCGGCAATACACGTGTATGTGTCATGGAATACGAAAGTCAGCAGGAGATACGGCGCTCTGTTGGGGTAGGCAATCAGCACCTGATCCACGCTGGTGCGACAGGTCGGGCGATTCTTGCTTTTCAATCGGAAGACATGCAACAACGTATGCTGGAACGGGTATCGCTGGAAGAACGGGATGCATTGGCGCAAAAATTGCAGGCGACAAGGGATCACGGTTATGCCATTAGCGTCGAAGAAATCAATGCGAATGTGTCTGCGCTATCGGCACCTGTGTTTGATCGGCAGCAGCAAGTGGTTGGTGCTGTTTCCGTTTCGGGGCCGACATTCCGCTTTAACGATGAAATGGTTGAAAAGCATATTCCGACATTGCTTCATGCGACGACCGCGATAACCAACGCGCTGGTATAGTGGTGTCAGATGCGTGATCGAATGAGGATGACTCAGGCAGGACGAGATGTCAACGATCGAAGCTAGCCCGAGGGTAGGAGCGATATTTGAGTCTGACAACGTACTTTTCAAGTCCAAAAGCCTGCTTAGAATTAACAGGCACGTCCGATAGATGGTCTTTCAGGCCGAATCCACTAAAAAAGCTGCTGGTTTCATTATTCCGGCAGCTTTTTTACGGTACATAGGGTTGTCAGTAAAATGACCAACTCTGTCCTGTTGGCTCATCAGCTTTTTCGTCCAACTCATGCGACGTGCCCCTGGTGCACATGTCCGTTCTTCTGATTAAATGGTCAGTCTTGCCGCCCGGAATACGTGTTGTTTGCTTTCCGGTGCAAAACCGGAGATGGTGGCTTCAAACACCTCTTCTCCCGGCTGGTTATTGGTTACTTCGACCACTTTCGACGATCGCCCGTTGCCTGTTTTGATATAGCCGGACGTAATCAGGCGGTTGTTTGTTTCCGGCAGCCAATCCGCATCCCCCACAATGGGTGAAAAGAATGCTCCGCCCCGCTCGTTTCCATACGTCCACACTTCTTCAACCGTTTTGTTTGTTTCATGGATGCGGTATTGCACGGCACGGCTGAATGTCTCACTGACGTGCTGATCTCCCCGCATGAGGACTTTATTGTTGTCAAACAGCAAAATATCAATGGTTTCCGGATTGCCGTCCTGATCAGGAAGTGTCATAACCGCATGAGGTCCACCCGGGTATTTAAAAGAATCGCTTATCGGTGTCAACAAATGGTTTTCCCATGACGCTGGCCAGTTTTCAGGCGAGGCAAGAATCCAATTTATGTCGCCTTCCGGAAAACGGTGTTTCATGACCATATCTTGCTGTCTTGCTGTCATGATAATGGTATGGTCATTCACATCCATCCATATGGAATTGTTATGCAGCCAGTCACCTCCGTTTTGCGACAACGTACCCGGAAAGAGCGATTGATAATGAAGGCTGCGTACGTGTTGACCTGTTTCCCGGTCGACTTCGGTCAGTTTGTCCGCCACGGAATCGGCCGTTTCTTCATGGGTGGTAACAAGCAGGTTGTTGTTGGAAAGTTCCACCGCATCCGTATTAATTGCCGTTTTTGGAATGTTCGGTTTGGAATAGATGGTGTGCGTATTGTAAATCTGACCGAGGAAATCTATCTCCATGATACGGTTATGTTTCGTCTCTTTATTCGTTTTGGCATAGATCAATACATTTCCACCCGCAAGTGGCTTGAAAAGTTGTCGCACATTGATCGTGCTGTACCAGCGGACGTTTCCTTCGTGATCAATAGCAAACGGATAATGGGCGCTCGGCACGATAAACGTGAGCCCGTTTTCCATTCTTTCGGTATCTGCTTTGTTAACATTGACACGCAAAAAGTCTTTTGGCAATGATTGCGTTTTTAACCGAATGGTGTTCGTTTTCGTTTTCCCAGAATGGGTGGTGGATGTAATGGTAATCCGATTTTTCTTGTTCGCGTATAACCCGATAACTGGAATCCGGTGAATGGTATGATAGCCTGGGAACGTTTTTTCAATCGGTGTATCGCCATGAATGGTTAGCGTAATGGACGCAGGCTTTGGTGTGGTGAATTGAATGAGTGCCGTTAATGGCGCAACCTGATATGGATTCAATTGGACAAACGGTTTATCCAATGTGTGGGACCGGTGATTAAATGTTCGTTTTAATCGTTTTCTTATTTGCAGCTGCTTATGCATAGTTGGCGTGTTGCGCTGCGAAATGGCCATTATATCCCCTCCTTAAATGTATCGGTGTTGTTGTAGGTTAAATGCCAGGCACAAGCACCCTATTTTTGGCAGGTGCCTGGCACGAGAATTATTTTTGTTCCAAACGCTTAATGCGGTCATCAATGTCCGGATGCGAGGAAAAGAGCGTGATAAGCGCGCTTTTTCCATTGATTTTCATAGTCTGGACAGCCGCATCATCGTTCTGGTTGTTAAGTTGAGCCACCCCAGTGCGGGATTTTAACGACTCAAGCGCGTGAATCATTTTATCGCGGCCGGCCAAGTCGGCACCGCCATGGTCGGCACGGTATTCCCGGTATCGGGAAAATGCGCTGACAACGATGCTTCCCAGTATGGAAAAGAGAATTTGGAAAACAATGACCGCAGCGAAACGCACAACAAACTCCAGCTCGGAGCGCACCAGACGTGACACGAGAATGGCGGCCACACGTGATAAAAAGACGACGAATGTGTTCACAATGCCTTGCAGAAGCGTCATCGTCACCATGTCTCCGTTGGCCACGTGGGTGATCTCATGAGCGATAACCCCTTCGGTCGCGTTATCATCCAATTGCTGCAATAACCCACTGGATACGGCGACAAGCGACCGTTTTTTCGTCGGGCCGGTCGCAAACGCATTAACCTCTCCTGACTTGTAAATCCCGACTTCCGGCATATGCATAAGTCCCGCAGCACGGGATAAGCGATGCACTTTGTCGACAACAGCACGTTCCTGTTGCGAAAGGGATGCATTTGGATCGAGTACTTTGACGTTCATCATTTTTTTGGCAATCCAGCGTGAGATCGCCAGTGAGAAAAAGGATCCAATAAAACCGACGAGCAGACTGAATAAAAGCAGCGTGCCGTAATTAATGCCCTCCAGGCCGCCAGCGCCGTTTTCAAAGGAACCACTGATTCCTGTGACCGATGTAATAATCGACCACACGATGACAATGGTGGTTAAAACGAGAATGTTGGTTAGTAGAAATAAAAGAATTCGTTTAGCCATTGGTTTCCTCCTCGTTGTTTATTGTTTAGGCAAGATATAAAGAAACGTTTTAGCCGAATGGATTATCCGGTCTATGTTTTAAAAGCATGATTCGAACTTACCCTCATTCTATATTATACATGATTGGGCGGTCATATAGAAGGAAATTGTTTTGCATTATTCATAGGTGTCTTTTATATGGAAGGATTAGCCTCACACCATACGTTTGATAAACAAGAAAAAGTGGGAAATTGATATAGGAGATAGAAAGAGAAAGGAGACGTTGACATGCGTGAACAGGTTAAACTGGGTCAATCAGACATCCGTGTGTTTCCGGTAGGTCTCGGTACGAATGCTGTTGGAGGTCATAACATATATCCCGACATGCTGGATGAAGAACAAGGGAAACATATGGTCCGGGCATCTCTTGATGAGGGGATGAATATGCTTGATACGGCTTATATGTATGGGTTTGGACGTTCCGAGGAGCTTATCGGTGATGTTATGACGGAATATAAACGGGAAGATGCTGTTTTGGCCACGAAAGCCGCACATGAATTCGTCGGTGGAGACGTCATTATGAATAACCGTCCAACGTTTTTAAAACAGCAGGTGGAGAAGAGTTTGCGCCGCTTGCAGACCGATTATATTGATTTGTTTTATATTCATTATCCGGATAACGATACACCGAAATACGAAGCGGTTGGGGTGTTAAAAGAATTACGTGATGAAGGTAAGATCCGCTCAATTGGTGTGTCCAACTTTTCTCTGGATGAACTGAAAGAAGCCAATCAGGATGGTTACGTCGATGTGGTGCAGGCGGAGTATAATCTGCTGAACCGGGAAGCCGAGGATGCGATGATACCTTATACCGCTGAAAAAGGTATCACATTCATCCCGTATTTCCCATTGGAATCCGGGTTGTTAGCGGGGAAATATGACACTTCGTCCACCTTCACTGACATTCGGGCGAACAAGCCGAGTTTTCAGGGAAAGGTGTTCAAGGAAAACTTGAAAAAAGTGGATAAACTGCGTGAGATTGCGAACGACTATGGCGAAGAGGTGGCTCATATCGTGCTCGCCTGGTACTTCTCCCGCCCGTCGCTGGATGTCGTGATTCCTGGTGCGAAACGGACAAGCCAGGTGATCGATAATAAACGTGCCGGAGAGATTCAGCTCACACCGGAAACGATAAACACAATTGATCGTTTATTCAGCTAATGGATCGGTGCTAGGTACACGTGTATGTGCCTAGCATCAGATAAACATTTAAATGTTGGCCGGATACATATGGATGGATTTTAAATAGACGCACGCAAACGGGTGATTTTAGATGATCAATAATTGCTTAAAAAGGCATTTTGACGGGATGGTAAGAGAATTTGTCTAATTGCCCACGATAATTATGCGTGGTATACTTTTCCCGACTTAATACGGAGTTTACTGGAATTTCACCTGTAATAACAATAGGCAAACCACTCACTCTATATCAATTTGTAAAGACAACGACTGCTAAAGCAACCAGTATGAGCCATATAAATCTAATTTGGAGGTTATTAAATGGCAAAGTTTTACGCCGTTCGTGCCGGCAGACAAACGGGCGTGTTTACGACGTGGGCGGAATGCGAAGCCCAGGTGAAAGGGTATAAGGGGGCCGAGTACAAGCGTTTTCCTACCCAAGAAGCGGCCGAGGATTATTTGCGTGGTGGCTCTGGGAAGTCTGAAGCGCAACCATCGTCCGCACCTAAAGATCAAATCGATGTTTATGTCGATGGCAGTTATGCAAAAGGACGCTACAGCTGGGCGTTAGCTGTCTATGACAAGGACGGGCTGATTCATAGTGATGCCGGTATAGGGACCGACGCGAAAGCCGGATCAATGAATAATGTCGCAGGGGAACTAGCGGCAGCCATGCGTGCAGCCAAATGGGCCAGATCCAACGATAAATCCATTGTGATTCATCACGATTATCAAGGAATTTCCAGCTGGGTGGACGGATCGTGGCGGGCAAAAAATGATATGACACAAGCGTATCAATCGTTTATGACCAACTACCGTGATATTGTATCCTTTAACAAGGTTGCCGGACATACCGGTGTGGAAGGCAATGAACTCGCTGATCGGTTAGCCAGAGAAGCACTTGGGATTTGATCGCATACCAGTACCAGTCAATCTTTCAACGCTATGAGAAATTGTACTCGGCTATAACAACCTTGTATCAGGAGGCACCGGACGAATCGTGAACGTATTTTCCTTCCTTGTCACCCCATGTTTCGATATGAGGGTATAGTAGCCCCAATTCCCTCCTTTTTTTCGATAGTAGAGTGACCAAACAAAAAATCATGAACGGAAAAGGTGCTATTTTATGCCAACATTTATTATCATTGGAGCGGGGATTCTCGGTGCTTCTACGGCCTATCACTTAGCAAAACAAGGAGCAGACGTGACATTAATCGACCGGAATGATCCGTCTCAGGCAACAGCTGCTGCGGCCGGGATTGTATGCCCGTGGCTGACCAATCGCCGCAACAAACCTTGGTATCGCTTGGTAACAGAAGGCGCCAAGTATTACCCCGCGCTAATACAAAAATTAGAGAACGATGGGGAAATGGAAACGGGGTATGCCAGGGTTGGAGCGATCAATATTTTCGACACGAAAGAAAAGTTAAATAATAAAATGGATCTAGCCCGTCAGCGCCAAGCGAACACACCGGAAATGGGCGATGTCACGGCATTATCCCCCGCTGAAACCAAGGCATTATTTCCACCAGTGTCCGACGGCTATCGGGCCGTGCACATAAGTGGTGCCGCCCGGGTCAATGGAAGTGCTCTGTGTGATGCCCTGATCCGCGGTGCTGAGAAAAACGGAGCTTCTGTTATTCGTGGCAATGCTTCGCTCATGTCTCAGGGGTCGACAATAACGGGGGCAACAGTAAACGGCGAAAACTATTATGCTGATCAGGTGATCGTAACCGGTGGAGCGTGGGCCAAAGATTTACTGACCCCTCTTGGTAAAAACGTGTTAGTAACCCCGCAAAAAGCGCAGATCGTCCATTTGAATATACCGCATACCGATACCGCATCTTGGTCCGTTTTGATGCCTCCTTATAACCAATACATGCTCACATTTGGAGGCGGAAAAGTCGTTGTCGGTGCTACCCAGGAAGATAATGCAGGATTTGATGAACGGGTGACCATGGGGGCGGTGCACGAAATGTTTGATAAAGCGTTAAAGGTAGCGCCCGGTTTATCGTCAAGTACGTATGTGGAAACAAGAGTGGGATTCAGACCATTCACGCCGGGACATTTGCCGATTATTGGTCCGGTTCCCCATACGGAAGGTTTACTGATCGCCAATGGCCTTGGTGCTTCCGGTTTAACAAGCGGCCCTTATTTGGGACTGGAGTTAGCTAAGTTAGCACTCGGCCAGCCGACCGATTTGGATTTAGACGATTATGACGTGACAAGCGCATTTGGCTAGAAAAGATTATTTCATTGCTATTTGTAAAAAGTGCCATGTGTCGAACCGGATGATGTATGGCACTTTTTTAATTCAATAGACGATGATATAAGTGAGTATCCATTCCTTCAACAGATTTCCTTTTAATGGAATAGCTTCTCCCCTTTCGATAAGAGGCTCGAACCAAATATCCTGTAATCAGGCGGCAAGAAGGTTATCTTTATCAATCAGAAACCGCTTCCCGCTCCTCATTTTCCATCTGTTGCTCACTAGGCATGTTGGATACAAATACGCCCAGCAATGTAATAATGCCGCCTACGATAGCCGATACAGCAGGTGTTTCCCCTAACCAAAACCAAGCGATGAGAAAGGCAAACACTGGCGTTAGGTACAGGGAGCTTGTGGCTTCGGCGGCCCCTGTTTTGGATGTCACATACGCGATGGCAAAGTACGGTATCACCGTCGGAAAGAGGCCCAAATAAACAACGACCATCGTAACGTCCAAGGGAGCCTGGATGATTTCCGAGCCAAGCCCAGGGGAAAAGATTAGCATACAAATCGTGCCGCCCCAAATGGTATACATGGTGAACGGGAAGAAGCCATATTTTGTTAAATACGCATTTTGGAAAACGAAATAGATGCTTTCGGACAGAGCAGCTATCAAGATGAGAATGACGCCTGTATTAAACGACAAGTCACCCAAAGAACCGCCCAAAGAAATAAACGCGACGCCGATGATGGCAATACAGGCGCCAATCCATCCGTGCATTTTAAACCGTTCCCGAAAAAAGATAACCGCCATAATCGCCGTAAAAATCGGTGTTGTGGAAACGAGCAGACTCGCTGGCCCGGCGCTGACGGTTCGTTCGCCATAATTTAGCGCGACATGATAAACGGCAAATGCTAAAAAGCCGAGCAATAGAATGATAGGAACGTCTTTTATTTTCGGTAGAGGAATTTTTATAAACCAAGCAACCACCAGTAAAGCAAGCGACGCAACCAGTAAGCGCAGCAGAGAAACGTGGGTTGGTGTATAAGCTGTGAGCGCCATTCGGATACCGGGAAATGCCGAAGCCCACAGGATAATAATGAGCAAATGGGCGATGATAATATTGAATCGAAATGTCGTCTGCATCGGATTGACCTCCCTCTTTTAGCAACCACTTTATTCAGATATTTCTCATTTTAGGGCGGGTTTGGTAAAATGTCTGCAACCAGTTAATACGTAAAAACCCAACCAGTTACCAAAGGGAGTTCACATATGAGCAAGCCGAAATACGCCGTCATTGTCGAGTATATTAAGGATAAAATTGCGAAAGCGGAATGGGCGATTGGCAGTCAAATCCCGAGTCAGCGGGAACTTGCCAGCCAATTTCAAGTCAACCGGAGCACGGTCATTACGGCCCTGGACGAATTGATGGCTGACGGGCTGATTGAAGGAGTGGCCGGTAAAGGAACTATTATTACCAATAATACGTGGACGCTGATGGGGCGCCACGCTGCTGTTAACTGGAATGACAATGTTGCCTTAGGGATTCATCAAGCCAGCATGAACATGGTACAGGAAATCAATGAGGCGGAATCGGATCCACATTTTATCCAGTTAAGCAAAGGCGAGCTGTCCCCGGACATGTTTCCATTGCAAACAATGAAATCGATTGTTCGGAACGTTTCAGAGAAGCTCATCCCGTTTGGCTATGAGGAACCACAAGGAAATCGATTTCTGCGGGAGTCGATTGCCGATTACTTGAGCGAGAGAGGGGTGGATGTATCCCCGTCGTCCGTTCTAGTCGTATCAGGGGCGCTGCAAGCACTGCATCTCATTTCGATTGGTCTGCTGCAGCAAGGCTCAACGGTGTTTTTGGAGAAACCGTCGTACGTGCAATCTCTGTCTGTTTTCCAATCGGCGGGAATGACCTTGAAGCCGATACCAATGGATGCGGAAGGGTTGCGTCTGGACATGACTTCACCGGTCAAGCAAAAAGGCAAACACGTTTTGTACACGAATCCGACTTTCCATAACCCGACCGGTACCCTAATGCCTGAACAAAGGCGGCGGGAACTTATGGCCGTTTGTGAAAAACAACAGCTGCCCATTATCGAGGACGACGTTTACCGTGATTTATGGATCGATGCGCCACCACCGCCATCATTAAAATCCAACGATAACTATGGCAATGTGCTGCATCTTGGCAGTCTGTCGAAAACGTTGAGTCCCGGTTTGCGCATCGGCTGGGTGGTCGGCCCGGAATCTGTCATTTCCCGGTTGGCGGATTTGAAAATGCAATCGGATTATGGGTCAAGCACCTTATCGCAGCTCGTTGCAGCGGAATGGCTGGCCAGTGGTGCTTACGATGATCACCTCGGTCATGTACGAAACGACCTGACCATTCGCCGTCGCGCTGTTTTGGAAGCGCTGGAAACCTATTTGGGGGATGATGCCGAATGGGAGATTCCCCGAGGCGGCTTTTTCATTTGGGTACGACTCAACGCAGCCCATCACACCGGCCGCTTATTCCAAAAGGCCTATGCCAGGGGGATCATTCTTAATCCCGGAAGCATCTATGCCGCCCCAAACGGGCAGTACATACGAATGTCTTACGCAAACGCCGGGCTCGAGGAATTGGAGGAAGGCATCTACCAATTGGGACAGCTGATGAAACAGGGGTGAGCGAACCTATCGCAGGATGTCGTCGGATAAGGGCCCGGCACGCGGTTGATTAAGACCTCGCCATCCGTTTGTTTCCCTTGTTACAGCACCTTCACATCCAACGTGCGGATAAAGGTGACAAAAGCGTTAATGATATTCATTTGCAGCGAATCTTCATGATAATACATCCACGTTTTGCGTGTGATTGGGTTGCCGGACGGATGATGCAGCGGTTTTACGACCAATTCCGGATAGGGCCGCACAACAAGGTTGGCCAATACCGCATAGCCAAGCCCGTTGATAACCATTTCTTTGCACGTTTCCACCTGGTTGACCTGTATGTTGATATTGGGATGCTGCTTATAGGTGTTGTACCACCAGCTGTCGATGATATGCCGCATTTTGTCGTCGGTGTCATAGTCGATGCGCGGCAAATGGGGCAGATCCTCCCATGTAAATTCCCACGGCGATGCGATGCATATATCTTCTTCGTACAACAAATCTTTATGGCTTTTCCAGCTGTAATCCCCTTTGATGAAGCTTATATGGACGTCATGATTCAGAATGAGCCGGTACATGTCGCTGCTCCAGCCGGTGACGACTTCGAACTCGACATTGGGATACGTTTGTTTGAACAGACGCAGCAACTTGGGCATTTTATTTCGTGCAAAAAAATTGGAAACCCCTACCCTTAACGTACCGGCGACATGCGATTTCATGTTGTTCAGTTTTTCCTCGATTTTCATTTGTTCCTGAAGCATATGTCTCCCGTGACGGGCAAGCACTTCTCCCTCGGGGGTAAAGGCAATGCCTTTTTGTTTCCGGAGGACGAGTTTAACCCCGTAGTATTCCTCAAGGTTTCGAATTCGTGACGTTAATGTAGGTTGGGATAAAAACAGATGTCTGGCGGCCTGTGTGATATTTTCTGTCGTATATAGCGCATCGAGCATTTCCCAATCTTGACGTTTCATGTTAATCCCCCTTGGCTTCACAGGTATAGAAAAACATAATGGCTAATAATTAAAATTATATATTTTTCTGATTGCTATTTCAATTGTATAATAGATTCAACAATTATTTGCCGTAACAGTTGGGGTTTCTTTTTGTGACGTGAAAAGGGGTGCAACAATAAATAGAGGAGGTTCATCATGCAAAAAGATGATGCTTTTGTACCAGGATTGGAAGGCGTTATTGCGTCGGAAACAGCTATTTCGCTTTTGGATACGGAACAGGAGCAAATTATTATCAGGGGTCATGACTTGATTGATTTGTCTGCACAAAAGACATATGCAGATCTGGTGTATTTGCTGCTCGAGGGAACCTTGCCGTCGGATGCTGAGCGTCAGGCGGTGGAAGAAACGTTGAAAGCCAATTATAAGGTGCCTGACACGGTTACGGACATTCTGCAATTGCTACCGAAAGGAACCCACCCGATGGACGGGCAACGTACCGCTATATCGGTCTCGGCCGGATATGACACGACACTTGATGACCGCTCGCTCGAGGCGAATAAGAAACGGGCCTACGATATTTTGGGTCAGCTGCCGGCGATAACCGTGAACAGCTACCGGATTCTTAATCAAATGGAACCAATCGATCCGGATCCGACCCTTCCATACAGCGCCAATTTTCTATACATGATCACAGGTAAACAACCGACAGCTTTGGAAGCGTCTATATTTGACCGATCGCTTCTATTATATAGTGAGCACGAGATGCCTAATTCCACATTTACATCCCGGGTCATTGCATCGACGCATTCCGATATGTATGGGGCGCTGACGGGAGCGGTCGCGTCATTAAAAGGCGATTTGCACGGCGGCGCCAATGAGGCAGTGATGACGATGCTTCGTGACGCTGAATCGGTGGATGGTTTTGTCCATCGTCTTCAGGAAAAACTGAAGCGCAAGGAAAAGATTATGGGCTTTGGGCATCGTGTGTATATGAAAAAAATGGACCCGCGTGCGCTGAAAATGAAAGAATCGCTGAAGCAGCTGTGCGATCAACAAGGCGACTCGCTGCTCTTGGATATGTGTGAAGCCGGCGAAGAGCTCATGGCCCAGGAAAAGGGGCTGTATCCGAATTTGGATTACTACGCTGCGCCGGTCTATTGGATGCTTGGTGTTCCGATTCCGTTGTACACACCCATCTTTTTCAGTTCGAGAACGGCCGGGCTGTGTGCGCACATTTTGGAACAACATGAAAACAATCGGCTGTTCCGGCCAAGGGTGAAATACACTGGCGAACGGAATTGATAGAGACATAGATTCCCATTTACAAACAATGAGAAGACCAGTGAGGTGCACTGAATTAGGGATCAACTCACCTGGAGAAAGGAAGCTGACGATGGCAGAAATAAAAGAAAAACAGACAACAGATGCTCTATTGGAAGAGATTGCTGACTATGTGTTAAACAAAAATATTACGAGCGACGAGGCGTTTTCAACAGCTCATTATGTACTGATGGACACATTGGGATGTGGTATTCTGTCGCTGAATTATCCGGAATGTACAAAACTGCTGGGGCCGATTGTACCGGGGACAGTAGTGCCTAAAGGGACACGTGTGCCTGGGACACCGCACGTCCTTGATCCGGTACAGGGGGCATTCAATATTGGCACCATGATTCGCTGGCTTGATTATAATGATACGTGGCTGGCCGCAGAATGGGGGCACCCATCTGATAATCTCGGTGGTATTCTGGCCGTTGCGGATTATGTGAGCCGGGAACGTGCTGCTAGAGGTCAGGTGCCGATCAAGGTGAGAGATGTGCTGGAGATGATGATCAAAACGCATGAAATCCAGGGCATTCTCGCTTTGGAAAACAGTCTGAACCGCGTCGGACTGGATCACGTATTATTTGTTAAGGTGGCGACAACGGCCATGGTCACGAAGATGCTCGGTGGCGGGTATCAGGAAATTATTAATGCGATATCCAACGCTTGGATTGATAATGCCAGCCTGCGTACGTATCGTCATGCACCGAATGCCGGTTCCCGCAAATCATGGGCTGCCGGAGATGCCACCAGCAGAGGTGTCCGTCTCGCTATGATGGCGGTTAATGGGGAAATGGGCTATGCAACAGCTTTAACAGCACCGGACTGGGGCTTTCAGGATGTCCTCTTTAACAAGCAGGACCTCACACTCAGTCAGCCGCTTGATAGCTATGTGATGGAAAATGTTCTATTCAAAGTATCTTACCCAGCGGAATTCCATGCGCAGACAGCTGCTGAAGCCGCTATACAGTTGCATCCGCACGTGAAAGATCGCTTGAATGATATTGAGCGGATCACCATTACCACGCATGAATCGGCCATAAGGATCATCGATAAACAAGGCCCCCTCCATAACCCGGCGGACCGTGATCACTGCATCCAGTATATTACAGCCATCGGTTTGTTAAAGGGCGATTTAACAGCGGATGATTATGAAGCTGAAGCAGCCGCTGACCCGGCAATCGATGCATTACGGGAGAAAATGGTTTTGCAGGAAGATGAGGCCTATACGAACGATTATTTGAATCCGGATAAACGTTCCATCGCCAATGCGGTTCAGGTTCATTTTAACGATGGGACGGCTACCGAAAATATTGCCATTGAGTATCCATTGGGGCATCGTTTTCGCCGGGAAGAAGCCTTACCGAAAATACGGGAAAAATTTGCATACAATTTGTCCACAATATATGCGCAAAAGCAATTGGATGATATCCAGGAAACAAGCGTTGACTACGAAAAACTGACAGCAATGCATGTTCATAATTTTATGGATTTGTTCGTCCATTAACAAGGAGGCTGCAATATGGTATGGATTGTCGATCAGTCATCGTCACAGGAAGAACTGGCCAATCAATTCAAAACATTAATCAAACAGGAATCGATTTTACAAATCCCCGGCGCCCATGATGCGATGGCCGCGCTCGTCGCCAAAAAGACCGGATTTTCATCGCTGTACCTATCCGGTGGTGCCTACACAGCTAGCCAGGGACTGCCTGATTTGGGCATCGTTACTTCTACTGAAATGGCCGAACGTGCCAAGGAATTGGTCCGGGCTGCCAATTTGCCGGTTCTCGTTGATATTGATACCGGATTCGGGGAAGTCCTGAACGTCGCCCGCACGGCAGTGGAAATGGTGGAGGCCAAAGTCGCAGCCGTACAGATTGAAGATCAACAGCTCCCGAAAAAATGCGGTCATCTCAACGGCAAACAACTGGTAACGAAAGAAGAAATGGCGCAAAAAATCAAGGCGATCAAAAAAGCGGCACCGTCGTTGGTGGTCGTTGCCCGCACCGATGCGAAGGCGATCGAAGGAATTGACGCGGCCGCTGAACGGGCGGCATTTTACGCGGAATCCGGCGCTGATGCCATTTTCCCGGAAGCCCTGAAGACAGAAGACGAGTTTCGTATATTTGCCGAGAAGCTGGATATTCCGCTGCTTGCCAATATGACCGAATTTGGCAAGACACCGTATTTCACGGCACAACAATTTGAGGATATGGGCTTCAGCATGGTCATTTATCCAGTCACCTCGTTACGTGTGGCGGCCAAAGCGTACGAGCGCATATTCCAGCTCATCATGGACGAAGGCACTCAGAAAAACGGGCTTTCCGACATGCAGACGCGTGAGGAATTGTACGAGATCAATTCATTGGCCGAATTTGAAGCCCTTGATGACACGATTGCCCGAACCGTTCTGGATGATGAACATAAGTAATTTTTAAACGGCGTAGTTGCTCTCCAACATAGCAGCTGCGTCGTTTGAATATGTTTTCCGTTATTAAAAATTAAACAGGAACATTTGTTTGCCAAATTGTTTCATGTTACAATCAAGTTAGACATACATCCTTGTATTGCTCCTATCATATATAAGGACGTGATCGAGTGACACGAGTTGCCCTGTACAATCCTGGAAGCGCAAGCCACGTAAAAGAGGACCAAAACCACTACGCTAAGGAAAGGAAGGAGAATGACGGTAGGAAACAGTCAAAGGTGCTTAAACGCATCCCGCTGGAACGACTCATGGATTTAAAGGTGGATTACGCTTTTAAGCAACTTTTCGGGAATGAAAAAAATAAAGACTTGACCGTTATTTTCCTGAACGCGATTTTGCAGAAAACGGGGCGGAATCGAATTAAGGACATATCCTTTGAAAATACGGAAATCGCCGGGGAATACATGGATGATAAGCAATCACGATTGGACCTGTTGGTTGTGACCGAAGCAGACGAGTGGATAAACGTAGAGATTCAATTCACCAATCAGTATGATATGGTGAAACGATCGCTGTATTATTGGTCCAAAGCGTACGTTCATCCCTTGGAAAAAGGCATGGCTTATTCGGAGTTACGTCCTGTCATTGCCATCAATATTTTAAACTTTAATCTGTTTCGTGAGACGGAGCGCTTCCATACCTCGTATCATTTGTACGACGATGAGCATCAAGTCAAATTGACTAATGTGATGGAGTTTCATTTTATAGAAATGAGTAAATTAATAAACGATTGGAAACGGGATGAATTGGATCCATGGAACAGTGTACTGGCAAGATGGCTGCTTTTGCTTGGTATGGTTGATCACCGAAACGGGAAAATCTATGATGATATTTACCATGAATTGGAGGAGATCGCGTTGACGGATGAATCATTGCGGGAAACGTTCCATAATTGGGAAGAGCTGAGTTCGACACAGGAACAGCGCCTAAAGTACGATTCGCGGTTAAAACAGATTATGGATGAAGAAGCAGCAAAGCGTGAACACGAATTGCGAATGCAACAGGCAGAGCAAGAGAAACAAGAGGCAGAACGAAGGATGCAAGAGGCAGAGCAAAGCAAGCAAGAGGCAAAGCAAAGCAAGCAAGAGGCAGAGCAAAGCAAGCAAGAGGCAGAACGAAGAAAACAAGAGGCAGAACAAAGTAAGCAAGAAGCAGAACAAAGAAAACAAGAGTTCGAACGGGGTAAACAAGAAGCAGAACAAAGGAAACAAGAGCTGGAGGAAAAGGAACAAACACTGAGAGAAAAGCAACAAGAGCTGCAAAGGAAACAGAAAGCAGGGCCAATAGAACAACACGACCGAACGGCAGAACAAAGCACAAAAGAAGGCATCGCCCGTAACCTGCTTGAACAAGGAATGGACTTAACGTTCATTGCAGATTCCACAGGTTTGAGCTGGGATACCATTACAGATATCGAACGTGGCATGAAAAAATAAGCCAGTGCTTCTTTTCATTCCAAATTTATTTGCATCACAAAAAAGGCTGGGATAAAAGACGTTTAGCCAAATGAAAATCCGAACTATGATTCGCAAAAGATCTGAATCAGTTCGGATTTTTCATTTAGCGTAGGAAAAACACGGAGACTCCTGCGGGATGAAAAGCCTAGATAAGACCCCGCAGTGCGATAAGCACGAGGAGGCTTATCAGCGCCCGCGGCAAAGAAGACACTGTGAAAGCGACCAAAGGAAGCTTGAACAGATGTCGCGCTTGTGCCTGGCAAGGTGAAAGCGTAGTGTTTTTCCGGAGCGGTGACTACGTCTTAACTATATTGTTCGTGTTTAGAAGTAATTTGTTTAGTTATGTCCCAGCCCCTGTTTATATCTTTTCTCGTAACTACAAATTCCCGATCGACAGGTATTTCGTTTCCAGGTAAGGTTCGATACCTTCCTGCCCGCCTTCACGCCCAAGGCCGCTTTCTTTCATGCCGCCGAATGGAGCGTGTGCCGCAGATGGTCCGCCGTCATTCCATCCAACAATGCCGAAGTTCAGATGGTCATGCAAGTACGTGCCGTTGCGGTAGTCGTTCGTAAAGAAATAGGCTGCCAGTCCATATGGCGTGCCATTGGCAATGTCTATCGCTTCATCCAATGTGGAGAAACTCATAATGGGAGCAACCGGACCAAATGTCTCTTCATGCATGATGGTCATGTCCATGTTGATATTTTTCAACACCGTTGGTTTGATAAAGTAGTAACCTTTTTTCTCGTCGGCATCGGTTTCGTTGCCTGTTAGAACTTCAGCACCCTCATTAACAGCATTTTCAATCTGTGCCGTTATTTTATCATACCCTTGTTTGTTAATAATCGGACCGACATCCGTATCGTCTTCCATACCGTTGCCGACCGTCAGCTCTTTCGTTGCTTTCGTCAATTTTTCGGCAAATTCGTCCACGATACTGTCGTGAACAAGAATGCGGTTGGCACACACGCAGGTTTGTCCAGCGTTGCGGAATTTCGCACCAACCGTCTGGGCAACCGCATAATCGATATCGGCATCGTTTGCAACGATAAGTGGCGCATGACCACCCAGTTCCATCGTGACATGTTTGATGGTGTCGGCGCTGTCTTTAATCAATGTTTTACCGACAGGCGTTGACCCGGTAAACGTAATCTTTCGAACGTAATCACTGCCAGTAAATAGATTGCCGACAACTCGTCCACCACCATGGACATATTGAATGGCGTCTTTTGGTATACCAGCCTCATGAGCAAGGTCGATGAATTTCATACCTGATAGCGGCGTTTCTGAAGCCAGTTTAACGATAAAGGTACAACCTGCTGCCAGAGCCGGTGCAGCTTTTCGTGCCATCATGGCTGTTGGGAAATTCCATGGTGTGATAGCTGCAACCAGACCGATTGGCTGATGACTGACAATGATACGCTTGGATTCTTTGTTGGCTGGAATGGTTTTGCCGTAGACCCGTTTAGCTTCTTCAGCGTACCAATCCAAGTAGTCCGTCGAATAAATAACTTCGCCCCGGGACTCTTTCATAGGTTTGCCATTTTCCAATGTCATAAGGTGAGCAATTTCTTCTTTGTTTTCTTTTACCAAGTCGGACCATTGGCGAATGCGTCTCGCCCGCTCGTGCGCATTGATGCTGGACCATTCTTTAAAAGCCTCGTGTCCATTTTCCAAAGCTTGTTTGATTTCTGCCTCCGAGTTATTGCTGACTTCCTGAATAGCTTCCCCGGTTGCGGGATTCGTTACCGTAAATTGATTGGACATGTGTATTCGCTCCTTTATTGTAGTGTTTAACCTGTGTCACATAAAGTGCTAATCCGATGAGGCACCATCCTCCAAGAATAAACCATTCCATAGGCCAAGCCAACGATGAAGGCATGCCAGGAAGATAAAGGGATATAAACGCTATACTTAGAATGATTGCTAATCCCCCAACGGTTCTACCGTATTTAATTTTGTACGGACGTGGTAATGCCGGCTCCGTTTTCCGGAGCTGTAAAAATGATAATGAGACAATCAGATAACCAACAACTATACCGACACCACCGGCATTTACAATCCATTGTAAAGCTGGACGCCCAAGTAATGGTGCTAAAAAGGCGAGAATGCCAAGAAACATAATGGCGTGGGTTGGTGTTTTGTATTTTGGATGAACATAGGCAAACCACTTCGGTATCATGTCACGCGTAGCCATCGCATACAAGATTCGGCTCGCACCAATGATAAAAGCATTCCAGCTCGTGATGATGCCTGCTACTCCTCCAAGAACAAGAATGGTACCGAATAACTGACTGTTAAACAAATTAACCATTGCATCTGCCGTAGCTAATTGGGTGATCCCGAGCTCTTCCTGTGTTAGACCAGTCGTTACACCAAATACAATCAGCAAATAAAAGATAACAGAGGTAATAATGGATACAACAAGGATCGTTCCAATAATCTTCTGTGACGACTTAATTTCGGCAGCCACTTGAGGAATGACGTCAAAGCCGACAAATAGAAAGGGGATCATAATCAGTACGGACATGGTGCCACCCATTCCATTATTAAATAAAGGTTTGACATTTGCAAAATCCCCGCTTGTAAAAGCTCCGAAAACGAGCAACAGGCCAACTGCTACAATAACAATGGTAAAAATGGTCTGCAGAATGGTTGCCGGTTTAATACCAAAGTAGTTTAATCCTGCCATTAATAGGGCACCGATCGAACCGATTAAAGCCCATGTCAGGTATACGTCCCAGCCCCCCAATGTCCATAAATACCCTTGATGGTCCATGGGTAAAATGTAGTCAATGACAGTGGGCAATGCGACTGCTTCGAATGTTATAACGGAAACATAACCAAATAGAACAGCCCATGCTGCTATGAAACCGCTTCTTTTTCCAAAAGCTCTCAATACGAAAATGAGGCCGCCACCGGTTTCTGGGATGGCCGCAGCCAGTTCCGCATAGGTTAAGCCAATAAAGATAACTAATAAACCGCCAATGACAAATGCGATCGTACTACCAATAAATCCAGCTTTTATAATCCATTCACCAGAGAGGACGACCCATCCCCACCCGAGCATAGCACCCATGGCAAGAAAGAGCACGTCCATAATTGACATGGACTTCGAAAATTGGTTGCTCATCTGCTCAACTCCTTTTTGATAAACGATTTAATGAAAGCCTTTTCCAATATGCTCAGACCTTTAAACTGGCCATCAGACAATAGACCTCCCATGTTTCAAATCATAGTAAACAGTATCACAATGATCTGGTATAATGAAAAGGACCAGATAAAACTTTTTTAGGGACCAGATAGAGGTGTGTATATGTTCATGGCAATTGATAAATATAAAGGACAACAGTATATCTATCAGAACATTTACAATGAATTTAAACGGATGATTTTAGATGGACGGTTTAAAGCTGACGAGAAGTTGCCATCTAAACGAAAGCTGGCTGAGCAACTCGATGTAGGTATTAATACCATCACCAATTCGTATGAGCAACTGTTGGCGGAAGGGTATATTTATACACAGGAACGCAAAGGTTATTTTGTGGAAGCCATTACTCAGTTTGCAGGAAGTGGTATGGAGGAATATGCGTTTCCTGAGGATTTAAAGGAAGCGCCGCTCGCTAACGGCAATTGGTTATCTTTTTCGCACATGACAGCAGATGTGTCGGCTTTTCCATTCTCGGCGTGGATGAAATGCGGTCAAAAAGCAATCGCGAATCACAAGCAAGAGCTGTCTGAGATACCGCACCCACAAGGACCATATCAGGTCAGAGAAAGCATTGCCCGGATGATTGCGCTGTCACGTGGTGTGATTTGTGAGCCGGAACAGATTGTCGTTGGAGCAGGAAGTCAATTACTGGTACGACAGTTAATGGAAATGCAGTCGCAGCAAACGACAGCTGCTGTGGAAGACCCGGGTTATTCACGGTTTTATACGTTACTGAGGCGAATGGGCATCAATGTCAACACGGTTCCTATCGACAATAACGGTGCCGACGTTAACGGACTGGAAGAAAAAGATATTCGCTTTTTGTTCATAACACCGTCCCATCAATTTCCAACCGGGAACATCATGCCGATATCCCGGCGTATTGAATGGCTTAATTGGTCAGCCCGTCATCCCCATCGCTACATTGTGGAAGATGACTACGATAGTGAATTTAAGTATGAGACAGACCATATTCCATCGTTGCAAAGTCTTGATAAACATCAACGGGTTATATATATTGGGACGTTTTCAAAAACGATCCTACCGGGTATGCGGATCAGTTATATGGTTCTCCCGCCGGAAATCCTGCGCGCCTATCAAAACTATCATATTGATGCCATGCAAAGCAGCAACATATTAGAACTGTATACATTGCATTATTTTATCGAATCAGGGGAATATACCAAACATCTGAAACGGATGAATCATTACTACGAGAAAAAACGCAAATGTTTAATTCAGGAACTGAAACAACGGTTCGAGAGTAATGTAACAATCGATGATATCCCGGCTGGATTGCACTTTTTGGCGCGGTTTCAAACGTCAAAAACGTACGATATGGTGGAGAAGAAGGCAAAAGAAGAGAAGTTGGAAATCTACACTATTAGGCGGTTTACGCTGGAACGCACCCTGGAGATGGATAATATCGTCATTTTAACGTTGGGGTTTGCAACCATTCAAGAAGAAGAGATCCCCGAAGCAGTGGACCGACTATATCGGGTGATCTACGCGTAGACAAACAATGAGGAAACAATCTATCTATTATGCATGTGGTCTTTTATTAACGGAAAATGAAATTATATATCTGGTCCCATGATTATATTATTTCTGGTTCTTTCCATCATACCAATCAACGATCATAATAACAGTTAAACAACGTGTTTGTGACTGTTTTGTGAAAAGAAAACGATTACTTAAAGGATGTTCAAATAAGAAGGGAGATCACTGTATGTCTGATAAATTAGTTGACTTGGATCAGAAGCATTTCATCCATCCAACGTCGTCCGTTCAACAGCAACAACAGGAAGGTCCGGCCTTCATTTTTGAAAAAGGCGAGGGTATTTATTTAACCGATACCAAAGGAGAAACATATATAGATGCCATGTCTTCGTTATGGAATGTCAATATCGGCCACGGACGCAGCGAGTTAGCTGAAGCGTCCAAAGCCCAAATGGAAAAGCTGGCCTTTAGTTCAGCGTTCTCGACATTCAGTCATGAGCCGGCTATACGTCTTGCTGAAAAAATTGCGTCAATAGCTCCCGAGAGTTTGAGCGCGGTGTTTTTTACATCAGGTGGTTCTGAAGCAAATGATTCCGCTTTCAAACTGGCGCGTCATTATTGGCGGCTAAAAGGTGAGCCTGAACGCCGCAAAATTCTTTCTCGTAAAAAGGCGTATCATGGCGTGGCTGCTGCTTCAACAAGTGCAACAGGCATTCCGGAATTTTGGGACATGGCGGGCACGTTTATGCCTGATTTTATCCACGCGGAAACGCCATATGAAAAAAGCACGAAGGAAGCCATTGATTCGATGCGTCAAGTGATTGAAGATGAAGGACCGGAAACGATTGCTGCGTTTATAGCCGAGCCTGTACAAGGGGCTGGTGGGGTTATTATTCCGCCTGATGATTATTTTAAGGAAGTTCGTAAGCTTTGTGATGAATACGGGATTTTGTTCATCGCTGACGAAATCATTACCGGTTTTGCCAGAACCGGAACAATGTTCGGCATGGAAAACTGGGGCGTTACACCTGACTTGATGACGTTTGCCAAAGGCGTGACAAGCGGTTATATACCATTCGGTGGTGTTATTATCTCTGACGCTATTCATGAGATGCTGAAACAGTCAAGCGGCACCCTTTTCCACGGATTCACTTACAGCGGGCATCCGACCAGCAGTGCGGTAGCTTTGAAAAACATTGAAATTCTGGAAGAGGAAAACCTCGCGGAAAACTCACGAAAAATGGGCGAGCGTTTATTGAAAGGGTTCCAACAAGTTAAAGAAAACACGAATATTGTCGGCGATGTTCGCGCCATTGGATTGCTGGGAGCCGTGGAACTCGTTAAAGACCCTGCAACCAATGAACACTTCCCGGCCGATTGGAAGGTTGTGTCCAAGGCGATTAAAGCGTTACACAATCGAGGCATTATTTGTCGCTCTGTTGCATTCGATGATACCGACATCATTTGTTTTTCACCACCATTGATTATCAACGAAGACCAAATTGATACAATTATCGAAAACGTACAGGAAGCCGTTTTGGAAGTGGAGAAGGAGATTAAGTAAAGCAATATTGAATGATTCAATAATTCTCAAAATACCAAGTTGGAATTTTAAGTATATTGAAAGGACATTGAAATAATGGCTGAGGAAGCTAAATTAAAACGAACATTAACGTTATATCAAGTTGTGCTATTTGGTCTTGCATACATGACTCCTATGATTGTTTTTGGAACTTACGGAGTTTTGGCTGAAACAACGAATGGGTTTGTTCCAACAGCTTATGCAGTAGCTCTTATTGCAATGCTTTTCACCGCCTACAGTTATGGAAGAATGGTTAAGGCATTTCCAGTATCAGGTTCTGCTTACACTTATACAAGAAAATCCATCGGACCTGAATTAGGCTTTATGGTTGGATGGGCCGTTTTATTGGACTATTTCTTTTTACCTATGGTCATATGGTTAATAGGGGGGGCATATTTGAATGCAGCATTCCCTGTTGTACCTTCATGGGTATGGATAGTATCATTTATATTAGTGACAACTGTAATCAATTTAATTGGTATTAATGTTACTACAAACGTGAATTTAGTAATGATGGTTTTTCAGCTGCTTGTTCTTGCCATTTTTATTATAATGAGCATTGTTAGTTTGTTACAAGGAATGGGAACAGGAACTATTTTTTCTATCGATCCACTTTTAAGCAGTGATTTAAATATATTATCAGTAGTTGCAGGTGCTTCTGTGGCTGCCTACTCGTTTCTGGGTTTTGATGCTATAACAACATTATCTGAAGAAACCATTAATCCTAAGAAAACTTTACCAAAAGCAATATTTTTAATCACTGCTATCGGTGGTTTAATCTTTGTAATCACTTCTTACTTTTTGGATTTAGTTTATCCGAATTTCAGTGAATTTCCGAATACAGACACAGCTGCCTATGAAATTGCTCTTGAAATTGGAGGTAATATCCTTGGTGCTATTTTCTTGGCAGGTTTAATAATTGCGCAATTTGCTTCGGGACTTTCAGCACAAACCAGTGCCGCACGTTTATTATATGCTATGGGAAGAGATGGCGTTTTGCCCAAAAAAATCTTTGGCTTTGTTAGTTCGACTACAAAAACTCCAGCGTTTAATTTAATAATGGTGGGTATTATTGGTTTAGTGGCCTTAACCATGGACGTAGCGACGTCAACATCTTTTATAAATTTCGGGGCCTTCATAACATTCACTATGGTTAACGTTTCAGTGATTGCTTATTATTTTGTTAAAGGACAAAAACGATCAGGAAAAAATATTATCCTTTATTTAATTTTACCTTTAATTGGTGTTGGGTTTGATATTGGTTTGTTTGTAAACCTAAGCAGCAATGCCTTGATTTTAGGATCCATTTGGGTGGTAATTGGTTTTGTTTATCTGCTGTACTTAACAAAATTCTTTAAACAGAGACCACCAGACTTAGATATGGGATAATATTTACAAACCATGATAACTTTTGAAAGGGATGACTACTTTGGACAAGATTAATGTCACATTAGCTCAAATGACTCCAAAACTGAAGGATAAGAGCTATAATTTATCCCAAATAAAAAATGCTATGGAAGAAGCCAATAAGAATCAATCCGATCTAATCGTCTTTCCAGAACTATTTTTAACAGGATATTCTGTGGGGGATAAATTAAATGAGCAGGCGGAAAAAGTTGATGGACCCAGCATTAACGAAATAAAGAAATTATGTAAATCATTATCGTTATATACAGTGTTCGGGTTTCCTGAGTCAGGAGATGGCGAAACCAATTTTATCTCATCAGCCTTAATAGATAATCAAGGAGAGTTGTTAGGGCTATATAGAAAAACGCATCTTTTTGATCAGGAACAGAAGTTTTTTGAATCCGGTTCTAATTTTGAAGTTATTCCTACACCAATGGGGAACATCGGTTTAATGATTTGTTTTGATTTAGAATTCCCTGAAGTGGCAAGATCACTAAAACTTATGGGCGCTGATATTCTCGTTATAGTTAATGCTAATATGGATCCTTATAAGGAGCATCATTACATTTATGCTAAATCCCGAGCAATGGAAAATGAAATCCCTGTCGTTATATGTAATCGATTAGGCCAAGAAGATGATCTTAATTTTTGTGGTGATAGTTTAGTGCTTGATTCATGGGGTAATGAATTATTATCAATGAAAGATTCAGAAGGGATTGAGACGGCTAAGCTGCCACTATCGTCTGTAATGGATTCTAAAATGGACTATGTGTTCCGTCGAAAGGAAGATTTGTATTCAATATTGACTGACTCTCAGCACCGTGAATGAGCTGTTTGTAATTTGTGAGCAGACGCAGTAATAAGCCACTTCTAAGTCCAAAAAGTTAATTTCTGTTTCACCGTTATAAATAATGATTTTTTAACCTCTTTTGAACGAGAGTGTATTTTTACTTTACATTGAAAATTGCTTCAAAAAAGGAATTCCAACAGTTCTGGATAGTTGTAGTCAAATGATAGTTCCAAATTTCCGATCTAATCAGGGGAGGGATACCGATGTCTGAAAAAACAGGTTTTATAAATCATGAAAGTTATTTTTGGCACCAAACTGGAAGTGGCGCTTTGAATTTGCGGTCCGGGGGTTCGATTCAGGCTGACACTCATGCTGAGAATCCAGAGACGAAGCGACGAGTGAAAAATTTGCTGGAACGGACCGATGAGATGGATACATTGGAGCAAATAGCGCCACGATCGGCAACCCGGTCAGAAATCGAAATGAATCACCAAACAGAATACATTGACCATGTGAAACAATTGAGTGATTCTGGCGGTGGTGATGCTGGTGTCCATGCTATTGTCGGACCGGACTCCTATGAAATTGCCATGAAGTCAGCAGGAGGGGCCATAACCGCTGTTGATGCGGTAATGAACGATACGGTGCAAACCGCTTATGCATTGGTTCGTCCGCCGGGCCATCATGCTGAACCGAATGAGGGGTCTGGCTTTTGCCTGTTCAACAATGTTGCGATTGCAGCTAACTATGCCCGTAAACAATTTGGCTTGAAACGCATCGCCATTTTAGATTGGGACGTACACCATGGCAATGGAACCGAAACCGCTTTTTATGATGATCCGGACGTTTTGTTCCTTTCCATTCATCAAGAAAATATCTTTCCGAAAGGCCGCGGAGTGATAACAGATGTTGGAGAAGGCGATGCCAAGGGAAACAATGTCAATGTGGAGCTTCCCGCCGGTACCGGGGATGATGGTTACCTCTACACGTTTGATCATGTGATCGAGCCGATTATTGACCAATTTCAGCCTGAGTTGATTCTGATATCAGCGGGTCAGGATGCTAGCCGCTTTGATCCGTTGGGCCGGATGCTGGTGACTGCTGAAGGCTACTACACCATGACAACCAAGATAAAATCGTTAGCCGATAAGCATTGTCATGGCCGTCTAGTTGCCTGTCATGAAGGCGGATACAGCACAGCCTATGTTCCGTTTTGCACATTGCGGATCATAGAAGCACTGCGCGGAGAAAGAAGCCGAATCGAGGATCCGTTCGACTTAGGGTTTCACGAGGGACCGATTTATCCGCATCAGAAGGAAGCTGTTCATCAAGCCATCACTGTTCAATCAGCGTACTGGCACCTTGGAAATGCGTAAGTAAGTTCAATAGATTAATAGTTTCTGAATAGGAAATGTAAAATGGTAAAAACGGTTTAATTGCTGGAAATGATTAATGCATTAAACCGTTATTTTTTTGTGTTAAGATGAAAAAATGTATATCAATTCCACACAACCCCTATGCCTGCTATAAACCAATTTTGACTATGTAAAAATGTGCCCGAATCTGGTATGATAACGTGGAATGGGGATAGTTTTGATAGTGTAATCAATTACAATCAATCAGTCACAATGGTAGACTTTTAGATGCTTTTAAACAATCAATTCACCAACGAAAGACGTTGTACTATGAAGGAGATGAGATGAAACCATGAGCGATGACCATTCATATACCATCGGCAATTATTTAAAATTTATTATACCATCGTTGTTGGGTGCCTTTTTGTTAATGGTTCCAATACCTGTCAATGGGGAAGTTACGTTAATTGTTGCCGTCTGGGATAATTTTATTCAAACGTATTTGGGTACTGCTATGCCCGCCATTGCAGTAGCGTTAATCAGTCTGTCTTTTGTTATGGCTTTAATAACTGTTACAACACGTCCTCAATTTATTTTGCAGAATCATTTTCTAAGAAAGCTGTTTTACGTTGGTCCGATTGCCCTTTTGACGAAAGGGCTAGCGACGTTTTTCGGGTTACTGACTCTTTTTCAAATTGGACCTGAATGGATTTGGTCCGATGCTACGGGCGGGAATATTTTATTTGGATTACTGACGACCCTGGTTGCCATCTTCTTTTTCGCTGGTTATATTTTGCCGTTATTGCTGGACTTTGGATTATTGGAATTGATAGGGACGATTATGAAAAAAATTATGCGTCCTATTTTTACGCTACCGGGTCGTTCGACGGTGGACAGTCTCGTTTCCTGGTTGGGCGATGGGACGATTGGCGTTATGTTGACGAACAATCAATATGAGGAAGGCTATTATACAAAACGGGAAGCGGCTGTGATTGGGACAACATTTTCGCTCGTATCGATCGACTTTACGATTGTTGTTTTACTGGAACTTGATTTAGGCCATTTGTTTTTACCATATTATGGGACCATTATTATTGCAGGACTCGTTGCAGCCCTGATTATGCCTCGTATTCCGCCATTATCCAGGAAAGTGGATGCCTTTTATGAAGAAGCAGAAGCGCGTGAACAGGAGACGTATCCGGAGAATATGTCGTTGGTTAAATGGGGGATGCACCAAGCGGCTGATCGTGCCAAACGTATGACGAGTGTGGTTCCGGTCATAAGAGGTGGAACGCAAAATGTGCTGACAATGTGGCTGGAAGTTGTACCGGTTGTTATGGCCATTGGTACCATTGCGACCATTATTGCCGAATACACGCCTATTTTTGCTTGGCTTGGAGCGCCATTTATTCCATTATTAAATGTGTTGCAAGTTCCGGAAGCAACCGAGGCTGCGCAAACCGTTGTTGTTGGTTTTGCAGATATGTTCCTGCCGGCTATTTTGGGAAGTGGAATTGAAAGTGAAATGACCCGGTTTATTATTGCGTGTTTATCTGTTACACAATTAATTTATATGTCGGAAGTAGGGGCTTTATTAATAGGCTCCAAATTGCCATTAAATATGAAGGATTTAATTATTATTTTCCTATTGCGCACGTTGATTACACTGCCGATTATCGCGCTGATAGCACATATGATATTTTGACGCAGACGTATGATTTTCACACGTATCTGTATCAAGTGTGTTTGCCATTTCAGGTTTTGTCGGCTTCCCTTACCATTCTTACATCGTGTATTCTCAAAAGGGAATATCCTCATCGTATGGCTGTAATAGGAGGGATGCTGGATGATTTATAAGTATATGCTTGTATTTTTGGGGGCAGCTATTCCGTGGCTGGAAGTGATGGCGGTTGTCCCCGTAGGCATTGTTTGGGGACTGGCGCCGTTCTGGGTCATGGTTGTGGCGTTTGTGGGCAATATGCTGTCCGTACTTGTTGTGATTGTTGGGTTCGATAAGTTGAAGCGTTGGTATATCAGGCGGCGAGAAGCGAAAGGAAAACAGCCTTCCAAAGGCAGCCGGCGAGCGGTTACGTTTTTCCACAAATACGGGCTGATAGGTCTGGCATTTTTGGGTCCGGTTCTAATCGGTACCCATATCGCCGTTTTTATCGGTATGGCACTCGGTGCATCGAAACGGGCCATGAGTGTTTGGATTGGAATCAGCATTGCTTTATGGATCGTTATTTTTGGCGTGACAACCGCACTCGGGTTTGATTTTTTCAAGAAAAATATATAGGGGTTTCGTCGTCTGATTGAAAATTAGAGTACAGGACGCGCCCATTGATAGGCAAGAGCGATTTTATTCAATTGCCTTCAAGCCCACCGCCCCGGCAATAATGCACAGCAAAAAGGCGATTCGTTTCCAACCGGCCGATTCGTTGAAAAATAGGATGCCGATGAGAACGGCACCGGCTGCTCCCAGACCAGTCCAAATGGCATAAGCGGTCCCGAGCGGAATGTCGCGCATGGCGAGTGATAAAAATATAAATCCGCCTGCAAATGAGAGTACAATCGGGATGACCCGGATGATATGTTTTTGGCGGAGAAACAGGTTGATGCTCATCATGCCGAATATCTCCCCAAAACTGGCAATGACTAAAAATACCCACGCCATGCTCATTTCCCTCCTTCTTCAGCCGCTTCCTCTGTGTCATCCGTCATTTTGATTCCGATCACACCGGCAATTATTAATGCGATAAACAATGCTTTCATCACTGAAAATCCAGCCCCGAATATGAGAAAATCAATCAATACAATGGCGGCAGCACCTGACCCGGTGAAGACAGCATACACGGTGCCGGATGGGATCATCTCACACGCCTTGACGACTAAAATGAAACTGAACACGATGGCAATAGTTGTGCCGCTCCATTCCAACACAGTATTGGAATATTTCAAGCCAACGACCCAAAACACTTCCACAATCGCTGCAAACAGTACGTAAAGCCAACCCAATCCAAATGGCCTCCTTCTACTTATGTGAAATAGTTTCTCCGTTTAAAATCATCCATTCGATTGTAGCATATATTTTGTGTTGTCTGTCAGTTTTCGATTTGTGGGAGGGGTGGTGGGAACTCGAGCGACAACCCTCAACTCGAGAAGCAGCACCCCCATACCTAAAAGACGATTTTCGGCAGCCGCCGAAAATCATCCTAGTTAATGTATACTTTTGACTGTCTTACACTAAATCGGCTAAAAAACAATAACGGAAGCAATTAGCAAGGAATAATCAATAACGTGTCTAACAATCACGAAGTAACCTAGTTCTCAAAAGATTCATCTCCCTCAATGCTTATGGTTCCCTTATTTTTAACTGTGCTTTTAAAAGTGCCATCGCCCACTATGTTTATGTATGATTTATTTTTCAAAACAACGTTACGCTCAAATGTGCCATCCCCTTCTATCGATATAAAAGCTGAATTCTTTAATTCATCAACTTCACCTTCAAACATTCCATTCCCTTCTATAGTTATAGAAGCACTATTCTTAAAACCAACGCTGCCTTTAAAAATTCCGGTTTCTTCAATGTCTATCGAAGCACCATTTGCAAGTGCAACGTTTTCGTCAGCAAATAAATCCTGTTCGACTTGCACGGAATAATCGTTCTGTTTACCCTTCTGATCCATCTCCCCTGTAATCCACAGCGCGCCTTGAATGTCATAGTTATCTTCATCACATTTTTTTTCGTATTTTTCCCCAGTCCACTTAACATTTCCATCACTGTAACAAGGAAGTACGTCAACTTCTACCGGCCATTCATAATCTTCTTCATCATCCTCGCCGTCTTCCTCGTCGTCTTCCTCGTCGTCTTCCTCGTCGTCATCATCTTCTTCCCATTTCTCCAACACAATCTCCTCCCCCTCCGTAGGCCGCCACGTTGTTTCCAGGCTCACAGTCTGACCGTCATCGGACTCGGTGGTCATCTGGATAGTCAGGGGTTTATCGAAATTAACGTCCCTGATAGGGGAAACATCACTATCGTTCTTGTCCCCATCATTCGTCACCGTCATTTTTTCAATGTTTAGTTTATCCGTGTCCACCTGAAAAGGCAGATCCCCCTCTCCCGATCGTTCGTAATACGCCTGCCGCATCTCGCTGATCAGGACGTTCGTGTTTTGCTGGAGAGAGATGTCATTGCTGGCGGCTTGTTGGTTCTGTCCCATGGAAACGATCAGACCGGTCGACAGTGCGATCATAAGTGAAAGCAGGGCGAGTGTCGCGAGGAGTTCAACGAGTGTTACGCCTTGTTCATGGTTGAATCGGTATGGAAACATATCATCACGTCCGTTATCATGGTATAATAAGTTTAAAGCCAGTATGGAAAAAAGTCCCGCCGACGTTCTTTACTAACGTTCTTTTGCCAGGAGTGAGATCGATGCCTGAACAAATGTCATCTAATGAAAAAAATGGTTTCACGCTTATTGAAATTATAACATCCATTGCGCTTTTGACCATGATTATTGCTGTGATGTTACCCATTTTTCCGCAGATTTTAAACTGGTCGTCCCAGTCGGAGGAGAATTTGACCGCAAGTAATCTATTAGGCCGCGTAGCCAGTGATGCGCAAGAAAATGCCGGAAGATTGCCGCTCGACGACGTTCCCGTTTGTTCCGACGGTAAAAAAATACTTCCGGCGAAAAATTTAAATGCCCTTCCATCCTATACATATAGCGTAAAACTGAATGTGTGCAAAGAAGAGACCGTTGATTTATATCGAACGAACATTCAGATTCTTTCTGACAACGACCAATTGGCTGAATCCTACACCTATATTGAGGCAGGTGGGTCCGGATGAACCGTCTGAGGAATGAACGCGGCGCAGCACTTGTTCTGACCCTGATGATGATTACGCTCATTCTCTTATTCGTGCTGACTCTGCTTTATCAAGTGACCAATACGACCAGGCAAATAACGACAATGGATGAAAATATAGACGCGCATTTGGTGGCAGAGATGGGCGTTGATTACTACCAGACGCTCGTGCATGAACGCGTCAAAGGTCAGGCTGTCGAAAAGGTGCAGGACATTGACTGGCCGGAGACACCGACGAACTACCCAATTGATGACAATCGAACTTTCTCAATTAAAATTGACCAACGGGATAATACTAATAAGGAAAAAACGGAGATTGAATTTACCAGCGAAGGAAAGGCGCACGGCCGCACAGAGACGATAGAACAAAGCATAACGATAACGCTGGAATAGTTATATAGATTTCCTGAATGGAAGCTTATTAAGCGAAAGGCGGAGGGGGATATTATGGCACCACGCAAACGGCTGGGTGATTTACTGAAGGATGCAGGAATCATAACAGAAGCGCAAGTGGAAGACGTACTTGCTCATAAAAAACCGGATCAAAAATTAGGAGACGCACTGCTCGATCACGGATTTATTACGGAAAAACAGCTGATCGACGTACTGGAATATCAGCTCGGCATTGCACATGTGTCACTGTATCAGTATCCGATTGAGGAGCGGGTGCTTGGTTATGTGTCGCATGCATTTGCTCAGAATAAATACGTTATGCCGCTGCAAATCAAGGATCATGAACTGGTCGTCGCAATGCAGGACCCGATGGATTATTATGTTATTGATGATTTGGAGCTGTCGACAGGCTTCACCATTTATCCGGTGATTGCTACAAGAGATGATATTTTATATGCGATCAATAAACATTATTTTAAACAGGGAGATGAATACGCGGCGACAACGGAGGAGGGAACAGGAGCGTCAGTCGTCAGTCTGCTTGATCAACTTTTGACAACCGGGATTCAATTGAAAGCAAGTGACGTTCATCTGGATCCCCAGGAAACACATGTCGATGTGCGCTACCGGATTGACGGACAGCTCCGCAAAGATAAAACGCTCGCGAAAGAGTTGCAGAACCCGCTGGTAGCCCGTATCAAAATTCTTGCCGATTTGGATATCACGCAGACGCGCCTGCCCCAGGACGGGCGGATTAAAACGACGATCGGTGTGACACCGGTGGACTTGCGTATCTCCTGTTTGCCCACAGTAAATGGCGAAAAAATCGTCATCCGGGTGTTAAATTTGGCCAATGCGCTTCGTAAAATAAATGATCTCGGATTTTCCGAGGAGAATAGGCAAAAATACGTGGATTTGCTGAATCGGCCGTCTGGTTTGGTGTTGCTTACGGGTCCGACTGGGTCGGGAAAAACGTCCACCCTATACGGGTCGATCCATCATCTGAACCAGGACCATATTAATATGGTGACCATTGAGGATCCGGTTGAGTTTCAAATGGAAGGGGTCAACCAAGTGCAAGTGAATGCGAATGTTGGCCTCACCTTTGCAACCGGACTGCGCTCGATTTTGCGACAGGATCCGAATACCATCATGGTCGGGGAAGTCCGTGATCAGGAAACGGCGGAAATTGCTATCCGAGCCTCGCTCACCGGGCATTTGGTGTTCAGTACGTTGCATACGAACAGTGCGGTCGATGCCATCCCGCGCCTGATCGATATGGGCATTGAGCCGTATCTCGTCGTCTCCTCCCTGAAAGGTGTGGTAGCCCAACGCCTCGTCCGGAAAATTTGCCCGGATTGCAAGGTAGGCCGCGAACCGACACCGATGGAACGGGATATTTTCCATAACCATGACGTAAGCGTCGATCATATCTATGAAGGAAACGGATGTGACAGCTGTCATTACTTGGGTTACCGCGGTCGACTGGCTGTGCATGAAGTGGTCACGATGGATGAAGGGATGAAACACTTGTTGTTGAACCAAGGGTCGATGGCCGATTTACACACACATGCTGCCGATAAGGGGACGTCGTTTCTCATTCATGACGGGTTGGAAAAAGTGAAAAATGGCGAAACAACGCTTCAAGAAGTGATGCAGCTGTCAATTGCGTTGTAAAGGAGGAAACAGATATTGGATGATACATTGCAGCAATGGCTGACAGAAGCGGTTCATCAACAAGCGTCCGATGTGCATTTAACCGTCGGCAAACCTCCCGTATGTCGTATTAATGGGTTGCTTCTCGAACAGGATTGGCCGGTCTTGCAGCCGTCTGATACCGAGCGGATGAGCCGTTCGTTGTTAAATGATCACGATTGGCACGTGTTGAATGATAAGCGGGAAATGGATCTTTCCTGTGGTATCAGCGGCGTATCCCGATTTCGTGTCAATCTGTTTTACCAACGTGGGGCGTTGTCGCTTGCCTTTCGGATTGTACCGAGGCATATTCCATCGATTGAGGAGCTTCATTTGCCGCCCATTACCCACGAGTTGACGACTGAACGGCAGGGGCTGATGCTTGTTACCGGACCGACCGGGAGCGGGAAAAGCACGATCTTGGCGGCAATGCTTGATTTTATGAACCAAACGATGCGCCGACATATGATCACGCTGGAAGACCCGATTGAGTATGTACATACGCACCATCATTCGATCATTGATCAACGTGAGGTTGGCCTCGATACGACCAGTTTTCTTACCGGACTGCGGGCAAGTCTTCGCCAGGATCCGGATGTCATTTTGGTTGGGGAACTGCGTGATCTCGAAACGATATCCACGGCGATAACAGCGGCAGAAACCGGGCATCTCGTCCTTGGCACACTGCACACGAGCAGCGCGGTTTCTACGATTGAGCGTATAATCGACGTGTTCCCACCCCAGCAGCAGACACAAATCCGTATTCAATTGTCGTCGATGTTAAAGGCGGTCATTGCCCAGCAGCTGCTTCCAACGAAAGACGGGACGAGCCGGCGTGCGGCCACAGAAGTGCTGATTAACACACCGGCTGTTAAAAATCTCATCACCAATGAAAAACTGCACCAGATTCAGAACGTGTTGCAGACGTCCAAAGCACAAGGCATGCACACGATGGATATGGATTTAAAAAAGCTGCTTCGAGAGGATGTTGTAGCGTATGAGACCGTTGCACCATTTTTGGAAATGAGAGAAATCTAACGTCTAAGCCGCACGCATCATGGCGCTTTTTGATCCGCTGTGGACCGGCATGAAAGGAGGCATCCTGTGAATTTTGACTATAGCGGTAAACGGTTTTCCGGTGAACGGGTGAAGGGGCAAATGGAGGCGGAAACGAAAAACGAAGCACTGAATGAGTTGGAACAAGGCGGCATCATCGTTGTTTCCATTACCGAGACGAAACCGTGGAACAAAGATATTTCATGGAATCGACGGTTGAAAAACAAAGACTTCGTTGTATTTCTCCGGCAATATGCGACGCTGATTCACGCCGGCATTTCTATTTCAGAAGCGACGAAAACGATGGGGCGGCAAACGGGAAATGCGACGCTCCAATCCGCGCTGGAAGACATTGATAAGCAGTTAGAACGGGGGGAAGGTCTGTCTGTGGCAGCCGATCGTCATCCGGATGTTTTTCCGGAGCTGCTTGTCAACATGATTCATGCCGGGGAAGCGAGCGGTAAGTTGGATGAGATTTTGAACGAAATGGCCGACTACTATGAAAAAGAACACTCAAACCGGCGCAAGCTCGTCTCCGCCTTAATGTATCCCAGCATTGTCGGGATCATTACTTTGTTGTTAACAATGTTTTTGCTCATGTTCGTCGTGCCGCAATTTGTCAGTATGTTTGAATCGTTCGGGGAAGATATCCCGGCTTATACGCAATTGGTCCTGTCCTTGAGTGATTGGGTGAGTGCCTATTGGTGGATGTTGCTCGTTCTCGTGGTTGTAGGCGTGCTCGTGTACAAATATGCCGTGCAGTTTCCGGCTGTCGTCTACCGGATGGATTATTTTAAAATGAAATGTCCGTTTCTCGGCAGGCTGGCACACAAAGCTGTACTCGTTCGCATGACACAGACGCTCTCTACACTCGTCAACAGCTCCGTTCCGATTCTTCAGGCGTTGGAAATCACTGAGAGGGTTGTCGGCAATAAAGTGATGCAACACGTTTTAGCAGACGCCCGTGAGTCGCTCGAATCCGGGGAATCGATGACCCGGGCGATGGAGGATCACTGGGCTTTCCCGCCGCTGGTAGTACAGATGGTACAGATCGGCGAAAAAACCGGGACACTCGACCATATGCTGCAAAAAGCGGCCAAATTTTACGAAGAAGACCTTGATCAGATGGCAAATCGGATTCAAACATTAATTGAACCAATCATGATTATTCTATTGACGGTAATTGTTGGAAGTGTTATTGTATCTGTGGTTTTGCCGATGTTCTCATTATTTGAAAACATTCAGTGACCATTTTGGTAACATGTGGTATTGGTACCTATTATCTAGTATACTAGTACCAGAAGAAAAGCAGTGGTGTGATGAACGTCTGTCTGTATATGGGCACTTGGACAGTCAGGAGCAATTAGTGCAACCGACGCTCTATTACCTTATTTAACTAAAAAGGAGAGGGTCTTATGTTGGAACGTATGAAAAGGAAGTTTAAACAACAGGAAGGGTTCACACTGGTTGAGTTGCTGGCTGTCTTGGCCATTCTGGGGATAGTGTTGGCGATTGCCGTTCCCAGTGTTTCGGGTGTTATAAGTAGCTCGGAAGACGACGCTGATGAGTCGAATAGAGAATTGATGGAGAATGCGGCCAGGTTGGCGAATGCAAGTGACATTGATCCAAAAGGTGAGAATGGTGATACTTATTCGTTAGACAATCTAGTTAGTGAGGGTTTTCTTGAAGAAAAACCTACTAATCCTAATACAGATAATGATTACAATGGTACTGTTAAAGTGACAAATGCGGCTGATGATGATTCTAAAGTAGATGATTATACGTTTAAATACGTACCTGGTGACGGGGAAGAAGAAATTAGTGATGACACCAGTGACGGTGGTGAATCTGGAGGCGGCGATGACGGAACCGGTGGCTCTGGTAATAAGGACTAATAATAAAAATAACTAACCGAGCTAAACATAATCACTAACTAAACGCCTTGCACGTTTTTGCTGCAGGGCGTTTTTACGAATGAATTTCATAAATGCTAAATGCTTTTCTGTTTAATATGAACATGTAACTTGTAATACACTTAATCATTCGTTGAATATATACTTCAACTTAGAAGATTGGAACGGAAGGCGGACGACTCCTGCGGGATAAGAGGCCTAGATGAGACCCCACAAGGCGTCAGCCTGAGGAGGCTCATCAGCCGCCCGCGGAAAGCGTCCGCCTGAAGTGGAAATCAAAAGCAATAACCTATCGTTCGTATTTTAAAGGCAGATATCTAATTTTGAAATTCAATCAGATTCATAACTTTTTACCTAAGCAGGTGGTCGTGTGAACATTCTCAACAACGGCAGGGTCAATATGGTGATCACGAACCGGGTGATCCGCTATGCCTTTCACAAAAATACATCCCCTAATAGCATTGTCACTTATGGCGACGTCGAACTGCCGGTGGGTACGATGCAGAACGGCACCATAGCGGATGCACAGGCGTTTCAACGTGTCATTCGGCAATTGGTGCAGGAAAACCGCTGGCGACGGAAAAAAATCGCTTTCTGCTTGGTGGACGATACGGTCGTTATCCGGGATTTGTCCATTCCGGGAACACTATCGAAGGATGAGGCAATTGGTTACATCCGCACGCAGATCGGCCATTCGTTTTATTTGCCGTTCGACAATCCAGCGCTCGCTATTGATGTGCTGAGAAACGATGAGGAAACGACCGATGTCCGGTTGTATGCGTATCCGAAAGAAAAAATCGATCAGTTTAAGCACGTTTTTTCAGCGGCGGGGCTTCATCCGATCATCGCCGATTTGACGGCCTTGTCGGTGTACCGTTATTATGTTCAAACAGCCGAAACAGCATCCGACCATACACTGCTCATTCATTGGAATCATGACGCGCTGTTTTTGACCGCCTTTCAACACCATAAAGCCGTGTTCAATAGACATATAAAAATCGCCATGGATGACGAACCGGCGCAGGAGACGGCTGAGGGCATGATCGATCATTATATGACAGAGATCAATCGGATGGTCGACTTTTACCAGTATTCGATCACCAAGGGGGAATCGCGCATCGAGCAGCTGATTGTATCCGGGGATTTTCCCTATTTGTCCACGGCTAAACGTCATCTCGCTGACCGTTTGGAGCTGCCGATTTATGAATTTCCCGACGAAAATATGTCCCCCACGTATGTTGATTTGATGGGACTGGGCTTAAAGAATGGCGGATGAAGGTGGGTGTGCAATGAATACGGAAATCAATTTTTTGGAAAAAGAAACGAAGCGTATGAGCATACCGCTCTTTCTCTTGTTGGTGTTCCTGCTGCTGCTTATCGCTGTAGCTGCTGTTCTGCTGATACAGCGGGGTGGGCTGGCGAGTGCGATCGATCAGGAAAAAGCGACGATGACGGCGCTTGAAGATCAAATGGCAAAGCTGGAAGAGGACACCGGTCATATGCAACAGCTGAAACAGACGAAGGAAGCGTTGGCATCGATCGAGACCCGGACGGTTCCGCGTGTTGCCTTGTATAAGCAGATGCTTGGCATGCTGGGTGACTCGGGGCAGCTGGAGTCGTTTACATATGAGAGCGGCGAGTTATTTCAGCTGGAGGTGGCGTTTGATTCGCTATCGTCTGTATCGGATTATACGGATAAAATGCTGCAGCAACCCTATTTGCTCAATGTGAAACTTGCGGATGTTTCAAAGGCTGGCGATGGGTATGACGCGTCGTTCGCGGTGACTATTGACGCGGATGTGTTGCGGGAGGAGATGAGTACCGATGCCGACTAACTGGAACCGAAGCCATACGTTAATCCTTATTGTATTCGTTGCTCTTGCTGCTTTAATCTATTTGGCCGGTTATCGGACAATGATTCAGCCGATGCAGAGTGATCTCGCCTCCACCGAAGAACAAGTTGATTTATACGAACAACAAGTAAAACAGCTCAAAAATCAGGACGGGCGCTTGGACGAATCGTTGCAGCAAATCACCGAACAGGTGCCGGCTGACAAAAAGCCTGACGCAGTGTTGAACGAGCTTCGCCAAATGGCTGACAAGACGAATGTCGACATTGATTCGATCTCCTCCTCAGGTGCCGGTGGTGATAATGATAGTGACCTGAACAGTGCCGGATACAACCTCGACGTGACCGGCGCCAACATTCAAGACGTCAATGCGTTTCTCGACGCCGTTCAAAAGGGCGATCGTTTCATGAGAATTGACTCTATTTCGATTGAGCAGGACGGCTCAGCAGACCTCTCACTTGCGTTATCGACGTTTTATAGCGGGTGAAAAAGGAGGGGTGAACTTGAGCGACGGCATACCCGACCCGAGCAAGAACCGCCTCAACTCGAGTAGCCCACCCATATCAAAATGCCAATTTTCGGCAGCCGCCGAAAATCAACCCCCATTAAAAAACGAGACGAGGAGATCGCTCAGTTTGAGCAGAAACGCGCGCAGCTCAGGGCAAATATCGCGCAACTTGGGTAAAAACTCGCGCAACTCAGGGGGGATGTCGCGCGATCCAAGGCCCAACTCGCGCGATCCAGGCCAGAGTCGCGCAGCTTAGGGCCAAACGCGCGCAACGCTACACCAAATTCGCGCGACCCGATATTTGGTTTCTTACTTTCCATACACCAGCATCCCTCCTCCGTTCTTCTCGATCTCTATTTTTGATCAGCATTATCTGCCATGCGATAGCCTCATTTTTTCAACTTGTATAGTTATTCCTGTTTGATGGTGCAATATGTTGTTTTTTCTTTTTCAGTAACGGTATGATATCATACGTCAATAAAGAGGCGTTTGTTATACATATCATGTAGCATCACAAGGAGCACAGCCATGAAAAACAGTTGGTACATTTATTCTCAGGACATGAAAAATATCACACGCAATTGGGTAACCATCCTATTAATCGGTGGTCTGATTCTTCTGCCATCATTATACGCTTGGTTCAATATTGAAGCTTCATGGAATCCGTATGGTCAGACGGATCAAATGCCTATTGGAGTCGTGAATGAAGACTCCGGCTCCCAAGTCAGAGGAGATGACATAGATGTCGGCAGTGACTTGGTGGATACTCTCAAGCAAAGTGATGCCATGGACTGGCATTTTACCAACCGTGACGACGCCATGAATAAACTGAAACATGGTGATTATTTTGCTGTTATTGTCATTCCGGAAGATTTTTCGGCAAAATTGGCGACCGTTGTATCCGGCAGTCCTGAAAAAAGCAAGATCGACTATTACGTCAACGAAAAAATAAACGCTATATCACCGAAAATTACCGATAAAGGTGCAAGCAGGATAGTGGAGCAGGTCAGCAGTGAGTTCACCTCCACTGTGAATGGCGTTATTTTTGATATGTTCAATGACATCGGTGTGGAACTGAACAAACACTTGCCTGACATTAAGACGTTTGAGGAATACGTCTTTACTATGGAGGACAAACTGCCGGAAATTCATGACTTACTGAAAAATGGCATGCAGGATGCGAACGATGCCCAGTCCATTATCAATAAAGCACAAAAGAAACTTCCGAAGGCCGAGCGCACAACAGCGAACGGGCTTTCCACTGTGAACGATACCGCTGAATTATTATCAAAAGCGCAAAATCGCCTGAATGAGCTGGCACCAAAGGTAAAAGACGATTTGAAGAAAGCGCAGGGCACGGCCAAGGATATTCATCAGCTGATGGAAGATGCGCAGAATCAGGACATCGATTTCAGCAAAGGCAAGCAACTTCAAGAGGCGATCAATGCTTCATTGAATGATGCCATCAGTCGGATTAATGGTATAGAAGAAAAATTGAAAAAGCTTCAAAAGATGAGTCAGCAACAACAGCCTGGAGTGCCATCCGAAAATGAAAATGGGGATGACAGCACCGGAAATGAATCGGATGATCATGGCGATGCCGCAAACGAAACGGAACAAGACGGAAGTAACAACTCGTCCGATCCAAGTAACAGCGTAAAAGATCAAGTGATTCATGCGGCGATCCAACGACTGGAAACGCTGCGGGGGGCACTGGAAGAAACGAAGGAAAACGGCAATACGATAACGTTCTTCATTGCGAATAAGCAACAGAAAGTCGATTCTATCATTGCAGATATGAAGGAACTGTCCGGCGATACGGCAAACCGAATCGGGGATTTTCTGAAAGACTATAAGGAAACGATAGCCCCTGAAGTGAAACAACATATTAATCAGGCACAGGGAACATTAGCCAATGCTAAGGACATATTAAACGGCATTCAATCAACCATCCCCGAGGTAAAACGGGTGTTGGCCACTACAGACGATCATATTGGCCAGGGACAGGAAATGCTGAATAAAGTCTTGGGAGAATATCCATATGTCCATGACAAAGTCAATCAACTTGCTGATAGGATACGTGATATTCAGGGTGAAACGGACATCAACGAGATGATTGAACTGCTGAAAAATAATCCTGAAGCTGAGCGCGGTTTTTTCTCCGAGCCTGTTCAACTCAATAAGAATGATGTTTTTCCCATTCCGAATTATGGTTCCGGTATGACACCATTCTATACGGTTCTTGCCATATGGGTTGGTGGATTGCTCCTCATTTCGTTGCTGGCCTCAGATGTTCATCAAGGGGAAGGGTTGACAGGCAGGGAGCGATACACCGGTAAGCTATTCACATTTGTGACGTTTGGCCTGCTGCAGACATTCATTGTAACATTTGGAAACCTATTTCTCGTTGATGTTTACGCAGCGCATCCTGTATGGTTGGTTATATTTGGGTTATTGATCAGTATCGTGTTCATGCTGATTATCTATACGCTCGTTTCTCTTTTTGGTGATGTCGGCAAGGCTGGAGTGATTGTTTTGCTTGTTCTGCAGATTGCCGGATCAGGTGGTACTTATCCAGTGGCGTTGCTTCCTGAGTTTTTCCAAGTCATCAACCCATTCCTTCCGTTCACCTATGCGATTGATTTAATGCGTGAAGCAGTAGGTGGCATTATTTGGGAATCAACCATATATGATATCATGGTACTGACATGTATCGGGGTTGGATGTTTACTGTTCGGACTGCTGTTTAAAAATATCGTTAATAAACAAACGGAAAAAATGATGAAAAAATCCAGAGAAACCGGCCTGTTTCATTAAGTTTCAAATCTCTCCCCGCAAGGAAGAGGTGTCATACGATTGGTTACGATTTTGGTTGTTGATGATGATCCACATATTCGTGAGCTGTTACGGTTCTATTTGCAGAAAGAGGGGTATCGTACGCTGGAAGCTGCTGATGGCGAAGAGGCTTCCACGATACTGGAAACCGATCATGTACAGTTGGCGATCGTTGACATTATGATGCCGCATGTCGATGGGTATGAGCTTTGCAACGACGTCCGGACCGATTACGATATTCCCGTCATGATGGTGACGGCCAAGGGTCATATTACCGATAAAGAAAAAGCGTTTAACGCCGGTACAGATGATTATATTGTTAAACCCTTTGAACCGAAAGAAATTCTCTACCGGATCAAGGCCTTATTGCGACGGTTTCATATTGCGAGCGAGGACATGATTCAGCTGGGCCATACGGTGATCAACCGTCGAAATTACGAAGTCAGTACCCATGGCAAAACGGTCATTCTTCCGTTAAAAGAGTTTGAGTTGCTGGCCCAATTGGCAAGTTTCCCTGACCGGATTTTCACACGCGAGGAACTAATTGAACTGGTTTGGGGCTACGATTTTGCCGGCTACGACCGAACCGTTGATGTCCACATTAAACGGTTGCGCGAACGTTTTGCCGGCAATGGGGAAGATTTCAGTATACAAACGATGCGGGGTAAAGGATATAAATTGACCGTCGCTGATCAATAATCTGGAGGCAGTGACTGATGCGGACTCTTTATATGCGGATTATCGTCGTGACCATGTTGATCATGATTTTAAGCGGTATGGCAGCATTTTTGGTGACGAATGGGTATTATCAATTTTATTTAAAACCGGTGAACGATGAAAAAGTGACGGGGATTGCCAATGATATTGTGACCATTTATGAAAAAAATGCGTCGCAGTCGATTGGGAGTTTTTTAAATGACATGACCGAACTGGGTTACCAGTTTTATTTAGCGGATGGCTCGGGGAACACCCAGTTATTCGGTAAACCGTTTGATTCAACGGATATACCGCCGGACACCGTTGATCATGTTTTAAACGGCAACACGTATCACGGCATTAAAACGTTTCCATGGAGACCGTTTATTACCGGTTTTTTTGATAACAAATTGACAAATACAATCGGTGTTCCGATTCAGGCGAATAATGACACGTCCTATGCGTTATTTCTCCGACAGAACACACAACAGCAGTTTGGCGAGATGCGTCTATTCTTATCGGTTATGCTGGTCTTGATGATTGTATTAAGCTTTTTGATGGTTCTCGTCAGTACACGTTTTCTCGTTAAGCCGATTGATAAGCTGACCAAGGCAACCCGAAAGATTTCAGGTGGTAATTACCATATTAAGTTGAATGTGAGTCGCCGTGATGAAATTGGCCGTCTTGCTCGTGATTTTCAACAAATGAGTGATAATCTCGAACAAACGGAAGAGAAACGGCAGGAATTTGTCTCCAATGTATCCCACGAGATTCAGTCGCCATTGTCGTCCATACAAGGGTTTTCCCAACTTTTGCGTGAAGAAGAGATGACCGAAGAGGAACGTAAGCGGTATTTATCCATCATTGAAAACGAAAGCCGACGTCTGTCACAACTAAGTCGGCAGCTTCTGACGCTTTCTTCTCTCGATGACGATGCAAAAGCGTCGGAGAAAACATCCATTCCGTTGAACGAACAACTGAAGGATGTTGTTGCCGCCTCTGAATGGCTTTGGCGGGAGAAGGGTGTTGCTGTGGAACTTGAGCACGTGCCGGGACGTATTTATGGCTATCCTAAACTGCTGCATCAAGTCTGGACCAACTTGCTGACGAATGCCATTCGTTATACCGAATCCGGAGGCACGATTCAAATTCATGGAAAAACGGATAAAAACGCGGTCGTCGTCACTGTGGAAGATACCGGCGCCGGCATCCGGGAAACCGATATTCCGCATTTGTTCGAACGGTTTTATAAATCGGATAAAGCACGAACCAGAACGGAAAAAAGCTCAGGACTCGGCCTATCCATTGTTAAAAAAATTATCGAATTGCACGACGGTACCATTACGGTAGAAAGCACCATTGGCGAAGGGTCTAAATTTCACGTGATGCTGCCGAAAATGTAACGAATCGTTCATTCTCTGTTCATATACCATCGTTAAACTGGACGTTGGATAAGGAAAGGGAGTGAACGATTATTATGTTTCTGGCGATAAGAGAATTGCTTCATACGAAGTTGCGGTATATGTTAATTGGTTTAATCATGGTTCTAATAGCCATGCTCATTTTCATCATCTCAGGACTTGCGAACGGATTGTCGGCCGATAATGCAGGATCCATTCAAACGATGCACACTGATCGACTAGTCATTGAAAAAGATGTGGAGCAACAATTGACCAAATCATTTTTGCCGGAGTCAGCCACTGATGACGTGAAGCAGGCGGACGGTGTTATCGAAGCCGCTCCACTGACTGTCCGGATGTCGGGCGTGTCTCAGCAAGGAACGGATCAGCAAACGGATGTGGCGGTTTTCGGCACGGATTTACAGGGGATGCTTATCCCCGAAGTGATTCAAGGGACCAAGCCGACTGATCCGGATGACGTCCTGGCAGATGAATCATTGCAGCAGAAAGGTTTCGATGTGGGCGATCGCATCGTTTTCAATGGGAATGATACGGCCTATACGATTGCAGGCTTTGCGCAAAACCAGCGATTCAGCCATGCACCGGTGATTTACCGGACCATTAATCGTGACAAGATAACAGCCGTGGCCATTCGGACAGACGGCGATACAGGAGAAGGCCTGAATGCATCGTATGATGTGTTGTCAAAGGGTGAAGTACTGCAAGGGATACCGAGTTATTCCCAGGAGCAGGCATCACTCAACATGATGATTGTCTTCCTGTTTGTGATTGCAGCATTCGTTCTTGCAGTGTTCTTCTATGTCATTACCATGCAAAAAAAATCCCAGTTCGGTATTTTGAAAGCATTGGGTATACAGACGTCGTATATCATTCGCAATCTCATGTTCCAGATGGTCGCTATTTCCATTGTTTGTATCGGTGTTGCCATAGGCATTACGTATGGTGTAAAACTCATACTTCCGGATGACATGCCATTTATCATGAACACACTCAACATGCTTAAGGTATCATCTTTATTGCTGGTTGTATCGGTGCTCGGCTCGCTCATATCGCTGTTCCAGGTTGTCAAAGTTGATCCGATCCAAGCCATTGAAGGAGGCGAATAATCATGCCATTGACGATGACGCATGTATCCAAAGTTTTTAAAGACGGTCCCCATGAATTCAAAGCGCTCGACGATGTGTCCATGGACGTGAAAAGCGGCGAATTTGTTGCTGTCATTGGTCCTTCGGGATCTGGCAAGAGCACCTTTTTATCAACAGCTGGTGCGCTATTGTCACCAACCACCGGAACGATTGAAATGGACGGAAAAAATGTAGGGGATTTGTCCAACAAAGAAAAAACGACATTGCGTTTAGACAAGATAGGGTTTGTGTTCCAGACGGCCAATCTCATTCCTTATTTGAACGTAACCGATCAGCTGCGTATGATTTATGTCGCAGCGAAAAATGATCAACACACGGGCAATGAGGCAGAATTGCTAAAGCACTTTGGACTGGGACACCGTATGAAAAATTTTCCGAGTGAGCTTTCCGGCGGGGAACGCCAGCGGGTGGCTATTGCGCGTGCTTTAGTCCATGATCCTGAGCTTATTTTGGCTGATGAGCCGACCGCGAGTCTTGATTCCGCACGAGGCAGGGACGTTGTCGAACTGCTTGCAAATGAAATTCATGACCGCGGAAAAGCGGGGGTGATGGTAACCCACGACGAACGCGTATTGGACTTATGTGACCGGGTTTTGGAGATGAAAGACGGTCAATTAATGGAAGCTGAAGCTGTTCATTAAACAGCTCATTGAACGACGAGGAGCACGTCGTCCAACGCGCGCGGTTCGAGTGTCAAGTCGCGCAGTTCGAACGGGAAGTTGCGCAGCTCATCTGTCAACTCGCGTAGCTCAAAACCCAACGCGCGCGATAATGGGGTAATGTTGCGCAATCCGGGTCAAAACTCGCGCAATAGTATGGTCAACTCGCACTGTTTGTCTATATCAAAAAGACGATTTTCGGCCAGCCGCCGAAAATCCGCCCTATAAAAGGCGGACACCCCAATGTGTCCGCCTTTCTATCATTTAAGCATGCGGTCGATATAAGCGTGGATTTCCTCTGGCTTTCCGGACACCTTTTCATCACGATCATTGTCTTTAGCTATTTTCTCCGTCGCCTTATCGAGCACGTCTTGTTCCGTCGATTGCGGCACAACGACGACACCATCGGCATCCCCGATGATCAGATCACCGGGCTGAACGGATACCCCGCCACAGGCAATCGTCTCATTAACGTCGCCCACGCCGGTTTTTCCGCTGGAGGCTACCGTCGTACCTTTACAAAACACCGGAAAATCCAGTGCTTTTATATCGGAAATATCGCGAATAACCCCATCAACGACCAAACCACCCAGTCCCATCGTCTGCATCATGCCGGCTACAAAATCCCCGGCAATGGCGCGGTATTGTTCGCCTTGTGCATCGACGACCAATATATCCCCGGGTTGCGCTTCTTTGATGGCCTTTAACACAGCCAGGTTATCGCCGGCTGGCAGTTTAACGGTGAAGGCCCGTCCTGCCATTTGGTAGGTTTCCTTTAATGGCTTGATAGACGGATCGAGATTATTCAACCCATTCGAAGCATCCGAGGCGCTTGTTGTCGGTATGTTTTGAAACGCCTGCAACATATCATCCATACAATCATCCTTTTTTGAAAATTGATAGTTTTTGCATTCAGTATACATGATCGCTCGAACTGTGTATAATAACAATTTTTTATCAAAAACGATTTGCTTTTTTAAAGTGATGAAAAGCAATCGCTATGATAGACGTGCTATAATACAGAAACATAGGATGAAAGGGAGGTACATCTATGACGATTCATTACCAACTTGTCTATGACGATGTGCTCGCACTGCAAAGAGATGTTATCCAACACTCAAATACACATCATATTAAACGAATGTATACGAAATGGATAACGGCCATTCTCCTTTTTTTGGCCATCTTGTATTTGTTTCAGCTGTCCTGGCTTTCTGCGGCGGTGAGTGCCGTCATAACGGTTATCTACTTTTTTACTTTTCCGGCTTTATATGCGAAAGTAGCCTTGTCACGTGCCAACAGCCGGATGCAAAAGCAAGATTATTCGCATATACTCGGTCCAACTGAGATGACGTTCTCAGAGGACGGGATAAAACGCGATATCAACGGTACGATCACGTATTTTACTTGGGAACAGTTTATGAAACGCGGCGAGGACAGTAACCATTATTTTTTATATGAATCGGACTTGCAGGGGTTGATTCTGCCCAAGCGGCCGTCTGATAAACACCCGGAAGACGTAGCTGCTTATCAAGCATACATTCAAACTCACGTCCATCTGCCTGACTGACGTGCAACTAGTTTCGATGAACGCGTCCCGCAAACGCCGTGTCAGCGTTCCTCCGTAGGGGCCAGAAAGAGTTTGCTGCAGGCCACCATAGCCGCGAGCAGAAATATCCATTTATATCCGGTGACTGTAAGCATCCCGCCAAAGAATGCCGGTCCGATAATCGTCCCCATGTTTAAAATGACGACGCTGATGCTGAATCCTTGAGCGGGTGCATTCGGAAATACTTCCGCGCTCCAAATCGGCAGAAAGGCTGCGTACATCATAAACGTGAGACCAAACAAAAAACCGGACAGACCGATCGCCGCCCATGACTGCGATACAAACAGGATGAACATGCTTAACGCATATACCAGTACTGTGAGAAAAAAGCTTTTGCGAAATCCCAAGTAGTTAATGAGTTCGCCGGCCCATAATCCCGCAATGCCTCCAACGCCTGTAATCAGGAAAAATAGGGCATTCGAGGCATCCATATGAAATGACTGCTCCGCAAAATCAGCAGCATACGTCCAATACGTAGCCTCCGTGACGCCAAAAATAATCGCCGCGGTAAACAAATGCACCGAATGTTTATGGAAAGATGGAAGCCTCGGGCGCTTAATGTCGTGTGGCGACGGCGACTCAGCACCAGACGGAACGGTTTTGAGAACGACGAGCAGCAAAACCAGACCGATAATCCCACCAATGATCCATAACAAGCGCCAGCTTCCTTCGGGAAAAACCAAATACAGCGCGCAAATAACCACCAGACCAATGGATGACCCCGTACTAATAACGGCTAACGATCGTTTTTGCAATCTCTCTCTGACATAATTGCTGACACTCTCGGAAAACGGTGCCCAGCATAGCCCTGGACATAGCCCGGCAATCACACAGCCAATCGAAAACAACAGCCCGCTTTGTGCGAAAGCGGCCGTCAACAAACCAACCGACGCCGCTGCAAGGCCGCTCACGATAAACATTTTCGGACCCCATTTTGCAATAAAAAAGGTGACCAATAATGCACCGACGAGAAATGATAAAAAGGAAAGACTAGAAATCATACCGAGCGTTGTTTTTGATAAATGGAAGTCCGCTTGAAAGTCGGGAAGCAGCAGACCATAGCCGTATCGGACCCAGCCGAATACAATGGACATCGCCAGCAAACCCACCATTGAAATCAGCGGAACTTCCCCTTTTACTCTTGCAAGCAGCGACATGGCAAACCCCCTTGTACGTTATAGAAAGACGTATCTGTTCACTTACAATCCTATTCACAAGTTGCTTGACTCATAAACGTCCATAGAGAATAATGGACAATACATGTTATAATATCGTTTGTGAAGACGAAACGTGGACGGTTTGTCGGAGTGCTTAACCGTAGTACCCTGATGCAGCCATAGTGGGAGTGAAGGTCGTGGCGAAAAGGCGAGATGTCCATAAGAAAAAGAAGAAAAAGTGGCTATGGATAACGATGGCGATGATCCTGCTTGTCATTGGCGGCGGGAGTCCTTATGCCTATTCCGTCCTCCATAACGTTCAAAACACGGTGGACAACGAACTGCATAAGCCCATCGAAGGCATTGATCCCGAATTCACCAAGAAAAAGGTGGAAAAGGAAGAACCCATTAACATTCTTCTGCTCGGGGTCGATGAACGCGCGTATGACAAAGGGCGCTCCGACACTATGATCGTTATGACGCTTGACCCAGCTCATAATCAAATGCAGCTGTTAAGTATTCCGCGTGACACCCGTACAGACATTATCGGCCATGGAACCGTGGATAAAATCAATCATTCCTACGCTTTTGGAGATAGTGAGATGGCGGTTGCGACAGTGGAGAGCTTTTTGGATATTGATATGGATTATTATGTGCGCATGAATATGCAAGGCCTGCAGCAGTTAGTTGGCGCTGTCGGTGGTATTACTGTTACGAACAACGACCAGGCATTCGACCAGGGCGGGCATACCTTTCCAACCGGTGAGCTGCAGCTGAACGGCGATGA
>NZ_BAAADM010000055.1:188493-197232 GCF_039522485.1 Lentibacillus halophilus | reverse complement strand
AGGTGATCTGGGCCGCAACGAACGGCAGCGCCAAGTAATTGAAGGCATTATCAGAGAAGGTGCCAGCTTGAATGTGGTGAATAAGATCGGGGGCATTATGGACGTTCTCGGCAATAATATGGCTACTAATATGACATTTGCCGATATGCGTGATTTGGCATCCAACTACCGCAGTGCCCGCAACGATATCAGCACGTATCAAATGGCCGGCCGAGGCACCATGATTGATGGTACGTATTATCAGATCATGTCCGATGACGAAGTAACCAAAGCCCATGACATGATAACCGAATTTGGGTCCAGGGACAATGAATCATGATGTCTCCTGGGCTGTTATCGGTACATGGTTCATGAGTGCTTCAAAAACCGAGGAATATCATGCCAAAGAGGTTATTGGTATGTGAGACAACATATACCGGGATTCAGACAGACGCCAATCGTATTGATAAGATACGGCGTCTGCTTTTTTATATAATGGGTGACAATGTATGCGGAATTTTGTATACTTTCATTGTCGTGATAAGTTTATAGTGTCTATGGTTCAGGTGATTTCAAATGAGAAATCATAATAGGGAAGCTGGTGCAAGTCCAGCGCGATCCCGTCACTGTATGTGCGAGCGGTCTGCCGAGGCCACTGTACGTGTTTCGTATGGGAAGGGGCAGGACGTGTCGACCATAAGCCAGGAGACCTGCCTGATACCATCGATGCACCAAACCTACGGGAAATAGGATGGTGTAAAAGGCTATGCCATTGAACAGAGTCGACTTATTGGACGGGTCTGTTCCGGATTGATGCCAAATACAATCCAGATGAGCAGTGCTGTTTTACATACACATCTTCATTGGTCGTGGAGATGTTTTTTTATGTTTCAAAACGATCGAAAATAGGAGGTTAATGATAAACATGAAACGACTCATTTTGCTGTTACTGGCGGTTATGCTGTCTGCAGGGCTGTTAATCGGATGCGGTGCAGGCGGATCGGATTCCGGCGGAGCAAATGATGGCACCGATGATCAGACGGAAAAGACAGAGGATAATGGCGAATCAGAAGCGTCGTCATTTCCGGTGACGGTAACGGATGCGCTTGATAATGAAATGACGTTGGAGAAAAAGCCGGAACGCATTGTGTCAGTTATTCCGAGCAATACGGAAATTGCTTTCAAACTTGGATTGGGTGAAAAATTAGTTGGTGTTTCTGACCATGATAATTATCCAAAAGAGGTAGAGGACAAAAAACGGGTCGGTGGTTTGGAATTGAATATAGAAGCGATCATCGATTTGAAACCGGACCTCGTGTTGGCTCATGCCTCCAGTGCGGAAAGTTCCGGTGAAGGTCTGCAGCAGATTCGCGATGCGGGTGTTCCGGTGTTTGTTGTCTCGGAAGCGAAGGATATCGAGGGGACGTATCAAACGATCAAACAGATTGGTAACGTGACAGGTACCAGTGATAAGGCAGACGACGTAATCAGTGATATGAAAGACGACTTCGCTTCAATCCGTGATCAATTGGACGAAGTTGATAACGATGAGCGAAAATCGGTCTTTTTTGAAGTGTCACCGGCTCCTAAGCTGTCGACAGCGGGAACGAACACTTTCTTCGATGCTTTGTTGCAGGTCATTCATGCCGATAATGCCGCTGCCGACATGGATGGTTGGACCCCGATTGACCCGGAAGCCGTGCTCGACATGAATCCGGATGTGATTGTTACAACGTATGGAACAGCGGAAGACAATCCCGTCGACAACGTTTTAAATCGAGATGGCTGGGGTGATATCAATGCGGTAGCCAACGAGAATGTGTACAATGTGGATTCCGATCTGGTCAGCCGCCCGGGACCACGGTTGACACAGGGTGCAAAGGAGCTTGCAAACGTTGTCTACCCAGACGTCTTTGACGAATAAATATGTGCTCGCTTATGGGGTGACAGTGGCGTTTTTCTTCCTTTCGATGCTGACGGCCGTCTCCATCGGCACTGTATCCATTCCTCTGGTTGAAACCGTGAATATTATCGGTGGCCAGTTGTTTCATTTATCGATCGATGACCACATCGGAGCGATGCATACCAATATTATCGTTGATATCCGATTGCCCCGCGTGCTGTTGGCTGGTCTTGTCGGTGGCTCGCTGGCTATTTCCGGAGCGGTCTTTCAAGGATTGCTGCAAAACCCGCTCGCGGATCCATACATTTTGGGTGTTTCTTCCGGTGCATCGGTCGGGGCTGTGGCCACGTTGTTTTTTAATATATCCATCCCACTCCTCGGTCTTTATACCTTGCCGGTTCTTAGCATTGTCACTGCGTTACTGACGATGTTTGTGGTGCTGTTTTTTGCGCGGCAGGCAGACCGGGCCATGCGGGTCGAGACGATTATTTTAACCGGCGTTATTTTCAGTTCGTTTTTAGGATCGTTTATTTCGCTGATTATTGCGCTTACCGACGACCGGTTGCAGCAAATTATGGGTTGGCTGCTCGGGAGTGTGTCGATGCGAGGATGGGATTATATCGGTATTATTCTTCCATTTTTTATCATAGGCACACTGATTCTGCTTATGAACAGCAAAGAATTAAATGCGCTCGTGTTTGGCGAAGCACGGGCGAAGCATTTGGGTGTTGATGTGCAAAAACGAAAAATCATCATTCTTGTTGCCGGATCGATCTTGACAGGTGCTGCGGTGGCCGTATCCGGAGCGATTGGATTTGTCGGCCTGGTGATTCCGCATATGATGAGGCGGCTATGGGGTCCGGACCATCGACATTTGTTGCCGCTTTCGATCATAACGGGGGCCGGCTTTTTAATGTTGACGGATTTGGTATCGCGAACAATTATTTCGCCGTCCGTTCTGCCTATTGGCGTGATCACGGCGTTAATTGGTGCCCCCGTGTTTGCTTTAATTTTAATGAAACAGCGTAAAGGAATGCGAGGCGGTTTGTAATGTTGACACTGAAAAGCGTGGCAGGCGGATATGACGATAAGCAAGTCATTCAGGATATGAATTTTTCCGTTTTCCCGGGGGAGTTTTTTGGTATTCTGGGGCCGAATGGGAGCGGGAAAACAACGCTTCTGAAACTGATCAGCGGATTGTTGCCGTGTTCGGACGGATCGATTCAGCTGGATAATCAAGATCTCCAGCAATTTTCCACAAAAGCGCTCGCGCGAAAAATGGCCGTCTTGCCGCAGCTGACGTCGCATGCGTTTCCTTATACCGTCAGAGATACCGTGGCACTGGGCAGGTATGCGCATTTGCAAGGGGTGTTTCAAACGTGGACAGCCGAGGATGAGCGCGTCGTTGAGACAGTGATGGAGCAGACACATATTACCGGCTTTCAGCATCATTTGCTTCAAGAACTTTCCGGCGGGGAACAGCAGCGAGTGTTTCTCGCACAGGCGTTGGCTCAGGAACCGGCTGTGTTGCTGTTGGATGAGCCGACCAATCATCTCGATTTGGCATATCAAAAAGATTTGCTTGATTTGTTGAAGCGCATGGTACGGGAACAACATCTTACCGTCGTGGCTATTTTTCATGATGTTAATCTGGCAAGTTTGTATGGGGATAGGCTGTTACTGATGCATGGCGGCCAAGTGAAGGCACTTGGTCGTCCGGATGGTGTTTTGACAGAATCGGTGGTGAACGATGTATATCAGACCGGAGTGAAAAAGAACCCGCACCCGTCTATGGCCAAGCCGCAAATGCATTTAATTCCGAGCGACTATCCGTCTGTGACGAAAGGCTTCCGGTTGGATGCGTCTATGTTGGATGTGCAGCCGGAGCGGGTGACTTTTATTTCCCCAGCGCCGCTCCGGACGTTTGCATCGCATGGTTGGGGATCCGGTATTGGCTGGAATCGTTATGTTGTCCAATGGTTTGACGCGACGTGTTCCGCTGATATAGAGACTATGGGTGATTATCTGGCCCGGGACGGGTTTGATCCTGCGCAAACTATCGGCATGGTGACGGCCGGATCGATCGACAATACCGTTTATTATTTTGGGGAAAACGAAGCAGCGTCGCTTTTGACGGTGGTGACTGTCGGACAGGAGGGAACCATCTCAGTGTGGCTGTTCATCAATGGCATAATGACGGACGAGGCGTTTATGCAGGCCATGATGACAGCCGCCGAAGCCAAAACCCAAACGTTACGGGAGCTTGGAGTAACCAGGACCCCGAGCATTGGCCCGTATCCTGAAGACCGTATCGTCGTCGCGGCGTTGCAATACGGGCCGAATCTGCCCGGTGCAGGGATGACAATAGATCTCGGACAGCTGATTCATGACTGTGTGTGTAAAGCGCTCTGGAAACGAATGCAATCAAATGATGATTAAAACACCCGCGGAAGCCTGGATGGTTCCCGCGGGTGTTTGATATACCATACCGGTCGTGCATCAGCGTTGGAGAAACTCGTCCTCACGCCGATCGGATATTAAACGGACGCGTTATATACGGATTCGACGGTTTGTTGAAGAGCGGCATTAAATTCTTCGTCGCTCTGGCTGGCGTAAAGATCCTGTAACAGCGCTCGGGAAAAGCTGGCAATCAGTTCGTCGTTTAGCTTCAGCAATTCATTGGCTTCATCGCGTGCATAACCGCCGGACAACGCAACGACACGAACGACATTCGGATGATCAATCAATTCTTTATACATGTTGGTAACCGTCGGGATAGACAGCTTCAACATGACGAGTTCATCGTCTTTCAGGCTGTCCAAATGCTTGCGGATTTCCGCTTTTAACAGCTCTTCGCATTTGGTTTTTTCCGGACTGTTAATGTCCACTTCCGGTTCGATGATCGGCACCAAGTCAGCATGGATAATCTGTTTGGCCATTTCAAACTGTTGGTTGACGATGGCCTTGACGCCTTCCGAGTTAGCTTCTTTAATAACCGAACGCATTTTGGTGCCGAAAATGTTTCGTTCGTTCGCACGTGTCAACAAATCGTTCAAATCCGGAATCGGCTTCATAAGTTGCACGCCATCAGTTTGTTCGGCCAAGCCTTTGTCCACTTTTAGAAAAGGCACCACATCTTTCTGCTCGGCCAAGTAATCCCCAGTGTACATACCTTCTATGCTGCGATCCATCGTTTGTTCAAATAGAATAGCGCCCAAGATATGATTGGCATCGAAAGCAGGTGATGTAATAATTCGTGTCCGCATCTGATGGACCAAATCAAACATTTCATCCTTATTGTTATAAGCATCTTCTGTTATACCGTAATCAGCCAGTGCTTTTGGCGTGCTTCCGCCACTTTGATCCAATGCCGCGATAAATCCTTTGCCGTTTTTCATTCTGTCCAATTGATGTTGATTCAACAGTTCCACTCCTTTTCGTCATAATATTAGGTTCCCCCATAAGTTGGGGAAGGAATGTACATTACAAAAGTCAAAAAGACCTATCTTAGCTATATTGTAGCATGAATGGAAAAAAGGCTATAGCCTTGCACATGATTTGAGATGAATTTATAGTTATTGGCCATGTTGCTTGTACCATTTTTTCGCTAGGCGTAGTCGGGGACTGGCAAGTTCCATAGCCATAGTATGAAAAAAGGGGAGAAGACAAGAAAAATTGTATTTCCCGGGAAATAACGTCGAAATAGTTACAGTGATGCGGTTTGTTGTGTCGTAAACGATTCCATAAAAACGACTGCACACTCCACTCGCGCGATAATTCAGATGGGTCGCGCAGTTCATGTAGAAACTCGCGTAATAACCATACAACTCGCGCAACTCCGCCCGGAACTCGCGCAGTCATGGGGTAAGGTCGCGTAACTCAGAGCGAGAGTCGCGCAATAATAGTGAAACTCGCGCGATGCGATCGAAACCCGCGCAGCGTAAAGCAAAACTTGCGCAGCCCACCCCGAAACGCGCGCAACTCCGCCTAATGTCAACACCTATTTCCCGGTTATCGTCAACAGGCTGAACTGGCTTTGGTTTAGAAAGCGAATAGGCAATCGGGTCGTTCCGAGGCCGCTGTCGATGTAAAGATACCGATCCGGTCCGAGCAAATAGGTTCCTTTCACCAATTTTGGAAAAAGCGTGTGGTCGGCTGACAGGATAGCACCGATCAGTGGTAGACGCACCTGACCGCCATGGGTATGTCCGCTCAAAATGAGATCGGCAGGTATGGATTCAGGCGCGTACAATTCAACAATTTCAGGTGTGTGTGACAGAAGAATCGTGAAATCATCGGTGTCTAACGCTCGGAATGCCGCCTCAGGATGATCGTAACCCGAGGAGGCATCGGCCACTCCCGCAAGGTTTATCGTCAGCCCATTAATCGTGATTGTTGCGTTGCGATTGTTCAGAATGGTGACATGCCGCCTGTGCAATCCGTGTAGAAATGCACTCGTCTGACTGTTGCCTATTTCATGATTGCCGGTTATAAAATAAACATGGGAATGACTCGCCGTCAGCCTCTCAATCAAATAAAAGACTTGGTTAAACGATTGTGTTTTCCGGTCGATGAGGTCACCGGTCAGCACCAGAATATCCGCTTGTGCAGCTGTGACAGCGCTGAGTAGGCGCTCATTGTTCGCTCCAAACACATGATTGTGCAGGTCGCTGATTTGTAAAATGGTCAGCGACATGTTTGTTGGCAGTTTCGGACTTTGAAATGTATTTTTTTTACATTTAAATACATATGTATCACGATAAATATTCGTGAAAACCGCTATCAACCCTACAATAAATGTCATAACAGCAACCAAACGTTTTTTCATGATGCACCGTCCAATAAGTAATTTTATACAGGCTTAGTGTAGCACGTTTCCATAGCGGAGGAAATACCGCAACACTTTGTTCGTTCGTCCATTATAGTATAACGACCCCATTACAAGCCGGATAAAACCCACCTTTCAATCCGATATATGTGCTATAATAGTATTCAAGACATCTCTTCATAGGGAGGATGGTTATTGGAACAAAAATTAATTTTACTTGATATTGACGGGACACTTTTTAATGACGAAAAGCACGTGCCGGAGTCGGCGAGGCAAGCGGTGGCAGAATTACAGCAGGCGGGACATATCGTGGCCTTTGCAACTGGGCGAGCCCCATTCACATTTAAGAAATTGCAGCAAGAACTGGATATGAACACGTATGTCAGCCTCAACGGTCAATATGTGGTCTACCGTGACGATGTGGTATACCAACGTCCGCTGCATATGGATGTGTTGGATGAACTGGAACGCCATGCCGATGCCGGGGATCATCCGCTCATCTATCTTGGGCACGATAATTGGTTTTCCAATACGACACACCATCCATATATTCAAAAAGCGATTGATTCGCTCAAGATAAAGCGGGAAATGATGTATGACCCTGCCTTTTATCGTGTAGGTGATGTTTATCAGGCGCTGCTGTTTTGTCCGCATGGCGGCGAAGCGGATTACAAGCGTGCCTTTGATCACTTGGAGTTTATCCGCTGGCATGACTACTCTGTGGACGTGATTCCTGCCAGCGCGTCCAAGGCGACGGGGATTGATCAATTGGTTCAACATTTGCAACTGCCCAGCGACCATATCTACGCCTTTGGAGACGGCCTGAATGACATGGCCATGTTGCAATCGGTGAAAAACAGCGTCGCTATGGGTAATGCACCGGATACGGTAAAAAAAGCAGCCGGCGCAGTAACAAGGCATGTCAATGATGATGGTCTCTGGCACGGACTGCGCATGGTCGGGCTGTTAAAATAACACCTATATCGCCTTTTGACGATTAGCTTATCATTGTTCCACACGTCAAGTCGTTAAATTGACGGACACTCCAAAACATGGTAATTTTCATATAAGTCATAAACATTGAAATTTTGAATAATTATTATGCAGGGGGTGTGAGCAATGGGAGCTAAATGGATTAAAATTGCAGTTATTTATTTTATTTTAGGTATTGTTGTCGGCATGTTCATGTCATCAACGCTTCAACTTCAGTGGGCTGCGGCACACGCACACGTTAACCTGGCCGGATGGGCATCCATCGGAATTATTGGAGTCGTTTATACACTTTATCCGAAAGCAGCCAACAGTACACTTGGCATATGGCATTTTTGGCTGTATAACATCGGACTGCCGATTTTGCTTTTGAGCATGTTTATGATTCAAGTTCGCCCGGGTCCATTTCCGGGATGGGGCGCCCTTACAAAGACGCTCATATTTGGCGGCGGAACGATGGTAACGATTGCTGTCATCATATTCATCGTCAACGTATTTAAATATGTGCATGACTCCAATTCAATCGGTGATAAAAACAGGGCCTCCTGATTGATGCAAAAAATAATCATTCCGACCCGAAAAGGAGCTTTTGACTGACAAGGGCTCCTTTTTTGCTTGGTAATATGCCCGTTCGTATGTCAGTGGTTTATCGGTTGAAAGCTGTTCCGAGATTCTATAACGTTAACTTATATAAGCAAGAGCCTATGGAACGTTGCTGAAGGAGACTTTTTATGTCAATCGTGGCACTTATCCTCATTATCGTTTCAGCGTTTATGCATGCAACGTGGAATTACTTAGCCAAGCGGTCGGAAGGCGGTTTTGCGTTTGTGTGGCTTTATATGGTGGTCAGCATTGCTGTTTATGCACCGGTTGTTGTTGGCGTTCTGCTCATTAATCCCATATCGCTGGGATGGGTGGAATTGGGGTTTATGGGTGGAAGCGCACTGATACACCTGACTTATTCGTTGTTACTGCAGAAAGGATACACGGTTGGTGATCTCTCGCTTGTATACCCAGTATGCCGCGGGACAGGTCCTTT
>NZ_BAAADM010000055.1:109376-188461 GCF_039522485.1 Lentibacillus halophilus | reverse complement strand
AACGTTTGACAGGGCTCAGCGTGGTCGGAATAGGCTTGATCACTATCAGTATTTTCGTCATTACTGGCGGGTTGCAGGCGATAAGACATGCAGACACGTTTGTTCCGCTTTTGTATGGTTTGCTGATTGGCGTCATGATTGCATCGTATACATTGCTTGATAAAGGCGCTGTCAGTGTCGTGCTGATACCGCCGATAGTACTGACATACGGCAGTATGATTGGCCAGGTGCTGTTGTTGACACCACTGGCAATACGGAACTGGCGGGATGTACGTCGGGAATGGCGGCAGCATCGAAACGAAGCCATCGGTGTCGGTGTTTTGAATCAACTTGCCTACATACTGGTACTGACCGCTATGACATTTACTCAAGTCAGTCACGTGGCTCCGGTTCGGGAAATGAGCATAGTCATCGGAGCGTTTATTGGTAGCCGGATGCTTTCAGAAGGATTTGGTTTACGAAGAATGGCGGCAGCTGGCACTATGGTTATAGGTGTGATAATAGTGGCATTGTCAGGCGAATAGAATCATATCGTCATCCTTAAATGGAAGAGACACATTTACTATGCTGAAACGAAAGAGTGACTGGACAATAAACCAGTCCCTTGTAGTTTGGAGGAGCTGATTGGGTGTTTGAACGGCGATTTCGACATACAAAACGATACCGTGAAATTGTCAATACGTTTATCAGATATGGATTCGGGTATGTTCTTTTTCGGGTCGGGCTGACGGACCGGGATTTATCCAAAAAAGATGAGCAGTCCGATACGAATATCAATATGCAGAGTATCGGGCGCCGATTGCGTTATACGTTGCAGGAACTTGGCCCGACGTTTATCAAACTTGGACAGATTGCCAGCACGAGGCACGACATTCTTCCACGCGAGATTATTTCAGAATTGGAAAAGTTGCAAGATCATGTGACAGTTCTGTCGTTTGACCACGTACGACAGACGATTGAGACGGAATTGGATGATGAACTTGAAAATATTTTCGACGATGTGGATCCGGAACCGATGGCAACAGCCTCCATCGGGCAAGTGCACATCGCTAGGCTTTTTACTGGAGAAGAGGTTGTAGTGAAAATTCAGCGTCCCGGTCTGAAGCCTGTTATGGAAACAGATATGGAAATACTTGAAAGGATTGGACAAATACTTGAAGAACGTACGGATTGGGCAAAACGGTACCGCGTGCTGGATATTATTCATGAATTATCGCTTTCGTTACGAAGTGAATTGGATTATCTGATCGAAGGACGCAGTGGTGAACGGATCGCCAAACAATTTGAGCAACAAGCATTTGTCCATGTCCCAGCTATTTATTGGGAATATACAGCAAAAAAAGTATTGACTATGGAAAAAGTCGATGGCATTAAAATATCTCACGTCAATAAGCTCGATCAGGCTGGGTACGATCGGAACGTTATTGCCAAACGATTGGCGGATGCGATGTTCACCCAAATTTTGGATAAAGGATTTTTTCATGCTGATCCGCATTCAGGCAACGTGTATATTTTGCCCAAAACAACGATAACGTTTCTTGACTTTGGGGAGGTCGGACGGATCAGCGATGATATGACGCATCATTTCGCATCTATTGTTGTCAATCTACATAACGGCAATGCCGAGGCGCTCATTAAGACGTTTTCGAAAATGGATCTGATTGGGGAAAAAACCAATATGGATGCGTTTCGTCGTGACCTGGAAGCCCTGCACGAAAGTTATTCCAATGTCATGATGAAAGATATGAGCCTCGGGAAAATTATTATCGAGATTTTTCAGGTTGCGTACCACCATTATATCGATATACCGTCTGAAATGGCGATGCTCAGTAAAACAATTTTGACTCTGGAAGGTGTGATCAGCCGGCTTGATCCGGAATTCAGCATTATGCGTGCGGCGGAGCCATATGCTCGTAAGGTGATGAAACGGCGGTATAGCCCGCGCCGGATTTTGCGACGGTCCATGAATGACATAGCCGAAAATTTGGAGATTATATCGGACCTGCCGCGGGATGTGAAGGAAGTGATGTCGACGCTGCAGCGGGGAAGAGTCGGTCTTGACATTAATGTAAAGCAGGCGGAGCGGTTTTTAAATCGTTTCGATAAAATCAGCAACCGGCTTTCCTTCAGTATCATTATGCTCGCTTTCAGCATTTTGATGGCCGGTTTGATCATCGGCTCAGCCATAACCGACCAGAGCACGGTGATATGGAAACTTCCGATCATTGAAATTGGCGCCGTGGTTGCAACACTCATGTTCATTCTCATGGTGATCACCATTATCCGCTCCGGCCGCATGTAGCCAGCCAATGCATGGTGAAAGAAACGTCCGTCTATTTATTTTACAACGAGATCGAAACTCCGATTTACTTAAGGCTAGGTGAGGCTCCACAGTGTGCCCGTAACAACGTAAAACGTTTCGATAAGCCACGATTGCGGGGTGGAAGGGGATAGGCTTTACCGGAAAGCCTTCAACGTGACGATCACAAGGAGACTCACCATCCACCTTAAAGTGTGTGACATATGGTGTCGGAGCACAACGATAACGTCTGGTTAGCTCAGGCGTTTCCTTATAATTAATAGTGCATAATTAGTTATTCAAGATGGTGTCAGCTTCTTGTTGCAGGAAATCCTCGGTGGTAATGGCGTTGGCATACATATCATTAAGTGCACTGACAAACGCATAGTGAACCTCGTCTGCCGGCACGACCTTATCCCTGTAAGATAAGCTTCTTGTCGCACATGCATCTTCAATAAGAGTTGTGTCAAAGCCCAGCTCCACAGCATTGCGGACTGTGGCATCAATGCACATATGTGTCATCATACCTACAACGACCAATTTGGTTATTCCCTTTTCTTTTAATTTGCTTTCTAATTCGGTATTGAAAAAACTGTTGGGAGCCCGTTTTGTGATCGTCTGTTCGTCTTCTGATGGTAAAACCGTTTCATGGACGTTAACACCTTCCGTATTTGGGAGAAAGAAGCCTAAACTCGAATCATTCGCGATATGGTGGACATGAAAAATATTCTCTTTGTTATTTTGTCTGAACCAGTCAAGAACGTTAGCTGCATTATCAGCTGCCTGTCCTGGGTTACTTAATTCCATCCTTCCATTCGGAAAATAGTCATTTTGAATGTCGATCATGATTAAAGCTGTACTCATATTTATCACCTCATAAAAAATGGATTATTATAAATGATAAATAATTATTTGATTTTTATCGATGCTTTGGTGAAACATTTTTATATCGATTATTTTCACGGCGAAAGGGGGGTTATTATGGAAATGGATCACATTGATTTTCAGATTCTTCGGTTACTAACTGAAAATTCACGAATTCAATGGAGGGATTTGGGTAGACATATTCATATGACGGGGCAAGCAGTCGGAAATCGTATTAAAAAACTTGAGGACAATGGTGTTATTCAAGCCTATTCCATCATTATCGACGAAACAAAACTGGGGCTTTCGTATACTGCATTTGTCATGGTTCATATGAAAACAGCCAATCACGATGCGTTTATTCGTTTTATTAACGATCATCAAGCGGTCGTCGAAGCTCATCGGGTATCTGGGGAAGGCTGTTATCATTTAAAAATAACCATTTCCTCGCAAAATGAATTAAATCGTTTTCTTAATCAACTTCTTGAACATGGCAACTACACGTTAAATCTATCAATCCAGAAGATTAAACAGACGACATACATATGACAGTTATCGGAACCCGCCAATACAATGACCGATTAGATACTTGTATCGACGTAGATGTGAAACGGCCCACTACTTATACAGAAACGAAAGGAGATTTAAAATGACGATTAAGCTTGATCATCTAGTGGTATATGCTAAAGATCATAATAAAGCTGCACACGAATTTGCCGATGTGATGGATCTGCCACTTGGAAGAGTGGCAGGAGTAGGCTATGAATTTACAGTGGTTCGTATTAATGTTGAACTCTCCATATATTTTATGGATAGGGATGAAAATAATTTAGAGCAACATGTCGCCTTCAACGTTGACGGGTCTTCTTTTGACCATATTCTCAAACGTCTCAAAAAAAAGAAAATGGCTTTCGGGAGTAGCCCTTATGAAACAAATAATCAACGCACGGACCATGACTTTGTGCCTCGTGGGTTGTTCTGGACTAACGTGGATGGTTGTCTTTTTGAGATCATGACCAATGAAGTTTAATTATGTTGTATAATTAAAAAAACGCTCAGGTGTCTTTAATGTCTGAGCGTTTTTGTTTGCTAAAGCCAACGTCCCTTAAAGGTAAGGGTCATTTTTATTAAAGCCGAAATCCTTCTTGATACAGATAATCCGCGGCCGCGTGATACGTAGCATGTGTTGCTTCCAAGACGTTGCCTGTATAAATATTCCAAACACCCGATTCCTCCACCAAGTGAAGCTTCTCTCCTTCACGATTCGTCCATGTTTCAGCAATAGGCTCGGACTCGGATAAGGATGCTATGGATTGTTGTATGACATCACGGAGCTCATCTTCGGTAAAATGACGTATGTTGACCATTCCTTTTGAATCCGTTGCATAATTGCGATTTTCTATTTGTTCAGCGTAGACAAACCCATTGCCGTTTGGATGAAGACGATATACGACAATTTTTTTGTCTTTGACGCTTTCTTCAAAATGGAAGTTGACACGACCAAGCGAGATGTCGTTACGTTTCAATTCAGGAAACGATTCAATAATAGCTAGTTTTTCTTCAAATGTAAGCATGAGACCTCCAAGACAGATGTGATTTAAGATTTAATTTATATTGTATCACTTGCCGGTTGGTTTGTATAACAGAATTGGAAAGTGTCATTAAAGCCATGTAGCGAAGATCAAAGAAGCGCTTTTATGTCATGTTTGTGTTTTATTCTCTTTATGTAGGGGGAACATAAGTAACACTAGATAAAAAAGGATGGATTTTGATGAGTGAATTAATAAACCGACAAATTCGTTTGAATAAAAGACCTAAAGGCGAACCAAGTCCAGATGATTTCAAGATGGCTGAAACATCGGTACCACCATTAAATAATGGCCAAATGTTAATCCAAACTTTATATTTATCCGTTGACCCCGGCATGCGGGGAATGATGGAAGATAAAGAATCGTATACCCCTCCTTTTTCATTGAATGATGTGTTAACTGGCCGTTCCATTGGCCGTGTCATCGATTCTAAAAATGAAAATTTTGCGATAGGTGATATGGTATATGAGCGGCTTGGTTGGCAGGATTATTCGATTTCTGATGGAGAGAACGCACAAAAAGTTGATCAGAATCTGACGCCCATCTCGAGCTATCTTGGCGTTCTGGGGGTTCCTGGTTTATGTGCGTATTTCGGCTTGTTCGAAATAGGACAGCCAAAAAAAGGGGAAACGGTTGTCGTCTCGGGTGCGTCTGGAGCTGTGGGCATGGCAGCGGGGCAACTAGCTAAACATCAAGGCTGCCGTGTAATAGGTATTGCCGGATCAAATGAAAAAAATCATTACCTCAAAGAAGAACTGGGTTTTGATGCGACCATTAATTATAAAACAACAACGGACATGGGAATGGCACTGCAGGAAGCCTGTCCCGAAGGCATTGATATTTATTTTGATAATGTTGGCGGTGAAATCACTCACGCTGCACTAACACTAATAAATTATCATGCACGGATTATCATTTGTGGGCAGACATCTCAGTACAACTTGGAGCATCCCCCAATGATACCGGGTAACTTTGATTTTCTTATCAAGAAGAGCGCACTTATGAAAGGGTTTGTTGTATACGATTATGCCGATAGAAATGACGAGGCTGTGTCATATTTGGCACGTTTAATGAATGAAGGTGAATTAACGTATGAAGAGCATATTGTTGAGGGATTGGAAAATGCTCCACAAGCATTTATGGATCTTTTTAAAAGTAAAAGCTTTGGCAAGCAATTGGTGAAATTATCGGACTGATCGGCTAATGCCTTAAGGAATATCGGCGGATTTTATCTCAGTGAGGGTTTTGGATGTCTGAGAGTAACGATCATGATTATGTGCAACCTAAAACAAGCAAAAAAAGGGAGGGTCAGTCCATGACATTGGTGCGTCTTGGTTATGTTGCGATGAGTGTGCACTTACAGAATGCATCACCGTCTAAAACGATGACCTATGCGACGTTTTCTAAAATGGAGGATCAAGAAGCCGCCATTCATAAACTGGAACGAATCGCTCAAACAAACCTACATAATTGTCTTAGGTTGCTAAAACATAATGTTGCGCACGATATTTCCTTTTTCCGGTTCTCGTCCAAACTTGTTCCACTTGCCACACATCCGGATCTTCACGAATGGAATTATATGAGTTCAATCCAAGAACCGCTAGAGGAGATTGGAGATTTTCTAATGCATCATCCGGAACAACGTATTGATTTTCATCCGGATCATTTTGTGTTGCTAAATTCACCAAAAAAAGAAGTCTTGCAGCAAGCGATTCATACACTGCGCATGCATTATAGACTGTTGAAAGGAATGGGAATAGATCCGAAACACCGATGTGTCCTGCATGTTGGCGGAGGATATGGCGATAAAGAAAAGGCGCTTGAGAGTTTCATTCATAATTGGGCTTATGTGCCAACCGATTTGCAACAGATGATTATGCTTGAAAATGATGACAAAATATTTACACCGGCAGATACGTTATATCTATGTGAAAAACTGGCTATACCAATGGTGTTTGATTACCATCATTATTTGGCAAACCATGATGACAATGAAAATTGGAAAGATGAATGGACGCGAATGGTTAATACGTGGAAACAATCAACACTACCTGTGAAAGTACATATCTCAAGCCCGCGGTCAGAAGAGAAATTTCGCGCGCATGCCGATTATGTGGATAGCAGCATGCTGATGGATTTTTTAAGGTCGGTAAAAGGGAGTGTGGCCCAAATAGACTGCATGATCGAAGCAAAGCAAAAGGATGATGCGTTATTTACCTTAATGAAGGATTTGCAAGAATATCCAGAAGTAACCATCATGGATGGCGCACGTTTTTATGTATGAGCGCGACATTTTAGCTGAATGGTCGTCCAAACTTTTCAAACAGCCCAGACAACGAAAAAGAAGCGTTGGGACCGTCGAATGGACCTAACGCTTCAATACGGTACCAGATCATTTACTCAGCTTCTTCACGATTTCCTCATCCATCTCAATCGGATCAATGGCAAACGTATTAGCGGTATTTAAATTGATATGACAGTAACCATTCGGATTTTTCTCCAAATAATCCTGATGTTCCTCTTCAGCTGTGTAGAAGTTTTTCAGCGGCTTGGCCTCGGTAGCTATTTCCTCATCATAATACGTTTGCTCGTTCTTCACGGCTGATGTCACTGTTTTTTTGTCTGCTTTATTCGTGTAATAAATGCCTGTTCGGTATTGTACGCCAACATCATTGCCTTGCTTGTTTTCAGATGTCGGATCGATGACCTGAAACAGTCGGTCGATGAGTGTATCGAGTGATACACGTTCGGGATCATAGGTTACTTCGACCGTTTCGGCAAAGTGCTTGTCTCCCTTGATCACATCGGCGTAACTTGGATTTTTGCCTTCACCGTTGGCATAACCAGAGACAACGTCGGCCACGCCGTAAATGCGGCTCATATACGCTTCTACTCCCCAGAAACAGCCGCCTGCGAAATAAATTTTGTCCAGCTTGCGATCGCTGTAATCAAGATGATCATTAATATTGTCGACGTCTGACTTCAGCATATATCCGTCTTCTTTTGCAGCGGATGATGGATCGGGATGGTTATTGTTCGAATCGTTGGACGTCCCCTGAGGCTGCCCGCCGCACGCAGCAAGAAATAGACTGCACAGCACAACAACAATCAATTTGTATGTGAGCTGCATCTGTGACCCCCCTCGCATTTATTTATCGTTCTTTTCCTCCAGCTTCTCGAACTGTTCATTCAATTGCACCGACATCAGATAAACGTGTTCATAATCCGTTGCTTTTTTGATGGCTTCTTCTGTTTCCATGTTGGTCCGCTGCGTGACACTCGTTTTATTCGTATGTTTAATGGTTGCTGCATACTTTTGTTCCCCTATGTTAAAGGGTATTTTGGAACCGACACCGCCTGATGAGACGCTCGTATAATCATCGGACGGCGTTTTCACGATGTTTTCAGTACTCGCTCGTCCATTCTCCGTCATAATCGAGGCCACCCATTTTTCTTTTCCTTGACCGATCATTTGCCGCAAGAATACGACTCTCAGGTCATCGGATGGTTTTGTTCCTTTTAAGTCGGATGCAAAATGGACCACCTCATTGACTTTTTCGCCGTCTTCATAGTGTTCCACCATCACTTCAAGCTGTCTCGCTTTTTCGTTATGGAGATTAATGTCATAGGCAAATGATGTCTCGTTGGACAGATCCATTAATTGTTCTTCAAAATCCGTTAAATCAGCTTGGGCAATCGCCGCATCGCCTTTCTTTTCACCCGTGTCCGTGCATGCGGCTAACATAAATACTGATAAATATACCATTATAGCTAAAGATCGAAAACGCAACATAAGCCCCCCCTTAAATGACTGATCTCTGTTCATGTTACTATAACGCATCGTTTTTTAGAAATAATCGATCTTCATGGGACAAGGGCTGATGGTTTAGTAATAAAGACTCGCTCAACAGCACTTTCCCGTCCTCTAAATTTTTCTCCGGAATGACAAGGGGAATATCGCGTGTCAAAGGATTGCCTTCCTGATCGTAAAAAATGTAACCATCGTTTTTGTCGAAAATAAACGAATGGATGTTCATATTAGGTGTAATGAACAGCGTCATTTTTTCCTGATCATTCCAGATCACTTTAATGAGAATCTTCTTCTTTGTTTTCTTTTCCACTAAAGCCTTTAAGGCATGTAACGAAACCGTTTCTTCCATTATTTTTCCTCCAAGATATGAATCATTAATAGTCATTTTTACATATTTGATACCGATTCATCCAGTTTTTATTTTCTTATGGGTCTTTAAATCCAATCTATACGATTTCTTTTGACTTGGAAATAAATTCACGTACAGCGAAAGACAAATATCTATCTTTTTTCCATATCATCCCGAGATCCAAGTGAAGATCGGAATTTTCCAAAGGAAGGGAAACGATGTTAGGGTGAGTAATATCTTGACATATTCTGCTCGGTAATAAGGCTATTCCTAGTTTGGCACCGGTCATTTCTACCATAAATTCTTTTTGTGAACTTTCACAGACAATGTCAGGGGTGAATTGGTTTTGCAAACACTCGCTTATAATCCGATCATATAAAGAAAAGTCATTTCGATACAAAATAAATGATTCGTTTTTCAGATACGACAGTTTCATTGTTTTATTGGAAGCTAAAGGATTGTCACAATTAATAATAACCATTAATGGATCCCTGTCCATTTCTATAAGACCGAATTCATCCGTATCAGCAGGCAAATTACAAATTAAACCAATGTCTAACGATTCGTTCTTAACTTCTTGTTTAATCGTTTTTGTACCCACTTCTCTCAATTTTATATCAACTAATGGATACGCGTCTTTAAAGTGACTGATCAATTTTGAAAAGAACGATGCCCCAATGATCGGGGGGATACCAATTTTAATTTCTCCCTTTTTTAACTGCATCAATTCATTTATTTCCGACGTCAGGTTATTGAATGCGCCCAGCACATGTTTCGTGTTAATGAAAAAGGCTTCCCCGGCGTCCGTTAATTTAATTTGTTTGGCTGAACGATAGATTAAGGAAACGTCAAGTTCATTTTCAAGATTCTTTATTGTTTTACTCAGCGATGGCTGTGACACGTGTAAAGATTGTGCGGCCTTCGTAAAGTTTAAATGTTTGGCCACTTCAAAAAAATATTCCAAATGACGAATATCCATTCTGATTCCCCTCTCCTTAACCAATAACCGTTTATTATAACTTGAATGCATAACAAACATTCAATATATGTATTTCATTTATGCCATGGATGTATTGTACACTAATAATAACAGAATATGAAGACTTTTAAATGTATTTTGAAAGGTGGCACGAGAAGAGGGGCATATTTCAGATATCTCGATCGAATAATGGTTCTTATTTCGTGGTCATTCGTCTTTGTATTCTTATCATCATTTCAATTTGATAGGAGGTTCATCGCAATGGAAAAATTCGTAACATTGAATAACTATCAGGTGTCTCAAGAATTGTATGAGTTTGTTAATCAAGACGTCCTCCCCGGAACCGGCTTAAAAAGTGACCAATTCTGGAAGGACTTTGAATATACCATTCGTTCGTTCGTCCCGGAAAATGAGCAATTATTAACACAACGAAAGAAATTACAGGAGCAAATTGACACGTGGCATAAAGCGAGTAAGGGAAGCTTTAATATTAATCAGTATAAGACCTTTTTGGAAGACATTGGTTATATTGAATCGCAAACAGAGGATTTCACCATCAATACCAAAAATATTGATGAAGAAATGGCATTACAGGCTGGCCCGCAATTGGTCGTTCCACTTACGAATGCACGCTATGCACTGAACGCAGCGAATGCGCGTTGGGGCAGTTTATATGATGCCCTTTATGGAACCAATATCATTAGCGAAGAAGATGGGGCCGACATTCAAAATCAATACAACCCGGTACGTGGTGACAAGGTTATCGCAACGGCGAAAGACTACCTTGATCGTGCCGTTCCTTTGAAGGATGCTTCTCACAAGGACGTTGACGCATACACGATTGTTAATGGTCAATTGTCGGCCGCATTGAGTAACGGTGAAACGACTGGTCTTAACGATCCGTCCCAATTTATCGGGTTTCAAGGTGATGCGGACAATGCAACCGCATTTTTGCTAAAAAATAATCATCTGCATCTGGAGATTCAAATTGACTATGATGATCCCATCGGCAAAACCGATAAAGCTGGTGTAAAAGACATTCTCGTCGAATCCGCTATAACGACCATAATAGACTGTGAAGATTCCGTAACCGCTGTTGATGCCGAAGATAAAGTGCAGGTCTACCGGAACTGGTTGGGCTTAATGAAAGGAGATTTAAGTGAAACCTTTACGAAAGACGGTAAAACGGTAACACGAACACTTAACCCGGACCGCACATATCAAGACCCCCATGGTAGTCATTTCTCGTTATCCGGCCGTTCATTAATGCTTATCCGTAACGTGGGGCATTTAATGACGACAGACGCCGTCATCGATGAAAACGGCAAGGAAATACCTGAAGGCCTCCTTGATGGTATTATGACAAGCTTAATTGCTAAACACGACCTTCTTCAAAATGGGACGTATCAAAACTCATCAGAAGGATCGATCTATATAGTAAAGCCAAAAATGCACGGGTCAAAAGAAGTGGCTTTTACGAATGAATTCTTTTCGAAAGTAGAAGATATGCTGGATCTGGACAGACATACATTGAAGGTCGGTGTGATGGATGAGGAGCGCCGTACGTCATTAAACTTAGAAAATTGTATCCGGGAAGTCAAAGATCGTGTTGTATTTATAAACACTGGATTTCTGGATAGAACCGGTGACGAAATCCATACCTCTATGGAAGCCGGTCCGATGATCCGGAAAAAAGATATGAAATCATCGCAATGGCTGGATAGCTATGAAAAATCAAACGTCAAGGCTGGCTTGGACAGTGGCTTTCAAAATCGTGCCCAGATCGGAAAAGGTATGTGGGCAATGCCTGATCTTATGAAGGAAATGATGGAGCAGAAGATTGGCCATCTAAAAGCTGGCGCCAACACGGCATGGGTCCCGTCGCCTACTGCAGCCACGTTGCACGCCCTCCATTATCATCAAGTTGATATAGGAGGGGTCCAGGAACAGTTAAAAGGAGAAACCGATCATTACGTAGACAAGATGCTTCAGATTCCAATTGTTGAAAATCCAGCATGGAGCAATGAAGACATCCAGCAGGAGCTCGATAACAATGCGCAAGGCATACTGGGGTACGTTGTACGCTGGGTGGAACAAGGCGTCGGTTCCTCAAAAGTGCCGGATATCAATGACGTTGCGCTTATGGAAGACCGTGCGACATTGCGTATTTCCAGTCAGCATATGGCAAACTGGCTCCATCACGGCATTTGTTCCAAAGATCAAGTGGAAGAGACGTTGAAACGTATGGCCAAAGTGGTCGATAAACAAAACGAAGGCGACCCTAATTACAGGGCTATGTCTGATAACTACGATCAGTCGGTCGCTTTCCAGGCTGCTCGCGACCTGGTTTTCAAAGGGGCCGAGCAACCGAATGGTTACACAGAGCCAATCCTGCACCGTCGTCGTCAAGAAGTGAAATCACTCATTGCAACTAAAAAATAATGATCAGAACGAAGGAGGGGAGGGGTGAAGAACTCCTCTCCCTAATTTAAGACGTTTCCTATTGAACTATCTTTCTTATCGCTTCTTCCGTTCAAAATAGACATGCAACTTATAGGTACATATTTGTTCTGTCATTTCATGAAGTATTTCCTGATCAGCTTCGTTAACGCTGAAATTAATACCAAATTGTTCGCCGTCAAAGAATAAAAGCCCATCGTTTCCTACCCATTTTTCCATGGGCATGGTAGCAATTAAGCGAGCAACACCTTTCTCATCATAATTCCACAGTTTTTTTGTATTGTTGCTGGAAAAGTCTATATGCTTGCGGTATTCTTTTGTCATGAAAAAGCGGTGAAAGTAAGGCGCCACTTCCACTGGTGTAATGGGTTTTAGCCACTCAGCCGAGCCCTTTTCTAGTAAATACATCAGGATGACCATTTTATAGGATTTGGTCATGGGTTCTTTTTCCACTTTTTTTAGCCAAGCATAATGTTTTTGGTACACATTAGTTTCGTGTTCTGTCAGTTCGCCATATTGCTTTAAAAATGCAAAAAAACCGCCGAAAGCCTGATTATACTCCTTAGCATTCACGGTGCCATTCAGGTGGGCTTCTGTGTATGTCGGACGTCTTCCCAGTTGTTCCTTGACGTCGATATAATCGTTGAAGACCCTTTCTTTCCGGGGACTGCGTTTTTTTCGTAGCTCTTCCAGCAGGTGAATAACATCCGTTTCTAAATGAATGCCGCATGTCTCTGGTACAATCGGTACAACATTTTTCCGGGCTGATGACGTTTTTGATGTTTGGTTTTGGTCCAGGACTTGAAGTTTGGTATCCGCGTGCCGGTAATTTCCGATAAGATCAATGATCACGCAGGAGTCTTTACCGGGAAAGTGTCGCAACCCGCGCCCAATTTGCTGGGTGAAGACAACAAGGGATTCGGTTGGTCGGACAAATAATAAGGTATCCACGGATGGAATATCCACACCTTCATTAAAAAGGTCAACTGTAAAGATGATATCAATCGCTCTTGATTCCAGCATGTTTATCGCTTGGTTGCGTGATATAGTTTTCGTTTCCGACGTTAGTGCGATTGACCGTGTTCCTTGACCCTCAAAATAGTTGGCTAAAAAAACCGCCTGCTGGATGGACGAGCAAAATACCAGTGTGCGTGATTGTTTGTACTGTATCCATTGATGATAAATGTAGCTAGCCTGTTCTGTCTTTAATTGACTCATCATTAGTTCATGCTGATCATAATGGTTGCCAAGCCAGCGTATGTCGGAATAGTCAACCGTGTCTTTTACACCGTAATAGGTAAAAGGGGAAAGCCAACCACGTTGTATGGCTTCGATAAATGACATCTCATAGGCAACATTCCCATTACAAAGAGCAAACACATCCTGACCGTCTGTCCGCTCAGGTGTCGCTGTCAATCCAAGTAAAAATGCGGGTTCGAAATAGTTTATGATGTTCTGATAGCTTTTAGCTGCGGCATGATGAAATTCATCCACGATTATTAAGTCGAATTCATCTGAGTCAAACCGGTGTAGCTGTTCTTGCATACTCAAGGTGAAAATAGATGCAAACAGCATATCGTGGTTTAGTTCTTTTTCTGCTCCGTAAAACAGGCCGCCGGATTTTCCGAGGATACGTTCAAAGCTCTTTTTTGCCTGCAATAAAATTTCCTCTCGATGAGCTACAAACAATACTTTGTTAAATTGCTTAGCTAAAAATGCTGCCATGTATGTTTTGCCGAGTCCTGTTGCCATGACAACCATGGCTTTATTGTATTCTTCCTCGATTGTATTCTGGAGTGCTTCCAATGCTTCTTTTTGTGCCTGCCGCGGAACAACCCTTGTTTCGTAAGCTGGGGACGTTTCCTGTATGTAATCCGGCTGCTCGCTTGTATCCATATCAGGAAGAGTAAGTTCAATTTCTTCCTGTCTGGTCCAGTTAGAGATAAGATTCGCATGATTGGCGTGGAATTGATCATATTCCTGTTTATATATTTTAAATGACTCTGCATTAACACGAGTGGTTTGGCTGGCGTAAAATGATTCGATAAATGTATTCATCGCAGTTTCAAATGTCTCAAAAGATGCATTGCGCTGCATACGCAAATTCCATTCCATACCATTTGTGAAAGCTGAACGGGACATATTGGATGAACCAACGATAAGTGCGCCTTCTTCCCGATGCTTGAATATGTATGTTTTTGGATGAAAAGCGATGCCGTTGCTGCGCCATAGTCTGATTTCAATGGTATCGCCTTCTAATTCCAGCAATTTGCTGAGTGCTTCAGGCTGTGTGACATACAAATAATCTCCGGTTAATAATTTGATATCAGCTCCGTTAGCAAGCGCATCCTGAAGGGCTTCATATAAAACATCGACACCGGTTTTCATTATAAAGGAACTGATAATATAAATGGTGGATGAGTTCTGAATATCTTGTTTTAACTGTTGGTGGAGCTGTTTGGTATGCAGGGAAATATCGCTCATGTATCGTCAACCTCAATTAAATAAATTTTATCGTCAAAGCCTCCTCGTTTGCGAGCCTTTTCTTGACGAATAGCTTCTACGTTTTCTATCGAAGCGCCATGCGTTTTTGAAAGAGCATGCATAATCTCCAGAATATCCGCCAGTTCCTCCAAGGAGTCCGCATCGGTTGAAGCATCCTGATATTCAGCCACTTCCTCGTGTAATTTTGATTTCAATTCGGCTATGTAATGATTGCTATCCAAAATGTCAGTTGTAGCTTGTTTTCCGTCCCTTTTGATAATCTCCGGGATGCGGTCGCGTACGAGTTTATTGTAAGTCGGCATGAGAAACATCCTTTCCGGTATTTCTGAGTTTATTGTATAGAAAAGGCGGAGGGCGGGCAAGTAGGGGGGAAGAGAAATTTTCTGGGCTCAACGTTTATGACGTGACAATAATTACCATTCACTATCCGTTTTGATCTGTCATTTGACATAGAAGAGTTCACATGGTATTTAATAGATTGGGAATTATCACTCGGAAAAGGAGAGTGCTAAATAGCAGAAACAGAAAACGAGCGTACAATATAAGCAATCATTTTTATTACATAATTTTCAAAAGGAGTGATCACGGATGGCTGAGAAACAATTTAAAGCGGAATCGAAACGGTTATTGGAACTGATGATTAACTCTATTTATTCACAACGGGAAGTGTTCCTGCGGGAGTTGATTTCCAATGCGAGTGATGCCATCGACAAAGTTTATTATAAGGCGCTGACCGATGACTCTATCCAATTTGACCCGGCCGATTACTATATTAAGATTGAGGCTGATAAAGATAATCGGATCTTAAAAGTCATCGATACCGGAATTGGTATGACTCAAGACGAACTGGAATCCAATCTTGGCGTTATTGCCCAAAGCGGATCATTGTCATTTAAGAATGAAAATGAAATGAAGGATGGCCACGACATTATCGGGCAATTTGGTGTCGGGTTTTACGCTGCGTTTATGGTTGCCGATGCTGTCACCGTCATCACCAAGGCGTACGGCAGTGATGATGCCTATAAATGGGAGTCACAAGGCACGGACGGTTATACGATTGAGCCGTACGAAAAAGCTGAAGCAGGTACGGAAATTTATATTAAAATGAAGGAAAGCACGGATGATGAAGATTATGACCAGTACCTGGACGAGCAGACGCTGCAAACCATCATTAAGAAATATTCCGATTTCATCCGTTATCCGATTAAGATGAACGTGACAAAAAGCGAGCCGAAAGACGAGGAAAGCGATGAATACGTTGAATATACCGAGGAAGAAACGGTCAACAGCATGGTGCCGATTTGGCGAAAAAATAAAAACGAATTGACCGATGAGGATTATGAACAATTTTATCAGGAACAATGTTTTGGCCATGATAAACCACTGAAGCATGTGCATCTTCAAGTGGACGGCAACGTTCGTTATAACGCTATTTTGTTCATTCCGGAAACCGCACCATTTGACTTTTACACACAAGAGTATGAAAAAGGGTTGCAGCTGTACTCAAATGGCGTACTGATTATGGAAAAATGCGCGGACTTGCTGCCGGATCACTTCAGTTTTGTAAAAGGTATGGTGGACTCTGAGGATTTATCGTTAAATATTTCACGCGAGATGCTTCAGCATGACAGACAGCTTAAACTGATTGAGAAAAACATCAATAAAAAAGTTAAACAACAGCTTCTGCAGCTGCAGCAGAATGACCGTGAGGCATACGAACGATTTTATGACTCCTTTGGCCGTCAGTTAAAGATTGGCGTATACAGTGATTTTGGTGCCAACAAAGAGACGTTGCAGGATCTGTTAATGTTCTATTCATCCACGGAAAAGAAATTGGTCACACTGGATGACTATGTTTCACGAATGAAAGAGGATCAGCCGTATATCTATTATGCTGCAGGGGAGTCTCGCGATCGAATTGAAAAGCTGCCGCAAACCGAACTGGTGGCAGATAAAGGGTATGAAATTTTATATTTCACGGATGAAGTGGATGAATTTGCCATTACCATGATGGCAAACTATAACGATATCGAATTCCGCTCGGTGTCCAGTGGTGATTTGGGCATTGATTTGGACGAAGACGATCAGCAAGCTACCGAAGAAGCCGATGCGAATAAAGCGCTGTTTGACGAAATGAAAACGATTCTTTCTGACAAAGTAAAAGAAGTCCGTGTTTCCAAGCGATTGAAATCTCATCCCGTCTGTCTGACAGCGGATGGCGACATCTCGTTGGACATGGAAAAAACGTTGAACATGATGCCGAACAACCAGCAAATAAACGCGGAAAAAGTGTTGGAAATAAACGTCAACCACGATATATTCGACTCATTAAAGCAGGTATATAATCAGGATGAGGAGACGTTCAAATTGTACACAAATTTATTGTACAACCAGGCCCTCCTGATTGAAGGATTGCCGGTAAACGATCCGGTCACCTTTACCAACGATATATGTAAAGTCATGGTTTCATAAATCATGTGAGATGGGAACGGAGCTAATTAAGCGGCTGCCGTTCCCATTTTTGTTGGAAGGTGGGGAAAAGGCGCCTGGTCTGAATTTAAGGCGTTGTTACCACTAATTTCCCTCTTGCATGCCTTGTTTCGGTTTTTTGAAGTGCCTCCAACCCTTGTTCAAATGGGTATTCCTTTTCAATAACAAGCGTGATTTTTTCATTTGCAATGTCGTGTGCAAGCTTGACGACATCGTTTTGGGTATCGGCATGGTGGCCCATTTGCTGAACCGTAATACCTCGTTCGCCGTCGAGTTGATCACCTGATACGGTAATGATTTTCCCACGGTCTTTCACAACGGGCATACTGTCTTTTCCTGTCCCTGGTTGAATGGCTAAGGCTGCTGTGACACCGCCATCTCCCCATTCATTGACTTGCTTTTGCCAGTCCGGATCATGGTAATCGACCGTTTTTTCCGCGCCGAGCGATGTCATATAATCATGATTTCTTGCGGAAGCGGAACCGGCCACATGAATGCCTTTGGCTGCTGCCAGCTGGATGACAAAGGTACCAATCGCTCCGGACGCACCAGCGATAAAAAGGTGATCGCCTTTGTTAAGGTCCAGTGCGCGCATACTTTCCAGTGCTGTTTTTCCGGCAACAGGAACCGCTGCCCCTTGCTGGAAGGTGAGATGGTCGGGCATGGGAATGAGTGCCGCCGGACGGGCAACAGCATACTCAGCCCACGCACCGCCTTTTGGTTGCAGGGTTGTTGTAAAAATGACCCGGTCCCCGACGGTAAAATCGTTCACACAATGACCTGTTTGCACAATGGTGCCTGATCCCTCTGTGCCGATTGGATAAGGAAAGTCTATATCTCTCGGAATAAAATATCGATCGTGAATACCGACACCGAATGCTTCCACTTTTATAAGGACCTCATCATCGTTAACGGATGGTATCGGAACGTCAGCGATTTCTACGTCATTGCTGCTGGCATTGGTTCGTACGAATGCTTGCATCGTTTGCATAGTTGTATGCCTCCTTCAGTTGGATGTGTTGCTGCTCAATTGAAAAGCGTCGGCAAGCAGGGAGAACGATTGGTGCCGCGCTTCTTTATCGGTAATCATATTCAAAACCATTAGTTCGTCGATTTGTGCGTCTTCTTGCAACTGCATAATTTGTTCTTTCACTGTATCCACGCTACCAATGATAAACCGTCCTTTATTTTGCTGGCGCACCATCTCTTCTTCCTGCGTGTACGTATGAGCTGCAGCTTCTTCCAGCGTTGGTGGGGCATATTGAAATTGGCCGGTTCCCCAACGCACCCATTGCAGCTCAGCCGGTGCTGCATAGTAAGCCGCTTCTTCATCCGTTTCAGCGCATACGACGATAATGGACAAGATGCTGTACGGCTCACTCATGAATTTGGACGGTTGAAACTGTTTCCGATAGTTTTGCAGAACCGGAACGGCCCAATCCGGATTGATCTGGCCGGCAAACGCATAGCCAAGTCCGAACTGAGAAGCGATTTGCCTTCCACCGTCACTCGAGCCAAGCATAAATAGCTCCGGTTGCAGTGAACGATCAGGCGTTGGTGTAATGTTGGCAAATGGGTGATCATCCCGAAAATCTCCTGTAAAATAGGCGAGCAACTCGTTTAAAAGTTCGCCGGATTGATCGCTGTTGACGGCCTCACGGGAGCGACGCAATGCTAGAGCGGTCATTCCGTCGGTCCCCGGCGCACGCCCCATTCCGAGATCAATTCGTCCCGGGTGCAACCCCTCCAATAAAGAGAAGTTTTCGACGACTTTAAGCGGGCTGTGATTCGGTAGCATAACACCGCCGGAACCGATACGGATATGTTCGGTCAATGCCGCTGTGTGCGCTGCCAGCAAGTCCGGTGATGTACTTATCTGGTGTTTTGTATTATGATGTTCCGCGAACCAGTAACGCGTGTATCCAAGCTTGTCTGCCAATTGAACAAGTTCTGCCGAGTTATTTAATGTTTGCGTTACCGATTCGGCGTTGTAAATCGTTGCCAAGTCGAGAACGGACAGTTTTAAACCATTCTCGTTTGTATGTCCACGCATAAGATGGCCTCCTTGGGAATGGATGTAAATAAGGATACGTTCTATTAAAGAGAACACACCGAACAATGTCAAAGAAATGGTTTCAGTTGGTGCATAGAATGATCGCATCCAACAACTAAAAAACGCCTCTCTGCATACCAACAGCAAAGAGGCGTCGATGTCTTACCGGGTCAAGCCATCATAGAGAATGTCGAGATTATAGTTCAAATATTTAACGTACGTGTCCACTTCTCCGCCTTCTTCCTCAATCTCATCGGAATAGATGGGTTTGTCGTAAATCGGGATGCCTGATTCCTGGGACACGGTTTCCATCGGTCTTGGGTCAACGTTCGATTCGACAAATAACGCCGGTGCATCATTGTCTTCAACAAAGGATACGAGATTTTTAATTTGCTCGGGTGTTCCGTTCTCCTCTGTATCAATTTCAAAAACAAAGCCTTCTTTCAAGTCATAGGAGTCCGCGAGGTATTGGAAAGCCCGCTCACTTGTTACGATAATACGGTCGTCTTCTGGTATTTCGCTCAATTTTTTCTCATAATCTTTTTCAATCGTTTTCAGTTTATCAATATATGCGGCAGCTTCTTCTTTATATTGTTCTTCCCGGTCCGGATCCACTTCAATAATCGCATCACGTATGTTTTCGGCCATTTGAACACCGGCGCTCGGATCAATAAAGGCATGCGGGTTAACTTCCTTTTTCTTATCACCGCCACCGATATACATCGGGTCAATTCCATCTGTTACGCTAAAGACATTGTCCTTATCCTGACCGACAGAATTGATCATTTTGAAAAACCATCCTTCTTTTCCACCTTCCAGATTCATGCCGTTGTAAAAGAGAACGTCGGCATCGGTTGCGTGTTTAATATCCTCAGGCAATGGTTCATAATTGTGCGGATCGGTTCCGGTTGGCACGAGGTTGTGGACCTCCACGAGATCGCCGCCAATTTCTTCTGCTAAATCCTTGATAATCGTAAATGATGTCACGATTTGTAGTTTGTCATCGCCATTGTTTCCATCATCCCCTGATGCACTTTTTTCTCCGCCACACGCAGCTAGAATGAGCAAAGTGCCCATAACGACTGCCATTAATAGTTTCCTCATTTCCTGGTCACTCCTTAATCATATAGTTTAATTACCGAGACGTGCTCGTTGTTTATTGATTTGCAACTTGCGCCAAACGACTCCCTGTTTGGGGGCGAATAAAAACACAATGATAAAAATGCCGGTTGTGGCCATGGCAATAATTGGTCCTGAGGGTAAGTCGGTCATATTGCTGATGTAGAGTCCGAGTACCGACGATAGGGCACCGAAAAATGCCGCCAGACCGATCATGGTTGATAGTCTGTTAGTCAGCAGATAAGCGGTTGATGCAGGTGTAATAAGCATCGACACAACTAGAATAACGCCGACTGTCTGCAATGATGCTACTGTTACCAGCGTCAGCAAAATCATGATGCCGTAATGAATCATTCGTGTTTTCAATCCATAGGCTGCGGCCATCGTTTCATCAAAACTGGATACAAGAAGTTCTTTGTAAAATACGAACACGGCTGCCAGCACGATGATGCCAACAATGATCGTCAGCCACATATCTGACGGGCGAACTGCCAATACGTTACCGAACAGGATTTGGGTTAAGTCGGTGGCGCTTTTGGCTATGGTGATCAGAACGATACCAAGTGCAAACGCCGCTGAAAATACTAAACCTATGGATGCATCACTCTTAACCCGGCTATTTTGATTGATAATACCGATGCCCAGTGCTGTTAACACGCCAGTGACAACAGCTCCGTAAAAGTAGTTGATGCCAATCATGTAGGAAATGGCGACACCGGGAAGGACCGCATGAGAGATCGCATCTCCCATCAAAGCCATGCCGCGCAGCACGATAAAACTACCGATGATGCCGCATATGATACCGACAATAACGGATGTGATGAATGCCCGGCGCAAAAATTCATAGTTAAATAGATCCTGGACAAATTCCATCACATGCCACCTCCAGCTATTGCCAGTGGCATCCCGTAGGCTTTTTCCATATTCTCCATTTGAAACACCTGTTGTACTGGTCCGGCACCGTACAGTTCTTTGTTGATGAGAATGAGTTCATCGAAGTAATTTTCGACCTTTGATAAATCGTGGTGAACGACAAAAATGGTTTTTTTACGGTCTTGTAACTCCCGAAGTTTATTGATAATGATTTCTTCACTTCCTACATCAATCCCTACAAACGGTTCATCAAGAAAGAAATAGTCAGCATTTTGTGCTAATGCCCGTGCTAAAAATACCCGCTGTTGCTGGCCGCCGGATAACTCACCGATTTGTGATTGAGCAAATTCCGCCATGCCAACCTGTTCCAGACACTCCATAGCCCATTCTTTATCGGCTTTTTTCGGCCGATGAAACAGGCCAAGCTTCGGGTAAGTTCCCAGTAACACGGTGTCTTTGACGATAATAGGGAAGTCCCAATCGATATTGGATCGCTGTGGAACATACGCTATTTGTTTGCGCACCTTATTCAGCGAGCAGTCTCCAATAGTGATTTGACCACCGTCGTATGGAATCAATCCGAGCACAGCTTTCATCAATGTTGATTTGCCCGCCCCATTTGGTCCAAGGATGCCAATCAGATTGCCGGTTTTAAACGAAAAACTGACATTCTTGAGAACTTCCTTGCCGTAATAGGAAACGTGTAACCCATTTACGTTAATTGCCTGCTGCATCATTATTTTCCCCTCCTAAAAATAGTGTGTAATACAAACATCATTTTACGACTGATATAAAGTTTCCTATGTGCAACTTTTAGTTAGTATAGTACATTTTTAAGTGGAAGTAAACACATTTTTCAAATTTCTAATGGTTAGTTAATGCTGGAGGATGGCATTTGGTGAACGATGTTCTGATGAAACTGAAGAGAGGACGGTCGGCACATTGTAAAATAACGAACAATGTCGCACTGTTTGCTAACTGAAAAAATGTTTATGATGATAGTCATAATGTGACCGATAAGTGTCAAGTATGGAAGTTTAAACCATTCATCTGTGTTTCTTGTCTATAAACAAATGTGATAAACTATAAAACGTAACATAGAAAAGGAGAGAGACAACATGCTTTTAAAAAATGCAAAGCTGTATGGGCATGAAGGCAGATGGGATATTGCGATCAATCAAGGCATTATACAATCGATTACTTCCGCGGATCAAACGGCAACAATAGAGGATGAAACTCTGGATTTGCAAGGAAAAATGGTCTTGCCGCCATACGTGGAGCCACATATCCACCTCGACTATGTGCTTACTGCCGGTACGCCGAGATGGAACACATCAGGTTCGGTATTTGAGGGCATAGAAATTTGGGCCGAACGAAAACAATTAATACAAGAAACAAAAGAAGATATTAAAAAACGTGCGAAACAGGCCATCCGCATGCAGCTTAAACATGGTGTCCAGCACGTTCGAACACACGCCGATGTCAGCGATCCGTCTTTGACAGGTTTAAAGGCTCTGCTTGATGTGAAGGAAGAGGTTAAAGATTATATGGACATTCAGATTGTTGCCCTTCCTCAAGAGGGACTTTATACGAAACCGGAAGGCGAGTCATTGCTCATTCAAGCGCTGGAAATGGGAGCGGACGTTGTCGGCGGCATCCCGCATTATGAACTGACACGCGACGATGGCGTTCGTTCCGTTCATAAAATCCTCGATCTCGCGCAAGCATACGAAAAACGTGTCGACATTCATTGCGATGAAATTGATGATGACCAGTCCCGGTATTTGGAAGTGTTGGCCGGTGAAGCATGGAAACGAAAGATGGGGTCTCGTGTAACAGCCAGCCATACAGCAGCCATGGCCACCTACAGCAATGCTTACACCTATAAACTTTTCCAGACGCTGAAAAAAACCGGCATGCATTTTATCGCCCTGCCGAAAGCAAACCTGCATTTGCAGGGACGTTTTGATAGCTTCCCCGTTCAACGTGGCGTGACACGCGTGAAAGATATGCGTGAAGCGAACATTAACGTCTGTTTCGGTCTCGATTCCATTCAGGACCCCTGGTATCCGCTCGGTGACGGCAATTTGATGCGTGTCGTCGAGATGGGGTTGCACGCGTGTCATATGACCGATTATGAGCATATCGTAACGGCTCTTGACTTAATCACCATCAATGGTGCGAAAACACTTGGCATTGAGGATGGGTATGGTGTGGAAAAAGGCAACCGCGCCAATCTAATCGTCCTGGATACGGAATCCGAATATGAAGCGATCCGTACACAGGCACCGGTGTTGTATTCCATCCGGAATGGTGACATTATCGTCACAACTCAACCGTCTGAAACGACTATGGCTATTTAATTGGGGATTTCTTGATAACATTTCTAATGCCACATACTTAATGAGAGCAATGGAGAGATGCGACTCATTGTCGTGTCTCTCCATTTTTGTAATGGAAACGACGACGTAATCTTTTAATTCGTGGGTAAAACTTGATAAATAGGCATATATGTTTATTAACATTGGAAATTATCCAATAATTAAATTGAGCGATAATTAATGCAAGAATAGTGCTATATGCTCTTTATTCCTGTGGGATACTGATTTGGGTTGTACCAGCCCTTTTGTTATTATTAAATCTAGTTATTGCAAATTACTGGTTATTCCGACGTTAATCCTCGTCTGTGGATGATGGATGGTTTACTGGTAATTGCGCCATAATTGTCCCATGTCTTGTGCTATTAGGATCATAAAGGGCATGGCGATAAAAATACAAAGAATTTGGGGGGTTTCACTATTTTTACAAATAGTAAATTTAAGTTAGGATTGATAGCATTTGTTTTAATGCTTACGTTGTCGATGCTTTTAGCTGCATGCGGCGATGATGGTGAAGCGAACGGCGAATCGGATTCGTCAGGTGACGGCTCCGATAATGGCGAAGAATCAACTGAGGAGCCTGAGACTGAGGGGCCTGAGTTAGGTCAGAAAGAGCTCACCGAACCGTATGTTGCTTGGGCCAGAGAAACTGTCAGTACTGAGATGTTAAAACAATTGCTTGAGAAAGCCGGCTATACGGTTGAAAAGAAACAGGTTGAGGCCGGTGCCATGTTCTCGAGTATGGCTGATGGGTCTGCTGATTTCCAGACATCCACATGGTTGCCTGCGACGCACAAACCATACTGGGATAAATATGGTGATAAACTCGTTAAGGTGAATCAAGTGCTGGACGAAGCTCCATTGGCATTGACTGTTCCAAGCTACATGGACGATGTGAATTCCATGAAAGACTTGAAAGGAAACGAAGAACTTGGCGAATCTGTTGGATGGGAAATTACAGGCATTGATCCGGGCGCTGGCATTATGCAAAATACCCAGGATGCTTTCAAAGAATATGGACTGGAAAATTGGGAATTGCTGGAGAGTTCAGAAGCGGCTATGATTACTGAATTGAAGTCTGCCATCGAAAATAAAGAGCCAATTATCGTTCCACTTTGGAAGCCACATTGGGCGTTCGGTGTCATGGACTTGAAGATGCTTGATGATTCCAAGAAAGTCTATGGCGGGAAAGGTGACCAGATTTACACGGTCGCCCGCAAAGGGTTGAAAGAAGATGCGCCACGGGCTTACAAAGTTATGGAACAATATGATGAAAGCTACGATATGATTAACAAACTGATGCCTAAAGTCCATCAAGAGGACAAACCTGTTGAAGATGTTGTTAAAAACTACCTTGACAACAACCAGGATAAAGTGGACAAATGGCTAGACGGTATTCCAACCGAATAATCGATGACTGAAAACAGGGCTGTTGAATCAGCCCTGTTTTCGTTTACAGGGACTACGATATATGGAATAAATGAATCCCTTTCGTCCTGTGTTTTTATCAGGATTTTTGTGCCCATGAAAAGCTGCCGCCGAATACATCCCGGACGTCATGAACAACGACGAAGGCTCGCTCATCCACTGAATTAATGATGCGTTTCAGTTTCAACAGCTGGTATTTGCTAATAATGATGTACGCCATGTCAGCATTTTCTTTCATATAGCCGCCGTATCCCTCGAAAACAGTTGCACTTGTTCTCATATGTTGAACCACTTCATCAGTAATTTCCGGAGCATAAGCGGATATGATGCTGACAGCTTTACGTGTATCCAACCCTTCTATAATGAGATCTGTCGCTTTTTTTCCGACGAATAGCGATATAATCGTATACATGGTATTGAGCGGCCCTATAATAAACAGGCCTGACCCGACAATGATGGTGTCGAGCACAAAATTTGTTCGCGTTAAATCCCAGTCCAGGTTGTAATGAAGCATTCGGGCAATAACGCTTGTTCCTCCCATGGAACTGCCGGTGCGGAAGATCAGTCCTGTTCCAATGCCAATAAAAAATCCGGCAAATATGGCCGACACCAGCGGATCTCCCAGGGACTCACCAATCCCTTCTGTTATATAGATGAAGAAGGAGATGAGCGGTGACGTGACAATCGTTAGCATAACAGATCGTTTCGGAAGGACACGATACCCGATGAGAATGATAATGGATGCCAGTATGAAGTTCACGATACCGGGTGAAAAGCCGAATGCATAGTGGGCGATCACGGATATTCCGGTAAGGCCGCCATCAGCCAAATTGTTTGGAATAGCAAGAATCGTGAGTGCCAAGGCATACATAAGCGTGCCAACAATAATAAAAATGAGGTCCCTGAGGAGATGCGCCATGATTCCCCCTCCTTTTTCCTTAGTATTTCCATTATTTAAACGGTTTATTTGCCGTTTATGAATGATGGCTTATAACATGTGATATAGAGTTTACCGTTTCATTCGGTCTTACGCAAATAATTTAGGAACGGGATTCCTGATCTCGTTTTCCGTCCCTGAAAAGTGACGCTTTCGTCCAATGAGTGCCTATCTTGTCTTTGTTTAATGATCCGTTAAACAGGGTACAATCACAAAGAACACAATATGCCGCAGAAGGGAGTTGTGTCCACATGGCGGACTATACGATAAAATTGCTGAAGAAGGAAGAGATTGCTGACGAAACGATGGCGTTTCACTGGGAGATGCCGGACGATTTTTCATTTAAGGCCGGTCAATTCGGTGATTTTACATTAATTGAACCTTCCGAAACAGACGAGGAAGGAAATACGAGAGCTTTTTCGTTTGTGAAAGGGCCGTCCGAAAATGAGTTGGTGACGGCGACCCGCATGCGTGATTCGGCATACAAACGTGTGCTTGGGAACCTGGAACCCGGAAATGAAGTGAAATTGGATGCACCGCATGGTAATTTCACATTGCATAAAACCGAATCAACGCCGGCGGTATTTGTCATTGGCGGTATTGGGATAACGCCGGTGCGGAGCATGATTGCTGAAGCGCTTCATAAGCAAACCGATCATCCTATCACGCTTTTTTATTCGAATAAAACACCGGATAATGCCCCGTTTCTATCTGAATTGGAAGAGATGGCACAAAAACACGATCACTTTACATTAATCCCTGTCATGACAGGGGATGATATTGGTGAATGGAGTGGCGAAACGGGACACATCGATGAAGCCATGCTGAAAAGGCATGTAACGGATGTGGCTAACCCCATTTATTATTTGTCCGGACCATCCGATATGGTGCAGGATATGTATGAGTTGCTTGAAGATGCTGGCGCTAATGAGGATAATATTCGTATGGAAGAATTCTCCGGATACTAAAATAAAATAGTGTCTTTTATAGGAAAGCTCGCTTAGGATATTTCAGATGCAGGATCAATTGTTTGGCTCCTGCATCCGATATACAATACGCCGCTATACCTCATTCGGTTGTCGCATAAAAGGAGGGACATTTTGTGCGCCGATCATGCGGACGTAGGTAAAAAGCTGCCCCTTATGGTGAATTTCATGATCGATGGCGTTGGATAGCCAGTATGTACCCGGTGCCCGAACACTTTGGAACAAAATATAACCCTTAAGTTGAAAGTCAAAAATTGATTTAATTTCTTCTTTTGTATGTTCAGTATACCGTTCAACAATTGTGCGGACATCGGTCATCGTTTTATAATGATTTTCCGTGGCCGGTTCACTAAATTCTCCTTGCTTAATGCCTTGAATAAACATATCGGTTGACGTGACAATGTGAATCGCGAGTTCTCCGAGTGACATAGCCCCGTCCCATGGTCTGTAATCCACATCATCATCTGTTGTCTGTGCAAGCAAATCATCAAGTACCATGCGATGTTGCAGCCATCCCTGAGCCACATCATCCATACCACTGCTCATAGTAATCCCTCTTTTCAATTTGGTATTGGCTTAAGTATAACGTTTGTACTGGTCAATGCCTATTGTTTTGCACGGCCGGGATTTTATCTACTCGCGTCAGTATTCCCTAAGTGCTTTTCTTGCTAAATAATCGGCATGGGTGTTCTGTTTTTCTGGGATCCATTTCATGAAAACATGCGGGAAATGATCTGCTGCTTCCCGGAATTGGTTGAGAAAAGGAAGGAAAGCCCTGTTTTTTGTAAAATTCTTTTCCACAATGTCGGCAACGATCTTGGAATCAGATCGAAGTGAAATGATTTCGCCGTAAAAATAGTTGCTGCAAATCGTCATGGCACGTAAGACAGCATGAAATTCGGCCTCATGGTTGGACATTTTTCCTAATAAAAAAGAATGTTCGTACGTTTCACCATGTGCTTTGATGACAATACCGGCTCCGCTTAATCCTGGATTCCCCTTGGATGCGCCGTCTGTATAGACTTCTATCAATCTGCATCTTCCTTATTCGTATTTTAGGATATGTTTCGCTATCTTTCCCTTTTATCTTACCGTCTTTGTTCCGGAATGAAAAGATATGAATAACGTGGGAAGATACAACAAATAGTCGATAGAGTATGCTTCAGTCTGTCCCTGTTTGTCGGGGTATGCTATGATAATTATGTTGTAATTTTAAAAATCTGTAAACAACGGACATGGGATCAAGCACTGTCCGTTCGTCGTCTGAAGGAGTTTTGCAATCGTGGAATTGAATTTTGAGGAATCCTTGCCACTGCATGTTCAATTAAAGCATATTATAGAGAGACAGGTGGAAGACGGAGAGTTGACGGGCCAGATACCGAGCGAGCGCAGTTTTATGGAAGATTATAATGTCAGCCGGAGCACTGTTCGAGAGGCGATAAGTACCCTCGTCCGGGAAGGGGTTTTGGAGAAGCGGCACGGAACGGGAACGTTTGTATCCTTAAAACCAATTCATGAGTGGCTTGGCAATTTGAGCAGTACAACCGAGACGATTAAACAAATGGGCATGGAACCGGGGGCTACATTAATCACTTATTATAAAATGGTACCTTCCCCTGATATCCAGGAACAAACAGGGTTCGAGGAAGCGTATTTTATTAAACGCGTGCGTTATGCAGATGATATTCCGATCGGCGTTGAATGCCATTATTACCCTGTTTCGATCGGGGAAGCACTGGTGCAATATGATTTAAATGATACAACATTATACGAAATTGAAGAACAAGAGCTCGGTATTTGGTTTGCAGAGGCGAGCCAAATCATTGGTACAGCCGCCATCACTGAAGCGGATTCTATTTACTTAAATGTGCCCGCACACACCAATGTATTGCACGCCAAACGCATCATCAAAGATTTGGAAGGTCATATTATTGAACTGGAAAACGCTTATTACCGTAGTGATATGTATAATTTCAAAATTAATCTGTCACGAAAATTCGGCTGACGACGCTTCATAGACGGCATCAGCCCGTGACAGCTCCCAACCCTTGTTCTTCTCGGTATGGATTTTTACGCCGTGCGGAAAAGCATGGTGGAATCGAATCGAACAATTTATGAAAAAGTATAATAAGTCTCATTATATTTTCAAATTAAAAAATTAAGAAAATGGTTGAAATCATTTGGTTTATTATATACAATTAAATTAAATCGAATCACTGGTACGGACGTCATGATCTCGAAACGCTTTCATAACGACGTCAACTCTTGCCTATCGTTGGTTCGATGAATCGGCTTCATGATTCTGTGGTAGAGCCGGGAGAAAGACATTGGAAAAGGGGTTTTGCTTGTCAATCGGCTGTAAGCAGTTACCATTCGATTCATGAAATAAGCAGGGAAACAGGTTCTGTTCATTTCTTAGGGGGACAGATAACCTTTTCCATACGGTTGAAATAAGATTAAACAAAGGGGGATGGAATAATGAAAACGGAAGAAGAACTGAACAATGTGTCAGCAGCAAAAGACTCGCATCTTTGGAATGCCATGCATAAATACGACCCTGACGCTAAAGCCATGGTCGCAGAATCGGGGGAAGGGTCGTGGTTTAAAGATGAAGATGGAAACGAATACCTTGATGGGGTCTCTGGTCTTTGGTGTGTGAATATTGGGTATGGCCGGCAGGAAGTTGCTGACGCAGCTGGAGAACAAATCAAACAGTTGTCGTACTTTCCGCTCACCATGAACCATAAACCGGCTATTCGGTTGGCTAACAAAATAAGTGAATTGCTCGGTGCGGATTACCAGACCTTCTTCTCCAACAGTGGATCGGAAGCAAATGAAACAGCTTTCAAAATTGCCCGGCAGTATCACATTCAGACAGACAACCCGATGAAGTATAAAGTCATTTCCAGATACCGCGCTTATCATGGGGCAACCCTTGGTGCGATGAGTGCAACGGCTCAAGCTAATCGCCGCGTTAAATATGATCCGGCTGCTCCAGGATTTATGCATGTGGCACCGCCATACAGTTATCGCTCACTGTATCCAGGCACACCGGAAGAAAAAGACTTGGCCGCTGCAGATGAGTTGGAAGAGAAAATTAACTGGGAAGGCGAAGAAACTGTATCCGCGGTGATCATGGAACCGTTCATTTCAGGTGGGGGCGTCATTATTCCTTCCGTGAAATATATTGAACGTGTCTCGGAAATCTGCAAGAAATATAATGTTCTGCTCATTATGGATGAAGTCGTTTCCGGTTATGGACGAACAGGTAAAATGTTCGGGTTTCAACATGCGGAAAACGTGGAACCGGATATTGTAACACAGGCAAAAGGATTGACAAGTGGTTATTTGCCGTTGGGGGCAACCTCGGTTAAGAATGACATTTACAAAGTCTTTAAACAAGAAGGCAAAGATAATTTCTTCCGCCATGTATCTACGTATGGGGGTCATCCCGCAGCTTGTGCAGTGGCTCTGGAGAACATCAGAATCGTTGAAGAGGAGGATCTTGTCAATCGCGTCGATCAACTTGGTAAAACCAAACTGGCAGAGTTGCATGACCTAACGGAGCACAAAAATGTCGGTGAAGTTCGTCAAAAAGGCTTTTTGCTCGGTATTGAACTGGTTGAGGACAAAGAATCCAAAACACCATTATCCGAAAAGAAAGTCGGTGATGTTGTCGGTCAATGTAAACAAAAAGGACTGATTATTGGTAAAAATGGAGCCACCGTCCCGGGAGGCAATAACATCCTTATTATTGCACCACCATTTTCCAGCACCGAGGATGATTTGGATTTTATCACTAAAACGGTCAAGTCAGTCATTCATGGTTTGTAAATAACAATACTTGACTGCATAACAAATCACCCGGATGGGCGGGTCATGTATATGAATTATGAACGATTGAAGACCTTTATCACGGTTGCGGAAAGAATGAGTTTCTCAGAAGCGGCTAAGTTATTGTTTGTAACACAACCAACGATTACGTCACAAGTGAAAGCGCTCGAAGAAGAGTTGAACACGAAACTGTTTGAGCGAACGACGAAAAAAGTGGAGATGACGTCATCAGCGAAGGTTCTCTTGAAATATGCCAGGGAAATAGTGCAGATGAATGAATCGGCTCATAAAGAAATCACGCAAATGGAAAGCGATTCTTACGGTGAGTTAAGCATGGGTTGCAGCCTGACCATTGGGGACTATTTTCTGCCGTCATTCTTAAAGCGTTTTAAAGAGACTTATCCATTGATACAGGTTCAAGTAAGTATTGCCAATTCCCATTCCATTGGAAAACTCATTAAGGATCAATGGATTGATGTTGGATTGATTGAAACGCCAATTCAGGATGACCAGCTGCAAATAAATCCGTTTTTGGAAGATGAACTGGTTTTGATTGCTCCACCTGGTTATTTCTTGACCAATGAGCCATTGTCTTTGCAACAAATCCAGCAGGCTCCGATGATTTTTAGAGAGGAGGGGTCTGGGACACGTGCAGTTGTCAATGATTACATGGAACAAGCGGGGCTGACAGACAACAACTTGAACATTGTTCAGGAACTTGGAAGTACTGAGGCTATAAAAGCTGTTGTTGAATCGGGTTTGGGCGTTTCATTTCTATCAAAACATGCCATCCGAAAAGAACAGAGATTGGGGCTTTTGGATATCTATTCGGTTCATGGCCTGGAAATGAAACGGAACTTCTATATCGTTCACCGCGAACATCATGTGATGAAATCGACAACGGAATTGTTTCTGGACACACTGTGGACCATTGCTGGTAACTTGGAAAAAAGACACATGACCGATCCACTTGAAAAAATAGGGACACTGAACTCATAGAATTTATTTAGGAGGTATTAATAGTATGGTTAAACAAAAAGAGGAAATGAAGCAGGCAGCCAAGCAAAAACAAAAAATGACACCGAGTGAAGCCATCGTTGAAACACTTATCAAAGAAGATGTGAAAGAAGTTTACGGCATTGTCGGCTCAGCGTTTATGGATATGTTGGATTTGTTCCCGACCGCCGGTATTCGTTTCGTGCCGGTGCGCCATGAACAGACAGCCGGTCATATGGCTGATGCGCAGGAACGTGTTTCCGGCAAAGCAGGTGTTATTGTAGGTCAGAACGGCCCGGGTATTTCGAACATGGTCACGTCTGTTGCAGCGGCCAATCAGGCTCATAGTCCGATGGTTGTCATTTCTCCATCTGCAGGTAATCCGGCAAAAGGACTGGATGGATTCCAGGAAGCAGATCAAGTGTCGATGTTTAAAGACATTACAGTGGAAACGGTACAAGTTACACACACCAGCCGTGTTGCTGAACGACTGCGGACAGCTTTCCGTATTGCCTATGCTGAACGCGGCCCGGTCTTGTTTGATATTCCGCGTGATATGTTCTATGGTGAAATGGAAGACTATATCCTTGAACCGCATCAGTACCGTGTTGACAGAAAAGGAACGGGTGACCCAACCTATCTTGAACGCGCGGTTGACTTGCTGAAGAATGCCAAGAAGCCTGTCATTGTCTCCGGCCGCGGCACGGTTGATGCTGGTGGCATTGATACCGTTGTAAAACTGGCTGAATATCTGTCTGCTCCGGCAGCATGTGCATACATGCATAATGATGCGTTCCCAGCTGATCACCCGCTGGCGGTTGGTCCAATCGGCTATATGGGTTCTAAAGCAGCTATGTATTCGATGGAAGAAGCCGATGTCGTCCTGGCCATTGGTACAAGACTATCTCAGTTTGGAACGTTGCCTTGCTATGACATTGATTACTTCCCGAAGAGTGCAGACATCATTCAAATCGACATTAACCCGCGTCAAATCGGACGTACACATCCGGTTGAGGTCGGTATTATCGGCGATGCGAAGGCTGCCAGTGATGAAATCTATCGTCAGTTGCAAACCGAACTTCCGTCACCGAAAAAAGATGAAGATCGGATGAAGGCTGTCTCCAAGCGTAAAGAGGATTGGGAGCAAGAACTCGTCGATCTTGCAATGGAAGACGGTAATCCCATTAATCCACGCCGTGCGCTGTTGGAAATGACGAAAGCATTGCCTGAAAATGCGATCGTATCGTCTGATATCGGCAACGTATCTTCAACAGCAAATGCGTATTTGAAATTTACACAGCCACGCCGTCACATTGCTGCATTGACATATGGCAATACTGGATTTGCTTATCCTGCGGCTTTGGGTGCTCAAAGGGCAGAGCCTGACGCACCTGTGTTTGCCATTGTCGGCGATGGTGCTTGGGGCATGAGTCTGCACGAGGTCAGTACAGCGGTCGAGCAGAATATCCCAGTCGTTGCCTGTGTGTTTAATAACCAGTCATGGGCGGCGGAAAAGAAAAACCAAGTGGATTTCTTTGACGATCGTTATATCGGTTCCAATATCCAAGGACCGGACTTTGCGGACGTTGCCAAATCTATGGGAGCACTTGCTCATACCATTACGAAGCCGGAAGACATCGTTCCGGCCATTGAAGAAGCATTGAAACAACGCAAACCGGCTGTATTGAATATTTACGTTGATGGCACTCAGCTGGCACCACCTTTCCGTAAAGATGCTCTGAATATGCCAACACGTATCCTTGATAAGTATAAGCATCTTGATTACAGCGAATGGGGCAACTAAACCCGTTAAGGATAAATCTCTCTGGCGGCATGTGCTGCCAGAGAGATTTTAACAAGAAAGAAACGGAGTACCTCATCATGACAATGTAAGCGGTATCAACAGTGAGAGCTCATTACCCCATGATTCGTCAATATGTTGTCAATAGATATTTGATCACGCATGAATGGTATGTCATAGGAAATATGTTGAGCTTAAGTTGATTAAAAGCGGAAATACATTTGGAGGGAATAGTTGCATGAAGGAAAGGGAACAACTTACTAAAACGTTAAAACCTCATTGGGTATGGGCGATCGCTTTGGGATCAGCCATTGGTTGGGGAGCATTTGTTCAACCTTCCATTTGGATGGAAGGGTCTGGTCCACTTGGTGCCATTATTGGATTTGGTATTGGCTCTGTCCTAATGATGATAATAGCGGTCAGTTATGGTTTCCTGATTAAGCATTTTCCGGTATCAGGCGGTGAATTTGCCTACGCTTTTCTCGGTTTCAACCGCAATCACGCGTATGTGGCTGGTTGGTTTCTGGTGTTGGGCTATATTTGCATTGTTGCGTTGAATGCATCGGCGTTCTCACTGTTAATTAAATATATTGTGCCGAATATTGCTGAGCAGGGTTATTTATACAGCATGGCGGGGTGGGATGTTTATCTCGTCGAAGTTCTGATTGCAAGTGCTGCATTAGTGTTGTTTGCTTATATGAATGTTCGTGGCGGCAGTATTTCCGGTCGAATCCAGTTTGTATTTGTTGTATGCATGCTTGTAGGAGTTGCAATTCTGACCATCAGTGCGTTTTTCCTTCCGTCCACATCCGCTGACAATATGCAGCCATTATTTCAGCCGGGTGCATCGATGTGGTCAAGCGTAATCGTAATTGTAGCGATTGCACCATGGGCCTTTATTGGTTTCGATAATATACCGCAAGCGGCGGAAGAATTTAATTTCTCACCTGCAAAAGGGTTTATGCTGATTATATTGTCGCTCTTATTTGCTGGTCTCGTTTACATTGCCATGATTACCGCAACATCATTGGCAGCACCTTGGCAAGAGTTAACAAACCGGCAGTGGGGGACAGGCGACGCTATGAGTGGCATTTTGGGGAGCTTTGGCGTTTTTGTTCTCGGAATATCGCTGACCATGGGGGTAGCCACCGGTCTGAATGGTTTCTATGTAGCAAGCAGTCGTTTGTTATTTGCTATGGGGCGTGCAAAAATCATCCCAGGTATTTTTTCTAAGCTTCATCCCAAATTTGGGACGCCTTATGCCGGCATTATATTCACTTGTGCGGTATGTCTGATATCTCCCTGGTTTGGCCGGCAAGTTCTGACATGGATCGTTGATATGTCATCGGTCGGTGTTACCATTGCCTATATTTACACATGTGTTGTCGCTTACAAATTGTTTAAATGGTCGAATGAAAAGTCCTTGAGCGACCAATACCAATCGCTTCCATCTTTTGCTGCTCCAATCAAAAAAATATTCAGTCTGTTGGGAGCATTGATCGGGATGATGTTTATAGTGCTGTTGCTTATCCCGGCGTCACCAGCATTCATGGGGCTTCCATCGCTGATTGCCTTAATGATATGGATCGCACTCGGTACGATTTTCTTCATTTTCAAAGGACCTGAATTTAATAAGATTGAGTACCAAGAACTTGAACATCTGATTTTAGGGAAAAATGAAGATAGTGACGATGCCAAGGTAAGCGGTTGAAGACCTACATTGGACAGGTCCTCGATGGGTGTTTTCCCCAAATGAGAGACCTGTCCTCGTGTTTTTGAGCGGCTGTTTACATCGTTTGCAAAAGCAATTTTTTCAGAAGAGGGGAGAAGTGCTCCGTCAGCTCAGTGGCTGCTGGGACCATCATGCGGTCATGTCCGTAAATGCTCCGCATGAGATGGTCATCCTCTTCGCTTATTTCCCCCTCAGCAATAAACATACCGATAACGTTGATGTTTTTGCGGCGTGTTTCATAAACCGCTTGATTGGTGTCGATAATGCCGTTTTCTGTGTAATCCGAGGCTGCCGGTTGCCCATCGGAAAACACGAGCAGAAAGCGGTTTTTTTCATTGCGGGCTTCGAGCTCGGCGGCTGCTTTCCGGATGCTGAATCCGTCACGGTTATCTTCTTGTGCTTCCAGTTGCATAATGTTAGCTCCGTGTTTCTGATAAAGCGAATCATGGAACGAATGCACGATATGGGAATAATTTGGTTTATATTTGTCTTTGACTTCCGTGGCTTCTTCCCAAAAACCGATAATCGAATGCGGAATACCTAATTCTTTAAGCACGTCATGGAACAGAATGACGCTTTTTTTCGTTTCCTCCATCTTGTTCATCATCGACGCCGAACAATCAATCAGCAAAGTGAACGCCGCATCGATCTCTTTGGATTCATTATCCTTCTTATAAAAAAGTCTAGGAAAATCATCTGTCGCCGTCGATATCAATCGTTTTGACAGTCGCCCGGCGACGAGATTTTGACGCGCAGCTGTTTGTTTATGCGCCAGCACTTTTTCCATCGTTTTGGACAGACGTTGCCGGTAAGGAGCAATTTCCTCTTTGTACATCCGGTACTGTTTTTCTTGATCGTCAGACGGTGGTTCTGCATGTTTGATGACGTTCACGGCATGTTTGTTTTCATGACCGAATGGTTCCCCTGTTGCGGATGTGCCTTGCTGATTGGTGCGTTTCTCCATCGCTTCCATATTTGAATAGTCATTTTGCTCACTTTCTCCGGAGTCCCCTTGAATTGAGGCGGTTGCTTGATCACCTTCCTCTGTTTCACGTGCGCCTTCTCCCAACAGGCTGGACCGGGTGCCTTGCTCCAGCTCAAACTGCATGAAATTCTGTTTCTGCTCTGCGTTTTCATTTTCACTGTGCCAGGTGGAAAAGGACTCATCGAACGTGTTGCTGTCATCGTCGCTTACATCGTCTTCAAGACTGTCATTGGCCAGTGGATCGGTGCGTGTCAGTTCATCAAAAGCGGTTTCTGCGGTGTAATCAGCATAATTGGCAATTGGAACAATGAAATAGTTATGAACCATGTCCGGCATGGTTTCATCGATCCGGGCAACAACGGATTCCGCGGCATGAGCGGTCTCACGTGTATTATTGGTTTCATAGGCTCGAAAAATGGCTGATTTTATATTATCCAGCCGGTTTATTTGCTGCTTCGTCGCTCCCGGAAAGGAAGGATCCGGTTGATCGGATTGAATGAGCAGGCAAATGAGGCAGTAGAGCTCATCCATTGCATAGCCGCGCGTCACGTTCATCCTCAACTGTTGGGTGAAATAACGGCGTTGGTATTGTTGTCGAATGCGAAAAAGTTCCGCTGTGCCCGGACGTTCTCTTTTAACGATTTCTTCCAATCGTATATCTTCAAATAACGTGAACAGTTGTGATGCAAACTTTGGATGACGGGTTTTCGCTGCATGGTCCATGTATGCTTGCATCGCCGGGACAGTGGTATGATAAAGCGTACCGCGTGTCCGCAAAAGAATATCCGTTTTTAAACCGGTTTCCTGGGCTGCTTTGTTGCCAATGCCCCAATTGGCACTTGCTGTCAGGCGGCGGTTTTGGCTGTCGATAGCTGACCCGTAAGCATAGGCAAATCTCAGGTCGGGAATGCCTGTTAAAACGGCGGCCAAGTCCTGCATCTGCAGGAAAAGGCGAGTATCAATGGTTGTGTCGCGAAAACGATACATAGATATGCTCCTATCCGAATAATGTGTCAGCCATCGTAAGGACGAGTGTTTTTTCTCTGTCTTCTTCCAGTTTATCTGCGATGGCGCGACGGATGGCCCGTTTTGGCGGAATCATGGCACTTAAGTCGCACGCATCAAGCAGTGCACGTATGGAGGCTGCGTCTTCTGAAAGTTTGCCTTGGTCCACGGCTTGAATTAAATCACCGGACAACCGGACAAACAAATCAAGAATGGTGCCGTCTTGCAGCTGGCTGTCACTTTGGAGCAGTTGTTTCAATTGATCTCCCTGCACATACGGAATATCAATGACAACGAAGCGATTTTTCAATGCTTCATTTAATGGGACAGTGCCCACATAGCCTTCGTTTATAGCCGCAATGACCCCAAACCCTTGCTTAGCTGTAATGATTTCTTCGGTGAATGGATTTGTGATGGTGCGCCGGTAATCGAGCACCCCATTGATTAAAGGCAACGTTTCCGGTTTAGCCATATTAATTTCATCGATATAGAGAAATGTTCCGTTTTTCACGGCGTTGGTAACCGGTCCAGGAACAAATCGGATCACTTGTTTACCGTCTTCGTAATCAAGTGTCTTAAACCCCATAAGGCTTTCTGCGTCCAGATCAACGGAGCTGTTAATTTGAAACATGGACTGGTGAAACAGATGCGAGAGTGTTTCGGCAAATCGCGTTTTCCCCGATCCGGTCGGCCCTTTTAACAAAATATTTTTCCCCATGCTCAGCGCTGTAACAGCATCAATAAGCATAGCATCTTCAGGAGGTTTATACCCGCCGGCGCGAACAAGATCGGCAAAAGCAGGGGAATCGTGTCTGTTTTCGTTTAATAATTGTCTCGTCTCTTCTGGCAGCTGAGTCATAACCAAACTCCTTTCCGATCTCATTGTAACCTTTTCCCGGTTGATAAGAAAATGTCATGGATGACGTCATGAAAACCGTTCATCGTGACATCCTAAGTCAAAAGGGAAAGGAGGTTCTTAATGATGGAAAATAAATATGCGACTATGTCTGCTGAAACGATAAAAGAGCAGAGTCGTCGTTCCGGCTTGTCGTACAACGAAGCCAAAGCGTATATTGCTAAAACAACCGGAGGACGTGGCACAAACATCTACAGTGATACAGATGCTGAAGTCGTCAAACGCAAGAATCGGCAATCGAGGGTAAATAAACAATAGAACGTCTTCGGATTATATGATGGCATTGTTTGTCTGTCATAAGGTCAATTTACGGTGGAAAACGTAAGGATAACACTCAATGAGGGAGGTCGTGTATATGTCTGAGGAAAATAAAAATCGTAATAAAGACAAGGGCAAGCAAAATAATAAAAACCGATTCACGAGACAAAAGCCGGATCCGGATATGGAACTTGCAGAGGATACAGAATTCCTCAATTTGGAAAATAAGCGGAACAAACGGCATCGTTAAAGATAGGACAGGCTCATTACCCAAACAGGTAATGAGCCTGTTTTTTATACACATACGTTTAAAAACAGCCGTTTTCCCATCTAACCGGTTAATTTTTTTAAACGAGTGTATTAAATTTTCTAACAATTTGTAGTATAATATATTCAGTCAGACATTGAATGCGGTTACATAAAAATGGGCTGAAGGAGTTTTAGGTATGACAACGATCATAAGGAACGTTTTCATCGGTTTATCCAACAGTAAATTTTTAAATAGCCAGGCCAAAAAATGGGGGTTCTTCCTGGGTGCTGATAAGTTTGTCGCAGGTACGACCATTTCAGGTGTCGTGGAAACCGTCAAAGAATTAAATGCGAAAGGCATTAGCTGTACACTGGATAATTTGGGTGAATTTGCAGTCGATAAACAGGAAGCAACTGAAGCGAAAGCACATATTCTTGAAATTCTGAATGCTATTGATAACGAGCAGCTGGATTGTCATTTATCAGTGAAGTTAACGCAGCTGGGACTCAATTTGGATCAGCAATTTTGCATCGACACTATGAAAGATATTCTTGAAGTAGCAGAGCGGTATGATATTTTCGTCAATATTGATATGGAACATTATTCATATTATGAAATGACACTTGATGTGTTGGATGCGCTCCGCGAGCAATACAACAATGTTGGAACAGTTATTCAGTCCTATCTTTACAGGGCGGTAGATGATTTGGCCCGATTAAATAATGTTCGAATCAGAATTGTAAAAGGGGCCTACAAGGAAGATAGCGATGTTGCTTATCAGGATAATCAGGACATTGACCGTCATTTCATCACCTTGGCTAAACATCGGTTGTTGGGGGATACGTTCACGTCCATTGCGACGCATGATCATCGCATTATCAATGAACTGAAAACGTTTGTTGATGAGCACGGCATCAGTACGGATCGGTTTGAGTTTCAGATGCTGTATGGCTTTCGGAACGATATGCAGGAGAAACTTGCCAGGGAAGGGTATCCGTTCTGCACATACATTCCGTTTGGCCGTGACTGGTTCGGTTATTTTATGCGCCGTCTCGCTGAGCGACCGCAGAATATCAATCTGATGTTGAAAGACGCTTTGTACACGGAGGACAATACGTTAAAGACATGGCCTGTTATTGCGGGATCAGCGATTGCAGCCACTGCCGCTGTCGTATTTTGGCGCAGAAAGAGGTAGAGGTTTATAAAAAACAATATGACCACAAAATAGCCCCCGGATTCGTTATGATGCCGGGGGTCACTGACGTCAGACGCGATCATGTTTGATTTGACTTCGAAGCATTGGCTGGTTCGTGTTACACCGTGGCCTTCAGGCTGGAGCTGTCTGTTTCCTCGATAGGCACAATCCAACCAAATGGATCAATGATTTCACCGTACTGGATGCCAGTTAGGGTATTATACAGTTGTTTGGCAATAGCACCGGTTTCTCCTTGGTTAATATCAAGGTGATGCCCACTCCAAACAAGCTGTCCGATCGGGGAGATGACAGCAGCGGTACCTGCACCGAATGCTTCTTCCAGTTTGCCTTCCTGGTGGGCCTGGTACAATTCATCAATGGATAGTTTCCGTTCGTCAACAGGGATCTCCCAATGCTTGAGAAGTTCGATCACAGAATCCCTTGTGACACCTTCGAGGATGCTGCCGTTTAATGCAGGTGTAACGACTTTGCCGTCGATTTTGAAAAACACGTTCATGCTTCCAACTTCCTCGATATATTTCTTTTCCATGCCATCAAGCCAGAGAACCTGAGCGATTCCTTCTTCAGCCGCCTCTTGTGCTTTAAGACTGGCTGCATAATTTCCGCCGGTCTTCGCTTCACCTGTTCCACCTTTCACTGTGCGGACATAGTCGTTTTCAACGGCGATTTTTATTGGGTTGATTCCCTCTTCGTAATAAGCTCCTACCGGTGATAAAATAATCATAAATTTATAATAGCGTGATGGTGCCACACCGAGAAAAGGTTCGGTAGAGATAATAAACGGGCGAATATATAGGGACGTTCCCATTGCTTTGGGGATCCATTCCTTTTCCAACGATACCAACTGTTTGAGTGCCTTCAGTGCAAAAGCTTCGTCAATCGGCGGTATGCAAAGGCGATCGTTGGAATGATTCATACGCTTAAAGTTACGTTCGGGCCGGAAAAGCTGCGCATCGCCTTCCGGTGTAAGGTAAGCTTTCATCCCTTCAAAAACGGACTGCCCATAATGAAAAACCATGGACGATGGCTCCATTGTCAATGGTTCATATGGTACAATCCGTGCATCATGCCAGCCTTGTGCTTCTGAATAGTCCATAACAAACATATGGTCAGCAAATGTTTTGCCAAATTCAAGCTCATCATCACGCGGTTTTTCTTTTCGTGAAGAACAGAGATCTATTTGAATGGCACGTTCCTTTTCCATGTCCCCATCCCCTTGTGTAAAAAGTTGTTATCCATCTTAGAATATGATGGCTTTAAAAGCAAGCCTAAATTTTATTAGCCTTACTATTATCCTAACATGGCAGTAAAGAACTTCCCAAATGTTTTAATTTATGTTAAAATACTCAAATATTTGTGTATCGCTTCATTCATTAGAACACAAAAATATTGAACGATTCGTATATCGGGTCTATAATAGCTCGAAAGGAAAGGTGGTCTGAAGGATGGGAAAAGATTTACGCATTAAAAGTCAAGTGTTCAGTGATGATACAATGCGTGCCCCTAACCGTGCGATGTTAAGAGCGGTGGGTGTCACGGATGACGATTTTAAAAAGCCGATGGTCGGTATCGCCAGCACATGGAGTGAGGTGACACCATGTAACATTCATATTGACGATCTGGCAGTCAGTGCGAAAAAAGGGGCACAGGAAGCCGGGAGTACCCCGCTTATCTTCAATACTATCACCGTTTCTGACGGCATATCCATGGGGACCCAAGGCATGCGCTATTCGCTGCCGAGCCGTGATCTCATAGCTGATTCGATCGAAACGGTCGTAGGTGCTGAAAATCTGGATGGGTTTGTTTCTATCGGGGCCTGTGACAAAAATATCCCAGGCTGTATGATAGCGATTGCTAATGCGGATGTTCCGGCTGTATTTGTATATGGCGGTACGATTGCGCCAGGTTCCTATAAAGGGAAAGATATTGACATTGTGTCGGTCTTTGAGGGCGTCGGCAAACATAACAATGGAGATATCAGTGATGAAGAACTAAAAAACATTGAATGCAATGCTTGTCCCGGTGCCGGTGCATGCGGCGGCATGTACACGGCGAACACGATGGCATCAGCCGTTGAAGCTATGGGAATGAGTCTGCCCGGAAGTTCATCGAATCCGGCTGAGTCCGACGCAAAAGCCGAAGACTGTGCCGCAGCGGGCGAAGCTGTTTACAACCTTCTGGAACAAGGCATTTATCCGAAAGACATTATGACGAAAGAGGCATTCGAGAATGCAATGACAGTCGTGATGGCTCTTGGCGGTTCAACCAATGCCATTCTGCACTTGCTCGGAATGGCGCATGCGGTTGGAGCAGACGTCACCATCGATGATTTTAACCGCATGCAGCAACAAGTGCCGCATCTGGCCGATCTTAAACCGAGCGGTCAGTACGTCATGCAGGATCTGCACTATGCCGGCGGTGTACAAGCTGTCATGAAGCTGTTGTATGACGCGGGTTACTTGCACGGTGATTGCTTGACTGTCACCGGAAAAACCATTGCCGAAAATTTGGCGGACGCTCCGTCACTTTCCGAAGACCAGGAGATTATTGCCCCGTTTGACCATCCGAAACGGGCAGATGGTCCGCTTATTGTGTTGAAAGGCAACCTGGCGCCACGGGGAGCCGTCGCTAAAGTGTCCGGCGTGAAAGTAGCACGTCATACAGGGCCTGCCCGCGTGTTTGACTCCGAACAGGAAGCCATAGATGCGATCCGGCAAAACAAAGTGCAAGAAGGCGATGTGGTCGTCATTCGCTATGTTGGGCCTAAAGGAGGGCCGGGCATGCCGGAGATGCTGTCGGTTTCCAGTCTTCTTGTCGGCAAAGGGCTCGGAGAAAAAGTCGCTCTCTTGACGGATGGCCGTTTTTCCGGGGGAACCCACGGACTTGTTGTCGGCCACATTGCACCGGAAGCTCAGACGGGCGGACCGATTGCCCTGCTTCATGAAGGAGACAATGTGACGATCGATTCCGATAAAAAAGAAATAGTTGCTGAGGTTTCCGATGACGAATTTGCTGAGCGCAAAAAAGCATGGACAGCCCCGCCATTGTACAAAAAGGGCGTCCTTGGCAAATATGCCCATAACGTTTCTTGCTCTTCCCAGGGAGCTGTCACCGATTATAAAAACAGTGAGGATGACTAGCTATCCATCAGATAAAAATGACGTCAGCGCCGCCGCTGAGGTCATTTTTATTTGTAACAGAAATGACATAATTTTACCATCTTTATTGTGCGGCTGATGTAAACGTATACATGATTTTGGTGGTGTGGAAAGTATCGAAAAAATTCCAAAATGCTGTTGACTCTTTGTTAAAACCGTTATATGATATCAACAATATCAATTTTATCATGCAAATGAATTCGAAATAATGTTTGAATAATTGCAACTGTCATTGATTAAAATAATGTTAATTCGACGATGGGAATAAAGGAGCATGTTTGTGCGCTACCAGAGATCCGGGGTTGCTGGAAGCCCGGAAGTGCATGTTGTTCCGACATCTTCCTTGAGTGCCCTGTTGAACAGGACGCCTTATTAGGCAGGGCCGGGTGTTTGGTGACACCTGTTATCAAAACACAGCTGGCAGAATGGTCAGCTGATAAGATAGTATTCGTGAGGATGCTATAAATCTGGGTGGTACCGAGGAAAGATGACTCTTTTCTCCCCAATGATGACTGCAGGGGAGCAGTTTCCGGGGAAGAAAAGGGTCTTTTTTAATCTGTCAGCCCATAGGCGAGCCGGCAGATTATAAAGGGCGGAACAATGCCCGGCGATTCCAACTTTTTAAAGGAGGCGAGCACAGTGAGTGTAGAGGCTAAACGCGACATAAAAAACGAACAGAAAAAGGTAACCGGTTCGGATGTGCTGATTCAGGCGTTGGCAGCAAATGGCGTTGATACTGTATTCGGTTATCCGGGTGGTGCCGTTCTCCCAATCTATGATGCCCTGCACAGGAACGAGACGCCGTTCACCCATGTGCTGACTAGACATGAGCAGGGAGGCGCGCACATGGCTGAAGGCTATGCGCGAGTGACCGGCAAGCCGGGCGTTGTTTTGGCGACATCCGGACCCGGAGCAACCAACGTGATCACAGGCATCACCGACGCCATGATGGACTCACTGCCACTGGTTGTTTTCACGGGTCAGGTTGCTACCAATGTCATCGGATCGGATGCCTTTCAGGAGTCGGATGTGATGGGGATCACAACACCGATCACAAAATACAATTACCAAGTCCGGAATTTGGAAGAGTTGCCGCAAATTGTCAGTGAAGCATTCCACATAGCGTCAACTGGACGTCCGGGTCCAGTGGTGGTGGATATTCCAAAAGATATTTCACAAACAATCACAGCCAGTGACGTTAATCCATCGGCATCATGCAGTTTGCCGGGATATCAGCCGAATTGGAAGCCAAATCCATTGCAGATTACGAAATTGGCTGATGCGCTGAGTCGTTCCCAGAAGCCACTGATTCTTGCGGGAGCAGGTGTTGTTTTCAGTGAGGCATCGGATGCGCTGAAAAGATTCGCTGAGAGGCACCGTTTGCCGGTAACCAATACCTTGCATGGATTGGGAAGCTTTCCAGGAACTCACGAACTGTCGCTGGCCATGGCCGGTATGCACGGCAGTTATGCAGCGAATATGGCTATATATGACTGTGACTTGCTCATTAATATAGGTGCACGATTTGATGATCGTCTTACCGGTAATTTGAAACATTTTGCACCAAACGCGAAAGTTTCTCACATCGATATCGACCCGGCGGAAATCGGTAAAAATGTGGAAACGGAAATTCCGATAGTAGCAGATGCCAATGAAACGCTACAAGCACTGCTTGAAAAAGACATACAGGCTCATGATCACGATGAATGGATGGAGACATTGGATGAAAATAAGCAACAATATCCATTCTGGTACGACCATGCCGAGGACCGAATTTCACCGCAATGGCTGATCAAAGAAATATACCGTGAGTCAAACGGAGAAGCGATTGTTACAACGGACGTTGGTCAGCATCAAATGTGGGCGGCACAATACTATCCCTTTGATAAGCCAAACCGCTGGGTGACATCAGGCGGTCTGGGGACCATGGGCTTCGGTTTCCCTGCTGCGGTCGGTGCTCAGATCGGTGCACCGGATGACCTAGTTGTTGCTGTTGTTGGAGATGGCGGATTTCAAATGACCAGTCAGGAGCTGTCGGTCATCAAGGAACGGCAACTGCCTGTCAAAGTTATGATCGTTAATAATCAGGCACTCGGCATGGTGCGGCAATGGCAGGAAAGCTTTTATGAAGAAAGATATTCGGAATCCATTTTTTCAGAAAATCCGGATTTCGTTAAAATGGCTGAATGTTATGGCATTCGCGGCATGCGGGCGGAAAAAGAAGATGAATTGCCCGACGTGCTTACCAAAGCCTTCCAGCATGATGGACCGGTTGTCGTGGATTGCCGTGTTGTTGAAATGGAATGTGTTTATCCAATGATCGCTCCGGGCAAAGGGATTCATGAAATGATAGGGGTGACCAGATGAGACGCGTAATAACAGCGGACGTACAGGATCACAGCGGAGTGCTTAACCGGATTACCGGCATGCTCCATAAACGTCAATTTAATATTGAAAGCATTTCGGTCGGTAAATCAGAGCGGGAAGGCATATCCAAGATGACGTTTGTGGTCCATGTCAGCGACAGTCAAAAACTCGAACAACTTACAAAACAGCTAAATAAACAAATCGATGTTCTAAAAGTGAAAGACATTACCGATAAAGCAATGGTGGCACGGGAACTCGCTCTCATTAAAGTGGTCGGAAATGCCCAGGTACGTGCAGAAATACAGAGTGTTATCACGCCATTCCGGGCGTCATTAATCGATGTCGCCAGGGATAGCCTTACCGTACAGGTCACCGGGAAACCGGATAAAGTGGAGGCGTTGATTGCTCTGTTACGGCCATACGGAATTAAGGAATTGACCCGGACAGGTGTGACAGCATTCCTGCGGGGGCAACAACCGCAGGAAGTCACCGATCTGAACACCCATCTCGGATGACATCGTACATGTTGCAAAAATTTTAAGAATTATCGCTATAAACAAAGAGGAGGATGAACATTATGTCAAAAGTATTGTATGAAAAGGATATTCAAAAAGAGGTATTGCAGGAAAGAACTGTTGCGATTGTCGGTTATGGATCACAAGGACATGCGCATGCTCAGAACATGCGGGAGAGCGGCTATCATGTCATTATCGGACTGAGACCCGGCAAGTCACAGAAAAAAGCAGAAGCCGATGGATTTGAAGTCCTTTCCGTTGCCGACGCAGTAAAAAAAGCGGACGTTATTATGGTTTTGCTGCCTGATGAGCTTCAACCGGCAGTGTATGAAGAAAGCATTAAAGCGAATCTGAAAGAAGGCAATGCACTGGCGTTTGCACACGGATTTAATGTTCATTTTTCCCAAGTCGTACCGCCAGATAATGTGGATGTTTTTCTCGTTGCACCGAAAGGACCGGGTCATATTGTACGTCGTGAATTTGAAAATGGCAGCGGCGTTCCATCACTTTATGGTGTTTATCAGGATGTCACTGGCAATTGCCGGGAGATCGCCCTTGCCTATGCACAAGGCATTGGATCGGCGCGAGCAGGTATTCTAGAGACGAGCTATCAGGAAGAGACAGAAACCGACCTATTTGGTGAGCAGGCCGTGTTGTGCGGCGGGATGACGAGTCTCGTTAAAGCCGGCTTTGAAACATTGACGAATGCTGGTTATCAGCCGGAAGTAGCCTATTTCGAGTGCTTGCATGAAATGAAAATGATTGTTGACTTGATGTATGAAGGCGGATTGGAAAACGTGCGCTACTCCATCTCCGACACGGCACAATGGGGTGACTTTGTTTCCGGATCACGCGTTATTAATGATGAGACAAAAGAACGGATGCAGGAAATTCTTGAAGAGATTCAGTCCGGTGAATTTGCTAAAGGGTGGATCCTGGAGAACCAGGCAAACCGTCCAGAGTACAATGCCATTAATGCTAGGGAGAAGAATCTCCAAGTCGAACAAATTGGAAAGGAGCTACGTGAATTAATGCCTTTTGTTAAAAAGCCGCTGCAGCAAGAAGAGCAAAATAAAGAACAAAAGGATGTGGATGCCCATGTCACCAATTAAAATATTTGATACAACACTTCGGGATGGGGAGCAATCCCCCGGTGTCAACTTGAATAAGCCGGAGAAGCTGGAAATTGCCAAACAGCTGGAGCGCCTGGGTGTTGACCGAATGGAGGCAGGATTTCCTGCTTCCTCCCAGGGTGACTTTGAAGCGGTCAAAGCCATTGCGGAGACGATCACGGAAACGTCGGTGACCGGGCTGGCTCGTACGAACAAAAAAGATATCGATACAGCCTGGGAAGCGCTGAAATATGCAGAAGAACCACGATTGCATCTGTTTTTGGCGACATCGCCGATTCATATGACCTATAAATTAAAGAAAACGCCGGAACAGGTTGTGGAAAATGCTGTTGAAATGGTTGGTTATGCACGGGAGAAATTTCCACAGGTGGAGTTTTCGGCCGAAGACGCATCCCGTTCTGATTGGCCGTTTTTAGCTCACATCATCGAACAAGTTATTAATGCCGGCGCAACGGTTGTCAATCTTCCGGATACGGTCGGCTATACAACACCGGCTGAATATGGCGAAATGTTCCGGTATTTGCGTGAGACTGTCCCGAACATTGAACAAGTGGAACTGTCATGCCATTGCCATAACGATCTTGGCTTGGCTGTTGCTAATTCTATTTCCGCTGTTGAAAATGGTGCAACACAGGTGGAAGGCACCATCAACGGCATCGGGGAACGGGCCGGCAACGCGTCATTGGAAGAGGTGGCTGTTGCGCTGCGTGTCCGTTCTGATTATTATCCGTACAGCACCAATTTGAAGCTGGATGAGACGAAACAGACAAGTGATTTGATCGCAAAACTGACGGGTATGTATGTTCAGGCAAACAAAGCCGTCATCGGCCGGAACGCCTTCCAACACGAGGCAGGCATTCATCAGGATGGTGTATTGAAGAACAAACAAACCTATGAAATTATTACGCCGGAAATGGTCGGTGTCAAAGCGAACGCCCTGTTTTTGGGCAAACATTCCGGACGGCACGCGTTCAAGGATCGGGTCAGTGAATTGGGTATTGAGTTATCTGAAGAAAAATTGTCGGAAGCTTTCAAAATGTTCAAGGAGTTAACTGATCATAAACGAGAAGTGACCGATGATGATCTATATACTATATTGATGGAAATACAGACCGAAACAACAACCATCAATAAGTACGAGTTAGAAATGTTCCAAGTACAGTATGGCACAGCAAATATTCCGACGGCAACTATTTCTCTTACCACGCCAAACGGCGATACTGTACAGACGGCTTGCACCGCTCACGGTAGTGTTGAAGCATTATATCAAACGTTGGATTCGTTGATTGAAGAAGAATTGCAACTCACGGATTATCAGCTTAATTCTGTCGGACGTGGCAAGGATGCTCTTGCTGAATCCCATGTTCAGCTGACTGTTGACGGTGAAATGATGAATGGCAGAGGAACGGCACAGGATGTACTCGAAGCTTCCGTTAATGCCTTTTTAAATGCAGTGAATCGCTATTTCATCCAGCAAACCACACCAAACGTAAAAGAATCAGTTAAATAGAAGCCTATATGAATGGAATTTAAGCGCAAAGGAGGGGAAGCACATGAATAAGCACATTGTTCTGCTTCCTGGAGATGGTGTTGGCAGAGAAATTACAGAATCAGCTGCAGAAGTGCTGCAAGCGGTGGCCGGAGACTTCGGCCATACGTTTACCATGGAGGAGCAAGCCATTGGTGGAGACGCCATTGACAACGTGGGGACACCGCTTCCGGATGCAACGATTGACGCATGCCGGAATGCCGACGCCATCCTGCTTGGCGCTGTAGGCGGCCCGAAATGGGACGGAATGTCTGCTGATAAACGGCCGGAAAAAGGACTGTTAGGTATTCGCAAAGCATTGGAACTGTTTGCCAACTTGCGTCCGATTAAAGGTTTCCCATCATTGTTGCATGCATCTCCCTTGAAAGAAACTATTATTGAAGACAGTGATATCCTCATCGTGCGGGAACTGACAGGCGGTATTTATTTCGGAACGCCAAGTGAACGGAGAGACAACGGCAATAAAGTTGTTGACACGCTTGTCTATGAACGGGAAGAGATGGAACGAATCATTGATAAAGCGTTCCAGAGTGCCCGTCTCCGCCGTGGACATTTGACGTCTGTTGATAAAGCGAATGTATTGGAATCAAGCCGGCTTTGGCGTGAAATCGTTGAAGAAAAGAAAAACGACTATCCGGATGTGACGGTGGAACACATGCTGGTTGATGCAGCTGCTATGCAACTTATCACCCAACCGAATCAATTTGATGTCTTAGTAACAGAGAATATGTTTGGTGATATTTTAAGCGATGAAGCTTCCGTATTAACCGGTTCCCTTGGCATGCTACCATCAGCGAGCATTCGAACAGACGGTGTCGGTCTATATGAACCTGTGCACGGATCCGCTCCGGACATTGCAGGTTGTGACACGGCTAATCCGCTTGGAATGATTCTCTCGGCAGCTCTTATGCTTCGTCACTCGTTCGGAATGGAATCGGAAGCTTCTTCTATTGAACGGTCTGTCCGCGAATGTCTCGATCAAGGGTATCATACAGCAGACCTTGGCATGAACGGCGGTCAGGAAGTCGGTACACGACAAATGACGAAAGCTGTATTGGATCATTTGACGGTTAAACGTGTCACAGACGGCATTTAAAAATCACGGTCAGCATTGGGAGGTGAAACCATGGGGAAACCAAAAACCATTATTGAAAAAATATGGAATAAGCACATGGTCCATGAAGAAGAAGGCAAGCCGGATTTGATGTATGTGGATTTGCATTTGGTGCACGAAGTGACGTCTCCGCAAGCGTTTGAAGGACTTCGTTTGAACAACCGCGATGTGCGGCGTCCTGATTTGACGTATGCCACGATGGATCATAATGTTCCCACGAAAAACCGGGACGTTATCAATGATGGTATTTCGCAAAAACAAATGGACACATTGCGTAAAAACTGCAGCGATTTTGGTATCACATTGGCGGATATGATGCATCCTGATCAAGGCATTGTTCACGTCATTGGACCACAGTTGGGTATGACCCAACCGGGCAAAACGATTGTTTGCGGTGACAGCCATACGTCCACACACGGTGCATTTGGAGCACTTGCTTTTGGTATCGGAACAAGTGAAGTGGAACATGTTCTGGCAACTCAGACGTTGTGGCAGAAACGTCCACAGACATTGAACGTCCATGTGGAAGGTGACCTTGGCACAGGGGTTACAGCCAAAGACTTAATATTGGCAATTATTTCTAAATTTGGTGTGCGTTTCGGTACTGGTTATATTATTGAATATACAGGGGAAGCGATTCGCAACTTATCCATGGAAGGACGGATGACAGTCTGCAATATGTCGATTGAAGCCGGTGCAAGAGCTGGTTTGATCAGCCCCGATGAAACAACGGTCGAATTCTTACGGGGTAGGCCGAATGTACCACAGGGGGAAGCATTTGATGAAGCGGCTGAGCAATGGCTGGCATTAGCAACGGATGAAGGAGCTGACTACGACAAGACAGTCACGATCCAGGCGGACGAAATTGAGCCACAAGTATCCTGGGGCACCAATCCCGGTATGTGTGTACCTGTAAGTGGCAACACACCGACTGTTAGCCAGTCAGATAATCCGGATGAAATAGCTCATGCTTTGGAATATATGGGACTGGAAGAAAACCAACCTGTGCAATCGATTGCTATCGATCATGTATTTATTGGTTCATGCACTAACTCCCGCATTACCGATTTGCGTAAAGCAGCCGGCATCGTTAACGGCCAACAAGTGAATGAAGGTATCCGGGCCATTGTAGTACCGGGATCATTTGGTACTAAAGAACAAGCGGAAAAAGAAGGGCTCGATGTTATTTTCAAGGATGCCGGTTTTGAATGGCGTGAAGCCGGATGCAGTATGTGCCTTGCCATGAATGATGATATTGTTCCACCGGGTGGTCGGTGTGCATCCACATCAAACCGGAATTTTGAAGGACGTCAGGGCAATGGAGCACGTACGCATTTGGTCAGCCCAGAAATGGCAGCGGCAGCAGCCATTGAGGGATACTTTGTTGATGTGCGGAAATTTACAGCCAATGTATATAGTTAGGAGGTGGCAATCATGGAAGCCATTCAAGAGCATCAGGGAGTTGTTGTACCACTGAACCTGTCGAATGTCGACACTGACCAGATCATTCCGAAGCAATTTTTGAAACGGATTGAACGTACTGGATTTGGACAGTTTTTGTTTAACAATTGGCGTTTTGATGATGATGGCAACATAGAGGAAGATTTTGTACTGAATAAGCCGGCGTATCAAGACGGTTCGATTCTGTTGGCCGGGGATAATTTCGGCTGCGGATCATCCCGTGAACACGCGCCATGGGCCCTTTTGGATTACGGGTTCCGTGTTATTATTGCCCCCAGTTTTGCAGATATTTTTTATAATAATGCCATGAAGAATGGGATTATTCCAATTGAAATGGGCAAAGAACAACTTCAACAGTGGATGCAAAAGGCTGAACAGGCAGGGCTGAAGCTTAAGGTTGATTTAGACAAACAGATCGTCCATGACGATGTACGGGAAGTGCCTTTTGATATTCCGGCGTATCACCGAGAAAACCTGCTTAACGGTTATGATGAAATTGCACTCACACTGAAGCATGAAGACAAAATCACATCGTTTGAACAAGCAGCTCAATAATTGAAACAAAGCGCATGTGACAATAACGATACAAAAAACAAGGAGCGTGAGTCAGTTGGGAATTACGTGCTAAGTGACGTGGCTGATGCGGCAATGGACCGTTTAGCAACGGTTGTACACCGCACACCAATCATGAGATCAGAGACAACCAATAAATTAGTGGGAAAACACGTTTATTTTAAGATGGAAAACCAGCAGAAAACAGGTGCATTCAAATTTAGAGGCGCCAGTTTTAAACTGACACAGTTGTCGAATGAACAACTGAAAAAAGGGGTTATCGCAGCATCAGCCGGCAATCATGCCCAAGGTGTAGCAAATGCAGCATCCAAACTAAATGTGCGGGCAACCATTTTCATGCCGGAGAAAACACCTGTTGCTAAAATCAATGCCACTCGAGCCTATGGCGCAGACGTTGTTCTCACCGGGGAATCATTTCAGGAAGCGTATGAAGCTTCTCTGAAACGTCAAATGCAGACAGGTGCAGAGTATATTCATCCATTTGATGATTATGATGTTATGGCAGGTCAGGGCACCATTGCAACGGAAATGTTGCAACAGGAGGACCGAATTGATACGATTCTTGTCCCGGTCGGCGGCGGTGGCTTGATTAGTGGGATAGCAACTGCTGCCAAGCAAAAAAATCCGCATATTAAAGTGATTGGCGTCCAGGCGGCTGGTGCATCAGCCATGTATACAAGTTATTGTCACAGGCAGGTCGCCCGTCTTGACAAGGTATCAACAATTGCTGAGGGAATTGCTGTGAAAAAGCCAGGAGAGCGCACACTTCCGCTGATCAGAAGATATGTTGACGATATAATGACGGTCAGCGACGAAGAAATTGCAGCAGCCACGGTTTATATGCTGGAACGGAATAAAACGTTGCTCGAAGGAGCCGGTGCAACCCCATTAGCCGCATTATTCGCACACAACAGTAAAATTAAATCCGACCATTGCGGCATGGTTATGAGCGGCGGCAACATGGATATCAGCACCCTCCCTATGATCCAACAACTTGCCAGCAAACACCATCATTCAGCATAAATGGTAAAAAGGGACAGATTCTGTCTCTTTTTTTATTGCGCTATGTGCCAATCTTTTTATTTGCCAAATAATAGACAAGAAATCAAAAGGTCAGGTTCTTTAGTCGATCAATATGTGGTAAGGTGGTATGAAAAAAGAACAGGCAGACTGGTATAGTAAACAGTTCTACCTGTTCGCTGTTCTTGAAAACGGAAGGAGATAGGGTTGTCTGTACATCAAAAGCTGTTATTGAAAGCTACCTTCCATGAGCGAATCTTGAACCGGACGGCGGTCGGAAGGTTTTTCACGTTCTTGCAGTTCCTGATCAAGGATGTCTTTTTCCCCTTGGTAGCCAATCGCTATAAGCGCTTGAATATCAAATTCATCTGGTATATTTAACAGTTCACGTGCTTTGTCTTTGTAGAAACCGGCCATTCCATGGGTAATGAGGCCTTCCTTTGCTGCTTGCAAGGACAGGTAACCCCAAGCTGTACCGGCATCAAATGCATGTGTGGCGGTTTCTTTATCTGAGATGATCAGAGTGAGAACAGGTGCCCTTTCACACCATTTCCTATTTCCATCCATAACAAAGGAATGAAATGTTTCTCTGTCTTCTTTCGTGCGTGCTAAAATGAACCGCCATGGCTGTATATTTCCGGAAGAAGGTGCCCAACGGGCTGCTTCAAACACCCTTAATAACACATCTTCAGGCACGTCTTTATCTAAAAATGACCGGGGTGACCAGCGATTTATGTAGATTGGGTCAATATCGTGGTCCGCTTGGCGAAATTGTTGTATATCAGTCGTCTTCATTCGTATATCCTCCTCTTAAAAAATTCAGTAATTTAATATTATAATCATTTATAGTTTTAAAATCAACTGATTTGTTCGTGTGAGCGCGAAAGTCAATATGTTAACGAAAAAAGGCACTTAAAACGTTTATATAAGCGTTTAAGTGCCTTAGCGTATTCATGATGGAGCATATCGGGCTCGAACCGATGACCTCATCGCTGCCAGCGATGCGCTCTCCCAACTGAGCTAATGCCCCGTTGATTCCAAAATTCATTATAACCACTTACACGCAGTTTTTCAAGAGGAGAATTTAAAGTTTTAATTTTCTGTTATAAAAGAAACGATATCATATTCTCTCGGGCATAGTTGTTAAAAGATGTCGATAGTCAAAGCAAATGATAATCATACAAATCCAAATGCCAATTATTAATGAGTACCATTCATTTGCATTTATTCATCGCCGTAATCTATTCTGTATATAACTATCAACTATTAGTGAAAAAGAATTAGTTTGTGGTCAATCATTTTCTGATACAGAACAACAACCACTTACTATGATAAAATAAGCATAATAGAGAGGAGATGATTTCATGGATCTTGGACTCAGCAATAAATCGGTATTAATACTGGCCTCCAGTAAAGGACTTGGAAAAGCAACGGCGGCTCAGTTTGCTGAAGAGGGTGCACGGGTCTATTTAGCGAGCCGAAGCAAGGATGCGTTGCAGCAAGCAGCTGATGACATCACAAAAGAGACTGGTAACACGCATGTAGCTTATTCGGTTTGTGATATGACCGATTACGATTCCATCAAACAGGTGGTTGACTATGCTGCCCGAGAAAACGGTGGAATTGACGTGCTTGTGAATAATACAGGCGGGCCACCAGCGGGAACGTTTGATGACGTGGATGATCAGGCGTGGCAGCAGGCGTTTGAATTAAATTTATTAAGCTTTACGCGGACGATCCGGGAAGTGCTGCCGTATATGCGCAAGCGCGGAGGCGGTCGAATTGTCAATTTTGCATCCTCATCAATTAAACAGCCGATTGACAATCTGATTCTATCCAACACGTTCCGGGCAGGTATCACCGGCTTGTCGAAAAGTCTATCACAGGAATTGGCTGGTGACCGTATTTTAATCAACACGATGGGTGCGGGGCGAATTTCAACTGAACGGGTGCAATCACTTGATGCCATCAAAGCGGATGCACTGAACATGGAAATAAACGACTTAAAAGCATCAAATGAAAAACAAATTCCAATGGGACGATACGGTGAGCCAGAGGAATTTGCCAAGTTGGCCGTGTTTCTTTGTTCGGAAGCAAATACGTATATTACCGGACAATCGTTACTTGTTGACGGGGGCATGGTTAAAGCACTTTAGCTGACTGCCTGTTTTCTGTTTGGGGAAGGTTGTGCGGATTTATCCACTGATCAAAAAGGGGCAATGGTATGATGGCAGAATCGAATGTATGCATTGTTGGCAGCATGAACATGGATTTGGTGGTAACAACGGAAACAATGCCGCAGCAGGGCGAAACGGTCATGGGCAAAGACTTTTCCAAGAATCCAGGTGGAAAAGGTGCCAATCAAGCTGTGGCCGCATCACGAATGGGAGCAAACGTCCATTTTATCGGAGCGGTCGGTGATGATACATTTGGTCAAACGCTTCTCGATAATCTGACTAATGAAGGCATTCAAACCGGCGGCGTGGAAATTATACCGGAAGCGGCGACAGGCACAGCGACAATCATTCTGTCCAATCAGGATAATCGCATCATTGTTGCCCCGGGTGCCAATAACGGTGTGACACCGGAACTTGTTGAGCGTCACCGCCGTCTAATTGCTGGCAGTGATGTCGTGCTCCTGCAGCTGGAAGTGCCAATGGAGACGGTGGTGTTCTCCGTGGAAGAGGCAGCAAAAAGCGGAGTCCCGGTCATTCTGAACCCAGCGCCATACCAGCGACTGCCTGATAGTGTTCTTCAAGGCGTCCGCTGGTTGACACCGAATGAATTGGAGGCTACTGAGCTGGCCAACGACGCTCCCGATGAAACCGTTCGGGAAAAGTGGATTGTTACCCGCGGTGCTCATGGAGCCACTTTTATGGAAAATGGCCAGGAGAAGCCGGTGGATGGCTATACGATGAAGGTCAATGATACCACTGGCGCCGGGGACACCTTTAATGGTGCTCTTGCTTCAGCGCTTGGCGTCGATGCATCGATTGATCGGGCGATTCAAATGGCGAATGCGGCAGCTGCTTTATCCGTGACAAAAACCGGGGCACAGCATGGCATGCCAACAAAACGCCAAACGGAAATATTTTTACAAGAAAATCATTAATAAGATTCGGAGCAAGAAAAAACAGCTGAATCCGGAAGAAGAATCAACTGTTATTTTCTTTGGTGAATACAGGAAGTCTTTCCAAGTAAGTGATGTCTTTGCGTTCGGCAGCTTCCCCTTCAGCCAAAATAGCCGCCTTAGCGGAAATGGTCCCACCGGCCTTGGAGACAATTTCTTCCAATGCTTGGATGGACCCGCCTGAACTGATAACGTCATCAATCAGAGCAATGCGTTTATGGTTGATATGAGCAGCGTCTTCATCACTAAGGCAAAGCGTTTGTTTTTCTTGTGTCGTGATCGATGTGACTTCATGGACAAGCGGACTATGCATATAAGGCTTCACACTTTTTCGGGCGACAATGTAACGATCCATGTTCAGCTGTTTGGACAGCTCATGAACAAATGGGATGCCTTTTGCTTCAGCTGTTACAAGCAAATCTACTTCCGGTAAATGAGGAATGATTTTTTCCGCAGCCGCTGCAACGAGTTGCGTATCGCCAAGGATAACAAAACTGGCGATCTTCGTATCGTTATTGACCGGAATAACGGGAAGTTGCCGCTTAACTCCGGCTACGTGCAGTTCATAGGTTTCCAAAACGGACCACCTCTTTCATACTATTTTCTAATCAAAACAATGCCAACAGTAACTCCATAACGACACCGGAGAGCATGCCGAGAAACGGATCAGATACTGCGGTGACGACAAGGGTAACCCCACCGATAATGCCAGTTCCGGCTCCATCGGCGGTAAAAGCTGCAGCTGCGTTATCCGGAAGAGTAACAATGGCGCCGAGCACAAATAAAAATCCGGCAATGGACGCACTGGGAACGTACTTTCCGATTTTTGGCAACAACTTAAAAAACAGAATGACGGCCATCAATGCCATCATTAAGACACCGGCTAAGACGGCATGCGGCGCACTGGCTGTTGCGGAAATGACGACTTCCACAGGTCCGCCGCCAAATAAAGACGACCCCATATCTGCAAGACTGCTGATGATTGTAATGGTGTCAATATTTACGTCAGTCCCCGCAATGCCGGCGTTAATTTTGCCGAATGCAATATTCGCCCCAATGTTTAAGCAAACCATGGCAAGCGCCCCGCGTATGACGGATGGATTTAATAGTGGCTTATGCAGGCTGAATGTTTCATCGGCAGCTGTTTTGTCGGTATCCGTTTGTCCCTTTTGACTGATGTAATGGCCAATGCTTGCCACGATGACGGATATCGTGATCGTATAGACAAGGTCTTGAGTAGCGGCATAAACGATCAGAGCACTGCCGAATGATATACCGCCAGCAAGTCTGTCGTTTCGCATCATATCCCACGCAACTTTAGCGAGCATAACTCCGACACCCGCCATCATGCCATTGGTAATAACGGGACCGATCCAGTCAATGATTTGTTCCATAAGACCGAACATAGCGATGATAGCTAACAGAAGTGCCCCATAAAAGATCATCGATAATCGTTCTCTTATGTTGTTGCCCATCGTTCCGGCGACTGTTATCGTTTCCGCTTGGAAGGAAATAACGGCCACATTGCTTGTAAGTGTATTGCCAAATGCGCCAATGACAAATGCGATAGCAGTGGGCAAGGACGCAAACCCGAACGACATAGCCAAAAGACCTTGTGGAAGCCCGTTCAGAACGCCGCTGATGGCTGCAAGCAGATCTTTTATAATATCCATTGGTTCAAATGATACCTCCCTCTGGGCAATAAAAAAAGCCGCTCGGGATGAACGGCTCTTTCAAAATAAGAATGCTACCGTCCATAGAAGGATGGTTTCCGGCCATCCAGTAGAAACTCCCGGACCTTATTACCGGGATTATATGGTACATCGCTGTATACACGAACAATTCTATCATTTAAACTATTAATATTCAACTATATATATCTTTTCTGCAATATAATAGATTTAAACAGGTTATTATATAAATAAAAACGAATGAAATGGTTTCGTTTGTGTTTACAAATCAATGTATAGTAAACTGTGTTTATGGATTGAATTTTTCGAAAATGGAGAAGGGGGTAGTCGTGTGGTATTGCCATATAAGCACGAACCGTTTACAGATTTTAACGATGACCAAAATCGGGCTGATTATCAAGATGCTCTCAAATATGTGACGAGTGAACTGGGTAAGGATTATCCGCTCGTTATCGGTGGCAAAAAAATTTATACAGACGATAAATTGGTCTCCGTTAATCCTGCGAAAAAAGAGCAGGTTATTGGAAATGCATCCATGGCGTCGACTTCGTACGTGGAGAAAGCCATGGATACCGCGGAAAACGCATTTGGCGAGTGGAAGACGTGGACGGCCGAAGAACGTGCGGAAGTGCTTTTCAAGGCAGCTGCCATTGCCCGCCGCCGGAAGCATGAAATTTCTGCCTGGATGTCCGTGGAAGCGAATAAGCCGTGGGGGCAGGCCGATGCGGATACAGCAGAAGGTATAGACTTTATGGAATACTATGCTCGTCAAATGCTGCGTCTCGGCGAGGGGCGGGAAATCAATGACCGTCCAGGTGAAAACAATACATTTTTTTATCAGCCGCTTGGCCCGGGGGTTGTGATTCCACCGTGGAATTTCGCATTTGCGATTGTATGCGGAACAACGGTTGGACCGATTGTTGCCGGAAACCCGGTACTGATGAAGCCGTCGGAAAACACACCCGTTATTGCGTATAAACTGGTTGAAATTTTGGAAGAGGCCGGCCTGCCACAAGGTGTCCTGAACTTCCTACCAGGCCATCCGGAAGACATTGGCGACTATCTCGTCGATCATAAAGACACGCATTTCATTAACTTCACAGGATCTCGTGGCACTGGTACACGCATTTACGAGCGTGCATCGGTAGTACAGGAAGGTCAGACCCATCTGAAGCGTGTCGTTGCGGAAATGGGCGGCAAAGATACTATCATTGTGGATAATGATGCTGATCTCGATCTCGCCGCTAAGTCGATTGTCGATTCCGCATTCGGGTTTCAGGGACAGAAATGCTCAGCATGTTCCCGTGCTATTATCCACGAGGATGTTTATGATAACGTGCTGGATAAGGCTGTTGAAAAGGCCAAATTTATCACAGTTGGCAACCCGGGTGAAGAAAACATCTATATGGGTGCGGTTGTCAACCAGAAGCAGTTTGATAAAATTAAACATTATATTGACATAGGCAAGCGAGAGGGCGACCTTATCTTTGGCGGGGAAACAGATGATTCCCAAGGGTACTTTATTTATCCGACCATTATTAAAGACCTTGATCCGGAATCCCGGGTTATGCAGGAAGAGATTTTTGGTCCGGTTGTCGGTTTTGCCAAAGCAAAAGACTTTGATGAACTGCTGGACACCGCTAATAATACCGAATATGCGTTAACCGGTGCGGTGATTTCTAATAATCGTGCCCATTTGAACCGTGCCCGTCACGAGTTTGAGGTCGGTAACCTTTACTTCAACCGAGGCTGCACAGGGTCCATTGTTGGTTATCAGCCGTTTGGCGGATTCAAAATGTCCGGAACCGACGCCAAAGCCGGTGGACCGGATTATCTCCTGAACTTCCTGGCACCGAAAACCATCTCGGAATCATGGTAAGGACCGAATCTTGATAAAAATGAGCGACAGCTAAGTCTGCCGCTCATTTTTATCTCTGATTGCTATTGGATAAAGCTTTTATTGACAAATCCGGTGAAATCCGGTTTTTCTTTAAGAAATTCCAGGTTGTGGGAGGAATTGCCAAATTGCTGGATGACGTTTTCATTCACTTTATAAGTGAAGTTGGTACGTTTCCAGGCGTTTTCGATCACGCTTTTATCTAATGTTTGACCGGTAATGTCGGCAATGCCGTTGATGGTGATATCAATGGCTTCATCTGGATTCTGATTGATATACTTAACAGCCTCTTTATGGGCGTCAATCAGTTTTTGGGTACGCTCACTATTGTTTTCGGCCATTTTAGACGATGTGACGAATACGGCAGCTGGTAACGTTTCACCAAAGGATACGTCACTAGTTGGGATGACAACGTTGGCGTCAATCTTTTTTTCCATAACAGATGCCCATGGTTCGGGAGCTGTCGCAACGTCCACATCTCCTTTTTCGAACATGGACTTGTATCGTGCAGGTTCGCCGGTCACATGCTTCATGGACCCACCAATCCGGTCTGAGGTGATTCCTTTATTCTTCATGTACGTCTCAAATTGAACATCATGGGTGCATCCGACCCGGGGTGAGATGAATGTTTTTCCTTTAATGTCTTTCCACGACTTGATGCCGCTCCCGTCACGCGATACAATAACGGTTCCACCGGTTGATGAAGCGCCAATAATTTGAACGTCTACGCCGGATATGAAGCTATTCATAGCAGGTCCCGGTCCGACTAATCCGCCCTCTATGTCACCCGAAGCCAGTGCTTTCATAAACGTAGAGCCATTCGGAAACGTTTTGTACTCAACGTTGACATTGTCCCCAAGGTGATCTTTATACATTTCTTTTTGCTTGGCTACCATAGCTGGTGCGTGATTCAAGTTTGGAAAGTAGCCGATGGTAACCGTTTCTTTCTCACCAGCGCCTGAAGCTTGATCATCGCCTCCACAAGCTCCCAGAATAAGGAGCATTCCGACCATAAGAATTCCTGCAAATTTTTTCATCTTAAAAATCCCCTTTCAGATATTTTGATGATGCAAATTAAGAAAATGGGCTGGATAGCCATTTCTACTTACTTATTGCTGGCTTAAGCTGCTTCTTCCATACCCCAGCGTTTCAGAACTTTATTTTCAATGCGTTGGAAAACAAGCTGATCGACAATAGAACCAATGACACCGATGATGATCATGATGCCGATCACTAGACTCATATTATTAAAGTCCGATGCATAGCTGAGTGTGTACCCGAGTCCTGGACCTGTGCTCAGCATTTCTCCTGCCATTAATGCCCGCCAGCTGAACGCCCATGCCAGCCGGACACCGGTAACAGCGTGCGGAATAGAAGCAGGAACAATGACGTTCATGAACAGGTCCATGCCTGTTGATCCCATCGTTCGTGCGGCTTTCAGGTAAATCGGGGCAACATTTTTGATGCCAATGCGCATGTTCATCGTCATAACAAATGTGCCCCCGATAATCACGACGAAAATAATGGACGCTTCGCTAAAACCAAACCAAATAATCGACAATGGAACCCAGACAATGCTTGGAACGCTCTGCAAGGCCAGAATCATCGTGCCGAGTGTTTCATCAGCTGTTTTTACTTTGGCAAGCAGAACCCCAAGCAGCGTACCGATCACCAGTGAAACGGTCAGACCGATAAGGAGATGCCGGAAACTGGCCAACATATCATAGACAAGCGTCATGTCAGCAAACCCTTGAAAAATAGCTGATGCGACCGAAAGTGGGCTCGGTATCATGGAATCAGGCCAAAAATCGAGCAGGAAAGCTACCTCCCACATTAAAATAAGTGACATGAAAAATATAATGCGTTTAATGATTACCGGCATACCGCAACTCCTCATTCATGACGTTGTCAATTTCTGTTTTCAAAATGGCCATGACGTCTTCCTCCAAGACAGCCATATCTTTCTGCTGTCGTGGTCGATCCAAATTCACCGTGACATCCGATATAACCGTACCCGGTCTGGCGCTCATAATAATGATGCGATCGGATAGTTTGATAGCCTCGCGAATGCTATGCGTGACAAAAATGATTGTCTTTTTCGCTTCCAGCCAGATGTTTTCCACTTCATCCTGGAGCACCTGGCGTGTCTGCTCATCCAACGCCCCGAAAGGTTCATCCATTAATAGTAATTTCGAATTCATAGCAAGGGCTCTAGCAATAGCCACACGCTGTTGCATCCCGCCGGAAAGCTCATGCGGGTAATTTCCGGTAAATTGGCTGAGGTGGACCATCTTCAAGTATTGGGCAGCAGCGTGTTCCTGTTCTTGTTTATTCATGCTTTTGCGCAACGGAAACGTGACATTTTGTTTGACCGACATCCACGGGAATAACGCTGGTTCCTGGAAGACCATGCTTTTATCAGGTCCCGGTTCCATTATTTCTTTATCATCCAGATAAACCGAACCAAATGAAGGTGTTGACAATCCGGCCATCATGGACAATAACGTGGACTTGCCACAGCCGGATGGCCCCAGTAAGGAAACAAACTCCCCGTCTTCAATGGCAAGATTAATAGTTTGTAACGCTTGAATCGACTGTTCCCCATGACGAAAAAAGCTTTTGCTTACGTTATTAATGTCTAAATGCATCATAACCCTCCTTCTCCAGAAATCCTCATTATTTTTATCGGAAATATATGTTTTAAGTATTTTAGCATGGAAAAACAAAAAATCCAATAGGAAAATTGCCTATTATTTTTCATTTTCGAAAATGGATGATAGTGTAGTAGCTATGACATGCAATCATAGAGTGGTGGCGCTGGATAACAAGACAGGCTCCCGTCCATGCCGGACAAGGAGCCTGCCTTGGTTTCACTGATTGATGTTTTTCTTTATATTACGTCACTTATACGTTCGTTGTTTGCAAGGATTCCAGTGCTTGGTAAAGGTCTTGGATTAAATCATCGGCATCTTCAATTCCGACCGATACGCGTACCAGCTGATTGGTTAAACCGTAAGAACTGCGGATCTCTTCTGGAATATCAGCATGTGTTTGCGTTGCTGGGTAAGTGATAAAACTTTCCACACCACCAAGACTTTCCGCAAATGTGAATAACCGTAATAATTTTAGAAAGGGGAGAACGAGTTCTTCGTCTTTTAGCAAAAAGCTAAGCATGCCCCCTTTGCCTGGATACAAAACGTTTTCCACGAGTGGATGCAACTTAAGAAATTGGATAACGTGCTTAGCATTATGTTCGTGCTGACGCATGCGCAGTGCTAATGTCTTCATCCCTCTTATAACAAGCCAACAGTCAAATGGTGAAAGGGTCGCTCCGATGGAATTATGAAGGAAGGCAAGTTCTTCATTGATTTCTTGTCCTTTAGAGACGACGATACCGGCGAGTACATCATTGTGCCCAGCCAAGTATTTGGTAGCACTATGAATGACAATGTCTGCTCCTTGGTCAAGTGGACGTTGGATGAGTGGTGTATATAGCGTATTATCGACAATAAGACAGATATCATGTTTGTTTGCCACTTCCGCACAAGCGGTAATATCAATATGTTTCATCAATGGATTGGTTGGTGTTTCGATAAATATAGCTTTCGTATTTGGCTGAATCCATTCGCTCAATGTGCTGCAATCATCTCCGTTCCAATATGTAAATTGGAAACCGTGTTTTTGCTCTAAAATCTCAAAGTAGCGGTAAGAGCCCCCGTATACATCACGGCAAGTAATAATATGATCGTCTTTTTCAAAAAGGGAAAACACGAGTTGAATGGCGCTCATTCCAGAGCTGGTTGCAAAGGCCGTGTCACCACCTTCCAGCTTTGCCACTGCCGTCTCAAGAACATCTCGTGTCGGATTACCTGTTCGCGTGTAATCGTATCCATTGCTGTTTCCGATATCGTCATGACGGTATGCAGTGGATAAATAAATAGGTGAACTGATGGCGTTGAGTGTTTCATCTTTCTGATTTCCGATTTGCGGAAGAACTGTTTCATCATGTAACGGATGATCTGTCATGGGTATCGCTCCTTAAATGTCATTAAATAATTAAAAAACCCTCTTCCAAATAAGAAGAGGGTCAACAACCTTTATTGAACTCTTCTTATCTTCTAAGCATAACGCTTAGCTGGAATTGGCACAGTGCTCGATAAGCCTGTTGCCGAGGTATCAAAGGGCCAGTCCCTCCACCTCTCTGGATAAGAAAATAGCGGTATTCAATTAAAATGTAATGTTTAATTTACAGGTAATACGAGTCGTTGTCAATGAAGAATTGAAAAAAGACGGTGCATCCCATTTAAAAGATGTATATGCGGCTATCAAAGAAATAATCGTTCCACGGATGGCTTTTTTAAACTGAATCGTTAACCAGATGAACGAACTGTTGCTATTATTCCGATAAAAAGCCTTCTTCCAATTTAGCTTTTTCCGGAATTTCCTGTATAATAGGAAAGCGGACAAGGGGGAATGTTTATGAATAAAAAAGCGATGGTCATGGCATTTATTACAATTGTTATTTGGGGATCCTCATTTGCAGGTATCCGTGCCAGTCTGCATGGCGGTTATAGTTCCGGTCATCTCGTCCTTGTTCGATTTTTGATTGCTTCAGGCGCCTTTGTGTTGTATGCGCTTTGGCCTAGGACGAGATTCCGATTGCCAGCGAAGCAAGATGTGCTGAAGATTCTGGTTCTCGGTTGGATCGGCATTACAATTTATCATACCGGAATCACCTTTGGGGAACAGACGGTGACAGCTGGAACGACCGCGATGATTGTTGCATCGGCTCCTATATTCACAGCCATTATTGCTGTTTTTGCCTTAAAGGAGTATCCAAGTTTATTTAGCTGGATTGGTCTAGGTATCGGCTTCATCGGGATTTTTTTGATAACAGTCGGTTCAGCGGATGCTGCGTTTGCGATATCAGGTGGTGCGCTGCTGATTGTTGTGTCGGCGATAGCGACGTCAGCATTCTTTGTTTTTCAAAAAACATTATTGCCTAAGTATCGACCAGTTGAACTGACGGCTTATTTTACATGGGCCGGAACATTGCCTTTGTTGATTTTTTCACCTGGTTTACTGGAAACGGTTCAGAGCGCAACCCTGGAGGCACATTTTGCAGCGTTGTATGTCGGTATTTTTCCGGCAGCCATCGGGTATGTAACATGGGCGATTGCGCTTTCGTCCGGGAAGGCCGGCGCGGTTACTAGCATGATGTATATTGAACCGGTGTTTGCTATCCTTATTGCATGGGTGTGGCTGCAGGAGCTGCCGAGCCTATTGTCCATCATCGGCGGTTTAATAGCGCTTTCCAGTGTTATTCTCGTCAATATGTTTGAACGAAGACGCCGGCGGGCTGGTTAAACGGCACTAGCATGATACGAATGAAAAAACGCGAATCAGGCCTATGGCGGCAGGTTCGCGTTTTTGTGTGAATCGTATATGTGTAAGAGGACCTTTACGTTGTGAGCTGTTGCAAAAAGCCTTCTGCAAATTTTTCGCAATGCTCGATTTCCTGATCATCCGGTTCCAATTCGATTTTCAGCTTTTCGCTATATACTGTGGCATTTCGTTCTTCCGATTTGGATGCCAAGGTATCAAGAGCCGGCCCGTATATGTCGTAATAGGAATCACAGGATCCGAATGTCCCGACTAATTTGCCGGTAAGGTCCAGATCGTCCATGTCCTGATAAAAATCTTCCACCTCAAACGGAATGTCATCGTCCCACGAATAAGACCCCAAAAGGATGCCGTCATAATTGACCATTTCTTTGGCATCGATGGGATCAAGATCAAAGGACTTAAAATCAACATCGTGATTATTTGCCTTTATAGAATCACTTATCGTTTCTGCCATGATTTCTGTGCTGCCTGTCAGGCTAGCATATAGTACGAGGACTTTTGCCATGATTTTCAACTCCTTTTGTTCATTCCTTATTTACAGTTTACAACTAAAAGAGAATAAAATTCAACGAATATACCATTCATACATGAAATGGTTGCAAGATGGACAGTTTTATACGTTTATATGACGATAATGCAACACCAGTTCTTATTTCCCGGGTAATATTTTGTCGATGATTCGAACAGTTCATCCGATGTTCTGTTCAGTGAACGACACCAGTGTAAAAATGTCATTCACATGGTTGTGTGGTTTATATAGATATATGGCCGGATGTGCAAGCAATTTTTAAACAATTTTGAATATTAATTGACATTTTTAAATCATAGTTCCTATAATATAGTAACAAAACTACAACAATCACCATACATTATAAGAGAATTGTATCATCATACGTATAGGTATATACCAAAAACTGAGGAGTCGCTTGCGGGTAAGGATGGTACAAATATACTTTTAACAAAGCGTTAAGGCAGCATCCATTAGGGCTTATTGATTTTAGCGAGTTTTAGTAAGCGCTTACAAATATGCTTAGGGAGGGGTGTCCGATGCTGACTTTTCCAATTTCGGAGTTTCAGGAGCGATTAAAAAAAACGAAACAGCGCATGGTGAATGAAGGAATTGATTTGTTGCTTGTAACGGATCCGGCAAATATGAATTATTTATCAGGCTATGATGCATGGTCGTTTTACGTTCAACAGATGTTGATTGTCATGCTTGAGGAAGAACAACCCATTTGGGTGGGCCGCGGTCAGGATGCTAACGCAGCACGATATACAACGTGGCTTGATGATGACCACATTATTAGCTATGGGGACCATTATGTACAATCTGATGTAAGGCATCCTATGGACTTCGTGACAGATGTGCTCAGGGAACGAAAATATGGGCATAAAGCAATTGCTGTGGAGCTTGATGCCTATTATTTTACAGCAAGAAGTTATATGCAATTAATCAAAGGATTGCCCAGTGCCACGTTCAAAGATGGCACCAATCTGGTTAACTGGGTGCGGATCATTAAATCTGAGCGTGAGCTTTCGTATATGCGAAATGCTGCCAAGATTTCCGAAAATGCGATGCAAGCAGCGATTGACGCCATTAATGAAGGCGTTCGGCAATGTGATGTCGTGGCTGAAATATCCCATGCCCAAATCAGCGGAACAGAAGACTTTGGCGGTGATTATCCGTCCATTGTACCATTGCTGCCGACCGGGGATAAAACATCAGCATCCCATTTAACCTGGACGGATGAACGTTTTCAGGATGGGGATCCAGTTATTATTGAAATAGCCGGCTGTTATAAACGGTATCATTCTCCCTTGGCACGGACGGCCGTTATTGGACGCCCGGATGAGTCAATGCAGTATGTTTCCGATGTTGTCTTGGAAGGGATCAACACAGTGCTGGACACGGTGAAACCAGGAATGACATGTGAAGAGTTGGAAGGTATCTGGCGCAGTGTCATTGAAAAGAGCGGCATCAAAAAAGAATCACGTATGGGGTATTCGATGGGGGTGAATTACCCGCCTGACTGGGGAGAGCATACAGCGAGCCTTAGACCAGGAGATAAAACGGTATTGGAACCGAATATGACATTCCATTTCATACCTGGCATCTGGTTGAATCAAATGGGCGTTGAAATCAGTGAATCATTTGTTGTGACAGAAAATGGATGTGATGTATTGGCTGACTTTCCGCGGGATTTAATGGTTAAACCAAATATCCGTCTCGCGTGAAATCAAAACCGGGGGATATAGATAGGATGAATGTACAATCGATGTATTTGCGAACCCCAACAACTTGGTAGCACCCCGTATCGTTTAGCTTAAAAATGATACGGGGCGCTTCTGTTAATATGCTCTTTGTCTATTCAGGCCAAACGCTTTCATCAACCAGATTCGGTGGTTTTCTGCCACTCAACCCCGCTTTTAGATTTTTGGCTGCGAGTTCGGACATTTTCCGTTCCGTTTCGTATGTGGACGAGCCAATGTGCGGCGTCGTCACGGTGTTTTTCAATGCTAACAGTGGATTGTCCGGTTCGACAGGTTCATTCGCAAAAACATCAAGCCCGGCAGCAGCGATTTCTCCGCTCTGAAGGGCATCTACCAAATCCGATTCAACTATTGTATTTCCGCGTGATCCGTTAATGAAGATGGCATTGTTTTTCATCAACTGGAATTCCCTTTTGCCGATAAGTCCTTCCGTTTCAGAAGTGAGGGGTGTGATTAACAGAACAAAGTCCGATTCCATGAGTAAATTATCCAGTGACCGGTAGCCCGCCTGGTAGGTTGTTTCCACATCCGGCTTTCTGCTGCGGCTGTTATACAAAATATCCATGTCAAAGCCGAAATGAGCCCGTTTGGCAATGGTTTGTCCTATGCGTCCCATGCCGATGATTCCCAGTGTTTTGTGATGCACGTCTTTTCCGAAAAGATCATTATCGGATGATTCGGTGCCCCATTGTCCATTTTTTACAAAATGGTCCAATTCCGGAATGCGTCGTGCGGTTGCAACTAAAATCCCGAAGATGGTATCAGCTACCGTATCATTCAGTACGTCCGGTGTATTCGTTGCCATAATGTTTCGTTTTTTCAAAGCTTGAAGATCGAAATTGTTGTACCCGACGGACACATTGCTAACAATTTTCAAATGGGGAGCACGGCTCAGCATGTCATCATTTGCTGGAATATCAAGGCCGATAATCCCTTCCGCTTGTTCCCATTGTTTCAGAAATTCGTCGTCAGTTTCCGGGTCAATATCCCTGAAAAACCGAACATCATATGTCTTTTTCAATTCGTCGAGAACGGGTTTCATCACCCGATTAAATGCAATTATTTTTGTCATTGCGCTCCCTCCTCATTTTTTTCACTTGTACATCTAATATTAAAATAGGTGCATTGATTAATAAAGTCAATTTATGAAAAAATATTAAAACTATTTGACAATAACAAAAATTTGAATTATGTTAACGTTAACGTGCTGTCGACAATCGACATAAAAGCGGTTAACGGTCTGTGGAAAGGGGCGGTTGGTTTGCACCAACAAGACAGCAATGGAATGACAAGGAAATCATTAAGTGGATTTATTGCCGATCAGCTGAAGTCAAGGATTTGGAATAAGGAGATTCAGCTCGGTGAACGACTGCTGGAATCTGATCTGGCGTATGTATTTGATGTGAGCCGCAGTACGATTCGAGAAGCACTGATAAGCTTGGAAAGCGAAGGAATCGCCGTCAGTCATGCGCGAAAAGGGACATATGTTGCATCCTTCTCGCAGCAGGATATTGATGAAATCATTGAATTGCGCACCCTGCTGGAAAAGCATGCATTCGCACAAGCCTACTACTTCTTGGAAAAGCACCATGTAAATGATTTGCAAGCTGTCGTCGACCAGATGAAAACGAAGGCGGATGAGAGCAATTGGAATGCGTTGTTCAATCTTGATATGCAGTTTCATAACTATGTTGTCCGGATGTGCGGTAATTCACGGATGATTAACATTTACGATTCGCTCCAAGTGCAAATTAGAACATACCTCATGCATATTGATCAATACTATTCCAGTTATCACTCATTCTATGATGAACATAAACAGCTGTTACAGGCATTAGTTTCCAATGACGTGAATAAAGTGAAAAGGGGAGTGAGACATCATATAAAATATGTTGAAACGAAATTGCTCGGCAAACGAAACAAAGAATTTGAGGAGGTATAACAAATGACTAAATCATTTGCTCAAGTAAAAACCGAATTACCGGGACCAAAGGCGAAGGAACTGCTTGAGCGTCGGCATGACATTGTACCGCATGGTGTCGGCTATGGCGCCCCAACATTCGTGGAATCCGCAAAAGGCGCTTTGCTTAAGGATGTTGATGGGAATCAGTTTATTGATTTTGCCGGTGCTATTGGTGTCAACAACGTAGGACATAGTCATGATAAGGTTGTCGATGCGTTGCAGGATCAGGTTGCCGATTACATTCATCCAGGGTTTAATGTCATGATGTATGACCCGTATATAGCATTCGCAGAAAAACTAGCCGCATTGGCACCGGGGCGTTTTGATAAAAAAGTCATGTTTCTGAACAGCGGGGCAGAGGCGAACGAAAATGCTGTTAAAATTGCCCGTAAATATACGGGAAGACAGTCGATCGTTTCCTTTACCGGCGGGTTTCATGGGCGCACGCTTATGACAATGTCAATGACCGGCAAAGTAAAACCGTATAAATTTGAATACGGCCCGTTTGCACCCGAGATATACCACGCCCCTTTTCCGTACAACTACCGTAGACCGGAAACAATGAGTGAGGACGCATATGCTGACTATTTGCTGCAGCAGATAGAAGATTTTTTCATTACGGAAGTGGATCCGAGTCAGGTCGCAGCGTTTATTATGGAACCGGTACAAGGGGAAAGTGGATTTATTATCCCGAATAAAACATTCGTAAACGGGGTATATGACCTATGTAAGCGGCATGGCATTCTGTTCATTGCCGATGAAATTCAGACTGGTTTCGGGCGTACCGGAAAGTATTTTGCCATGGAGCATTATGGTGTGGAACCTGATTTGGTTACCATCTCCAAATCGATGGCCGCCGGTTTGCCGATCAGTGGGATTATTGGACGCCAGGACGTGATGGATAGCGCGGCACCTGGTGAACTTGGTGGCACATACTGTGGCAGTCCATTAGGCTGCAGCGCCGGTCTGGCTGTTCTTGAAGTGATGGAAGAGGAAAATTTGAATGATCGTGCCCTCACCATCGGTCATAAGGTCATGAACACTTTTCAAAAGATGTATGACCGGTTTGACGTTGTCGGTGATTATCGCGGACTTGGTGCTATGTGTGCATTGGAATTCGTGAAAGACCGCAACAGCAAAGAACCGGCCAAAGAATTGACCGCTCAGGTGCTACAGGAAGCACGGTCAAGAGGTTTGATTGCCCTGAAAGCCGGTGTGCATGACAATGTTGTGCGTCTTCTCATGCCGCTTGTGATCACTGATGAGCAGCTGGAAGAAGGACTGACTATACTGGAAGAGTCGCTTGAAGCGGTACTTGCCGGTGAAAAAGTCAAATAGAAACATAGTCATCTTAGAGACCGTCTAATCAAATGATAGACTAGGGAGACATATAGTACAAAGTCGTTGCTGTATGGTATGGAAAAACTAATTTTTACAAGGAGTGTGACTGAAAATGGCAGTAAAAACAGAGCATTATTCAATGAGTATCGCAGGGAAGTGGGTTGGTGATGAACTCGACACACTGGATGTTACCAATCCGGCGAACGGTAAAAACATCGGCACGGTCCCGAACGGCGGTGAAAAAGAAGCGGATCAAGCTGTGCAAGCTGCTCATGAAGCATTTGCATCATGGTCGGAACGGACGTCGCATGACCGGGCCGGTTACTTAAAGAAACTGCATCAGCTCATGCTGGAAAATCAGGAAGAACTTGCTCAGACTATGACGTTGGAAATGGGTAAGCCGATTAATGAATCTCGTGGGGAAGTGAATTATGCTGCATCGTTTATAGAATGGTTTGCAGAAGAAGGTAAACGTATTTATGGCGAAACGGTACCAACGCACAAAGAAGGCAAACGTCTTCAAGTTTGGAAAAAACCGGTCGGGGTTGTCGCAGCCATCACGCCATGGAACTTTCCGGCCGCTATGCTGACACGGAAAATGGGGCCAGCACTGGCAGCTGGATGCACCGTCGTCATGAAACCGTCGAGCGACAGTCCGCTGACAGCCGTCAAATTGATGGAACTATGCGAACAAGCCGGCTTTCCAAAAGGTGTCGTTAACCTTGTCACTGGTTCGTCGTCCAAATTTGCCAACGTGATCATGTCCAATTCCAACGTGCGTAAAATTACGTTTACCGGTTCAACCGACGTCGGCAAAATTTTGATTAAACAAAGTGCCGAACATGTGAAAAATTTGTCGCTTGAGCTTGGCGGGCATGCGCCGTTGGTCGTTCTTGACGATGCTGATGTTGATCTGGCAGTCAAAGGGACTGTGGCTTCCAAATTCCGTAATGCCGGACAGACGTGCATTTGTGCCAACCGTATTTATGTGCATGAAAAGGTTTATGATACGTTTAACGACAAACTCGCCAAGGCTGTGGAAAACCTGAAACTGGGCGATGGCCAAGATGAATCGGTTGATGTCGGTCCACTTATTAACCAGGATGGACTGGATAAGGTGAAGCGCCACATGCAAGATGCGGTTTCCAAAGGAGCCACAGTCGTTACCGGAGGCGAACCGAACACAGAAGGCGGCGGTGTTTTCTATGAGCCGACGGTTGTGAAGGATATTGACGAATCGATGGTCGTTATGCAGGAAGAAACGTTCGGCCCTGTTGCTCCGGTCCAAAAAATTACCAGTGATGAGGAAGCGGCCCGATTGGCCAATGATACCCCGTATGGTCTGGCAGCCTATGTCTTCACTGAAAATGTTGCCAGAGGCACGAAGTTGATTGAAAAGCTTGATTTCGGTATCGTCGGTTGGAATGATGGTGGACCGTCTGCCCCTCAAGTTCCGTTTGGCGGCATGAAAGAAAGCGGGATCGGGCGTGAAGGCGGACACGAAGGAATCGATGCCTTTATTGAGTCTCAGTATGTTTCCATTGGATTGGAATAACGCACCAGCAGCTGTTGCTGTCAAACCGGGCGTGGCATCATTAAGCACGCTAGCCCGAAAAAAATGGTTTGAAGGAGGGATGTCGCTTGCCTGCACACTCCCTCACGCAGCGCAACGTCTGGGAGGCAAAAAAACGAATTGGCTCCAGTGCGGCCGAGACGCCGTTGATTTACTCGCCGGTTTTGTCGGATATGACTGGGTCTCGTATATATTTGAAACTGGAAAATATAAATGAGAGTGGTTCGTTTAAAATCAGGGGAGCATTCAATAAGATACGATGTCTGACTCAAGAAGAACAGCAACGCGGTGTGACAACATTCTCCACCGGCAATTTCGGTGTAAGTGTCGCAACCGTTGCCAATCAATTGGGGATTAAGGCAGTTATATGCCTGTCTAAACGGGTTCCCAAGGCTAAAGTTGATGTATTGAAACGCACTGGCGCACATATTGAAGTAATCGGTGAATCGCAGGATGACGCAGAAGAACACTGCTATCATCTTGAACGGGAACAAGGTCTTACCGTTGTTCATCCATTTGATGATCCGTTTATTATTGCCGGGCAAGGCACTATTGGATTGGAAATATTGGATGAATTGCCGGAAGTGGATACGGTGATTGGCGGTCTTTCCGGGGGCGGGTTGCATTCTGGCCTTGCCAAAGCGCTCAAACCAGCTGATTCCCGTATTCGTCTCATCGGTGTATCAACGGCGAAAGGCCCGGCAATGTATGAAAGTATCCAAGCTGGAAAGCCGGTTATGGTTAAAGAACGGGACACCCTGGCGGACAGTCTCTTGGGCGGAATCGGCCTCAACAATCAGTATACCTTCAGCATGGTGCAGCAGTATGTTGATGATATGGTACTGCTTGAGGAAAAAGACATTGCAAAAGGGATGGCCTTTATGCTTGAGACACACCGAATGGCAGTCGAAGGTGCAGCAGCTGCGGGTATCGGTGCCATTTTGCATAAGCATATCCAGCCGGGATCTCATACGGTTGTTGTTATCAGTGGCTCCAGTGTTGATACATCAACCATATGTGCTGTTGCACAAAACGATCAATCATTGGGATGGAACGGTTCATAATATCTGAAGGGAAACCGCAACACAGAACAACAATAGATATTAATAGAATATCTAAATGTTAAGCGTTCGGCTTCTTGGAACGAGAGCAGAAGCCGAACGTTTTACTAATGAACAGGGAGGGGTTTTCTTATGGATAGTATGTTATATAATGATCAACTTGTTAAGCGAGATCGTATCATTGACATTGAGGATCGCGGCTATCAATTTGGAGACGGTGTTTACGAAGTCATTGGTGTTTATGACGGGCAGCCGTTTCTGTTGGATGACCATATGCATCGGCTGCAGCGGAGTGCCCGTGAAATCAGGTTGACGCTACCGTTTGAAGTAAACTCGTTGAAAACGAATTTGCAGAAGTTGATTGAAGCAAATGGACTGAACGAAGGGGTCATTTATTTGCAAGTATCGCGTGGCGTAGCACCACGATTGCATGATTTTCCCGGCGGCAAAACACAAGCTGTCACCATTGCCTATACACTGGAAGAAGAACGGAAGACAAAATTGGAAGACAATGGTGGAACGGCCATGCTGACCGAAGATATCCGCTGGCTTCGCTGTGATATAAAAACCCTCAATTTGCTTCCGAATGTCCTTGCCAAGCAGGAAGCCGTGGAAAACGGTGCTGTCGAAGCCATCTTGCACCGTGGTGATACGGTAACGGAAGCGAGTGCCTCCAACGTGTTCATCGTCAAGAACGGTGAACTTTATACCCATCCGGCTAATAATTATATTTTAAACGGGATTACGAGACAAACGATAATACAGCTATGTGGCGAACTTGGATTGAACGTACATGAAGAAGCTTTTACTGTTGAGACGTTGCTGAAGGCGGATGAAGTATTTATTTCTGCCACCAAAATGGACATTGCGCCCATTGTAGAAGTTGATGGCCGGACAATCGGCAAAGGAAAACCAGGCAGCGTCACACGACAACTGGTGAAATCTTTCCGTGCACTGTATGATAAAAAGAAAGCATAACTGACAAACAGGGAGATGATGGTTTGGCTCACCTACCGCAATGGGTCTGCCGTGGTCCGACGAAAGCGGAAGTGAATCTTGCCAATTTCAGGGAGAATGTCAAGACATTCAGACGTATAGCCGATGACGCCGGTACGCTCCTTATGGCTGTTATTAAAACAAATGCTTATGGCCACGGACTGGTTCCAATTGCTCATGCTGCTATTAAAGCCGGCGCTGACCGTCTTGGTGTAACAACAATGGAAGAAGGGGTCCTGCTCCGTGAAAATGATATCGATGCTCCCATTCATCTTTTGAGCCCGATCATTCCGGAACAAGCAGAAGACACTGTCACCTATGATCTGACCGCTTCCGTTTCCTCCTGCGAACAGGCCAAGGCGATTCATACAGCAGCCATTAGTCAGCAAAAAATCGTACCGGTTCACCTGAAAGTTGATACCGGACTGCACCGATTCGGCATTGCCCCGGAATATGCGCTGGATTTTTGCCGTTGGTGTTATCATCTTTCTGGGTTATATTGGGAAGGGATCTATACACACTTTTCCACTGCGAATAATAAGTACCGGAAAACAACAGAGGCACAATTCACGTTGCTCATGGATACCATAACCGGATTAAATGACTATGGTTACCATTTTCCGATCCGGCATGCGGGAGCGTCAACAATTGCTTTGAGAAGGCCGGATATGCATTTGGATATGATCAGACCCGGTATTGCCTTGTTCGGATATACACCTGACATTCAACATCAGGCGTTGACGTCGATACGTCCGGTTATGTCTCTTAAATCGCGGATTTTGCAGGTGCGGAGCTTACCGCCCGGCACACCGGTTGGATATGGGGGGAGCTATATCACCACTGAGCGTGAGACGTTGGCCGTTGTCCCGGTCGGTCACGGGCACGGTTATAAGCGGGCACTCTCCAATAACGGGGAGGTGCTCATCCGTGGCATGCGGGCAGCCATAGTCGGAGAGATTTCATTGGATCAATTGATCGTTCGCATCACTCATATTAATGGCGTTAGTGAAGGCGATGAGGTGGTCTTAATAGGTGAGCAAGGAGCGGATGAGATTTTCGCTCGTGAAATAGCGGAACATGCACAAACCATTGTGGACGATGTTTTGTCGAGTCTGATGGAACGTGTGTATCGCGTTTATAAATGAAAAAGCGGACATAAATGACTTGGGACGTGTTTATTTGAAGAAGGGATGATTGTACGTGAGTCATCAAACGATTACCCTTGTTGCTAGATGATGAATTCATAATGACAATTTAAAGATGGTGACGCCCGAAAACCTGCTTTTCTTAAATGAAAAAGCAGGTTTTCATTTAAGCGATGGTGTAAATGGAATGGGATCTATACAATAACATCATGCGGATGTTTTGATAAGCATTCGTCATATCAGTTCATGGAGCTTGGACTCTTGGTCAATTGAACGTAAAGCCAACGTTTTCAATTCCTCTTGCTGCTGACGTTGGCTATTTTTTAAGACATGTAATTGATTGTTGATTTTAGTTGATTGTTCCATGTTTTGGCCAATTTGGTTTTTATTTTCATTAATGAGATTCTTGTTTTCTACGATGAGTTCGGAATTTTGTACAATCTGTTTTTCATTTCTGTCGATTTTTTCTTCCAGCCGTTTAATATCATTCGTTAAATTCATCTGCACCGATTGTAATTCGTCTTTGGTAGCCATGCTCGCTTGTATCGATTGTAATTCATCTTTAGTGGTCATGTTCGCTTGTAGCGTTTGTAACTCGTCTTTGGTAGCCATGTTTGTTTTAATGGTTTGCAATTCATCGAGTATTTGTTTAATTACTTGCTCGCTCATTTCGTTCCACCCTCCTTTGCCTCTTTCTATTTGCTTAAAAAAAGTATACCATCAAACAAGGTCATAAACAACGTTGCCAATTATTCGCAAGCCGCTTCAAATGTCCATTTTATGAATGATTTGATATGCAAAATCACATTTCGTCTTGGGTTATACGAAATAGACCGGCATGTATGAGGGTGGAAATAACATTTTCATTATTTTGTGTCTCAATGGCAATGTCATGTATAGTAAAATAAGATGATATAATGAAGGAGGATAATCGGATGATTCATCATCTGCAGGATACGGTAACATTGAATAATGGAGTGGAGATGCCCGGATTTGGATTGGGTGTTTACAAAGTCGAGGACGGGCAAATAGCTGCGAATTCCGTTGAAGCTGCACTGAAGAATGGTTACCGCAGCATTGATACAGCTTCCTTTTATCAAAACGAACGTGGTGTTGGACAAGGCATCCGAGCATCTGGAGTACCAAGAGAGGACATTTTTGTCACGTCCAAGGTTTGGAACGATGAGCAGGGTTATGACCAAACATTAAAGGCGTTCGAGACGAGCCTGGAAAAGCTTGGTCTTGATTATTTGGATCTTTACTTAATCCATTGGCCTGTGCATGGTATGTATCAGGAAACGTGGAAGGCAATGGAAAAATTATATGAAACAGGAAACGTCCGGGCCATTGGTGTCAGTAATTTTCATATCCATCATTTGCAGAATTTGATGCAGGCCAGTCATGTAAAGCCGGTCATTGATCAGGTTGAATATCATCCGCATCTGACCCAGGAAAAGCTAAAAGCATTTTGTGACTATAAGAATATTCAGCTGGAAGCATGGTCGCCATTAAAACGGGGGCGCATTTTTGATGAGCCGGTGATTGCCAACATGGCTACAAAATATAGCAAAACCCCCGCCCAAATTATTTTGCGCTGGAATATTCAGAATCATGTTGTGACTATTCCAAAATCTACACACGAGCAACGCATTAGGGAGAATGCGGATGTGTTTAATTTTTCTTTGACAGATGAGGAAATGGGTCAAATCAGCAACTTAAACATAAACGATCGCGTGGGTTCCAATCCGAACAGTTTTGATAAAGTATGACGATAAGGGGGAACGGGAAAAGCTTCCGTTCTCTTTTTATTGGTTGTTTTTCAAGTTTAGCGTTTCACCAGAGCTAAATATCGTCTGTGAAACAAGTTAAACGATTTCAATACAGGAAGAAACATGGTATAATATAAAATCGTGAGCCGAGACTCTATCACTTATTATACCATGACTGTCATAAAGGGGTTTTAATATTGTCGCCAGAACAGATTGGTTTTACACTGCTTTACCTTGGTGTCTTTCTACTTATCGGTAAATGGATTCGCGTTAATATAAAATGGACTCAAAAACTATTTTTGCCCTCGTCGATCATTGGCGGATTTCTAGCATTACTGCTCGGCCCCCAGGTGCTGGGCAACATTTTAGAAAATGTCGTTGACAGTGGTTCGTTTTTGACGAATGGGCTTATACCTGAACACGTGATAGATGTATGGACAACATTGCCGGGACTTATGATCAATGTTGTTTTTGCATCCCTGTTTCTTGGTACCACTATTCCTGGTGTCCGAAAAATTTGGCGCTTGGCCGGAGCACAGCTTTCGTTCGGCTGGACCATGGGCTGGGGACAATACGTGTTAGGCATACTGCTCGCTCTCCTTGTATTATCGCCTGTTTTTGGACTCCCGCCGATGACCGGTGCTTTAATTGAAATTGCCTTTGAAGGCGGGCACGGTACAGCAGCAGGCATGGGAGAGACGTTTAAGGATCTTGATTTTGCCGAAGCATATGATATGGCTATCGGTTTAGCAACGGTCGGTTTGCTTTCCGGAGTCATCGCAGGCATTATTTTAATCAATTGGGGTGTCAGACGAAAAAAGACAGAAGTCATTAAGGATGTCAAAGGCTTCTCGGATTTGAGAAAACGAGGAATTATGGAATTTCAAAACAGAGAACCAGCTGCTAATATGACGGTCAGGACCGAATCGATCGAACCACTTTCCTTGCATTTCGCTCTGATCGGACTTGCTATATTGGTCGGATACCTTATACTGCAAGGTCTGATTTGGCTGGAAAGCGTCACTTGGGGCGCGGCTACAGATTCGGAATTTATGACGTATATACCCCTATTCCCTTTAGCTATGATAGGTGGTATTATCATCCAGATTGTTTTTAGTAAAATCGATCAAAATCATATAATGGACCGGCCGATGATTACCCGCATCCAGGGATTTGCACTGGACATATTAATCGTAACGGCTATTAGTACGATTTCACTTGATGTCATTGGCGATCATATTATTCCATTTCTGCTGCTGGCAGCATTAGGGATATGTTGGAATGTGTTCGGTGTGCTTGTGTTAGCACCACGCATTATTCCGTCTTATTGGTTTGAACGCGCCATGGGTGATTTTGGGCAGTCCATGGGGGTCACCGCAACGGGGCTGCTACTTATGCGTGTTGTTGACCCGGAAAATGATTCACCGGCATTTGAAAGTTTTGGATACAAGCAGTTGGTCTTTGAGCCGCTTCTCGGTGGAGGACTTGTGACGTCACTGTCCGTACCATTAATTTTTGAGTTTGGCCCAATTCCATTTCTGATCATTTCAGCCGTCATGTGCCTTCTCGGATTACTCCTCGGGTTGCTGTACTTTGGCAGGAAGAAAAAAGCATAAAAGTTACGTTAAAATAATGGTTTAAAGTGGAAAAACCTCTCATTTCTTTTTCAGGGAATGAGAGGTTTTTAATTATCTGCCTTTGTATCCTTTCCTGAAAATTTCCTGTACGGGGTGGGTCGTTACATAGGCATCAGGATCGATATCAAGGATGATTTTTTGAAAAGGAATGATTTCGTACTTGCTGATAACGAGATACAAAACTTCCTGGTTTGACCGTGTG
>NZ_BAAADM010000055.1:91291-109341 GCF_039522485.1 Lentibacillus halophilus | reverse complement strand
CCAGTTTTTGGGTGACGGCTTCCAAAACTTCTGTCGGCGAGCTGGAGATGATGATAACGGCTGTCCGTTCATTGGCTCCTTCCACGACAATGTCAATGATTTTGGCCCCGACATAGACGGAGATAAGCGTGTACATGGCCCGTTCCTGTCCGATGATAAAAGACGAACCGGCGATAACGATGATGTCAATGACGAGCATTCCTTTACCGAGCGTCCAACCGAACAGTTGACTGGACAATCTTGCGAGAATGGCTGTGCCTCCGGATGTTCCACCAGCGCGGAAAATCAGGCCAAGTCCAAGTCCGACAGAGAGACCGGCAAACAATGCGGCCAGAAGCATATCATCATTAATGCTTTCTCCCCAGTTATCGGTTAATTGCAGAAAAAGCGATGAAAAGAAAATAGCGATAATGGTATAGACTGTTACCCGTTTTTCAAACAATTTATATCCGAGTCCGACCAAAGCGGTGTTTAAAACAAAGTGGATCACACCGGTGGACCAGCCAAACAAGTAGTGTACCACAACGGTGATTCCGATAACACCACCTTCTGATAATCGGTTGGGAATGGCGAAATAATTGATACCGATGGCAAAAATAAATGCTCCAACAATAATCATAGCAATATCTTTGACGGATAAATTCAACGTATCCCTCCTTTCATGCATATATTTCCGTGTGATTCCATCGCGAAACCGCAATCCATTATAACGAAAGGATGGTGAATTGAAAAACAGTAACGGTTGAAGAAGGCAGAAAAACACATGCCGTTTAACGAAAAACGTGCCGCACCCGTCGATCCGCCCAATCAAAAAGAATCGTATACAATCGATTACAAACATGCTATGCTCATGGTAACGTTGTTTGTAAGAAAGGAAGAGCAATCATTTTTTCATGGCATTCGTCCCAAAGTGAGAACACGGGAGTATGTTAATATATGGAAATATTTTCAATAAAAGGGATGATCAACTTGGATGAAAAAGAAATGGCAAAAAAGCAAGCGGGTGAAGCATCGGTACGTTTCATTGAGAATGGCATGACCGTGGGTTTGGGATCGGGATCAACCGTTTATTGGATGATTCGCAAACTCAGTGACTATATCCGTGATGGTATGGACGTTGCAGCTATTCCATCATCAAGACAGACCGAAGCCTGGGCACGTGAATTTGGCGTACCGTTGACAGACTTCTCCAAAACACAGCAATTGGACCTGACCATTGATGGAGCTGACGAAGCTGACCGTGAATGGAATCTAACTAAAGGCGGCGGCGGAGCCCTAGTCCGGGAAAAAATAATCGCATCCATTGCTGAACAATTTGTTGTCATTGTTGATGAATCGAAGCTCGTCGATCAGTTGGGCTCATTTCCGCTGCCGGTGGAAATTCTTCCATTTGGCTGGCAAGCAACAGTGGAACGCATGCGTGCATTGGGTGTTGAGCCGGTTATACGCCAAACAGACGGGGAGATATTTGTTTCGGACAATGGCAATTATATTGTCGATTGTGACGCGGGCTTAATCAATCATCCGGATGCGTTGCACAATCGTCTCAAACAACTTGTCGGTGTGGTCGAAACAGGCATCTTTTCCGGCATGACCAATAAACTAATTGTCGGTTATCCAGATAGTGCCGCGGCGTTCCCCTTTGAAAATTGATTGGTTGAAAAGAATAAGAGGTGGAGACCATGAACATTGTTGTTGCGCCTGATTCGTTTAAAGGCAGTTTGTCATCCGTTCAAGCTGCGGACCTGATGAAAAACGCCGTTACAGCGGTGGACGACGACAGTACCGTTACGATGAAACCGATGGCAGACGGTGGAGAGGGGACAATGGAATCGTTGCTGGCGTCTGCTTCCGGTGTTCGTGTTCCGTTGACGTGCACTGGTCCGTTGGGGGAAGCCATTGATACGACGTATGCGATTACTGGAACTGATTGCGCTATTATTGAGTGTGCCCGTATTGCGGGACTTGTTCAGGTGTCGCCGGATAAACGGAATCCGGATCAAACGACGACGTATGGCATCGGCGAGGCTATTCTACACGCGCTGGACAGTGGCTGCACGTCATTTATTTTGGCTATCGGAGGCAGCGCAACCAATGATGGCGGGTTGGGCATGCTGCAGGCGCTCGGTATGCAGGCATGGGATCGGAACGGTCATCAAGTGGGACTATTCGGCCGAGACGTGCACCATGTTCAACACGTTCGTTTCGATACCATTGATTCGAGGCTTGCGGAAGCCGACATACATGTTGCGAGCGATGTTGACAATCCGTTATGTGGTGCCCGTGGCGCATCCGCTGTTTACGGCCCGCAAAAAGGGGCAACGGAAGAACAAATCAACCAATACGATGCTGCTTTGGATGTCTATGCCGATGCCGTTGAGGCCGCTCTCGGAACATCATGGAAAGATGACCCTGGTGCCGGGGCTGCCGGTGGGCTTGGCTTTGCCTTACTGGCCATAGGAGGCCAACTTGCCTCAGGTGCCAAGCTATTGGCTGATGCGATGAATCTGGAAGACGTTATCCAATCCGCTGATCTCGTTCTGACGGGAGAAGGGCAAAGCGATGAGCAGACACTTTACGGGAAGGCACCGGGGTATACGGCAACTCTGGCCAACAAGCATGGTGTCCCGGCTATCCTGATCTCCGGCAGTCTCAGCGGAAATACCGATAAGCTCCATGAACAATTTTCAGGCTTTTTTTCGATCATTCAGCAGCCGATGTCCCTTGCTATGTGTATGGAAAAGGCTGATGAATTATTGTTTGACCAAACGAAGCATGTCGTCCATTTGGTTCAGCATTTTCGGGCATAATCAATCAGTGGAGAAGAGACTCGAACCTATAACAATCCGAGTTTTTCAAGGCCACGCGCAATACCATCGTCATTGACGGTTGTGGTCCGGTGTTTGGCATAGGCGAACAAGTCGTTGGAAGCATTACCCATTGCAAAGCCTTCACCGACGGTCTGGAGCATTTCTTTGTCATTCATGCCATCGCCGAATGCAATAGCCTCTTCGGGAGCAATGTTAAACCGTTCAAGGATCGTTTCAATCGACCGCCCTTTATTAACGTTGCTACGTAAGACATCATAACTGCATTCCGCACCTTTGACATGAACAGGGGACACATGGTAATTGGCGTTTATTTCGTACAAATGAGCATTTGGCTCTGTTGCATTTAATACAGTTATACCCAAAACGCTATCCATTATGTCAGGCGTGAATGCAGCATTTTTTGTTAAACCGAATGTATCAATAAACCGCTGAACAAACGGATGGTCAAGGTTTGTGCAATAATTTTGTTCTTTAGTGTACAGCATAAGTTCGTGATCGTTATGTTCAGCAATTGAAAGGAACTGCTCAATAGCGTCCCGCGTAAACGGCTCATCCACAATGATGTCACCGCGATGGCTGGCAAATGCCCCGTTATAAACAATAAATGACTCAATGTCCAGTTCTTCTGCCAACTCGTGAAGTTCATGGAGGGCCCTTCCTGTGGCAAAAAATACAGTTACGCCTTTGTTTTGCAAGGCAGCTATGGCTTGTTTGGTGGTGTTGGAATAGGTATGGTCCGGTTTGAAAACCGTTCCATCCACATCCAGAAACAACAATTTATACGTCATGTCCATCCCCTTGTCTGTTTGATCTTTCCCCCGTATTCTAGCATAGTCGGGACGCTTTGACGATAACGTTGCCGTCGGATCAAACAATTTTTGTCAGGGGTAAATCGGACTGTGTGCAGCAAACTATATATGAACGGATCTCCTTGATCTGTTCGAATTCCCACGAGGAGTGATCAGTTGTGGCAAACAGAAAAAATGATTTGCTGGTGCCGGGAACGGAAGATGCAATGGAGACGATGAAACAGGAAATTGCAGATGAATTCGGTGTGGAACCCGGAGCGGATACAACTGCACGTGAAAATGGATCAGTGGGAGGCGAAATGGTGAAGCGCATGCTTCAAATCGCCGAATCCAACATGTCTGACAAAAAGTGACTGACAGCACATGTACCAAAGCAGATTCCGGATCATTCCGGATCTGCTTTATTAATGGAAAAAAATCCTTACTGTTTTATGGTCGATCAATATTTGTGCTCAACATAAAAAACGATTATAATTTAGAAAGGTTTTCTGTTCTTTTAAGATATATTGTGGAAAGAACTGAAATATGCTACTAATAGACATAATAAAAAATTGAGAGGGGGAATCATGGTGGAGTTTGGGGTTCTTTCGTTGCTGCCTCCAGTTATCGCGATTGTTCTTGCTCTGCTTACCCGCAATGTGATTCCTGCATTGTTTGCAGGGATTTGGCTTGGGGCAACCATGATTAATGGCTGGAATCCATTCTTGGGATTGTATAATACATTCAATGATTTCATTATTCCAAGCGTGGGAGATCCATGGAATGCAACGGTCTTGATTTACTGTGGGCTTTTTGGCGTATTGATTGCATTTCTGCAAAAAACGGGTGGTGCTCAAGCGATAGCCAGTGCTATCTCCAATAAGGTAAAAACACCACGGGCTGCGCAAGGGTCAACAATGTTATTCGGTCTTATCATATTCTTTGAGGATTACTTTAATGCCCTGACCGTGGGAAGTGTCATGCGTTCAGTCACGGATAAAATGCGTGTTTCCCGCGAAAAACTGGCCTATGTGGTGGATTCCACGTCGGCACCGATGTGTCTTTTAGGTCCGGTATCGACGTGGGTGGTATTTGTAATGGGACTGATCGGTGCCCAATACACAGAAATGGGAAGAGATCAGTCGGAATATATGACATATATTCTCTCCATTCCATTTAACTTTTATTCCATTTTAGCCATTATACTGGTGGGAATCATTGTTTTTTTGAAATGGGATTTCGGTCCGATGGCGCAAGCGGAATACCGCGCACGCACAACGGGCAAAGTTATTCGTGATGATGCGGCACCTCCGTCCGATGAACAGATGGCTGACGTTGACATGCCGGAAGGGTACCGGCCAAAAATCCGAAATATGGTTATACCTATTATCGTCCTCGTCGGGATGATTCCACCACTTTTCTTGTGGACAGGAGGCTATCCGGAGAAAGATTTTGTCACGGCATTTGGGGAAGCGGATGGCGCCACTTCGATAACGATTGCCGCTTTCACAGCTGCATTGGTTGCATTCTTGATGGGTATGCAGCAAAGACTGTACACATTCAAAGAATCAATGGAAATTATTGTAAGCGGGTTGCGAAGCATGATGATTGTATATATTATTTTGACCCTGGCCTGGTCGATCGGCAGCGTCACGACCGAACTGGGGACGGCTGAATATATTGTTCACTTCACCGAACAGACAACATCGCCCATCCTGATACCGGTATTGCTTTTTATCATTGGGGCTGTAGTTGCGTTTACGACAGGAACAGCCTACGGAACATTTGCGATTATGATTCCGATTGCTATGCCGCTTGCCGCTTCCATGGATATTTCCATGTATTTGGCTATTGCTGCTGTATTCAGCGGTGGTATTTTCGGAGATCATTGTTCGCCTATTTCCGATACAACCATCCTATCGTCAGCAGGATCCGGCAGTGACCATATTGACCACGTCAATACACAGATTCCGTACGCGATAACCGCTGGCATAAGCGGTATTATATCGTTTTTAACCGTTGGCGTATCCGGGTCTCCAGTACTGGCGATTATTGTAGGGGCTATCATCCTGTTTATACTGTCCTTTATTCTTAATAAAACATGGGGAAAACAAATACCGAATGAAAAAATAACAGCCTAAAAAAACGGACTGTCACGTATGTGGCAGTTCGTTTTTTATAGCAACCGGGCGTAACGATGAGCAAGCAGCGAAAAGAAGAAACTATTTTATGGAAAATGATGTCTGTTAATCTGTATGCCATATAATGGGCCTCATTGTCCCAATATCAGTATTAAGTGGGTTTGTACCTTGGAAATGGTACATTTTATAATAATAGGAAATAATACTATATAAAATGTGAAGAGGTGGGAATCTGTTCTATGCGACAAACATTTCGTATGATGAGTTTGTTGATGATGATGTTGTTCGTGACTGCATTGATGGCTTGTGGAGAAGGTGAAAGCGGAAAAAATGCCTCCGATGGTGGTGATGACTCATCGGAAACGGATCAACAAAAACTTGGGGATAAAGACGTCACTCTGGCGACAGATACATATGTGTCCAATATTGGAGCAACGTATGTAGTGAAACACCTGCTTGAAGATGTCGGATATAATGTAACGGTTAAAGAAACAGATGTCGGCATTGAATTTTCGGGTATGGCAACAGGTTCTTCCGATGCTTCGGTTGGACTATGGCTCCCCGGCACACATGCCAGTTATTGGGAGGAATATAAAGATAAACTGAATAAGATGAGTATGGTTACTGAAGAGGTGGAACTTGCCTTGACCGTACCATCTTATATGGAGGATATTAACTCCATTGAAGACTTAACCAACAATAAAAACAATATTGGCGAAAAATTGGAATGGGACATTACTGGAATCAGTCCGGGTGCGGGCATGATGGAAATAACAAAAGAAAAAGTCATTCCGGCCTATGATCTGGGGGATGATTGGACGTTGCAGCCAAGTTCAGGACCTGCAATGGCGGCTGAATTGAAGAGTGCAATTGATAAGAAAGAACCCATTGTTGTCACCCTTTGGACACCACATTGGACATTTAATGAATTCGATCTGAAAATGCTGGAAGATCCCAAAAACAAATACGGCAAACCTGATAATGTTTATGCTGTTTCCCGAAATGGGTTTAAAGATGATTCGCCACTGGCCTATAAAATTATCGATCAATTCAGCTGGTCGAAAAAACAAAATCAGGATGTCATGTATAGCATCCAAAGCGGCATGTCCAATGATGATGCTGCGAAAAAATTCCTTGAAAATAATCCGGATATGATAGACAAATGGATGGACGGTGTGGAAAAGAAGAAATAATCCGTGTAAAAGCCAATACGTCTTTTGTTGTCAGACGTGTTGTAACGGTATTAAAAAAATAACATTAATTAAATTGACTTAATCCCGTCATACAGATACACTTATGTATAGCATAGGAAAGAAGATGAGGTGGTTTTATGTTTAGCTTGGGATTTGTTATAGCTGCTTCGTTATTAGTTGTGCTGATGATTATCAATATCGTGGTTAGTTTAACAACGTCAAACCAATCGTATGCCATGTATGTACCTGCGGGCGTCTTGTTTGCGATTGGACTGATTCTGTTGTCCATTTCATCAGCAGGCAGAATTGAAATGATAGGGTTAGGATTTGGCGGCTGGGGAGGAGCCAGTCTGTTTGCGGCAGCCGTTGGTTTGCTCGCTACGTCGCTTGTCGACACGTATAATCATTCCGAACAATAAGAATGGCAGCCATGATCTGTCCTGTCACCACACAGGGCAGATCATTTTTGTCATGGCTGTTTTGATATGGATGGTTCCCGTTGATCGCTTATACTGGTAATACTATTTCCCGTTACGTATGGTTTTGCCGTCGTTCTGTGTAATTTTTCCTTCCTTCATCAGCTTTCCTATAGCACGTTTAAAGGCAGCTTTACTGGTGTGAAATGTTCCACGTATGTCTTCGGGATCACTTTTATCACTGAAATGCATGACACCGCCGTTTCGTTCAAGGTAGGCCAGAATAGCTTCGGCGTCGTCTTCCATGCGATCCTGTTTATAAGGCAAGAGAGAGACGTTGACAGATCCGTCATCTTTTACACCGATCACACGTCCTTCCACCCATTCGCCGAGGCGTGGTTCCTGCGTCCGTTCGGTGTAATGAATGAATCCGCGGTAACCATTTTCCGAAATAATGGCTGTTCCCTCCCGACTTGTGTGGTAAACGCGCCCGTTGATGGCTTGGTTGAAGAGGTCATCAGAGGCCAGTTCCCAGTGCGCTGCAAAGAAACGTTCTGAAGCAGGAACAGCAAGCAGTCGTCCTTTTTTGTCCGTTGTCAGGTGAACGAAAAGCATGTCGCCTTCCGCTGGCCATACGCGTTCCATATACGGTAGCTCATCGATGGATACGAGTACCTGTTTCGGAATGCCGATGTCAACAAACACGCCGAGCCCGGGGATAGCACCGGTTACGTCCGCCCAGTCGTATGAATCCGTTTGGACCGATGGAATGTGCGTTGTTGCGGTCATGTGTCCTTGTTTATCCGGATAGAGAAAGACACGAATGGCTTGTCCGGTTTGCAGTGTCAACGCTTCATCACGATCGGGGAGGAACACGCTGTTTTGCAGCATATAACCATATGTTGTATGATCCATCACCTTTAGCGTTTTAACGGTTCCTGCTTGCATGTGAACACCTTCTTTCGTGTTATTATTGGTCCGTCTCTTTTATTATAGAGATGTTGATATGACTTTGTACAGTGGAACCATGAATGACGCTGTTTGCCCCGGTCCGTTTATCGGCAGACCGGAGCAACCAGACAGTACGGTTATAGTATGTTCATAAGACCAATAAGAATCAGCAACAATGGCGGGAGAAGGGTCAGTTTTTGTGTCCATTTTTTCGCAGCCAAATGAACACCCATTCGGACACCGCAAAAGACAAGAACGCCACTCATGAATGCAATCGAAACAGCGGTCAGCAATGGTTCATAACCAAGCATAGCGGCTCCCAATCCTGCACCGAATGCATCGACAGCAAGGGCAAATCCCAGCAAAGTTGCCTCTGTTGCCGAAATCGTTCCTGATTGATCCAAATCAGCATGTTTCGGTTCTTTCATAACCATTTTCACATGGTCCCATCGTTCATTATCAGGGGTTGTTTCCGCTGGTTTCTCGTGTTTAGCACGCAACGCATTTAATAAATAGTAACAACCGATAAAAAACAGTATGACCCCGCCCGTTCTGTCAGCCAGTTCCTCTGGGATAAATGTCAGAATAAATGTGCCGATAGTCATGGAAAGATGAACAATCAATCCCGAACAAAGCATAATGATCAAAAGTGCTCCAAAGGGAACGTGAACCCTGCGGAGACCATACGACATGCCAGCACCAAATCCATCGATGCTGACCCCGATCACCAAAAATATTAAACCGGTATAGTAAAGCATCGATCATTTCCCTTTCCATAGTCGTCTAACATAGTGTATGGCGATAAACGGAAGATGTGAAAGCAGGGAAGAGAAATGCTCCGCTTGGCTGTTTCTGTATGGTACAATAAGATAAGAACGACTTACGAATGAGAGGATTCATGTTATGAAGAAAACCGTTGTACTCGCAGAAAAACCTTCTGTCGGCCGGGACATTGCCCGTGTGCTGAACTGCAATAAAAAGGGAAACGGCTATTTAGAAGGGTCAAAGTATATTGTAACGTGGGCGCTTGGGCATTTAGTCACCCTTGCCGACCCGGAAACCTATGAGGAAAAATGGAAAACATGGCGCTTGGATGATTTGCCTATGCTGCCCGATCAGCTTAAATTGACGGTCATCAAACAATCTGGCAAGCAGTTCAGTGCTGTCAAATCACAGCTGAACCGCACTGATGCTGGTGAGATTGTTATTGCAACCGATGCCGGACGTGAAGGGGAGCTGGTCGCCCGCTGGATCATCGAAAAAGCCCGGGTCAAAAAACCCGTGAAACGGCTCTGGATTTCATCGGTTACGGATAAAGCCATCCGCGACGGGTTTAACAACTTGAAACCGGGTAAACATTACGAGAAACTCTACGCGTCAGCAGCAGCCCGCTCAGAAGCGGATTGGTATGTCGGATTGAATGCGACGCGCGCTTTGACAACAAAATTCAATGCCCGGCTCTCAACCGGACGGGTTCAGACGCCGACATTGGCGATGGTGGCAGCGCGGGAAAAAGAAATAAAAGAATTCCAGCCGCAATCATTTTACGGCATTGAAGCGAAACTGAATAACGGAATGACGTTGACCTGGCACGACGGTAAGAACAACAACCGTATGTTTTCCAAAGAGAAAGCGGAGAAACGGCTGCAGCAGCTGCAAAACAAACCGGTACACATTAAACGTGTTCATAAAGCCCATAAGAAAAAACACGCGCCACAGCTGTATGATTTGACGGAACTGCAGCGGGATGCGAACCGTCTATTCGGGCTGTCCGGGAAACAGACCCTCTCTATCATGCAAAAGCTGTATGAACAACACAAAGCACTGACGTATCCGCGAACAGACTCTCGTGTCCTCTCATCCGATATTGTTCCTACGCTGAACGATCGGGTGAAAGCTGTCAGCTCCAGTGGCTATTCCCGTATGGCCAACAAGCTGCAGAAAAAAGAATGGAAACTGCCGAAATCAGTGGTCGATAACAAACAAGTCACTGATCACCATGCCATTATTCCGACCGAAGAACCGGCCGTTATGGCAGAGTTTGACAATAAAGAACGTAAACTGTATGACCTTGTCGTCAAACGGTTTTTGGCTGTTTTATACGATCCGCATGAATATGAACAAATGACGGTGGAAGCCCAAATTGGGGAAGACCATTTCACCGCGAAAGGGAAGAACGTACAAAAGCTGGGATGGAAAGAATTATACAACGATGACGATACTGCCGGTAATCAGTTGCCGGACGTTCATGAAGGGTCATCATTTTCGGGTGTGACGCTTCAATTAACGACAGGGGAAACGAAACCGCCCGAACGTTTCACGGAAGGTGGACTTCTGCAGGCGATGGAAAATCCGGTACGGTATATGGACCAGGATGAAAAACATCTTACTAAAACCATTCATAAAGCCGGTGGTATTGGGACAGTCGCGACAAGAGCTGACATTATTGAAAAACTTTTCAACAGTCAACTGATCGACATGCGCAACAAACATATTGTCACCACATCGAAAGGGCGCCAATTGCTTGACCTTGTCCCGGAAGAGCTGAGGTCACCGGCACTCACTGCGGAATGGGAAAATCAACTAAGTCAGATTGAATCGGGAACATTGACGAAACGTGCGTTTATCAACGACATTAAAGGGTATACCAAAGACATTGTCCAGCAAATAAAAGCTTCCGAGAATACGTTTAAACATGATAATCTGACCGGCAGCAAATGCCCGGACTGTGGCAAATTGATGATGGAAGTGGATAACAAGAAGGGACGGATGCTCGTCTGCCAGGATCGTTCTTGCGGCCATAAGAAAAATATCTTTAAGCGGACCAATGCCCGATGCCCTAACTGCCATAAACGGATGGAACTACGTGGGGAAGGGGAAGGAAAGACATTTACCTGTCAGTGCGGTTATAGCGAAAAACTGTCAGCATTCAACAAGCGAAAGGAACAAGAGAAACAGAATAAAGTGTCCAAAAAAGATGTTAATAAATATTTGAAACAGCAAGATGATGACTTTAAAAATGACGCGCTTGCTGAGGCCCTATCGAAACTGAAAAAATAGATGTCGACGTAAAGACCTTTGCTGCGGCAGAGGTCTTTTACGTTGCTGTTGTTTGTCAAATGACCAAATATATTTGGGCAGATTGAGATATCAATCGTTTATATTTCTTATTCTTCTTTATTCAAACGGATTATATTATATGGTAGAATACGAAAGGATAAACATGTTTAATAGGGGGAGTACCATGTCGAATAAGGAGGAAATGGACAAAGCAACCGGTGATAAAACTATACAAAGACTGGATTTTCGCACTGGTGCGTTCGGTGCAGCTGTTCCGTTACTGTTTTTTGTCGTCTGGGCGATAACGATCAGTGTTATGGATCTGTCATCTGAAGTTGCGCTTGTTATGGGGGCTGTTATCGGTCTGACTCTTGGCTTGCTTCTCTGTAAAAGCAAATGGGAAGATTATGCACAAGGCCTTTTTGATGGTCTGGCCCAGCCGGTGGGTGTCATCGCAATGGTGGCTTGGTTTTATGCCGGTATGTTTGCACAAGTTTTGCAAGTTGGCGGTCTTGTTGAAGGGCTGGTATGGATTGGATCTGCAACAGGTGTGGAAGGTGGTTCGTTCGTTGCCTTAACCTTTTTGCTTGCTGCTGTATTTTCCACTGCTGTCGGAACGGGCTACGGAACGACTGTTGCATTTTGTACCTTGATGTATCCGGCGGGAATTGCTGTTGGCGCCGATCCGGTGTTATTGTTTGCCGGTATTTTAGCTGGAGCGGTATTTGGGGATAACTTGGCGCCAGTCTCCGACACGACCATCGTTTCTGCGACGACACAGGATGCCGATGTCCCTGGTGTGGTACGCAGCCGTTTCAAGTATGCGATTATAGCAGCAGTACCAACGGTTATTATATTTGCTATTTTTGGTGGCGGTGGAAGTGCAGCGGCTGATACAGCTGCCGTTGACAGCGTCATTGAATCGGTTAATCCGAGTGGACTTATTATGCTTATACCATTTGCCATTGTACTCATTCTTGCCTTAACTGGACAGCATTTAATCACATCTCTAACATGGGGCATTATTTCTGCCATTCCAATGATTTGGATGCTGGACTTTTTTGATCTGGCTGAAATCGGTAACGTTCTCAGTTTTAATCCTGACTCCGATACGGTCGTGGAAGGTGCGCTCGTTAAAGGGATTACCGGCTACTTTAATATGGCTATCCTGATTCTGCTGATTGTTGCGGCTGCACATTTATTGCGGCTTGGCGGTACCATGGAAGCCATTACGGAAGGTTTGATTAGATGGATTAAAACATCTGTCCGTAAAGCGGAGGTATCCATGTGGGCGATTGTTGCCCTTATGAACAGTTCGATCACGATTAATACGGCAGCTGAAATTGCCGCAGCGCCATTTGTGAAGGAAATTGGATCGAGGTATAAAATACACCGTTACCGGATGGCGAATATGCTGGATGCTATGACGTCAGCGCTCGGCTATATTTTTCCTTGGGGAGCCCCGGTATTGCTCGGGTTTTCAACCATGAAGACAGTGCAGGACGATTATCCATGGCTTCCCATTGTTGATCCGGGTGCGGTGTTCCCGTTCGTCTTTCAGGGCTGGTTCCTTGTCATTATTATGCTGATTGCAGCACTCACCGGACTGGGACTACGTTTTGAAGGCAAAAGTGGGGAAGAGTTAAAGGAAAAACCACGTGATTAATTAAATAAAACGAACCGAAAAAACTCTTGTACGAATTTCCGATGGAAAATGGTACGAGAGTTTTTTCATCTCCTTTCTGCCAGTATACCTCGTCTTTGGTCGGAAAGCTATTCATCTTCCGCGTACTCAGCAATGTTGCCAGCAATCCAGCGCTCAGCAGTGGACTCCTCCACTTCATAAATTTTGCCTGCACGAAGTAACTCACCATGATAGGCTGTCTGCACATTCATTTTTACTTTTTGCATAGCAGTGCTCCTTCAATAATTGATATATAAGTCCATGCTAACATAGCAGCTGGACGAAAAGGTACACGTCTAATAGAGCCACTAATGTTTATTGCTTTAGTGGCTCTTTTTAATAAATTCCCATGCTTTGTCCGGATCGGTTGTCGGCTGATGGCAAGTGAAATTTTCACAGACGTAAACGGTTGTTCGGCCATCGAGTTGGTAATAATCTGTTACAAATGGTGCGACTGTTGCCAGTTTTTCCGGGTCATTTTCAGCGAGCAATATAACATCAGGTAAAAATGTTTGTTGCAGCTCATCCGTGAATGAATCAGAATCGCCAATCACGACCACTTCTTTGACTGGATGTTCTGATACCAGCAGGCTTTGCAGGAAGTGAGTGCTGGCTGCTGTTGCTTGCTGAACATCATTATAAAATGCGTAATATATTTCCTCGAGTCTGTCGAGATAGTTGGTTTCGCCGGTCAAATGGCCAAGATATGCCAGTGTGACAGCGGCTACACTATTTCCGGATGGAATCGCACCATCAAACATGTCTTTCTCACGGGAAAGCAACTGTTCGCTATCATGTCCGTTGAAGAAAAAGCCACCATCCTTGTCATCCCAGAATAAGTCAATCATTTGATCAGCTGTCCAGCGCGCTTTTTCCAAATACGTTGCGGAAAACGTAGCGTCGTACAATTCCTCGCAAGCCCAAAGCAAAAAGGCGTAGTCATCCAAATAGCCATTGAAACGGACATCGCCATCCCGATAACGGGCCATCAAGCGATGATCCTGGATGAGATGGTTGTCGATGAAGGCCATGGTTTGTTCGGCCGTTTTGGTATAGGCTGGTTCATTAAAGACACGTCCAGCTTTTGCCAATGCTGCAATCATCAATGCATTCCATGACGTAAGGATTTTGTCATCAACATGTGGATAGATCCGTTTTTCGCGGGCAGCAAGCAATTGTTTCCGTGCTTCTTCCAGTTCTTGGTGCAATTCACTCATGGAAAGATTATTTTCCGATGCCACAGTCGTCAGGTCCGTCTGTAATAGGTTCGGGATGTTTTTTCCTTCAAAATTACCTTCAGGTGTCATGCCATAGACAGAGGTGTACAGGTGACCCCGTTGTTCACCGAGAATATGCATGACCTCATCATAATCCCAGACGTAATACTTGCCCTCTTCGCCTTCTGAATCCGCGTCGATGGCTGAGTAAAATCCGCCTTCCGGATCGCGCATTTCCCGCATCACAAACGAGATAATCTGTTCACCAATTGTTTTGTACCGTTCATGTTTCGTAACCTGATAGCCTTCTGTATAAGCAATAAGGAGCAAAGCATTGTCATAAAGCATTTTTTCAAAGTGCGGAACGAGCCATTTTTCATCGGTGGAATACCGGGCAAAACCAAATCCGACATGATCAAAAATGCCGCCCGAAGCCATCGCATCAAGTGTGCTCTCGGTCATTTTCAGGCTTGACGAGTCGCCGGTGTAATAGTGATAGCGCAACATAAACAACAACTGGTGTGGTGCGGGGAACTTCGGTGCGCTGCTGAATCCGCCGTTCGTCGCATCAAATCGGTTGCTGAGCTGTTTGAATGCTTTGTCGGTTACATCTTTTGTCAATCGATTCTCGCTTTTGGAAGCAACAGTTTTGTCCAGCGCATCGGTAACACTTTGAGCAACTTCCGAAATGCGTTCCGGTTCTTCTCTGTATTTTTGCTGGAGTTGTGTGATGACATCCATGAAACCGGGCATACCATACTTGCTCACACGGGGAAAATAGGTCCCGGCGTAGAAGGGGACTTTGTCCGGTGTCATGAAAATTGATAACGGCCAGCCGCCTTGCCCAGTCATCATCTGACAGACTTTCATGTAGACGGAATCGATGTCCGGCCGTTCTTCGCGGTCGACTTTGATGGAAACATAATGCTCATTTAAATAGTCCGCCACATCTTTGTCTTCAAAGGATTCATGGGCAAGGACGTGACACCAATGGCAGGTGGAGTAGCCAATGGATAGGAAAATGGGCTTGTTTTCCCGTTTGGCTTTAGCAAAAGCTTCCTCTCCCCATGGGTGCCAATCAACAGGGTTATCCTTATGCTGAAGAAGATAGGGTGATTTTTCATATTGCAGGCGATTTGCCATATGCTCACGTCCTTTCTGTTCGTATCGTTATGTTGCAGAGATACGATTTCCATTGTTTTTTACTTCCAGATCATCCAATTTCTTCATTTCTTCCTTATCCATTTTATGTGCGTATTTATCTTTGACAGCGGTGATGAAGGTGGCAAGGGCATCAGCATGGTTCGTTAAAAACCATTGGATGTGGTTTTGGATATACGCTTGTCGTACGTCTTTATCGTTCAAATCGTTCGGTACGCGTGTCAGCCGTCTGTCCATGCTGTCAAATCCGTCAAATGGCTGTTTCAGTCGTTGCCGTGTCATGTCAATATACGGATGATTTGCATCAATGCCAATCCCGTTTCGGCTGGTCTGCTGACAGACTCTGAGGGTTGTTCCGCTGCCGACAAACGGATCAAGAACCGTATCGCCTTCCTTGGAGCTCGCCAGAATCATCCGCTCGAATAACGCTTCAGGCTTTTGGGTCGGGTGCATTTGTCTGTTTTTATTGCTGTAATGAACATGGCTGAACGCCCATACATTGCCGGGATTGGCTCCGCGCATGTTATTGCGGCGCCGGTAATACTTTTGTGGGATGCGGATGGGGTCCAGATAAAAGTTAAAATGGTTGCTTTTTGTGAACATGAGAATATCATCATGCCGTGGACTGAATCCTTTCGTTTTTCCGATACCTTGCGTGTAATACCACGTGATCCATGAGTTGAAAACAAGACCGAGTTCCTGTTCCATGATCATGTACATATAGGCTATGTATCGGACACCCATGAATACATAGATCGTTCCATCATCTTTCAGGATGCGCCTCCCCTCACGGAGCCATTGTCTGGTGAAATCCAAATACGCATCAAAGTCTAGGTTGTCCGCTGTTGTTCCGTAATCTTTCGACAAATTGTAGGGAGGGTCGGTCACAATAAGGTCAACCGATTGCGATGTCATTTGTTTCATCTCCTCAAGGGCATCCCCGCAAATCGTATCCAGTGTCAAGCCGTTATCCAACAGTTTTTCAGCCTCCCTGTGTCCATCCTAGCTTATGTGTTTTGTATTATAATGGATGTTTCTTTGATGACATGATGCCATTATAACAAAAAGAAGAAGGCAGCTCATAATAACCTTCTCCTGTGACATAGGTTTATGTTGTTATGATTCCACTGCTGGCGTATTTATGACGTGGTTATTTGATCCGCCATGCTGGTCCGGACTTACGCTGGGTCTCTTTCGTTTTAACGGAGGACGAACAGTTGGGGCAAATAATGGCTTTTGTCGGAATGGGCATGCAGCAATACGGACATTCTTTTTTTGTCATGGAATCGAGTGGGTGCTGGTGCGGTTTTTTCCAGCGGTTGATCTGCCTGACAACAAGAAAAACGGTGAATAAAATGAGAATAAAGCGGATGGATACAGTGAGAAACACCCCGTAATTGATCGTTGCGGCACCGGCCTCTTTAGCCTTTTCCAAGGATGGATAGGTTGTACCGCTCAGACTAATATACCAATCTTGAAAGTTAATTTTGGAATATAATAATCCGATAGGCGGAAGAATAATATCTTTAACAAGCGAATCAATAAACCCGCTGAACGCTGAACCCAAAACCACACCAACCCCGATATCAACGGCATTTCCCTTGATGGCAAATTGGCGGAACTCTTGAAACAATCCCATGCGCTGATCCCCCTTCCTGTTCATTTCTATGACGGGGGCGGACAGACTATGAAAAGGGGCTGGGACAAGACTGAACAAAACCTTTCTAAATACGAACGATATATTTAAGGTGTGGCCATCGCTCCGGAAAATCACTGCGCTTTCCGCGGGCGCTGATAAGCCTCCTCGTGCTCGTCGCGTTGCAAGCTTATTCGTCGAAGCCTACTCATGGAAGCTTTGCTTTGTGCTTATCGCACTGCGGGGTCTTATCTAGGCCTTTCATCCCGCAGGAGTCTCCGTGTTTTTCCTACGCTAAACGAAAAATCCGAACTGATTCAGGTTTTTTGCGAATCATAGTTCGGATTTTTGTTTGGCTAAACGTTTTTTGTCCCAGCCCCTTGTGAGACGCTGGCGTTTATTTTAGTTTATCGTTTGTTAACTGTTATTGGACACGGTTAATAACGGATCGCCAGCTTTGATTTGTTGTTGATAAGTTGATTCGATCGTGTCATAGTCGTTGGAATTGGTTACGACAATAGGGGATGACAAATGATACCCTTTCGCTTTAATGGCATCGATATCAAATTCACATAAGCGTTGACCCTTTTGGACGGTTTCATCTGTCTCAACGTGTAATTCAAATAGTTTTTCTTTGATCTCAACGGTATCCAAACCGATGTGCATCAAGACTTCCACACCGCTGTCTGACGTCATACCAATCGCGTGGCCGGTAGGATAGACGGTTGTTATGGTGCCATTTAATGGTGCGTATAACGTTCCCTCACTTGAGTCGATCGCTATGCCTTTACCGACCAATTCGGTGGCAAAAACGTCATCATTCAGTTCACTTAGTTGATGGACATCGCCGGAAAGAGGGCTGCTTATGTCCATTGTCTCTCGTTGGCTGGATTCATTCGTTGCTTTTGGCTTGGATGACGATTCCGGGCTATCGCCATAAAGTTTGTGAACCATTTCTTCTTTGAATCCGAA
>NZ_BAAADM010000055.1:36368-91257 GCF_039522485.1 Lentibacillus halophilus | reverse complement strand
AGAAGTCCGATAATATATAACAAATATTTATTGTCAGCAATTAATGGAATGAGTACTAATCCAGAAGGTCCAACGGTAATAGCACCAACACTGCTGAGCGATAAGAAAGCACCTCCGAAGCCTGAACCGAGACACGCTGTAATAAATGGTCGTCCCAAAGGCAAGCTGACACCATAAATAAGCGGTTCGCCAATACCTAGAATACCAACAGGCAACGCACTGGCTACGGTATTTTTCAAACGTTTATCTTTTGCCTTGAGATAAATGGCGAAAGCAGCTCCTACTTGACCACCGCCAGCCATAGCGAGAATAGGAAGCAATGTTGTTGATCCAAATTGGTCAATCAGTTCCAGGTGCACAGGGATGAGACCTTGATGCATGCCCACGGTAACGAGCGGAAGGAATGTTGCTGACAGGACATAGCCGCCTATTATACCGCCAGCCTCCAACATGACATCTACTAGGAACCATGTAATGCCGTCCATAAGAAGGCCGGCAACGGGTTGGATGATGATAATCGTGACAGCTGAACCGACCAGCACGGTGACGAGTGGTGTCAAGACGAGATCCAAACTGTCAGCTACATGATTGCGAACAAATTTTTCAATCTTTACAAATAGATAGGCTGCAACAATGACGCCGAGCAAACCACCGAGTCCTGAACTGATTTGCAAATTCAGACCAAACAAACCAAGCGACTCAATATCACCTAAAACCGGGGCATAAATTAACAACCCGGCAATGCCGCCAAGGACCATTGTCCCGCCGAATTCTCTGGCTGTGTTGATTCCGACAAATACGCCCAGTGACCCAAATAACAGATTGCCAATGGCTTTCAGTAGTTGGTACCAGTTTGAATCAAGAATCGCCGGATCGAGAAAACCAGCCGTGGCATCCGGATCAGCCAGGTTCATGATCAAGTTAGCGATCCCCAGCAATAGTCCAGAAGCGACCAATCCCGGTACAATCGGTACAAAAATATTGCCGATATGTCGGAATAACTTTTGGAAACGTGATGTCTGTTTGGCTTTATAAGCTGCCTTCGTATCCTCTGCAATATCAAATTCCTCATCGTCTTCTGAGTCATCCACACCAACATCAATGGTCGTATTCTCATGAATTTCGTTGGCAATTTTCGTAACTTTGCCGGGCCCTAATACAATTTGAATGGTTTCGTTGTCAATAACACTTAATACGCCATCTAATTGTTTAATGGGTTCCAGGTCCACATCATTGCGGGATTTAAGATTGATGCGCAGCCGGGTGATACAATTGGTCAAACCGGCAATGTTGTTCTCCCCGCCGAGGTGCTTGACAATCGATTGTGCTATCTCCTGATTAGTCATTTCATTCACCTTCCTTGTTTGTTAATGCAATAGCTTCGCGTACAAAGCCACCCGCTTGATCCAATGTTTGTTTGGCCTCGTCATAATCGCATTGCCGTTTAATCATAACAATCGCTAGTTTCGGGTTGTGGCAGGCTTTTTCCAAATAGGAAGAAGCGGTATGATGATCAACTTGTGCCGCGACGGAAATAATCGTTTTAGCACGTTTCATCAATTTTTGATTGGTCAATTGCACATCAACCATCAGATTTTCAAAAACTTTACCCATACGGATCATCGAACTGGTTGAAATCATATTTAGTACGAGTTTTTGTGCCGTTCCTGCTTTCAAGCGGGTCGATCCGGTCAAAATTTCCGGACCAACGTCGACTTCAATGGACTCATTTGCATGGCGGCTGCTTTCCGCGTTTTTATTACAACTGACCGCCACGGTGCTTGCTCCGATGGCTTGACTGTAATCCAATCCACCAATGACATAGGGGGTGCGTCCGCTGGCTGCGAGTCCAACCACCGTATCGTTTTCATTTAAATGATGAGCTTTCAAATCAGCTTTGGCTCGCTCCGGATCATCTTCTGCTCCTTCAACAGCTTTCATGATAGCGTTGTCTCCTCCGGCAATCAGACCCTGGACATTGTCCTGATCCGTTCCAAAGGTCGGAGGGCATTCAACAGCGTCCAAAATTCCGAGACGACCGCTAGTTCCGGCACCGATATAAATCAATCTCCCTCCTTTTTGAAAAGAGTCGATAACGGTTGTTGCGGCTTGTTCAATATCGTTTATTTCATTGTGAACAGCATCCGGAACGGTCTTATCCTCGTCATTCATAACGTGCAATATCTCACGGGTGCTCATTTCGTCCAAATGCATTGTCTTTTCATTACGCATTTCGGTTGTCAAGGTTTTTGCCACGTTTTGTTTCCTCCCTTTTGCTTTGTTGTACAATCTCATAGGTCTGATTTAAATGGGATAAGGCAGCGTCATAGTTCTCATATGCATAAGCCGTATAAAGCATATCAATCACATTTAATGAAGCAATTCTTGACGACATGGCGGCACTCCGGAATTCATCTTCTTGAGCAGCCACAAATAATACCGTATCTGCTATCGCGCTTAAACGCGTGTCCGCATATTTCGTGATGGCTATAACGTTGGCCCCTCTGGATTGTGCGATTTTGACACAGTCTATGATGTTCTGGGTTTCGCCTGAATAGGAGATAGCTACGGCTGCATCGTTTTTATTCAGATTGATAGCCGAAACCTTTTGCATATGAAAGTCGCTATAAGCCGTACACGTTTTGTTAATCCGCATAAATTTTTGCATACCGTCATAAGCAATCAGAAAACTGGAGCCGACGCCATAAAAATCAATTTTATTTGCCTGTATCAAATACTCATGGGCCGCTGTTAATTGATCCTGTTGAATTAATTGCAATGAACTATACAAGGACTGAATATTCGTATTGGTGATAACAGACATGATTTTGTCAATGGAATCTCCAGGTGATAATAGTTCCTGTTCCAAATCATGCAAATGGATGACTGTCAAATCGCCGGATAATTTTAATTTGAATTCCTTAAATCCGTGATAGCCAAGTGTCTGGCAATATCGCATGACGGCGGAGGAGCTGGCATAACTGGCACGTGCCAGTTGATTGACAGACATTGTGACCGTGTCTTCGGGATGTTTTAGAATATATTCCGCAACAGCCTTTTCTGACGGTTTAACATAGTCGAGCGATTCTCTGACTTTGTAAAGAATGCCTTCCAGTGATAACACCTCCATATGCGTTGGGATAGCGCTTTCAAAACCATCGTATTCTGATTGAAACAAAAAATCAATAGAATGATTAATATTGGTACAAAATTTCAAAATGTGGGATATGGTATAGATGCGTGTATTGTCATGTGACAATGGAATCTCTATACTAGTGGTAACACATTACAAAAAAGAGGTTTCGGACAATGAAGCATTCAATATTCGAAAGCAAAGGGATTGTATGGGGACTGATTCTGCTCATCACGATTATTTGGGGATTCGGATGGGTGTTTATGAAAGCGGTGCTTGACTTCATGGGACCGTTCACGTTTTCGGTATTCCGGTTTGGAACCGGTGCATTGACTCTGCTGCTGCTTATCTGGGTGTTGAAAGCGGGCAAACCGCCGAAACATATGTGGAAACATTTAATTGTCGTCGGTATATTGCAGACAGGCGTTGTTTTTTCGTTTGTTATGTACGGCATGCAATTTGTTGATGCGGGCAAATCATCCGTATTGTTGTACTCGATGCCGCTTTGGAGCAGTATTCTTGCGGTGAAGTTGCTCGGTGAGACCATGACCCGGGGGAAAATCACTGGATTGGTAATGGGAATGATTGGCCTAGTCCTGATTCTTGGCAGGGATATATTTTTTGTGAAAGACCCGGCTATTATTTTTGGTGAACTACTGATTGTGGCAGCAGCATTAGCGTGGGCTGCATCGAATATGTATTACCGGTTGAAGTTGGAAGGTATGACCCAGCTGCAGGTCTCCGCATATCAGATGCTCTTCGGAACGATTGGAATACTGGCGGCGACCGTGTTAATGGAATGGGGGGAACCGGTACGATTAACAGGTTCGAGCATTTTTTACATATTATTTACGGGCGTGCTTGCCTCAGCTTTATGCTTTACCGTCTGGTTTATACTTTTGAGCACCATTGATATGGTTACAGCAACGTTGTCGACGCTGCTCGTACCGGTGTTCGGTCTGTTCTTCAGCTGGTGGATATTAGGCGAAGCATTTACTGGCAGCATTATTGCTGGGTCGGCACTGGTGATTACAGGGATCGCCGTTGCACAGATTTTTGGAAGAGAAACATCAAAAGGAAGAGCTTGATAGGGTTTGGTTGCGTAAGTGACCGGATTATAGTTCAAAATGACCGGAATAGTTCCAAAAGCGACTGAATGAATGACTGAATCGACTGAATGATTCTTGAAAGCGGCCGAAACTCCGTGGAGCCGTCCTCATTTAGTATATTTTAATTCCCGGGACTAAAACCATAGACAAATACACACCACCGGACGTACAATAAAATAAAGTCGATTTTTGCGGGTGATCCCAATGCAGCAACCGTTTAAAAAAGTGCAGGAAGCGGCCTATTTGACAGCAGAGAAAGCGTGGAGCTACCGGGCGATTCTGCGCTATTTTTACGTCCAGCATGAACGGATGAGGGAATTTTTGTTTCCGGAAGAAATTTTCGAGTATTTAAGAGATTTGGAAGGGTTTCAGGATTATACGGAAGAGCAACTGCAACAGGATTTGGATCAGTTGGTGAAGTGGAACAATCTTGTTGCCCGCCAGGAAATGAACCGCGCAAGCACGATTGAAGAGTTTAAGAAAAAGCGTTATCGTTATCAATCGACGCCATACACCATTGAATTCGAGCGCATGCTGCAGGAGATGGAGCGGGGTGGCAACGTCTTTGGTGGTTCCCTCGAACGAAAAGAGTTTGAACGTCTGTATCAGGAATTGCTGAAAGTGGAAGCCATCATCCGCCATGGGGATCTGCCGCCCGCAGATGAGTGCTCCCAGTTGTGGAACGATATTTTCGCCTATTTTCGTTCGATTAACCAAAATACGTCTGACTACATTGCACACATCAATAGTGAGGAAGCGGAAGAACGGATGCAGACAGAAGCGTTTCTTGCCTACAAAGATACGTTCACGACGTATTTGCGTGATTTCATTATCGGTCTCCAGCAAACTGCGCTCAAAATTCAGGAACTTCTTGAGGCCATTTCGCTTGATGCGCTGGAACCGCTCATCAATCAAGTCATCGCTCATCAGCAACAGGTCCCACGTTTTGAGGATGTCGGGCTGAATGCGAATGATTTGTTCACGGATCAGACAGAAAAGTGGCGCAGTTTATGTGACTGGTTTCTCGGCACTATCCACGGCGAAAGCAACCTGGATATGTTGCAGACACGGACGAACGAACAAATTCGCCGCATCACACGGATTGTGCAGCGGCTCGGGGAACGGCACCATTCTTTCCGGAGCCGTAAAAAAGATTACTTACACTTGGCCGGTTGGTTCGCTTCATTGGAGGACATCAATGACGCTCATCAATTATCCTCGGTTATTTTCGGGGTTTTTCACACAAAACATCTATTCAGCAATCATGTACCAACCGATGATATCTATACGGATATTTGGGAAGAGGCACCGGTGGAACACGAAGTAAAGCCGCGCATCCGGACGTACCGGGAAAAAAGCAAGCCAGGAGCTATTATCAGCCAACAACAACGAAAAGAGCAAGCGCGCCGTGCCTATTTACAGAATAAACAGTTGGAACAGGAAACATTAGAGTCCTATATGACCGGTAGTGAAATACGTTTGGCCGAACTGCCGGTGGTGGAACCGCATGTTCGAAAAATGCTTCTGAGCTGGATTGGCAAGGCGATGGCCAGGGATGACCAGTCCTTTAAAACGGAGTTCGGACGTCGGATTAACGTAACGATAGCACAAGACGAGCGGGTAACACTGAATGCCGAGGACGGGGCTATCGAGATGCCAAATGTGACATTCCGCTTTCTTGACTGACGGGTCGTGAAAAGTCGCAGCAGCGGAAAGGGACATTGCTGCCGAATACGGAGGGACGATCATGGACAACACCCCATTTGATGATAAGGCGGAAAGAGCTCTGTCGCACTTGCTGGAGCATTTTTGGGTGCTCCGTCGGGAAGAGCCCGAATGGTATCAAACGATCCGTGAACGGGAAAAAATTTTAAAGCGATACGCCGATGACAAGTTGGGATTTGAATTAATCGTTCATCAGCATTTCATTAAGCTGGAAAAAATTCCAGTGGAACCAAAAACCTGGATGGGTCTGCGGAATTTTCAGGAACCGAGAGACTATGCGATGTTTTGTTGTGCGCTTGCGTTTACGGAAAGCCGTTCGATCGATGAACAGTTTCTGCTGTCAGATATTTGTGAGGAAATCAAGGACTTGTTTCCGGGTCCATTTCCGCTTGATTGGACGAACTACAATCATCGCCGTTCTCTTGTCCGGGTGATTAAAGAACTTGAAACATTATCCATCCTAAAATCTGTTGAAGGTGAAATCGATCGGTTCGCGATGGACAGTGAACAGGAAGTCCTGTACGAAACGACTGTCTATGCTCGTTACTTTATGCGCTCCTATCCAAGGGATCTGTTGGACTATGAAACGGCCGAATCAATTTTAGCAAGTGAGTGGGAGCGGCATGAAGCGGATGAGCGGCGCAAGCGGGTATACCGGAAATTGTTTCTCTCGCCGGTTGTACACCGGGAATCAGAGAACGATCCGGATTTTGCCTATATCCGAAATTTCCGCAATCGGCTGCGCGACGATATCGAGAAACACACACCATTTCGACTGGAAATATTTAAAAATGCTGCATTGCTGGTGGCGGAGGAACAAAAACAAGGGTGGACGTTATTCCCCGATCAAAAAGCCATCATGGATGTGGCGCTGCATATGGCCACCTACATGAGGTATTACGATACGTATACACCGGACGAATTCGGTACGATCCGTTTGTCACGCATGGCACTGGAAACCATTATGACAAATGTCCGGGACATCTATGGCAAAGGTTGGAGCAAACATTACCGAGAAGCAGGTATTGCAAGTATTACGAATGATGTCATCGAACTTTTGCAGAATTGGGAAATGCTTGATATTGAACCAGTGACCAACGCCTACATCATTAAACCACTGTTCGGACGGGCAACGGGACACTTTCCGAAAGACTTTTTAACAGGTGGAGATGAAGAACATGAGCAAAAATCATAAATGGAAAATGAACCGCGCCGGCCTTTTGAATTTTTGGTACTATGATGATGAAATATTTGATTTCGCGGATGGAAAGTTGTTGTTGCGGGGATCGAACGGATCGGGGAAATCGGTCACAATGCAAAGCATTCTTCCGGTGTTGCTGGATGGGAAAAAGTCACCCGACCGGCTCGATCCATTCGGGTCACGCGCACGTAAAATGGAAGACTATCTTTTAGGCGAAAAAGATATCGTGGACCGGGATGAACGGACCGGCTATCTGTTTCTGGAGTATAAGCGTGAAGATACGGATCAATACATCACCACCGGCATCGGACTCCAAGCCCGGCGGCATAAGACGATGAATTTCTGGGGATTTATTGTAACGGATAACCGTCGCATTGGCCATGACTTCGCCCTGTATGAATGGGAAAACAACGGTGGTGACAAACAGCGGATTCCTCTGTCACGCGTTCAGTTGGAAAATCGCATCGCAACGGGCGGACAAGTCGTACAGACCCAGAGTGAGTATAAGAAACTGGTCAACAAGTACATTTTCGGATTTGATGATCTGGAAGCGTATGATGATTTAATCAAGCTGCTCATTCAGCTGCGCAGTCCGAAATTATCCAAAGAATTCCGTCCGACGGCTATTTACGATATTTTGGAAGCCTCTCTGCCCCCGCTCACTGATGATGATTTGCGTCATTTGTCCGATACCATTGAACACATGGATCAAACGAAACAGCAGATCGAACAACTGGAACGAGAACAGACAGCCCTGGAAAATGTTTTGAAGCGGTATGATACCTATAATCAATACAAACTGGCGGATAAGGCCGATCAGTACGTCCGCGCGAGAAAACGTTACGATGACGAAGCCGGGGATGTCCGGGCCAAACAGGAACAAAAGCAAACCCTTGATACGGAAATCAACGATCTGGAAAAGCGAAAAGGTGAGCTCATCCGTACTCATGATGTTCTTGAACAGAAACGGACCCGGCTGCAGAGCCATAAAGTATGGCATTTGGAAAAAGAACGACAGGACGAGCGCACAGCATTAAATGATATTCAAAACGACTATACCAAAAAAGACCATGCGCTCACCGAGAAAAAACGGCAGGAACTTGCTGCAAAAGAAAAACTAACCACGCTTGAGGACGAACGGGATAACCAGGCGGAGACATTAGCGGATATCCTTACCGATTTGGATGCTGATGCTGCGGATGCATCGTTTCATCAGCATACGATCAATAAACACGACTTCCAGCGCCATCAGATATCTGATTATGATTTCACCATTTGGAAAAAAGAAACAGAGCAGCATTACCAGACGCTTGATTCCATTACTGAACAGATGCGGGAATGGGAGCAAAAGAAGGAAAAAATAACAGAACTCGATGCAGAGATGGCATCCGCAAAAATGGAACGGGATAGATTGCAACAGGAAGAGCAGGACTGGCTCGCTATTTTTGAAAACGATAAGCAGGATAAATTGACGGAGATTCATACGTGGAACGATAACCACGATTTTCTGCCGGTCAGTGACGACCTTTTACAGCAAACGTCTAGAGACATTCTCCGCTTGTATGAGCCGGTCGATTACGAAACCATTCGCGCTGGTTTTGTCGAATCGGGCAATGATTATCAAATGCAAATAAATGAATCCATAGCCACAAAAAATAGTCGGATTTCCCAATTGGAAACAGATATTGAAGAAAAACAGGACGAACTGAATGAATTGAAATCGAAACGTGATCCCGAGCCGCCGAATCGTCAGCAGACCACCCGTGACGCCCGGAAAAGACTGGAACAAGTCGGTCATCAGTTTATGCCGTTTTATGAAGCGGTCGAGTTCCAGGAGCATGTGCCGGAAACGGTGCGGACGCATCTGGAAGCGGCGCTGATCGATGCGGGTCTTTTGGATGCGTTGGTAGCCGATGAATCGGTTGCCATGAAACATGATCGCATATTGAAAGCCAAACCGATCATGATGGCCCATACACTGGCTGATTATTTGCAGACGGACTTGGATAATGATGAGGCGGTGAGTGCAAAAACGGTTGATGACGTACTGCGCAGCATTCTTGTTGATGCTGATGATACGGCAGACAACTCAGCGATCAACGCTGACGGGACGTATCACATTGGTCTTGTCAATGGACACGCAGCTCCCGTTGAACGGGTTCGGTTTATCGGCCGGAATGCCCGGCGGCGTTACCGCCAGGAACAGATTGATCAACTCTCGACAGAATTGGAACAGCTGCAGACGGAAAAACAAACAGCCGAACAAGATATTGAACAATTGCGAGCTGCTATTCAAGCGGCTAAAGATGCATTGGCGGCTTTTCCCACTGATGACGATTTGGCTGAGAGCTTTTCACATATAAAAGAAAAGCGTTTTGACATCAATCAGTATGATAAGCGATTGCAGGACTTGGATCGGCAGCTGACCGAACTTTATGACGTCTATCGAACGATCAAGAGCAAACTGGACACAGTGACGCGCGACTTGGATCTCACATTCAGCCATCATGCCTATCAGGAAGCCAAGAAGGCTATGCGCCAGTATGAAAAACGTCTGCATAACCTGATCAACGAACATACAGCCTATCGCTATACACTGCAGCAATTGGAGCAGTTGACCGAGCGGCTGGAGGAATTGGCCGGGGAAGTGGATGACCTACAGGGTGAATGCAACGTGCTCGCTGACCGCCAATCCCGCAAAGAACAAAATATTGCAGAAATTGAAAAGCAGCTTGAATCAGCCGGTGTCGAGGATATCCGTCAACAAATCAAGAATGTGCAAGCGGATATAACGGCAACGACGACCGAACTTGATCAGATTAAAACCGATTTACCGAAAAAAGAAGCGGATCAAGGAACACTCCATACTGACATTGAAACGAGCAAACAGAAATTGGCTTTTTGGGAAAATATGATCGGAGCTTGGAAGGACGCACTGGAAGCAGAAGTGAACCTTGGCTTTGTCAACCTACCCGAACAGGGAATGGAAATTGGGGAATTGGCTGCTGCCATCGTCAAACAGTACCGCACCTTTTTGAAGGAAAAGGATCCGTCTGCTATTGAAAGCCAGCTTACACATGTGTATTTTGAACAACAATCCAATTTAATGGAATACCGCATGACCGATGCCGACATGCCGGCTGTGGTATATGAATGGATGAACGATGAATGGACTGATGAACAGCGAATGCACGTTAATAACTGGAAACAGAAAACAGCCCGCCGTTTGATTCAGCTCGATTTTCAAGGAAAACGGGTCAGTCCATACTATATGAAGGATAAAGTGGAAAGCGACCGCATGCAACAACAGTCTATGCTCGATGACCAGGACCGTCAACTGTATGAAGAAATTTTGTTTGATTCCGTCGGTAAGAAACTCCGGAGCCGGATCGCCCGGGCACAGGATTGGACGGAAAAAATGAATCGGCTTATGGAGAACAGCCATTCATCATCAGGGTTGTCATTTTCTATTAAGTGGAAACCGCGCACAGCTGAAACCGAAGACGAAATGGACACGAAAGTGCTGGTCGATTTGTTGCAACGAGATGCCAGGTTACTCAAAGAAGACGACATTAACCAGGTCATGACACACTTCCGCTCCAAAATCGAACGGGCCAAAGAACTGGTGGACCTACAAGGCGAAGGAAACACGCTGTTGCAAGTGCTGAAAGATGTGCTTGACTACCGGAATTGGTTTTCATTTGTACTGTCTTACCAACGTGCCGGTGAACCGAAACGGGAATTGACGAATCATGCTTTTTATAAATTTAGCGGTGGTGAGAAGGCGATGGCGATGTATATTCCGTTGTTCACAGCCTGCTACTCCCGCTATATGGAAGCGGCCGACACAGCACCATACATCATATCTCTTGATGAAGCATTTGCCGGTGTGGATGAAAATAACATCCGGGAAATGTTTGAAATTGTTGAAGAGCTCGGATTCGATTACATTATGAATTCGCAAGTGCTCTGGGGCGATTATGACACGGTCACCTCACTGAGTATTTGTGAGCTCATCCGGCCGAAAAATGACGACTTTGTCAGCGTGATCCGTTATCAATGGGACGGAAACAAACGGCATCTCGTTATGGACAGGGATGACGAAGCAGTAGCCACTGATACGTAAAAGGGTGTTGGTTATGGATCAGGAATTACAGCAAGCTGTCACATTTTTTAAAAGAGAACCAGCGTATAAGAAGCTGTTCGAGCAGTTTAAAAAGAAATACGAATCGTTGGGCCGCATAGGCGGGACAATCCCCGTTCGTTTGTTTTCCGAGGCTGAGCTTGAGGTCATCGGCGCCTTTTTTGGGATAACGGGTCCGAAACTGCATGCCAAAGGATCGATCTCGATGGCGACGTTTGAGAAACAGCTTGCCGGCACTCGGTTCGCGGACGTCGGACTGAAACCATTGCTGGATACCTTTTTCGGTGAGACGATCGTGTCCAACAAACAGCACAAAGAGGAAAAGGACGCGGCTTTACGCCGATATGTCGTCCAACTGCAGAAGGCGCATACCGGTTTGATGTTCTGGTTTGACCACCTGCTGGCCAACCCAGCAGATAGTCGTTGGATATGGACGCTCATGGATAAGGACCCGGATTATTTCGCCCGCATGACTCCCAAACTGCACGATGCGTATCGACACCTGCCGGAACTGCCTGAGCGTCTGCCAATGTTCAGCCAGCGTGTGACCGGTGACCCGCACGCGTTCGACTTGCATACCGATTTAGGGAAATTGTGGCTGCACGTTTTGGCGGTCGGGTCGCACCAAACTGTTCCGTCAAGCACCGAGGCGATCAATGAATTGCTGCAACACTATCATATTTACCGGGACGACTTGCTGAACTACGTTACGTGCGCTGGGCTTCTTGCTGAAACCGATACCGGCGTCCACCCGGTATGGGAGGCAGCAGCCAATGCGAATACTGTCCAAATTGTCCCGATCCGTGAACTGATTCGTTTAACAGCTGTTTATACGGCATACGGGTCAGACGTATGGATCGTCGAAAATTCAGGCGTATGCGCCACCCTGCTTGATCACAAGCCGGACGCTCCGATTGTTTGCACGAACGGCCAATTTACATTGGCGGCGCTCGTGCTTTTGGACAAGCTGGCCGAATCAGGTGCTACGATGTATTATGCTGGTGATTTGGACCCGGAAGGCCTCGGAATGGCCCAGCGTCTGGTGGATAGGTATCCGGAAGGACGTGTCATGTTGTGGCACATGGACACAGAATCCTATATTGCCAGTAATCCGGTAAAAAAGCTTCCGGACGAGCGGTTGGACAAGCTGGCCCGGATCAACCATCCGGAGTTGGTAGATGTTGCCGCGGCCATGCGTCTAAAAGGCAAGGCAGGGTACCAGGAAGCGTTAGTGGATCGGATGGTGGAGGATATGACATTTGGAAAATAAACTGAAATCCAGGATGTGAAATGGTATTTTATCTCTGGTAGAGAACGGAATTTTAAGGGCGTCGACATGTTGAAACGTCATATTATGTTTGGTTGCTGGATATGGTTCCTGGTGCTATGATGTATATGTCAATCTGGGAGGTGAAACTGGTGAGCGACATAACCAATCAAGATCTGCTAGTGGCGACCCAAGAGTTATCAACAGGTTTTAGGGAGCTTAAGAAAGAAGTAGAAGACGTCAAGGGAAGTGTCAGTCGTTTAGAAGATAGAGTTGGTAATATAGAAAACAGAATGAAAAATATGGAAACAGAGATGGTCGACATTCGCGGCCACATGCGCCGAATCGATCACAAGCTAAATAATTACAATAATGAGCTTGGAGAGATGCCAAAGCCCATATTTCCATCTTGCAAAAAGAAACAGGTATAGATTTATAAAAGCTTGCTGCACGCAGGCTTATTTTTTTGTCTTTTTACACGCTTACTCAATTTCAAAAACTACTCAGAATTAAAAAATTCTCAAACCATGCCATTAAAAGAGAGCGGCGTATTGAGTTTCCTTTGATAAGAGAAAAACCAATGGCTGGCTGAAGCAAATGATTTCAGTATGCGTGTTGGACTGTGTCATGATATTATGTATCATCCTAAGAATGACGAAAGTTATCAAACCGATGAGTTCATGGTTATAACAAATATCTATGATTTTAATACCAAAGTGCGTTCCTATCAATTACTGGCTGAGACGTTTAATCTATACCAATAATCGCGGGCAGAACCAGATTACTTTGGCAGTCATGATCCATTTCCGGCAATGGTTGTTAAACGTTTATTTCCATTTCACAAAATAACGGAAACATCTTGACTCTTCCACACCCTATGATATAATTTCATCATTCATAGCAAATGTATAAAAAATCTGACATTATCATTGGGGGGGAGAACGTGATGAAAAAAGGCTTATTATTGATCGTTGCACTCATTAGCTTCATGATCATGACTGCATGCGGTGGCGGCAATGAAAATAGTGATGCAGACGATTCAGATGATGCAAAGGCGTGAGGTGAGGAGACAACATATTCCATTGGTGCGACACAAATAGTGGAGCATCCGTCGCTTGATGAGGCGTATCAAGGGTTTAAGGATGCGCTTGCCGATGCGGATATGAATGTGACCTATGATCTGCAGAGTGCGCAAGGGGATAAGAACAATGTCACACCCATCGCAGAAAATTTTGTGGCTGATCAGGTGGATTTGATTTTTGCCAATTCGACACCAAGTGCTCTTGGCGCGGTACAGACCACCGAAGACATTCCTATTGTCTTTACATCGGTGACGGATGCGGTGGATGCCGGGTTGGTTGACTCCATGGAACAACCGGGTGGAAACGCTACCGGTGTTGTGGATCTGCATCCGGATGCCATCAAAAATACGGTCACGTTTATTGCTGATCAATTTGATGATGCGAAAGTCGGTTTAATTTACAATGCAGGGGAGCAAAATTCTGTCAGACAAATTGAATCGGTGAAAAGCGCAGCTGAAGGAACCAATTTGTCTTTTGCGGAACGGACTGTTGCTAATTCCGCTGAGGTGCAGCAGGCAGCACAGACGCTTGTAGGCAAAGTGGACGTCTTTTATATCATTACCGATAATACGGTTGTTTCTGCTTTGGACAGTGTGGTAGGTGTGGCGAATGAACAGGATATCCCCATGATTGTAGGGGAACCGGATTCCCTGAAAAATGGCGGATTTGCCACTTATGGAATTGACTACGAAACAATCGGATACCGGACGGGAGAAATGGCTGTAGAAATTCTGAAAGGGAACAAAGAACCAAAGGACATATCCGTTGAATATCCAAAAGAAATGCAACTGATGATTAATAAGAAGGCAGCTGAGAAACAAGGCGTTGAATGGAACGATGATTGGGACGACAATGCAAAAATAATAAACGATGAATAAGGCGTTGATCTTTCATGGTCATGATGCAGGCAGGTTTGGAATCTGCCTGCTTGATTGTACTTAAAATGTTAGCAAATAGATTATGACTATCATACATATAAGGCAAAAAGGCACGGGGGTATGGACATCATGTTTATTTCATTATTTGGGGCAGTGGAATCAGGCATTATTTATGCGATTATGGCTTTAGGCGTATATTTAACCTTCCGTGTGCTGGATTTTCCGGATCTGACCGTTGATGGAAGTTTTGTAACAGGGGCAGCTGTTGCTTCCATATCTATTATGAATGGGGTGCCGCCCATTTTAGCGACATTGTTTGCGGCCATCGGAGGATTTTTGGCCGGGTGTATCACCGGATCCCTGCATGCCAAAGGGAATATTAATTCGTTGTTGTCCGGTATTTTAATGATGATTGCTCTTTATTCTATCAATTTACGTATCATGGGGCAGCCAACATTATCGTTATTACAGGAGTCAACTGTCTTTAAACAGCTGGAGTCGATTTGGGCTGCAACCGGGATAGATGGATTCCTGAATGGCATGTTGACCTCTGTCGGTTTGGAGCAATTGCCGTCAACATGGAGCATTTTGTTCGTTATGATTGTCATCACGATGTTGATCAAGTTGGTGACCGATTATTACTTGAAAACAGAGGTTGGGCTGGCCCTGCGTGCGACAGGTGATAATAAACGTATGATCCGCAGCCTGTCAGCTAATACCGATGCACTCATCATAACAGGGGTGGGTATCTCCAACGCCCTTGTTGCTTTGTCAGGCGGTCTAATTGCACAACATGGCGGTTTTGCCGATGTCGGAATGGGGATCGGTATGATCATTATTGGATTGGCCTCTGTCATTATCGGTGAAGCGTTATTTGGAACCAAAACGATTGTCTGGACAACGTTTGCTGTCATAGGTGGTGCCGTTGTTTACCGGATTGTCGTAACCATGGCCTTACGGGTGGAATTTCTGGAAACGGGCGATATGAAGCTGATCACGGCATTGTTGGTCATTGCCGCTCTGGTGGCACCAAAAGTTATGAAAGCACGCAAAGAGAATAAACGCCGCAGACGCAAACGCGCAGAACTGAAAGAAACAAAGGCAAAAGGGGTTGTGTAAATGCTTCAGCTAAACGACATATCCGTTACATTTCATGAAGGGACCCCGGATGAAAAAGAGGCATTAAAGCACATTAATCTCGTGTTGGAAAAAGGGGATTTTGTCACCGTTATTGGCAGTAATGGAGCAGGGAAATCGACGCTTATGAATGCCGTAGCCGGTCATATTATCCCGGATGTTGGCGATGTAGTGATTAATGAGCGACAAGTAGCCCACTTGCCGGAATACAAGCGGTCCAAATGGATTGGACGTGTGTTTCAGGATCCGATGGCCGGTACAGCACCGTCCATGACCATTGAAGAAAACCTGGCGATGGCGTATGCGCGCAACAAAACACGAAAACTCAAACCCGGTGTCAGCAAAAAAAGGAAAGCGATCTTCCGGGATTATTTGCAGACTCTGCATCTCGGATTGGAAGATCGTCTTAATGCCAAAGTGGGCTTGCTTTCCGGTGGGGAGCGTCAGGCATTATCGTTGCTGATGGCGACGTTTACCGAACCGGATATTTTGATGCTGGATGAACACACAGCCGCGTTGGATCCATCGCGGGCCCGGTTAATTACAGAGATTACGGAAGATATTGTGAAAAAATTTGATTTAACAACATTAATGGTGACCCACAACATGCAGCAGGCACTTGATTTGGGGAATCGATTGATCATGATGGACAAAGGGCAAATCATTTTGGATTTACCTCAACAAGAAAAGGAAAAATTAACCATTGAACAATTGCTGGAAGAATTTCAACGCATCCGCGGCGAGCAATTTGAAAATGACCGGGCGATATTGGGATAATTTCAGATTAAAAGACTCTATCGCAGTGAGACGACAACGGACTCATTTCCTGAAACTATCCAACCTTAATGGCCTGGCTATCCCCGGCCTAGTTTTGCGCGATTTCACACTTGGGCTTCATTGTGCTACATTATGGATATCACCCGTGAATAGGAGGTACATACATGCATTCGTTATTACAAGATAAAACTATTGTCGTGATGGGCGTTGCGAACAATCGGAGCATTGCATGGGGGATTACAAAATCGCTTCATAATGCCGGGGCGAATCTCATCTTTACATATAGGCAGGAGCGTTCCAAACAAAAGCTGGAAAAGTTGCTCGCTAAAGAGGGCATTGATCCAAAAATGGTCGTAGCCTGTGACGTGGAGGATGATGAGAGCATCCAACATGCGTTCCGGGAAATCGGTGATTATGCCGGCACCATTCATGGGCTTGTCCATTCCGTTGCATTTGCCAACACGGACGAGCTTCAGGGTGAGTATGCGGATACATCCCGTGATGGGTACTTAACTGCGCAAAATATTAGCGCGTATTCGCTTGTTGCGGTAACCCGTGAGGCAAGAAAGCTGATGACCGAGGGTGGTGGCATTGTTACGCAGACATACCTTGGTGCAGAGCGAGTTGTTCCGAACTACAATGTGATGGGAGTGGCTAAAGCCGCACTGGAGTCCAGTGTTCGTTATTTGGCGGAAGATGTCGGCAAGGATGGCGTCCGTGTTAACGCCGTATCGGCTGGTCCGATTCGTACCCTTTCCGCTAAAGGGGTTGCTGGCTTTAATGAAAAGGTGTCAGCGATCGAGGAGAAAGCACCACTTCGGCGTCCGGTTGATCAAGATCAGGTCGGGGATGCGACGGCGTTCTTATTAAGCGATTTGGCGCGAGGCGTGACTGGCGAAGTGCTGCACGTCGATTCGGGATTCCATATCATGGCTGGATCCTGATGAAAACATTCCATATACTGGGCGACGAAACCCGCATAAAGCAGACATCTGATAAAAGGTGTCTGCTTTTTTTATGAGCGAATACTGTACAACGGGTAACATGTTCTGATGAAATATTCACAAAAACGACATACTTTCAAATGAACTGTTACAAACACTTATCTTTTTGGATGACGTTCGTTATGCTATAGTGGATAAAGAATTTGGCCGAATTTCAGCAAGAGTGTTAAGCATTTAATTTTGTGTATATACGGTTGGTTTGCTATGAAATTGCGGCGTTGATGGGAAGGATTTTCAAACATGACAAATCATTATTCAACGCGACAACTCTATCAATGGTTACTTGTGGCTGGAATTATTATTGTGGCATTCAATTTGCGGCCTGCGATTACATCGGTTGGTCCGGTGATTGGTATTATCCGTGATGATGTTGGTCTGTCCAACTGGAGTGCCGGAATGCTGACGAGCTTGCCTTTGGTTGCTTTCGCTTTAGTGTCACCAATTGCGCCGAGACTTGGCAATCGTTTTACCAATGAACGCATGTTGATCGCGGGGTGTCTGCTACTAATATTTGGAATAAGTATACGCTCGGTATCCATTATGCTTGTTCTCTTCGCTGGAACATTATTTGTCGGCATGGGAATCGCGGTTCTGAATGTTCTTCTTCCTGGTGTGATTAAAGAAAAATTTCCACGAAAGGTTGGGCTGATGACGAGCGTGTATTCGACGTCAATGGGGACGTTTGCCGCTGCCGCTTCCGGTCTGAGCATTCCATTGGCGGAAGGGCTCGATATCGGCTGGCAATTAGCACTTCTTGTGTGGGGATTACCGGCCGTTTTGGGCATTTTCATCTGGGCCTATTTGTCAAAAAGTGATAATGATACCGATGATGGCGACATAACATACCCTGACGTGCATGACAATCGAATGTGGAAATCGCCGCTTGCCTGGCAGGTTGCCTGTTTTATGGGATTGCAGTCATTCATATTTTATGTCACGATTTCATGGCTCCCGGAAATTTTGCACGATAATGGCATGTCGATCGCCACGGCTGGTTGGATGCTTTCCATTGCCCAATTTGTTGGATTGCCTGCCAGTTTTATCGTTCCAGTTGTTGCCGACAAAATGAAATCACAGCGTATTCTTGTTCTAATATTGGGAGTGTTTGCACTCAGTGGGTACAGTGGCTTATTGCTCGGGCATTCATTTATAGCGATGGTTATCAGCACCATTTTTGTCGGCGTTACGTTGAGTGGAACGTTTGCATTGGCCCTCACCTTTTTGGGAATGCGTGCGAATAACGCAAAGCATGCATCGGAGTTATCCGGGATGGCGCAGTCGGTCGGATATACACTGGCTGCGGTCGGCCCGATGTTTATTGGATTTTTATATGATGTCAATCATACGTGGACGGTACCGCTCATGACATTGATCGGTGTGGTACTAATGGTTATGACGTTCGGTATGGGTGCCGGCCGTGATCGTTACGTATTGGATACGGAAATGGCTCAGACTGAAGAAACACTGACGTGATATGACAATGATTGGGTGCAATAGAGCAAATAAATGCCAACCGGTTTTACCCGGTATGGAAAACTGATTATTATTGGATGTGAAACAAATGCGACAGCAGGATCAATCAACGATATATGTTCCGTTTTGGCGAATCACCATCAGTTTGGCACTGGCATCGTTCTTCGTATTTGCCGGTTTGTATGCCGTACAACCGTTGTTCCCGGTTTTTGTAAAAACATTCGGTGTGTCGGTATCTACGTCGGGATTGTCGCTATCGTTGACGGTTGTCGGTTTGATAATCGGGCTGATTTTACTCGGTTTTTTATCGGATCGCAATGGGCGAACGATGTTTATTAAGTGGTCACTGGCGGGATCTGCCATTCCCTTTCTTGTCATACCATTATTTGATTCGTTCATCGTTTTATTAGCGCTGCGAATGCTGCAGGGGTTGGCGTTAGCCGGACTTCCAGCGGCTGCTTTGGCCTATTTAAATGAAGAAATTGATAAAAAGCGTGTGCATGTGGCCACGGCTCTTTACATATCCAGTAATGCACTCGGAGGTATGGTTGGCCGGGTGTTGACTGGTTACATAACCGATCATTATTCATGGCAAATGGCGTTTTACGTGTTGGCTGCACTCGGTATTGTCATTCTTGCTGCGGTTATCATCATGCTTCCGAAGTCGCGTTTTTTCGAACCGAGCAACGATTCGTTCAAACGTGATTTAACAGCGTTTGCCTACCATTTGAAAAATCCGGCATTGCTTCTGATTTTTGGTCTTGGGATCGTACTGCAATTGTCATTCACCGGAATGTGGACGTATATCCCGTTTTATCTTGAAGCACCGCCATTTTCCCTGCCGTTGGACGTTATTTCATATACGTTTCTCGCGTACGGGTTAGGTGTGATTGGTTCCCCTATTGCTGGCTGGTTGGCTGCGCATTTCGGGTTGCGGCGCGTAAGGCTTGCCGGGGTTGTGGTCATGGCAGCCGGAATGCTGCTGACATTGGTCTCTTCCTTAAGCATGATTGCTATTGGCTTGTGTGTGACCTGTCTCGGCTTCTTCACCGCACACTCCCTGACCGCCTCATCGGTCGGAGAGGAAGTCTCGCACCATAAGGGCAGTGCTTCCAGTCTGTATCTTGTTTCCTATTATATCGGTGTCTCCCTGGGCAGTTCGGTACTCAGCCCGTTGTGGCACCGTTTCGGTTGGACGGGACTGATGGTTATCATCATGTGTATACCGGTTTTGTACGTTTTGTTCATTCGCATGGTGCAATATAAAAAAAGAAAAGCCGCATGATGGCTCTCCTTCAGGAAGGACGTTTGCCATCGCGGCTTTTTTTATTGGTTTTTGAGCATTTCCGGTACATGATTCAAATTAATGTCCCACGCAATCGGGAGCCAGAAATAAACAGCTAAACCAACCAGCAAAATACCGAGGATATTCAGGGCAACCCCGGTTTTGGCCATATCCGGTATCCGTAAATATCCCGAACCGAATACAACAGCATTGGGCGGTGTTGCCACCGGAAGCATGAAGGCGCATGATGCCGCAACTCCCGCTGCAATCATCGCCGCATAGGGATGGATGCCGAGTGCGATCGCCAGGGACGCCATAATCGGATACATCATATTGGCTGTAGCCGTGTTGGACGTAATTTCTGTTAAGAAAATGACCATACCGGCAACGACGAGCAAGACGATAAATAGATTCATATTTTCGAGAACCGTTAGTTGACTGCCAATCCATTCCGATAGTCCCGATTGGCTGAACCCGCTCGCTATAGCAAGTCCGCCACCGAACAAAAGCAAAATTCCCCACGGAAGCTTAACAGCTGTATTCCAGTCCAGTAAGCGATCATTCTTATTGTTTTTCGATGGAATCATAAATAGAATGATAGCGGCCGTCATTGCAATAATGGCATCATTAATATTGTCATTGAGTTTCGCTAAAACGAATGAACGACTGATCCACGACAGGGCAGCCAGACCAAAAACTGTCAATACTAGTTTTTCTTCATATGATGCTCGGCCCAAATCGTCTTTTTCCTTTTGAATGACTTCTTTTCCGCCGGGAAGTTCGTTGAATTTTAAAGGATAAGCTATTTTCACCAGATAGAACCAGACGATAAATATGAATAGCCAAGCAATAGGTACGCCAAACAACATCCATTTGGCAAAGGATAGTTCGATGCCGTATAATTTATCGATCGTTCCTGCGAGAGCCGTGTTTGGTGGTGTCCCAATCAATGTGGCGATACCACCGATCGATGCGGAATAGGCGATAGCGAGCATTAACGCTTTTCCGAAGCCGAAGTTCTCTGGCGATGTGTCAATGGACTCATCGTCTTTCAGCTGATCGGATACTTGATAGATAATAGCCAGCCCAATCGGTACCATCATCATAGCGGTAGCTGTGTTGGAAATCCACATGGACAAAAAGCCGGTGGCCACCATAAATCCGAGAATGATTCGTTCGGTATTGGTTCCAATCAAAGTAATGATGGTCAACGCAATCCGGCGATGAAGATTCCATTTTTCCATGGCCAGTGCTATCATAAAACCGCCCATAAACAGGAAAATGGTATCGTCCCCATAGGAGGATGTTGTCGTATCTACATCCAATCCACCTGTGAGCGGAAACAATATAATCGGAAGAAGCGATGTCACCGGAATGGGAACAGCTTCCGTCATCCACCAGACGGCGATCCAGAGGGTACTGGCAAGGATAGCCCGTGCGTCTGCTCCAAGTCCTTCAGGGTGGAAAAATAGAATGGTAGCTATAAAAAGTATAGGACCTAATAATAAGCCGATGAGCTGTGCTGGTTTGTAAGAACGGTTGTTATTCCCGCCTCCGTTGCCTGTTGTGTCGTTGGGATGGGTGTTTTCCGACCCCATTTTGGCGTCATTAGGTCGCGCAAAAAATCGCAGAAGTTCTTTCGCTTGGTCATGCTTGTCCCACAACCAACTCCATGCTGCTGTCATCATGTGTGATTCCCCCTTCACGTCAATAAAAAAGAATAATACCAAGATGCAATCGTTATCATACGATGCATTTTTATTATAGTGGTAAAAGAAGGGAAAAGCAATGCGCTTTGGATGAAAGACAAAACAGCGTTACGAAAAGGGAGAAATATGGTATGATAGTTATATTGTTATAAATAGTCTGCTAAGTTGGCCTTACAGATACATTTACATGTAACGGTATGGGCAGGGGAATAATAAAACGAAAGGCGTCGGACAAAATGGATGTGAAATTAATTGCATTGGATATGGATGGAACATTATTAACGAAGGATGAAACCATTTCGGAATTAAACCGAAAGCGTATTGCAGAGGCGCTTGCCAACGATGTCCGCGTCGTTCTCTGTACAGGACGATGGTATGAATCCTGCTTGTCGTATGCTCAGTTATTGCAACTGGATTCGTATTTAATCACGTGCAATGGTGGTGAGATTCAGACGGTTGATAACAACTTAATCGAGCGGCACTTACTTCAGCCGGAACGGGTCCGTATGATGTGGGAATTATGCAACTGGCTTGATGTTAATACGTGGATGGTATCGACCGATAATCTATGGCAGGAAGAAGGGGCGACTGACTTTTCAAAACATGATTGGCTTAAGTTTGGTTGCGATTCCCTTGATACGGATAAATTGAACCACATTATTAGTGAACTTTCCCATTATGATGATCTGGAACTGACCAATTCATTGCCGACAAATATTGAAGTGAACCCGAAAGGCGTCAGTAAAGCAAGTGCGCTTGAACGGGTATGTCACGAACTAGGAATCACCATGCAACACGTTTTGGCCATGGGGGATAGTCTAAATGATATGAAGATGATCCAGGCTGCCGGCATAGGCGTGGCTGTGGGCAATGCTCAGAAAGCCATCCGTCAAGCCGCCGATTATGTTACCGACACGAATGAACAGGATGGTGTTGGCAAAGCCATCGAAACCTTTGTCCTGTAAATGAGAGGCAACTTGTGACGAATCGGACAAGCAAAATTTTACTATTCTTCTGCAAAAGCGTATAATGGTTCTAATAACCATGAAAGGAGATGCTGTTCATGTCATTTTCACGAGGCTCCAAGAAGGCAGCGCCGGAAGTGGATACCAATGTATGGGCATGTACCAATGACGAGTGCGCCGGTTGGATGAGAGAATCGTACAGTTTCCATGAAGAACCGGAATGCCCACTATGTCAATCTCCCATGAATAAAGAAATACGCACGCTTCCTGAATTGGCAGATGAATGAAATCAAAGCAACAACAATGAATTGATAAAGGCAAAGGATGCTGGATTGCGGGCATCCTATTCGCATGTATGGGCACTGATTATCCGGTGCCTTTTTTGTTTGGAGTTATATAAGACCCCAACGATTTTACGCAGTCTTTCCTCGGATGACATCCATGTATAAGCAGAAAAATTTCATAATAATCAGTATCGTGTACAATAGCAGGCAGACACTTATATGGGAAAGGATATAGACTATGGAGCTGAGGCAACTTGAATATTTCATGGCGGTGAGTAACGAATTGCATTTTTCACGGGCTGCTGACAAACTGAATATTTCCCAGCCAACACTCAGCCAACAAATTAAAATATTGGAAGGAGAAGTAGGGGTCCCACTGTTTGATCGAATAGGCAAAAAGATCGCCTTGACAGAAGCAGGGGAAATATTGCTGCATTATGGGGAGCGAGTCTTTTATGAAATAGAACAAGCTCAAGCTGCATTAAGAGATTTAAATGGATTACAGACAGGTAAACTCGCGGTTGGATCATTGTTGACGTGTGTCAGTTACTTATTGCCCTCCGCTATTGCCACATTCAAGCAACTGTATCCCAATGTTGAATTATCCGTATATGGATGGAAAGCTCGTGATATTAAAACGGGGCTGTTTGAAAATCATTTGGATCTGGGTATTTCATTCCTGCCGACGGACGAGGACGGGTTGACGTCCATTCCTTTGTACACAGAAGACCTTTCGCTCGCTGTCCCCGTTGATCATATGCTTGCAGCCAATACTGAGGTGGATTTGGAAACACTAAACCACTACCCGATTGTTCTGTTTCCTCCCGATTATTATTTGCGGCAGCTCATTGACAAGTATAGTTCGGAAATCGGCATGACGTTGAAACCAACGCTGGAGGTAACGACGCTCGATTCTCTTGTTCAAATGGTTTCAGAGGGGATCGGTGCCACCATTTTGCCTTCTTCTTATTTGGATCAGTTGACCCATGCCCGGATAACCAATGTTCGGTTGGTCAATCCAACCGTGGAGCAACAAATCGGGTTTTTGTATCGGGAAGATAAATTTATGTGTATGACGACTCGGGCGTTCATACAACAAGTCACGCAGATAAGTGAGACGTTTAAAACAATAAAATGAGAGCGTATCATTTCGATACCTCTCACTTTATATAGCATATGAATCATTAAAGTCATATGTCATTCATCCGTTTTTGACATCCTCAATACTTGCTCCGTAATTAATATGATAGGGCTGACCATCCAAAACGAGGGCCGGGACCGATTTCACTCCAGCAGATTCAGCCTCATTAATCCGTGAGGCGTTTTGGTTAAAGTCAACAACTTCTACATTCACTTTTGATTGATCCAAAAATCCGAGCATGTTCTTTTCTGCATCCTGACAAACCGGACACCCTGCATGATAAAATGTAGCCTTACTCATCTGGACTCCTCCTTGATCAATGATTTATATATATGGTAGAACACAATGAATGTATAATCAATTGGGAATTTTCTATCATTATCATAGGCTGTGACTATAACGAATGGCCATCATTAGGCTGATCATTTTTGTCATGATAATCTAATGGTAGGAGGTGAACATTGTGAAGAAAAAAGTGGCAATGGTTCAAATGGATGTAACATATGGTGACCCGAAAGTAAATTTTCATTTCGTCGGCAAATGGGTGATGGATGCTGTGCAATCGGGAGCAGACATCATTGTTTTGCCGGAGCTTTGGGACACAGGCTACGATTTGAAACGTTTTGATGAACTGGCCGATAAAGATTTGAAGGCGACCATTGAGTTTTTAAGTGACCTGGCCCAGCAGTACCATGTCGCGATCGTAGGTGGATCGGCAGCCGAATTGTCCGGTGAATCCATGAAAAATACGATGATCATCATAGATGAAGACGGAAACCTTGTCCATACGTACAGCAAGCTCCATCTATTCCAGCTGATGGATGAGCATGTGCATTTGACGGGTGGAGAAGATTATCCGGACTTTGAATTGGCAGAGACCGACTCAGCCGGCTTCATCTGCTATGACATCCGTTTTCCGGAATGGATGCGTAAGTCTGCCGTGAATGGGACAAAGGTCATGTATGTCGTCGCACAATGGCCAAAACAGCGCATAGATCATTGGCGCACCTTGCTGCAGGCTCGTGCTATTGAGAACCAGTGCTATGTTGTCGCATGTAACAGAGTGGGATCGGATCCGAAAAACGAATTCGGCGGACAATCCATGGTGATCGATCCGTGGGGTGACATCGTTACAGACGGCGGACCGAATGAAAAAATCGTCCTCGCCGACATCGACACGGCCAACGTTGATAACGTCCGGGACCAAATTCCCATTTTCCAGGACAGGAGAGCGGAATGGTATTGAATGTTGACGTGTGTGCATTGTTTTGATCATATAGATCTAAAAGTACTAGTTTGTTGAGGTTGCTATTCTAGTATTAAGAGCGTTTTGGCACCACCTCAGACGGTATAGAGACTGTTATGATCAATTCACAATCAAGTGATCTGCTAATAACATGATAATAGAGAATAAATAAAAATAAAATTGTACACATTTTGCCTTTTCTTCGCATATACTGTATAGGCGGTATCATTAATTATGGTAAGGATGTGTTCTGTTGTCTCCTTTACATTATTATGTCACTGGTAACACGGCGGGGGGCCTTGTCAATCATCTCGATGAAAACATACACGATATTGACCGTATCATCGCATTGCAGCATCCATCAAAATCGTTAAAAACAGCAGTGATTAAACATTTGTTTCATCATTACGACAATCGTTATTTAGAAGTGCTGCAAAGTTCATTTGCCAATACCTATCTGGATGGCATCATTATACGTGATCAATCATTAGCGTTTATTGACGAATCCATTGCAACAACCTATACGTCTGTGATTGACTTGACCCAAACATTCCCGCTGCCAGTAACAAATCAGCCGGATATAAACGAACTCATGCAGAAAGCGTATGACAGTTTTGCGGAAGGGCTTCATATTCATGATAACTTGGAGGCCATCTATATTAATCAAATGAATTTTTCTCGTGCTGATGCCTATATCGATCGTTTCATCAACGAGTTATTAATGGATGTGCCTGAAAAGCACCGGGAGCCACGGCGATACCACCGACTGTTCGGCACAAACACGGCAGATGGGGTGGTGAATGTCGTTCCGCACCTTATCGAAAACATACCCCATGTTTATTACATTAAAGGCCGTGCGGGAACGGGCAAATCGGTTTTCATGAAGAGAATTGCCAATGCCTGTCTTGATCATGGGTTGGATGTGGAGCTGTATTATTGCAGTTTTGATCCGGAGAGCATTGATATGGTGTTGGTGCGGGCGTTGGATTTTTGCATCTTTGACAGCACGGATCCGCATGAATTTTTTCCGGAACGTCACGGAGAAACGATCATTGACATGTATGAAAAGTTTGTCGCGCCGGGAACAGATGAGGCGTATGCAGATGAAATTCACGATGTATACGCGCAGTATAAATCCTGTATGAAACAAGGTATGCGTTATCTGGAGACGGCGGGAAGACGATGGCAGGCTTGGGAAAAGGCGTATATGCAAACCGTAAACGACAGTCATCTGAAATCGCATATCCAAACGATCGTACACTCCTTGCACAAATAAGTGGGGTCGTTTGTGCTGCTGACTTTGGTCAGTGGCATTTTTTACATATTTTTTTCTGAAAATATCACTTGTTATTTTCAAAATCGTATAGTATAATAAATTTACAGAAAAGTTAGAATTACTGTACGACTTCGGGGAGGGGTGGGGAATGCTAACGGTAAAAATGTTAAAACCTTATTATATTAAAACAGATGAGGCTAATGTCCGTGTGGTTTTGGCTTATCAGTATTTTGCGATTGTTATTAATCAGCAAGTTTACCAGTTTGTGCCCATTGAATCCGAGGAAATCCGAATGAACCGCCGAACCGGAAAGGTAGAAAATGTGGGTGCACGATTCACGTTTCAAAAAGGAAAAGAAATCATCTATTTAAATATGACGGACTTAACGGCGATGCCAGAATTTATGGCTCAGCTCCAATCAATTGTCAAACCGTATATGCTGAATCAACAGCAAGAGCAGAAACAGATAGAAGAACAAAAACAAATATCGTCCAATCAGTCAGCTGTGATTGAACAACTGGAACATGAAAATGTTAAACGGTTGATCGACAAAGCCCTTGATGAACGTGATAAGGAAACGTTTAACAGCTTGGTTAAGTTTCTTTAGCCGAACAAGGTACAGCCTGAAAAGGAGAGATTTCACTTCCGCGTCATGTGAAATCTCTCTTTTTTCTTGGATGGTTTCATGGTAAAATTAAAAGGTAAAAAAATGAGCTTTATTTATCATACAATGATCATTCAGTGAGAGAGCATGAATCTCACTGAATGACGTTTTACTTTATAAGCCAAATAAAAATGAAGGGCTATTCCTTACTATGATGCCATAGTAAGGGATTTCTATTTTCAGGGAATTTATGCTTTATTGTCAATTATTTTAATATTTGTATGAAAATAGGCTTCATTTTCAATAACTACAGGAAGGTGGTCACCATGACAAAACAAAATAAGGAGAAACAACCATTTCAGCCGTACGTTCCGGCATCAAAACATCCATCCGAGTTCACATGGGTGGCGATGATCATTGGTGCGTTATTGGTCCTCGTATTCGGTGCAGCCAATGCGTATTTGGGGCTGATTGTGGGGATGACGGTGTCCGCCTCGATTCCGGCCGCGGTTATTTCGATGGCTGTTCTCCGTATCATTCTGAAGCGGACGTCGATTCTGGAGAATAATATTGTCCAGACGATTACATCGACAGGGGAATCGCTCGCTGCCGGTGTTATTTTCACGTTGCCCGCACTGTTCATTTGGCAGCTGGAGCCCAGTTTGCTTACCATAGCCATTATTGCATTGGCCGGTGGTATATTGGGAGTTGTCCTGATGATTCCGCTCCGGCGTGCGTTGATTGTGCAAGAGCATGAAACGCTCCCGTATCCGGAAGGAACCGCTTGTGCCGAGGTTCTGCATGCCGGAGAAGAAGGCGGGAAAGGTGCAAAATTGGTAATGGGCGGCCTTGGTATCGGTGCGGTATTCAAAATGCTGACAGATGCGGTCAAAGCGTTTCCGTCATCGGTGGAATGGGAAATTTATAAATTTAAAAACGCCGCCATTGGAATGGATACACTTCCCGCCATGCTTGGTGTCGGCTATATTATCGGCCCGCGCATTGCCGGGATCATGTTCGCCGGTGGTGTCTTGGGCTGGCTTGGCATCATTCCATTGATTAGTTTTATTGGTGATGTGGCAACCACGCCGATTTATCCGGGCGAAAAACCTATAGCCGAAATGGGCTTTCACGATATATGGGATAATTATTTACGTTATATCGGTGCCGGGGCGGTTGCGTTTGGCGGTATTATGGGGCTGATTAAAACATTGCCGACGATCGCCTCGTCATTTGCTGGAGCTATTAAAGGGTTTTCCTCTGCTGGTGAAACAGAGGATCTGCGCACGGACCGTGATATTCCGATGACGCTGATTGTCGTTTTGACGGTGGTGTTTATGGGGATTCTATTATTTTACCCAGCGATTAATGTCGGTTTCGTTGGTGCGATTCTTTTGTTTATTTTTGGTTTCTTCTTTGTAACGGTATCGTCACGGATTGTCGGTATTGTCGGAAGTTCGTCCAACCCTGTTTCGGGTATGACGATCGGGGCACTGATTTTTATTTCACTTGTCCTGTCTGCCATTGGTCAAACGGGACAAGCAGGCGCGACGACTGCGATTATCATCGGTTCCGTCGTCTGTATTGCAGCGGCGATTGCCGGGGATACATCCCAGGACTTGAAAACGGGTTTCATCGTTGGTTCGACACCGAAATGGCAGCAAATAGCTCAGTTGTATGGTGTACTGATCACCAGTATCGTTATTGGTTTTATTCTTATTTTGCTTGATAATGTGCATGGATTCGGTTCAGAAGACTTACCCGCACCACAAGCCGTTCTCATGTCAATGATTGTGGACGGCATTATGAGTGGCGATTTGCCGTGGAGCCTGATCTTTATTGGAGCAGCGACGGCAGCGGCTGTTGAGCTTTTCGGCATTGGTTCTCTGCCGTTTGCTGTCGGCCTGTATTTGCCGATTCATACGACCGCACCAATTATGCTCGGCGGGTTTATCCGCGGTATTATTACGCGTCGTACGAAAAATGAGCAGGATCTTAAAGAGAAAACTGAACGCGGTATTTTGCTCGCATCCGGTTATATTGCCGGAGAGGCATTGATGGGTGTCTTTATAGCGCTGGCTATAACGTTCGGGGCGACATTCCCTGAAGAACCATACTTCGGACCGTTTGTTTCACTGGTCGCCATAGCGGCTGTTGCATGGTATCTGTATCGGGCATCCAACAAAAAACCATCAAAATAAGTCGTTGTACCATGAAGCCATCCCATTCTGCGGGGTGGCTTTTTCAATCAACAATAGTCATTATTTCCGGAATTTTTCCTTAGAAACACAACACCGTACCGACCGGATTTGATATGATGGAAAAAGAGATTATGGGAGGGTGTCCGTTGTACTGCAAAAAATGTGGCAAGACATACAATTCCTATCAATTATATTGCCCTCAGGATGGCTATCCGTTGCAAACGACGGGGGATGCGGATAAGGTACAATCCCGGAAATCAAAGCGTTGTCCGGAATGCAGGACGAATTCCGGTCATGAAGCGGCGATGTATTGCACTACGTGTGGCCGTTCGCTCGATACATATGAACGAGCTGGGTCCGCTCCGCAAACATCGTTCAATCCGACGCTTGGCCGGAAAGTATTACCGGGATTGCTAGTATCGACGGGCTTATTGTTCGTTATCAGTCAGTTCATCGTTTTCTATGTTTATCGGGTAACGCAGTCTGTCGGATATTTGCAAGTTCAACTTCCGGTAGACCGGCCGGTACTGGAGTCATTGAATTTTTTGGATGTATCGATGTTTGCCAATCTGACAGGGATCTCTCTTATATTGGAAAATGATGATTTCATGCAGCATATTTCGTATTTTTCCACCGGATTGGGATTTATGGCTGTGATCGCGGTAATCGCTCTCGTAACAGGCGGGTACGTCATAAAACATTGGCATCATGAGGTGACAGCATGGAAAGCGGCGGTGGTTTTCGCAGTCGGGTATGCGGCTTTGCTGGGGGTTATATCCCAGTCCAGTGGCATCTCCCACGTTACGGGTAACAGCCATTACGAGACGTCTCTCACGTTCTATTCAACCAATGCCCTCATTAATGGCGTCATATTAGGGTTTATTTTCAGTTATGCCGGCATGGGTTTGTGGGAGATGCGCCATCGTAAGCCCCGATTGTCTGACGGTGAGCGGGGGATTCGTTATGGTATTTTTACAGCAATGGCTGCGTATGTGCTGATGCTGCTCGTGACGGCATTGCTTCATACGCAATACAATCCGCAGTTGGAAACGGACGGCTCATCGAGTTCGGGCATGGGGTCATCTGTTTACAACAATATGTCGTTTATCGGGAAGATGGCTGGTTTGGCGATCCAACTTGCTACTGGAAATACGATTATTATCAAACGACCCGGACCTGCGCCGAAGACCTATTCCTTTTTGTCCGACGTCTCAGAGGAAGATAAGTCGGCGATTGGATTTGTCATTCCGCCTGATTTTTTTGCGTCTTCACATGTGTTTGTAATGATGGTCCTGGCTGTCTTTTTCATCGCTGCCGGCTTTTGGTTGGCAAAAGGGCACAACGGTTCGCTCCGGTTGGTGCTTGTCTATACGTTTGTCGTGGCAGGTATTATGACCTTTTTTGCCTTTTACACGTCGATGAATCAAGTGTTTCAATCCGGGGAAACCTTTCGTCGTTTTCTCGGGGATGAATCGGTGTTCATGGGGTTCAGATTGCTCCGAACATGTATCATCAGTTTACTCTATGTTGGTGTGACGGCGTCTATTGGTGTGCTTATAAGGAAACTGATTGAGAAAAAAGGTGGGGTACGATGAAGAAACCAACCAATACCAAACAACAAATAAATGACCTGACCTCGACCAAGTCCAAACGGCTGATTGAATTGGGACAGGAAGTGTATCTTGCTTACCGGCGCGGGGAGTCGATTGAGCCGATTGTTGAGGAAAAGGCCAGTGCTGTTCAGGAATTGGATACGAACATTTATGACTTGTTGAAAGAAGCGGGACAGAAAAAAGAGGAACCGGCTGAGTGTACCTGTGGTGCAATGCTTGCCAGGGAGGATGTGTTCTGTCCAGAGTGCGGGAAGGCGGTTAATGGGGAGGAAGAAGACGCGGAGGTGTTGACTGTATGCTGGTCATGCACCCATGAAGTACCGGCGGATGCCGCTTATTGCCCCGTATGCGGCGTCCAAATAGAAATAGGCCGCCCCGATCGTTAATTCGGGACAGCCTGTTGTATCACCGTGCTATGGAAAGGGTCGCATCTCATCGGATGGTTTTCAGAATGTCTGTAACTTTGTTGACGGTATAGCCGCTCGCCCCTTTATCCTGAGTGTCTTTGATCATCATGGCGATTAAGACATTCTGTTTATCAGCTGGGTAGCCAACAAACCATCCGTTTTCTGCGCCGTCTTCCTCACTGGTCCGTTTGAGTTCCGCGGTTCCGGTTTTCCCGGCAATCGGGAAGTCGGCTTTTTGCGCGCCGCCAGCGGTTCCTTTCGGGGAAGCAACGACTTTCCGGAGGGCCTTTTGGATAACGGATGCTTGTTTTTTATTCAGAAGGTTTTCCTTCCATATTTGATTTGTCTCCGTATCGGCGAGCAACGTGGGCTTTATCATATCGCCATTGTTCAAAAAGGGTGTATAGCTCAGCGCCAGATGCAGAGGGCTTATTTGAACTTCCCCTTGGCCGTAAGCCGTATTGGCGAGCAGTATTTCCTCATCAATGGACCCGCTTTGGGAAACAGTTGATTGTTCCATGGCATAGGGGAAAGGGATGTCTTCGCCAAATCCGAATTGTTCAAGCCCGTTAACAAATGTGTCTCCACCCATATCGACGGCTTTCATGGCAAAATAGATGTTGTCGGAGCGGATCAATGCATCCGTTACGTCAACCGGTCCCTGCGATTCAGAGACGCGCCGCACTTTATAATCGCCCCATCCCTCGCCGTTGCTCCACGTAAGTCCGTTAATCTCAATACCTTCTCCGGGAACAATGTTACCGTCAGCGAGGCCGACCGATGCTGTGATCGGCTTCATGGCTGAACCAGGTGAAAATGTTGCTGTAAATCGATTAATCAGCGGGCGTTGCGGGTCGTTCTGCAATTGGTCGTATGTTGATTGGGAGATACCGAATACCCACTTGTTTGGATCGAATGCCGGAGCACTCACGAGCGCCAGGGTTTCGCCGGTTTTTGGATGGATGGCGGCTGCTGTCCCTGCGTTATCGTCATACGATTCGTAGATGGTTTCCTGAATATCGGCGTCGATGGTTGTAACAACGTTTTTCCCGTTTTCCACTGGTTTTTCGGCAATGACGGTTTTGTCGTCGTCAGTGACGGCACGAATGGTCACGCCTTGTTTGCCTTTCAGCCGGTCCTCGTATAATTGTTCCAGACCGCGTTTTCCAATCATGTCATTTTTATCGTAAGCGTTATCGGAATCCATCTCGTCCAGTTCCTCGGCCGTTATTTGACCAATGTAGCCTGTCAGGTGTGCTGCAGCTTTGCCGAGCGGATACGCCCGTGTGGTGGTATCGTGCATTGAAATGGCTTCTATGTTGCGCAACGTGGCCAGCAGGTCCTTCTTCTCATTACGCACTGTCTTTAACGGTACGTGCATGTTCGGACCGACCCAGTCCTGGTTCAGCTTGTTGTTGATCATGTCAGTGGATAGATCGAGAACGTCGGCGATGGTTTGTTTCGTCTCTTCTGGCTGATCCCCAAGCTTTCCAGGGATAATACCGACATCGTTTGCCCTCACATTAAGCGCCAAAGGCAACCGATTGCGGTCCAAAATGTCCCCGCGCTCCGGTTCGGTTATATCGAGGCTGATATCACCGCCGTTTTTGATTTCCGGAAAAATAAACCCCGGATCCCATTTGACATACCAGTTTTCATTGTCATCCTCGCCTTCTTTGATAAGCGTTGCCTGGTAGTCAAAGCTAATCGGTCCGGCAATGGAATTCATTTCAACGGTGAACGGGAATTGCGCGGTTCCTTTGTCCATGGCTTGTTCCGTTTCCTTATCCGACAGGCCATCATAGGTGACATTCAAGTCGGTGATTTGCAAGTCTTTGTATATTTTTTGGTAGCGATCGACAAATGCTTCTGTTGAATACGTATCGGTGGCATTACTGGTCAGCATGTCGTACATCCTGGAAAATGTCTGTTCATTCCAGTGGTCCACGTATGTATCAAAACGTTCCTGCGGTGTTATTTCGTCATCGGAACAAGCAGCGGTAACAACTGTAAATAGAATCATAACGATAAAAGCAGCTGATTTTCTCATAACAATCCCCCACATTAGTGATTGGTTTCTCTTATTATAACATGCGACATACACAAAACCATGGCGGGACAAAAAGATAACAGGAAAAAAGAGATTATTGTAACAAATGGCGGTTTCAATCGTTATATAGGTGAAGGGGGTGGGGGCTGACTTGCAAAAACATACATTCTCGGCGCTGTTTGAACAGCACCAGCTCCCGCTTTATCGCTATTTGCTGCAGATGAGTCGCGACAAAGACGTAGCTGAAGAGCTGTTGCAGGAAACCTTTTATCGGGCGATGGTTTCTTTGAAGGTGAAGAACATGGTCCAGGCCAAAGCGTGGCTGTTTAAAGTCGCCCGAAATCTGTATATTGATCGGACGCGCAAGACAAAGTCCGAGAAGCGGATGGTGGAGCGTGTACAGACAGAACAGATGCACACCAGTAACCTGGGCAATCCCGATGAACACCTGGAACAAATGACGAAGCGGGACCGTATTGAGGAAGTCTTTCATCGCCTGCCGGAACGGATGCGCACGATTTTATATTTGCGGGAAATACAGGAATTCACATATAAAGAAGTGGCAAAGGCGATGAATTTGACAGATGGCCAAGTGAAGACAACATTGCACCGTGCCCGGAAGACATTTCGGTATTATGATCGGTTGCTGAAAGGTGGGGATTCTGATGAGTGATGATAATGGAAACGTGCTCAATGATTTAAAGGGGAATGATCAAAGCAAACTCGACAAAAAGCAAGCACGAAAAATGGTCTGGCGCACACGACTGTCGATTGGGTTCACGGTTATTAGGACATTGCTTCTTCTGTTTCTGCTTTATATTTTGTATATGATTCCGGTCAATATCTATTACGATATGTCCGGCAAGCAGGCGGGGTTTGAGCGGTCCGTGACAACGCTAGTGGAAACGCGATACCCAGGGGTGGAAGTAAGTCAGGAGGGGGGAATCGGTGCAGAAATCAATCCCTTGTTGACACAATCAGCTTCACTGAAGTTATACCGGAATGTCGGTGAGTGGGACGTCGTTCTCGGTGAAGTGGAGGCTAAAAAGCGATTGTTTGGTGACGTCCATGTTACAATGGACATCGACAGCAAGTATTTGAATGGCAATGATTTCAAAGATTTTGCTATTCCACCAAAACTGCTGGGACGCGATTATACGAACATCGAAACCGGCAACAAAGACATGTTAAAGAAACAACTCCAAAAAATTGATGACGGGCATGTCGCCCAAGTGCAGTTTTCTGTGAAAGAAGCGATGAAACCCAAAGCCTTATTGGAAAAACTACAAACCTATGATGTACGCACGTTCCGGATGCCGATTTACGGCGGCGAATTAACAGAATTTGACATTAATTACCACCGAGGTGGCCAAATAACGTTTGCCCAGTCATTGCTGTTGAAGCCGCAAACGGTTTATGATTCGAATAATCGGGTATCTTCATCGCGTAGTGCGCTTCACGAGGATACACTGAAAAAAACAGTGGACCGTTTTTACAAAAATATTGAATGGCTAATGGAGAACAGCAATTACAACGGTCGGGACATCGATCAAAAGCGGATCGATTATATTCGGGAGAATGGCATGCACGTATACGGGGCGGTTGTAACGGGTCCTATTCGTGAGATAGAAAAATTGATGAAGGAAGATGCATTCTATCAATTCCGGCTAGGTGGAATTGAGGTATGGAACTGGTATGAACGTTAGGGGAGTCTGAATGCGAAAATATGCTTACTGGCTGCTGCCGATGGTATGGATGGGTGTCATCTATTACGCATCGGCAACACCCTATAAAGATCAAGATGTGAAGCCGTTGATGGAACGGACAATGGATTTATCGTTTCTGACGCCGTTTATAGATTGGATATCGTTCACGTATCATCGTTCCGAAGTGAGTGTTGCGGCGTTGGGCGTCAATGGCTTTATCGAATTCTTTATGCGGAAGGGGGCCCATCTTGGTGTCTTCTTTATTTTGATGTGTCTCTTTTTTGTTGCGCTGCGCCGGACGAGCCATCTATCCTTCCGTGCTGTGCTCGTTGTATCGTTTTTTCTGACAACTGCATATGCTGGACTAGATGAATTTCACCAAAGCTTCACGAGCAACCGTACACCATATATCGGTGATGTGGTAATGGATATGACCGGTGCTTTTATAGCAGGGCTATGTCTACTTTTTTTTATACGAAAACGGAACAAAATATGATGGTCGTTACGAATGCTGTCGATAGATATAAAAAAATAGAGGATTAGCACGATGTTTTAACAGCATATAAGATTGTGTTGTGCTATAATTTTTTAAGGATAGGAAAAGGTGGTATCACAATGCCAGAACAGGAAAAATATAAACGTTTAATGGAGAAGGTCATACAAGAAACAGATAATGCAACGATTCAATCGGCGGAGGAAATGATTCAAACGCTAGTCTATGAATTGAGCAACGGAACTAATTCAGCAGTGGATCATTCCTGATCGCAAGTGCGCCTGATCCACAGATGGCGTTGGTCAAGGCGAGCAAACTGTTGGTTCCGGTGCAAACTGAGCCACCGATGTGCTACGTGATGGAAACGACTACAAAGGATTGATCCAATTGAACCGTATTTATATTAAAAACGCCGTTATTCATACTGAAACAGACGGCATGATTCAAGGATCGCTGTTGGTAGAAAATCAGGTGATCAAAGCGATATATGAAGAGGAAATGACGCCGCCACAAGAGGCAACGGTGATAGATGGAGGCGGTCGTCATCTGATTCCGGGTTTTATCGATGGACACATCCACGGAGCCGCTGGTTCTGACGTGATGGATGCAACGGAAGAAGCGTTGGATACGATGGCAATGGCTCTACCGAAAGAAGGAACGACAAGCTTCCTTGCAACGACCATTACACAAGCTCCGGAAAACACTGATAACGCATTGGCAAATGCAGCGGCGTATGAATCGAAACGAGGCCAAGCGGAAATGATCGGGGTTCATCTGGAAGGCCCTTTCATCGAAACGAGTAAGAAAGGCGCTCAACCGCTGGAACATATTATGGAACCGAACACAGAACAATTTGACGAATGGCAGCGACTGTCAGGGAATAACATAAAAACCGTCACCATGGCTCCGGAGCTTGACAAAACAGGGGAATTTATCCGCCATGCAGCTGCATCCGGTGTGAATGTTTCGGCCGGGCATACCGATGCTGGTTTTGAATCGATCAAACAGGCGATTCCATATGGGTTAAGGCAAGTCACCCATCTGTGCAATGCCATGAATGGGATTCACCATCGTGATATTGGTGCAGTTGGTGCGGCTTTTCAATTAAACGAGTTGCGGGCCGAACTGATAGCAGACGGGATTCATGTCAGTCCGGAGATGCTCGAGCTGATTTTTTTCAATATGGGGAGTGAACGGCTGATTCTTATAACCGATGCGATGCGGGCTAAATGTCTCCAGCCGGGCTATTACGACCTTGGCGGCCAATCGGTCCGCGTGACGGATGACCGGGCAACCCTTCATAACGGTTCATTGGCCGGTAGTATTTTGAAAATGCGAGACGGCGCCCGGCAAATGCTGCGCTTGGAGAATGCCACTATTGGAAGCGTCGTACAAATGGCGTCGGAAAACCCTGCGAAGCAATTGAATATGTACCATCGAAAAGGGAGTATCAAAGCAGGCAAGGATGCCGATTTATTGCTGGTGGATGATGACCTGACCGTAACACATACCATTTGCCGTGGTGTTCTTGCAAATCAGGAGGATAAATAATGGAAATCATTCGTGCCAATCATTATGACGATATGAGCAAAAAGGCTTGTGAGCAAGTCGTTGATCAAGTGAGGCATTCGGATAAGCCTGTGCTGGGACTTGCCACTGGGTCCACGCCGGAAGGGCTGTACGGTCAGCTGATTGATCAATACCATGAAGGAAATGTGTCATTTCAGCATGTGACAACATGCAATTTGGATGAATATGTCGGATTGACGGCCGATGATCCAAACAGCTATCGGTATTACATGAATGACAAATTGTTCAACCATATTGATTTGCCCCGGGAGAACGCGTTTTTGCCTCGGGGTGATGCGGCTGACCCGGAACAAGAATGCCGTGATTACGAAACGCTCATTCAACAAGCCGGTCAGGTCGATCTGCAGATTCTCGGTTTGGGATTGAACGGGCATATTGGTTTTAATGAGCCCGGCACGTCCTTTGACAGTCGAACGCATGTGGTAGCGTTGGATGAATCAACACGTGAGGCGAATGCACGTTTTTTCCCAACATTGGATGATGTTCCGAAGCGGGCGATCACGATGGGGATTGATACGATTATGGAAAGCAAAAAAATGGTATTGCTCGTTTCCGGTGAAAAAAAAGCCCACGCGGTCAACCAGCTCGTGAATGGGGAGGTTACCGAAGCATTCCCGGCGTCGGTTTTAAAGAGGCATCCCAACGTGGTTTTGATTGCAGACGAAGGGGCGCGATCGCACCTTTAGATATCGCAGCCCCTTTCGAAATGGTCATTCAGTGTGCTGGCACCACTTAACAACATATTCCACGGACTGTGGTGCCTCAGTCATACATCGATCTCCACGTAAGCTGTTCCTCTGTCTTTTAATGTCACTTGGTTACTGGACAAGTTAACGATCCAATTACGACATATCTGCTCGTCTCCGTCGGGGACATAGACGACGAATTCCACGTGTTCTGTATAGTTCACGGCGTCCACTATATAATCCGAATGGCGCAAAGCGTTTTCCAGCTTGCCATGCAGCGTATAGTCCACGGTAATTGATATCCCCTGCATCAGACGGCGCTCCACGATTCCGGCTTTCGCCAAAGCTTGTGATGTTGTGCTGCTGTATGCCCGGATCAAACCACCGGCGCCAAGTTTTATACCTCCGAAGTATCGTGTCACGACGACAGCTGTATCTTTCAAATCTTTTTTCTTTAAGACGTCGAGCATCGGCATTCCTGCTGTTCCACTCGGCTCGCCGTCATCATTGGCTTTCTGGATTTGATTATGTTCCCCAACCATGTAAGCCGAGCAATTATGAGTGGCGTCGTGATGTTTTTTCTTAATCGCTTGAACAAAATCCTGTGCCTCTGTTTCCGTCTCCACGCGTTTAACATAGCCAATGAAACGAGACTTTTGAATAACGACTTGGTCAAAATCCTGTTGTTTTACGGTATAATAGGATGATAACATACTGATTTTTACCTCCCGGGTTTTCTATACTTGATTCTGTTTATGACATGTCTGATTAGATCAATCCGCCTTCAGTAGGGGATCCCGCTGATAAATGTTTGACGTTATGGTTGCACCGATGACAACCCCCTTGGGAAAGGAATGTTTGTCGAATTATTATAACATAAGCTGGTGACAAGGGAGGACACATAAGCTGGAAGAGTCGGAACCGCATAATCTATCATAAAATTCTCTTTTTTAACGTAGATAAGGTATACTATAACCAATTGATACTTTAGTAGATGAATGAAACAATAGAATGATCCTTTGGGAGGAACCTGACTGATGACTACGAAACAGACCAATATTGTACTGATTGATGATCATAAACTATTCCGGGAAGGCGTGAAGCGTATTCTCGAATTTGAACCATCCTTTGCCGTGGTTGCCGAGGGGGATGATGGTTATAGTGCTGCCGATCTTGTCGAGGAGCACGCACCCGATATCGTTTTAATGGATATTAATATGCCACAAATGAATGGCCTCGAGGCAACAACGGATCTTGTTAAACGGTTTCCGGACGTTCGTGTTATTATTTTGTCCATTCATGACGATGATCGTTTTGTGACGCATGCGTTGAAATCTGGTGCGCAAGGCTATTTATTGAAAGAAATGGATTCCGATTCGTTAATAGAAGCGATTAAAGCGGTCCGTGAAGGGGGGTCTTACCTTCATCCGAAAGTAACGCATAATTTGGTCAGGGAATACAGACGCCTGGCCGAGGAAACAGATTTCGGTGCCAGTGTGGCTGAGCCATCCATCAGCTTCCATAAACCGGTGCATCTTCTGACAAGCCGGGAGTGTGAGGTCTTACAGCTTCTTGCGGACGGAAAAAGCAATCGAGCGGTTTCCGAAACACTGTACATTAGCGAAAAAACTGTTAAAAATCATGTCAGCAGCATTTTACAGAAGATGGATGTCAATGATCGTACTCAAGCGGTTGTCTTGGCTATTCGCAAGGGGTGGGTGGATGTACAGATATAGCTAGTTGCCCCTTTTTTTGCAGCTTTTGGAAATGAATGCATGTCTTTGCTTTTTCATATAAAATAAGAGAAAACAGACATGTCTCATAAGGAGAAGGTATTGATGAAAATTGCTGTATTGACGGATAGCACGTCTTATATGCCCGAAGAATTGATGGATCGCTACAACATTCATACTGTGCCGTTAAGTGTCACATTTGGTGATGAATCCTACCGCGAGGGAATCGACATAACAACAGAAACGTTTTACCGGAAAGTAAAGGAATCCAAAAATCTGCCGACAACGTCTCAGCCTTCCATCGGGATGGTCGTTGAAAAGTTGGAAGCATTGGCATCGGACTATGATGCCGTTATGTCGATTCATTTATCCAGTGGTATAAGCGGGACGTATCAAGCGGTCGTCACTGCTGGTGAAATGGCAGAAGGAATCGCTGTGTATCCATATGATTCGGAGTTGAGCTGCATGGCACAGGGTTTTTATGTGGAAGAGGCCGCTAAACTCGCTGAAACAAGTGAATCTCCGGAGCGGATCATTCAGCGCCTTGATGATATGAAAAACAGCATGCGGGCTTATTTCATGGTAGATGACTTGAGTCATTTGCAGCGCGGTGGACGTCTCAATGGCGCCCAAGCGATTGTCGGCAGTTTGCTGCAAGTGAAGCCGATCTTACATTTTGTTGACAAACAAATTGTTCCATTTGAAAAAGTTCGTACCAGAAAAAAAGCGTTGAACCGTATAACGGGCATGCTGGAAGAGGATGCGGCAGACGGAGACAAGCTGAGGGTAGCGTTTATTCATGCGAATGATGAACCAGCTGCCGTCAGACTGAAGGAACAATTTGACGCGGTCTACCCCGAGATGGATACCGTTGTCAGCTATTTCGGTCCTGTTATCGGTACGCATCTCGGGGAAGGCGCTATTGGTGCTTGCTGGTACAAAACGTAATTCCGGGGTTCCTTTTATTGCGCGGTGTGCTGGGACAAAAGGCCTGAAGAAAGCACACTGTTTTTCCAAGCGATGACGACGTCTTAAATATATCGTTCGTATCTAGAAGGTATTTATTTTTGTCCCAGCCTCGATCTTATTTTTGGAAGGAGCGTGACGCGATGAAGCAGAATGAATCGCAGGAATGGTCTCGTCATTATCAAGGAAAATTATTGCTCAGACATGAAATCCATTTGGATGATTCCATCTTTCAACAGCTTCTAGATGCCTCGTATGTCACCCCAATGCCCGCCATTCAGCGAAAATATTTTCAACATGAGTGTCAGCGGTGCGGCAACAGGAAACGATCATTGTTTGGCCGCATTCCTTGCCAGATTTGTCATAAGACTCATATGTACTGCCGCAAATGCATCGATATGGGACGGGTGATGGCATGCACCCCTTTATATCAATGGACAGGCCCTGATGTGACGTGGCCGTGTCATTTGGATGCCTGCACATGGACCGGGACCTTAACGATGGCCCAAAAACAGGGAGCTGATCGAATTGGTCGGGCCATTCAGCACCATGACAAAGAGTTGTTGGTATGGGCTGTTTGCGGTGCTGGCAAAACGGAAATGATGATATCCGGCTTAACAGAAGCGTTCAGGCAAGGGCAACGGGTGTGTCTGGCCACGCCCCGGACAGATGTGGTTCAGGAATTGCTTCCCAGGCTGCAGCAGGCTTTTTCAGGAATCGATATTCAAGCATTGTATGGTGGAAGTAGTAACAAAGAAGGAACGGCGCAGTTCATCATTGCAACGACACATCAGTTAATGCGCTTCCGACATGCGTTTGATACGGTGGTTATTGATGAGGTAGATGCATTCCCGTATACCAATGATCCGTCATTGCCGTTTGCCGTTAGGCGCGCGGTCAAACCGTCAGGCACCACGATCTATCTCACAGCCACACCACGGCAAAAGCACCAAATGCTAATCGCCGCAAAAAAACTTCCCCATGTGTTCGTCCCAGTCCGTTTTCACGGCCATCCATTGCCTGTTCCGATGTTGCGCAAGAGCCGCTCGTTGAAGAAAGATCTCGATCGTTTCCGTCCTCCCGATAGGTTTCTCGAATGGTACAATCGGCGCAAACATCCGGAAAGGCAGATATTGGTGTTTGTTCCATCCATCCATCTCGCTGAAACGCTCGCCGACCATATGGCGAGCGTGCTGGATGATTGTTCTGTTCGGGCCGTACATGCTTCCCACAACGACCGGGAGCACATCATCCAGCAGTTTCGCAACCGGTCATTTCATATGTTAATAACGACAACGATTCTGGAGCGTGGTGTCACGTTTCCCGCTGTGGATGTCGCGGTTTTGGCTGCGGATCATCACGTATTTGATGAAGCCGCGCTAATTCAGATAGCTGGACGGGCTGGCCGGAGCCCACATGACCCGACCGGCGACGTCGTATTTTTTCATAGCGGCAAAACTGAGGCAATGGTGACAGCCATTCGATCGATTAAACAAATGAATCAACGAGGAGGCCTTAGCAATGAATTGTCTATGGTGTGATGAACATATCGTTCCGTCCATAACGTGGAAAACGGTCCTGACGTTGACGGAACCGATGTCTCTTTGCGCTTCCTGTGAACATACATTGGTTGCTTTGACGGGAGAGCGGTGTGTCAAATGCAGCCGAATGAGCGAGGAAACCGTGTGCAAGGATTGCCGACGTTGGGAAAATGATTGGCAGAATGGGGCGGATCCGCTTGCGTGGAATGTATCTGTATTTCAATACAATGAAGCTATGCGGGAGATGATTGCCAGATGGAAATATCGGGGTGATTATTGTTTGGGAGACGTATTTCAACATCCTTACCAGCAGGCGTTCCGGAAGCATTTTTCGTTTTTGTCGAGGAATGCTGTCATTGTGCCGATTCCACTTAGTGACGACCGCCTGAAAGACCGCGGTTTCAACCAGGCTGCACGGCTTGCGGACAGTCTGCCGCGCAAAACCCGGTCGGTATTGATGCGAACACATGGCGAAAAACAGTCCAAAAAAACGAAGTGGGAACGAATCAGCGGACGAAATCCATTTAAGGTGACCGAATCTATTACTAATCCGGTCGTTCTTACGGATGATATTTATACAACCGGAACAACATTAAGGCATGCCGCGTTTGTACTGAAGCAGAATGGCTCTCCTTCAGTCTATGCCATGACACTGATCAGAGGATGAAGCGGCCGTTTGAAAGAGTGAACGCCATGAGTTCATTGGCAAATGCCACCGGATCTCTATTAATCTTTGTTTTTTCATATATAAAATTGTTTGCAAAGGAGGAAATATAGATAAAAATATAGTATAATACCCATATAAGGTGAAAGGAGGATACGTTATGAAATATAATATTCGTGGTGAAAACATCCAAGTAACGAAAGCCATAGAAGAATACGTGGAAAAGAAAATCAGTAAGCTCGAACGGTATTTTGATACACCGCCTTCATCTGATGTACATGTCAACCTGAGTGTTTACAATGACGAACAACGAATTGAAGTAACCATTCCCATGACAGATTTGCTGCTCCGTGCAGAAGTGCAGCATGTGGACCTCTATGCGGCTATTGATCTTGCTGTGGACAAATTGGAACGGCAAATTCGCAAATACAAAACAAAAGTGAATCGCAAATTCAGACAAAAAGGTGCACCGAAACATATTTTTGCTGAAATGGAAAACGAAGCACAAAATAACAATCAACAGGACGAATCGGACGATATTGAGATCGTTCGTACAAAAAACTTTGATCTGAAGCCAATGGATTCCGAAGAAGCGGTCTTGCAAATGGATATGCTGGGTCACGCGTTTTATGTATTCAACGATGCGGATTCCGGCAACACCAATGTCGTTTATCGCCGCAAAGACGGACGATATGGTCTGATTGAACCCAACAGTTGAATAAAGCGTTCGAATACCCGGGCGGTTCCTGTATGCATACACATGGGACCGCCTTTTAATATTCCGCACGTTTTAAAAAAACAGGTCCCGATTGCAAAGGGTTGTCGAAAAATGTTATTCAACGTGCCAAATTTCACTTTTAGTTTGTAACATAGCCGTCATTTTTACGAACCATGCTGCAAATAGGGTCTGAAATAATGAATGTATTGTAAAAATGTGTCGAATGGCAAACAAAAATTCAAAAATGGCTATTAGCGCCGGTTCTCCGTTGTATGCTATAACTAAAATACACCATTTGAAAGGAGCTTTTGATGTGAGTGGATGCAAATATGATGAACTCGCTAGAAAGGTCGAACAACATGAACAGACCATAGCCCAATTATTGGAAATTATTGCATCGACCAATGCCAGGCTTGCCGAATTGGACAGGAAGCAAAAAGAGCAGTCATACAGTCATTCACTTACATAAGCTTCCCTTTGATCACCTTCACGCAGCCTCTAGTATCCCCGCCAGGAAGAACCGTTCACCCCCGGACGGTTCTTCCTTTTTAATGGTTCTCCAAGCATTCTGACAGCTTCTTGGCGACGTAACGGCCAGTGTGGCATGAGTTGTAACAAACCAAGGGATGCGTTATGATATAAAATGGATTATAATAGGTTACGTCGCTTATGTTGAAATCCTATAAGGAGCGTTTTATATGGCTGGATTATTGTCGAAAATTTTCGGGGATGGAAATAAAAAACAACTTACCCGTTTACAGAAAAAAGTTGATCAAATAGAGTCGATGGAATCGGATATAGAGAACTTATCGGATGATGATCTAAAAGGGAAAACGGAAGAATTTAAAGAACGCCATACCAACGGAGAGTCTCTGGATGATCTGCTCGTTGAAGCATTTGCAGTGGTACGGGAAGGAGCCAAACGGGTGCTCGGCATGCGTGCATTTCCTGTACAGCTGATGGGTGCATTGGCATTGCACGAAGGTAATATAGCAGAAATGAAAACAGGGGAAGGAAAAACGCTGGCGTCAACTATGCCGGCTTATTTGAATGCCTTATCCGGAAATGGCGTCCATATTATTACGGTCAACGATTATCTGGCTGATCGTGACGCCAAAGATATGGGCCGATTGTACAACTTTCTGGGCCTGACCGTTGGATTAAACGGTAATGGTATGTCGAAAGAAGAAAAGCGGGAAGCCTATAACAGTGACATTACTTATGGTACCAACAACGAATTTGGTTTTGATTTTCTACGTGACAACATGGTGTTGTATAAAGAACAAATGGTGCAGCGGCCACTTAATTTTGCTATTATTGACGAGGTGGATTCGATACTGATTGATGAAGCCCGTACACCACTCATCATTTCCGGATCAGCACAGAAGTCGGCCACCATGTATCAGCAGGCAAACGGATTTGTCCGGACACTAAAACGCGATACGGATTATACGTATGATGAAAAGACAAAAGGCGTTCAATTGATGGAAGAAGGTATCAATAAAGCGGAACGTTATTTCAATATTGAGAATTTGTTTGATTTGGATCATGTTTCGCTTACGCATCACATTAACCAGGCATTGAAAGCTCATGTATCAATGCAACGTGATACCGATTATGTCGTTGAAGATGATGAGGTTGTCATTGTCGACCAATTTACCGGCCGTCTGATGAAAGGGCGCCGCTATAGCGATGGTCTGCACCAGGCCATTGAAGCAAAAGAAGGGCTGCAGATTCAAAATGAAAGCATGACGCTTGCGTCCATTACGTTTCAAAATTTCTTTCGGATGTATCAGAAAATTTCCGGTATGACCGGTACAGCTAAAACGGAAGAAGAGGAATTCCGCAACATTTACAATATGGATGTTATTGCTATTCCAACGAACGAACCGATTATCCGTGAGGACAAAGCGGATATGATTTATAAATCCATCGAAGGGAAATTCCGCGCTGTCGTTGCGGATATTAAAGAACGATATGAACAAGGCCAGCCTGTTCTGGTTGGTACCGTGGCCGTTGAAACGTCGGAATTGATTTCGAAAATGTTGAAAAAAGAAGGCGTCCCGCATAACGTTTTGAACGCTAAAAACCATTACCGGGAAGCCGATATTATCGAAAATGCCGGGCAAAAAGGCGTCGTTACCATTGCCACGAATATGGCCGGACGCGGTACCGACATTAAACTTGGTGAAGGTGTTCCGGATGTGGGCGGACTGGCCGTCATTGGCACGGAGCGTCATGAATCACGCCGGATTGACAATCAATTGCGCGGACGTTCCGGACGTCAAGGCGACCCGGGTGTATCCCAGTTTTATCTATCCATGGAAGATGATTTGATGCGCCGGTTCGGTTCGGAAAACATGCGTTCCATGATGGAGCGTATCGGTATGGACGACTCTCAGCCCATTGAAAGCAAAATGGTCTCCAGGGCTGTGGAATCGGCTCAAAAACGGGTGGAAGGCAATAACTTCGATGCCCGTAAAACAGTGCTGTCCTACGATGATGTCCTCCGGCAACAACGGGAAATTATTTACAAGCAACGGTTTGATGTCATTGAAGCGACAGAAAACCTTCGTGAAATCGTTGAAGGTATGATCCGGTCATCTTTGGCACGTGTTGTGCGTGCGAATACCCAGGATGAACTTGACGAAAACTGGGAACTGGAGTCGATTATTGAGTATGTTCATGGCAACCTGTTGGACCCCGAGGACATTTCAGTCGCCGACATTAAAGGAAAAGATCCGGATGAAATGATTGACTTCATTATGGGTATTGTGACTCATCGCTATAATGAAAAAGAACAGGAACTTTCCCCTGAGCAGATGCGTGAATTTGAAAAAGTCATTGTGCTGCGGACGGTGGACACGAAATGGATGGACCATATTGATCAAATGGACCAGTTGCGCCAGGGCATCCATTTGCGTGCGTATGGCCAGAATGACCCTCTTCAGGAGTATCAATCGGAAGGCTTTCAAATGTTTGAACAGATGGTTGTTGATATTGAAGACGAAGTGGCCAGATATGTGATGAAGGCTCAAATAAGAGACAATCTCCAACGTGAAGAAGTTGCCCAGAATACACAGGCTGTATCCGGTGGACAGGAAGAAACGAAAAAATCACGTAAACCATATGTGAAAACGGAGACGACTGGCCGGAACGAACCATGCCCGTGCGGCAGCGGAAAGAAATATAAGCATTGCCACGGGAAATAAATAGGACAGGCGCCGAATGCTGGAAATTGTACGAAACGAATAAGAGGTGAGAGAGATGGACTTTGCAGACATTGGAAACGAGATAGGTCGACTAACGACCCGAATTAATGCATTCAGGGGGTCTCTTTGACTTAGATGCCAAACGGGAACGAATAAAAGAGCTGGAGATGCGGATGACAGAGCCGGAATTCTGGAACCATCAGGAAGAAGCCCAAAAAGTGATCGACGAATCAAACCAACTAAAAAGTTACGTGGAAGGCTTTGATGAACTGGAAAAGCAGCGGGAAAACATTGAAGTCTCCTATGAGTTGGTGAACGAAGAAAACGATCCGGAGTTGTTTACCGACTTGGAACAGAGTGTGATTAACCTGCGCCGTGACGTTAATCAATTTGAACTGAACATGTTGTTGAGTGAGCCGTACGACCAGAACAATGCGATTCTGGAACTGCATCCCGGCGCCGGTGGAACGGAATCCCAGGACTGGGCCAGCATCTTATTGCGAATGTATCAGCGCTGGGCTGAACGTAAAGGATTCACCGTCGAAACACTTGATTATCTCCCGGGCGATGATGCCGGTGTAAAAAGTGTGACACTGTGGATTAAAGGGCATAATGCATACGGCTATCTGAAAGCGGAAAAAGGTGTTCATCGGCTTGTCCGAATATCACCGTTTGATTCCTCGGGTAGACGGCATACATCGTTTGCATCATGTGAGGTTACGCCTGAAATGGATGATGACGTCGATATCGAAATCAACGATGAAGATATTAATATGGATACGTATCGGGCGAGTGGTTCCGGGGGACAACACGTTAATACAACCGACTCGGCTGTTCGTCTTACCCACTTGCCAACAAAGATCGTTGTGACTTGTCAGTCCGAACGGTCGCAAATACAAAACCGGGAACGTGCGATGAAAATGCTCCGATCCAAACTGTATCAGCGGGAATTGGAGCGGCAGCAGCAGGAGCTTGATGCCATTCGCGGTGAACAAAAAGAAATTGGCTGGGGCAGTCAAATACGCTCTTATGTCTTTCATCCGTACACGATGGTGAAGGACCACCGTACCAATGTCGAAGTTGGGAATGCCCAGGGCGTCATCGATGGAAATATCGATTCGTTTATCGATTCCTACTTGCGTTCCTTGATTAATTAGAAAATATAGTCACAAAAAAGTCATTAAATGGTTAAATCCCCTGAACGTCTGCTATGTCGGGCGTGTAACGTATACAGTTATACAATTGATAGGATAAACGGTTGGTTTAAAATGATGGAAATGGGTTATAATAATCCGTGATCACCTTTCCAAAATATTACGTAAGGGGGAATGAACCATGAAAAAAGCGTTATTATCTGTTCTCTTCGGCATGGCACTTGTGCTCGGCGCATGTGGCGGCGGAGATGACGGTGGTACCGATGATGGAGGCAATGGCGACAACGGTACGGGTACAGAGGAATCCACCGGTGAAAACGGTGGAACCACCACCGCTGGAGCAGAAGAAATCTTCCAAAACAACTGTGCATCATGTCATGGCAGTGATCTTTCCGGTCAGGTGGGTCCTGACTTGACATCTGTCGGCTCCAAGTATTCGGCCGATGAAATCGCTGATATCATTAAGAATGGTAAAGGGCAAATGCAGGCTCAAGACGTTTCCAAAGAAAACAGAGAGACCGTTGCGTCATGGCTTGCAGAGAAAAAATAATAACCGTACACACACTGATTTGGCTCGTTTTAACAAAAAACGGGCCAAACTTTTTTATGAATATGGAATTTATTTCCAACCAACCCTCCTATTTTCCAATAATAATCGACTTAAACAGACAAATATTACAAAAGTAACAAAAAACGAGGAAATTGAAATGAAAATGTAATATAATTATGTCTAAAATTTCTGCTGAAAAATGTTATAATGGCAATTAATAATAGATTTTGTCGTCATGTATTAAGCAAAAGGACAAGTTGAAGCGTTGCTTACTCTGTTAGTTAGAATCGACATCCAAGTTTAACAACACTACGGGACAAAGGTGAATCATATATGATAGAGATGAACGATGTACATAAAACGTATACCAATGGTGTGACGGCACTCAATGGTATAACGATAACGATTGAGCAAGGTGAATTTGTCTACATTGTCGGACCAAGTGGTGCCGGCAAATCCACATTCATTCGGTTAATATATCGGGAGGCCCAATCATCGCAGGGGACCATTACCATTAATGATATGAATGTGAACAATCTGAAGGAAAAACATGTTCCATGGCTGCGCAGAAGCGTCGGTGTCATTTTTCAGGATTTTAAACTTCTTCCAAAACTGACAGTCTATGAAAATATTGCATTTGCGTTGGAAGTTATCGAAGAATCACCACAAAACATACGCAAACGCGTCATGGACGTGCTTGAATTGGTGGGATTGAAAAATAAGGCACGTTTTATTCCGGACGAGCTTTCCGGGGGTGAACAGCAGCGTGTTTCCATTGCCCGTGCCATTGTTAACCGTCCGAAGATTGTCATAGCTGATGAGCCGACTGGCAATCTGGATCCAGAAACATCATGGGAGATTATGCAAGTCTTTGAAGAAATTAATGCACGGGGAACGACGGTTTTAATGGCTACCCACAGCAGAGAAATTGTCAACGCGAAAAAAAAGCGTGTGATAGCTATTGAAGATGGATTGATCGTGCGTGACGAACATCGAGGTGAATACGGCTATGAAATTTAGAACGATGAAACGTCATCTGCGCGAAGGCATTAAAAATATTTTCCGCAACGGTTGGATGACGGTATCTTCTGTCGGCGCCGTAACAACAACACTTCTACTTGTTGGTGCTTTTCTCGCCTTGATGCTTAACCTCAATCATATGGCGAACGGTCTGGAAAAAGAAGTGCAAATTGATGCATTCATCGACCGTACAGCCTCTGAAGATGACATACAGAAACTCCAGAAGGACATTAAATCCATTGATGATGTAGGATCCGTTGCTTTTTCCTCCAAGGATGAGCAACTTGATCAGCTGATTGAAGGTATGGGCGAAGAAGGTAGCTCATGGAAGATGTTTAAACAGGATAACCCGCTCAACCATGCTTATGTCGTGAAGGCGAAAAATCCAGCTGACACAAAATCGCTAGCCAAGGAGATTAAAGGCTTGAATAACATCCAGGATGTCAACTACGGAAAGGACACGGTTCATCAGCTGTTTTCTTTTAATGAATATGCCCGGAACATTGGCCTCGTTCTGATTGTCGGTCTCGTTTTCACAGCCATATTCCTTATTTCAAACACGATTAAACTTACTATCATGGCCCGGAGCAGAGAGATCGGTATTATGAAGCTTGTTGGGGCAACCAACGGGTTCATTCGCTGGCCATTTTTTGTTGAAGGCATGTTGTTGGGCGTGCTTGGAGCTATTCTGCCGATAGCGGCTGTTCTCGGCGGCTATTATTACTTAGACAACAATATCAGTGATCAAATTCCATATGACTTCGTGGACATACTGCCATTCAGTCCATTCGCGTGGCAACTGTCTTTGATCATTTTGGTTATCGGAGCATTCATCGGTGTATGGGGAAGCGTGATGAGTGTCCGTAAATTCTTGAAGATTTAATAAACAATTCACGAGGAGAGGGGATATGATAATGAAAAAAATGATGGCCTATTCGTTTGCTGCCTTGGTTATTTTCGGAATCGGTCTAACCGACTTACATAACGTATCAGCCGAGTCAACCAGTGACGTGAAGCAGGAAATCAACGAACTGAAAAACAAGCAGGAAAACTTGAACAATAAAAAATCCAATTTGCAAAATAAAAAAGAGAGTACTGAACAAAAAATAAAAGCGAACAAGGAAAATCAAGCCTCTGTTAATAGCGATATTGACCATATTAACAAGGAACTAAATAAAACAAGGCAATCCATTCAGGCAAAAGAAAATAAAATAGCTGAAACGACACAGAAGCTTGAAAAATTGAAAAATCGGATAGACGAGTTGAATGACAAAATTGATAACCTAAAAGAAGACATTGAAAAATTGAAAAAACGGATTAAAAAACGGGAAAAAATATTGAAAGATAGATTGCGTGCTATTCAGTCGAATGGCGGAAATATGAAATACATAGAAGTTATCATGGGGTCGAACAGTTTCGGTGACTTTATCAGACGTTCCTCCGCTGTTAACACCATCATGGAGCAAGACCAGAACATTATGGAAACACAGGTGAAAGAAAAGAAACAGCTGAAAGCGAAACAAACAGAAGTAGAAAACAAGAAAAAAGAAATAGAAAGCAAGAAAACAACGGTCGAAAATAAAAAAGCGTCACTTGAAGATCAGCAGCAGGAACTTGAATCATTGCGGACGCAATTAGAAGAGCAAATGAATGAAAAAGAGGACAAGCTTGGTGAATTGAAAGCGGAGCAGGATCGACTGGAAGAATACAAAATGAGTGTTACTGAAAAACAACAAGCATTGAAAGATCAGGCTGCTGTTATTGCACAGGCAAAGAAAGATGCAAAAAGCAAACTGAATCAATTGACAAGTAATAATCACGGATCGGGCGGAAATGGAATGTTCATTTGGCCGGCGAATGGCAGCTTTTCCTCCGGTTATGGGCCAAGGCCGGCACCATATGGCGATCATTTGGGAATTGACATTGCCGCTTCAACCGGTACAAATATCAAAGCAGCTGCATCTGGTGTGGTAACGAGATCAGCTTATTCCCCGTCCTACGGAAATGTGGTGTATGTGTATCATCCGCAGCATAATAAATCAACCGTATACGCTCACATGTCTGCACGGTCGGTAAGTCTCGGTCAGTCCGTATCCACCGGGGACAGCTTGGGTGCTGTCGGTAATACAGGAGATTCATATGGTTCCCATCTTCATTTTGAAGTCCATAATGGAAAATGGAGTTATCACGGTGGTATTAATCCAATGCCATTCCTTCAATAAACATGAATGCTATTGCATACAGCCTGCATAAGCTATATTATGAAAGGCATCGCACATTTACGGTGTGATGCCTTTTTAGCTTTTTATCATCTATCAGCCATCCGGGAAATTTATCAATTGGGGTGAGAACATGAAACTGCAGAAGCAACATATTGTTATATTATTGTTCGCTGCATTGATTTTGGCATTTGCCGGTGGATTTACCGGTGTGAAACTGGCACAATCCGGTCCGGAACCAGCGGAGGATGAAGCAGACGGACAAACGAATCAGGACAACGGTAAGTCACCGAAGCAAATGGAAAAAGTGTCACGGGCGTATGACATCATTCAAGAAAACTACTTGCAAGATGTGAAAGACAAGCAACTCATCGACGGTGCGATTAAAGGTATGCTTTCTTCGTTGGACGATCCGTACAGTTCGTATCTTGATGAAGAAATGATGAAGAAGTTTAATCAACAAATTGAATCGTCATTTGAAGGGATTGGTGCGGAGGTAAGCATGGTCGATGGCAAAGTTACGATTGTATCGCCAATCAAGGATTCCCCTGCAGAAGAAGCAGGGCTTCGTCCCAATGATCAAATATTAAGTGTTAATGGTGAAAGTGTATCCGGACTTAATTTACAGGAAGCTGTGCAGAAAATTCGCGGCAAGAAAGGAACGGAAGTCGTGATTGAAGTGCAGCGTGATGGTGTTTCTGAACCTTTCGACGTCACCATGGAACGTGATGATATCCCGGTGGAAACCGTCTACTCGAACGTGAAAACCATTGATGGAAAGAAAACGGGTATTATGGAAATAACATCGTTCTCGGATAAAACGTCAGATCACTTTTCCAAGCAGCTGAAAAAACTGGAAAACAAAGGGATAGATGGTTTGGTTATCGACGTCCGGGGAAATCCAGGCGGAATATTAACCGAAGTTGAAGACATCTTAAAAAACTTTATACCTAAGGACACTCCATACGTTCAAATTGAAAATTCAAATGGGAAGATATCCAAATCGTATTCCAATCTGGATGAGAAAAAGCCATATCCAATCAGTGTACTGATTAATCAAGGCAGTGCTTCTGCATCGGAAATATTGGCCGTGGCCATGAAGGAAACCGGCTATGATGTCGTTGGAACAAAAAGTTTTGGCAAAGGAACCGTCCAGCGGGCCCTTTCACTTGGTGATGGAAGCAGAGTAAAACTGACGCTCGCTAAATGGTTGTCTCCAAACGGCACATGGATTCATGAAAAGGGCGTTAAGCCAACCGTGAAAGTGAAGCAACCCCCTTACTATTTCACCAACCCGGTGGAACTGAAAGAGCCGCTGACATTCAACGATACGGGTGATGATGTGAAAACGATTCAGACAATGCTCAACGGATTGGGCTATGAACCCGGACGCACAGACGGCTATTTCAATCATGATACGGAGGCGGCTGTTAAAGCTTTCCAAATGGACCAGGATATGGAGGTTACTGGAAAAGTGACGGATAAAACAGCGGGACTCCTGGAAACCAAATTGGTCAAACACATTCGCAGTGGTGATGATGATAAACAAATGGACAAAGCACTGAACGTGTTGTATTAATAAATAGATGCGGCAGCGTATGAAACCGCTCCGTATGAATGGCTTCCGCGGGTTTTGACGATACTCGCGGTTTCTTTCTTATTTATGCAGGAAAATACCCATCTCATCCCGAATAAAACAAATAAGATTTTAGTATCACAGTAGACAGTTGCGGAAGGTGATTATCATGGCAGAGACGTGGCTAATGGAATTATGGAATGGAATAGTCAGGTTTTTCCTGAATCCGCTCGTTTATTGGACAGTCATCGTGATCGCTTTATCTGGGGTGATGCGGATTCGACAAGAACGGAAGAACTTTGGTCGAAAGCTGTTCCCCCTGTTTATGGAATCACAGCATACGTGGTCTATTGCCATCGGTTTTGGATTATTGTTATCCATTGTGGCAGTGGGGGCCGGTGTTGTTTTTAACAAGCAGATGATGGACGCCGTGGCACTCGTGACGATGGCGCTCAGTCTGACGCTTCGTTTCACATTTCTTTCACCGGTATACACAATAGGGATCAGCTATTTGCTGCTGTTATTTCTTCCGGTTGCGCTTCCCGACCGGATGTTTCCTTCTTCCATTTTCCCGTCCGCAGTCAATTTCACTGGTCTTGGTTTGTTGCTTGCTATACTTTTGATAGCAGAAGCGCTGTTATTGCAAAAAAGTGGCCGGGATACGTCTTTTCCGGCATTGCAACATGGCCGCCGCGGGCATTGGATTGGTGTTCATCATTTTAAAAAAGTAAGTCTTATACCGTTTTTTATATTAATTCCGGAAGGCCCGATCACAGCGTTTGCATCATTTTGGCCGTTGATCTCGATCAACGGAGAATCGTATGGACTGGCATTGATTCCGTTTGTTATCGGTTTTAATCACGCGGTGCAAGGATCATTTCCGAAAAAAGCTGCCGACGCGATGGTACGACCATTGGTGATTCTTGCTATGACCGTATTATTACTGGCCGTTGGAAGTCTTTACGTGGGCTGGCTTTCATTAGCTGCCATCATAACCGGAATCATTGGCAGAGAGTATATCAATTACAGACATCGTCAGAACGATCGGATGAAAGAATCATTTTTTCATAAAAATGAGCGTGGTATCAAAGTGCTGGCGGTTATCCCGGATACACCCGCTTATCGTTTGGGCATTACAGCCGGCGAAACCGTAACAAAAGTTAATGGAACAAAAATCAATAACATGACAGAATTTTATGCAGCCCTGCAACGAAACGGCGCTTTTTTCAAGGTGGAAATAATTGGAGACAATGGGGAAGCTCGATTGCTTCAAAGTGCATTTTACGAGAAAGACCATCACGAGTTGGGGATTATTTCGGCAAATGCGCGTTCCGGGGAGAAAGCATTCCC
>NZ_BAAADM010000055.1:7080-36322 GCF_039522485.1 Lentibacillus halophilus | reverse complement strand
TTTTTCTTTTATTCATTATACGAATTAGGCGAAGATCTGCATCCTCTTCGCAAAAAGTATGACCGATCAGGATATCAAGCAGCTTGTAAAAAATCATCGATATATTCCTGGGTCTGGATGAAAGTTCCTGCTATATTTCTCATCGTTTTAATACAAAATAAAGAAGCCAAAACCGTTACAGAGGGGTAAGAGGTATGAAACATTATTTGTTGAATGTATGGCGTATTATTGATCCGATTTACTACAATTTTACAAAACTTGAATACGTAACGGATCATAGAGACAACAAAACAATATTTCGTGTAAGGTTAACGAAGTACAAAGGTTCCAATATTGTACTGGGGGACGGGACATCCATTTTAAAAAATGACTTGCTTTTGAAAATTCATTTGCATAATGCACGAATGATTCGCGAGCTAAAGAAAGCTAACAGTGAAATGAACAGGGCCGTGCTTATTTATCACATGATACGGAATGACTTGCAGTGTCTTTCCCGGTACGTTCAAACACACAACAGACACCATGACATAAAAGCAATAATAGGTATTACCATGTTATGCAAAGGAACCGGACGTCTCGGATTTGAGACAGCTCCGATCCGGAACACTTGTTATCGTTTTTTAAAAAAAGCTTCATTCCTGCCTATAAGCTTTATTGCCAATGCGTCAAGCCGGAATCCGCCAGTTTATCTATTTATGTCAAAGAATCGATTACTGAATCAATTCAACCATTTTGGTTAGGCGCTTTTGGGACTGCTAACTGGAACCTGGTGAAATGTTATTTCAGGTCTGCTGCCGACCCGGATATTAAGTCCAGTCTGACCAAGTCCCTCACTGATATAAAATGGTGTCTTATTATGACTATGCAATCCTTTTATCCTGTTTTGTCGGGCAAGCTTTCCCATTTTAGCCAAATGGTATGCTTTCGGGTAACAGATTTGACCTCCGTGAAAATGGCCAGCCATGAGATAGTCAAATGAATATCCCTGCATTTCCAATACAACGTTGGGATCATGTGTCAGCACGATATTCGTACCGCATTGAACATCCTGATAAGCTAAAGGCAAATTGCTCCGATTTGTGCTGTAATCATCAATCCCGATAATATTAATGGTTTGTCCATTCACTGTAAGTGTATCACTTTCATTCTGCAAAACGTGAACATCATTTTGTTCCAGCACATCTGTCAAATCCGCCAAATCCTGGCCTTTTAGAACATAGTCATGATTGCCTAAAACAGCATAGATCCCGTAAGCGGGTTTCTTGTTACTCAGAACATGTAAATATGGTAGCAACTTGGGAATGCTTCGTTTTCGATCAAGGAAATCGCCAGTTAGTGCAATCATGTCGACGGGTTCATTTTCCAATTTACGTGCCAGTTGTAATGGGGTTAATGATATGTTCTCCAAGTGCAGGTCAGACAGGTGAAGGATGGATAATGAGGCGTTCTTTTGAGCAGACTCCGATGCGATATTAATTTTATTTATCTGAATATCTTTTGTGTTTCTATAAGATGCAAATAAAAAATAACTGATAAATAAAGTTATCAAAGCAATTATTAAAAATGTCATTACATTACTCCTTTCGATAAAAGTATAGCATGTATGCACAGGTTTTCGCATTGGTAATTCAATCCATGCAAAGGCGTTCTGATGGAGGTGATACGATGGAAACAAAAAACGCTCTATTTTTACCATTCATGCAAATCCCGACAGGTCATCATCATGTTGCAGATGCGTTAATGGAAACCGTTCAGTCGATCCGCGCTGATATGGCATGTGAAAAAGTGGATATACTGTCGTATAGCTATGGAAATATGGAAAAGGCTGTATCCTCCGCTTACCTGAACTGGATCAAATTCTTTCCCGGTGTATATGACCGTCTGTACAGACTTGCTGCTTGTAAGGAACAATCGCTGCATCGACGAAACCGCTTTTATGAGGCAATGTTCCTGTATTTTTTTAAACGGCTTGTAACGCAGCATGATCCGCACATCCTCATTTCCACACATGCACTGCCTTCGAATTTGGCAAGCAGCTTAAAGCTGAAAAATCGGCTGCGATCGATCACGGTGAACGCATATACAGATTTTTTCATCAATGATGTCTGGGGCATCGACGCTATTGATTATCACCTCGTACCAACAGCTGCAGCAAAAACATTCCTTGTTAAAAATGGGGTTTCGGAAGAACGAGTGTTGGTGACCGGAGTCCCTATTCACCCTGTCTTTCAGGCAAAGGAATTCAAAGCAAAAACAGCTGGAACCATAAAGGTGCTCGTAACAGGCGGGAGTTTAGGAGCCGGACTAATTAGGAAACTGCTGTCATCTCTTTCGTCGGAAGCCATCCATTACTACGTGTTATGCGGCAAGAATGAATCATTGCACAGAGAGCTGCTCAGCAAACAGTTTGATAACGTAACACCCATCCCGTACATTGATCATAAAGCGGAAATGAATGCTATTTACGACAGGATCGATGCTGTTCTGACAAAACCGGGCGGGGTCACCATCAGTGAATGCCTGATGAAGCAAAAGCCGATCTTCATGTACGCGCCATTGCCCGGTCAGGAAAAAATAAATGCCCGGGAACTGAACCGTCTCGGTGTGGCTATGATGGTTGACCTCCACAACAACCCGGAACAGGAAATTGTTCGTTTTTTTGGAAGCCAAAGAGAGCAGGAGAATTACCGCAAACAAATACATGATTACCATCGTCAACTTGAGGACAGACCGTTATCAGAACTCTTGGTAAACATATTGAACAATCGGCATTAGCAGACACGCCTGCTAATGTTTTTTTGTCTGTATATGGAATAACTGTCTTCATAGTCGCCCCATTTCCTTACAGGCAAATGCCGTGTGTCGTTACGCTGAGCATGATGCATGATTTTTGCCTGATGAATCGGGTAAAATGGGGATAGACCTAGTCATTAAACGAATGTGTGTTCGCTTTTTCCGTTCAAATAATACAGTCATTATGATAGAATGAAAGGGAACCAGAGAACGGAGGTTTTGGTTTGGAAAATAAATTTGATCTCAAGGCACAGTATGACCCCAGTGGCGATCAGCCTGAAGCCATTGCTGAAATGATTGACAAAGTCAAATCGGGTCAACGGCATCAGACATTGCTTGGTGCAACCGGAACGGGTAAGACCTTCACAGTTTCCAATGTATTGACGGAAATTAATCGGCCGACGCTCGTTATTGCTCATAACAAAACGCTCGCCGGACAACTGTACAGCGAGTTTAAAGAGTTGTTTCCGAACAATGCCGTCGAGTATTTTGTCAGCTATTATGATTATTATCAGCCCGAAGCCTATGTGCCCTCAACCGATACATTTATAGAAAAGGACGCCAGTGTCAATGACGAAATTGATAAACTTCGGCATTCAGCGACGTCTTCCCTGTTTGAGCGGCGCGATGTGCTGGTTGTGGCCAGTGTATCATGCATTTATGGACTTGGTTCGCCGGACGAATATAAAAGTCAGGTTCTCTCACTCCGCATGGGTATGGAAAAGGACCGGGACCAACTTCTGCGCGAACTCGTCGATATTCAGTACGCCCGCAATGATATCGATTTTCAGCGTGGTACGTTCCGTGTACGTGGCGATTCGGTCGAAGTGATTCCGGTTTCCAGAGAAGAACACTGTATCCGTGTTGAATTTTTTGGTGATGAAATTGACAGAATTCGGGAAGTGGATGCCCTGACCGGTGAAATCGTCGGGGACCGGGAACACGTGGCTATTTTCCCGGCATCCCACTTTGTCACAGGAGATGAAAAGCTGAAAAAAGCCATTAAAAACATTGAAAGCGAGCTGCAGGAACGACTGGCGGAACTCCGTGAGCAGGATAGACTGCTTGAAGCGCAACGGCTGGAGCAGCGGACCAACTACGATTTGGAAATGATGAACGAGATGGGCTTCTGTTCCGGTATTGAAAACTATTCCCGGCATTTGACATTCCGTGAGCCGGGAGCGACCCCCTATACATTGATGGATTTTTTTCCGGATGATTTTCTCTGTGTCGTGGACGAATCGCATGTCACGCTTCCCCAAATCAGAGGGATGTACAATGGGGACAAGGCACGTAAACAAGTCTTGGTCGATCACGGCTTTCGTCTGCCGTCCGCACTGGATAACCGCCCGCTGACGTTCGGGGAATTTGAAAAAGAAACGAACCAGCTCATTTATGTTTCGGCAACACCCGGACCGTATGAACGGGAACAAGCGCCGGATGTCACCGAACAAATTATTCGTCCAACTGGCTTACTGGATCCGAAAATCCATGTACGTCCGATCGACGGGCAAGTGGATGATTTAATGGAGGAAATTAATAAACGGGCGCAGCAAAATGAGCGCGTGCTTGTAACGACGTTGACGAAAAAGATGGCCGAAGATTTGACCGACTATTTGAAAGAAACGGGCATTAAAGTTGCCTACTTGCATTCGGAAGTCAAAACGTTGGAACGGATTGAAATTATCCGCGATCTGCGTGTTGGCACGTATGATGTTTTGGTTGGCATTAACTTGTTGCGAGAAGGACTGGATATACCGGAAGTCTCCCTTGTCGCTATACTTGATGCCGATAAAGAAGGGTTTCTCCGTTCAGAGCGCTCCCTGATTCAGACAACTGGCCGGGCAGCGCGTAATGAAAATGGGGAAGTCATTATGTATGGAGATAAAGTGACCAAGTCCATGCAGGTGGCGATTGATGAAACCAATCGCCGTCGTGAAAAACAAATGGCTTATAATGAGAAACATAATATTACACCGACAACGATCCGAAAAGAAGTCCGGGACGTCATTCGTGCAACAGTGGCCGCAGAGGATAGCGAATCGTATGAAGGCAGACATGTGGATACGTCCGAGATGAGCAAAGCTGACAAAGCGGAAATGGTAAAAAACATGGAAAACGACATGAAGCAAGCTGCCAAAGATCTCGACTTCGAGAAAGCTGCCGAGCTTCGTGATATTATTCTGGAACTCAAAGCGGAAGGGTGACTCGTTCATGCCCAATAAAGCAATTAACGTTCAAGGTGCACGTGCACACAATCTGCAAAATATTGATGTCTCGATCCCTAAAAATGAGCTTGTCGTATTCACGGGTTTATCCGGTTCCGGCAAATCCTCGCTGGCATTTGACACCATTTATGCGGAAGGACAGCGACGATACGTTGAATCGCTGTCCGCCTATGCCCGGCAATTCCTAGGCCAGATGGATAAACCGGATGTGGATGCCATTGAAGGTTTGTCACCGGCCATTTCAATCGATCAGAAAACAACGAGTAAAAACCCGCGGTCAACAGTTGGAACGGTAACGGAAATTTATGACTATCTGCGGCTGTTGTATGCCCGCATTGGTCGACCGACCTGTCCCGAACATGGAATAGAAATTAGCTCCCAGACTGTTCAGCAGATGGTTGATCGGATTTTGGAATACCCGGAACGGACCAAGATGCAAATTCTTGCACCGGTTATATCAGGCAAAAAAGGCGAACACACCAAAACAATTGATTATCTCAAGCAGAAAGGGTACGTCCGGATTCGTGTCGATCAGGAAATGCGAGAAGTGACAGACGACATTCAATTGGAAAAAAATAAATCCCACTCGATTGAAGTGGTTGTTGATCGTATCATAGTTAAAGAAGGTATCGCCGGACGACTCAGTGACTCGATTGAAACCGCACTTGGCCTTGGTGACGGTAAAATGATGGTGGATATTGTCGACGGTGACGAACTGATGTTCAGTGAAAACCATGCTTGCCCCATCTGTGGTTTTTCGATTGGTGAGCTGGAGCCAAGGCTGTTTTCGTTCAACAGTCCGTACGGGGCCTGTCCAACGTGTGACGGTCTCGGCACCAATCTGGAAGCAGATCTCGAGCTGGTGATTCCGGATCATGACAAAACATTGAACGACCATGCCATTGCAGCGTGGGAGCCGATCAGTTCGCAGTATTACCCACAACTTTTGAAAAGTGTCTGTGATCATTACGGCATTGATATGACGATACCGGTGAAAAATATACCGAAACACCAAATGGATAAAATCTTATATGGAAGCGGCCATGAAAAGATTCATTTTTATTATGTCAATGACTTTGGCAATGTCCGTGACAACGATATTTATTTTGAAGGGGTTCTTCCTAATATAGCCCGACGGTACCGCGAAACATCCTCCGATTTTACTAGAGAAATGCTGGGGAAATACATGGACCACAAGCATTGTCCGGACTGTGGCGGTCACCGGCTTAAAAAAGAAGCCCTTGCAGTACGGATAAATGGTAAGCATATAAGTGACGTGACGGATTATGCGATTACGAAAGCCAATGCGTTTTTTATGCAGCTTGATTTAACCGAGAAGGAGCAGACGATTGCCGAGATGATTTTGAAGGAAATTACCGATCGTCTGGACTTTATGACCAATGTGGGATTGGATTACTTGACACTCTCCCGGTCGGCAGGAACACTTTCCGGCGGGGAAGCACAGCGGATCCGGCTGGCAACCCAGATTGGTTCCGCGCTGACAGGTGTTCTCTACGTTCTCGATGAACCGTCTATCGGGTTGCACCAGCGGGACAATTATCGCTTAATCAACACGCTGAAACGGATGCGCGACTTGGATAATACGGTGATTGTCGTTGAACATGATGAAGATACTATGTTGGAGGCGGATCACCTGATTGATTTTGGCCCGGGCGCAGGTGATAACGGTGGAAAAATCGTCGCCAGTGACACGCCCGACCATTTAATGAAACATAAAGATTCACTGACAGGCCAATATCTTGCCGGAGATAAATTCATTCCGGTTCCGGTTAAACGACGAAAACAGAATAAACGCCGACAAGTAAAAGTGGTCGGGGGGGAAGAAAACAATCTGAAAAAAGTAGATGCATCGTTCCCGATAGGTCTTATGACGGTTATCACAGGTGTCTCCGGTTCCGGCAAAAGCACTTTGGTGAATGACATTTTATATAAGTCTCTCTCCAAACAATTGCACAGAGCTAAGCAAAAGCCGGGGAAACATCAGCGCATTAACGGTATGGGCAACATTGAAAAAGTCATTAATATTGACCAGTCCCCGATTGGAAGGACACCACGCTCCAATCCGGCTACGTACACCGGTGTGTTCGATCACATTCGCGATGTGTTTGCACAAACGAACGAAGCGAAAGTGCGCGGCTATAAAAAGGGCCGGTTCAGTTTTAACGTCAAGGGCGGACGTTGTGAGGCATGCAAAGGCGATGGCATCATTAAGATTGAAATGCACTTTCTCCCAGACGTGTATGTTCCTTGTGAAGTGTGCCACGGGAAACGATATAACCGGGAAACATTGGAAGTTGAATATAAAGGAAAAAGCATTGCCGACGTCCTGGAGATGACGATTGAAGAAGCACTCGACTTTTTCGGGAATATACCAAAAATCAAACGAAAACTGCAGACGGTTTATGATGTAGGTCTCAGTTATATTAAGCTGGGACAGCAGGCAACTACGCTATCCGGCGGGGAAGCACAACGTGTCAAACTGGCAAGTGAGCTCCACCGTCGCTCCAATGGCAAATCGTTTTATATTTTGGATGAGCCGACGACAGGTTTGCACACCGATGATATTAACAGGCTATTGAACGTGCTGCATCGTCTGGTTGATAATGGCGATTCCGTCCTTATTATCGAGCACAACCTGGATGTCATCAAAACAGCGGACCATATTATTGATCTCGGTCCGGAAGGCGGTGACGGCGGCGGTGAGATTATAGCAACCGGGACACCGGAAGAAATCGCTGAAACAGAAGCCTCCTATACTGGGACGTATTTAAAACCGATACTGGAACGGGACTGGAAACGGATGGAGGCGGCCATGAAAGAACGGGAAAAAGCCGAAATAAATTAGTGAACAAGGAAGCGGCGTTCCTTAAAGGGCGTCGCTGTCCTTATTAGAATGACCGTGATCAAGTAAAACATGCCTGTTATGCGTCTGGAACTGGCCCGACGATTCTTATCTTTCTGAATCCGCACATCGGTTTAAATTTTTGACGATCATCACCCATTTCGATAACCTAATATAAGAAGGTAAATGGTAGGAGGAACAGCACATGGAACCAATTGACATCGAGCACGTGCAACACTGGCTGGAACATTTTATAAACCAGGATGTATACGTTCATTTGGAAACAACCAATGGCGTGTATGCAAGCCATTTTAACGAGAATGCGACCACTGTTGGCGCTTATATACGAAATGCACGAGTACGGTTTTCACAGGCAAAAATTATCGGAAACGGACAAACATATCGCGTTGGTTTAAAATTGGAGCTAGGCTGGGTTTATGCAGAGGGATTGACCGATTGGACGCTCCATAAAGATAGCCAGCTATTGCTCGCCGGCCATGATTACGAGGGACGGTTGATGGTTGCCTTGAATATTAGCAAAACACCACTTGGTGAGTGAGTCGTGTAAACGTAGATATATCCTAATAAACAAAAAACACAAACAAGCAACGAGGGTCAGGTGAATAAAATGGAAACGCATGTCGTTGTTATTTATCCGCATCCGGATGATGAGTCATTTGGTGCGGCAGGTACGATAACTGGATTTCGGGAACAAGGCGTCCCAGTCACGTATTTATGTGGGACATTAGGAGAAATGGGCAGAAACATGGGGACCCCACCTTTCGCTAATCGGGAAACATTGCCGGATATCCGGAATGAGGAGCTGGTCAATGCCTGTAACACATTGGATATTGATTTGCGCCAATTGGGTTATCGGGATAAAACCATCGAGTTTGAGGATAAGCAGGACGTTGCTAAAACGTTGAAGCGTCATTTGGAAGAGCTGAATCCAAGCCTCGTAGTAACCCATTATCCGGAATACGCTATCCATCCGGATCATAACGCTTTGGGGGCAGCTGCTGTGGAAGCCGTCCGCTTGATGGACCCCGAGACACGCCCTGTTGTCTGGGCACAGGCTATTTCTAATGATTATACGAAGGATCTGGGGGAACCGGACATCAATAATGACATTACTGCTCACTTTGAACGGAAGATGGACGCCATTCTCGCTCATCAGTCACAAGCAAAAGGTGTTATGACTCAATTCAGTGAAAGCCCTTCGTTATCGGATGATATCTTTGAAGCAGCTAAAGAACGATTGGGTATGGAAGAGTTTTACGTCTGGCATTTTAGTGAATGAGACCAACGAGGAGGAAAAATGATGAGAAAACGATTATATAGATCCCGTTCTGAGCGAATGATCAAAGGTATATGCGGTGGTCTGGCAGAGTATTTTAACATTGATCCCACCATTATTCGTCTGTTGTTTGCAGCGTTGGCATTTGCCGGCGGTGCGTCCATTTACGCCTATATTATCGGTGTTTTTGTGATTCCGAGTGAAGGGAAGAGTCACTAATGCTGATGCGCTGGGCCATTTCAGTCGTGCTGAACGCCATCGCTTTGACAGCTGCTGCTTGGCTTTTTACGGGATTTTATCTGGAAGGATTCGGAACGGCGCTTTTAGCGAGTGTCATCCTTGGCATTCTGAATACTATTGTAAGGCCTATTCTCGTTATTTTGACAATGCCGATTACGTTGCTGTCGCTCGGTCTGTTTTTGTTCGTCGTCAATGCCGTGACACTCATGATCACACAGGGTGTTATGGATGAATCATTCTCTATTGCCGGATTCGGTACGGCTGTTATGGCGGCAGTGATTCTCGCCATTATCAATATGATTTTGAGCCGATTGGTCAAAGATCGACTAACATAATCATAATTGATCACGTTTCACAGGTACGATTCCTGTGATTTTTTCTGATTTAAATATTCTTTGTTGAAAAAATATGCTATAATGTAATGGGCAATGTCTTTCAGTGGGGGTTTCCCTTTTTCCCCCACTGATGGTACATTGCCTAAATGAGATGTTTACGGGCTGTTCATCCCCCATTTTTACGTATGTGGTTTGCCCACGTTCAGATACGGGGTGTGACAGCCCGTTTGTGTGTGATATATTAATAAACCGCTGTATCCCATGGGGGTTTTATAAATGGTGAAAGTTCGTACCGAAGACTTATTGAAAAATTTCAACTTGACGCTTGTTGCCGGCAAAGATGGCGTTCATCGGGAACTCTTCTCAAGTGATATTCACCGACCTGGTATTGAAATGACCGGCTACTTCGATTATTACCCGAAAGAACGGCTGCAACTGATCGGGAAAACAGAAATGTCCTATTTTCTTGATTTGACCGAAGAGAACAAAAAAGATCGTATGGAACAGCTTTGCACCGATGTTACGCCAGTTATTGTCATTTCACGTGATATGGAGATTCCGGATGTTATTCTCGAGACGGCAGATGAGGCCGGCGTCCCAGTTTTGCATTCACCAAGGCAGACAACTCGTGTTATTAGCCGATTGACGAATTACCTTGAAGGAAAATTTGCACCGTTCACAGCAATACACGGTGTTCTTGTCGATATTTACGGTGTTGGTGTGCTTTTGACCGGCCAAAGTGGTGTTGGTAAAAGTGAAACGGCGCTTGAACTGGTGAAGCGGGGACATCGACTGATCGCGGATGACAGCGTGGAAATTTATCAGGAGGATTATGACCGCCTTATCGGCAATTCGCCGCCATTGATTGAACATTTACTGGAAATACGTGGCCTTGGTATTATTAATGTCATGACGCTTTTCGGGGCTGGAGCGGTCCGTCCTTATAAAAAGATATCCATGATTATTAATTTGGAATTGTGGGATGAGAGCAAGCAATACGACCGGCTTGGTTTGGATGAAGAATCGATGAAAATTATGGATGTGTCGCTTCCAAAATCGACAATACCGGTCCGTCCCGGGCGTAATCTTGCTGTCATCATTGAGGTGGCGGCGATGAATTTTCGGCTTAAGAAAATGGGTGTGAATGCTGCTGAAGAATTTTCGGAACGGCTGACGAAAATGATCGATCAGGAATCGGACACGGAATAGGAGAGTGGTAAGAATGAGCTGCAATGCACCGGCATTGGACCGTGTCTTCATAGAAATTGGGTCACTGTCAATTTATTGGTATGGTGTCATCATCGCATTTGGCCTTTTTTTAGGGTTGTATATAGCAACAAAGGAATCGAATAGGCTGGGGTTACAAAAAGATTTAATGACCGATTTGGTTGTTTTCGCGATTCCGATGTCGATTATTTTTGCCCGGGCCTATTATGTGTTTTTCGAATGGGATCGTTATGCAGGACCTCCGTGGTGGGATATTTTTGCTGTATGGGAAGGCGGTATTGCCATTCATGGGGCATTAATTGGCGCTGTCTTGACAGCTATTATCTATGCACGGATTAAAAACGTTTCTTTCTGGCAACTGGCGGACATTGCCGCGCCAAGTCTGATTCTTGGACAAGCCATTGGACGCTGGGGCAATTTTATCAATCAGGAGGCACATGGCGGCCCGATTTCTGAATCCGTTTATAACAATTTTCATACATATTTACCGGATTTTATAATGAATCAGATGTGCATTGATGGCGTAATGTATCATCCGACATTTCTTTATGAATCGCTTTGGAATATCCTTGTGTTTGTTATTCTTTTGGTGTTGCGACACAAAAATCCGTTACGTGGCGAAGTGTTCCTGAGCTATATCATGGCTTATTCCGCCGGTCGATTCTTTATTGAAGGTATGCGGACGGACAGTCTTTATGTTCCGGGAACGGACATTCGTATGGCACAACTTATCTCCGTTGTGTTGATTGCAGCGGTTGTTGCCCTTATTGTTTACCGGCGCAAGTCGCGCAAAACTCGGAAACGGTATGATGGTCGGAAACGCCAAAAGAATAAGAAGAAGTGATTGGAAGCAGGGGTGTCATGCGTCATTCATGACACCGAATACTATCAAAGGAAGGAAGCATCCTATGGGCATTCATACGGTACTCTTTGATTTGGATGGAACATTGATCGATACGAATGAATTGATTATTGAATCGTTTATGCATACGTTTCATCAATTTGGCAAAAATCTCACACGAGAGGAAGCTATCTCATTTATTGGACCGCCGTTGCGGGATACGTTTCGTCAATATGATCCCGCTCAAGCCGAGGTGATGATGCAGACGTATCGGGAGCATAATAGGATGCATCACGATGATTTTGTGTCGGCATTTCCGAATGTATTGACGACAATCGATCAACTGTATGACAAAAATGTTCAGCTCGGCATCGTCACCACAAAGTTGCGGGGGACCGTCAACATGGGATTGAACGTGACCGGTCTCGATCCGTATTTCCAATCGGTCATTACGCTTGACGATGTCACCTATGCCAAACCGCATCCAGAGCCGGTCGTCATGGCGATGAACGATCTCGGGGCGCGTGCAGAGGCAACATTAATGGTAGGGGATAACTCCCATGACATCGAAGCCGGGAACCATGCCGGGGTGAAAACAGCGGCCGTATCCTGGTCCTTGAAAGACCGGGAAGCTTTACTGGAATGCCATCCAACGTATATGCTGGAAGATATGCGGGATCTTTTCACCATTATAGGAGTGTAGTCGATGCGCAGAACCAATCGATACCCTGTCAAACGGGCCAATTCGTTGTGGCACATTTACGATACCGTCCCTTTTTGGAAGGTCATAAAAAATTTTATTGTCATCCAGTTGGGTCGGTATACGCCTTTTTTACGTATGAAAAATGGGCTGTATCGCACGTTCCTGCGAATGGAAATTGGCGGCAAGACAGCGTTAGCCTTAATGGTCATGCCTGATATTATGTTTCCGGAGAACATTGAAGTGGGGACTAATAGTGTTATCGGGTATAATACGACCATCCTGGCTCATGAATATTTAATCAACGAATACCGCATCGGAAGGGTCGTGATTGGTGATGACGTTATGATCGGTGCCAACACCACTATTTTACCCGGTGTGACGATTGGTGATGGAGCGATTGTATCGTCAGCGACACTTATCAATCGGGACGTGCCCCCCGGGGCGTTTGTGGGTGGCAACCCGATGCACGTCATTTATACAAAGGAAGAAATGGAAGCACGATCAGAGAATAACGATTAAGAGGGAACCCCAATCCATTCGGAGATCATGTCCATCAATTTTAATGCAAGTGCTATTCATATATAATAGCCATCCAATAATAGAGCCAAGCAATGGGGGAGAACAATGGAGTATGAAAATTTAACATTGCACACGGATAAATACCAAATTAACATGATGTATGCACATTGGAAAAACAACTCCCATAATCGAAAAGCTGTTTTCGATGCGTATATACGTGAGAATCCTTTTCATAATGGGTATACGGTATTTGCCGGACTTGAACGAATTGTGCATTACATCAACAACTTGCACTTCACTGAAGACGATATCGATTATTTAAAGCAGCAGGAAGAAGATTATGAGCCCGAATTTTTGGACGAACTGCGCCAATTTTCATTTTCGGGAAACATTTATTCCATGCGTGAAGGCGAAGTTGTGTTTCCAAACGAGCCGCTTATTCGCGTTGAAGCACGTATTTTTGAAGCTCAAATGATTGAAACAGCGCTACTGAATTTTATGAACTATCAAAGCTTGATTGCAACCAAGGCGAGCCGTATCAAACAGGTAGCCGAGGATGATACACTGATTGAATTCGGAACACGCCGGGCACAAGAGGGTGACGCTGCCATTTGGGGAGCACGTGCTTCCTATATTGCCGGGTTTCATGCCACATCCAATATGCGTGCCGGCAAACTGTTTAATATCCCCGCGAAAGGGACGCACGCTCATTCATGGATTCAGGACCATGACAGCGAAGAACAAGCATTCACAAATTTTGCGAAAGCGCTACCCGATCAGGCAGTTTTGCTCGTTGATACATATGATACGCTGCGGTCCGGGATCCCCAATGCCATCAAAACCGGTAAAATGCTTGAAGCCAAAGGAAAAAAACTGAAGGCGATCCGTCTTGATAGTGGTGACTTGGCCCGCCTTTCCATTGAGGGTAGAAAAATGCTCGATGATGCGGGCATGAATCATGTTGAGATTATGGCTTCCAATGAAGTCGATGATGAAGTGATCATGCATCTAAAAATGCAAGGGGCGCAAATTGATTCGTGGGGGGTTGGAACCAAGTTGATCACCGGCGCCAGCAAGCCATCCCTTGGCGGGGTGTACAAGCTTGTCGCCAGAGAGAATGACAACAAACTGATCCCGGTGATTAAACTGTCCGAAGATTTGGAGAAAGTGAGCACCCCGGGCCCCAAAAAAGTTTATCGGATCATTAACCGCAGGACACAGAAGTCGGAAGGGGACTATATTGCACTGGCACATGAAACAGTCGATGATAAACCGCTCAAGATGTTTGATCCGTTTTTTCCACAAAAATGCAAATTTGTGTACGATTACGAAGCAATTGATCTCTTGAAACCAATCTTTGTCAATGGAAAACAGGTGTATGATTTGCCGGCATTGGAGAATATTCACCAGTATCACCAAAGGCAACTTTCTCATATATGGCCGGAAACATTGCGATTGCTGAATCCGCAAACCTACTATGTTGATTTAAGTTACGAGTTGTGGAAGATGAAACAGGAGATGATGGAAGAGCATTCGATGGAGTAAATGAATGAGGGGCGTTTCGTTTCACGTATGGTTGATTAGTCATAAAGAAAGACTGACATGACGATGCTCAGTGCTGTGATTCCGGCTATGTGACATATCCGTTTTTCAGGAGGGATACACGTTGAGTGAGACATTCATTATGTCACTGGATCAAGGAACAACAAGCTCCAGGGCGATTCTGTTTAATCACAATGGCGAGGTTGTAGAGACAGCGCAAAAAGAATTTGAGCAATTTTTTCAACGGCCGGGCTGGGTCGAACATGACGCCAATGAAATTTGGACGTCCATGCTCGCTTGCATCTCTGATGTTTTGCGCAAAGCAGATGCAAATCCGTCGCAAATAGCCGGCATTGGTATAACCAATCAACGGGAAACAACGGTTGTCTGGGATAAACATACAGGCAAACCGATTTACAAAGCCATCGTCTGGCAGTCACGGCAAACCGATGATATTTGCAAGGAATTAAATGACCAAGGGTATGCGGATACCGTTCGTGAAAAAACGGGCTTATTAATTGATGCCTATTTTTCCGGAACCAAAGTGAAATGGATTCTGGACAACGTTGATGGTGCCCGGCAAAAGGCCGATAATGGCGACTTATTATTCGGGACTATGGATACATGGATTGTCTACAAGCTGTCGGGTGGGAAAACACATATTACGGACTATTCGAATGCATCCCGAACGTTAATGTTCAACATTTACGATCTTACGTGGGATGACGAACTATTGGACATACTGGGTGTGCCCAAATGTATGTTGCCTGAGGTCAAAGAATCGTCCGACATTTATGCCCATACGGTTGATTACCATTTCTTCGGTCATAATGTTCCCATCGCTGGTATCGCCGGTGACCAGCAGGCGGCATTATTCGGTCAGGCATGCTTTGAAAAAGGCATGGTGAAAAACACATACGGCACCGGTAATTTCATGTTGATGAATACCGGCGAAAAAGGGGTGCGATCCGATCACGGGTTGCTGACGACGTTGGCTTGGGGAATTGATGGCACCGTCGAATATGCTCTGGAGGGTAGCATTTTTGTATCCGGTTCGGCTATCCAATGGCTTCGTGACGGATTGAAAATCATTGATGCGTCACCACAAAGTGAGGATTACGCAACACGGGTGGATTCAACGGATGGTGTCTATATGGTGCCAGCGTTCGTCGGGCTTGGAACACCATACTGGGATAGCGCTGTTCGCGGCGCCTTTTTCGGAATCACTCGCGGAACGACGCGGGAGCATATGGTTCGGGCCGCCCTTGAGTCCCTCGCCTATCAAACAAAAGATGTTCTCGATGCGATGAATGCTGATTCTGGCATTCATTTAAAAACATTGCGCGTTGATGGTGGCGCGGTGAAAAACAACTTTCTAATGCAATTCCAAAGCGACATGCTTAATGTTCCGGTAGAACGCCCGGTCGTTCAAGAAACAACGGCTCTCGGGGCAGCTTATTTGGCCGGTCTGGCTGTCGGTTACTGGAATGATAAAAACGACATTGCTGAGCAGTGGAAAAAAGAGCGTACATTTAACAGCCAGATGCAGGAAGATACACGCGAGAAACTGTATGCCGGATGGAAAAAAGCTGTCGACGCCGCACGAACGTTCAAATAGATTCGCTGTTGTATGAATGGTTTACGATATTGGCTCTGTAAAAAGAGAAACAAAGCGTTTGAGTGTCAATCATGCCATCGGTCGTGTAATCATAATAACCTATGTTGGAGAAACGGGGAAACCGCAAAAGAGCCGATGATCGTTTGTCATTGGCCTGTTTCGCGGTTTCTTTTTAATCGGGAATAAACAGTGCGTTGTTCAAGTTATAAACGGTACAAGAACAAGGAGTGAATGGACGATGGCCGTATTTTCCAGTCATCAAAGAGATGCTATTTTTGAAGAAATGGAAGGCACGCAGTTCGATGTCATCGTCATTGGCGGTGGCATTACCGGTGCCGGTATTGCGCTTGATGCCACAGTTCGGGGGTTTGATACCGCCGTTGTGGAGATGCAGGATTTCGCAGCGGGCACATCAAGCCGATCCACCAAACTTGTTCATGGCGGGCTGCGTTATTTAAAACAGTTGGAAGTCAAAACGGTGTCCGAAGTCGGAAAAGAACGCTCAATCGTCTATGAAAACGGACCGCATGTAACGACACCTGAATGGATGATGTTGCCGTTTTATAAGGGAGGGAACTTCGGCCCGCTGACATCCAATATTGGGTTGCGTATCTATGACTTTTTGGCAGGGGTGAAACAAGACGAACGACGACAAATGCTGAAGCCGGAAGAAGCGGTGATCAAAGAGCCACTTGTGAACAGAGACGGGCTGCAGGGCGCTGGGTACTATGTGGAATACAAAACCGATGATGCGCGGCTCACGGTGGACGTGATGAAAAAGGCCGTCGAAAAAGGCGCACATGCTGTGAATTATGCCCAAGCGGTTGATTTCATTTATCAGTCCGGCAAAATAGTTGGTGTGTTAGTGGAAGATGTAATCACCGGCCGGAAGCTGCCTATTCACGCCAAGAAAGTTATCAATGCAGGTGGACCATGGGTGGATGAGCTTCGTGAAATGGATGGTTCCAAACGAGGAAAAACACTTCATTTAACAAAAGGGGTTCATCTTATTTTTCCGAAGAGCCGGTTTCCGTTGCAGCAGGCGATTTATTTTGACGCGCCGGATGGACGGATGATTTTTGCAATTCCCCGCGGTAACAAAACGTATGTAGGCACGACGGACACCAGCTTTGATGGACATATAGCCCATCCGGTGATGACCGTTGAGGACCGGGATTACTTATTGGAGGTCATTAATGCCATGTTCCCGTCACTCAATATGACAGCCGATGACATGGATTCAAGCTATGCCGGGCTGCGACCGCTAATAGCCGACGAAGGAAAAGATAATCCCGATGACATCTCACGCAAAGACGAGATATTCATTTCGCATTCAGGCTTGATTTCCATGGCAGGAGGGAAATTGACAGGATATCGTAAAATGGCTGAACAGGCCGTTGACGTGGTGGTGAATCAGTTTAAAGAAGACGAAGGGATTCTGTATTCGGAATCGGAAACAGAGCATTTGCCGATAAGCGGCGGAGACGTCGGAGGTTCAGCAGGTTTTAGGCATTATATGGAACGAAAAATGGCTGAGGCCAAAGCACTGGGAATACATGAAGAGACAGCATCCCAGCTTATTCAGCGATACGGCGCTAATGCGGATACCATTTTCACGCTGTATCGGGAAAAACAAACGGACGCTGAGGAAATTGGCATCGATTCCATTATTTTGGCGGAATTGATTTATTCAATGGAGTATGAAATGGCTTATAAACCGGCTGACTTTTTTGTGCGACGGACAGGAGCCCTGTTTTTTGACATTGATGTCGTCCGGGCTCATAAAGATGATGTTATCAATTATATGGCCGATGTATTGCATTGGGATGAAAGACAGACGCAAATGTATACAGATGACCTTGATCAGTTATTGCATGAGGCGGTGACCCCTGCTGAATGAGCGGGAATGCTTCAATGAATGGACACTTGTACAAACGTCATGTTTCATCCGTATGTCAATCGTCCTGTATATATGGTATACTTTGTACGGCAAGTTTTGACACATAGGGGGTGCCGACATGAAACAAAATCATAACCCTGCACCAGGTGAGGGTAAGGAAAATATTGTCCCCTTTATTCCGGACGGTGATTTTTATTTTAAGAAAGGCGTCGACGCATTTCAAAAGCATAAATTCGATCGTGCGGTAAAATGGTTGCAGAAAGCAATAGAAGAAAAACCGGATAATCCGTTATATCAGTGCCAGTTATCAATTATTTATACGGAAACCGGCTCGTATCATACGGCTAATCAAATACTGTTGAATGTGCTGGAAACATCAGGTGACAGTTATGTTGATTGTTATTATTTGCTTGCCAATAATTGCGCCCATTTGGGACAGTTGCATGATGCAAAAGAATATGCAGAATCATATATTAATAAAAACCCGAATGGGGAATTGCGAGAAGATGCGGAACAGTTAATGGCCCTAGTGGACAACGATGATTCAGACGAAAATGACGAGGAATCGGGTCAGGAAGACGAACAGCTCACTTATCATGAAATGGTGTGTCATCATATGGAACGTCAAGAATGGGACAAGGCATTGCCGTTGCTTGAAGACATGTCAACGTTATTTCCGGAAGATGACCACGTCCGGCATGATTATGCGTATGCGCTATTTTTCGCGGGATATGGCGAAAAAGCTCTTGGCATGGAACAAACATGGTTGGAAGAAGATCCCGAATCGTTGCACGCCCGTGGCAATCTGGCGGTGTTTTATGATGCACGTCAACAGCATGATGCCTGCCAACATCACATAAACATGTTGCGAAATGTATATCCGGTGCAGGAGCAACAAAAACTGCGAATAGCTGTCACATTTGCTCAAACTGGACAATATGACGAGGCGTACACACGATTCCGGAGTATCAATGATCAACAGATGGACCTCATGTCTTATTATAAATGGTACAGCACAGCAGCCTATCAACTGGAGAAGCCGACCAAAGCATTTTCCATATGGGAGAAAGGGTGTGAACGTCATCCCGAACTCGCTGACGAAAAACGTCCATGGGATGCGGAATGATTCCGACTGAAACAAGAGAAAGGAATCACCGCTGAATGATGTTTCACGTTGTAAGCATTAAGGTGGACGAAAATGTCGTCTTGCTTTACGATGAATATGGATGGCAAGAATAGTGAAGAAAGGGCTGATAACATGGCCGAAGAGCGTATGTATGATGTTATTATTGCTGGTGCCGGTCCTGCGGGTATGACTGCCGCTGTTTATGCATCGCGTGCGGATTTGGATACACTGATGCTTGAACGCGGAATCCCGGGAGGACAGGTTTCCGATACAGAAGATGTGGAAAACTATCCCGCTTTTGACTATATTTCGGGGCCGGATTTATCCAATAAATTATATGAGCATGCCGAGAAATTTGGTGCTGAGTATGCCTATGGCGATATTAAAAGCATTGATGATCACGGAGAATATAAAACGATTAATGCCGGTAAGAAACAGTATCATACACGGACACTGATCATTGCAACAGGTGCTGAGTACAAGAAACTCGGTATTCCGGGTGAAGAAGAGTTGGGCGGACGCGGTGTCTCGTATTGCGCCGTTTGTGATGGTGCCTTTTTTAAAGGAAAAGACTTGATCGTGATTGGCGGTGGGGACTCCGCCGTTGAAGAAGGCATGTATTTGACACGGTTCGCCAATAAAGTCACCATCGTGCATCGCCGTGATAAACTGCGTGCGCAAAAAATTCTTCAGGACCGTGCTTTTGACAATGAAAAAATAGAATTTATCTGGAATACGGAAGCCAAACAAATTAATGGTCCGAGCGGCAAAGTGGAAAGTGCCACATTGGTTAATAATCAAACCGGTGAGGAGTATGATCACGCCATCGATGGAATTTTCATTTATATCGGTTTGCTGCCGCTGAATGAGCCGTTCGAGTCGTTGGGCATCACGAACGATGAAGGTTATGTCGTCACGAATGAAAATATGGAAACATCCATACCGGGCGTGTTTGCGGCAGGCGATATTCGTGAGAAATCGCTCCGGCAAATTGTGACCGCTACGGGTGACGGAAGCATTGCAGCAGAGGAAGCCCAGAAGTATATTGAAGATCTGATGGAAGAAATAAAAGCAGCACAAACGTAAACGTTCCGTAACGGGGGGGGATCGAACGCGGGACATGATGATTGACGTACAAAAGCATGGTGTCACCGCAGTTCGACTTCTTGAGATATGTCATCAAAAGTAATGACATTTTAATTCTGTTGTAACCCGTACGAAACAATGATTCGTTATAATGGAATTACTAATTGACCCCCTTTAATAATAAATTAGTTTTCTGCAGGTGATGATGCACCTGCATTTTTTTTGGTTTCATATCCGCGTTGGATGAATGACGTTTGTGACGCTTGTTGGGCGCATCCCTTTCATTGTATAATAAGTATAGTGTTTGGATCGTTGAGCTGAAAGAAGTGAAACAGTCATGCAGCGTGTAACCAATTGCATAGTCATATCGAATGGAAACGTTCTATTAATAAAAAAACCGCGCCGAGGCTGGTATGCTATTCCCGGGGGCAAAATGGAACCGGGTGAAACCATTAAAGAATCCGCCATCCGTGAATTTCAGGAAGAAACCGATTTGCAGCTTCATGACCCAAGACTGGTCGGTGTATTTACTTTCATGATTTACCGCCATAACGACCTGGTGCAGGAATGGATGATGTTCACATTCACTGACTCTGAACCAGAAGGTGTGATGTCTCACTTTTGCAAAGAAGGCGAACTGGAGTGGGTGGCACTGGAGGCCATTGACGATGTGCCGATGGCGGAAGGAGACAGAAAGATTTTTGACCATGTGTTGTCTTCCGATGAATCCATTTTATACGGATCGTTTTCCTACACAGAGGATTATGAACTGCTGTATGTGCGTCTTGATCCCACACGGTCATGAAGGGGAGCGTTGTTATGTGGAACAGTGAACAGGATACGAAATTGGTTATTATTACAGGCATGTCGGGGGCGGGCAAGACCGTAGCCATACAAAGCTTTGAGGATCTCGGCTATTATTGTGTTGACAATTTACCGCCCGCTTTACTGCCGAAGTTTTTGGAACTAATGAAAGATGCACGGAATAACATTCGTAAAGTGGCGCTTGTCATGGATTTACGCGGAAGAGAATTTTTTGATTCGCTGTTTGAAGCTCTCGACATATTGGAAGAAGAAAACTGGCTGAGAGAACACATCCTTTTTTTGGACGCACAAGATGAGGCATTGGTGAAACGGTATAAAGAAACGAGGCGGTCACACCCGCTTGCATCAGAAGGGTTGCCCCTTGAGGGAATTACACAGGAACGCACCATTCTTGATGAATTGCGGGGCAGGGCGCAGCGAATTATTGACACAACAACGCTTAAGCCAAAACAATTACGGGATAAAATACTTCGGACATATATGGAAGGAAAACAGGAGATCTTTTCGGTGAATATGGTGTCATTTGGCTATAAATACGGCATACCGATCGATGCGGATTTGGTTTTTGATGTTCGGTTTTTGCCAAACCCGCATTATGTGCCGTATATGCAGCCCATGACGGGCTTGAATTCAGAAGTCTCCTCATACGTTTTTAAATGGGTTGATACACAGAAGTTTAATGAAAAGGTGCTTGATTTGCTGCAGTTCATGCTTCCGAAATATAAAAAAGAAGGCAAGTCACAGCTTGTCGTTGGAATTGGATGCACGGGTGGGCAGCATCGGTCGGTAGCTATTGCCGAATACTTTGCCAAACAGCTTGCCACCAACTATATCACCCATGTCAGTCACCGTGATATGGATAAAAGAAAGGACCATTAATATGAACGGCGGAAAGAGACCGAATATCACTGTCATTGGCGGTGGTACGGGAATGCCTGTTCTTCTGCGTGGATTAAAGAATTTGCCGATTGATCTGACGGCCCTGGTGACTGTTGCGGATGACGGTGGGAGCACGGGGCGGTTGCGACATACGATGGGGATGCCGGCACCCGGTGATATCCGGAATGTGATTGCAGCGCTTTCTGATGCAGAACCAATGCTTTTGGATCTGTTTCAGCACCGGTTTGCTGAGGGAAATGGGCTAACCGGACATTCCATGGGCAATCTTCTTCTGGCGGCAATGACGTCGTTAACGGGTGATTTTTTCACGGGGATTAAAGAAATTTCCCGAGTGTTGAATGTAAAAGGGACGATTTATCCCATTTCCAACCAGAGTATGTCCTTGCACGCACGAATGACAGACGGCACGATTGTTTCAGGTGAATCGAACATTCCTCTTGCCAACAAAAAAATCGAACGCATTTTTTTGCGTCCGGAGCCGGTTCAGCCGCTTCCCAACGCTGTGGAAGCTGTCAGGAATGCTGATTTGGTCGTGGTGGCTCCGGGCAGCCTGTACACAAGTATCTTGCCGAATATGATCATCCCGCAAATGATTGGCGCATTAAAACACGCGAAAGGAAACGTTGTTTATATCTGCAATGTGATGACACAGGCTGGGGAGACAACAGGTTATACGGCGGCAGACCATGTTGAGGCCATCCGTCATCATATCGGAGAGTCATGCATTGATACGATTGTTGTCCATAATGAACCGATCAGTCAACGCGTTCGTAATGTTTATGCCGAGGAAAATGCCTCTCCCGTTGTCTATGATACAGACCGACTGGTGGATATGGGGCTGGAAATCATTGAGGGTGATATCATCAATCCATCCAAAACGACATTGCGGCATGATACGGAAAAGGTAGCGAATTTGCTTTATTCCATCATTAATTAGATCGAATGGAATTGATGGACAAAGGGAGGTGCCGGGATTGTCATTTGCTTCTGAGATAAAAAAGGAACTGACCGGAATGGAATCGGACATATGCTGTCAATATGCGGAATTCGCAGCACTTGTTCGGATGAATGGTGTTATTTCCATGTCCGGACAGTTTTATACACTTGATGTACAGACGGAAAACGCAGCGATTGCACGGCGCATCTACACACTGATTAAATCGCTGTACCATATTCCGGTTGAACTTCTTGTTCGGAAAAAAATGAAACTGAAAAAAAACAATGTCTATATTGTCCGCATGAAGGAAAAAGCTCGAGATTTGCTGGTGGATATAGGCATATTAAACGAATCCAATACACTTAAGCGAGATATACCCACAGCTTATTTAGAAAAGGATTGCTGCCGCAAATCGTATTTACGTGGGGCATTTTTAGCCGGTGGATCGATTAATAATCCGGAGACGTCGTCGTATCATCTGGAAATTTTCAACGCATATCAGGAACATAATGAGGCCCTAACAGGGTTATTAAATGATTTTCAGCTCCGTGCCCGGCAACTCGAACGAAAAAATGGCTACATTGCCTATTTAAAAGAGGCGGAGAAAATAACCGAGTTTCTCAGCATCATTGGTGCTCACAATGCGTTGTTCAAATTTGAGGATGTCCGTATCGTCCGGGATATGCGTAATTCAGTCAATCGTCTTGTTAATTGCGAAACGGCTAATTTGAACAAAACAATCGGTGCTGCATTCCGGCAAATGGAGAACATTCACTTCATTGAAAGCACTGTCGGACTCGATGCGTTGCCGGAAAAACTTCAGGAAATTGCATCACTCCGGGTGCAACACCAGGATGTATCGTTAAAAGAACTTGGTGAGATGGTGAGCACTGGAAAAATTTCTAAATCCGGTGTCAATCATCGGCTGAAAAAAATCAATGACTTTGCAGAGACATTAAGAGAAAAAGGAAGCAGTTTCCAAAAGTGAATGGATCGTTGGCGTATGCTATAATAATAGTAATAGTAATTGCTATCATCATTTATTTTCAGCAGTTCACGTACTCATTGGCTGCTGTTTTTTTAAACATGCTGTAATCGATTGCAAAAAAGAGGAGGATGAAGGTTTTGGTTGAAGAATCAATAACGGTTGGACTTGATGCTGGGTTGCAGGCACGACCTGCAGCTGAATTTGTTCAAGATGCCAACAGCTATACGTCTCATTTATTTATTGAAAAGGATGGAAAACGGGTGAATGCCAAAAGCATTATGGGGTTAATGAGTCTCGCCATTACATCGGGGGAAACGATCACTCTCATTGCAGATGGTACGGATGAAGAGGAGGCCATGCAAAGGCTGATGGCATTTGTCTCAAATATGTGATCCTGGTGTTGATGTCCAACGTTGGTTCCATCAGGCAAAGTAAAGGGCTGCACGGTAATCCATGCAGCCCGGATGTTTCATGCTGTTCAGCTTTCATTCGTGTTTCGTTCGAGCACCTTATCAATCAAGCCGTATTCTTTGGACGCTTCAGCTGACATGAAATTATCGCGGTCTGTATCCCGTTCAACAACTTCCATTGGCTGGCCTGTGCGCTCAGATAGGATTCGGTTCATTTTTTCGCGCATTTCGATAATACGGCGTGCATGGATCTCAATATCCGATGCCTGACCTTGCGTACCGCCGAGTGGCTGGTGAATCATAACTTCACTGTTCGGCAGGGCAAACCGTTTGCCTTTTTCACCGGCTGCCAGCAAAAACGCGCCCATGGATGCGGCCATTCCGGTGCAGATGGTGGACACGTCCGATTTAATAAACTGCATGGTGTCATAAATAGCCATGCCGGAAGTGATTGAGCCGCCCGGTGAATTAATGTAAAGGGAGATGTCCTTATCAGGATCTTCCGCTTCCAAAAAGAGAAGCTGTGCGACAATGGAGTTGGCGACATTATCGTCGATGCCGCTTCCAAGCATAATGATACGGTCTTTCAGAAGGCGTGAGTAAATATCATAGGCACGTTCTCCGCGGTTTGTTTGTTCAATAACTGTTGGTATCAGATTCATACGTTTTTCCTCCTTGTTTCTCAAATTCATCCATGTAACTTACATGTTTATCATACCTAATAGGTCAAAAAAGGTCAAATGAAAAGAAGTCTATCCCCGTTAAAAAATTCACCAAAAACATCATTCCCTGTAAATACGAAAATAAACCTGTAACTGAAGACGTATGTATTTTTGGATTAGGTTACCGTACTGCGATCGTACCTCAATGGTGCCTGTTGTTTCAAGCTGTTTGCAGGGTACCAAAGCATTAATGATGGTGGGGCATCATATGTCAACGACCGTAAATAACGATTGAGTCATATAAATCATAAAAAACACTTGTAAAAACAAGCTCAAAGCGTTACAATATTCATTGTGTCGAAATCACATAAACATGCGCTCGTAGCTCAGTTGGACAGAGCACTGGTTTCCGGTACCAGGGGTCGGGGGTTCAAGTCCTCCCGGGCGCACTACCTAATAAAAAGCAAGGATCCCATTCATGCGGGCGCCTTGCTTTTTTATTTATTTTTAAGTGATTTTAACGCTATACCCAAATTCCTATTACCATCAACAGGCCGAATGCCCAGTGGTGCCATGCTGCCCATTTCATGCCGGAACGTTCATCCGTTCTTTCCGCATGGCTCCGGAATGACCAAAGCAGTTTGATGGCCAGCGGGGTTGCGCACAGGACGATGGTTGAAGATACAGGCAGAAAACCGGCTGTCATCAAGATAATGACCGTTACATATGGAAGAACCAACACCACCATCAGTAAACGGACAGCTCTTGCACGACCAAGAATCGTTGCAAGTGTTCGGCGGAATGGGCCGTCTTTTTCAATATCCCGTATATTATTGGTGAGAATCATGGATGCAATCAGCCAGGCAAATGGTAATGATATGGCGATAATCGGCACATCCATCCGATTGCCTTGAACAACATAGCTTAAAATCGTAACAACCGGTCCGAGAAAGGTAAAGGCGACCGTTTCCCCGAGTCCAATGGAACATAAGGGGCGGGGACCTGCGGAATATAGATAGCCAAACAGTATTCCTGCCATACCGACCGGGAGAATCCACCATGTGCTTTGGGTGGCGAGCCAACCACCAATGCTCATCGCTATCACGAGCATGGCAACACCTATATATAATACAGCATGATGGGAAGGGCCTTTCGCGTGAACGATGTCGGTCGTCCATTTTGGTTTGTCCTGCCCATGCAAAAAGTCATAGTAATCGTTAAATAGGTTGGTTGCCGACTGAACAAGCAAAGCGGCTGCGAGCATAGCCAGAAATAGATCTGGCTGTATCGTCCCATTGGCTGCAGCGATACCGGTTCCCGCAAGTATGGGTGTTACTGTTCCGGTCAGGGTCATTGGACGTAAAAGCTGGAGCCATGATGCACGGTAATAATAGATTGGCTGATTATCATTCACAGCGGAAGACATCATAGGATCAACCCCCTTTATTATAGAAAAACCATTAATACAATCAGAGTGACAAACCCAGCTACTTCAACGGATTCAAGCAAAGCAGCTTTTGCTAATGCCCTGAACAGTGGCGTTGTGTCGCCGTTATCCGCTGCTTCCCATAAAGCGGCATCCGACAATACGCCGATGGAATATCGGAATCCAATCCACACACCCCAAAACAGTGTCAGGATACCGACAACAAGCGCCATCATCCATATAGTTCCAAAATAGGTGTGCCAAATGTCGTTCCAACGGCTGATCGGACCGAAAACGGTGCCGAGTAGGATCCCAGTTGCAATCACCCCACCTCCTGCTCCTGTTAATAATGAATGGGACCATTGCATGAGAGCGAGCAGAAAACGGCGTTGATCCGTGTAAGCTTCTTTTCGAATGGCGGGAACAACGCCCCATCCGATAAAGAACACGCCGCCGACCCACGTGATAGCTAATAGTATATGAAGAAACACGATGATCTGACGGATATCCCAAAGCATGTTGACCACCCGCTTTTATTTGTCTACTATTATTGTATTCCTGTCTGGTTGGATTTGGTGTGATATATGTCACGAATGACTGAGTGGGGACACGTGCGTTTTTGTCAATTTTGTGGCATACTGAACGTAATCAGGATAGATGGGGGAGGTAGTATGCGGCCGACAATCGTTCAGGAACAGAAATTACAGCTGAAAATGAATCAGTCGCTTATCCAATCTATCCAGCTTCTGCAATTAACAGGGATGGAAGTCGTTGAATACATTCAAGAAATGGCGAAAGAAAATCCTTTAATTGACGATATTAGTTATGATGATGACCTGAGAAGCTTCACACAAGCCGGAGACACACAGCCAGCCATCGGGGAAATCAATCAGGCGGAAACGTCGATGCATGAGCAGTTGAAACATCAGCTGTACACCATTGATGTCCCCGATGATTTGCGCTCGGCTGTTTTGTATGGCATCGATTCGCTGAATGACGATGGCTATTTGGAAATGGATATGGACACATGGGCTGAAGCGTGTTCGATTCCTATCTTGCAGGCAGAAGAAGCTTTGCGGTGGGTGCAGTCGCTCGAACCGGCAGGTATAGGTGCGCGCTCGCTCAAGGAATGCATTCTCTTGCAGATGGGTGAGGAATGGTCGTTTCTGGAGGAACTGCTGGAGGACCATCTGGAATGGCTGGCTGATGAGGACATATCAGCGATAAGCTCCCATTTTCGATTAACGGAAGCGGAGGCTGAGAGCGTCCTGCGGCACATTCAAGCCTGTCATCCCAAGCCTGGCCATCTTTTATCAGCCCAAAAAACGGAACATATCATTCCGGAAGCGCACATCTATGAAGACGATGGGACATGGTATGTGTCATTTTATAAATGGCATGCACCGACGATTGAAATCAGTGACGCATATAAAGACTTCCGGCCGGATGATGCGGATGCCAGAAAGTTTTTGAAAGAGAAGCACGAACAGCTTCAATGGTTGCAACAAGCTGTCCAGTTTCGCGGAAACACGTTGGAACGGGTAATTAAGACGATTGTCCGGAAACAGCAGCGTTACTTTTCGCATGGTGCCATGATGATGCAACCATTAACACTTAAGGATCTTGCTGAGGCATTGGATATGCATGTTTCCACCATAAGCCGGGCCATTATGAATAAATACATCCAGACGAAACAAGGCGTCATACCGTTGAAGTTTTTCCTGCAGTCCGGTGTTAAACAAACCAATGGGCAACAAACAGCATCGTTTGTAATTAAACAATTAATCGGTGAACTCATTAACGGCGAAAATAAGCAAAAACCGCTTTCTGATCAGACGATTAAGGAACGGCTGTACGAGGAATTCGGAATCACAGTGGCGCGGCGCACCGTTGTGAAATATCGGGAACAACTGGGCCTGCCGTCATCAACAAAACGAAAATAAGGAGAATCCCGAATGCGACGCATCCTGTTTTACACGAAAGCCCACTGCCCATTATGCGATGAAGTGGAAGCCATACTGGATCTATTGCAACGCGTCCATCCATTCGACGTAGAGGTGAGAGACATTGAAACGTGTGATGAATGGTTGGAAGCGTATCAGATGGTCATTCCTGTCGTGGAAATAGAAGGGCGGACATTTGCATACGAAGCCATCAGTTATGACGTGCTCGATCACGTTTTGCAGGAATCAACGGCCAACTGATGCAAAACGTTTGTATAAAGCAGATGGTATGGTAAAATAATGGGGAAACATCACTTTTCTCTTTTTTTGATCTGCGTGGGATGGTTTTTATTGGTCCGGGACGAAATATGTCCAAATGAGGAGTTTTTATATGAAAGAAATCATGGATTTGCAGAAAAAATTATACCCTGATTTGCTGGACGTTATGCAGCAGCGCTACGTTATTTTGCAGAACATTGAACTCCTGGAGCCGATTGGAAGACGGGCGCTTGCCGAAAATACCAACGACACGGAACGGCATATTCGCGGGGAATTGGATGTCCTGTCCAAACAAGGCTTGGTGACCGTTACATCAAAAGGAATGCAACTGACCAAAGAGGGAAAAATAGTGATTAATCAACTCGCGTCCTTCATGCATGAAGCGATGGGGCTGGATACCTTTGAAAAACAGCTGGAGGAAACATTACAGCTGGAGAGGGTTGTCATTGTTCCGGGAAATAGCGATGAACAGGCGTGGGTTAAACAGGAAATGGGCAAAGCGTGTGTCTCGTATTTACAGGATAACAAACGCTCCCATGAGACCATTGCTGTTA
>NZ_BAAADM010000055.1:0-7040 GCF_039522485.1 Lentibacillus halophilus | reverse complement strand
GTTAAGCGGGGAAGTGGATTGTTTATTTGTCCCTGCACGGGGTGGTATCGGAGAAAAGGAAGAACATCAAGCCAACACCATTGCTGCGAAGATGGCACGACAGGCGCATGGGAATTACCGTTTGCTGTATGTCCCGGACCCATTAAGTGAAACGTCGTACCGGACCATGATTGAAGAACCCGCTGTTCAAGACGTACTGCATTTGATGTATGAAGCGGATGTTGTTCTGCATGGTATCGGTGATGCACTGACCATGGCTGAACGTCGTAAGACACCGGAGGATATTCTGCAAAAGCTCCGGGACGGACATGCTGTCAGTGAAGCGTTCGGTTATTACTTCAATGCATTCGGTGAGATTGTTCATCATGTCCGGACCATAGGCATCCATTTGGATGATTTATCCGAAAATAGCAAACGCGTGATCACGGTAGCCGGGGGAGAATCCAAGGCACAAGCGATCGAGTCGTATTTCAAGCAGGGGAAAAGTGATTTGTTGATTACGGATGAAGCGGCTGCTGAAGCGATTTTAGAGGGATGATTATCTCCCTTTGAATATAGTATGGCATTATGATATAGGAGGAATAGATATGGCACTAAAAATAGGTATTAATGGATTCGGGCGTATCGGACGTAACGTATTCCGTCAGGCTTTTAAAAATGACGAGGTGGACGTGGTTGCTGTTAATGACTTGACGGATGCCAACATGCTTGCACATTTGCTGCAGTATGATACGGTTCATGGTATGCTGGACGAGGACGTCATGGTAAAAGGGGAAAACATTGTGGTCGGCGGCAAAGAAGTGAAGGTACTTTCCGAACGCGATCCTGCCAACCTTGGCTGGGGGGATCTTGGTGTGGACATCGTCATTGAATCCACCGGCCGTTTCACCCAGCGTGAGGATGCGAAGAAACATCTTGATGCAGGGGCGAAAAAGGTGATTCTTTCGGCACCGGGCAAACAGGAAGATCTTACTATGGTCATGGGAGTCAATGAAAACGACTATGATCCGTCTGAGCACTATATCGTTTCCAATGCGTCGTGTACAACCAATTGCTTAGCGCCACTCGTTAAAGTATTGCACGATCATTTCGGTGTGCAGCGCGGTTTGATGACAACGGTACATTCGTATACCAATGACCAGCAAATTCTCGACTTGCCGCATAAAGATTATCGACGGGCCCGTGCGGCAGCGCAGAACAGCATTCCAACGACAACAGGCGCGGCAAAAGCCGTTGAAAAAGTGCTTCCTGATCTAAAAGGGAAATTAAATGGAATGGCGGTGCGTGTGCCGACACCGGATGGATCGTTGACGGACTTTGTTGCCGATCTTGATCAGAATGTAAGCAGGGAAGACATCAATAAGGCGTTTGAAGCCGCATCAAAAGGGGAAATGGAAGGCATTGTTGGCTATACGGAAGCACCGCTCGTGTCCAGTGACATTATCGGTAATACCCATTCATCTCTTTTCGATGCCCAATCAACCATGGTTCTTGAAGATAACATGATCAAAGTCGTATCATGGTATGACAATGAAATGGCTTATTCCGCGCGTTGTGTGGACATGGCTGTCTATATCGGCAAGCAGGAATTATAAGGAGCATAGGGGAGGAACATCCTCCTCTTTTTTTCAGTGTAATGGCGGGCGCCTGTTGCCTGTTTAGAACGGCAACGGTCACCTATACTTACATAATTGGTATGATCAGGGAGGTAGTTGCATGAATAAAAAAACGCTTTACGATCTTGATGTTGAAGGCAAAAACGTGTTTTGCCGGGTTGATTTCAACGTGCCGATGAGTGATGGCGAGGTGACGGATGACACACGTATCAAAGCCGCATTGCCGACCATCAACTTTTTATCAGATAAGGGCGCGGTTGTCATCCTGGCCAGTCATCTCGGCCGCCCGAAAGGAGACGTATCGGATGAACTGCGGCTTGATCCGGTTGCGGAACGATTGAGCAACTTAATCGGAAAGAATGTCGTTAAGACGGATGCCGTATATGGCCAGGAAGTAAATGAAGCCATTTCACAAGTCGGCAATGGTGAGATTATTTTAATAGAAAATGTCCGTTTTGAACCTGGCGAAGAAAAAAACGACCCGGAACTAATTGATGCATTTGCGGCTATGGCTGATGTGTATGTCAATGATGCTTTCGGTGCAGCTCACCGTGCGCACGCATCAACGACCGGTGTTGCGGAGAAGTTGCCTGCTGCGGCTGGATTTCTTATGGATAAAGAACTCGACGTCTTGGGAAAAGCACTGGAAAATCCCGATCGGCCCTTTACCGCGATCATTGGCGGTGCGAAAGTGAAAGACAAAATCAATGTTATCGATCATCTGCTTGATAAAGTGGACAACTTAATTATCGGCGGCGGGCTTGCCTATACATTTGTTAAAGCGCAAGGTTACGATATTGGTAATTCACTGCTTGAAGAGGATAAATTGGATCTTGCCCGTGAATTTATGCAAAAAGCGGAAGAAAAAGGGGTCCGATTTGTGATACCGGAGGACGCGGTCGTTGCGGACGATTTTTCCGAAACAGCCCATACCAAAGAGGTGGCCATCACACATATTCCCGACGATTGGGAAGCGCTTGATATCGGACCAGCAACAAGCCGAACCTATGACGACATTATCAAAGAATCGGCATTGGTCATCTGGAACGGACCCATGGGCGTCTTTGAATACGACGCATTTGCCGGCGGAACAAAAGCCGTTGCCGAGAGCCTTGCCCGCACGGAAGGCTATACAGTGATCGGCGGCGGAGACTCAGCAGCGGCCGTTGAAAAATTCGGATTTGCCGATGACATGGACCATATATCAACAGGTGGAGGCGCGTCGCTTGAATTTATGGAAGGAAGGGTCCTTCCAGGTGTCCAGGCGCTGGACGACGCGTGATAAAATAAACGATAGTGAGGTGAGAAACATGCGGAAAACGATAATAGCCGGAAATTGGAAAATGAACAAATTGGCGGCTGATGCCGATCAGTTTGCCGAAGACGTGGTGGGTAAACTGCCGAATGATGACAGCGTTGAGGCCATTGTGTGTGCGCCATTTCCTTTTTTGTCGTCCCTTGTAAAAACAGCTGACAACAGCAAGCTGCACATCAGTGCTCAGACGATGCATTTTGAAGAGAATGGCGCGTTTACCGGTGAAGTCAGCCCAGCCATGCTAGCGGATCTTGGTGTCACCCATGTCGTCATCGGACATTCCGAACGTCGCGAGCATTTCGGGGAGACCGATGAAACGGTTAATAAAAAGGTGCACGCCGCTTTTGCCCATAACTTAACGCCTATCATTTGTGTCGGGGAGACGCTTGAACAGCGCGAATCCAATGAGACGAACGCTCATATCGATGCCCAGGTCCGCAAAGCGCTTGACGGATTACAGAAGGATCAGATTGAAACCGCGATTATTGCCTATGAGCCAATTTGGGCGATCGGTACAGGCAAAACAGCATCCAGTGACGAAGCTAATGACGTATGCGCTCATATCCGGCATGTTGTTGAAAATATGACAGACGAAACGGTTGCCTCGCAGATGGTTATTCAATATGGCGGCAGTGTGAAGCCGGCCAACATTGATGACTTGCTGGGACAATCTGATATTGATGGTGCATTGGTTGGCGGTGCCAGTCTTGACCCGGATTCATTCCTGCAAATGGTGGAGGCAGGGACCAAATGACACATCGAAATCTTGCCGCGTTAATTATACTTGATGGCTTTGGACTGCGTGATGAGGAAAAAGGCAATGCGGTCAAACAGGCACATACGCCGAATTTCGACCGTTTGTGGGACCAATACCCGCACAATCAGATGAAGGCAAGCGGAGAATCGGTCGGTCTTCCGGAAGGGCAAATGGGCAACTCGGAAGTCGGTCATCTCAATATCGGTGCCGGACGCATTGTCTATCAAAGTCTGACTAGAGTCAATCTGTCCATTAAAGAAGGCGAATTTTTTGAAAAAGACGCTTTCCTAACATCCATCCAGTATGCGAAAGAGAAGAACCAGGCGTTGCACATTTTTGGACTGTTATCGGATGGTGGCGTTCACAGTCACATTGATCATTTATTTGCATTGTTGAAATTGGCGAAAGATCAGAATCTGACAAATGTGTACGTCCACGCGTTTCTTGATGGCCGTGATGTCGGACCGCAAACGGCTAAAACATATGTGAAGCAGACCGAAGAGAAAATGCAGGAATACGGGGTTGGTCAGTTTGCTACTATTTCCGGCCGCTATTATTCCATGGACCGTGATAAACGCTGGGATCGAGTCAAAAAAGCATACGATGCCATGGTTTATGGCGACGGGCCAACGTATCGGAATCCATATGATGTCATCGATGACGCTTATGACAATGGCATTTACGATGAATTTGTATTGCCATCCGTCATGATCGATGATAATGGCGAGCCTGTCGGACAGGTTCAGGACAACGATTCAATGATTTTTTACAACTTCCGTCCGGATCGTGCCATCCAAATTTCGCGGACGTTTGCCAATGACGATTTTCATGATTTTGATCGCGGCAATCATCCGCCGAAAAATGTGGACTTTGTGATGCTGACCGAATTTAGTGAATCCATTGATGGGTATGTCGCGTATAAACCAGTGAATCTCGACAATACGGTTGGCGAGGTTCTGGCACAAAACGAGATGAAGCAGCTCCGGATTGCTGAAACCGAGAAATACCCGCATGTGACGTTTTTTATGAGTGGCGGCCGGGAGAACGAATTTCCTGGTGAAAAACGTGTGCTTATCGATTCACCGAAAGTGGCGACGTATGATTTGCAGCCGGAAATGAGTGTCTATGACGTAACAGATTCGCTGTTGGGTGAGCTGGATAGCGGGGAGCACAATGCGATTATTTTGAATTTCGCTAATCCGGACATGGTTGGCCATTCCGGCAGACTTGAGCCAACCATCCAGGCGATCGAAGCAGTGGATGCGTGTCTCGGCAAAGTGGTTGACAAGATTCACGAACTCGGTGGTCATGCCATTATTACCGCTGACCACGGTAATTCGGATGAAGTGATCACGTTGGACGGTGAACCGATGACATCTCATACGAAAAACCCGGTTCCTGTCATTGTGACAAAAGACGGGGAAGAACTGCGCAGCGACGGTATTTTAGCGGACTTATCGCCGACGTTGCTCGACTTATTACATGTTGAAAAACCGGAAGAAATGACCGGCCAAACACTGATAAAAAAATAAGGAAACGGTAAAATAGGGTCAACACCAAAATCTATGGTGTGAATATGGTAGTAAAACTAGCTAGCGTAGGAAAAACACGGCGACTCCTGTGGAATGCGCAGTGTGAAGACCCCGCAGAAAAAGCGATCTTCTTTTTCGAGGAGGCTGAGGACAAGCCCACGGAAAGCGTCGTGTTTTTCCGAAGCGACTGCTTACGTCGAAATGACATCTAATTTGTCAACCATAGATTTTGGTGAACAGCTATAAAATAATTTAAATAATTATCGATGAACAAAACTCAAACATAAAGGAGTGAATTGAATGCCTTTTATAACAGATGTCTATGCCCGCGAAGTTCTTGATTCTCGCGGCAATCCGACCGTTGAGGTGGAAATATTTACCGAATCAGGTGCATTTGGAGCAGCGTTAGTCCCGAGCGGTGCCTCCACTGGTGAATATGAAGCCGTTGAACTGCGTGACGATGATCAAAACCGTTATGTAGGAAAAGGTGTCCAAAAAGCAGTGGAACATGTTAATGACGTCATTGCCCCTGAATTGCTGGGCATTGATACGACTAGACAGAATATCATTGATCAGATCATGTTGGAACTGGATGGAACAGACAACAAAGGCAACCTTGGAGCCAATGCGATTCTTGGCGTATCCATGGCCGCAGCACATGCTGCAGCAAGTTATCTGGAGCAGCCATTGCACCATTACTTAGGTGGCTTTAACGCCAAAACACTTCCGGTGCCAATGATGAACATTTTAAACGGTGGCGAGCATGCGGATAATAATGTTGATATCCAGGAATTCATGATTATGCCTGTTGCGGCACCGACATTTAAAGAAGCATTGCGTACCGGCGCCGAAATTTTCCATTCGTTGAAAAAAGTGCTCAAATCCAAAGGGTATAGCACAGGTGTCGGGGACGAAGGTGGTTTTGCTCCCAATCTTGAATCCAACGAAGAAGCGCTTGGAACGATTGTCGAAGCCATTGAAACTGCTGGATACAAACCTGGTGACGACGTGAAGCTGGCGATGGATGTTGCCGCCTCTGAAATATATGAAGACGGTAAGTATAACTTGAAAGGCGAGGGCGTTGTTCGAACCGCCGAAGAAATGGTCAATTGGTATGAGGAGCTTATTCATACATACCCCATCATTTCGATAGAAGATGGTTTGGATGAAAACGACTGGAAAGGCCATCAAATGCTGACCGAACGGATTGGCGACCGTGTCCAGTTGGTGGGTGATGATTTGTTTGTGACCAACACAAACAAGCTGTCCTACGGGATTGAACAGGGGGCCGGCAATTCCATTTTGGTCAAAGTCAACCAGATTGGCACATTGACGGAAACGTTCGAGGCTATTGAAATGGCTAAGCGTGCCGGCTATACGGCCATTATTTCCCATCGATCCGGGGAAACAGAAGATGCGACGATCGCAGACATTGCGGTTGCAACCAATGCAGGCCAGATTAAATCCGGTGCCCCGTCCCGCACTGATCGTGTCACCAAATACAATCAACTGTTGCGGATTGAAGATGAACTCGCCGGCATGGGTCAATATGCCGGATTAAATGCTTTTTACAATTTAAAAAAATGATTGTTATGCAGTAGGCAAATTGAGGTTTTTTCCGACTTGAAACGACGGTTACGAAACCTGTACTTGTAAACAACCCACAATAAAAAAATGGTTAGAAAGATGGTGATCCAAAAGGAGAGCCATCTTTTTTTAAATAAACGTTTTCAAAAAGTGAGATTTTCCTAGAAGTCCGGTGAAAAAGTCAACCTGTTCTAGGAATTTCCTAGCTTTATGTCGAATATAGTCATACAGAA
>NZ_BAAADM010000054.1:572358-606545 GCF_039522485.1 Lentibacillus halophilus | reverse complement strand
AAAAAGTGTACAAAGATAAAGTGCCAGATATATTGGTGTGACAACCACATCGAGAAAAGATTGACACATACTTGCCATTGTTATCAATTTCCTTTCAATTTTGTTAAAATGGCGATAGCGACTTAGTATGGTTAGTATGGAAGGTCTGATGTAATATGGAAGACATGCGAAAACCCATTCCGGTTGAGGAAGCCATATCACGTGTTTGGGAGAGAAGGCCAAATGGAGCTACCGATGATATACCGATAACGGATGTGGATAATCGAAGGCTTTCTGACGATATTTTTGCTTCGCACTCTGTTCCTTCGTTTCCAAAATCACCGTATGACGGATTTGCGTTGCGTTCGGCGGATACAACCGAAGCCGGTCGAAATCACTCTGTATCATTCAAGGTTGTGGAACATATCGGAGCAGGCGAATTGCCGCAAAAACAGTTGCATGAAGGCGAGGCAACCCGGATCATGACTGGAGCCAAAATTCCCGACGGAGCCGATTGCATTGCGATGTTTGAAATTTGTCAGACATATACCGATAATGGCCAGTCGTATATGTCCATGACACGCACGATGGAGTCCGGACAGAATATTATTGAAGAAGGGTCGGAAGTGGCCAAAGGGGATTTGCTAATTCCGCGGGGGACAATGATTAACCCTGGAGTGAAGGCCGTATTGGCTACGTTCGGATACAGTGATGTGAAAGTGAGCAGAAAACCGGTTGTCGGCATTATTGCCACAGGAACTGAATTGCTTGATGTAGATGAGGATCTGGAACCCGGCAAGATTCGCAATTCCAATGCGTACATGATTGCCTCGCAGATAAAGCGGGTTGGTGCTGACTATCGTTATTTCGGCAAACTCGAGGACAACCTGGAAGAAAGCTATGACATGGTTTCCAAAGCACTGGCAGAGGTTGACATGCTGATAACGACAGGCGGCGTCTCTGTCGGTGATTTTGATTTTATGCCGGCTATTTATGATAAACTGGAAGCAGATGTGCTGTTTAATAAGGTGGCCATGCGCCCGGGGAGTGTCACGACAGCGGCAGTAAGCGGAGACACCCTGTTGTATGGATTGTCCGGTAATCCGTCTGCTTGCTACGTTGGTTTTGAATTGTTTGTACGGCCTATTTTGCAGCATCAATTGGCCAGCCAAAAGCCATTTTTAAAACGGATTAAAGCGGTACTGGGAACGGACTTTCCAAAACCCAATCCGTTCACCCGGTTTGTGCGCAGCTATATAACATATCACAACGGGTCCGTTCACGCCTTGCCGTCCGGGATCGATAAATCGAATGTTGTGACATCACTGGCCAATGCTGACGCCTTAACAGTATTGCCCGGAGGAACACGCGGATTTAAAAACGGTGATGACGTGGAAGTACTGTTACTCGACGATCGGGAAGGACAGCGTGAATTTTGATTCCAAAAGGAGTGGTCGTGTGCAACAAAATCCAGCCCCCATTAAAGATCATTTCGGAAGAGTACTGAAAGATCTTCGTATTTCGGTGATTGATCAGTGCAATTTTCGGTGCACATATTGTATGCCTAAGGAAATCTTTGGTGACGATTACCAATTTTTGTCGGAAGAAGAACTCCTCAGTTTTGATGAAATCATCCGTTTGGCCAGAATATTCGCCGATCTCGGTGTGGAAAAAATACGCATTACAGGCGGTGAACCGCTCATGAGGCGTGATTTAGATCAACTGATTGCTGAGCTGTCGCAAATACCCGGCATTAAAGATATTGCGTTAACAACGAATGGTGTTTTTCTTCCCAAAACCGCCAAAAAACTGAAAGCCGCCGGACTCGAACGTGTGAATTTGAGCCTTGATGCCATAGACGATGACGTGTTCAAGCAAATTAACGGAAAAGGTGTCGTACCCCGCCCTGTCCTGAAAGGGATTGAGGCTGCTGAGGAAGCCGGGCTTCAGGTGAAAGTGAATATGGTCGTTAAAAAGGGGATGAATGACAGTCAGATTTTGCCGATGGCACGGTATTTCAAAGGAAAAGATATCATCCTGCGATATATTGAGTTTATGGATGTCGGCAACCATAACGGCTGGGACTTTCAAAACGTCATTTCCAAAAAGGATATCATTCAAACGATTGACCAGGAAATGCCGATTGAGCCTGCCGAAGAAAATTATTATGGAGAGGTTGCATCACGATATCGCTACAAGGATGGAGATGGGGAAATAGGTGTCATTTCCTCGGTTACCGATGCTTTTTGTGGAACGTGCACTCGGATTAGATTGTCACCGGATGGTAAACTATTCACATGCCTCTTTGCTTCAGACGGTTTTGATATCCGGGAAAAAATACGCAATGATCTGACCGATGATCAACTCCAGGAAGTGTTGACCAATCTGTGGGGAAGGCGTAAGGATCGCTATTCGGAAGAGCGATCCGAGGAAACTCGGAAGAACCGCAAAAAAATTGAAATGTCTTATATCGGTGGCTGATAAGGAGGCGACGAGCGTTGAAGACATTCAAGCTCCAATCATTAAAAGTGATTGATAATGATGAAGAGGATATGCTGCAGCAGGATATCCTCTTCATGGACGGTCTGATCATTAATCGCGAAGATGAACAGAACCGTTGGCTTATCGAAATCTACCTTGAGCCATCCTACAACGATTTTTTTCAGAAACTGGCCCGCGAAGAAACAGACGTGTTGCTGCAGGTGAAAATAACGAAAGAAAGCAATGAGCCGGCTACATTCATTACTTCCATCATCGGGATCAATGATATCGGTGATCAAATCAACGTTCTCTTTATGGGAACCATTGTCGATCAACGTAAAGAAAAGATTGAAAAAACGTTGAAAGAATTGATTGATGAAGGGTATCAGGGTCCATTGCTGCTACAAAAATTTAAAGAAAAGATTTAAAAGGTTAGCCGTTATGACTAACCTTTTTTATCTCCAACTATTACGTACTGTTAAAAGGTGCGTTAATATTTATTGTAATAGAGACATTGAATCCCGTTGCCTGCTATAATGTTATTACGTTTTTGATTATAATTTGATGTAATGACTATGGTACCAAGGAGTATACTATGTTCAGACAATCCATTTCACGCTGGGTGAAACAATTATCCCCAGTTCAAATGATCTTTTTATTTTATTTTATAGCAGTTATCGTAGCCACAGCCCTTCTTGCTATGCCGGCTGCATATCAATCAGGAGCCCGGCCACCGTTTATTGACATTTTGTTCACTGCTGTCAGCGCACTCAGTGTGACAGGCTTGTCCACGTTGACAATTGCCGACACGTTCAGTACGACGGGGGCGGTTCTACTTGCTGTCGTTCTTCAATTGGGTGGAGTCGGTGTAATGGCCATCGGTACATTTATCTGGATGGTTGTTGGTAAGAAAATTCGTCTCCGGGAGCGGAAGCTGATTATGGCTGATCAAAATCAGTCGTCCTTCTCAGGCATTGTCCGACTTGTCCGGGAAATATTACTCGTCATTTTAACGATTGAGTTTATTGGATTCATTGTCCTGGGTACGTATTATCTCCAATACTTTCCAACAGCAAAAGAAGCGTTTTTTCAAAGTTTTTTCGGAGTTATCAGTGCCACAACAAATGGTGGTTTTGATATTACCGGTCAATCGTTAAAATTGTTTAAAGATGATTATTTTGTTCAATTCATTAATATGCTGTTGATCATTTTCGGGGCGATTGGCTATCCGGTTCTCATTGAAGTGAAGGAATATTTGTTTGCAGGCGAGGTGAAGCGGCAGACGCTCCGCTTTTCATTGTTTGCAAAAGTAACGACGTTGACATTTTTGATCTTGATTGTTGTTGGCGCTCTGTTCATTATGCTGCTTGATGCAGGTGGATTTTTTGCAGGGAAATCATGGCATGAGACACTCTTTTATTCGCTGTTTCAGTCCATTACAACAAGAAGCGCAGGATTGACAACGATGGATGTGAGCCAGCTCAGTGAACCGAATCATCTGTTTATGTCCATTCTGATGATCATTGGTGCTTCCCCCAGCAGTGCCGGTGGTGGAATACGGACGACAACGTTTGCACTAGTCGTTATTTTTATTATTACGTATGCGAGAGGCCAAAGAAACATCCGGATATTCAACCGTGAAGTACATGAACAGGATTTATTCAAAGCTGTAACCGTCACGTTAATGGCGATTGTTTTTGTTTTAACAGCGACCATTTTGTTAAGCATTGCCGAGCCATTTGGCTTATCCCAGATATTGTTTGAAGTATCTTCTGCGTTCGGTACGGTTGGTCTGTCTCTTGGAATCACCGATGATTTATCTGTATTCAGCAAGATTGTTCTCATGATACTGATGTTCATTGGCCGGATTGGTATCCTTACGTTTCTATTCATTTTCACCAGTCATAAGCAAACAGGAAAATATCACTATCCAAAAGAAAAGATGGTGATTGGGTAATGATTATAAAAGGGGGAAGTAATGCATAAACAAACAACCATCATGATTGACGGATAATCGCATTCTCCCTGGCCGAAAACGTCTGGTCAGGGAGAAGTTGACTGATTCAACTAATAAAAAGCAGATGATTGTACACAACTCTATTCGCTATCTTCGGGTGATTGGTTGATCTGCAATATTTTCAGCTGATCGTTTTCATGACCAAGCGTGAAGACATAGGTGTATGTTTCCTGTTTTGTTTTTGTTTTATTATTTTGGCTTTTCTCCGCTGTTACCGATAAGGTTGTTTCCACGTTGCCATCGTCGGTCACTTTGCTTGTCATATTTGAGTATTGAAGATCAATATAATGAATGAACTGCTTCCGAAAATCAGAATAGGCCGACTCTGTTTGCATGTTGCTCCCAAGCAGGGTGTAGGCAGCGACATAATCCCGCATGCTGATGCTTTCCAGGAAGTAGTCAACCACATATTCCGCATCATTAACCAGTTGTTGGGTATTGGCTGCATCGGTGATATCTTTGGTGGAGCCAAATGTCAGGTTTTTGTTTTGTGCTTCGTTTGCCCATGTTGACAGCTGTTTATAAACGTCATCAATAGGTATACTGAATCCGAGTGTTCCATCGTTTGTTCCAACGGCGTTGATACCAATGACTTTGCCGCTTTTTCGGCTGATAAGGGGACCACCGCTGTTGCCATTGGTTATTTGAGCAGAAATCTGATAGGCATGCTCATAGTTATATCCATCCACAGAGAAATTCCGCTCGGTTCCCGATATGATTCCGAGCGTGACAGTATTTTGAAAGCCGTGGGGACTGCCAAGTGCAATAACGTCATCACCAATCTCTGCTTTGGTTTCCGTGTTGATATCCAGTGATGGTTGGCCGGCAAGCTGTGGTACCCGAATAACGGCAATATCCGTATCCGAACTTGCTCCAACGACGGCAGCTGGGTAAACACGCCCATTCGTCGTCCGGACATAAATGACATCTGCATCTTTGATAACGTGCGCATTTGTTACAATATCGCCTTTTTCATTAAATAGAAAACCGGAACCGGTGACGGTTGTTTTCTCATGCTTTCCTTCAATTTGCACAACGCTTTTTTCAGCGGTATGGATGATGGATTTCAAATCAAGGTCCTGAGTAGCTGTTTTCACTTTCCGGATCACCGGATTATTAACGCTAATGTTATGTGATGTGTATTGATTATGTATCACAATCAGTATAAAAACGCTGGCCGCTGCTAGAAGGACGGACACAATGACCGGACCAAGTATTTTTTTGTGCATAAATTTCACCCCAAATTATCTCCTATGATTGATCTGTATACCATTTGATCCGGTCTACGTTAATATGGATATCGTTCGGTTTCTGCTGCTCCATATTATAATGCGTGAATTCAAATTCACCGGTGGCATCCGGGTAAAGCGTGTCCGGATAGATATAGACGTCATTCGTTAAAATGGTTTCCTCATCCGAAGACAGGGAGTATTCAATCAATATGGAATGGATCGGGACAGTGGCAACACTTTTCACTTTGCCTGTGACCGATAGATTCCCTTGTTTGTTTTCTTCGGTGCTGACGGAGATAAGTTCGACAGCATCATTTTCGTTTAATTTCTTTTCTTTTTCCGCCGAACTGATCGCTTGCTCAATTCGCTGTTTTCGGGCTGTTTCAAAAGCAGTTTTTTCCTTTTTAATTGTTGTTTGAAGACTGAGAAGCTTTTTGGAATCGGGTGCATATTTTAATCCATCTTCCACCATCAACAACGCATCTGAGAATTGATGGTTGTTGAGTTGATTACTTGCATTGGAAAAAACATAATCAACAATTTGTCCCCGGATAGACGACTTGATGTCGTCGGCCTCATCGGAGGGGATCGCATCTGCTTCCCATAAAAGTACTTTTAATTTATCGATACCTGGATCCTGATTCAGTTTATTTTTTAAATGGGCCAGTTTGATATGGTTGCGCTTGGCAGTAAGTTTATCGATAAGCTTCGTGACTGCTTCCCCGTCATAGTTGGCAATGCTGTCTTCCGCTTCATTGATAAGTGCTGATGCGTCCCGGTATTCGCCTTTCTTTTGCAGGTTTGACGCTTTGTCTAAGTCTTCGTTTATTTTTACAGCCTTTTGGGTGAATGCAAGGGCATTCTTCGCCTGTTGGAAGTCACTTCGGTGGTTAAGCGATTCTTCAAGTGAAGACGTTGCTTTTGAATAGTCCCCATTCAGCGCATATGTTTCAGCATTTTGATACAAGTCGGTGGCTTCAGCAGATTGATTTTGTAGAAAAATGTAATAGGAACCAGAAACAAATAGGATTAGAGCGACGACCGCGATCGGGATATACCAATATTTATTGAATGGTTGTTTGGTTTTCATCCGTTCATGCCGGTCTTGTGGCAGTTGTTTGCCACAGTTGATGCAATAGTCCTCATTCTCCAGAACGTTTGCACCGCAATAAGGGCAGTAGTGCATCGTTATACCTGCTTTCTTTTTCGTGTTATATTTTGTCGTTTCCGGTCGTTCTTAGATAATTTTATTTTATCATATTTTTACTTTATTTTGGATGAGGAAATTGGTATTATGGAAGAAACGGATACGTTGAATGACATTGCATACCATAACACATATAAAGGAGGTACAAGCATATGGACGTTTGGGAAACTGTTTTTGGTGTAGTTTGCCTGGGATTGATCGTATTGAATATTGGCTACTGTATCTTTGATAATGGGTAGGAACCGTTGGCAGCAGGCATTATGAATAGGGCCGGACAACAAATTCATGTGCTGCTCCGGCCGGCAAGTTGGGATTTTTCGAGGAATTGGTCCAGTGCAGCGGATGCAGCATGTCCATTTCGCAAGGGTCATGATTTCAATCCGTCACGGACCATTCATTGAAAGGGAAAATGATGAATTCCGACTTTCCGATGATTTCAGTTTCTTGTATGAGACCAAGTCCATTACGGCTGTCTTTGCTTATCATTCGGTTATCACCCATAACGAAATAGCTGTTTTCGGGTATTTTAATGGGTCCGAATCTTCCGGTTCCAGTCAATTGATCACTATGGAGGAACGCTTGATCATAAAGGTTTCCATCGATATATAACCCACCATTTTTAACAGTGATCGTTTCTCCCGGCATAGCTATAATCCGTTTGACATAATTTTTTAACGGTTTTTTAATAATAACGATATCTTCCCGCTCGGGTTCATCGAATAAATAAGTCATTTTATTAAACAGAATCGTTTCACCATCTTCAAGTGTAGGCTCCATACTCTCACCGTCAACCACAGACGTTGCAAATATAAATGACCGGAGAAATAAAGCCAGTATGACTGCAATAAGAAGAGCCTTTCCCCATTCCAACCACTCGTTTTTCTTTTTTGTTTTTTTCAAGTGCACTCAACCTTTCAGCCAAACGATATAGATTCTTTATTCTTTTTAGCGATATGCTTAAGCTCTATTGTCACTATTTCTTTATAGTTTCCATTGATGTCCAAATGCATGATGTTTCGTCCCATTTGAAAACCAATTCTTTCTGGGATTTGTCAGTTTTTGTTATTATGTTGCTATGTTACCATCTCATCCCGGATAAAAGGAGTACCCCTTAACTATGAATGCTGACGAGCTTTTAAATCATATTGAACGATTGCGTCGTCATATGACGGTTGTCGCATTGGAAAAAGGTTTTACAAGCCATGAATCCATTAAGCTGAGTCAAGAATTGGACAGGTTGATGAACCATTATGACTCAATGAAACATACAGGTAATACGTGCTAACAGACGTCAATCACCGGACGTTGTTCATGACTTTCATGATATCATGTTCTCTTTCAATAAAAACGATTCCAGACGATTAAGGCCTTCCTCAATCGTACTCATATGGTAAGCATAGGACAACCTCATATATCCTTCACCAATCGATGAAAACGAGCTGCCTGGTACGAGCGCAACTTTTCCTTTCTGTACCAGATCCAAGCCAAAATCAAAGGATGATTTATCGATGGGAAATGCAGGGAAGAAATAAAAGGCTCCGTCCGGTTTATTAACCTCAAGTCCCATGTTTTTTAACCGGCTGTACATGTAATCGCGCCGTTGTTTATAGGCATCCCGCATGGCGATAGGGTCATCAAGGCCATTGGTTAGAGCCTCGATTGCTGCGTGCTGACTGATTGATGACGCGCACGATACATTAAACTGATGCACCTTCAGCATGTGCTTAGATAACCATTCGGGGGCAAGGGCATAGCCAATGCGGAATCCGGTCATCGCATGCGATTTGGAAACGCCATTAATGACAATCGTACGGTCTTTCACGTCTTCAAACTGTGCAATCGATGTATGCTCTTGGTCATAGATTAGCTCGCTGTATATTTCATCCGCTAAAATGAAAATATTTTCATGTTTCAAAACGGAAACAAGGTTCGCCAACTCCTCTTTCGTGAACGAGGCACCTGTTGGATTGGAAGGGTAGGGCAGAACCACACACTTCGTCCGACTTGTTATATGTTCTTTTAAATGGTCTTTCGTCAACTTAAAGTCATCATGGGTCGTATCAATATGGACAGGTTCTGCACCGTTCATTTTAATTGATGGTTCATAACCAGGGTAGATGGGTGCTGGAAGAAGAACGTCATCTCCGGCTGTCAAAATGGTCCGTAACGCTATATCGATAGCTTGAGATGCTCCGGATGTGACAATGACTTCCGAATCTGGCTGGTAATTCACGCCGTAGTTCCGTTCATAAAAATCACTTATTGCTGTGCGCAATGCCATCAAGCCAGCATTCGGTGTGTAGGTAGTTTGATTTGTGTCCAAGGCAATTTTGGCCGCGTTTTTTACATGGTCAGGTGTACTGAAATCGGGTTGTCCAATCGTTAATGATGTGACCCCCTGTTCATCGGAGACCATATTAAAAAATTGTCGAATCCCTGATATTTCAATGGATTGGGCAGTTGGATCAATGTTTGGCCGCATGTGGCAACCTCCTGAGAAAATGTTATAAAATGTTCAAACAATTTTGATTTGAAGATAAAAAAATACGTTATACTATAAGTACGGACAGATCATAGACTAGGCAAAGGAGAAGATGAGTATGCGCTTAAAGCATCAACGTTTTGAAGACTTAGTTCAACAAAATAAACAAGAACTTATGGAAAACGATAAAAAGATCGAACAAATTGAGAATCGTCTCGAAAAACGATTCAGTCGTCATACATCTGTCAAAGAACAAGATGATGAGACATTAAATATATCATAACATACCGTGTATGCGGTGAAATACAACAAAAATGAAAAAGCAGGAAGCATATAGTTCATGCTTCCTGCTTTTTCTATATGGAGCTGGGACAAAAGACGTTTAATTAAAGAAAAATCCGAACTATGATTCACAAATAATCTGAATCAGTTCGGATTTTTCGTTTAGCGTAGGAAAAACACGGAGACTCCTGCGGGATCAAAAAGCCTAGGTGAGACCCCGCAGTGCGATAAGCACGAGGAGGCTCAGCAGCGCCCGCGGAAAGCGTAGTGTTTTTCCGGAGCGGTGACTACGTCTTAAATATATAGTTCGTGTTTAGAAGTGATTTGTTCAATCTCGTCCCAACCCCACGATTCGTTTGATGGATTATAAGTTTTTGAACAACACATGGTTTTCAAGATGGATATGCTGAAACGTGTCGGCTTCCAGTTCGGCCAAGCGGGCATACGTAATACGGTAAGAGTTGCATGCATCTGCCGGCGGTTCAAATCCATTGGTAATCTCTCGCATTCGCTTCAGCATGTTTCCGGCTGCGTCATGTTCATCTTCCAATCCGCCATTGGCTTCGTGAATCTGCTGCAGCAGGTCATCATTTGGATGATCTTCATATTGTTTGATCAGTGGAAAGACCTCTTCTTCCTCTTTGACTGTATGTTCTTCCATGTCCACTTTAAAATCATTATACAGACGATGCAGTTCTTTCAGATGCGGATGATTCTTACCGTGCACACGGAAAATTTTAGAAACAAATGTTCCCAGTGCCGGAAGTTCCTCATTTAAGTAAGCGTGGTGTGTTTGGGTAATGTGATCGATGATATCACTTGCTGGCATACGATCCCAGTCAATGGGGTGCTCGTCTTCCTTTAGCCAGTCCTGATACGCATGGTTCAGCGTTTCCATAACAGCCGTTTCATCCAGATTCCGTTTCGAGCATACATCCCTCAATGGCTGGTCACCACCACAGCAAAAATCGATCCGGTTCCGTTTGAATACGTCACTTGCCTTAGGAAAAACTTTTACAATGTCAGCCGGTTTATGATCCAGTGTAAATTCAGTCATCATCAAACCCTCCAAATAATTGATATATATCCATCATAAAGGGTTTTTTTTACTTATGACGTGATGACTATCACTTATTGATCTCGATTTTGAGATATATCAGGATCGTTCGATGATAGGATGAATCATCATACAGATCCTGTGTAAAGCAGGGCAATCATCCAAGTATAATGCGTAATAATTTCGTACATAGTGATAGTAGGGTTTTTATTGTTTGTAAAACGCGAATAAGTTGAAAAGGAGGGGATGTTTATGTTGGAAGAGCTGGATAGTCTATGGAACGAACTCAATAAAACATATATTTATATTTTTATCGCATTGATGGCTCTTTATACAATCATCCGCCCGATGATCAAGTGGGCAGTCATGGTTAAAACGACCAAATTTCTTAATTACATACTCAGTAGTCTGTTACTTCTCGTGCTGATTTTGTCAGGAATTGTATTAACCGCCTTTTTGGACAAGATGATTTTGGCAGTAGTGCTTAATTGTTTGGCTTTGTTCGGTTTAATGTTGATTGTTATCCATACCGTGGAATATCTTTTCCGAAACAGAAAAAAGCGCGTCTGAATGAATCGGCGCGCTTAAGAGGATTTAAAAATGTGTCCTGGTGCTCCGCCGCGGTTTTTTTGGGGGTCCATTCATTTTGCCGAGGGATGATGGGGTGAAACTGGCGGATGTATTGTGTCGTGCTGTCGTATGGCGTTTTTTCGGCGGTGACCAGTTGATATACCGATAAATTGTTTTTTTGGCTTGTGATAAGGACATTTTTACCTGGGGGTTTCGGTATTGCTTGTCCAATGTACCTAAATGCTTCAACTGTTTAAAATCTTCCTTTGATGGGGGAATGTGAAAAAAATAGTCGCCAACCTTCACTAAAAGCGTTGAATGTTGATTGCTCAGTTTAGGGTGATTGGAAAAATGCAAGCCTATTTTTTGGGCGCGGTTTTCTCGCAGAAGACGGTTAATCGATTCTTTCTTAATATAATAGAGATGTTGGGGCTGGGGAGCGGTTTTAGCATGGCGGTTAATGGTGAACAGCGCCTTAGCGAGCTCATTGAGTGGAATGGTGGCTTTTTCGCTCATTCATCAAACCTCCTTATCTATGTTTTGGACAATCGTTTATACGTAAAAATAATATATCACAAATATTGGACAGTTGCAATATATATGTTTTCCAGATAGAGTGCAGACAAACAGACTGCACGGACGGCTTCAACTGTGTATATGTCAGGATTTCAGCCGGAATATATGCATCTCGGGTCGGCAAAAAAATCGATACGGCAGTCTAGTGGTACCGATTCCGCGGTTCACGTATAATGCCAGATTGCCTTCATCGAGTACATGTTTCCCCTGTACATATTTCTGTGCATAGAGAGGGGTGTACAAGTGACCGATGAACGGAAGGCGAACTTGACCGCCATGACTATGGCCTGAAAGTTGGACATCCACCGGAAAATGGGCGGTGTTATCCGCATAATCGGGCTCGTGAGCCAGCAGGATGGTGAACAGATCGGGATCCGCACCGGACAATGCCATCTTCAGATCTGGCTTGCCAAGTATGACATCATCAATGCCTGCCAATACAAATTGACCTCTGTCTCGTTTAATCGTTTTATGCGTATTTTGCAGAAGTTCAAATCCACCCTTGTCCATGACGTTTTTTACAGTCTCTGTTCCATAGCCCCCATGGTCATGATTGCCGTAAATCCAGTACTTTCCGTGATTGGCTTTAAGTTTTTGCAACAGTTGGATCAGCTCGTTGTTCCAGTTGTACGTATCCGGTGCATCAACAAGGTCCCCGCTGAAAACAATTAAATCAGGATCTAAACGGTTGATGTCGTCGGTGAGATCAGCAAACTGTTCCAGCGAGTAATGAAAGCCGATATGGGTATCTGAAAAAAGTACGATAGTAAAATCATCAAGTTCAGGAGGGATTTTAGATGATGTAAGGTTTTCGCTCGTAGTGGTGAGTAGTCGCGGTTCCACATCACGCGCATAATAATAGCCTCCCCCACCCAGGCCGACAAGTGCCGTTACACTTCCCAGTATTCGTTTCAAAAAGGTCCGCCTGTTCATACGTATCTGCCTTTCAGGTTTGTATAGTCTACCTGTTATCATCATACCTTATTTAACATGCTTAGGAAAGATGTCGGGATGAAAAGATATCGATATGTGCACCTGTTTTGACTTTTATCATTGTCGCATTTATGCTGTAAAGTAGGGAACATCATGGAAGTTATGGACATAATTTATGGTTGGCTGGTCATCAAAGAACATAATGAAATATGCAAAAAAAATGGAACCCCGATCCCATTAGCACGAAAATGTGCCAAACAGCATGGTGATAACAAAACCCCCGCCATAGATAAAAAATAGTGCCTATGGTATAAAATAGACCGCCGGTCATTAAAAGAGTAACCCCATTTTCATGCATAGCTGATGTCAGTGGCCCCCACACAAATAAAATGAGCCATCCTAGAAAAATATAGCAACATGTGGATAGTACACGAAACCGTTTGATAAAACCAATGGTCAACAAAATGCCTGCCGCTGCGATCCCCCATACGATCATGAGCATTGTCTTTCCCAAATTATCCGGCAGAAGCATCAACAAAAAAGGTGTATAGGTTCCCGCGATGAATAAGTAAATAAAAGCTTGATCAACGGTTTTGAAAAGGGTTTTCCATTTTCCTTGAGGCAGGCTGTGGACAATAGTGGACATTAAATACATGAGAAACATGGTGATACCGAAAATGAGCACAGCAACCATGCGTTTCCCATCACTATCCGGCGGCGTGTCGGCGATAAGAAACATGAGACCGACAATGCTCAATAACGCACCAAAGCCGTGAGTAATGGCATGTACGGCTTCTTCTTTTTTGGTATAGGTTTGCAGTTGCATGATCGTTCCTCTTTTTCATTATATTAGTCGTTTCATTATATACAGAGCGAATGTGTTCTGTGATAACCATCGTGTTGAGTAGGATGTGATAATGGTGCCGGGCTATTCAGAACGAAGTGATGTTTCTGCCGGAGTCATGTGGTAAACTGTACGTAAAGATAAATGACCCCAACTCCTTTTATCGGCGTAACATAGTATGGTACTTTTTAAGTAATGAAAAGGAGCGTTTGTTATGAGTGCAACACAAGATAAAAAGCTGACAGACATTGTAATAGATGATTTAATGATATCATCGGAAAAAGTGGCACATGTCCAACTGCATAACCCACTGGAGCACGCCCTGTTGATTCTTGTGAAATCAGGGTATTCCGCTGTGCCGGTTTTGGATTCATCATTTAAATTGAAAGGAACCATTGGTAAAACCCCCATTTTAAATGCCGTATTGGGGTTGGAACGATTTGAAACGGAAAAATTATCCGATATGCGGGTAGATGAAGCCATGAACACAGATGTTCCAAGTCTATCCAGGTCCGATTCTTTCATGGACGGATTAAAGACTGTTATTAATTACCCGTTTGTTTGTGTTGCGGATGAAGACAATCACTTCGACGGCATTTTGACGAGACGTGCCATTTTGAAACAATTAAAAAGGAATTATTACACCGTCGAACATGAGCATGAATGATATTGGTATACCGACAATCGCCATGGTTGCGCTTACGTTCGGTTCAGGCTTCCTGTTGCGAGTGCCGGATTCCTTTGCTAAAGTAAAGTTGTTGAGTGACAAAAATAGGGAGGGATCAACATGGAAATGATGGATGCTAATGAGATTATCAATTTTATTTCTACCAGTAAGAAAAAGACACCTGTCAAAGTGTATGTGAAGGGTGAGCAGCTGGACGCTTTATCTGATCATGATGACGCCGTCCAGGTTTTTGCCGAACAAAAAAGTGGTGTTGTGTTCGGTGAATGGAACGATGTCAGTGCCTTTTTGGAACAGAATCAGGCCTCCATTACGGATTACGTTGTGGAACACGATCGAAGAAATTCCGCTATTCCGCTGCTTGATAAAAAGGAAATCAATGCCCGCATTGAGCCTGGAGCTGTTATTCGTGACCAGGTATCCATCGGTGATGGCGCCGTCATCATGATGGGGGCAGCTATCAATATTGGCTCCGTCGTCGGTGAAGGGACTATGATTGACATGAATGCTGTTCTCGGCGGACGGGCCACTGTCGGGAAAAATTGTCATATTGGGGCTGGTTCAGTATTGGCCGGGGTGGTGGAGCCGCCTTCCGCAAAACCAGTGGTCATTGAGGACGAAGCTGTTATCGGAGCCAATGTTGTCATATTGGAAGGAGTGACAGTCGGCAAGGGATCCATTGTGGCTGCAGGATCGGTTGTAACACAGGATGTTCCGCCGAATAAATTGGTCGCCGGAACACCTGCTAAAGTACTTAAAGAAATCGATGAAAATACGAAAGCAAAAACGGAGATTAAGCAAGAACTCCGCAAATTGGATGATTAAAGCAGGGGATGAAATGGCTACATTTAAATGGCAGACCATTCGTCGGGAATTGCACCAAATTCCTGAACTTGGCTTTCAGGAAGTAAAAACGCAGCGATATCTGCTCGACAAACTGCAAACCATCAAAACCGATCGGATGACGATTACAACGTGGAAAACCGGTATACTTGTCCATGTTGCAGGGGAAAATCCTGCTAAAACAATCGGATACCGCAGTGATATGGATGGATTGCCGATAACGGAAGAAACCGGGTATTCATTTGCGTCACAGCATTCCGGACAGATGCACGCATGCGGTCACGATTTTCACATGACCATTGCTTTGGGAGCGCTCGAGACAATCATTGAGAACCCACCGGATGATCACACGGTATTCCTTTTTCAGCCTGCTGAAGAAGGGCCGGGTGGTGCATGGCCTATGCTTCAGTCCGAACCATTTCAGGCATGGAAGCCGGATGTGGTGTTTGCTCTTCATATTGCTCCGGAGCTTCCGACTGGAACGGTCTCCAGCCGTCCAGGAATTCTGTTTGCCAATACGAGTGAATTGTTCCTTGATTTCACAGGCCAAGGAGGCCACGCCGCGTATCCACATCTGACAAAGGATATGGGGGTGGCGGCGAGCAGTTTCGTCGTGGAAATACAAGAAATTATTTCACGAAAACTGGACCCGTTGGAAAGTGCGGTGCTGACGATCGGAAAAATCGAAAGTGGTTCCGTTCAGAACGCCATTGCCGAAACTGCACGTTTGGAAGGAACAATCCGCACACTTGATCCAGCTTCTATCGGGATTATAAAACAAAAGCTGGAACAGTCTATCAAAGGGTTTGAGGTGGCTCATGACTGTTCGATTTCTGTTGATTACGGCGCAAACTATTATCAGGTAACGAATGAGCAATGGTTGACGGATTTGTTTGCTGACGTCTCCAGAGAATGTCATATAGCGCATCAAGAAGCAGCACCGGCGATGACAGGAGAAGACTTTGGCTATATGCTTAAGGAAATTCCTGGATTCATGTTCTGGCTTGGAGTGGATTCGCCCGCCGGCCTGCACAGTGCGCAGCTGCAGCCTGATGAAGCTGCGTTAGAGACAGGCATCCGTGCCGTTTCATCGATGATTCATGCTCTGTCCGGCCGGTAATGTGTCTGTATATGTATGCCGCAATCGTCAAAACTAGGTAATGACTATTTTCTGCCTGGAGGAGGTATACAAATGGCACGAATCGGAGTCGAAGAAACACTGACAGACGTTAAGGAAGCTTTGGCGGAAATGGGGCATCAGACAGTCGACTTAAAATCAGAAGACGATACGGGCAATTGTGACTGCTGTGTCATATCAGGACAGGATAAAGATGTGATGGGAATGTCCACAGCAAGCATAGCGGGCCCTGTCATTAATGCAGGCGGTCAGACTGCCCAGGATGTTTGTCAGCTCGTCAATGATCGGTTAACTACCAATCAATAGAGAAACGAAAAGCTTCGGTCGTTTGCTTTCCAGCATGACCGAAGCTTTTGTTATTTTTGCACAATCGTATGGTGCGGATATGGAATAGTGATCCCGTCATCGTCAAATGCTTCTTTCATCCGTTTCCGCAAGGCACGTTCACATTCCCACTGCAGACCATTTTCCGTCTGCCCGACAACACGCAAGACGACTTCCGATGCTCCCAAACTTTGCACACCAACCGCATTAGGGCCGTCTTTGAACCGTTCATCTTCCTGAAATTCCGCACATACCTTTTCCAATACAGCAATCGCCTCATCCATATTATCTTGATAGCTGATGCGCATATCAACCAATGCACGCATATTACCACGGGAATGATTTGCTACGCCTGTAATGAGTCGATTCGGTACGTAATTCAGGGTTCCGTCAAAACTGCGAATCTTTGTTGTGCGCAGTCCTATTTCTTCAATAATCCCATCATATCCGCCAGCGGTCGCATAATCGTCTATTTCAAGCTGGTGTTCCAGTAGGATGAAAAATCCGGTTACGATATCGCTGACAAGTCCCTGTGCACCGAAACCGATGGCCAGTCCAACAATGCCGGCTCCCGCGAGCAACGGACCGATAGGGATGCCAAGTGCTGCAAACAGCATAACGATGAATGAAAACACGGCGGCATAGGAAAACAAATTAACGAGTAATTTTTGAAGTGTTTTCACCCTAGTCGGTGACAGTTTTTGGTTTGCTCCCGCCTTTTGTATGGATTTTTCCACTATTTTTTTACCGAACGGAACGAATATAATGAATAAGATAATAAGCAGTGCGATTCGTAAGAGCATGCCAATGATAGCTGACAAATCGAATGATATTCCAAAAAACTCCATATGTATCCTCCTAATAGCAGTCTCCAATGCTGTAATGATATACCCTTTTTCACTTGTTGTAAACATGACATGGCCATCGGCAAGAATTTCTGGCTGATGGAACGTCTGGGATGAAAAAAGCGGATTACACTGAAGCGTTCGAAATTCTGGCAATTGGCTTGTCCGATGAAATCAACGATAGCCAAATGAAAAGGCACCCTTCCCGTCTTCATCGGGAGGGGGTCCTTTACAGCAGACTTTTTTCAATTTGTTTCATGTCGTATAAATAGCCTTGCTGGTGCATGAGATGATCGAATGTGCCTGTTTCAACGATTTCACCATGATCGATAACGATGATCTGATCCATCTTTTCCAGGTTTGTCAAGCGGTGGCTGACAATGACCATCGTGTCACCGGCAGCCTGTTCGAAAAGATGGTCATAAATGGCCTGTTCGGTCAACGCGTCCACTGATGACGCCGGTTCATCCAGGATCCACAGGCGCGATTCCTTCAGCATCGTACGGGCCAGAGCCAGCCGCTGCTTTTCTCCGCCCGATAAGTTATCGCCTTTTTCCTGGACAGGATCATCCAAACGGAAATAATCCAGATGGACTTTCGTCAGAACGGCCGTCATTTGGTCATCTGTCAGGTCATTCTTTGCTAGAAGAAGGTTATCCCTGACTGTTCCAAAGAAAAAGTGGTTGTCTTGCAGCATGACAGCTGCATGGTCCCAGATGGACGCCTTATCAAGCTGCTCGATAGGGATATTGTCCAGGGAAATCGTGCCTTTATTGGGCTGGTTCAACCCTAGCAGAAGCTGCAGAAGTGTCGATTTACCCGAGCCGCTGGGACCGGCAATGGCTGTTTTGGAACCAGCCGGCAATGTTATGTCGACGTTGTGTAATGTTGGCCGTTTTTCACCGGAGTAATGGAAAGACACACCTTCCAGCGCTGCAGTAATGGGGCGGGATTGTACCAGATAGGTGACCCCGGTGTGCTCACCGCAACGATTCGGCGTCTCTGCAGTTACAGCTGAAAGCCTGGATGAAGCCCGTTTCGAATCCTGCAGATGAAGCGGAAACGCAGCCATCGGCCCCGCATCCTCGAAGACTGTCAACGAAATCAGCACGAGCATGGCCAGCAGAATGCCGTCCAGCTGGCCATTCGTAATGAGAAGCGCTCCGAAGGCAAGGACGGTCCAGGTAATGGCTAGCGAAACAAGTGTATTAACCGATTCACTGTACAATTTGTTCAGGTTTTCCCGTTTTTGTTCGCTGATATAGCTGTCTGATGACTGGATGACGTTTGTTTTTGCTTCATGGACTTTCTGATGAATGGTTAAATCACGGAACCCTTGAAGAAACTCGGTTGTGCGTGCTGACAAATGGCTGCGGCGGTTTCGCACATCCTGGTCGATTCGTTCCTGGCGCCATAAAAATAAGGTTGGAATGACAGCCACGGTAAGCAATAAACCTGCTAATAAAATGATCGCGATCGTTATGGAGAAGAAAGACGTAAACAAAATGGTACTCAGAAAAACAGTCACCAGCACAATCGGCGGATAGAAAACACGAAGAAAGAAATGCTGCAGTGTTTCCACATCGCCTACAATTCGGGAGAGCAAATCACCGCTTCTATATTTTTGAAACAAGGCTGGTGTCAATGGCTCTAATTTTTGGAAAAAAGCAACCCGCAGATTACTCAAAATCGTGAACGTTGCCCGGTGTGAAAAATAACGTTCAGCATACCGGGCGATGGCTTTGGTTATTCCAAGCAGTTTCACCGCTGATGTCAGAATGATCAGCGTATAAAGAGGCGGTGTCAGCGCGGCTTTGGAAATCAGAAAGCCACTGGCGGCAAATAGGCCGACAGCCGTAATGCCAGCTATAAAGCCGAATAAAATGGAATAAATAATATCTTTTTTTTCGGTTGCCATTGCTTTCAGAATGATCGCCAAATCACGCATGATCGTTCCCTCCTTCGTGAGCTGTGACCATATCGTAATAGTCCGGGACGTTTTCCATAAGTTCAATATGCGTGCCTTCCGCTAAAAGCCGCCCATGTTTTAAAAATAGAATGGCATCTGCATCTTTGATGGTATAGAGGCGATGGGCTACGGTTATCACTGTCGCCTGCTGTGCCAATTGATTGATTGATGAATAGAGGATACGTTCGGTATAAAGGTCAAGCCCGGTTGTCGGCTCATCGAACAAGATGATCGCAGGCTGTTTCAGGAAGGCCCGGGCCAGTGCCAGCCGCTGCATTTCTCCACCTGAAAGCCCTCTTCCAGCTTCACCGACTGGTGTATCATAGCCGTTTTCAAGCTGACTGATGACCGTTTTAAGACCTGCCTGCTCAGCTGCGTGTTGAATGTCTGCACGCGTCGGCTTGCGGTTGCTGCCAATCGCTATATTGTCGGCGATGGTTCCTGCGAAAAGATACGGATGCTGGGATATATAACTGATTTGTTCGAACCATGCTGTCTCGGAATAGGAAGCTAATGGATGCCCGTTAATGATGATGGTGCCTTCCTTAATAGGGAGGAGGCCGGCAATCAGATGAAGCAAGGTCGACTTGCCTGACCCGCTGCGTCCGACAATAGCGATGTTTCCATATGGAGGAAAAGCGGTGTGGATGTCCTCCAGACTGAAATTCCCTTCGTCATAGTGATAGCCGGCGTGCTGTAGTTGAATCGACGGAGGCGCGTCACCACTAGCCAGTTCCATGTCTCCCCATTGCAAGGTTTGCGTTTCTGCGTCCAGTTCATTTAATACGTTTGTAGCCGCCCCTTTACTGGTCTGTCCGCTGTGAAAGGTGCTGCCGAGTTCTTTTAACGTCGTATAAAATTCCGGTGCCAGTATGAGGAGAAAGAAGGCTGTAAAAAATGATACCTGTTCGTAAATAATGAGCTGTATAGCCAGTTCGAGAGCGACAATGCCAATACTTAGCATGGAAATAAGCTCAAGCATGAATGACGAGGTGAACGCTATTTTTAATATTTCCATCGTGGCATCCCGGAAGCGAAGACTGCTCGTTTCCATGGCTTTTTCCTGCCTCCGGGATTGCCGGTATAATTTCAATGTCGTCAGTCCCTGCAATGCATCCAGAAATTGACCGGAAAAGGCAGATAATGTCTCCTGCTGCTCTTCGGATTTAGTTTTCGTCTGCATACCGATAATAATCATGAATATCGGAATGAACGGGGCAGTAATAATCATAATCAGCCCTGTGTTGACATGCTGCGAAAAAGCTGTCGCCAGAATGATGACAGGAATAATGGAAGCCTGGATCAGTTGTGGAATATAGTTACTGAAATAGCTGTCCATGTCATCAACAGCATCAAGCACTACACTCACTTTTCCGCCTGCTTGTCCCTGTGAAGCTTGAAGGACAGATTTTCCTGCAAACTTATCCAAGAGTGATTGTCGGTAATCGGCTTTCGCGTTTGCGGCCATCGCAATACCTGTCCGCCGTCCGATATATGTGGATGTCGTGCGAAGCAGAAAAACCCCCAGAAGTCCGGCCAGCATCCAAGTAACATGTGAAAAGACCTGCTTCTGGACGAAGATGCTCTCGACGATAGCTGCAAGGAAATAGGCTTGCAGTACAATCATAACGGCTGTCAGTACGGCCAGGATGCACAGGAAAAGAACCGTTTTTTTGTGACGGGACAGAATGGTTGCTCCGGACATATTGTTTCCTCCAATGCGTTATGATTGTTTGAGTGGTTATTTTTTTCCTTTAACATATGCGGCGTCAAACAGAAAGAGTTTGAACAGCAGAATCAGCGACGGTATCAATAACAAAAGGCCGCCGATGAATGCAGCAATCAGCGCAATGCCCATTGATGGATGAGTAGCCCCTTCATGAATCAATATATAGGGATCAAGCAAATACGGGTATTGCCCGACGCCATAACCAAAAAAGGCAAATAAAAACTGCAGCATGACACTGATGAATGCCAGGCCATAACGTTTTTGCTGGTAAAGAAGCCAAATAGCTATCAAAAAGAAACCAACCGACAGGCCGAATACCCACCAGAGATTGAGCATGTTCTCATAATGCCGTTCATTATGTTGACTTAAGACAATGAACGTTGTCAGAGCGGCAATGATGGTTGGCGTACTCCAGAACAGCGCAAATGTCCGAACGAGCTTTAAAGCCGGCCAATCTTGGGCGCGCGCAGCATAGAATGTTAAAAACGTTGCACTGATAAACAAAATGGAGACAATGGACAGGGCAACGATGCTCCATGATAACGGACTGGTGAACAGGTCCATATAGTTCAGCGAGACATTGCCATTCGCTTCTGTAATAAAGCCGCCTTCCGATATGGTCAGGGCCACCGATAAGGATGCTGGAATGAAAAGGCCGGATGCGCCGTAAAGGAATGTATAAAGTGTGCTTTGCTTGGACCCATAATTTTCAAACGCGTAAAATGAGCCACGGATGGCGAGCAGGATGATGGCGAAACTCGCCGGCACCAGCATGGCCGTTCCATAGTAATAGGCAGTATCCGGGAAGAAGCCGACGATTCCGACAAAGAAAAACACAAAAAACACGTTGGTCACTTCCCAGACAGGGGAGAGGTATCGTGCGATCAGTTGATTGATCACATGATCCTTTTTGGTAACCTTGGCATAAAAGGCAAAGAACCCGGCACCGAAATCAATCGATGCGACAATTAAATAGCCATAAAGAAATAACCATAAAACGCTGATACCAACCAGTTCATAACTCATTCGTCATCACCCTTTGTTATCGTTGGATAATGTTTTTCCAATTCGACTTCAGCAGGATTGTTGCGGAAAAGTTTACGCAATGTCACAACACATAATGTGCCGAGCACCACGTAAAGCACGAAGAAAAGAACAAACATATGCGGGACGTAGGACGATGATGTGACGGCTTCTTCCACCGTCATATACCCTCTGATAATCCATGGTTGACGCCCTTCCTCTGCATAAATCCAGCCGAATTCAATAGCTAATACCGCTAATGGGCCGCTGAGAAAAATCAATGATAGAAGTCCTTTATTGTGCTCATTCCATCGTTTCACCATGGCTAAAATGAAATACAATAAGGCGATGCCCGGTAATAAAAATCCGATGGTGACCATCAAATCAAACATGTAATGTATCCAAAGAGGGGGTTGTTTATCTGTCGGAACCTCTTCCAGACCGGTTACTTCCGCATTAAAATTACCGTGGGCCAGGAAACTCAGTAACCCTGGGATGCGCATTTCGCCGGTCGGTTCATTGTTTTCATTCAGCCATCCAAACAAAATCAGATCAGCGTTGTTTGATGTTTCAAAATGCCACTCGGCGGCAGCTAATTTTTCAGATTGATGATCGGCCAGAAATTTTGCTGACGTGTCTCCTGCTAAAGCTGTCACAAGGCCAAACAGGAATGTCATAGTCATCGTTAGCCGCAATGCTTTCTTATGATAATCTGTCGTTTTCCTTTTCAATATCATAAAGGCGGTGATCGCCGCCAAAATAGCTGCACACGTTAAGTAGGCAGAACTCAGAACATGAAATACCTTCGTTGGCGTTGCCGGATTCAGCATGGCTGCGAGCGGGTTGACCGCGGCAAACGTTCCATTCTCTGTTGTAAACCCTTCCGGTGTGTTCATAAAAGCGTTGACCGTGGTGATGAATACGGCTGAAAATCCACCGCCAATAATAATAGGGAGCGAGAAGGACCAATGGATATACGGATTGGTAAACCGATCCCACGTGTATAAATAGATTCCTAAAAATATCGCCTCAAAGAAAAATGCAAACACTTCCATAAACAGCGGCAAACTGATAACATTGCCGGCTACTTGCATAAAATTCGGCCATATGAGAGACAGCTGCAGTCCAATAGCGGTACCTGTGACGACACCGACGGCAACTGTAATGACAAATCCGCGGGTCCAACGTCTGGCAAGAAGTTGATAGTGCGGGTCGTTCTTTTTGATACCAATAAACTCAGCAATGGAAATCATCAGTGGAATGCCCACTCCAAGCGTGGCAAAAATAATATGAAATCCAAGCGTCATTGCGGTCAGCAAACGGCTCATCAGGACGGTGTCCAATTCCATTATCGTTCCTCCTTGTGACATTGATGGGTCAATTCAATTCCAGCAACCAAGTCGTTATTATAGTTTCTCTTATGTCAATAAGTATATACGATTGTGTCATACAGAAACGCGTCTGGCTATGACATTAAGATGAAAACTTTACGTCAAAAGGGTGACAACGCGTTTGGTCAACAACATATCATTTACGGACGCGGTATGATAGACTATAAGAAGCAAATAGAGTGACAGGGGGAGTCCGGATTGAAAAGGGACTATGCCGTAATCGGGCTTGGCCGCTTTGGCGGCAGTATTTGTCAAGAGCTGAATCAAGAAGGAATGCAGGTTTTGGCCATCGATAAAGATGAAGACAAAATAAATGAATTCAAAAATATAGCTTCGCATGCCGTTATGGCTGATTCAACAGATGAAGCAACGTTACGGGAATTGGGTATTAAAAATATTGACCATGTGATTGTAGCCATTGGAGACAATATTCAGGCGAGCATTTTGACAACCGTTGTTCTGACAGATTTGAACATAAAGAAAATTACCGTAAAAGCACAGAATGATTATCATGAAAAAATATTAAACCGTATTGGTGCTCATCAAGTTGTGCACCCGGAACGGGATATGGGAAAACGCATTGCCCGCAATATTATTTCAAATAATATTTTGGACTACTTAGAACTATCGGATGATCACAGCATTGTAGAGGTGAAAGTAGGGGAACGAATGCGTGGTAAGACGTTAGTGGACCTTGATATACGTGCGAATTACGGTTGTAACGTTGTCGCCATTAAACAGGAGAAAGACATTAATGTATCGCCGGCAGCAGATGATGTTCTTGAGGAAGGGGATATTCTCATTATTATTGGTTCAGATAAAGATATCTCCAGATTTGAAAAGAACCTGGTTATCGATTAAATGGTTGCCAACCGAAGCTGGTGAATCTGTAGTGTAAAAAAGAGGCTGGAACATAACTAAACAAATCACATCTAAACACGAATAATATAGTTAAGACGTAGTCACCGCTCCGGAAAAACACTACGCTTTCCGCGGGCGCTGATAAGCCTCCTCGTGCTTATCGCACTGCGGGGTCTTATCTAAGCTTTTCATCCCGCAGGAGTCTTCGTGTTTTTCCTGCGCTAAACGAAAAATCCGAACTTATTCATATTTTTTTCGAATCATAGTTCGGATTTTCATTTGACTAAACGTCTTTTGTCCCAGCCCCAATCTTTAATGTAAAAAGTGCCGTGGACACGATAAGTGTCCACGGCACTTTTTGATGAAATTGCATCAGGTTTCCGGGATAAGGGACGTTTTCCATTCCTTTTTGGTTATATTTCCATAATAATGGGCAACACCATCGGTCTCCGCTTTGTTTTTTCAAACAGAAACGGTGAAATCGTATCGGTTATTTCATTTTTAATCTCGGACCATTGACTCGTTCTGCGTTCCATAACTTTCTTCAAGTGTTTGGCCACCAACTTTTGCGCCTCATTGATCAAGTCTTCGGATTCACGCATATAAACGAAACCGCGCGAAATGATATCGGGTCCGGAAGCAATCTTGAATTCTTTCATATTGATGCTCACAACGACCATCACCAAGCCTTCTTCCGAGAGAATACGACGATCACGCAGAACGATGTTGCCTATGTCGCCGATTCCACTTCCATCAACATAAATGGAGCCGGATGGAATTTTGCCTGCAATCATCGCGTTATCTTTACCGAGGGCGAGAACGTCACCGTTATCCATGACAAAGGAATGATTCGGATCGATTCCACACGCCTCGCCCAGTTTTAGGTGTTCTTTCAACATGCGATATTCCCCATGAATCGGCATGAAATATTTTGGCTGCATCAATCGAAGCATCAGCTTTTGTTCATCTTGGCTGCCGTGGCCCGAAGTATGAATATTACTGAGCTTACCGTGGATGACGTCCGCACCGGCACGGTAAAGTTTATTGATTGTTCTGCTTACACTGACCGTATTGCCGGGGATTGGGGATGATGAGAACACCACCGTATCGCCAGGAATAATTTGAATTTGACGATGGGTGCCATTGGCAATACGGGACAGTGCCGCCATCGGTTCACCCTGAGAACCTGTGCACAGAATCGTTACTTTATGAGCTGGGAGACGGCTGATTTGATTGGCATCAATAAATGTGTCGTTCGGTGCCTGAATATAGCCTAACTCTTGTCCAATTCGGATGGATGATTCCATGCTCCGTCCAAACACAGCAATTTTACGATCATGTTTGACGGCCGCCTGCACGACTTGTTGCAGACGATAAATGTTAGAAGCAAATGTCGCAAATATTAAACGCCCATCAACTCTGCTGAAAATATCATTAATATTATCGCCCACGACTTGTTCGGACATCGTGAAACCTGGCACTTCACTATTCGTGCTATCGGAGAGCAGGCATAGAACCCCTTCCTGACCCAGCTCGGCCATTTTTGCAAGGTTTGCGGGCTGGCCAACAGGTGTGAAGTCAAACTTAAAGTCACCGGTTTGAACAATATTTCCAGGCGGCGTTTTGACAACGATACCGAATGAATCGGGTATGCTATGGGTTGTACGGAAAAAAGAAACAGACGTTTTACGAAATTTAATAACAGTATCTTCTTCAATAGTATACAATTGTGTACTGCGCAACAAGCCATGTTCCTCCAGTTTGTTGCGGATTAATCCGATCGCAAGTTTGCCGGCATAAATAGGCACATTAATGTCACGTAAGAGGTACGGAATGCCTCCGATATGATCCTCATGTCCGTGGGTGATGAATAATCCTTTAACTTTATCCTGGTTTTGCACAAGATAGGTGTAATCGGGAATCACATAATCGATCCCTAGCAATTCGTCTTCTGGGAATTTAATCCCGGCATCCACTAAGACGATTTCATCCTGAAATTGAATGCCATATGTGTTCTTTCCGATTTCACCAAGTCCGCCCAGTGCAAATACCGCTGTCTGATCATTTTTTACAAATTTCATCAGCTAGACGGACTCCACTGTAAATTGACTGGATTGTTTTTCATAATTCAAATGTGCATCACTAAGCGGCTGGATATATTCAATATTGATATCATAGTTGCGATCATACAATTTATTACGGACTTCTTGTTCGGACTCGGCCTCGACATACAAGCTTTGCGTTCGTTCGCGCACTGGTATCTCATCGGGCAAGCCCTGATAAAATACTTTGTAAATCATGGTTATCTCTCCTCTGTCGATTCGCTTGTTAAACAAATAGTTTTTTCGTCGTCTGTTTCCTTGTCGATGGAATGGAATCTTCATCCATACATGTCAACGTTCATTTTATTAGTTGTTCAGCTGTGTAACGGTTTCCGGTTGTTCAGTATAACCCAGTTCTACCTCTTTTACACAGTCATATTCATCCGGTTCGATGTTTCGTCTCTGGGCGATTTTGCTCATACATGTGCCGCCTCATTTATTCAGGGGAATCATTGTTAAAGGTGGTTGGTACACGTCCTCTTCCCAGAAAATCTTTCCAGCGTTTTTTTAGCTTTTCCCGTAAGCGTTTCAACATGTGATACGCATCTCCTTTCTATTGTGTAAGAAAAGCGATAAAAACGTACTGCCGATCCAATCCCTCTTATTTCCTAGTATAATACGGTTTTTGTATTTTTGAAATGAAAATACTATATTTGATTGAAAAAAGCTTGTTTTCCGGCGTTGATATGTCGTTAGTGTTTGCTAACAACTGGGATTTTATGCATTCAACAAACCAACCATCAATCGATTGCCTTCGCTTGGTCTGGTACGGAAAAAGGATCTTCCGGATGAATATAGTCGTAAAACATGATGCCGTCGAGATGATCAATTTCATGCTGAACAACAATGGCAGCGAAGTTACGCAGACGCAGCTTGTATTCGTTTCCTTCCATATCACTGGCTTTGACTGTTATTCGGGCATAACGGGGTACATAGCCTTCCACATCCCGGTCAACCGATAGACAGCCTTCTCCGGAAGATAAATAGGCCTTTTCGACAGAGTGACTAACGATTCTTGGATTGACAAGTTGATAACTATGTATCACGCCTTTGAAATCTTCAAAATGGACAGCGCACAACCGTTTACTGACACCCAGCTGTGGTGCGGCAAGCCCGACACCCGCCCGTAATTGATATTTGTCAGCCAACTCTTCGTCCTGACTGTTTTGTATGAATGTAAGCATATCTTTTAATAATTGCTGATCCTCTTCAGAAGGGGGAACGGTCACTTCTTGCGTTTGTTTGCGCAAAGCCGGATGTCCCTCCCGCACAATATCGTCCATTGTTATCATGCTGAACACTCCTTATCGTCGATAGCTATTACATGCTGTGTAAGCTGGAACCCTGAAATGATGGGCAAAACAACTTGCGACACACGTGAATAACTTCATTTTAACATAAACTATTTTTCCGTATCATAAAAATGCTGAAGATCATCTATTTTAATTGTTAGTGATCGAAAAAAAGATTTGCTATCATATATTGTATGTTATACTTAAAAAACGTTGTATTAGGGGAGAAGGAGGATCTATTAGCGTGGTATTAAAAAAGGTATTATTCATTAGTCCTATTATTATGATGGTATTATTAACTGCCTGCAGCAACACACCTCCAGCGGAAAAAATTTATAACCATCTGGAAAAAGCGGTGAAGCTGGAAGAAACATTTGAAAAACAACAGGACCCCATTATGGAATTAGAACAAGAGGAACAAGAGATTTATAAGAAGGTTATCGAATTAAATATGGATGATATGGATAAAATCAAAAAATTATCCAAAAAAGCCATTACAAACATTGAAAAACGCGAGAAAAAAATAAAGAAAGAAAACGAAAGCATGCAATCGTCCAAAGAGGAATTTATGAAAATAGAGGACATTCTCAACGATCTTGAGGATGAATCTGTGAGCAACAAGGCCGATAATATGTTTAACGTCATGTCCGATCGTTATGATGCATACGAAAAGCTGCATGATGCTTATTCGGATTCATTATCCAAGGAAAAAGAATTGTATACAATGCTGCAGGATAAAGATTTGAAACAGGACGCATTATCCGACCATATTGAGGATCTGAACAACAGCTATCAGGCGGTTATTGAAGCGAACGAAACATTCAATAATCTGACGAATGAGTATAACAAACTTAAAAAGGAATTCTATGACGCTGCTGAGATTGACGTTCAATATGACAATGAAAATAAGAACAATGAAGAGAAAAAAGATAAAGACGATAAAAATAAAAAGAATAAAGACAACAAGGATAATGAAAACAAAGAAAACAATCCGAAATCGGAAAACGATAAATAGAACGAATGGCATACAAAAAGAACCGGGCGTTGTCCGGTTCTTTTTGTATGCAGGAGGATGGGTCGTAAGCAGAGATCCGACTGACGGATTATTTTGATTTTTCGAATGTTTAAGGTTGTTGTCAACCAAAAGTGATACAGTTTCCAGCATTTATTATAACAGTTTTGTTAAAATGGTACAGTAATGAACGAAAGCGGTATCATTCAGGAAAAAAACAATGATAAATAAATCAAAGTAATTGACCAACAGATTCAAAATGCGCTAAACTCTAACATGGAACACATATTGTACTAATTACTTTTGCCTTTCTAATGTAACAGTTGAGGTCATGTTGACGTTGTTGGTTGATGGCGATGACGCATGATGTCGAGACATACATAAAGGCAAACAAGTGCACTTTTTTTCATGTTTCGGGAAAGCTGGAAAAGAATAAAATAACAGAGGATTAGAAAGGAAGAGGTGAACGATTTGAAACAAGTACTGGAAAGTATTGAAAATCAATTTGAAATGTTTCAGGTTCTTGATGAAAATGGTGAGATCGTGAACAAAGACTATGAACCAGATCTCTCGGATGATGATTTAAAAGAACTTATGCGCAGAATGGTTTATACACGGGTTCTTGATCAGCGTTCCATTGCACTGAACCGCCAGGGGCGTTTAGGATTTTATGCACCGACTGCAGGGCAGGAGGCATCTCAGCTTGCCAGCCATTACGCTCTTGAGCAGGACGATTTTCTGTTGCCGGCATATCGTGATGTTCCTCAGCTTATTTGGCACGGTTTGCCACTGTATCAAGCATTTTTATTTTCAAGAGGGCATTTCCATGGCAATCAGTTTCCGGAAGGTGTTAATGGTCTAAGCCCACAAATTATTATCGGTGCGCAGATCACACAAGCTGCAGGCGTTGCCCTGGGGATGAAAAAACGCGGCAAACAAAGCGTTGCCGTAACCTATACAGGCGATGGAGGGACGTCTCAGGGTGACTTCTATGAAGGTGTCAACTTTGCGGGCGCGTATAATGCTCCGGCGCTTTTCTTTGTCCAAAATAACCAGTTTGCTATTTCGGTTCCGGTGGAAAAGCAGACAAATACAGAAACGTTAGCGCAAAAAGCGGTTGCTGCCGGTGTGGAAGGATTGCAGGTTGATGGCATGGATCCACTGGCTGTTTATGCTGCCACAAAGAAATCCCGCGAACGGGCACTTAATGGGGAAGGTCCAACAGTGATAGAAACGCTGACATACCGTTACGGGCCGCATACCATGGCCGGTGATGATCCGACACGCTATCGTACCGATGATCTTGATAACGAATGGGAAAAACGTGATCCGCTCATTCGCTTCCGCAAATACCTTGGGGCCAAAAACTTATGGTCGGAAGAAGATGAAAATAACGTGATCGATGAGGCGAAAGAAGAAATTAAAGCAGCTATCAAGAAGGCTGATGACTATCCAAAACAAAAAGTAACCGACCTGATCGATATCATGCATGAAAAGCTTCCATCCAACCTGCAGGAGCAAATGGAAGAATACAGGGAAAAGGAGTCGAAGTAAGATGGCGCAAAAAACAATGATTCAGGCAATTACGGATGCAATGCATCATGAACTGAAGAATGATGACAATGTACTTGTGTTCGGTGAAGACGTCGGCCAAAATGGCGGTGTGTTCCGTGCAACAGAAGGATTACAGGATGAGTTTGGGGAAGAACGTGTATTTGATACACCGCTTGCTGAGTCCGGGATTGGCGGTCTTTCTTTGGGTTTGGCGCTGCAAGGCTTCCGACCTGTTCCGGAAATACAGTTTATCGGTTTCACGTACGAAGCCATGGATGCCATTAATGGCCAGATAGCACGTATGCGTTATCGTTCGGGCGACACCAAACCGGCGCCAATAACGATACGTACGCCGTTCGGAGGCGGTGTGCATACACCCGAATTGCATGCTGATTCTCTTGAAGGCCTAATTACCCAACAACCAGGAATTAGAGTAGTGGTTCCGACATCACCTTACGATGCCAAAGGGTTGCTTATCGCCTCCATCCGGAACAACGACCCGGTATTCTTTATGGAGCATATGAAATTATACCGCTCCTTCCGAGGGGAAGTACCGGATGAGGAATATACGGTCGAATTGGATAAAGCTGATATTAAACGCGACGGTAAAGATGTCACTCTTATCGGCTATGGTGCGATGGTGCATACAGCATTAAAAGCTGCCGATGAATTGGAACAGGATAATATCGATGCAGAAGTTATTGACCTGCGTACGATTTCTCCGATTGATACCGAAACCATTGTCGAATCCGTGAAAAAAACCAACCGGGTTGTCATGATTCAGGAGGCACAGCGCCAGGCAGGAGTCGCCGCAGATGTTATATCTGAAATTCAGGAACGTGCTATTCTGCATCTAGAAGCACCAATCATGCGAGTGACGTCACCGGATACCGTGTATCCATTCTCACAAGCTGAAGAGGTGTGGCTTCCGAACCATAAGGATGTCATCAATAAAGTAAATGAGGTTATTAACTTTTAATGAATGATTGGAGGATGTTGTTATAATGGCATATAACTTTAAACTCCCTGACATCGGGGAAGGTATACATGAAGGTGAAATTGCCAAATGGTTCGTCAAAGAAGGCGATGAAATACAGGAAGACGATGTGCTGTGTGAGGTGCAGAACGATAAATCCGTTGTCGAGATTCCATCACCGGTTGAAGGCACGGTAAAAAAAGTTCATGTGGATGAAGGAGAAGTAGCGGTTGTTGGTAACACACTGATCACTTTTGACGCGGAAGGCTACGAATCCGATGAAGATGAAGGCGAGACGGCTGAACAGGACACATCAGCAGAACAGAAGACTGCTGAGGCGGATGAAGAAGCTGAAACGGACACGTCCGCTGACGATAAAACAACGGATTCCGGACAAACCGATGATGACAGCGGGCGCGTTATTGCCATGCCGTCTGTTCGCAAATACGCACGTGATAATGATGTAACCATTCAAGACGTGCAAGGATCCGGGAAAAATGGCCGTGTTTTGAAGGAAGACATCGATCAGTACTTAAGCGGTGAACAAACAACAGAAGAACCAGTTGAAGCAAAAGACACATCCAAACAAGCGGATGTAACTACCGACATTCCACAAGGAACCTATCCAGAAACCCGTGAAAAAATGTCTGGCATCCGTAGATCCATTGCTAAGGCTATGGTCGATTCTAAGACAAAAGCACCACACGTTACACTTATGGATGAGGTTGATGTCACAGAGCTTGTTGCACACCGTAAGAAATTTAAATCGGTAGCTGCTGAGAAGGATATTAAATTGACTTATTTGCCTTATGTTGTTAAAGCACTTATTTCTGCATCCAAGCAATATCCTATTTTAAATGCTTCTGTTGATGATGAAACTGATGAAATTATTCATAAGCATTATTACAATGTTGGCATTGCAGCCGATACGGATAAAGGACTGCTCGTGCCGGTTGTTAAAGATGCTGACCGCAAATCGATTTTTGCTGTTTCACAGGAAGTAAATGAATTGGCAGAAAAAGCCCGCAGTGGTAAACTGGCACCCGAAGAGATGAAAGGGGCATCGAACACGATTACCAACATTGGTTCTGCTGGCGGACAATGGTTTACACCGGTTCTCAATTATCCGGAAGCGGCTATTCTTGGCATTGGCCGTATTCAAGACAAGCCAATCGTACGGGAAGGTGACATTGTTGCAGCCCCTGTTTTAGCCATATCGCTGAGTTTTGATCATCGTATTGTTGATGGGGCAACGGCACAGCTGGCCATGAATCAGGTAAAACGTTTATTGAATGATCCACAATTAATAATGATGGAGGCGTGAACTATGGTAGTAGGAGATTTCCCGATTGAAACAGATACATTAGTTGTTGGTGCGGGCCCCGGGGGCTATGTGGCAGCTATCCGGGCGGCACAAAAAGGACAAAATGTGACGATTGTCGACAAAGACAATCTTGGTGGTGTATGCCTGAACGTTGGTTGTATTCCGTCCAAAGCACTTATTGAAGCCGGTCATAAAGCAGAAAGTGCACGCGGAGATGAAGAGCTGGGTATTACAACAGAAAATGTTTCGATCGATTTTTCCAAAGTTCAAGAATGGAAAGGCGGCGTTGTTAAGAAGCTGACCTCCGGAGTGGAAAGTTTATTGAAAGGGAACAAAGTAGACATTGTAAAAGGGGAAGTCTATTTTGTTGATAAAAACTCTGTGAAAATTATGGATGAGAAAAATTCTCAAACGTATACCTTCAACAACTGCATTATTGCTACGGGGTCATCTCCCGTCGAGATCCCGAATTTCAAGTTCTCCGACCGGGTTCTGGATTCCACCGGCGGATTAAACCTGCAGGAAATTCCGGAAAAAATGGTAGTGATTGGCGGCGGATATATTGGCACTGAATTGGGAACAGCGTATGCTAATTTTGGAACGGACGTAACGATTTTGGAAGGAACGGAAGATATTTTGGGCGGATTTGAAAAACAAATGGCTCAATTGGTAAAGAAACGGTTGAAAGCTAAAGGTGTTAACATCGTTACAGGTGCAATGGCACAGGGTGTTGAGGAATCGGATAACGGTGTTCAAGTTACTTATAAGGCGAACGATCAGGAAGAAACCATCGATGCTGATTATGTATTGGTAACGGTCGGTCGTCGTCCAAACACGGATGAACTTGGACTTGAACAAGTTGGCATTGAGATGGATGATGACGGTTTGGTCACCATTGATAAACAATGCCGCACCAACATTGACAATATTTATGCCATAGGGGATATTGTCACGGGACCACCACTTGCCCATAAGGCGTCGTATGAAGGGAAAGTGGCTGCGGAAGTTATTAGTGGTGAAAAAGCCGAGATTGATTATATGGCCATTCCTGCAGTGGTATTCTCCGATCCTGAGTTAGCGACCGTGGGTTATACCGAAAAAGGTGCTAAAGATGCCGGCTATGATGTAAAAGCATCGAAGTTTCCATTCGCTGCTAATGGCCGTGCACTTTCCCTTAACGAAACAGATGGCTTCCTGAAACTGATTACCAGAAAAGACGACGGATTGGTGATCGGTGCACAAATAGCTGGAATAAATGCAAGTGATTTAATCGCTGAAGTGGGACTGGCTATTGAAGGCGGAATGACAGCTGAAGACATTGCTCTTACCATCCATACTCACCCGACCATGGGTGAAATAACGATGGAAGCTGCGGATGTAGCACTCGGGACACCTGTTCATACGATGTAAAATAGTGCAACAGAACCATTTTAAATAATGACTGCATATCTTTTAAGAC
>NZ_BAAADM010000054.1:496309-572342 GCF_039522485.1 Lentibacillus halophilus | reverse complement strand
ATATGAGCATCTTATACGCGGTGTTTGCGTTTTTGTTCCATGTCATGTCTTTCCTCTTTAAAGGCTTTCAATAGTGAAAAGACGACTAGTATCAAAATAATCGCGAACGGAAGTGCGGCAATAATAGACGCAGTTTGCAACGCCTGCAGACCACCTTGCCAAAGTAAAACGGCCGCGGCGCCTGACTGAATAATACCCCAAACGAATTTAACACTGTTCGATGGGTATAAGCTTCCGCCCGTTGTTTGCATACCCAGAACAAATGTCGCCGAGTCGGCAGACGTGATAAAAAATGTACTGATCAGAAGAATGGCCAATATAGATATTATAAAGCCCATCGGTATATGTTCAAACAGAGCAAACAATGCGATTTCCTCACCGAAGTCGTTAATATACTGGATCAAGTTGATGCCACCAAAGTGTTCCAAATTAATGGCGGTTCCTCCAAAAACAGAGAACCATAACCCTCCAAAAATGGTGGGAACGAGTAGAACACCAAGAACGAACTCACGAATCGTCCGACCTCTGGATACACGAGCAATAAATGTTCCTACAAATGGTGACCAAGCAATCCACCATGACCAGTAAAAAAGCGTCCAGTCGTTGATCCATGTATTATCTGTATCGAAAGGTGTCAATCGGAAACTCATGTTGGGAAGGTTTTGAATGTAGCTTCCAAACGTTGTTGTAAAAAAGTCCATGATGAAATTCGTAGGCCCGGCAAACAGGACGAAAATCATCAGTAACAGGGCTAAAACAATGTTTGTGTTGCTTAAATATTTAATCCCTTTATTCAATCCTGTCATGGCCGATGTCATGTAAAAAACGGTTACAATGGCGATGATGATCAATTGAAGCATAATCGTATCTTCGAAATCAAACACAAAGGATAGCCCACCGGAAATTTGTTTTGCACCAAGTCCGAGCGAGGTTGCTACACCAAATATAGTGGCAAAAACAACAATAAAATCGACGATTGTTCCAAGTGACCCTTTAACTTTATCACCAAATAACGGTTCAAGAATAGCACTGACGACGCCTGGGGCCTGCTTTCTAAACTTGAAATAGGCCAGTGCCATGGCAATCGTGGCATAAACCGCCCATGGGTGCAGCCCCCAGTGAAAAAAACTGTACTGCATGGCTGTTTTTGCAGCATCATTTGTTGTTGGTTCTCCGAATGGGGGGGTGTGATAATGGGATAATGGTTCAGCTGCGCCCCAGAATACGAGGCCGATGCCCATACCTGCACTGAAAAGCATGGCAAACCAAGTAATATACGAGTATTCCGGTTCATCGTTCGGTTTGCCTAATTTAATTTTACCATATTTTGAAAAAATCAAATAGATGGAAAAGATAACAAATCCCGTTGCACTCATTAAATAGAACCAACCGAATTTATCAACAATGAAGCTCTGGATCTGATTGGTTACGTTATCCATATTGGATCCGGGCAAAATTCCCCAAATAATGAAAATAATGGCAACAATAGCTGAAATATAAAAGACGCGTGTTACTTTTTTCATATCACCTGCTCCTCTCTATGTAAATTGCAATGGAAGACAGCACAATAAGGAATTGTGTCATAAATTGTCATTTAATTCAACCGATAGGCTGACATGCATCATTTAAATATATTTTACTTACGTTATTGTTCCACGTAGTGATCATCCGATACGTCATATGTGTCCGCACAGTAAAGAAAAAAGAAAATAATGAGGGTGGAAACAAAACATAAAATAAATAATATGATATACAAATAAGCGGTTGAAAATTAAATTGTGTCATACTATAATACACCTAACTAAACACGTAAAAAGGAGTTGGGAGAGATGGGGACGATTGTTTGTCAGAAGTGTCAGGAAGTGATTGAGCATTTTGATAATGAGAAAGTGGCTACACTCTATGGAACATGCGCCCGTTGCAACTAAGAGAGTTGTATGGTGCCGTTTCAATTGATTGGTATGAATGCCTGGACATACCATAGGTGAAAAACGTATGACATAATAAAAGACCTTTCGCGATGAAAGGTCTTTTATTATGTCGATTCCATGGAAATATTGAAAAGGGGCGTTAACGTTTGGAATGTGGTCTGTGCTTCTTTTAAAAAACGATTTCGATCTTTCAAAACAGAATCATCCGGTTGAAAATGCCTGCCAATCAAAAATTCTGCTTTTTTTACGTTTTGAAGCCGTGTCAACGCTTTTTCAAGATCAATGGCATCCAAACGTTCAGCCTCTTTTTTGGTGTGATCGAGCGATATGACATAATCTCCCGGTATGGATTGATGTATATCGGTTATGTGATTTAGAAACGACTCGGCCACCTGCTCTTTTCCAGGCAGTTCATAAATATAGGCCAGCCACATAAACAAATGATCATCAAACAGCCCGATTTGAAAATGCGGGTGTTTTTTGTATCCTTTTTTGTCATGACTAAAGGCCATCCACGTGTCATTTGGCGGATTTTTAGTCCGTCTGGCATGTTTGGCAATATGCACATGCATTTCTTGGCCCGTCATGCGCGACACTGGTTCAGTAAGTTCATCCCCGATAGCCTTGAATTTCGGCTGGATGCGATTCCTGATTGATTCCATCCGTTCATCCAACCCGTCTATGTCAAAAACATTAAAATCATCTTGATGGAACCCTGTGAATGCCATCATTATCAACTCCTTTCCCGTCGTTAAGAGATTTATAGTTCTTATTATTTGTGAAATTGAACGGCTCGTCAAGTTGTTTATCTCCCGCAAAACGTTTTAAAAGCCAATGAACGGAGGAAAGGATGAACAAAATGGCATTGAACAGCATATATATAATTAAAGCTATTGAAAGGTTGTGGATGACGTGAAATATGTTGTGAAGGAACTGAAAAGAGACGTCAACAGAAGCAAACTGCCCGTTATCCGCATTGAAATTGATTATGAACTGATGACTTTATACGATGCCATGCAGGCAAATGATCATGTGCAAATAATGAAATCGAAAGACAAATTAAAAGCGTTACGAGCACGTCTGTTAGAAGCCATGGAATAATAAGGAATGTGATCCCAAAGTTACATACGCTTACGCTAAGGGTATGAATCATTTGGGAGTTATGGTTGATTACCAGGTGCCATCCTGCCTCCGATAAGCACCATGGGAAATGATTCTTATCCGCTATTCTGATATGATGGCAACAGATTCGGAAACTGGAGGCATACAAATGAATAAGCAGGAACGTAATGCTATGTTTGCACTGGCAAAAGGATGGATTCTTGAGGCGGGCGAATCAATCAGAAAGCGTTTGTATGACCCGCTTACCATCGATACCAAATCGGATGCGAATGATCTTGTAACGAGTATGGATAAGGATACGGAATACTATTTCATAAACAACATAAAACATGTCTATCCAAATCATTTGATTATGAGTGAAGAAGGTTACGGCGATGATGTGAGAACATTTGATGGGACAGTATGGATTATTGACCCCATTGATGGGACGATGAATTTTGTCCATCAACAACGGAATTTCGCCATTTCCATCGGTGTATATCACAATGGGGTTGGCGAAATTGGGCTAATTTATGATGTCATAGGGGATAATTTATACAGCGCCAAAAAAGGGGAAGGAGCATTTAAAAATGAATTCGGACTGTCCCGGCTTTCCCATGACAAAAGCATTTATGAATCCATCTTAGGCATGAATCATTTTTGGCTTTGCAACAACCGGTTTGTTCATGAAAAGAAGATGCAAGAGCTGGTCCGGACGGTAAGAGGAGTACGGACATATGGTTCAGCGGCTATTGAATTTGCTTTTGTTGCAGAAGGCGTTATCGATGGTTATATGGCGATGAGACTTTCCCCATGGGATATAGCAGCAGGCATCATCATTGTGGATGAGGCGGGTGGTCTGACAACAACGGCTTTCGGTGATCCGATCGAACTGCTTCGTGGAACCTCGGTATTGACGTGCAATCCATCTATTCATAAACCGATAATCCATGATTACACCCGACAAGGAAGAAAGTGACTTTTCGTATGAAGTCACTTTCTTTTTCGTTTGATCGAGAGACCGACTCCCATGAACACAAATCCGAGGATCAGAAACAATAAGATAAGCCAAATATTCCGGTAAGCAATAGAGACTCCAACGAGAACAAACATAAAAATAACGAGTGTCGCTAATAACAACATGGGTATGTCAATTTTTTTCATAAAAACACTCCATTTTTTATCAAAAGATTGGATGCAGTGGCCACTAAGAGAAAACGTCTCTATTTTTTCTGGCATGCGAGCGCAAGATTTAGTATGATAGAAAAGAGTATGGATTGCAATACCAAATGGAGGATTTATATGGTTTCAGATTTCAGTTTCATTTTCGACTTGGTTGTAAACTATCAGGACAGCGTCAATGTCTATTGGGTTTTTTACGTATTGAATCTGGCTTTCGCAGCCGTTGCGTATAAACTCGGGTTTGCACGGAAGCTTCCAGTGCTCAAATCGGTGCTAGTGTATGTGATGCTTGCGGTAGGTATGCTTGTATTAAATTTGTTCAGCATTGTTGGCTATCCGGTAACAGACAGCCTCATTGTTATTTGTCTTATTCTGGGCATTTACCGGTATCGTCTTCATTTACAGCGGAAACCAGGAAATGAAAAGCCTGCCAATTAAAAAACCTCCAACATGGGAGGTTTAAATAAGGTCTTTCTTTTTTCTGTGTCTATTGTATAGCTGGAATTGGCCCGTTTCATGGCGTTTTTTCGTTTTATTATAAATCCGTCCATTACACTCTTCACATAAATACATGCTGATTCTGCGGTTGCGGAGTCGTTTGGCCTGTAACGAATCATCTTGTAAATCATGGAGTGTATCACATAGGGCACATGTTACTTTCATCTTGTCACCTCCGATGATCAGGACGCAGAATGTTGATATAATCGCCTATACAGGGCATTTTATACTATAACATGAATTAACTATGTATAAAAGAATACGTTTTAAATGAAACTAATGGGGAATAAGGATAAAAAGCAGTAATTAAAGAGGTGGTTGCATGAAAAAGAGATATATTGCGTCGGTAGCCGGAGCGGTTGGAGCAGGTATGACATATTATATGTTGATGAATCGGCATAATCGACAGCGTGATGAAGAAATGGAGTCGACACTAATGGATGCCGGTATGCCGGGTCAGGTGGACGATGATGACGCAGCACAGGTGGAAAATGCAAAAATGGTTTCAGAGGGATCGCAATTTGGTGTAGAATACTATAACACGGTAAAAGACGAATCTTTGCACGATTAAAATAAGGGTGCACACCCGGATGATATGGGGTTGTGCACCCTTGTTATTCGTCGTTTTGATGATTGGATTGTTCTTCCTCTATATCATCCAATTGTTTTTTATCATCTTTTGGGATCGAATGTTTATTCTGATCCCGTTCTTTTGGTCGATCTTCATTAATTGGAAAATCAGGCATGTATCTTCCCACTATCGCTGATAATTCGTCAATGACCCCTTGAACAGGATAACCCTGTCTGATTTTATCATGCATTGATCGGATGCGTTCTACCACATCACCGTCAGCAACGACAACGGCTGTTTTACCATATGGGTCTTTTTGCAACGCTTCCAACACCGTATACTTAATGGAACCGACACGCGAACGATCCAAATCCTTGTCCACATCAATACCGACAACAGCATATGGTCCGGCTACTACGGAAGTGGCATCGTGGACATTCGGTATATCACCGGCAACCCCGGCCAGATGAGAAGCTATGTCATGGCTTGACAAATCAGATTGTTCCGTTTGATCAGAATCTTCCACCTGAATATAGCGATTATTGCCCGTTTCTTCCGGCAACGATTCCTCGTCATTGTTTTGCTGGCATCCGGACAACAAAACGGCAACGCCAAACAAAAACAGCATTCCTGTACGTAATGGCATGGGATTAATCCTCCTTTAATGTAAAACCGGAACAGGCTGTTTTATTAGTGTGGTTGATCAACGGTGGAATATACAAAAAAGCTGATGGCTGTCGTTGTTTTTTTTATACAAAGGAATAAATATTGTTTGCATTTTCATAATACAAACGATATTATAACCTATAAGGGACTGTACTTAATGGAGGGATATATTTGATTCAAAATGTGACCGAAACGCATCGTGAAAAAGCTTATGCCCTTCTAAAGGCGGATGCTGAAAAAATACACGGACTTATTGAAGTGCAAATAGAAAACTTGACAAAACCACAATGTCCTCTATATGAAGAGGTGTTGGACACTCAAATGTTCGGTCTTTCACGGGAAATTGATTTTGCTGTTCGCCTTAATTTAATCGACGAACATGAAGGCAAAGCACTGTTGGACAGATTGGAAAGACAACTTAATATTTTACATGAAACAGCACAGAAATCCGTGTAAATATTTCGGCGCTGTGAACCTTTGCCTGTATGGATTGTGGCAAGGTTTTTTACTATATAGGTGTAGCATATGTGTTTAAACATTGAGATACGATTCGAATGTTATGTTATGCTCTTTGGAATTTCATTTCATTTATATCATACGTATTCTAAGGAGATGTACCATGTTACAGAAAATAAAGGACTACGATTTTACACTCATTATCACACCTATACTGCTTGCGGCGTTCGGAATGGTTATGATTTACAGTGCAAGTATGGTTTTGGCTGTAGTGGAAGAGCATGAGAGTTCTTATTATCTCGTTAAACAAATGCAGTGGTTCGTTTTAGCTCTCGGAGGATTCATTGTTACGAGCATAATCCCATATAAAATGTACCAGAAACTGATTAAGCCCATTGTACTTATTATCGTGTTCCTGTTAGTCGGTGTGCTTATTTTTGGAAATACTTTCAACAATGCTCAGTCATGGTTTGTTCTTGGACCAATTAGCCTGCAACCTGCCGAGATTGCCAAGCTTGGGTTAATTATTTATTTGGCATCTATTTATTCCAAAAAACAATCGTATATTAACGAATTTTACCGCGGAGTCCTTCCTCCATTGGTACTCACTGCTATTATACTCGGACTTATTGTATTGCAGCCGGATATCGGAACGGCTGCGATCATATTCTTAATCGCTTGTTCAATTATCTTTAGCTCAGGCATACAATTCAAACATCTCATGCTGCTTGTTCTGGTCGGATCACTTCTTGTTTTGCTTACAGTGCCAAGCTTAATAACGGACGAACGAATAAGCAGATTTGCTGGAGCTTATCAACCATTTGAAGACCCGGGCGATGATGGTTATCACCTGATTCAGTCTTATCTGGCGATTGGTGCAGGAGATCTTTTTGGTGAGGGTCTGGGGCAGAGTGTTCAAAAACTGGGTTATCTTTTGGAGCCGCATACCGATTTCATTATGGCTATTATAGCTGAGGAGCTCGGGTTTTTAGGAGTCGTAATTGTTGTTGGCATGCTTGCCACCATTGTCCTGCGCGGTTTGGTCATTGCAAAAAAATGTACGGACAGCTTTGGATCGCTCCTGGCTGTTGGAATATCGGCCATGGTAGGAACTCAGGCTCTTGTGAACCTTGGAGCGATAAGTGGTATGCTGCCTATAACAGGTGTTCCACTGCCATTTGTTAGTTATGGCGGTTCCTCACTACTGGTTATGATGACAAGCATGGGGATGTTGAACAACATCGCTAAATCTGTTAAAAAGAACGATCAAGACCCTGTACCTGTCCATAAACAAAAAGATTCGGAAAAAAGTGATTTTACATTTGAAGGAGGAAAAACATGGGTGAGGTAAATGAGATCAACAAGGTTTTGGTAGCCAATCGTGGAGAAATTGCTATACGGGTGTTTCGTGCTTGTACCGAATTGGATATCCGGACAGTGGCTATTTATTCCAAAGAAGATATCAGTTCCTTTCATCGGTATAAAGCGGATGAAGCTTATCTTATAGGGGAAGGAAAAAAACCGATTGAAGCTTATCTTGATATCGAAGGGATTATCGACCTTGCTAAGAATGTCGGCGTTGATGCGATTCATCCAGGGTATGGCTTTCTTTCGGAAAATATTGATTTTGCCAGGCGATGTGAAGAAGAGGGGATCATTTTCATCGGCCCGACGAGTGAACATCTGAATATGTTTGGTGACAAGGTGAAAGCGAGGACACAGGCAATTAATGCTGGACTTCCGGTTATTCCTGGTAGTGACGGTCCTGTCTCCTCCCTGAAGGAAGCGGAAGCATTTGGAAAGGAACATGGCTACCCGATCATTATTAAAGCCTCACTCGGTGGTGGTGGCCGCGGCATGCGGATTGTGAGGAGTGAACAAGCTTTAACGGAAGCGTTCGATCGTGCCAGATCAGAAGCCCAGGCATCTTTCGGAAGCGAAGAAGTTTATTTGGAAAAACTGATTGAAAATCCAAAGCATATAGAAGTGCAGATTATCGGAGACGCTCATCAGAATATCATTCATTTGTATGAACGTGATTGTTCCGTGCAGCGCCGGCACCAGAAAGTCGTTGAAACAGCACCAAGCGTATCATTCTCTGAGAAATTCAGGGAAGACATTTGCGATGCAGCTGTCCGTCTCATGAAGAATGTAGGCTACATCAACGCCGGCACAGTAGAGTTTCTTGTGACAGATGATGGTTTTTACTTTATTGAAGTAAACCCGCGTGTTCAAGTCGAACATACCATTACTGAAATGATTACCGGTGTTGATATCGTTCAAACACAGATCAAGGTTGCCGAAAAGAAACATATTCACAGCACATCTGTCGGTATACCGGAACAGAAAAATATTAAAACGCTTGGATATGCGATCCAATCCCGCGTCACAACCGAGGATCCCTTGAATAACTTTATGCCTGATACCGGAAAGATTATGGCATATCGGAGCGGGGGTGGTTTCGGTGTCCGTTTGGATGCAGGAGATGGATTTCAAGGAGCGGTTATCTCGCCGCACTACGATTCGCTTCTTGTGAAAGTATCGACATGGGCGTTATCGTTTGAACAAGCTGCACAAAAAATGGTCCGAAATTTAAAGGAATTCCGAATACGGGGTATCAAAACGAATATTCCGTTTTTGGAAAATGTTATATCTCATGAACATTTTCTCTCAGGGGAATATAAGACAACGTTTATTGACCAAACACCGGAATTGTTTGTATTTCCAAAACGGAAAGATCGCGGAACCAAAATGCTGACCTATATTGGGCATACGACCGTTAATGGATTTGAGGGTGTTCCAAAACGAGAAAAGCCGGATCTTAATCGTCCGAAAATTCCGTATATAAACAAAAGGGAAAACATTCCGGATGGCACGAAGCAGATTCTTGATGAGCATGGTCCGGACTATTTGGCCGAATGGCTGAAAAAACAGAACAACGTCAAATTAACAGATACAACATTTCGGGATGCCCATCAGTCGTTGCTTGCAACTAGAGTGCGGACGAAAGACTTGGAACAAATTGCTGAACCGACGGCAAGAATGCTTCCTGAGTTATTCTCGGTTGAAATGTGGGGAGGTGCAACCTTCGACGTCAGCTACCGATTTCTGAAAGAAGATCCGTGGCAACGACTATTAACATTGCGCGAAAAAATGCCAAATGTCTTGATGCAAATGTTGCTGCGTGCCGGCAATGCTGTCGGCTATAAAAACTATCCTGATAACTTAATTAATGATTTTGTTGAGAAAAGTTCATCAGCCGGCATTGACGTATTCCGAATATTTGACAGTCTGAACTGGGTCGATGGGATGCGTCCAGCCATTCAATCCGTTCGTGACAATCACAAAATTGCTGAAGCAGCTATGTGTTACACGGGTGATATTTTGGATTCAGGACGTCAGAAATACGATCTGGATTACTACAAAAATCTCGCTAAAGAACTTGAGCAATCCGGTGCCCATATACTTGGTATTAAAGACATGGCGGGGCTTCTGAAGCCGGAAGCAGCGTATCAGCTCATCTCTCAATTAAAAGAGACCATTGACTTGCCGGTTCATTTGCATACGCATGATACAAGCGGCAATGGCATTCATATGTATGCACGTGCTGTCGATGCAGGCGTGGATGCTGTTGATGTGGCTAATGCGCCAATGGCCGGGATGACATCACAGCCAAGTGCGCAGACATTGTATTATGCGCTGGAAGGAACGAAGCGTCAGCCTGGGATTAATATAAATAATTATGAGGAGCTGTCCCATTACTGGGAGGGCGTCCGCAATCACTATCAGGATTTCGAAGCTGGTCTGAAAGCACCACATTCCGAAGTTTACTATCATGAAATGCCGGGAGGGCAGTACAGCAATCTGCAGCAGCAGGTACGAGCGGTTGGCCTGGAGGAACGCTGGAATGATGTGAAGACAATGTATCGGCGTGTCAACGATATGTTTGGTGATATTGTCAAAGTGACCCCGTCTTCTAAAGTGATAGGGGATATGGCCTTATTCATGGTTCAGAATGACCTAACAGAAGATGATATTTATGAGCGCGGAGAATCGTTGGACTTTCCGGAATCAGTTATTGAATTTATGCAAGGGTATATCGGTCAGCCGTATCAGGGTTTTCCGAAAGAGTTACAGCGCATTATCCTGAAAGGAAAGAATCCGGTTGAGGATCGTCCTGGCGAATTATTGGATCCTATTGATTTTACACGAATGCGCGATTCCCTGTACAAGACACTGAACCGACCGATTACCGATTTTGACTTGATCTCGTATGCGTTGTATCCGAAAGTGTTTATGGATTACAACCGTTTTTATGACACGTATGGAGATATTTCGGTCCTTGATACGCTGACGTTCTTCTATGGCATGAAATTGGATGAAGAAATTGAGGTGGAAATTGAACAAGGGAAGACGCTATTTGTTAAATTGGTTTCCATATCTGAGCCACGTTCGGATGGCACGAGGGTTATTTATTTTGAATTAAACGGGCAAGCCAGACAAGTCGTCGTCAAGGATGAAAATGTAACGTCCGTCGTTGAAACCAGGCCAAAAGTAGATCAGACAAATGAAAAACACATTGGCGCCACCATGCCTGGAACCGTTGTAAAAGTGATTTGTGGTGAAGGAGAATCGGTCCAAAAAGGGGATCACCTTCTTATTAATGAAGCAATGAAAATGGAAACAACAGTACAGGCGCCATTCAGTGGTGTTATTAAACGGATTTACGTGAAGGATACGGATACGATCGAAGTCAATGACCTGTTGCTTGAATTTGAATAAAAAAAGGGGTAATGGCGGATTGCCATTACCCTTTTTCATGATTTGCACTTCTGGAAGACAGCAAGCAGAAGTAGCTGAGCATGGCGAAATAGCACGATACGATAAATGCATGCAATAAAGCAATCCAAAGGTTAAGCATCGTGAAAATAATCATGGCCCCTAAACCTACCTGAAGAGCAATGAACAGCAATGTTGCCGTCCAGCCCCAAGCCATGACCCGATGTTTTCGATAATTTGTCATCATTTTGATAAATAATACAATTGTCCATATGAATAATATACCAGCAGCAAGGCGGTGCCCCATCTGCACCCACTGATCAACGGTGTATATATTAAACGAAAATGGAGAACCATTATAGCAAAAAGGCCAGCCACCGCATACCATACTAGCGTTAACGTGTCGTACAAGCGCGCCCGTATAAACAACAGCCAACGTATAAATGCTTATGGCGTATATCTCACGACGATGTTTTTTCTTAATGGTCAATGATTTGGCATCGAATTTCTGATCGATTTCAAAAATGAGAAGCGTCAGTAAAAACACGGCAGTGAATGAAATGAGTGAAATCCCGAAATGGGTGGCCATGATCAAATCCGATTGGTTCCATATCACGGCAGCTGCTCCGATCAGTGCCTGCAACAATAGGAAAAACGATGACATAAAAGCAAGGAATCTCACCTCGCGTATATGTCCTATTTTAATCCAGGAAAGAACAGAGAGGGTAAGAACAGCAATTCCCATAATTCCGGACATGAGTCGGTGACTCAGCTCAATCACAAGTTTTGGTGTTATATCAGATGGAAGGAATTGCCCGTTGCAAAGCGGCCAGCTAGCGCCACATCCCATACCTGAACCGGTTTTGGTGACAAGGGATCCTCCAATGAGTACAAACACCATGCCAAGGGTGCAAACGACGGCGAGTGATTTTAAGGTTCTAATCATATGATTGCCTCACTTCATGGATAATAATGTATGTCTGTGTTACTGATATAGGCGTGATTGCATCAACTGAGTGTATAGAGTACTATTTGAATCACCACGCTCATCTTATCATGATTCAAGCGGGTTTTCATTATAAAAACAAAAAACCTCTTGCAATGTTGATTGTTGTTTGCTAGAAATAATATAGGGGAAATTCAGTGGGTTTCAAACCTCCGTACCCGCCATTATGGGAAGAAGTACATATGTAAAAAAATTTGGTTCAAAGGCCTGAAAGGGCCTTTCGTTTTATGTCAGTCCATTTTTCACAAATTCGTCATACTTTTTCGCGTGAATTATGTTGAATCGTGCCGTCCACCGATGGATTGTATTAATATTCCATGGTATAATTGCGGTAATTCAAAGGATAATAGGGGTACTTAGGTATGATAATAATGCACCTATCCATTTGATGTTTTTTATCGGGGTTAAAGGGGGGATAAATGAAATGAATAAAGTGGAGTCACCTGCATCACCGCTGATCGACGGTTCAACTGCTGCAAAAGAAAAGGGGCCATCACTTCTCCAGGAATGGAAAGCATTAATCAAAACAGGTATTGTAAATTCCAATTTGATAACAACCTTTGCGGGATTTTGGCTTGCCGTTCATTTTACAGGTGCTTCGTTCACTGCCAATTGGGATGTTTTCCTGTTGACAATGGCGGGAAGCGCACTGGTAATTGCCGGTGGATGCATTATCAATAACTGGTATGATGCTGATATCGATCCGGTGATGTCGAGAACAAAAACCCGACCATCTGTGACAGGCAGTATACCGCGTAACCGTATTCTCATGGCAGGAGTTTCATCAACTGCTTTAGGTCACATCCTTTTATTGTTAACGACTTTGGAAGCGGCAATGATTGCATTTTTGGGCTGGTTCACTTACGTCGTTCTTTACACGGTGTGGTCCAAACGTCGATATACTCTGAACACCGCCATTGGCAGTATTTCCGGAGCAGTACCGCCACTGATTGGATGGGCAGCCGTTGATCCCGGCCTTCATCCGATAGCTTATATGCTTTTTCTAATCATGTTCATCTGGCAGACACCGCATTTTCTGGCATTGGCAATGAAAAAGACAAAAGAATATAAAGCGGCCGGTGTGCCAATGTTGCCGGCGGTTCACGGATTTGCCATGACGAAACGCCAGATTGCTATATACGTTGCATTCCTTTTGCCCTTACCGTTTCTTATGGGAGAATTGGGACCTGTTTTCATCGTGATTGCGACTCTTTTGAACATTGGTTGGTTGGCAGTGAGTTTCAGTGGCTTCGTTATGAAAAATGATTTGAAATGGGCAAATATGATTTTTATCTATTCCCTGAATTATTTAACGATCTTATTTTTATTGATGGTTGGCGTAACGTTTGAATTCCCCTTTGGTTAAGCCAATAACTGACACATAGTACGCAAAAGGACGTTACAAGGAGAAAGAGAGGTATGAACACATGAAAGGTTGGATGGGGAAAATTCGTGCAGTTTTTCTATTGAGTCTGACAGCCCTGGTCCTTTCGGCATGCGGTAAGGAAAACCTGACCGCACTTGATCCGAAAGGCTATGGAGCAGAAAAATCATTTGATTTGATCATTATTTCAACCGTTGTAATGCTTTTTGTTTTGGCTGTTGTATTGCTTGTCTATACCATCGTTTTGATCAGGTACAGAAGGAAGAAACAACATCCGGACTTTGTCCCCAAACAGGTGGAAGGCAACAAAACACTGGAAACGGTATGGACCGTTATTCCGATTATTCTATTGTTGATTATTGCTGTTCCAACTGTAACGGCGACCTTTGATTTAGCTGATACATCCGGTTCCAACGACAAATTGAATATTCAGGTTACCGGAAATCAGTATTGGTGGCACTTTAATTATGAAGGTAAAGAAATCCAGACGAGCCAGGACATGTATATCCCGGTTGGTGAAAAAGTATATTTGAACATGAAGTCCTCGGACGTGATTCATTCATTCTGGGTCCCTACCATTACAGGGAAAATGGACGTGAACCCTGAGAATGAGAATACCATGTACATTGAAGCGGACGAAGAGGGCGTCTACTGGGGTAAATGTGCTGAGTTTTGCGGGCCGTCCCACTCGCTTATGGACTTTAAAGTGATTGCCGTGAGCCAGGAGGAATTTGACCAATGGGTTGAAGATATGCAAAATGTTAACCCTGATGCCGAACCGGAGAGTACGGTTGCTCAGGAAGGTAAGTCCCTCTTTCAAGAGAATAACTGTATGGGATGTCACGCTGTTGGCTCATCTCCGGTTCAAGTCGGTCCAAACCTGACAGACTTCGGCAATCGGACTAAACTGGCCGGCGTGGAAGAATTGAACAAAGAAAATCTTGTTAAATGGATAATGGATCCTGAGTCCATGAAACCCGGTAACAAGATGACCGGTAATTATCCGGAAGTTTCAAAAGGTGAAGCAGGAAAAATTGCAGAGTATTTGCTGCAATTAAAACCATCCGATGTAACACCTGAAAGTGCTAAAGATTAATGGGAAATGGTTGGTTTCAATTTGAGAAAATGAAAGGGAGGTTATTGGTATGAGTATGGCAGCTTCTCAAAAAAGGAGCTTCGGTGCTTTTCTGTGGGACTATTTAACAACTGTTGACCATAAGAAAATTGCACACTTGTACTTGTTTGGCGGAGGGTTCTTCTTCTTGCTTGGCGGTCTGGAAGCGATGATTATTCGTATACAGCTGATTAAACCTGAAAATGATTTAGTCAGTGCCGGCTTTTACAATGAACTCTTTACCATGCATGGGACAACGATGATTTTCCTTGCGGCTATGCCACTATTGCTTGGTCTGATGAATGCCGTCGTCCCACTCCAGATCGGGGCGCGGGACGTTGCGTTTCCATTCTTAAATTCGCTTGGATTCTGGTTGTTTTTATTCGGCGGTATTATGCTGAATATGAGTTGGTTGTTTGGCGGTGCACCTGATGCCGGATGGACATCTTATGTACCAATTTCAACAACCTCACCAGGACACGGGGTAGACTTTTACGTGATGGGATTGCAAATAGCGGGTGCCGGAACTTTAATTGGCGGCATTAACTTTTTGGCCACCATTATTAACATGCGTGCACCCGGTATGACATTTATGCGTATGCCACTGTTTTCGTGGACGACATTTATAACAAGTGTCCTGATTTTGTTTGCATTTCCGGCGCTAACCATCGGATTGTTCCTTCTGATGTTTGATCGGATGTTCGGTACAGCATTTTTTGATGTCAGCCTTGGCGGGAATGCCATTATTTGGCAACATCTGTTTTGGATATTCGGTCACCCGGAAGTTTATATTCTAATATTGCCAGTCTTCGGCATATTTAGCGATGTGTTTTCAACATTTTCGAAAAAGCGTTTGTTTGGTTATACAGCCATGGTATTTGCGACGATTCTGATCGCTTTCCTAGGTTTTATGGTTTGGGCGCACCACATGTTCACCGTAGGGCTTGGTCCTGTTGCCAACTCGCTGTTTGCGATTGCAACCATGGCTATTGCCGTGCCCACTGGAATAAAAATCTTTAACTGGTTGGCGACGATGTGGGGTGGAAGCATCTCCATAAACTCAACGATGCTGTGGGCATTGGGCTTCATCCCTACATTCACCATTGGTGGAATGACCGGCGTTATGGTTGCATCTGTGGTTGCGGACTATCAGTATCATGATACGTACTTTGTTGTTGCGCACTTCCACTATGTCATTGTTGGAGGTACGGTGTTTGGAATCATGGCAGGTCTGCATCACTGGTGGCCGAAAATGTTTGGACGCATTCTGAATGAAGCCATGGGCAAATTAACGTTTTGGACATTTTTCATTGGTTTCCATTTGACATTCTTTATCCAGCATTTCCTCGGTTTAATGGGAATGCCGCGTCGTTATTGGGTTTTCCTTGAGAATCAAGGTCTTGATCTTGGAAACCAAATAAGTACGGTTGGTGCCTTCTTCATGGCGTTCGGCGTTATTGTATTCTTGATTAACATTGTGCATACAGCTGTTAAAGGAGAAAAAGCCGAAGCGGACCCATGGGATGGGCGCAGTCTTGAGTGGACCATTGCGTCACCACCACCGCATTACAACTTTAAACAGACACCGCTTGTACGTGGTCTTGATCCATTATGGATTGAAAAAACGGAAGGAAAAGGCAAAATGACACCTGCAGAACCACTGGGTGACATTCATATGCCGAATTCAAGCTTCCTGCCATTTATGATATCGCTTGGTCTGTTCATTGCAGGGTTTGGTTTTATTTACCAAGTGGATCATAATTGGGCTTATAGTTTGTTGTTTGGTGGTATGGCAATTACGTTGGTCTGCATGATGATCCGTTCATTAAAAGATGATCATGGGCACCATATACCGAAAGAAGATCTAGAAGGGGAGGCTAAATAATATGAGTCATGATCAGTCATTGAATCCGGATATCATGCCGAATGAACCGGAAAAAGCCACCCTGGAAGGAAAGAATAAATTTCTCGGATTTTGGTTCTTTCTTGGTGGCGAAACGGTGTTGTTTGCCAGTCTGTTTGGTACATTCATTGCACTGCGCCACTCAACGGCTGACGGTCCTACGGGGAATGAAATATTTGGACTGGAACTTGTCTTCATCATGACGATGCTTCTTTTGACAAGTTCTCTAACCAGTGTTTATGCGGTCTATCATATGCGGAACAACGATTTTAACAAGATGCAACTATGGTTTGGAATCACAGCCCTTTTGGGTATTGGATTTCTGGGCAGTGAAATTTATGAGTTCACCCATTATATTACTGAATATGGCTTTACATTCCGTTCGTCTGCATTTGGTTCTGCTTTCTATGCACTGGTCGGTTTCCACGGTGGTCACGTAACATTTGGTTTGGCATGGCTTATTGGCTTAATGGTGCGGAATGCCAAACGGCGTTTAAACTTATATAATGCACCTAAATATTACACATTCAGTCTTTACTGGCATTTTATTGATGTTATTTGGGTGTTTATTTTCACTGTTGTTTACTTGATGGGAAAGGTGGGGTAATCAATGGCAGAGAATACCAATTCCAACGAATCCAATCCGTATCAGAAACAAAAGAAAAAAGAAGAGATGCAAAAGCAGCTTATTTCTTTTGCTATGAGCATCCTGCTTACGATTATCGCCTTCGTCATTGTGATAACAGATATGATGGACGAAATGTTTGTCGTCCCACTTTTACTTCTTTTGGCTATTGTACAGGTTGCTTTCCAGTTGTATTATTTTATGCACCTAAAAGACAAAGGGCATGAATTTGCTTCAGTTATGTTTTATGGAGGTGTGTGGGCTGCGGTCCTGACACTTGCTGCACTGGGAGTCATTACTTGGTGGTAATCTTTGAGAAAAGACCGGGCGTTCACCCCGGTCTTTTTTACTCCGCACATAAATGGCAATATAGCCAAATGTTGTTCGCCGATTGCATGTTACTGTCTATAAATTGTCATATTACTGACGTGTATGTTGGCGGTAGATACGTTATAATAATATGTACAATACCCATATTTGGAGTGTGGTCGTATGTGGCTGGAGTTACAAATATTCGGATTTCGAGCTTTATGGAGTCCTTATTATCTTCTGTTTGTTTTGGGACTTGCCTTGACTTATTATTTGCTGACAGGGCCTTACCGTCATAAAATTGGCGGCCGTGGATACGCGCGTCCATCCGGAAAACAACAGTTCCTTTTCTATGTTGGTATGGTTCTTCTCTACGCTGTTAAAGGGGCTCCCATCGATTTGTTGAGCCATATTACGCTGACAGCTCATATGATACAAATGGCGATTTATTTATTGATTTTTCCGATATTGATTATTAAAGGGATCCCAGCATGGCTGTGGGAAAACATTGTTTATCGACCAGTGATCAAGCCGATCGTATCGTTTTTCTCAAAACCGCTGATACCATTGTTGTTATTTAATGCGTTATTTTCGTTTTACCATTTACCGGTCATATTCGATTTCGCTAAATCATCACAAATAGCTCATTCGTCTTTTGCGATCATTCTGTTACTCGCAGCGTTTATTGTTTGGTGGCCAATGCTTACACCTTTGAAAGAATTTGACCGGATGTCGCCACTTGGTAAAATATTCTATATTTTTGCTGACAGTCTTTTAATTACACCGGCATGTGTGTTGCTTATTTTCGCTGGTGATCCAGTTTATGCTGCATACACTCAAGGCGGAGCTTGGATGCAGGCGTTATCTTTATGCGTTCCAACCGGTGTACTGCAAGGACTTCCCGGTTCTATTTCCGGCCCGGAATTCTTTTCACCAATGTCAATCCGTGAAGATCAGCAACTTGGTGGTATTGTTATGAAACTCATGCAGGAAATAACGTATGGTGCGGTTCTCTTGTCCGTTATTGCGGAATGGTTTTCTAAAGAAAATCGCGGTGTGGACCCAATTCCTGCGAATGCATATGAAGAACAATAAATGAACGGAATCAAATATGGCATCCTTTATTGGGTGTCGTGTTTTATTCGTTTGTGGAAAGGAATGACTAGCAGCAGTATGCCATTTTTACCAACGATAAGTACGTTTTTTATTGTTACAAGCGCCGTATTAGTGGCGATTGGTTGGATATTAATTGTAAATAACAAGCCAAAAGCACATAAACGGACGATGTTGTCAGGAGCCGTCAGTGCTTTATTATTCTTTATTATTTATGTGTCCCGAACAGCCTTCATAGGTAATACGAGTTTTGGCGGCCCGGATGATATCAAGATCTATTACACCATATTCCTGATTTTTCATATCTTCCTGGCCACGACAGGAGCGGTGTTCGGTGTTGTAACGATTACACTGGCATTGAAAAGGAAAATATCAATACACCGAAAAATTGGTCCGATTACGAGTATTATTTGGTTTTGCAGCGCCATTACGGGTGTGGCTGTTTATCTTCTTTTGTACATCATTTACGATGGCGGTGAAACCACCAGTATGCTCAAGGCTATTTTAGGCAGTTAAAAAACGTGTGCGGACAACGATGTCTGCACACGTTAAATTTTTGTATTCCATTTGATAATGCCTGCTTCCTTTGCTGAATTGAATGCAATGAGACAGAGGGGACCGAGTATGAATCCCAGTAATCCAAGCAGTTTAATCCCAAGAAACATGGCAATCAATGTGGCCAGCGGTGACAGGCCGATATGCTGTCCCATGACTTTCGGCTCAACCGTTCGCCGGATCGCCAGCAAAATAATAGCCAGAACGGCAAGCTGTACCCCAAGAAAAATATTTCCGCCTAGGAGGGCAAATACCGACCATGGTCCAAGTATGGCAATGGAACCGATTATTGGGATAAAATCAATCAACCAGATGATAATCGACATAATAATCGCCACATCCGGTATGATCAAAAGCAACCCGATTAAGGTGACAACAAAGATAATGATGCTGACAAGAAACTGTGCTTTAAAAAACCCAAGAATCACAGTGGAAAGTCTTCGATTCATAAATGACACTTTTTCGGTCGTTTCTTTTGTCATAATGCTGTACAGTTTTGATTGAAGCAGCGGCAGTTCGAGCATGAATAAAAATAGAGCAATCAAGTACACCAGAAAGCTGATTAAGTATTGTGGAACCTGTGCAACCACCTGGGATATTCGTTCAATGGTGATTGTTTCCTTTAATGTCATACTCATGTTTGTAAGCTGTGATTCAATGGTGTTCGATACCCGTTGGTAAAATTCATCTGGAAGGTTTTCGGTATATTTTTTAAAACTGGACTCCCAATCTTTATAAGCACTGTTAAGCTGTGTCACATAGGAGGGGATATCTTCAACAAACGTAACGACTTGGGTTACGGCATTCGTCACGATAAACGTCCCACTCAAACTCAGGAAAATCAAAAATAGCAGAAAAACAATAATGACTGCTGTTTTTCGGCTTAGTTTTATTTTTCGCTGCGTAAACCGGATCACAGGGTTGAGAATTAAGGCTGTAACCAATGCCAGAACCAGTGGAATGGATACCGGTAATATGAACAGGATAAACAGGATCAGGATAAGCAGTAAAAAGATGAGAGACCATTGGCGTTTTGTTATTGAACGAAACAATGTTAAAAAAAGTCCCCTTTCATTGCAGGAATGATGTCCATGATCAATTCTTAAGATGACTAACGTGATAATTGCACCGATGGGTAACCGTAATCGGTAAGGGACAAATCAGGCCGGGTGCATTTATGCCCGTTCGTCTTGAAAAAACAAACTGCTCGTAAAAGTGACGAGCAGTGGACATACTCTTATTGTTTGTATTGATCAACGTCTTCTTTGATTTTCGTTACCAAATTAATGGCGCGGTCAACCAGATTTTCAGGAAAATTTTCATCTTCTCCATATTCAACACCGTGCGGATAATAATGTTTACCAAGGAATGGTGTTTTCAGTTGAATGAGCGCATCGCCTTGATCGACGTCTCCTTCAACAGCGTATCCCTGAATACGGATATAATATGTAACGTTCTTTTCCTTGGAAGCAATTTTATAATCGTATGTCACCCGTTCGTAGTCCCATTGTCCTCCCCGGATAAAAGCCTGTCTTCCCATTAGCCGGTCCAACGGTTCCACATTTATGATTGCGTCGTCAATTCCTGTGTTTTCCAGTTTCATTTTATCCACCTCACAAATATATCCTTTCAACGTTATGATAATCGAAAAAAGTCCAAGTTTCAATGGAAAAGAATTCGTATTTAATGAAAGATAATGCGATGTTTGGGAAGAAATAAGGAATGTAAGCATCGAACTATCTTAAGGAGGTTAACATCATGAAATCGTTAAAAGATGTAATGAGCACCGATGTGGCTGTTTGCCGTAAAGAAGATACGCTTTACGATTCCGCCATGAAAATGAAAGAACGAAATACAGGGGTCATACCAGTATGCTCGGAAGACAAAACATTGCTCGGTGTCATAACGGACCGGGATCTCGTATTACGTGGGTATGCTGAGCGTAAGCCGGATACAACAGCTGTCAAGGACGTAATGAGCGGCGAATTGTTTTATGAGTCATCGGAAACATCCGTCCAAGAGGCGGCAGATACAATGGCTCAAAAGCAAATCCGCCGTCTGCCGATTGTTGAAAATGATAAGTTAACAGGTATTGTTTCGCTTGGCGACCTCTCATTGGAGGAAAAGTCGAATGAGGCGGCAGGTAGTGCTCTTGAAGATATTTCAGAACGGCCGGAAGTTCATTAATCACATGATATAGGGATGACGTCTTACAAAAATAATGACTTTTAGCGATCATCACCACAAAAAACGACCCATGAATTGATTTAAACGCTGTTACACCATAAAATCCGAACTGATTCGAAATTCCACCGATGACTTTTGAATCATTGTTCGGATTTTTCTTTGATTCCATTCGTTGTCCTGAATCTCTATGGTCAAAATAATAAAAAAAGCATGTATCTATTAACGACAGCATACCATGGAACCAATACGTTTTAATAGAAGGGGAAGCCTATATGCGTTTTATACGAATAGTCATTTTAGCAGTACTGGTTATATCCGGCATTTATTACATTGGTCTTGAATCGGAATGGATGTCAGATAGGATGAATCAGCCACAGCAACAGACAATGAAACAAAAAAACAACACATTAAAAACAAAATCCACTCCCGATGTTCGTCCAGAAATACCATATGAGGGACAACTTTTCCAATGGATCGGGAAGGAAACGGATGCTCTGGAAGATGAATTCGGCAAACCAGTACGTAAAGATTTAAGCCCTTATGGGTATGAATCGTGGGTGTATACGAACGGCAAGAAAAATTATATTCAATTTGCCCTTGACAATCAAACCGTAACGTCGGTTTATGCGACTGGTGATCAATTGTCGCTTGACCCTATTCATATAGGACAAAGCTATGCATCGGTGAAGGAGGAGCTCTCTTTTTCCGAAGAGGTGAATTACAGCGAAGATTCCCCAACTTACTCGTTTCACCTCCGTGATGATGAGCTTGCATCTCGTCCTCTTGTCAAAGTTACAGACGATATTTTTATGCAGTTGTATTTTGACAGGTATACCGATAAATTAGTAGGTGTTCGTGCACTGACGGCTGATGTGTTGTTGCTTCGCCGACCATATGAGCTCAATTATCGCGGGGAGTTACCGGAAAAGCCGAGGCATACCAGTGACGAACAACAACAAATCGATCAGGGAATGGAGCGTCAAATATTTCTTATGACGAACGTTATCCGGAATCAACACAAAAAGCAACCATTAAAATGGGATGAAGCTGTTGGAAAAGTGGCCTATCGTCACAGCAAAGATATGGCTGATAATAATTATTTTTCCCACTACAACAAGGATGGTGATGGGTTAAAAGAGCGATTGGCTACAAAAGATGTTTTTTACAAATCGGCGGGAGAAAATATTGCTGCTCAGTATCCCGATGCTCAGGCTGCGATGCACGGATGGTTGAACAGTGAAGGGCACAGAGAGGCATTGTTAAAAGACGAATATACTCATTTAGGTGCAGGGGTGTACAAGCTGTATTACACGCAAAACTTTGTAACAAAACAATAATGGAAAACACCTGTGTCGAAACACGTTTTTCGCCGTGTTTCATACACGATGTCTGTATCAAACACAGTTTTCTCGCCTTGTTCATACGCTGATTAGTAACAACACATCAGTTGCTAAAGAGGTGAATGGACTTGAGTGAGAACCTCCATCCAAGTGTAAAAGATTTTAAAGATTTCCTGCAGCGGCACCCGACATTGGTTGAGAAAGTCAGACGGAGTGGCAAGGGATGGCAAGAAACGTATGAGAAATGGGCCTTGCTTGGCGAAGATGATCCCATGTGGGACAAATACCGTGGTAAACAGGAGTCAACGAGTACGCCAAAAGATGGAAAAAGGGAAATAATGGATCGACTCATACACATGTCGGAAAACATTGATATGGACAAATTTCAATCGCAAGTTGATAACATTAATAGTGCGATTTCAACCGTTCAGGAACTGTTGCACCAATTTCAGCCATCGGATCAATCTCATCGGCAGCCATTCGGTTCATCTTTTAGAAACACTAACCGGCCATTTGGCGGATTCCGGGATTGAGGTGAGATGATGCAAACATCAGTGCAGCAATTTTTGCAACAAAATCCAAGATTGGCTCATTTCGTTCGATTCAATCCTATTTGGTACCGGTACTTGACACGGGATCCGACGAGGGTGGCGGAACTTGAAAAGGTATCCAAATCCTTCTATGGAAAAACATGGCCCCAGAAAGCGGACAAAATCAAACATCATATGCAAATGACTGCAATGTTGGTTCAATTTGCCGATATGATGAAAGATTAACGAGCCAGGATACCGGTTTTATTCACAACGATTCCATGATAAGATAAAAAATAGGAGGTGTAATAGTGATAGGAACAATGGAGTATGCAGAAGCATTGGATTATTCCGAACAGATCAGTAATATGATTTTACAGTCGGATGTCGTGGAATCCTATGAAAGGGCTCGTCAATCCATGGATGAAGATAAGGAAGCGCAACAGCTAATCCATGCGTTTAATGATATAAAAGAACAATATGAAGAAGTGCAACGTTTTGGGCGGTACCATCCGGATTACAATGCCATTATGAAAAAGGTTCGTTCATCCAAACGCGAAATGGACATGAATGATAAAGTTGCCGCCTTTAAAGTGGCTGAACGCAATTTACAGAAAATGCTTGATGAAGTGAGTGAATATATCGCTTATAGCGTTAGCGATCAGATAAAAGCACCAAAAGATGGCGCTGCGCTGACCGACGATGGATGTGGTAACGGGGGATCATGCGGGTGCAGTGCATAAATGGATTGAAGCCCACGCCTTATTCTGGTACACTTATCCATAAATAGGGAATAGTGAGGATACTGTATGAGAACAAAACGGCAAGGACTTATTGTCTGGTTTAAACATATGAAAAATACCAGACACATCAAACGGTTTGGACATTTGGTTCATTCATCAAAAAGATTAAAATATGCTGTGCTTTATGCTGATCAGGATTCACTTGATCAAACAGAGGCTGAATTACTGAAGTTACCGTTTATCATAAGTGTGGAACGTTCACAAAAGCCATTTGTTCAAACAAATTTTGAAAATGCAAAACCTGATAAAGCCAAACAATATGACTATAAAATGGATATTTAAACCTTTGCGGAAGCTACATAGCTTTACTCGCAAAGGTTTTTTGCAATAGTGTTGATGAATTTGGAGAATCGTTTCCATTCGCTGGGTCAGATACGGGCCTGTTCAGGAAAAACAAAAAACCTGCAGATATAACTCTGCAGGTCCTTTTGTTTTCACGCTGGAAAACAAAAAGGCAAAGGGAGAGGAGAAACCGGAGAAAGAACTTATGGGGAAGTGTAAGTCTTCTCCGAGTTTTTGAAACAGCCAAGCAATGTTTAAGCTGCTTCATTAGCTTAGTATAACCATTGATTCGTATATTATACATAACTAATCCATTTTTAAGGCCATCATGTATAAAAAATAATAATGGTTAAATCGTATGTCTTGCGCTTTGATCCGGTTACACTTATTATGATTTATTGAGGTGGTTGCATGCGGGTTATAGCAGGTTCGTATAAAGGGCGTAAACTAAAAGCGGTCCCTGGTAAAACAGCCAGGCCTACAACGGATAAAGTTAAGGAAGCGGTTTTTCAAATACTGGGCCCTTTTTTTGATCAAGGTGTTTGTCTTGATTTATTTGCCGGAAGTGGGGCATTAGGTGTGGAAGCACTAAGCAGAGGCATGAAGAAAGGAATATTTGTCGATAAACATCCGCAAGCTATACATACGATTTATGACAATATTCGGATGCTGCAATTGGAAGACAATGCGGAAATATTCAGAACAGATGCCTCCCGGGCCTTGAACAGTGCAGCTAAACGAGGCCTCCGATTCGATTTAATATTGCTTGACCCCCCGTATAATACGATGAATTACACGAAACTTTTGAATGACGTGATTAAACGGGATTTGCTTGATGACCATGGCATGATTTTTTGTGAACATGATGCTAATGACCATGTAGCCATCCACGATGATCGCTATGACATCCTTAAAACTGGATTATATGGCGAAACGACTGGTGTCACCATTTATCAAAAGAAGCAAGAATAGAAGGGAGAAGTACCATTGACCCGATTAGCGATTTGCCCAGGCAGTTTTGATCCCGTAACCAATGGACATCTTGACATTATTGAACGGGGTTCTGAAATCTTTGATCAAGTTATCGTTGTTGTTTTTAATAATCAATCCAAGGATCCCTTATTTTCAGTGGATGAACGAGTTTCCCTTCTGTCAGAAACAACCAGCTATTTATCGAATGTATCGGTTGACAGAAGCAGTGAACTGCTGATTGACTATGCTAGACAACATAGTGCTGATGCTATTTTACGCGGCCTTCGTGCGGTCAGTGATTTTGAATATGAATTACAGATTACAGCCATGAACAGAAAATTGGATGACAATATAGAGACACTTTTCATGATGACCAACAATCAATATTCCTTCCTGAGTTCAAGCGTTGTTAAAGAAGTAGCAAAGTATCAGGCGGATGTTTCCGATTTGGTCCCTGAAGTCGTTCAGACAGCCCTGAAGAAGAAATATCGCGTCACATGACCAAAAAAAGATGTTGCATGGGGCAACATCTTTTTAACGTTTGTACTGACGGTTCATCAGAATAAGGATGGCGATAAACAGAAAAATGACTGTTATTATAGGGCCTATATCGGCTAATGTCTGAAGTACATACCGCCACGTTCCCTCCTGTATATGGTTGGAAACGGGAATACCTTTAAAATCAAACGATGTTTTGTTTAAATACAGCGGTGTATAAAAAGCAACAGTCAGTATAGCTGCAAACAAACCATGCAGAATACGTGCGAAAAAGTACGGATAAAACCGAATATCGGATGATGATATAATGCTTGCGACCTGCGCCTGAACGGACAGTCCGTTGAAGCCAAGGATAAAACTGACGACAATAATTTTTTCCAGAAGGTGGGCGGCATCATTCGATGAAATTAAATTCACTCCTAATGTAATTTCAAATAGGCCGGATAGCATGGGGATGGCCAGATCCCCAGGTAAGGAAACCATTTTCAGTACATATTGAAACAAAACACCGATGGTCTGTGATATCCCTGCAATATATAACAGCTTTGTGAAAACAGAGAAAAGTATAATAAACCCGCCGACCATAACAAGCGTTTGAATGGAGTTTAAAACGGCATCCCCAACAATTCTCCCGAACGGGCGTGGGTCGTCCATCCTGGTACGGTGCATTTCTTTGAAGGCCCTAAGGATGGAGAATCGTTGTTTGCCTGTTTTGGAAATAGGGTCGTACTTTTCTTCGTTTCGTCCATAAAAACGCATACAGACACCGACTAGGGCATTCCCGATATAATGGGCAGCCGCGAGGATAATTCCGAGTTTTGCATCATAAAAAAATCCAACTGATACAGCTCCAAAAATGAAAAGTGGACTGGATGCATTGGTGAATGATACAAGTCGCTCAGCCTGTATGCGTGTCAGCTGCCGGTCTTCCCGGAGACGGGTTGTGATTTTAGCACCGGTTGGATACCCACTGGCCATACCCATTGCCCATGCAAAACTTCCGGATCCGGGAACTTTGAATACGGGACGCATGATCGGTTCAAACAGTACACCGATAAATTTTACAAAGCCGAAACCGATCAGCAACTCAGCCGTAATAAAAAAAGGCAATAATGACGGAAAGACAATTTCCCACCACATATTTAATCCTCTTATGCTGGCTTCCAATGACTGATCGGGGAACTTTATTAAAGAAATGGCAATAAAGGCAGTTATTCCTGCAAGTGCAATGGTTGTTATTTGCTGTTTCAATGCCGGGCCTCCTAATAAGTGCTGATTCTGTACTTTTATGGCTTACGGTAGTAAAATTATTGCCAGCTTCATTTCAGATCGATTTTACGTTTTAGACTGGATGAATAAATAGTACAAGTCTATATCAATATACGCACATACATCCCATTTTTATGACATACACTTTTGAATACATTAAAGGGTCAGTCGTGCTGGTGAGAAGGTGAAAGGAGTTTTACGGTGCTATTTACAAAAAAACAGTTCATTTTTTTAATTATTGTCATAGGCATTGCTTTGTTTGTTTCCATGTACAAGATGCCTTATTATATATATAAACCTGGTGGGGCCGACGCATTGAATCCCATTGTGGAGGTCGAAGGAGGTTATAAAAGCCAGGGAGATATGCATCTGGTCACGATTCAAGGGGGACAAGCTACACCAGTTCAATATTTATGGGCAAAAGTCCTACCCCACCAGCAAGTTCTTCCACTTCGGAAAGTGAGGCCTGAAGGTGTATCAAAAGATGAATTTCTTCATGTACAACTGCAAATGATGGAGAGTTCACAGGAAAAAGCAAAGGTTGTGGCGTATCAAGCAGCAGATAAAGATATTGATATCGATTATAAAGGCGTATATGTTGTTTCTGTCGTGGATGAGATGCCAGCCAGTGATGTGTTGCAACGGGGGGATCGTATTACAGGTATTGATGATACAACCATTCAAAAGGCCGATGAATTAATCAGCTACGTGGAAAAGAAACAGGCGGGTGACACGATCGAAGTGGATATAAAAAGGGATGACCAGACACTGACGAAAGACATCAAACTGAAACCATTTCCAGACGATAAAAATAAGACGGGGATTGGTATCCGACTGGCAACGGATAGGGCAGTTCAGGTCGATCCAGATGTTCAATTTTCAAGTGGTGACATTGGTGGTCCGAGTGCCGGTCTGATGTTTTCGTTGGAAATCTATGATCAGCTGACAAAGACGGATGTAACCAATGGATTTCAAGTAGCCGGTACAGGTGAAATTGACTATCAAGGCAACATACTGCGTATTGGTGGTGTTAAGAAAAAGGTCATTGCCGCAGATGATGAAGGATGTGCCATATTTTTTGCGCCGAATGAGAATGGTGCCAACGATTCAAATTATGAAGCAGCCATGGAAGCTGCTGATGACATTGGCACCGATATGACCATAGTTCCGGTTGATACATTTTCGGACGCATTAAATTATTTACAACAATTACAGGCAAAAGAGAAATAGCGAAAGGGAGAAAACGGATCCATATGCTCTTCCTCCGGGATCATACAGCCATTCAGTCCATGATGATCGGGGGTTGTAATTCCTGCTGATGCCCTTTTTCCCATTTGTCTGCTGGAAGCATGCTGTAATAGGCGTCGCTCACTTTTTCTTCAATTGACAGGAGCGGATCCATGGTTTTTCCCAATTTAGAAATAAGGGGAACATCCATTCTTTTTTTCTGCCTGTTTAAATAAGCTTGTCCCATTTTTGTCATTCCGAGAATCCTGACGTATGGAACCTCTCGTAATTGTTTCACTCGGTGCATATCTGTTTTAGTCGTATTGGTCAAAATGTGTACAAACATTCGCTGCAGGCGGGTCCATGTGTAGCGTTTTGTTTTTATTCGTTGGATCCAGTCATAGAAGGATGATGCAACTCGTGCTGTTCGTTTAATCCGGTATTCCAATCCTTCATCAACCCCGTGTATGGCAGCAAGTTCAGCAATGGTCATCGTCATGACACGATAATGGACGAGGTGGAAGTAGTCCTCCCACGTATGCCATGATCCGGTTTTTTCCAGATAAGCAAACAGCTGACGAATGGTTTCCTCTGGAAGTGTATCAGCAATCGCTTCTGAAACGCTCCGATCCTGAAGCAATTTGTTCCGGATGCTTGTTGCGCTGGCAATTGATCCGACCATTGTCTGATCATGGTAATGGCTTTTTTTCCGTTTGATGGCAAGTGGGGTAATGGGAAGGTTGTTATCCATGATGGTTCGGACATAACTGAAGCCGAGAATGTTGTTTGGCTGTTCCAAATCCATGTTTCCACCATTCAAACCGATGTGCTGGAAGGCCAATTGACTCGCATCCGGAAAAGCAGCTCCTGCATTCAGAGAATGTTTAAGAACGCTTCGGTATGTCGCTTCATTCTTTTTAAACATGGCATAACCGTCTGTGAACGCACGGGAGTTGCCGGACTCACTCCCAAAGCATATACTGGAAACACCACTTTGATACAATGTGCGAACAGCCCCTTCAGCAAACCAATCACTGCCTTGGACAGCATATAAATAAGGAAGTTCCAACACGATATCCACGCCTTCTGCCAATGCTGCTTTGGTTCGGTGGAATTTATCCATAATGGCCGGCTCACCGCGTTGAAGAAATGGACCGCTCATCACGGCAATCAGGCAATCGGCGCCGGATTCCTGTCTGGATTGCTTCATATGGTGGACGTGGCCATTGTGAAACGGATTGTATTCAACAATCAGTCCGCAAGCTTTCATATACGCTCAGCCCCTGTTTAAAGATTCGTTCTCATTGTATCAAAAAAGAATCCCCATCGCATGGTTAGATACGTGATAATGAACATTTTGATAATCATGATATAATTGTAGTATATAATATAGCGTGTAAAGGAAAAATGTTGACAAAAACCCGGATTCCTTTTAAAATAATTCTTGTTGCCTTGAGGTGATAGTTGATGAAGATTCCAATAGGACATATTAAGAAAAACGACAGCAATGGCCCTTACTGGTTTGATGAACAGGTGGATGTTTCTGAATTGGAAACCATGAATAATGATATACGTAACATTGGTTCTGTTCATGTCCATGGTTCGGCAGACGATCAGGGCAATGATATCGTGTTTACGTTCAACATTGAAGGGGATATGGTGCTTCCATGTGCTCGTACATTGGCCGATGTCCCTTATTCATTTAACGTGGATGCAGTTGAAATATTTTCGGAATCACCATCCAATGATGAGACGGAGAATGACATTCACCCCATTGAGGAGGAAGTCCTCGACTTAACCCCGCTTATTAAAGAGAATATCTTATTGGAAGTGCCTTACCGGGTATTCTCTGATGATGACGAAATCATTGATCAAGCTGTGTTTGAGGGTGAGGGATGGAATTTCACGACCGAAGATCAACAGCAAAAAAAGACGGATCCACGTATGAAAAAACTCGAACAGTTATTGAACGATGAAGACGAGTAGTACATCTGGCAAGTCAGCTATTGAAGGAGGTGTAAGTCGTGGCAGTACCGAAGCGCAGAACATCGAAAAAGGTGAAAAATCAACGCCGCACGCATAAAAAATTGCATGTGCCCGGCATGGTGGAGTGCTCCAACTGTGGTGAGCTGACAAAACCACATCACGTGTGCAGATCATGCGGACATTATGACGGAAAACAGGTCGTGGCTAACGACTGATAAGAATTCATACGTTAACGAGCAGATCACTGACAGACAGTGATCTGTTTTTTTATGTATGGTCCATTGTTTATGTGGATCCAAAAGCTGAGTTGGTATTGACAAGACAGGATCAAAGCAAAATCCCATCAAAATCCCATCGGAAAAACCGCTAATATGGAACGTTTATTTGTGCCGTTTGGAGGTCATGAGTATCTTTGTGCTTCCAAACAATTTCATCTGGGCGATTCTATCACTCCTATTTTTTGCATACATTGATAGCAACTGATAAGGAGGGGTGTTATGAATGTTGCACGTCAGGATGCGTGGTCAGAAGATGAAGACCAACTGCTTGCTAAAACGGTCCTGAGCTATGTCAGAGACGGCAAAACACAACTGGAAGCTTTTCAGGATGTTGCTCAGCAATTGTCGAGGACCTCGGCGGCATGTGGCTTTCGATGGAACGCCGCTATCCGTAAAACATATGCCCAGGATATTGAGCGGGCTAAAGAAGATCGAAAAAATCAAAATAGATCACAGTCCATCGGGTATGACGAACCGATGAAAGATCTGAGTACGGGAGAAAATCCCATTGATCACGCGATAGCTATGCTTGAAAAGGTACGTGCAGGCTATTTGGATGAGAGTACCTTGGCCCTTTATGAAAAAGAAACGACGATTAAACAGCTGGAAAAGGAAAATGAAGTACTTAAACAGCAGCTGCATCATTACGAACAAGCATGGCGGGAAATGGGTAAACTATGGAACTGGGTAAGGGAATCGAAACAATGAGAGGAAAAGACATGAATGTCCGTATATGCCATTCATGTCTTTTATTTATCGCATCATACCGGCCATCAGTGGGAGTAAAAACGCCTGTTGATAGGCGTATCTCTTTATGAATTGTCAGATGTTTTCTCGGAAACACCTTTTGGCAACCAGATAAGAGGATTTTCCCCGAGGTCCCGCTCCATTTCATATTTCGCTTTTTGAAAGCCCATCTTTTCCCAAAAACCGTGCGACTTAATCCGCGGATTTGTTTTAATCGGCAGGTTAAAGCTTTTGGCGAAGTCGACCATTCGTTTGCCATACCCCTCTCCACGATGATCAGGCAATACCTCCAGTTTCCATAATTCAAGATACTCCTGAGGTGGATTAAAATAGTTGTCGTATTTTGCTTTCACTTTGTACAAACTCATGCGGGCAATGAGATTGTCTCCGAAGTAGATTCCGTAAAACGGTGATTCGCTGTTGTTTTCAACAATATTGTTTTGCAAATCCTCAATCATCGAAAGTTCCTGATTTCCGTATTCTTTGAATCGTTTGAACTGCTCTAACGTTTTATAATTAATGAAAAGCTTTTCCACATCCGTATCATTAATCATGTCATTTCCCCCTTTAACAAAATCATTTAGCATATCTATATCTTTTATTATAATATAAAAAGGAAAGGAAGGGAATGGCGGAACCATAATTGAGACACTTTTCGTACTGACGGTGTCGGATTGGTGTGATAAGTGGAAGGAGAGGGTGAAATACGTATGATCATTGATGTGATTGCTTTTATCATTGGCATCATCGTTACGCTGCCGATGTTGGCAACCTGGGGTGTTTATTATATAGCTTCCGGGGCTGGGTGGAACCAATGGAAAGCCATTCATACCGCGGCGAACTGGACAACCCTTTTATACATATTGGCTGTATCAACAATGCTTTATATGATGTTCGGTATAGATTATGTTGAAATGATTCCCGTTTTTTTGATGACGTTATTTATTGTCATTGTTGTTATTCGGTGGAAGCGGCATACGGAAGTTGTTTTTAGCAAAGCTTTTAAAATTTTTTGGCGTGTTTGTTTTTTGCTGTTTGCATGTTTATATGGTTTGTTGGCGATAACAGGAATTATCGGTCACTTTTTATGACACAGCAGCTCATTGACGATTATTGGAAAACAGACAGAATAAGTGCAATTGATATATTTTTTTTATACAATACGTATGGGATCGATTCATTAAAGTAAAAGGAGTATGCACGCTATGCAGTTCAGTTCAATGAAACAACAACACAATCCACTCATAAATGATTACCAAAATCAACAATCGCGCGTTATGAAGCACTTTGATTATGATCCATATACGGAAACAACGTATTCTGAGCGTTTGCAGGCATTGCAGGAAAAAAATATGGACCGTGATAAATTAATTCAAGCATTAACAGAAATGAATAACCAGTGGGGCGCCCCCGGTTCAACATATGATGCAATAGAACGGTTGAAAGAAAAACATAGTGCCGTCGTCATTGGCGGTCAGCAGGCAGGATTGCTGACGGGCCCGATGTATACGATTAACAAAGTTATTTCGGTGATACAGTTTGCTAAACAGCAGGAAAGCCAATTAGGGGTTCCCATTGTTCCAGTGTTTTGGATAGCGGGTGAGGATCATGATTTTGATGAAGTTAATCATGTATTTGTATCTGAACAAATGAGATTAAAAAAGCATTCATTGACACAACAGCCAGAGGGAAAACAACCTGTTTCTGACATACCGATTGATGGAGAAGCTCTCACGTCCTGGGTTGATCAATTGTTTGAAACGTTGCCCGAAACAGAGCACACGAAACAGCTTTATCATATGATACAGGACTGCTGGGAGCAATCATCGACTTATGTTGATTTTTTTGCCCGGTTTCTTTACCAGCTATTGGACGGAGAACCAATCATTCTCGCTGATTCGGGCCATCCGGCCATGCGCCATCTGGAACAAGAGGCTTTTTCCCATTTGATTGAACAACAGGAAGACATTAGTCATGGTGTCCATTCCGCCATTCAGCAATTGCAGGAGCAAGGGTATAGCCCATCACTCGATGTTGGGCCTAATGATGCGCATCTTTTCTATCATTTAAACAATGAACGAGTGTTACTTGTTCGTGATGATGAAGGCAACTGGGTCGGGAAACAGAATGAAGTGTTGCTGACAACCCAGGAAGTGTTGCAGACAGCTAGGGAGACCCCGGAACGCTTGAGCAACAATGTGGTGACCAGACCAATCATGCAGGAATGGTTGTTTCCGACACTGGCATTTATTGGTGGTCCGGGTGAAGTTGGTTACTGGGCTGCGTTAAAACCGGCATTTCATGCATTAGGTATGGAAATGCCACCGGTTCAGCCGCGTTTATCGTTTACATTGATTGACCGGAATGTGGAAAAAACATTAACCAAGTTCGGTATTAACGCAGAATACGCTGTTGAATACGGTCTGGAAGATTCAAAAGTGACGTGGTTGGCTGCGCAACATAATCCACCTGTGGAGCGCGTTGCTCAAGAAGTGAAGGACGCCATTCGCGGTGTGCATGAGCCATTGCGTCAAATGGCTAACGACATGGGTGCTAATCTTGGTGAATTGGGCGATAAAAATTTGTATTATCTCCACAGCAATATTGATTTCATTGAAAAACGACTACGCCAAGCTGTGGAAGAAAAATACGACAATGAAATAAGGCAATTTGACCTTGCTCATCATGCTATACATCCGGCAAATGGACTTCAGGAACGTATCTGGAACCCATTGCCGTTTATGAATAACTATGGCCCCTGTTTTATTCGGGAGATGGCAAGGGAACCATTTTCGTTCAGAAACAACCACTACATTGTTTATCTGTAACGGATATATCCGATGCCCCCACTTTTTCCCACGCTTACAACGAGCGCGGTAAAAAGTGGGGGTTTTTTAACGTTTGGATAAAAATATATTTAAGCCTGCGCTCAGGCAAGTGTTCAAACAGGGTGTGAATGGCAACTGACTCGTGAGTTTTTCTGTATACCATACTGGATCTTTCGTCCCATTTTAAAAAACATCGAAGAAATTTTTAAAAATAAGTGGTGAATAGTGGGGCAATGTGGTAACATGTGTGTAAGAAAGTGGGGCGAGCTCTATGTTCATGGGTGAATTCCAGCACAATATCGATGCCAAGGGACGAATTATTGTGCCGGCCAAGTTTCGTGAAGGGCTTGGAGAAAGTTTTGTAGTCACCCGTGGACTGGATAAATGTCTGTTCGCCTACCCTATGGATGAGTGGAAGCAACTGGAAGAAAAACTGAAAAAATTGCCACTCACCAAAAAAGACGCACGAGCTTTCACACGTTTTTTCTTCTCGGGCGCCGTTGAATGTGACGTGGATAAACAGGGAAGGATAAACATTCCACAACCGTTACGGAATTACGCAGAACTGGATAAGGAATGCGTTGTCATCGGTGTTTCAAACAGAGTTGAATTCTGGGCAAGTGATAGTTGGAATGAATACTTTGAAGATGCCCAGGAATCATTTGGTGACATTGCTGAGAATTTAATGGATTTTGATATTTAAGGAGAAGATTAAAAAGCAGGTGTAACAATGTTTAAACATGACAGTGTACTACGCGATGATGTGTTGCAAGGACTGAATATCCGGCCGGATGGAACGTATGTTGATTGTACCGTCGGCGGCGGTGGACATGCGGAGTCAATAGTAGGGTGCTTGGGAGAAGAAGGCATGCTGATGGCGTTTGATCAGGACTGGGAAGCGCTTGAGGCTGCAAAAAACCGGCTCCAGACATATGGGGACCGTGTGGAATTCATTCATGCGAACTTTCAGGAACTCGAACAACAAATGACCATCCGGCAATTGAAAAGCGCTGATGGGATTCTGTTTGATCTCGGTGTTTCGTCCCCGCAACTGGATCGGGGCGACCGTGGCTTTAGTTATCAACAGGATGCCAGACTGGATATGCGCATGAATCAGGATCAGGACCTGGATGCCCGGGATATTGTCAATGAACGATCCTATGAATATCTTACCAAAATATTTTTTCATTATGGTGAGGAGAAGTTTTCCAAACAGATAGCCAGAAAAATCGAAGCGGAACGAAGCAAACAGCCAATTGAAACAACACATCAATTAGTACACATCATTAAAGATGCCATACCGGCACCTGCCCGCAGGAAGGGCGGACATCCGGCGAAACGCATTTTTCAAGCATTGCGAATTGCCGTCAACGACGAACTGACAGCATTTAACGATGCATTACACCAAGCGGCACGAATGACGGGAATCCATGGACGAATTGCCGTCATCACATTTCATTCACTTGAGGACAGGCTTTGTAAGCAAGCATTCAAAAAATGGAGCACCACCAAACCGGTACCCAAGAATTTACCGGTTATTCCTGATGACCATAAGCCTCCATTTCAATTAGTAAACAAAAAGCCGATTATTGCGAGTGAGCAGGAACTCGATACGAATCGCCGCTCCCGATCAGCGAAACTGCGTATTGCTGAAAAGGTGCGTGAATGGGATGAAACATTTACATATGAAGAAGGGTGGAAATAGTGATGGATGGAAATGCAGCGCGTAAATGGGATCAATCGTATACCTCCTACATACCTGAACAGGAGAAGCAGACAACCACGGTTCATGTTCAGAAAAAACGCTGGATTACAAAAGGAGAAAAACTCATTTATTCCGTCATAGGATTTTTATTGATTGCCACATGCATCTATGTGGTTTCATTTGCCTCATCAACCGATACCCTCAACCGGAAAGTGCAATCACTGGAGGAGACCGTAGAGCAACAGCAAGTTACCAATGAAGGTTTGCTGTACCAAAAGAAACAATTAAGCCGTCCGGAACGTATTGCACGAATTGCCAAGGAGAATGGCTTGAAGATTCAAGACGCCCATGTCAAACAAGCGACCGTGTATAACAGCAACTAAGGCGGATGGTTATGAAAAAGAACAAACGAACCCATTTCATGTCCAGTATTCTTATTATTGTGTTTTCAGGAGCATTTTTGCTAATTGCCGGCCGATTTCTCTATATTCAGGCCACAGGGGAGATTAGCAACATTTCATTGGAAAAATGGGCTGAAAAGCAGCGTGAGGCGTCTTATACTCTTGATGCCAAACGTGGAAATATATATGGCCGAAACGGTATGACCTTAGCGTATGATCGGCCGGCTTACCGGATTCAGGCTATCGTCAGAAAATCGTATACCTCTGACCCTGACGAGCCAAGGCATGTAAAGAATCCGAAAAAAACGGCTGAAGAACTGGCTCCTGTGCTGGATGTGGATAAAAGCTATATATTAAGACGGCTGCAAAAAGCCATAGAAGAAGATCGATTTCAAGTGGAATTCGGGAGTGCCGGTAAAGAGATATCCCAACAGACAAAAGAAAAGATTGAGAAACTTAATCTACCCGGGATTCGTTTCAAGGAAGAAGCGATTCGCTATTACCCCAACGGCCAGTTTGCAGCTCATACGATCGGATATGCCAAGGAAAATAATAAGACCATCACAGGTGTTAATGGCATTGAAAAAGAAATGAATGAGAAGCTTAAAGGAAAAGATGGCCATATTTCGTATGAGCAGGATCAATACAACGATAAGCTTCTGAACCCGGATCAAGTTATGGAAAAACCTCAAGATGGATCCGATGTGTACTTGACGTTGGATCAAAAAGTTCAGACGCTTCTTGAAGATGTCATGACACAGGTGAATAATCAATATAGTCCCGAGCAGATGACGGCGGCTGTTATGGATCCGAAAACTGGTGAAGTTCTGGCTATGAGCAATCGGCCAAGCTACAACCCAAATAAGCTGGAAGATGTGGAAAACTGGTTTAATAACATGATTTCTTCTCCGTATGAACCTGGTTCGACCATGAAGATGTTCACGTGGGCAGCTGCCATTGAAGAAGGCGATTATAATGGGAATGAACAGTTCAAATCGGGTTCATATAAGATCAGTGACCGTGTCAGACGGGTGAGTGATTGGAAAAAGGACTGGGGTTCCATTACATTTGATCAAGGTTTTACACGGTCGTCAAATGTTGCTGCCGCCCGACTCGTCTGGGAAAAGATGGGGACGGATGCGTATCTGAATTATCTGAAGGCATTTGATTTTGATGAAAAGACCGGTATTGACTTGCCGAATGAACGGAAAGGAAAACTGGTTTATAATTATCCTCGTGATAAGATTACCACAGCGTTCGGCCAAGCGACTACCATCACTCCGATCCAACAAATGAAAGCAGCGACTGCCATTGCTAATAACGGAAAAATGATGAAGCCTTACGTCATTTCAAAATCGGTTGATCCGGAAACTGGCGACGTAATCAATGAAAAAACACCTGAAGTGGTGAGTGAACCCATTTCCGAAAAAACGGCCGATCATGTTCTGAATTTAATGGGGTCCGTCATTTCATCAGAACATGGAACAGGACAGGAATATAAACTACCCAATTATTCTGTGGCGGGAAAAACGGGAACCGCTCAAATCTATGAAAATGGTAACTATTTGTACGGGCACGGTAACTACATTTATTCGTTTCTTGGTATGGCACCAAAAGAAGATCCAAAGCTGATGATGTATGTATCTGTCAAGAAACCGGATATCGAAGGCAATGAGAGCGGGTCGGCACCAGTGGCTTTTATTTTCAAAAATGTCATGCAAAAGGCCTTGCATTATTTGGATATTGAACCGGATAAAAATGATGCCAATCACGTAAAGCCGGTGAAACTGCCGAAACTAACGGGGCAAAACGCATCGTCCATAAAACAAACACTTACGGATAAAGGATTGACTGTATCTATGATTGGTTCGGACGGTACAGTGCAAGCGGCTAGTGCGGACAAAGGCGATAAGCTTCTTAAGGGCGATCGTGTCATTCTTCTGACTAATAAGCCGGTCATGGCAGACGTTATAGGATGGTCCAAGAGAGATGTGTTACAACTTGCTGATCTCTTGGATTTAAAGGCGGAAACAATAGGAACGGGTTATGTAACCAAACAGAGCATTAAAGAAGGAACCTCTCTTCAAGGAAAGGATTACCTGTCTGTGGAATTGAAGCCACCCGAATCGGTTGAAGAATCAACAAACGGACACGAAGACTAGTCAGTCATACGAAAAACGACAACGGGGCTGGGACAAGACTGAACAAATCGCTTCCAAATACGAACGATATATTTAAGGCGTGGCCATCGCTCCGGAAAAACACTGCGCTTTCCCCGGGCGCTGATAAGCCTCCTCGTGCTCGTCGCGTTGCAAGCTTATTCGTCGAAGCCTACGCTCCTCGCAGGTCGAAGCCTACTCATGGAAGCTTTGCTTTGTGCTCATCGCACTGCGGGGTCTTATCTAGGCTTTTCATCCCGCAGGAGTCTCCGTGTTTTTCCTGCGCTAAACGAAAAATCCGAACTGATTCAGATCTTTTTCGAATCATAGTTCGGATTTTTATTTGACTACACGTCTTTTGTCTCAGCTTCGTTTTTATAAGACTATTCCTTTCTCCCGATCCAAATTATGTTCTATTTGTTTTCTAAAAAACATATAGTGGATACAAGCCAGCCTATGAAAAGGGGATATGGAATGAAACGTGTATCGACTGTCACTGTAAGGAAACGAATGGTTATTATTTTTCTTTGCGGGTTGTTATTCTTTACCATCATTGATGCCAGATTAGGTTATGTTCAATTTTGGATTGGTGATGAATTGATGAAACTCGCCAATGAATCCTGGAGTAGGGACATTACATTTGAACCGGAACGCGGAAAAATAGTGGACAGGCACGGCGAAATTCTGGCAGAGAATGTGTCGGCTCCTTCGGTGATTGTTGTGCCGAGACAAATCAAAAATCCACAAAAAACAGCCGGGGAGATGGCTGATATATTGGACATATCGGAAAAAACGGCATACGAGTACGTGACTGAAGATGCCGTGTATACGCGTGTTCATCCGGAAGGCAGAAAAATTTCAGAAAAACAGGAAGAAGCATTTCAGACACTTAATCTCGATGGTGTCTACCTCGCCAAGGATTCCGAACGCCATTATCCGTTTGATAATTATTTGTCCCATGTGCTCGGTTTCGCAGGAATTGATAATCAAGGGCTGATGGGACTGGAACTGTATTATAATGACAAACTGGATGGGGAGGAAGGAAGCCTGTCTTTTTACTCCGATGCTAAAGGAGGAAAACTGGAACAGATAGCCGATGACTATAAACCGCCGGAAGATGGATTGAATCTAGAAACGACCATCGATGCCAAAATTCAAACCATTATGGAACGTGAACTGGATCTTGCCGAATCGAAATACAATCCCGAAGGTGCATTGGCTATAGCTGTTGACCCGGATAATGGCGGGATTCTTGGGATGGCAACCCGACCGAATTTCAATCCCGAGAATTATCAGCAAGTTGATCCGGAAATATATAACCGCAATTTGCCAATATGGAGCACGTTTGAGCCAGGATCGACTTTCAAAATCATTACACTGGCGTCCGCTCTTGAAGAAAATGTAGTCGATTTGCAGGACGATGAATACAACGACGACGGCGATATTTCAGTCGGTGGCACGAAACTGCATTGTTGGAAAAGTGGTGGACATGGAAACCAGACGTATCTTGAAGTCGTTCAAAATTCCTGCAATCCGGGATTTGTGAAGATGGGTCAAAAGCTTGGCAAGGAACGATTGTTTAGTTATATCGATGATTTCGGATTTGGAGAAAAAACAGGCATTGATTTAAATGGAGAAGGGAGAGGCATCTTGTTTGACCCGGATAATATAGGCCCAGTGGAACTTGGAACAACGTCGTTCGGTCAAGGGGTATCGGTGACACCGATTCAACAGATAATGGCCGTGACAGCTGCGATTAATGGGGGAAAATTATACAAACCGCACATTGCCCGGAAATGGATTGATCCACAAACTGATAACGTTGTGGATACCATCAAACCAACTATAAAAGAGAACGTTATTTCATCATCCACATCCAAGGAAATTCGCCAAACGTTGGAAAGTGTTGTCGCAAAAGGAACCGGCCGTTCGGCATATGTTGATGGCTATCGTGTCGGTGGCAAAACTGGAACGGCCCAGAAAGTGGGGCCGGATGGGAATTATCTAGCGAACAATTATATTTTGTCTTTTATTGGATTTGCACCGGCGGATGATCCGGAAATAGTCGTTTATGTTGCGGTTGATAATCCAAAAAAAACATCCCAGTTCGGCGGTGTGGTCACAGCCCCAATTGTGGGCACGATCATTCATGACAGCTTGCAGGCAATGGGCGTTGAAAAGCGTAAGGGAGGCCTGGAAAAAGAGTATACGTGGCCTGATAAACCAAAAGTTGAAGTGCCGGATTTGATTGGATCAACTAAACAGGAATTGTCGGAATATTTAACGACGTTATCCATTGAAACGAGCGGATCCGGTAAATATATTATCGACCAGCAGCCAAGCGCCGGTACAAAAGTCGAACAAGGCGAAAAAATAAGAATTTATCTATCTGATAAAAATCCATCGTGATTCAGACGAATGTTTGCTATAATAATGAAAGATTGCTTTAACGGTGACCGTTCCAATATGACACAGGTCAAGAAGCACCTGCCGTGTTTCGGTATCGATTGGGAAAAATAATGCAAGTATAGGATGATAATCATGAAATTGAAACCATTGCTTTCCGTTTTGCCATTTTATAATGTATCGGAACCGTTGGGAGATATGGAAATCTCTCACTTGGAAGCCGATTCGAGAAAGGTGGGAGACGGCGGACTGTTTGTCTGTGTCAAAGGGTATACAGTGGATGGTCATGATTTTGCTCAACAAGCCGTTTCCAATGGTGCTTCCGCTATTTTAGCAGAAAAACCTATGGATACGTCCGTACCGGTTATCCATGTGGAAAGTACTCAGCGGGCGGCAGCTGTTCTTGCCGCAGCATTCCATGGAAATCCGACCCGTCATTTTCCTCTTATTGGTGTGACAGGCACAAACGGAAAGACAACGGTCACATATTTGTTGGAATCCATTCTGAACGAATGGGGACGGAAAACAGGGCTGATAGGAACGATTCAAATGAAGATCGGCCAGGATGCTTATCCTGTAAACAATACAACTCCAGATGCTCTGTTACTGCAAAAAACATTTCAGCAAATGCAAAAGGACCATGTTGATACAGCGGTTATGGAAGTATCATCACACGCTTTGGATCTGGGACGTGTTCATGGTTGCGATTTTGATATAGCCGTGTTTACAAATTTATCGCAGGATCATCTCGACTATCATAAGGATATGAATGATTACTTGCACGCTAAAAGTCTATTGTTTGCACAGCTCGGAAATACGTATGCGAGTGATCGAAAAAAATTCGCTGTCGTTAATGATGATGATCCGGCGTCTGTCGTTTTACGGAAAAGTACGGCACAGCATGTCGTCACCTATGGCTGTGAGCCGTCTGCACAAGTCCGAGCAACAAATATCGAACTTGATGTGACCCACACGACTTTCACGATGGAAACACCGGTCGGTTCGATTCGGATTGACAGCAACCTGATCGGTCAATTCAATGTTTACAACATGCTTGCAGCCGGAGCCGCAGCAATTAGTGCGGGAGTTCCTCTTTCCGTTATTCAACAATCATTAAAGCAGATGAAAGGGGTAAGCGGACGGTTTGAGCCTGTTCATGGCCATACCGATTTTGCCGTGGTTGTGGATTATGCTCATACACCGGATTCGTTGGAAAATGTGCTTGAAACCATTAACGGGTTCGTGGAAAATAACGTGTATGTTGTTGTTGGCTGTGGTGGTGATCGGGATAAACAAAAACGCCCAATGATGGCATCAGTCGCCACATCACATGCCGATCATGTTATATTTACGTCTGATAACCCTCGAACAGAGGATCCGAATGCGATCTTAGCCGACATGACCAGTGGTTTGACCGGAGATGGTTTTGAGGTTATTGAAGACCGTAACGATGCGATCACTCATGCCGTCCAACTTGCTGAAAAAGGTGATATTATACTGATTGCCGGTAAAGGGCATGAAACCTATCAGGAAATTGGCGATATTAGATATGATTTTGATGACCGTAACGTAGCAAGGCAAGCTATGCAAGTGTATGCTGGACATTAATCCGGCAACACTTGTTTGTTTATGTGTTTGATGATGATAAAGGGGACAGATTATGCTATTTACAACCGGTTGGCTTACAACATTATTCAGTGACCACCAGGGGGGCCCGTCTCCTAACTCCCCGTCTGATGGAATCGCGATCGATGACGTAGTGACGGATAGTCGCAAAGACATGCACCACTCACTGTTTGTTCCGTTGTCCGGTGCGCATTTTGACGGTCATGATTATGTGAAGGAAGCACTTCGTCACGGGGCAGTAGCAACATTGTGGGAAAAAGGGAAACCATTGCCGGATGATGTGCCAGCAGATTTTCCGGTGTTTTTTGTTGAGGATACATTGACAGCCCTGCAACAACTCGCATCAGCGTACAGGCAAAAAATAGATCCACTCGTTATCGGTGTCACCGGTTCCAATGGCAAAACGACAACAAAAGATTTGATCGCAGCTGTTACGAGCGAAACGTACCGGACTCATGCGACTCAAGGCAATTGGAATAATCACATTGGCCTCCCTCTCACGATTTTATCCATGCCGGCACAAACGGACGTGCTTGTTGTGGAAATGGGTATGAATCATAGTGGTGAGATTGAAACGCTGACCGGCATTGCCAAACCTGACTATGGGGTGATCACCAATATTGGTGAATCGCATATCGCTCAATTAGGATCCAGAGAAGCCATTGCTGCTGCAAAGATGGAAATTATCCGGGGAATGCCGGGTGACGGGTATCTCATTATCGATGGGGATGAACCGTTGTTGCAAAAAACCACATGGCACGGACCTACTATTTTGTGCGGATTCCATTCATCCAATGATACCGTTATTCAAAACGTGACCTTAACGAACCAACATACTGAATTTCAGCTCAATCATGAAACAGACGTGTATTCGATTCCGCTTCCTGGAAGCCATCATGCATTGAACGCTACATTTGCCGTCACCGTGGCCAGACGTTTGAAAATACCTGATCATACAATAAAAACAGCGCTCGGGACATTGGAATGGACGTCGATGCGTTTTGAGTTTTTGGATGGAATGAACGGATCAGCCATTATTAATGATGCGTATAACGCTTCCCCGACATCCATGAAAGCAGCCATTGATGTGGTTAAACAGATGGAAGGGTTTAACCGGAAGGTGCTGGTTCTAGGTGATATGTTTGAACTCGGAAAAGATGCAATAAACTTGCACCAATCAGCTGCAAGCGGAATTGATGAATCGATTGATGCTGTCTTTACGTTTGGTGAGCAGGCGACATCTATAACAGAGGCTGTCCGTGAACGCACTGATAAAATAGATAATAGACACTTCACATCCGGAGAAACGTTGCTCCAAGCTATTGACTCCTATATGGCGCAGGGAACGCTTATTCTTTTCAAAGCATCCCGGGGCATGCAATTTGAATCCTATATCGAGCAAATAGCTGAGTCAACATAGTATCCTGGGCGGTCGCTGCAAGAGGAGGATTGACAGTGAATATCGTTGTATTAATAATAACAATCGCCGTAGCTTTTTTAATAACCGTCCTGACATCACCCATCTTCATCCCATTCCTGCGGCGTCTGAAGTTTGGACAAAGCATCCGAGAAGAGGGCCCACAATCCCATATGAAAAAAACAGGCACACCGACGATGGGCGGCATGATGATTGTTGTCAGTGTAGCGGCAACGTCCCTGATTATGATCAGTAAAACGGGTGTAGGTGCTGTTAGTTATGAATTATGGCTGCTCTTGTTCGTCATGGTTGGCTATGGGCTGCTCGGTTTTCTGGACGATTTTATCAAAATTGCAATGAAACGAAATCTGGGGCTGACGTCCAAACAGAAGATGGCGGGGCAGCTGATTATTGCACTCGTATTCTATATTATTTTAAGATACCACGATTTTGCGACGTATATTCATATTCCGGGAACACCCGTGACATTTGAACTTGGTTGGGGCTATGCATTGCTGATTGTTTTCATGCTTGTCGGGGCGTCCAATGCTGTCAATTTAACCGATGGACTGGATGGCTTGCTGGCAGGAACAGCTGCCATCGCATTTGGTGCGTTTGGGGTCTTGGCGTGGTATGGATTTCCACAAGTAGAGGTGACCATCTTCTCACTGGCGGCCGTCGGATCCCTGCTCGGTTTTTTGGTGTTCAATGCCCACCCGGCGAAGGTGTTTATGGGGGATACCGGCTCTCTTGCTCTAGGCGGCAGCATTGCTGCTGTCGCCATATTGACAAAACTGGAAGTTATTTTAGTTATTATTGGCGGTGTGTTTGTGCTGGAGACGCTATCCGTCATTATTCAAGTGATTTCGTTTAAAACAACCGGAAAAAGAATTTTTAAAATGAGCCCGCTGCACCATCACTATGAGTTGCTTGGGTGGTCGGAATGGCGTGTCGTGACAACATTCTGGTTGATGGGATTGATTTTTGCAGCATTGGGTGTATACATTGAGGTGTGGATCGTTTGAAAGGATTAAAACATTTCCCATACAGTCGTGTGCTTGTATTGGGACTGGCTAAAAGTGGAACAGCTGCAGCAAAGTATTTATTGTCGACCGGGAGAAAGGTTCGGGTGAACGATCAGCAAGCACCGGATGAAGACGTGCTGGATGACTTGCACGCCCTTGGAGCGGAATTGATTACCGGTTCCCATCCATTATCTGTTTTGGACGATATGGATGTGATTATTAAAAATCCCGGAATTTCCTATGATCACCCGATATTGACAGAAGCGGTACAACGTGAACTTCCCATATTGACTGAAATTGAATTGGCAGGACTTCTTGTAGATAATGATATCGTCGGAATCACCGGATCGAACGGTAAAACGACGACGGCAACATTAACCACAGCAATGATCAATGAAGGGGATCGAACGGCAAAGCTAGCCGGTAACATCGGTTCTGTCGCAACAGACGTGGCACAGACATTGCAGGTCAATGAAACATTAATCCTGGAATTGTCATCATTTCAATTAATGGGTGTCAACACATTTCATCCAAACATTGCCGTTCTTTTGAATATTTATGAGGCCCACCTTGACTATCATAAAACATTTGAAAATTACAGACAGGCAAAATGCAATATATTTGCTGAACAATCGAGTGATGATTATCTCGTTTATAATGCCGATAATCCAGTCGTGAATGCGTCAGTCGCGGATGCAGCTGCTATAAAGATTCCGTTTTCTGTTTCACAGCGAGTGACACATGGTGCATGGTCGGATGAAACCTGCATTTATTTTAATGAAGAAAAAATAGCTGATAAAAAAGATATCGTCCTTGTCGGCGATCATAACCTGGAAAATATACTTGCTGCCGTATGTGCTGCCAAATTAAGTGGGGTTACTAATGACGCGATACGGCATGTATTGCAGACGTTTTCGGGTGTTAAGCATCGTCTTCAGCATGTTGCAACGATCAACGAACGCTTGTTTTACAACGATTCTAAAGCAACCAATCTACTGGCAACGCAGAAGGCCCTATCCGCTTTTCAAAACCCGGTGATTCTACTTGCAGGTGGCCTTGACAGAGGCAATGAATTTGATGATCTGAAGCCGTATTTAGACAACGTCAAAGCAATGGTTCTGTTTGGTGAAACGAAAGAAAAGCTGCAGCGAATCGCTGTTGAAGCAGCGGTGCCGTTTATACAAACAACAGACCATCTCGATGAAGCTGTTAAACTCGCCTTCACTCAGTCGGAACGTGGAGATATTATTTTGTTGTCCCCTGCGTGTGCAAGCTGGGATCAATACCGCACGTTTGAAGAAAGAGGAGACATGTTTGAACAAGCTGTGCATAAAATAGATTAGGGGCTTGTTTCAGACACAAGCATAGCAGGTGTTGGTATCATAACGCAGCAGCCTGGCTATTACTAGATGTCCATTCCGGGCACATCCGGAACAGAAAACGGAAACGACGCCCCTATTCCAACCTTTCGGAACGGGGTGTTTGCATGCTACGGAACTTGTTCAAGTCTAAAAATGCACCGGACTATACATTACTTGCCGTCATTCTGATGTTAATCGCAATAGGGGCTGTCATGGTTTATAGTTCTTCCTACATTTGGGCGGAATATAAGTATGCTGATCCGTATTTTTTTCTAAAACGGCAATTGCTGTTCAGTGGCATAGGTGTTGTTGCACTGGTTTTCTTCATGGCCATTCCGTATACTACATGGAAAAAATACAGCCATATCGCTCTTTTAGTCTGCTTTATCATGCTTTTGCTCGTGTTGATACCGGGGATCGGTATGGAACGCGGCGGGGCGCAAAGCTGGATTGGCGTCGGTGCTTTCAGTGTGCAACCGTCTGAGTTTATGAAGCTTGGTTTGATTATCTATTTAGCTGCTTATTTAACGATGCACCAAAAATTTATTACGTCTTTAAAAAAAGGATTTTTACCGTGTCTTCTTCTCGTATTTACGGTATTCGGCCTCATTATGCTCCAGCCGGATCTCGGAACAGGAGCTGTACTTGTTGCGGCGTGTATGATCATGATTTATGCAGCAGGAGCCAAAGTGAAGCACTTTGCAGGAATTTTGGCGATTGGACTCATTGGATTAGCCGGTCTGATTCTTTCCGCGCCATATCGCATCAGTCGGATTACAGCCTTTCTAAATCCATGGGAAGATCCGAGCGGTGATGGGTTTCAAATTATCCAGTCCTTGTATGCCATTGGCCCTGGGGGGTTAATGGGGCTCGGATTCGGAGAAAGCATTCAGAAATATTTTTATCTTCCGGAACCGCAGAATGATTTTATTTTTGCAATCATTGGTGAAGAATTTGGTTTTCTAGGCAGTACCTTTGTGATTGGATTGTTTGTGCTGCTGTTTTGGCGAGGTATGCGCATTGCGTTGCAGGCTCCTGATAACTTCGGGAAGTTTTTAGCCCTTGGTATTGTAGCGATACTTACCATTCAGGTTATGATGAACATCAGTGTTGTTATTGGTTTAATTCCTGTCACTGGGGTCACCTTGCCGTTTTTAAGCTATGGCGGATCATCTTTAACATTGACGCTTTGCTTGGCCGGAATTCTACTGAATATCAGCCGGTATGCGAAATTATAATAGAGATAGATTTGCAAAAACTGGTACAAGTTTACTACATATTCTATCTTCATATGTGCTATAATGGAAAGTGATAAAACGGCATGGTATCGTGCCGTTTTCATCATTTCACAGATATTAATTACCTGACAAAGGAAGAAATAGAATTGAGGAAAAAGAATGTTGTTTCCATTGAGGATCGCATACCAACCCTAAAGCAAGAACGAAAGAAAAAAGCAAATCGCCGTCTTCTATTTTATGTTTCTATTTTTTTCCTATTGCTTTCCGTCATTGTTTATCTTCAGTCCCCATTAAGCGATGTCCGCACGATTACGATTACCGGCAATTCATTTGTAAGCGACAAGCGCGTTAAAGAAGCCATTGATTTATCTGAGGGGACGAACATTTGGACTGTTGATAAAAATGGAATAATACAGGCAGCATCTTCCAATCCCGCCATCAAAGATGTGGATGTAGAGCGCCAATTGCCTTGGACAATTGAATTGCATATAACTGAAACAGAGCTGGTCGGTTATGTCCATAAGAATGATGATGTTTATCCGGTTCTCGGTAACGGGAACGTATTGACAGAACGACCGGAGTCATCAACGGCGAATGGAAATGCCCCGCTCCTTATAAACTTCTCTGAAAAGACTTATTTGAAAGATATGGCAAAAGAGCTTCGTTCATTGCCCGTGAGCATCCGCAAGCTCATATCGGAAATACATTGGAAGCCGGAAAAGGATAATAAGCATAACATTCTGCTCTATATGAATGACGGAAATTTGGTGGATGGGACTATCCGGCATTTTGCGGATAAGATAAGTGTTTATCCATCCATTGTTTCCCAGTTGGATCCGGATAAAGAAGGGATTCTTCATATTGGTGTCGGGGCCTATTTTGAAGAATTCGAAAGCAAGGAATCAGAGGCAGGAGAGCGATCCAGTCATGATAATTAGACTGATATAAAACGATGAATGAAAAGGATTTTATTGTTTTTATGTCGAATTAATGGATACATATTTTCTTTTTGTGATAATTCCTTTAAAATAATAGATTAAAGGCTAATAATAGAGTAAGATAATCCATCCGGCTGCATATGTTGCGGACGGTTGAGCGTATGCTTCTCGATCAGGAGGTGCCTTTCTTTGAATAACAGCGAAATACTAGTGAGTCTTGACATAGGTACATCAAACATTAAAGTTATCATTGGCGAAGTTTTAAATGATACCCTAAATATTATCGGGGTAGGGACAGCACACTCCAATGGCATGAAGAAAGGTGCAATTGTGGATATTGATCAGACGGTCCAGTCTATCCGGACTGCCGTTGAACAAGCGGAGCGAATGGTAGGCATGGAAATTGACAGCGTTGTGGTCGGTATTGACGGCAAGCATATACAACTGCAGCCGTGTCACGGCGTTGTGGCTGTTCAGAGCGAAAATCGGGAAATTGGCAATGACGATATTACTCGCGTTATTGACGGTGCCCAAGTGGTCTCCATTCCGCCGGAGCGTGAAATCATTGATGTTACTCCGAAGCAGTTTATTGTTGATGGACTGGATGAAATAACGGATCCGCGCGGGATGATTGGTGTGCGGTTGGAAATGGAAGGAACCATTATTACGTGTTCCAAAACCGTCCTACATAACATTCTGAAATGTGTGGAACGTGCCAACCTCAACGTGTCCGATATCTGCCTCCAACCACTTGCAGCTGGGACAGTTGCCTTATCAAAAGATGAAAAAAGTCTTGGTGTGACATTAATTGATATAGGAGGCGGTTCCACCACTGTCTCTGTTTTTCAAAATGAACATTTGGCAAGTACAAGCGTTGTTCCACTTGGAGGGGACAATATAACGAAAGACTTGTCCATTGGCTTGCGCACATCAACCGAGGAAGCAGAAGATATTAAACGGAATTATGGGCATGGGTTTTATGATGATGCTCAGGAAGACGAGACTTTCGATGTATCTATCATAGGCAGCAATCACTCAGAAACATATAACCAGCTGCAGATTGCTGATATGATAGAGGCGCGTCTTGAAGAAATATATGCTTATGCTGAGCGGGAAATCCGGCGCATGGGTTTCCAACAATTGCCGGGAGGGTACGTGTTGACGGGTGGTACCATGAAAATGCCGGGTGTTCTTGAATTGGCACAGGATTTATTCCAGTCAAATGTCCGTATTGCCATTCCCGACTACATAGGCGTGCGTGAACCACAATTTGCCGCCGGTGTAGGCATCTTGCAATTTGCCCACCGTAATGCGAAAATACAGGGAAAAGAATTATTACCATCAGTAGCACCGGAACAGGATGACGTAAAGGCAACAAGGACAAAACGTTCAAAACAGTTGCCCGAAGAGGATCAACCAGCCAAAAACAAGAAAAAAGAATCCGGACTGGCCAATCTGTTTAAGTATTTCTTTGATTAAGCGAATAATCGGTTTAAGCAATGCTCCCGGATAGATGGTTTGCTTGTCGCCGCGCCATGGTTCGGAGCATTTGAATACGTTGAATTCAGCATATTAGTCAGCATATTAGGAGGAACGGATGTATGTTAGATTTTGATACAAACATGGACCAACTTGCTACAATAAAAGTCATCGGCGTTGGCGGCGGTGGAAGCAATGCTGTCAACCGTATGATTGAACATGGTGTGGAAGGCGTTGAATTTATTGCCGTTAATACGGATGCACAGGCTCTCAATCTGTCAAATGCGGAAACAAAGTTGCAATTGGGTGAAAAACTGACACGCGGGCTCGGAGCAGGTTCGAATCCGGAAGTGGGTCGGAAAGCTGCTGAAGAGAATGAGGAACAGATTGAAGAGGCTTTGCAGGGAGCAGACATGATTTTTGTCACAGCTGGTATGGGCGGAGGTACCGGAACAGGTGCTGCTCCGGTGATTGCTCAGACAGCAAAGGATCTGGGAGCACTGACTGTTGGTGTTGTAACCCGTCCGTTTACATTTGAGGGAAAAAGGAGATCAACACAGGCTGGAACAGGTATTGATGCATTAAAAGCAAATGTTGATACACTTATTGTTATTCCGAATGACCGTCTTCTTGAAATTGTGGATAAAAACACACCAATGCTGGAAGCGTTCCGGGAAGCAGACAACGTATTGCGCCAGGGTGTGCAGGGCATTTCTGATTTGATTGCCAAACCCGGCCTTATTAACGTGGATTTTGCTGACGTCAAGACCATCATGTTTGATAAAGGGTCTGCGCTGATGGGGATTGGTATTGCCACCGGTGAAAACCGAGCGTCTGAAGCATCGAAAAAAGCTGTTTCGTCCCCACTTCTGGAAACCTCGATTGATGGGGCTCATGGCGTACTGATGAACATAACAGGCGGCGAGAATTTGAGTTTGTATGAAGTGCAGGAAGCTGCTGATCTTGTGACATCAGCAGCAGACCAGGAAGTAAACGTTATCTTTGGCTCGGTTATAAATGAGAACTTAAAAGACGAACTGATCGTTACGGTTATCGCTACTGGATTTGACGAATCCAGTCAGGAAGAAAATCAAACACGGCAACGTCCTTCCATCGGTCACAATCAGACAGCAGCGACAAGAGAGAAAGACGATGGCTCGAGTGATCATGAAGAGGGGAAAAACCAACAGCAAAGCCAGCAACAGCAAAACCGTCCGAGTCCAAATCAGCAGGACGATGAACTGGACATCCCTACCTTTTTGCGTAACCGCAACCGTAATCGTTAAATCAACCCGTTTGACAGGTAAATATTTTTCGTACAAAACGAATGCGAATCGGTATAGTGGGTCCAAAAAACACCACTATGGCAATGTTGTATAAACGGCCATAGTGGTGTTTTTTGTGCTCAAAACGTTAAGTGCTATCCCGATAAGCTATCTCCGACAAAGTCTCTGATAAGCAGATAAAATTAGCCCCAATAGTCCTACACGAATTGACAGACTTTGCTGTCCAATCCTTCTATACTCGATGTGAATGATCAGCTCCAAGAAAGGAAGAAGGATGTGACCATTTATCTTGATGCTGTCTGGCTACTGAATTTATTGCTGGATATGATGCTTCTTATGCTTACGCAAGCCATCGCAAAAGACAGCACAGGAAAACCGCGTATTATTTTTGGTGCATTTATTGCTTCGTTATTGGTTCCAGTGTCGATTTATTATCCAGATTCATTTTTCACTAGTCTGATCGGCAAACTTATTTATTCTGTCATGATTATTGTTTGCAGCTTTTCATTTCGATCGATTTATCGGATGATGCAATTGTTTTTCTTATTTTATTTTGTAACGTTTTCCATAGGAGGTGGATTGATAGCCATACACTTTCTCGTTCAAAATCCGGTCAACCTGTCAGCGAATGGCATTCTCACATTTAACAGCGGTTATGGGGATCCGGTCAGCTGGCTGTTTGTCGTGATTGGATTCCCGCTTTCATGGTTGTTTACAAAGATCCGTATGGACAAGCATGCCGTGGAAAAAATCCGTTATGATCAACTGTGCCCCATCAGCATTCAAATTAAAGAATGGGAACATGCAACAACAGCCTATATTGACAGTGGCAACCAATTAACGGACCCACTAACAAAAAAACCGGTCATCATTTGTGATCAACACTTTTTGAAACAATGGTTCACAGAAAATGACTGGCACGCATTGAAAACGGCTCATGAAACACTCGACTTTGAAGAACTTCCAATAAAATGGGAAAAAAAGTGTCAGATTGTTCCATATCAAGGCGTGGACGGCAATCGCACATTTATGCTGGCATTGAAACCGGATAAAATCGTCATTGAGTATGACGATAAAGAAATTGTGACACACAAAGCATTGATAGGCATTCAATTTGCAGCACTTTCGAAAGATCAGTCCTACCATTGTCTGCTGCATCCACAGCTTATCAAGATGGCAAGAGCGACAACGGCTTGACGAGGTTCTTCGGAAACTAACGTTAAATGGCTTATACTGCCATTGATTGCAAAACTAGCAAAAAGGAGCGGCTCAATGTGACATTACTAAGACTTCGATTGCGTTTATGGTGGTATAAATTATTATTTAAACTCGGTTTGAAAACAGATGAAATTTATTACATAGGTGGCAGTGAAGCTCTTCCTCCGCCATTGTCGAAGGAAGAAGAACAACGACTGCTGGAATTGCTGACAGACGGAGATAAAACAGCAAGAGCTATGCTTATTGAACGTAATCTTCGTTTAGTTGTCTATATTGCCCGCAAATTCGAGAATACTGGTATTAACATTGAGGATCTCATCAGCATTGGAACGATTGGGCTGATTAAGGCGGTTAATACATTTAACCCGGAAAAGAAAATCAAGCTTGCCACCTATGCATCACGGTGTATTGAAAATGAAATACTTATGTATTTGAGGAGAAATAATAAATTAAAATCCGAAATATCGTTTGATGAACCGTTGAATATTGACTGGGACGGCAATGAATTGCTTTTGTCGGATGTGATGGGAACCGATGATGATGTGACAACGAAAGATATGGAATCAAAAGTGGATAAACATCTGTTAAAAGATGCGCTTCACCAGTTGAATCCGAGAGAAAAACAAATTATGGAACTTCGCTTCGGGCTTGTTGGTCAAGAGGAAAAAACACAGAAAGATGTGGCTGAAATGCTTGGAATATCTCAGTCGTATATTTCACGACTTGAGAAGAAAATTATACGACGTCTGCAAAAAGAATTTAATAAAATGGTATGACCCTGATCTGACGTGAATTCCAGAGGTTTCAAGCCATCTGTGAACCATACCTGACTGCATAAAATCCCTCCCACGGGGAGATACTGACCATGGACAGCATCTCCAACCGGGAGGGTAGAATATGACAAAACATAAAGTTGAAATTTGCGGTGTTGATACGTCAACATTACCCGTTTTAAAAAATGATGAAATGCGTCAATTATTTAAGCAAATGCAGGAAGGCGATCTCGAAGCACGTGAGGAACTGGTTAACGGCAATTTACGTCTTGTCCTGAGTGTCATTCAGCGATTTAATAACCGGGGTGAATATGGTGATGACTTATTTCAGGTTGGCTGTATAGGGCTTATGAAATCAATCGATAATTTTGATTTAGGACATAATGTACGGTTCTCCACATATGCTGTTCCAATGATTATTGGAGAAATCAGGCGATATTTACGTGACAATAATCCAATCAGAGTGTCACGGTCATTGCGGGATAACGCGTACAAAGCTCTCCAAGTCCGTGAAAAATTGATCAATCAAACATCCAAAGAACCAACACCAATGGAAATAGCGGAAGAAATGGGGGTTTCGCATTCAGACATTGTTTTTGCATTGGATGCTATACAGGACCCTGTCTCCTTGTTTGAACCGATTTATAATGATGGCGGAGACCCGATTTATGTTATGGATCAGTTGAGTGATGACAATGATACCGATTACCTTTGGGTGGATAAATTGTCATTAAAAGAAGGGATGCACCAATTGGAAGGACGAGAAAAATCCATATTGAACAAACGATTTTTTCAGGGAAAAACACAGATGGAAGTAGCGGATGAAATCGGTATTTCCCAAGCTCAGGTTTCCCGGCTTGAAAAAACAGCCATTGATCAGATGAATAAGGAAATGTTCGAATAAGTCGTTTCAATTGCGTATTGATCGTCTAAGTGAAGTCATTAATAAGGTATAATGATAAACGATTATCGGCACCATAACATATCTTGTGGTGTCGATTTTTTAATGTGATGGAGGGGATCATCGTACAAGAACATATTCGAGCATAATATTTTAAGACTCTGCCTGCATATGATGGGTAATAAGGCAGGTGAAAACACGTGGTGACGTTATCAGATTTACAAATAAAGGAAGTCATTATGTTGAATGACGGAAAACGGCTTGGACATATTTCTGACTTGGAGATTGATACAACCAATGGACGAATTACAGCGTTGATCCTTTACGCAAAAAATAAAAAGTCGGGGTTGTTTGGAAAAGCAGATGAACTGATTATTCCGTGGAATTATATTGAAGTCATCGGTACGGACGTCATATTGGTTAAGGAAACGAGTACACCTACTCTTTATCCAGATCAATATTTAATCGAATAGCAGATGAATGGGTTGTCATCTATGGTTGAATGATATAATCCATTTATCCATTGCAACGAAAATGTGATAGAATGGAAATAATATTATTCCGGGGGGGACACAAATGACGGAACCATTCCAGCAGCTGACACAATCTGTACTGGCGATTGAAAAGTGGCAAGCCATTTGCCCGGATCTGCGAGCAGGATTTACAACACGACAGGGTGGGTGCAGTTCAACCCCTTTCCATTCATTGAATCTGGGTATGCATGTTTCGGACATTCAGGAAAATGTCGTCACCAACCGACAACGACTGACGGCCACCGTTCCTTTTCCATTATCATCGTGGGTGTCGGGAGAGCAAACCCATCAAACAACCGTTCATGCAGTCACACCGGAGGACATGGGAAAAGGAGCACACCTTTATAAAACGGCGCTACCTGGTGTTGACGGACTTATCACAGAGGAAAGCGGTATCTTATGTACGGCTTACTTTGCCGACTGTGTTCCCATTTACTTCGTAGACCCTGTATCCAAAATGGCCGGCATTGCGCATGCAGGCTGGCGCGGAACCGTGCATCGAATCTGCGAAAAAATGGTGCAATCGTTTCAAGCAAAGGGAACGAATCCGTCTGACTTGCTCGCAGTGATTGGTCCGTGCATTTCCGGTGAGGCTTATGAAGTGGATGAGCATGTTATCCGGTATATTCCTGATGAATGGTGCGCAAAAACAGTCACCGATCAGGGCAATGGACGCTTTTTATTGGATTTAAAACAATTAAATGCAGAAATTCTTTTACAGCAGGGTGTTATACGTCGTAATATAGACGTGACACAATATTGTACTTTCCGTGATGAATCGTTGTTTTTCTCTCATCGACGGGATTATGCAAAAACTGGACGAATGCTCGGTTATATAGGTTTTGTTAATGGATTATGATGGGGAGGAATGGATACAATGGATGTGGCAACCAATCTGGAACATGTTCGTCAGCATATTGGACAGGCATGCGCAAACAGCAATCGGGATCCGGAAGACATAACCATTATCGGTGTTACGAAATATGTTACCATCGAACGGGCGCAGGAAGCGATTGCTGCCGGGGTCACTCATATTGGCGAAAACCGTCTGGAAGGATTTTTGGATAAATACGAATACATACAGGACGATGCTTGTTGGCATTTTATCGGAACATTGCAGTCACGAAAAGCGAAAGATGTCATCGACAAGGCAGATATGATTCATTCGCTGGATCGGATGTCACTGGCTAAAGAAATTGATAAACGGGCCACCAATCCCACACAATGCCTGGTACAGGTTAATGTCAGCGGCGAAGCATCGAAACATGGTCTTTCGCCGGACGAGGTTCTTCCGTTCATTAAGAAACTGGAAAACTATAAAAACATTCGTGTGGCCGGTCTTATGACAATGGCTCCACACATCGATGATGAAGAACGCCTGCGGTCTTTTTTCCGTTCGTTGGCGTCGCTCAGGAATACCGTACAGGCCGAACAGTTGCCGAACGCTCCGTGCGATTATTTATCGATGGGCATGAGCAACGATTATCATATCGCAATAGAAGAAGGAGCCACCCATATCCGTGTTGGATCGTCGTTGGTTGGTTCTGCGGAAACGGAGTGAGCGTATTGAGCATTATGAATAAATTGAAAACGTTCTTCACCATGGATGAAGAAGAAATCTATATGGATGATGAAACGGAGATGAACAGGAGTGATGACGGTTCTGGCCAAACGGCTCACCATCGGAGTAAGGAAAATGTCGTTAATTTAACAAGTATTCAGCAGCCTTCCTCGAAGGTCGTGTTATGTGAACCGCGCAATTATAATGAAGCACAGGAAATTGCTGATAATGTTGTTAATCGACGTGCCGTGGTCATTAATTTGCAGCGTATTGATCACCAGGAGGCCAAGCGTATTGTCGATTTTTTGAGCGGAACCGTATATGCTGTGAATGGGGATATTCAGAAACTTGGTACCGGAACATTTTTGTGCACACCAGAGAATGTGGATGTTTCCGGAAGTATCACCGATGTTTTAACAGAAAACGACGAATCATATAAAGGATGGTAGCAGACGATGGATTTACTATTTGTTTTATTGTCCGGGGCATTGCAGCTTTACAGTTTTGCACTGATTATTTACATTTTCATGTCCTGGTTTCCCGGAGCTCGTGAATCAGCCTTCGGAAATATGTTGACGAAAATATGCGAACCGTATCTTGAGCCATTCAGAAAAATAATACCACCACTCGGCATGATTGATTTGTCACCGATTGTTGCTATTATGGTTCTTTATTTTGCCAGGATGGGTGTCCCGGTTTTATTCGGCTGGTTCTAGGCGGTTTGCAATGGATATATACCAACATTTTCGAAAAGACGAGAAGCCATTCATTGATCAAGCCTTGTCTTGGATAGACGATGTAGAGAAGACCTTTCAGCCGAAACTGACAGACTTTTTAAATCCAAGAGAGCAGCAAATTGTCGACATGTTGGCCGGGACCAGTCTAGAGGATATAACCGTGTTGAAACATGGCGGCCATCCGTCTACTGAACGGAATCGGATTGTCATTGCACCAAGATATGAACCGATCACGGAAGACACCTTTCAACTTGCTCTCTTGCAAGGGTTCTATCATTCCAAATTCGTTTCGCTTACACACAGTGATGTCATGGGCGCATTTTTATCCCTGGGCATCAAGCGTAAAAAATTGGGCGATATTATCGTGGAAGATGGGCTTGTTCAGATGGTGGTCGCCGATGAAATTATCCCATATGTGCTTGCAAATTTGACAACTATCAAAAAAACGAGTATCCGCCTGGATGAAAAGCCGCTTTCAACAATGATCGAAAGCAAAACCGATTGGATAGAATCCACGCATACCGTGTCGTCATTACGGTTGGATACGGTTGTGAAAGCTATTTATAAATTGTCCAGAACAAAAGCCTCTGACATGATCTCACAAGGTTTGGTGAAGGTGAATCATAAAATTATAGACGACAAAAAATTCACCCTTCAAGAAGGTGATATATTGTCGCTTCGAGGAAAGGGCCGAAGCAAATTGGTGCACAACAACGGTTATACAAAAAAAGGTCATATAAACATCACTGTAGCTGTATTAAAATAATTCCGGTACACGATGAAGGATTTTTGTTGTTTTTGTCGAATCAATTTGGATAAAAGGAGGTGGCTGTATGTCATTATCACCGCTCGATATACACAATAAAGAGTTTACACGGAGCTTTCGGGGCTATGACGAAGATGAGGTCAACGAATTTCTTGATCAGGTTATAAAAGATTACGAAATGACCATTCGTGAAAAGAAGGAATTGCAGGAGCAGGTGGAGCAGTTGAATGAAAGGCTTTCGCACTTCACGAATATTGAAAGCACGTTGAATAACTCCATTCTAACGGCGCAGGAAACCGCTGAGGAAGTGAAAGGCAATGCGCAAAAAGAATCGAAATTGATTATTAAAGAAGCTGAAAAAAATGCCGATCGAATTGTGAATGAATCATTAAATAAATCGAGAAGAATTGAAATGGATATCGAGGAACTGAAAAAACAGGCCAAAGTGTTCCGATCCCGTCTAAAAATGCTTGTAGAAGCACAACTCGAAGTGATCAATACAAACGATTGGGAAGACTTATTTAATGACGAAACAGAAGAGGAAAAGGAAGAAACATCCAACTATGTTGACAGCAATGCTTAGGCCTTGACGCTTTCCGAAATATTACATATAATTCATTATGATAAAGGTCTGAACAAATACACAATCATGATGACGGAGACAGTATGAATGTTGCTATTGCTTCAGCGAATCAGGGATGGTGAAAGCCTGATACGGCAAGGTCATTCAGAAAATCACTCCCGAGTGTCCATTTGGAAGCGAGTAAAAATGGACGGTTTATCCACGTTACGGATATCGAGTAAATTTAAAATAAACATCGATTTTAAATTGATAAGGGTGGTACCGCGAGTCTTCTCGTCCCTTTCCGGGATAGAGAGGATTTTTTTATATTCAGACTGTGGTCTAAATAAGTAAACAAAAATGAATAGGAGGAAGTACATTGGATTATAAAGATACACTGCTGATGCCTAAAACAACGTTTCCGATGCGTGGGAATTTACCAAATAAAGAACCGGAACGCCAGAAAAAATGGGATGATGAACACATTTACGAAAAGAATCTGGAACGGACAAACGATCGTCCGATGTTTATTTTGCATGACGGTCCTCCGTATGCCAATGGCGATTTGCATATTGGTCATGCCCTTAACAAGATCTTAAAAGATTTTATTACTCGGTATAAATCTATGAGTGGATTCCATGCGCCATACGTCCCCGGCTGGGATACACATGGACTGCCGGTGGAAACTGCCTTGACAAAAAAGAAAAACGTCGACCGCAAAAAAATGAGCATAGCCGAGTTTCGTCAGAAGTGCGCCGAATATGCTATGGGTCAGCTTGATAATCAACGGACCCAATTCAAGAAACTCGGTGTCCGCGGCGATTGGAATAACCCGTATGTTACATTGACGAACGATTATGAAGCCGCCCAAATCAGAGTGTTCGGTGACATGGCCAAAAATGGTTACATTTATCGAGGATTGAAGCCAGTATACTGGTCTCCATCATCGGAATCAGCACTGGCTGAGGCGGAGATCGAATACCATGATAAACGCTCGCCATCGATTTATGTTGCGTTTGACGTAAAGGATGGCAAACATATATTAAATGGTGGAGAGAAATTTATTATTTGGACGACAACACCATGGACGATTCCGGCTAATCTTGGTATTGCGCTCCATCCGGAACTGGATTATGCTGTTGTCGCTGTTAACGGTGAAAAATATGTTGTTGCTCATGACTTGGTGGAAACAATCACAGCGGAATTGGAATGGGAAAATCCGGAAGTTGTTCAAACATTTCAAGGACACCAAGCAGATAGGATGACCGCTAAGCATCCGTTCTATGATCGTGATTCGCTTGTGATGCTTGGTGAGCATGTGACGACTGATGCCGGTACTGGCTGTGTTCATACAGCACCGGGTCATGGCGAAGACGACTTTCATATGGCGCGCACTTACGGCCTCGATCCACTGTCTCCTGTTGATTATAAAGGATATTTCACAGATGAAGCTCCCGGATTGGAAGGTGTGTTTTATGATCAGGCCAACAAAGTCATTACCGATAAATTAAGTGAAAACGGAAAACTGTTGAAACTGACATTCATTACACACTCGTACCCACACGATTGGCGTACAAAAAAACCGACGATTTTTCGGGCAACATCGCAATGGTTCGCTTCCATTAAAGATTTTCGTCAGGATATTTTGAATGAAATCAAACGAATCAGTTGGTATCCGGCTTGGGGAGAAACACGACTTTATAACATGGTGCGTGACCGGGAAGATTGGTGTATCTCTCGGCAGCGGACATGGGGTGTTCCTATACCTGTTTTTTATGCAGAAGATGGAACGCCAATTATTAATGATGAAACGATTGATCATGTTTCCCAATTGTTCGCACAACACGGATCAAATATCTGGTTTGAATGGGATGCAACCGACTTACTTCCGGACGGGTTTACATCGGAACATAGCCCGAATGGAACCTTTACAAAAGAAACGGATATTATGGACGTGTGGTTTGATTCAGGGTCTTCCCATGAAGCCGTATTGGTGGAGAGGGATGATCAGAAGCGCCCGGCTGATGTCTATCTGGAAGGAAGCGATCAGTATCGTGGCTGGTTTAATTCATCCATCTCAACAGCGGTGGCGGTGACTGGTAAGGCACCATTTGAAACCATTATTAGCCATGGCTTCACACTGGATGGAAATGGACGCAAAATGAGTAAGTCACTCGGCAACGTCATGGATCCGATGAAAATTCAAAAACAGCTCGGGTCGGATATATTGCGTCTTTGGGTGTCGTCTGTAGATTATCAGGCTGATGTGCGGATTTCGCAGGAAATTTTGAAACAGATTTCAGAAGGCTACCGGAAAATCAGAAACACGGTGCGTTTTATGCTTGGAAACTTAAATGATTTTGATCCGGCAAAGGATGCGTTACCTGAAGCAGAAATGGCTGAAGTAGATCGCTATATGCTGCATCGCCTGCAAAATATGTTAACAAACGTCAGGAACAGTTACGATGAATATGAATTTGCTCAGGTTTATTCGGAAATTCATAATTTCTGTACCATTGATTTAAGTTCGTTTTATCTCGATTTTGCTAAGGATATTTTATATATCGAAGCGGCGGATAATGAGCGTCGCAGGAGCATTCAGACAGCTTATTATGAGATTGTGACCACCTTGGTAAAATTGTTGACACCGGTTATCCCGCATACAACCGATGAGATTTGGGAGTATATCCCCGGTGTGGAAGAGGAAAGTGTGCAACTGACTGATATTCCGGAACCACGTGACATAACGGGCTTTGACAAGCTGTATGCGAAGTGGGATCACTTTATGCAGGTGCGAAATGATGTCCTGAAAGCGCTGGAGGAAGCTCGTGAAACAAAAGACATTGGAAAATCGCTGGAAGCCAAAATCACCATTGTTCCGAAAGATCAAGAGACGAAAGACGTTTTGGAAAATATTCCTCATGTTCATCAATTGTTTATCGTTTCTGAAGCTGTTATTACCGATGACGCACCGGAAGCGAACGAGTATCAATACGTATATGTACTTGTGGAGAAACATCCCGGAGAGAAGTGTGCACGCTGCTGGACGGCTTCTGAAACGGTTGGCCAGGATCAGAATCACCCGGATTTATGCTTACGCTGTGCGGACATTGTGAATGAGCATTATACGGTGTCTTAACGCAACCAACGACACAGGCGTCGATAAAATGGGAATGCTTGCGTTACGGCATTCCTATTTTTATTGAACGGGTTTATTGTGGTAAACTATAAAACATTGGGATTGAGACACTGGAGGCACGGGCATGTATTTCTATTATTTATTGGCATTCCTCGTTATTGTGATGGATCAACTGAGTAAGTGGTTTGTTGTACAGACCATGGAAATTGGGGAACGACTGACTGTTATTGGCGGTTTTTTCTATATGACGTCCCATCGTAATAGCGGGGCGGCCTGGGGAATCCTTCAGGGCAAAATGATCTTTTTTTACATTATTACCGTCATCGTTGTGATTGGGATAGTTTATTTCATGCAGACACATGCTAAGGAAAATCGATGGCTGGCGGTGGCGTTAAGTCTGATTCTGGGCGGTGCCATCGGCAATTTCATTGACCGATTGTTCCGACAGGAAGTGGTCGATTTTTTTGATTTTGTCATTTTTGGATACGACTACCCCATTTTTAATATTGCCGACGCATCTCTGGTTGTCGGTGTGATACTCGTGATCATAACAACGATTATTGAAGAGCGAAAGGACAAACGTAACCATGATACACCAACACACGGTAACAGAAACGGAACATCAAAAACGGATTGACAAACTGCTGACTGGGCTGCTTTCTGATACATCCCGTTCACAGCTTCAGTCATGGATAACAGATGGATATGTACATGTTAACGGCAAAAACGTAAAAACCAATTATAAATGTCAAACAGGTGACGTTGTTGAATGGACGGTTCCCGAACCTGATTCATTAACAATTGAAGCGGAACAAATTCCATTGGAGGTTGTCTACGAAGATAATTACTTGCTTGTTGTCAATAAACCACGTGGAATGGTCGTCCACCCATCAGCCGGTCATTCATCCGGATCACTCGTGAATGCGTTGCTTAACCACTGTGATCATTTGTCACAGATAAACGGCGAAGAACGTCCCGGCATCGTTCATCGCATCGATAAAGATACGAGTGGTCTATTGGTCGTCGCCAAAACGGATACCGTGCACAGACATTTGGCAGATCAGCTCTCTGCTAACAACGTGGACCGCGAGTATGAAGCGATCGTACATGGGGTCATCGACCATAACACGGGTATCATTGATGCTCCGATTGGCAGAGATCAAAATAACCGGCAAAAAATGGGTGTCGTTGATAATGGTAAGGAGGCCGTCACCCATTTCCGCGTGTTGCAACGATTCGAACATGCTACACATATTGAATGTCAGCTGGAAACGGGCCGTACCCATCAAATTCGTGTCCATATGAATTATATCGGTTTCCCGATTGCAGGCGATCCCAAATACGGAAAACGTAAAACGATGGCGATAGACGGACAGGCATTACACGCAAAATCTCTGGCCTTTATCCATCCAAAAACAGAAGAAAGAGTTCAATTCACAGTGGAAGCGCCCCCTTATTTTCGTGATCTTTTGACACAACTGGAAAAAATCGATTGACAGCAGTAGTAACGTCTGCGATAATAAAAAGGAAATAAATAAAGAACCTTTAATATAGTCCTGTGAGGCTAAAAAGGTACCGGAAATGTCATGCGCTGACACGTCACGTATATCCAAATCCCTTTTTCCCTCCTAGGAAAAAGGGATTTTTTCGGTACGAAGGGGAGGTTGCATTTGCAAAAGAAGACCGTATTGCTTGATCAGGCAGCCATAGGACGGGCTATAACACGAATTGCCCATGAAATTGTCGAAAAGAACAAAGGTGGTCATAATCTTGTTCTTGCTGGTATTAAAACAAGAGGAATTCCGCTGACAAAACGGCTGCAAGATAAAATTAAACAAATTGAAGGTGTCACTGTCCCTGTTGGAGAACTTGATATAACGCTATACCGGGATGATTTGGAGACAGTAACCGTCAGTGCGGATCCGGAGTTGAAAGAAACGAAAATTGATGCTGATTTACAAGACAAAAAAGTTATTTTAATCGATGATGTGTTGTATACCGGCAGAACCGTCCGTGCGGCAATGGACGCGGTAATGGATATCGGACGGCCATCCCAAATTCAGCTTGGTGTTCTTGTTGATCGGGGACACCGCGAGCTTCCAGTTCGAGCCGATTATGTTGGCAAAAACATCCCCACATCGGAAAGTGAAATCATCGTTGTTCAGCTGAATGATGTGGATGCCCATGATGAAGTGAGTATTTATGATAAATAAATAGATAGACCTTTAAGTGAATCCGGTGAGATTAATAAGGTCGCTTCCAGGAAACGCGTACTTGATTTGATGACCACGTGTGCCTCTTTGCGGCCTTTTCGCAAAGAGGCATTTTTTTGGTGGTTATGAAAAGCCATGAAAAATTTGGAGGAGATAACGATGAAAAAACAGGAAATGGTAATGGATGTACATGACGTGCCAAAATGGCAGCGGTGGATCGCTCTCAGTCTGCAGCATTTATTCGCGATGTTCGGCTCTACGATATTGGTTCCGTTTTTGACCGGATTGTCCCCGGCAGTCGCATTGATATCAAGCGGTTTAGGGACACTGGCTTATCTTGTCGTTACCAAAGGAAAAATTCCAGCCTATTTAGGGTCCAGTTTCGCATTTATCGCTCCGATTATCGGTGCCAGTTCAGCCAGTGGACCGGCCGGCGCGATGATTGGCACCTTCCTGGCAGGGTTGGTATATGGCGGTGTCGCGCTTTTGATCGGACTGCTTGGACTGAATTGGCTTATGCGCATACTGCCACCGATTGTCGTTGGTCCGGTGATCATCGTTATTGGACTCGGATTGGCTTCCACGGCGATTGATATGTCCATGTATGTGCCCGGATTGGATGACGATGTATATAGCGGGACGCATTTCAGTGTGGCACTGTTTACGTTGGCCGTAACGATTATTGCCACCATTTTTTTTCGAGGGTTCTTAAATCTCATTCCGATTCTTATTGGAATTGTATCCGGGTATGTATTCGCACTTTTTCAAGGTATTGTTGACACATCAAGCATCAATGAGCAGTGGACAGCCATTGCATCAGCAGGATCCGTTTGGGGTGCTTTTGTTGCATTGTTTCAATCACCGGATTTCGTTGTTCCGTTTCTGGACTACGCGCCATTGGATGTGATGAACGGAGAGATAGTTTTGTTGATGGTTCCTGTGGCGCTCGTAACTATTGCCGAACATATCGGTGATCAAATGGTGCTCTCCAAAGTTGCCGGAAAAAACTTTCTTAAAACGCCTGGACTTCACCGTTCCATTCTCGGTGATGGGGTTGCAACGATGATCGCATCATTTCTCGGTGGTCCGCCGAATACAACGTACGGTGAAAACATTGGCGTTTTATCCATTACACGTGTATTCAGTGTCTTCGTTGTAGGCGGTGCGGCTCTCTTTGCTATCCTGTTCGGCTTCCTCGGGATTGTCACTGCCACGATCAGCTCGATTCCATCGGCAGTCATGGGCGGTGTCTCCATTCTCTTGTTTGGTATTATTGCTTCGAATGGTCTGCGGATGCTCATTGATAACCAGATTGATCTCAGTCACAAACGAAATCTTGTTATCGCTTCGGTCATCCTTGTCATTGGTGTCGGTGGAGCATTCATCCAATTATCGGATAACTTACAAATTGCCGGGATGGCATTGTCAGCTATCATAGGTGTTCTCTTGAACCTTGTGCTTCCCGGCAAGGAAAGCGGTTATGGCAACGGAGCTTTGTTTGATGACAGCAGTCTTTCAACTGACAGTCACAGTCACGATCACCATGTGGCATAAACAGTCAAACCAAGAGAAAGGATGAAAAAGCATGCAGCACTTTTTATCAGTAAACGATCTCTCATCCAATGCCATACACTCAATTTTGCAACGAGCAGAAGAGGTTGGCAATAATCCATCACCGAATGCCAAAGGCTATTTTGCTGCAAATTTGTTTTTTGAACCGAGCACACGTACAAAGACAAGCTTTCTTGTGGCGGAAAAAAAGCTGGGAATGGAGACACTTGATTTACAGACGAATACGTCCAGTATGTCAAAAGGGGAATCCCTTTACGACACGGCCCGAACTTATGAAGCGGTCGGTGCGGATCTATTGGTTATCCGACATTGCCAGGACACGTGGTATGACCAGTTGTCCGGAAACATTTCCATTCCCCTTATTAATGCCGGTTCCGGGAAAAAAGATCATCCGACGCAATGCATGCTGGATTTGCTCACCATTAAACAGGAATTCGGTGCTTTTAAAGGCCTTAATGTTGCGATTGCCGGTGACATCAAGCACAGCAGAGTGGCGTATTCGCATGCCAGTGCGCTCAGGACGATGGGTGCCAACGTCTATTTTGTAGAAGTACCGGGATTTAAAGATGAAACACTAGGCATTCCGTATGTGACAATGGATGAGGCATGTGAGATGTGTGATGTGCTGATGCTGCTCCGCATTCAGCATGAACGGCATGGATTATCCGCTTATGATACATCATCCTATTTGGCAGATTATGGATTAACGATGGAACGGGAAAGGAATATGCAGAATCATGCCATCATATTACACCCTGCACCGGTGAACCGTGGCGTTGAAATGGATACAAGGCTGGTCGAGTGTGATCGATCACGGATTTTTAAACAAATGGAAAACGGGGTACCAGTACGAATGGCTATTATTCAACGGTTATTAGACGAAGGAGGCGGAATCTTATAATGCGTTATCTATTTAAACATGCACGTCAGCTATTACAGAACGGGGAAACAGAACCATGTGAACTTTTGGTGGAAGATGGTATGATCACAACGATGGCTCCAGTTATAAGTGATGAATCGGCTTGCACTATTGATTGCATGGATCAGCTGCTCCTTCCGGGATTTGTCGATGTTCATGTGCATTTACGTGAGCCAGGCGGGGAACATAAAGAAACCATAGCTACTGGAACAACGGCAGCTGCCCGCGGCGGATTTACAACCATATGCGCCATGCCAAACACCAACCCTGTTCCGGACAATCCGGAAACGGTGCGTCAGCTGCTGGATCGAATAAGTCGGGATGCTTACGTAAATGTGTTGCCATATGCCTCCATTACGAAAGGGCTAAAGGGGGATGATTTGACACCTATTAAAGAACTTTCCGGAATGAACGTGTTTGCTTTCACTGATGACGGGGTCGGGGTGCAGACGGCCGATCACATGCTTCGGGCTATGTCGGAAGCCGCCGCCAATGGAATGCCAGTGGTTGCCCATTGTGAAGATAATTCATTGGTGTATAACGGTGTTGTGCACCGAGGTGACGTAAGTGAACGGATGAACTTGCCGGGTATCCCGTCACTGAGTGAATCCGTACAGATTGCCCGTGATGTGCTTCTGGCTGAGGCAAGTGGCTGCCATTATCATGTGTGTCATGTCAGCACAAAGGAGTCTGTTCGTGTCATTCGTGATGCCAAAAAGGCAGGGATTCGTGTTACAGCCGAAGTTACACCGCACCACCTGTTAATGAATGAACAAGCTGTCACAGCTGATGATGCTGATTTTAAAATGAATCCGCCTTTGCGCAGTACAGAAGATCAACAAGCGTTGCTGGAAGGGTTGCTTGATGGAACCATTGATTGTATTGCGACAGACCATGCCCCGCATGCAGCTCATGAAAAGGCGGGCGGATTCCGTGATGCTCCATTTGGAATCACCGGGATGGAAACGGCTTTTCCGCTTTTATATACTTACTTGGTCCAGACGGGAAAGGTTCCATTGAAACAACTTGTTGATTGGTTGACCGTCAACCCTGCCCACATTTTCCAATTGCCATACGGAACATTAGAAGAAGGTGGCGTTGCTGATTTTACGGTTGTCAATCTCAATAAAGAAGGCATCATCGACAAACATGCATTGTCGTCCAAGGGAAAGAACACCCCGTTTCAAGGCTGGCATGTACAAGCCATGCCAGTTATGACAGTGGTGGGCGGACATATCGTTTACAAGGAGGATGTATATGACTGAACGTTTCTTAGTTTTGGAAGATGGAACGACGTTGAAAGGTGAAGGCTTCGGTGCTGATAACGGCACCAGTGGAGAAATGGTGTTTCACACCGGTATGACCGGCTATCAGGAAATAGTATCAGACCCATCGTACTGCGGAGAGATTGTGATGCAAACATATCCTTTGGCAGGCAATTATGGCATCAATAGGGATGACTTCGAAACCGTCACCCCGTTCGTATATGGATTTGTTGCAAAGGAATTCTGCTCATCTCCGTCCAATTTTCGTAGTGAAGAGACGCTCCATGATTATTTGCGGGCCAATAATATTCCCGGACTCTCAGGGATTGACACCCGAATGTTAACGAAACGAATTCGCGCACATGGCACGATGCGAGCAGCCATGAGTGGAATTGGTGAAAACGCAGAACAAGCACTGGAACGATTGCGCCATTCGGAGCGGGAAAGCGATTTAGTTCAAAAAACATCCACCTTGAAGCCTTATGTGGTACCAGGCGGTGGCAAGCGAATCGTTCTTATCGATTTCGGAATGAAGCATGGCATTTTACGGGAGCTGACCAAACGTGATTGTCATGTGACTGTTGTTCCATATAACTATGGATGGGAGGCCATTTTGCGACTGAAGCCGGATGGGATCTTGCTTTCGAACGGACCAGGTGATCCAAAAGATATTCCTGATTCGGTTGCAACCATCCGGTCAATGGTTGGCAGCTATCCTGTGTTCGGCATCGGTTTGGGTCATCAACTGTTGGCTCTGGCCACTGGAGCAGACACAGAAAGGCTTTCATTCGGTCATAGAGGTCCGAGCCATCCAGTGAAGGACCTCACAAATGATAAGGTATTCATAACGTCGCAAAATCATGGCTATGCCGTATCCCGTGATTCATTAGCAAAAACTGACTTGGAACTGACACAGGTTTCCGTTCATGATCATTCCGTAGAAGGTATCCGGCACACGGTCCACCCGGCTTTTTCCGTTCAATATCAGCCAGAAAGTTCACCGGGATCCGAAGATATGAAGCACATATATGATGAATTTTTACAGTTGATTACAGACTGCACACGCAATGGTAAGGAGGATATGTATGCCTAAAAAAACGAATATACAGACCATTCTCGTTATTGGATCGGGCCCGATTGTGATCGGTCAGGCCGCTGAATTTGATTATTCTGGCTCACAGGCATGCCAGGCACTGTCAGAGGAAGGCTATACGGTTATTCTGGCTAACTCCAATCCTGCCACGATCATGACCGATCATACTATGGCGGATAAAGTTTATATGGAGCCATTAACGGCAGACTTTTTGACAAAAATTATCCGGAAAGAACAGCCTGATGCCATACTGCCGACACTGGGCGGACAAACCGGTCTGAATATGGCAGTTGAATTGGATAGAAGTGGTATATTGGATGCGTATAACGTTGAACTTTTGGGATCATCCCTGAGCGCTATTCAAAAAGCAGAAGACAGAGAAGTGTTCCGTTCGTTGATGAATGACCTCGGCGAACCCGTTCCTGAAAGCACGATTGTTAATTCTGTCGAGGCGGCTTCAAATTTTGCTGCATCTATCGGATATCCGATTATTGTTCGTCCTGCTTACACATTAGGCGGCACCGGCGGAGGAATGTGCTATAACGCAAATGAATTGGAAGAAATCGTCCGGAATGGTCTAGCCATTTCACCGGTCAATCAATGTCTGATTGAGAAAAATATTGCCGGTTTTAAAGAAATAGAATATGAAGTGGTGCGGGATAAACAGGACTTGGCTATTGCTGTTTGCAATATGGAAAACATTGATCCGGTAGGAATTCATACAGGCGATTCCATTGTAGCTGCTCCATCACAGACATTGAGTGACCGTGAATATCAGCTATTGCGGAATGCATCGCTCAACATTATTCGTGCCCTGGAAATCGAAGGCGGCTGTAACGTACAACTGGCCATCGACCCGAACAGTTTTGCATACTACGTTATTGAGGTAAATCCGCGTCTAAGCAGGTCGTCAGCCTTAGCATCAAAAGCAACCGGTTATCCGATTGCGAAAATCGCTGCCAAAATCGCCATTGGCTTGACGCTTGATGAAATCGTCAACCCGATTACAGGTACAACCTATGCTTGTTTTGAACCGTCCTTGGATTATGTGGTAACGAAAATTCCACGCTTCCCATTTGATAAGTTTGTAACCGGAAACCGCTATCTCGGAACACAGATGAAAGCAACCGGCGAAGTGATGGCTATTGGTCGAAGTTTCGAGGAATCGTTACTTAAAGGAATCCGGTCCCTGGAAATCGGCACGGAAGAACTATGGCTTCCAAGTCTTGTTGAGCTGACGGTTGACGAACTGAAAAATCGACTTCAAAAAGCCGATGATGAACGCTTGTTTGTTTTGGCTGAGGTGATTCGCAGAGATGTCCCCATTGATGAATTGTACCGGCTGACACAGATTGACCGCTTTTATCTTGTGAAACTGCAGCAACTGATTGGTTTGGAAGAAAGTCTTTCTGCCCAACCTTTTTCTCCTGGAGTGATGAAACAAGCAAAAGAAGCCGGTTTGTCGGATACACATATTGCACGGTTATGGGATGTATCAGTCGATCAAATCTATACATTCCGCATGGAACAATCCATTACACCCGTTTACAAAATGGTGGATACGTGTGCGGCGGAGTTCGAATCGGATACACCGTATTTTTACAGCACCTATGAAGATGAAAATGAATCCCAGCCGTCCGAACGTAAAAAAATACTCGTTATCGGCTCCGGACCCATACGGATTGGTCAAGGGATTGAATTTGATTATGCCACTGTCCATTCCGTGATGGCCATTCAGGAAATGGGTTATGAAGCCATCATTATGAACAACAATCCGGAAACGATTTCAACCGATTTCAGTATATCGGACAAACTTTACTTCGAACCGCTCACATTGGAAGATGTCATGCATGTCATTGATCTGGAGCAGCCTGAAGGCGTCATTCTCCAATTTGGTGGTCAGACAGCAATCAACTTGGCCGATGGGCTGAAACGACGGAACGTTACCATTTTGGGTACGAATTTGGAGGCGATTGATAAAGCCGAAGACCGTGATAAATTTGAAGCGTTGCTGAATGAACTTAATTTGTTACGGCCAAAAGGCAAAGCAGTCCCTCAACTTGATGATGCTTTTGATGCTGCCAGAGAACTCGGTTATCCGGTGCTCGTCCGGCCTTCTTATGTTATTGGCGGCAGCCGAATGGATGTTGTGCATGATGAGGAGGAACTCGACGCTTATTTAGCGAAGTCGGATGGAGCGGATAGCGAACATCCCATTTTGATTGACAAGTATTTAACCGGCATTGAAATCGAAGTCGATGCCATCAGTGATGGGGAAACCGTGATTGTCCCGGGTATTATGGAACACATCGAACGTTCCGGTGTTCACTCCGGTGACTCCATTGCGGTATATCCGCCGCAGCGAATCAGTCAAGATGTCAAAGAGAAATGTCTGGATGCAGCCATCAAAATAACCCGTCGTATGAATGCTGTCGGTTTGATCAATCTGCAGTTCATCATTGATCAAGGTGACGTATACGTTCTCGAGGTAAATCCGCGAGCCAGTCGTACGATACCATTCCTGAGCAAAATTACCGGTGTGACGATGGCAGCTCTTGCCACCCGCTGCATCTTGGGAGAATCCTTGCAGCAGATGGGCTATGCAACCGGAATTCTGCCTGAACAAGATGCTGTTTCGGTAAAAGTTCCGGTCTTCTCCTTTGAAAAGTTACGCAGCGTGGATACGACACTTGGTCCTGAGATGAAGTCGACCGGAGAAGCAATCGGCCACGATGAAACATTGGAAAAAGCATTGTACAAGGGATTAAAAGCGGCCAGTATGCCTGTGCCGAAAGATGGTGCTGTCTTATTGACCGTTGCGGACAAAGATAAGCAAGAAGCATTGGCATCCGCTAAACGGTTTCACGAGCTTGGTTTCCATTTGTATGCCACCAAAGGAACAGCAGCCTATATGCAAAACGCTGGTATCCCCGTTACAGAAGTCGCCAAAATTGGCTCGGCTGAGCGAAATGTCATCTCCATTATTGAGAATTTGGAAGTTCAGCTTGTCGTTAATACGCTGACCTCTGGGAAACAGCCGCGTTCAGATGGGTTTATGATCCGCCGGGAGGCAGTGGAACACGGTATTGCATGCCTTACCAACCTTGATACAGCCAATGCCATTTTGAATGTCATTGATTCGACAACGTTTAAAGCCACACCAATGACTTCTCATCAGGAGGTCCGTTCATGAAAGAACGTGTGGATATGACCATTTTATCTGTCAAGGAGATCGCTTTGGATACGATGGAAATGACGCTGCATCATCCGTATATTGCAGCGGCCGCCAAGCCCGGACAATTTTTATACGTATTGGCGGAGGGGCACACGTTGAGAAGACCCATTTCCATTGCGTCGATTGATAGCGAGCAGGAAACCGTAACAATTCTGTTTAAAATTATCGGCGACGGAACACGTTGTCTGGCGCGTTTGAAACCTGGTATGACGTTGGATACAGTAGGACCATCCGGCAATGGGTTTGCTTTGCAGGAGACATCACTGCAGACAGCTTTGCTGATAGGAGGAGGCATTGGCGTTCCTCCTCTGTACGGTCTTGCTCACGCATTGCATGAACAAGGGGTGAACGTAAAGACAATCCTAGGTTTTCAATCCAAAGCGCACGTATTCTACAAAGAACGGTTTGAACGCATCGGTCAAACGTATGTTGTTACTGATGACGGAAGCCTCGGTCATCACGGGCTTGTCACGGATATAGTGGATGAGGCGGGAGAGTTTGATTACTATTTTTCCTGCGGGCCGGTTCCGATGCTCAAAGCCGTGACGCATCAATTACAGGACCAACCCGGCTCCATTTCATTGGAGGAGCGTATGGGCTGTGGTACAGGAGCATGTCTTGCTTGCATGATACGGGATGATTCGGCGAGTGGCTACAAAAAAATTTGCTCAGATGGACCAGTCTTTGGTGCGAATGGGGTGATATTATGACTAATTTGGCTGTTGACCTACCGGGGCTGCGCCTGAAGAATCCGGTTATGCCTGCATCAGGTTGTTTCGGATTCGGGCGGGAATACAGTGATTTCTATGATTTGAATAAGCTCGGAGCCGTTATTATGAAAGCGGCCACCGGAGAAGCCCGTTTAGGAAATGCAACACCTCGTGTCGCTGAAACCGCCTCAGGCATGCTGAATGCGATCGGCCTGCAGAATCCCGGAGTAGAACAGATTATCGCCAGTGAAGTGTCTTTTTTGGAAGGGTACCATGTTCCGGTGGTAGCGAATGTCGCAGGTAGTACGATTCAAGAATATGTGACTGTTGCAGAAGCATTTAATAAGACACCATCGGTAAGTGCTTTGGAATTGAATATTTCGTGTCCGAATGTAAAAGAAGGTGGCATTCAGTTCGGCTCTGATCCGGATATGGCTGCTAAGGTGACCGAACACGTCAAAGCTGTTAGCCATTTGCCCGTTTATGTCAAATTATCACCAAATACGTCTGATATCGTTGCAATGGCCAAAGCGGTGGAGCAGGCAGGTGCGGACGGCCTGTCCATGATCAATACGCTGACCGGGATGCAGATTCATTTGGCTAGTCAAAAACCGACCCTGGCCAATAAAACAGGTGGTCTTTCCGGGCAGGCCATCAAACCGGTTGCCATCCGGATGATCTATGCAGTGAAACCGCATATATCCATTCCAATTATCGGGATGGGTGGTATTGCTGAAGCGGAAGATGTTCTGGAATTTATGTTGGCAGGAGCCAGTGCGGTTGCCGTTGGAACGGCTAATTTCACGAATCCGTATACATGCCCGGAGATGATCAACCGTTTGCCCGGTGTGTTACAGCAATATGGATATGAGTCGGTCCAAGACGCGATCGGAAGGGGTCATAACGAATGAAGGAACAGATATATTTTGCATTGGATTTCTCCGGTCAAAAGGAAGCTGAACAGTTTATAGATGCAAATGATTTGCAGGGCATCCCGGTAAAAGTGGGAATGGAACTTTTTTATCGGGAAGGTCCAACATTTATAGAGACGTTGAAGAAAAATGGTCACCGCATTTTCCTTGATTTGAAATTGCATGATATTCCGACAACGGTCAACAAAGCGATGAAAAATATCGCCGGACTGGATGTGGATATGATTACCATTCATGCATCCGGTGGCAGTGCCATGATCCAACAAGCAAAAGAAGGACTGATGGCCGGTGCTTCATCCGGACGTCCACCCAAACTGATTGCTGTCACGATGCTCACTTCGGCCGATGCAGCTGTGATGAATAATGAGTTAAAAATTACGGGCAATGTGGAAGATCATGCCGTCCATTTGGCATCATTAGCCCATCGGAATGGTGCCGATGGCGTGGTTTCGTCGGTCGACGAAGTACCAGCAATAAAAAAGGCTTGTGGATCATCGCTTCTGGCTGTTACACCGGGCATTCGTTTAAAAGGAGTCTCCGCAGATGATCAAAAACGCCCGTCCACGCCGTCCCGAGCCCGGGAAAATGGGGCTGACATCCTCGTTCTTGGACGGACGGTGCGTGATGCGCCTGATCCCGCAGTCGCTTATAACCATGTGATAGAGGAGTGGAATAATGGAAATGCATGATACGATGGCACGAGAATTGTTGGACATAAAGGCGATCCAAATTAAAACGGATGATTATTTCACTTGGACATCAGGTATTCGTTCTCCCATTTATTGTGATAATCGTTTGACGATGTCCTATCCTGATGTGCGCAAACAAATTGTGTCCGGATTCACCGGGATAATAGACGAAATGAATGAGCAGCCAGACGTTATAGCCGGTTGTGCCACAGCCGGAATTCCGCATGCTGCTTGGTTGGCCGAGGAACTTGATTTGCCTATGGTGTATGTCCGTTCAAAGCCGAAAAAGCACGGATTAGAAAATCGCATTGAAGGACATTTACATAAGGGTGAGCGTGTACTTGTTGTGGAAGACCTCATATCCACCGGTGGCTCGTCGATTGAAGCAGCAGAAGCATTGCGACAAGCTGGGGCTGACGTGCTGGGGGTGGCGGCTATTTTTACGTATGGTCTAAAAAAAGCCCATCAACAATTTGACGAGGCAAACCTGGATTTTTGGACCGTTACGGATTTCGATACCGTTGTTCAGCTCTTGGCAAATGATGGGACGTTGACAGACACAGAGCAGAACGAATTAAAAGAATGGCGCGCCCATCTCTGACTTTTTTAGAACTGCTGTTGTTAATTCCAGTCTTAGTGATAAGTGTGATACGCAGCATAATACGGTATAATGTATTAAGTGAGGGAATGGGCATGAAAATAGACGATTATGAGTTACTCTTAAAACTGCAGAAAATTGGCACCGTTCGCGGTACTGCCAAAGACGTTCTCATTTCACAACCGGCTGTGACGCAGCGTCTAAAATATATGGAAAACTATTTTGGTGAACAATTATTTATACGGACACCCAAAACCCTGGTCCCGACGCCGGCAGGAGAAATAGTTCTAGGTCATGCCCGCCAAGTAACCACCCAGGAAAAGGCCATTAAAAACACACTTGCGCGGTCAAGCGGTGAGGTGCAAGGCACATTATCGGTGGCTTGTTCATCGCTTGTCAGCCAGCGTTTTCTCCCGTCTATTTTGGGTGAATACACGCAAGCATTTCCGAACGTTGAAATTGATTTAGTGACTGGGCTCAGTGAGGACATTAAGCGCGAACATAATCATTATCATGTCTGTATCATACGCGGGGAGACGTTGAAGGAATCCATCAGCAAGCTATTATTTGAAGATGCTTTATATATATTTGATACCGAACCGTTTCCGGATCATCAATTGAAAGAACGTCCGCTTATTTCGTTTAAAAGCGATGATAGTATGCATAATCAAGTTGATACCTGGCTGTATTATCATCAAGACATTAAAACAGTCAAAAAAATCAGTGTCGACCAAATCGAAACGTGCAAACAATTCATGCAGGAAGGGTTGGGAATGGCTGTTTTGCCGGAAAGTGTATCCAGCTCGCTAATGGATAAATATCCGCATGTAGCCCTTCAGTTGGACGGACGTCCAGTCACGCGTAAGACTTGGATATGTTATCAAGAAGGTGTCCGCAATTTGCCACAAGTGGACCGTTTTATTGAGGGGATCGAACAAAAAGCATTTCTATAAGTTTAAACAGGGAGGAAAGCAGGAATACAACCTGTACACAGATGAGATAGGAGTGTAATCATGAGTGACGTTCTATTTACGTCCAAAGCTATTGCAGCAAATGGTCGCGACGGTCATGTACGTTCAGCAGACGGATATATTGATTTGAACCTTGTTAATCCTCTAATCCCGAATGGGGATGAAGGCGCTGATCCGGAACAGCTTTTTGCCGCAGCTTATGCCGCCTGCTTTGACAGAGCCGTTCAGCTCGCGGCAGAAAAGAAACATGAAAGTGTGGACTCGGAAACAACGGTTGAAGTAAGTTTATGCAACGATGCGGACGATGGCGGATACAAAATCGCTGTTAATCTGGACGTGCGAATCGAAGGAGCCAATCCGGAAGAAGCAGAAGAATTGGCCAATGAAGCTTATCTGATTTGCCCGTACTCCAAAGCCATCGGAAATAATATTAATGTCACATTGAATCCAATGGCTGTGGAAAAA
>NZ_BAAADM010000054.1:491390-496266 GCF_039522485.1 Lentibacillus halophilus | reverse complement strand
TCCGTCTTTTAATTTGGCTGTCGTTTCGTCATCGGGTGTGACAAACAATGTTTTTTGATTATCATATGTGACGTAGCCGGGCTTGGCACCATTCGGTTTTTTGACATGCCGTATCCGGGTATAGTCGACAGGCACGGATGAAGACTCTTGTGCTTTACTAAAATAGGCTGCCAGCCGGGCTGCTTCGAATAATGTTTCCTCACTCGGTTCTCTTGATCGAATAAGCACGTGAGACCCAGGTATATCTTTTGTATGCAGCCATATGTCATCACGGTGTGCCAATTTCATGCTCACATACTCATTTTGTTTATTGTTTTTACCAACAAGAATGGTCGTCCCATCAGTAGCTGTAAACGTTTCCGGGGCTGGTTTTTGTGTTTTCTTCTTTTTCCCTTGTTTTTGTTTCTTTATATAGCCTTCTTCCCTGAGTTCGTCCCGTATTTCTTCAATATCATCCTCTCGAGCTGTATCCATTTGCTGTAACAGCTGATCCAGATATGCGAATTCGTTATGGGTTTTCGTTATTTCCTGCTGTACTTTTTTCTTCGATGTTTTCAGCTTTTGATACCTTTTGAAAAACCACTGGGCATTTTCACTCGGCGTTTTATCAGGATTCAGCTCAATTGTCATGGATTGTTGTTCGGGATCATAATAATCTGTGACGGTCACTTCAGAATCACCTGGACGTACCATATGCATATGAGCGGTTAGCAATTCGCCGAGTTTTTGATAGATTTCAGCATCTTCGGATTTTGCCAATGTCTGTTCATGTTTCTTTAATTTGCGTTTGTTTTTGTCCTGCTCACTTTTAATGAACTGGTACAGGTCTTTCGCTTGTTGCTTGACGCGATCACGCTCAGCTTTACCGGAATAAAATTCATCCAGCATCTCATTCGTTCCGGCCAACGTAGCGGATGTTCCAGTCCAATAAGTGATTGGCAAAACGTGAAAATCGTCTCTGTTGCCGTGGTAAATAGCCGGTACGTATTGGTTGTCGTTAATGAATTGCTGAAGTTGCTCAAATGCTTCCCGATACGTATCCACTCCTCCAAGCCTTGCTCGATGAACGAGTTCACTGGCAATGAATGGTGAGAAACCGGTCAATATCCGAACGATTTGCATTTCCATTTTCCCGGCATTGAAATCCAGCTTCCTAATAAACATATCGCCATTCATGTCGAGTGGATTCCATTTATTTTGGCTTGGTGGCAGTTTGTAAGAATGCCCGGGCAAGATCGTCCGGTACCGATTTTGTGCTGCAGAGATGTGTTTCATGCTGTCGAGAATATGGCCTTTGTCGTCATCAATCAGCATGATGTTGCTATGCTTACCCATCAATTCAATGACGAGTTTTTTGGTCGTTTGATCACCTATCTCATTTCGCGCTTGAATGGTGAATGTGATGATCCGTTCCATTCCATACTGATCGATGGATTCAAGAACAGCGCCGGACAGGTGCTTGCGCAGAAGCATGCAGAACATCGGCGGCTCTTTTGGGTTACGGTATGTGTCCCCGGTTAAATGAGTCCGAGCATACACAGGGTGAATGGACATGAGCAAAGAATGATTTTCACCCTGGCTGCGTACCGTGAAAACGAGCTCGGTTTCGGTTGGTTGATATATTTTTGTTATTTTGCCTGGGATGATTTTTTCGGTCAGTTCTGTTGTCACCGCACGGGTAACGATTCCATCAAATGGCATGTAATCACCTTTTCCATCTGTCTGCACCGGTGCTCGCCGAACGTCTTTCCGTCCGAAGTCACTTATACAGTCAGCGTGCTTTTTCTGTATTATAGCATGTTTCTGGACAGGTCTGCATAATTATCGGTCAAGAAGGTAAATCGTCAATAGGTTTAAGTTTCACTTTATGTGGCTGGAGGAATGCAGATGAAGTGGTATCAGATGAATGCGGATCAAGTCGAACAAAAATTGTATGTAACAACAAAACAAGGATTGGCCCATAAACAAGTGGACGAGCGGATGAAGCACTATGGGCCAAACCGGCTGGAGTCTGAAAAAAAGGTATCCAAATGGCTCATTTTTCTGAAACAATTTCAGGATTTTATGGTTCTTGTTCTACTTGCGGCCACATTGATCGCTGGTCTCTTGGAAGAATATGTTGATGCCATAGCCATAATGGTAATCGTTTTTGTCAATGGGTTTCTCGGCTATTTTCAGGAACAAAAGGCTGAGAAGTCGCTTGCTAAATTAAAAGAAATGAGCGCACCGTCAGCGAATGTATTGCGCGAAAACAAATGGGAAAAAATACCGACTTCTGATATTGTTATAGGCGATATTGTGCGCATCAACAGTGGTGACCGTGTTCCCGCCGATGTCCGGCTTGTTCGGTCCAACAGTCTGGAAACAGAAGAATCTGCGCTGACTGGTGAATCACTGCCAGTACAAAAACACACCTCCAGCATTGCCAAAGATCATCTAGATGTACAGGATCAACGAAACATGGCATTTATGAACACAATGGCAACGAGAGGTTCCGGCGTCGGTATTGTTGTCGGTACAGGCATGGATACCGTTATGGGGCAAATTGCATCATTAATGGTGACAACCGAGAAGACCACGACACCTTTGGAACATAAACTGGCTGAGTTGGGTAAAGTCCTGATTGGCGTTGCGCTGGCGTTAACGGCATTGGTTGTTCTTTTTGGTGTCTATCAAGGTCATTCAGTCTACAATATGTTCCTCGCTGGCGTGTCTCTGGCCGTTGCGGCTATACCTGAAGGGTTGCCCGCGATTGTAACGGTGGCACTGTCGCTTGGCGTGCAACGCATGATCCGAAAAAATGCCATTGTCCGGAAACTATCAGGCGTTGAGACGTTGGGGTGTGCTTCGGTTATATGTTCGGACAAGACCGGGACAATGACAGAAAATCAAATGACAGTAAAAGAAGTTTTTTTGAACGGAACCACATTGTCTGTGACGGGTGACGGCTATGATATTCATGGTGATTATTTTTGGAACAACGACAAAGTAACGAATGATTTTCCGAATCTGGAAAACATGATGCTCTATGGTATGCTATGCAATCACGCATCTCTTCAAGTGAAAAAAGGGAAATATGTCATCGACGGTGATCCAACAGATGGTGCATTGATCGTGGCCGCACGGAAGCTCGGACTTCAGCGCAAATGGAATGATCATTATCGCGTCGTTAAAGAATTTCCGTTTGATTCTGAACGGAAACGGATGAGCGTTGTTGTGGAAGATGACAATAACATGCGTTTTCTGATTACGAAAGGCGCACCGGAAGCTTTATTGCCGCGTTCGTCGTATGTCATGAAGAAAGATGGGCGCAGACAGATGCAATACGATGACCGGAAGCATATGAATGAAGCGATTGATCATATGGCTGGAAAGGCATTGCGGACGCTGGCGATCGGCGTAAAACCTTTGTCCAGAGATGATTCCCTTACATCAACGTCCCTGGAACACGATATGACATTCATCGGTTTGTATGGAATGATGGATCCACCTAGAAAAGATGTCAAAAAAGCTATTCATGAATGCGGGGATGCAGGTATTAAATCGGTCATGATTACCGGTGACCACGAAAAAACAGCCAGGGCTATTGCATCTCAATTGGATTTACTTCCAGAGGACGGTATGGTGCTCAATGGCCAGCAGCTAAACAACATGTCCGTATCCGAACTGCAAGATATTATTGATCAAGTATATGTGTTTGCCCGGGTCACCCCGGAACATAAACTGAAAATCGTGAATGCTTTTCAAGAAAAAGGCCATATTGTCGCTATGACCGGGGACGGCGTCAATGACGCTCCTGCGATTAAAGCAAGTGATATCGGGATAAGCATGGGTGAAAGCGGAACCGATGTAACGAAAGAGGCATCGTCTCTTGTGTTGATGGATGATAATTTTGCAACGATTAAATCAGCGATCATTGAAGGACGCAATATTTACGAAAACATCCGAAAATTCATTCGTTATTTGCTTGCCTCAAACGTTGGCGAAATTCTCGTCATGTTGTTTGCCATGCTTCTTGCCATGCCATTGCCGCTGGTTCCAGTGCAAATTTTATGGGTCAATTTAGTGACGGACGGACTGCCGGCTATGGCGCTTGGTTTGGACGAGTCGGAAGATGACGTCATGAAGCGAGGGCCGAGGAATCCGAGAGAAGGCGTGTTTGCCAGGGAGCTCGGTTTTAAAATCATCAGTCGCGGCATATTGATCGGTTCAGCCACGCTTATTGCCTTTATGCTGGCCTATCAAGGTGATCCGGATAATCTTATTTATGGCCAGACGGTTGCATTTACAACGTTGGTGATGGCTCAGCTTATCCATGTTTTTGATTGTCGGAGTGAGCATTCGATATTTAGCAGAAATCCGTTTGAAAACATCTATTTGGTGTTGTCGGTACTATCGTCTATCGTTCTGCTCGCTGTGGTCATTTATTGGGAACCATTGCAGCCGATATTTCACACAACGTTTTTGGGCTTCAAGGATTGGCTGTTTATCATTGGCATGAGCGCCCTGCCGAGCATCCTGTTTGGGTTCACAAGAAAATGAATGTCATTTGCCATTTATTCGTGAAGACAAGAACTGACAGGCGCCGAATAAGAATATATTCTTGACATATTCGGTTAAATGAAGCATAATAATCTTAAATTAATGTTCGATTCGGCGTTGATAAGGGTCAATAAATAGTACACGGAACGAAAGAGAATGGCGTCCACCGGCTGAAAGACTCCAGCGTTTATCAGGCTATTGAACCTACCCTTTGAGCTGTTGGGAAAACAACCTAACCGTTCTCCTGCGTTACAGGGATGAGAGGGCATCATTATATTTTGGTGCCAAAAAAGGTGGTACCGCGGAACGTAGACTCTTTTCCGTCCTTTGCAAC
>NZ_BAAADM010000054.1:358714-491348 GCF_039522485.1 Lentibacillus halophilus | reverse complement strand
TACCGATGATAGACGGTTTTTTAAGTAAAACGTCTGAATCGGCTAAAGGACAAGGGAAATGTCTGGTGTTTCTAAGTTTGTGGAGGAGAGGTATGATTCTATGGCAAAAAAACGAATTGTAGTTAAGATCGGCAGCAGTTTGTTGACGAATAAAAACGGAGGGCTCAACGAAAGCAAACTGAATGAACACGCAGAGGCATTGGCCCATCTAAAAAAACAAGGTTATGAAGTGATTCTGATTTCTTCGGGAGCTGTTGCAGCCGGCTTTAGCGAACTTGGTTATCCGTCCCGTCCTGTTACATTGGCAGGCAAACAAGCGACTGCGGCGGTGGGCCAAGGATTATTGGTGCAGGCTTACACTGACGCTTTAAAAGATCATGGAATCATTGCCTCGCAATTGTTGTTAACACGAATTGCCTTTGTTAATCAAACACAATACGGTAACGTTTACAGTACGCTGACAGAGCTTTTAAAGCGGTCGGTTTTGCCAATTATAAATGAAAATGACTCGGTTGCAGTTGATGAATTGACGTTCGGGGACAATGATATGCTATCCGCGTTGGTCAGTGGTCTTGTCCATGCGGATTTTTTGATCATGTTGACGGATATTAATGGACTGTATGAGAGCAATCCGCGGACAAACCATACAGCCAAACGGTACGATTTTTTGCCTGCTGTTACAGAGGACCTTTTTAATCAAACCAAAAATAATTCAGGTTCCAAGGTTGGAACAGGCGGTATGACATCGAAATTGTCAGCTGCACAAACGGCCCTGTCACTTGGTGTTCCTTCATTTGTCGGAACTGGTACCGGACAGGAAAAACTGATGCATATTTTGAATGGGGAAGGCGATGGCACCTATATCGGTGACAGCAAGACTCACAATTTAAAAAAACCGCAGCAATGGATTGCTTTTCACTCACCTGTTTCCGGAAAAATTGAAATTGATGAAGGGGCAGAATGGGCGATTATCTCGAACGGAAAAAGTTTGTTACCGGCGGGAATCAAAGCATTTGAAGGCGAGTTCGATATAGGGGATGTGGTCGAAATCATAAACGCCAACAAAACGGTCATAGGAAGAGGCCAAATGAATTATTCATCCTCAGATATAAATACGATCAAAGGGCTCTCGAGCGTGGAAGCCATGGTAAAAACGGAACGAGACCGTCCGGAAGCGATTCATCGCGATCGATTAGTACTATCTTTAAAGGAGGAGATGTTATGAGCGAATTAATAGCAAAAGCCAAACAAGCAAAGGCGTCTGCTCAGGAACTTGGTATTAAAACCACCGATCAAAAGAACGCAGCATTGCATTTGATGGCCGAACAACTCATAAGTGAAAAGAATTTTATTATCAACGAAAATGAAAAGGACATCACAGGCTCTAAACAAAACGGTTTTCATGAAGCCTTGATCGACCGACTTGTGTTAAATGACCAACGGATTAATGATATGGCGGATGCGCTCAAACAACAGGCTGACCTGAGCGATCCCGTCGGTGACGTATTAGAATCGTGGGACCGCCCTAATGGCATTAATATCGAAAAGATCAGGGTTCCCCTGGGTGTCGTTGGAATCATATATGAAGCAAGACCGAACGTGACGGTGGACGCGGCAAGTCTTTGTTTGAAAACAGGAAATGCGGTCTTCCTACGAGGCAGTTCCTCAGCCCTTTATTCCAATAAGGCGCTTGTAGACGTTATTCACCGTGCACTTGAGAAATCGGATATTCCTGAGGATGCCGTGCAGCTGCTTGAAGATAATAGCAGGGAAACAGCTGCTGAGATGTTTAAGCTGAATGATTATCTTGACGTTTTGATTCCACGTGGTGGGCAAAGCCTCATTCAAACCGTCGTTGAACAGTCATCAGTTCCGGTGTTGGAAACGGGTTCGGGAAATTGTCACATCTTTATCGATGAATCAGCCAATCCACAAATGGCGATCGATATAACCGTCAACGCCAAAACACAACGCCCTTCCGTATGTAACGCAGCAGAAACGGTGATTGTCCATGAAGGGTGGGCGAAAAAGCATTTACATGAGCTTGTTAATTCCCTCCAGGATCATCATGTTGAATTGCGAGCCGATGACAGAGCACAGGAGATGACCGGAAATCTTGTGCCGGCATCAGAACAAGACTGGGAAACCGAATACCTGGATAAAATCTTGGCCGTCAAAATTGTTACAAACGTTCAGGATGCTATCGCACACATCGCTCGTTATGGTACCAGCCATTCAGAGGCGATTGTGACAGAAACGGACGATCATGTGCTGGAATTTTTCAATAATGTGGATGCCGCAGCCCTTTATCACAACACATCAACGCGTTTTACAGACGGCTTTGAATTCGGATTTGGTGCTGAAATCGGTATTAGCACACAAAAATTGCATGCCCGTGGACCGATGGGGCTGCCCGCATTAACCTCAACGAAATATACAATCCGTAGTGAGGGACAAATCAAAGAATAATTTATTAGAAAATCTTGCATCAGTTAAGGCGGAATACGACTTGTGCTCGTTTAGCTTCTAACGGTCAGCATGTGAGGTGAGGAAAAAGAGGCTGGGACATTCTCACAGTCAAAAGCGATCCAGAAAGCTGACAAAAAGTCCGAGAGAAGGGTTCTCACGACCAAAAGCGAGTCGGAAAGCCATCAAAAAGTCCGAGAGAAGGGCTCTCAGGGCCAAAGCGAGCCGAAAAGCTGTCAAAAAGTCCGAGGGAAGGGCTCTCAGGGCCAAAGCGAGCCGAAAAGCTGTCAAAAAGTCCGAGAAAAGGGCTCTCAGGGCCAAAAGCGAACCGGAAAGCTGTCAAAAAGTCCGAGAGAAGGGCTCTCAGCGCCAAAAGCAATCCAGAAAGCTGTCAAAAAAGTCCGAGAGAAAGGCTCTCACGGCCGAAGCGAGCCGGAAAGCCATCAAAAAGTCCGAGAAAAGGGCTCTCACGACCGATATCGGGCCGGAGAGTGGCAGTTGTATCGTCAGACTATCGTCCAGAACACTTTTCAGATCCTGCAGGTCAAAATTATCCTCTTCCTGTTTGGTGCCAAAGAAATCCGTTGGCGGTTGTTTAGGATCGCCAACAATGACGTTTTTCCCTCGTCCCATAGCTTCGATTGTTCACTAGTCGGAAGTTGATGAAAGTTCTGTAGACGGCATATTTTCAATAAGCTGCCTTTGATTATTTTAACAATGTAATACGATGGTAGGCCGTATGCTTTAATAGGGCACGTACGGTTTGATGAAGGGTGTCCTTGAGAAAGGTTACCCTACTCTACGGTGTACAGGACGTGACGACCTCAGCCCAACATTCTAATTTGTCAACTTTTTGAACACATATTATAATGAATCATGCTTTTTATTAGTGTGGCCGAACGATAACCGCGTCCATTGGAGAGTAAATGCTTGTATTTGGGTCTTTAGTTTATTTATAATAGATTTATTAGGCGCTTAGCCCGGATAAAAAATAAACAGATAAAAATAATTTAATAAGACTTGCAATGATGACAGTAACGAGAGAGAATAATGAGGGGGAGTCGATTTGAGTTTACGGTTGATTAATATCGGATTTGGAAATGTTGTTTCGGCCAATCGGGTCGTTTCGATTATTTCGCCGGAATCCGCACCAATCAAGCGAATCATCACCGTTGCCCGTGACAATGATAAATTGGTGGATGCCACTTATGGCCGGCGCACACGTGGGGTTATTATTATGGACAGTGATCATGTTGTTTTGTCGGCCGTACAACCGGAAACGGTGGGCCAGCGCGTGATCAGTCACGAGGAAATGATCGATGACAGCAACTAGGAGGAACGCAGCTGATGGATGAAAATGGGATTTTGTTCGTATTGTCGGGGCCTTCCGGTGTCGGGAAAGGAACCGTAAGAAAAGAGCTTTTTGAGCAGGAGGATGACCTTGCTTACTCCATCTCTATGACAACAAGGGAACGTCGTGCAGGGGAACAGGATGGTGTTGATTATTTTTACAAAACCAATCAGCAGTTTGAACAGCTTATTGCCGATAACGAACTTTTAGAGTACGCACGGTTTGTCAATAATTATTACGGAACACCAAGGAGATACGTCGAGAATACCCTTGCAGCAGGACAAGACGTTTTTTTAGAGATTGAAGTGCAAGGAGCTATGCAAGTAAAAGACAATTTTCCGGAAGGTGTCTTCATTTTTTTATTCCCACCAAGTCTTGACGAATTGAAAAGCCGTATCACCAGCAGGGGGACAGAATCCCAGGATGCCGTTTTGAAACGGTTGCAGGAAGCTCGCAGTGAAATTGATATGATGGACGCCTATGATTACGTTGTTGTAAATGATGACGTGCAGAAGGCGGTTATGAAAATTCAGTCCATTATTCAAAGTGAGCACTGCAGGCGCGATCGCATTGCGAAACAATATAAACGTTTATTGGAGGAAGTTAATTATGATGCTTGAACCGTCCATTGATGACTTACAGAAAACCATCAAATCAAAATACACACTGGTTACCATTGCTGCCAAACGGGCACATGAACTTCAGCATACGAATAACGTCCTTGTTGATTCGAAATCCAATAAGTATGTAGGGCAAGCATTGGATGAAATACACGCAGGAAAACTATTTGTAAAAGACGATAGCAAGTAACGATATCATCCCTCGCTTCTTTCTTGTTTGCGGGGGTTTTACATTTGGGCATCCTGTCAGTTGCCATACGAGAGGGGGATGATGATGATCGCGAACAAACGTATTCTGTTAGGCGTGTCTGGGGGTATTGCGGCGTATAAAGCCTGTGCATTGACGAGCAGGCTGAGTCAACGTGGTGCCGATGTGACAGTGATCATGACGGATCATGCTCAGGAATTTGTATCTCCGCTAACTTTTCAGGCACTGTCGAGAAATCCTGTTTATACCGACACATTTGATGAAAAAGATCCAACCAAAATTGCTCATATCGATCTGGCCGATTGGGCTGATATTACCCTTATCGCACCAGCCACTGCGAATATTATCGGCAAACTCGCTAATGGCATCGGTGATGATATGCTTTCCACCATTTTGCTTGCCACCCGGTCACAGGTTTACATAGCACCAGCGATGAATGTCCATATGTATGCACACCCGGCTGTTATGAAAAATATGAAACAGCTTGATTCATGGGGGTATCATTTCATAGAACCCGGCGATGGCTATCTCGCTTGTGGATACGTTGGCAAAGGGCGTTTGGAAGACCCCGAAAGCATTATGGCAGCGATAGAAGACCATCAGAAGCAAAAAATGATGCTAAAAGGAAAAAACATATTGATTTCTGCCGGTCCTACGAGGGAAAGCGTTGACCCAGTGCGCTTTTTTACCAACCGGTCAACCGGAAAAATGGGGTTTGCACTCGCTGAGGCGGCAAGCTACATGGGTGCGGAGGTGACACTGGTAACAGGTCCGGTAAACCTTTCATTATCAGACTCCAGGATAAATAGAGTAGATGTGGTTACCGCCCGTGAGATGGAAGAGGCGATGATTGCCCATTTTCCATCGAATGATATTACCATAAAAGCTGCAGCAGTCGCCGACTACCGCCCTGAACATCGTTATGACGAAAAAATGAAAAAGCATGATGGCCATTGGCATGTCCAAATGGAGCGAACCAATGATATTTTGCAGACGCTTGCTGAACAAAAGACAGACGATCAATTTTTAGTTGGTTTTGCCGCTGAGACGGAAAAACCGATTGACTATGGGATTCGTAAACTGCAGAAAAAAGGACTGGATGCGATTGTCATCAATGATGTAGGTGCGGAAGGAGCGGGTTTTGAAGGGAATACAAATATGGTAAGCTATGTGAATCGTCAACAGGATGTCGAAAATATGTCGCTGGCGTCCAAACGGGATATTGCTGTTCGCATTCTTGAATTGATTATACGTGATAAGGAAGACAGGCAAAGGGAATGATAGCTAACGTTATTGTTGATGTTCCTGCCAGTTCGATTAACCAATCGTTCGATTATCACATTCCAGAGCATTTCCAGGGTGTTATACAGCCGGGCATGCGGGTGATTGTGCCATTCGGTTCACGAAACGTGATGGGTTTTGTAACAGGATTAGCGCATGAATCGTCCCATAATAAACTGAAAACGATTGCCGAGGTTCTTGATTTAACACCGGTTTTGACGGATGAATTGCTCGAATTGGGAATGTGGCTGGCAGAAGATACACTCAGTCTATATATTACAGCTTATCAGGCAATGCTTCCACAGGTGCTGAAAGCCAATTATAAAAAAGAACTGGAACGGCTGACGGACGCATCACTGCCGAATCAGCTGGAGTCCTTGTTTGCCGGACGGCTAGTCGTTCCATATGATGAACTCAACGATGCCGGTATTGGTTACCATCACGTACAAAAGGCGATTCGGCAAGGGGATATCACAGTGCATTACCTTGTCAAATCACGGGTGACCAAAAAACGTATCACATATATCAAACCATCCCGTGATGTTCACTTACTTGAAGAAGCATACAATGACCTTTCCAATCGAGCTAAAAAGCAAAAAGAACTACTGGCTTATTTTATACAGCAGCCGGAAGAAATCAAGCTGAATTCACTCCTTAAAAAGCTCGGCACAACACGGTCCACAGTCAACACTCTGCTGGAAAAACAACTTCTGGAAACATCGCAGCAGGAGATATACCGCAACCCTTATGATAATCAGGTATTTGAACGAACGGAAGCACTGAAGCTGACCGACGAGCAAGAAAAGACTATGGATCCGATAAAGCAGGATATAAAAGAAGAACGGCATGACGTTTTTCTTATCCATGGTGTGACCGGAAGCGGAAAAACTGAAATCTACCTGCAAGCCATTCAGGATGTTATCGCTAAAGGGGAAGAAGCGATTGTGCTGGTTCCGGAAATATCACTGACGCCTCAGATGGTCAAACGATTCAAAGGCCGATTCGGCTCTAGTGTGGCCGTGATGCATAGTGCTTTGTCAAACGGCGAAAAATACGATGAATGGCGCCGGATTCAACAAAAAGACGTTCAAGTGGTGGTTGGGGCCCGTTCAGCGGTTTTCGCTCCTTTTGAAAACTTGGGGGTACTTATTATTGATGAAGAGCATGAAAACAGCTACAAGCAGGAAGACCAGCCGCGCTATCATGCCAGAGACGTCGCTATACGGCGGGGACGTCATCATCAATGTCCGGTTATTCTCGGAAGTGCAACACCGGCTTTGGAATCCTATGCCAGGGCTCAAAAAGGGGTCTATCAACTGGCCACCTTATCCAAACGCACCAACAATAAAGCGATGCCGCAGATGGAACTCGTTGATATGCGCCATGAGTTGCATGCCGGTAACCGGTCGATGTTTTCCCGCAGTTTAAAAAACAAAGTCGAACAATGCATCAGCCGCGGCGAACAAGCAGTCCTGCTTCTGAACCGGCGCGGATATTCAACGTTTGTCATGTGCCGGGAATGCGGGCATGTAAAAGAATGTCCGCACTGTGATATCGCATTAACATTTCATAAAAATAGCAATCAACTAAAATGTCACTACTGCTCGTATGAAGAGCCGATGCCGACGTATTGCCCGTCCTGCAACAGTGAGTTGATTCGCTTTTTTGGAACAGGTACCCAACGAATGGAAGAAGCTTTGGTTCAATTAATTCCCCAAGCGCGTATATTACGAATGGACGTGGATACAACGAGGCGCAAGGGAGCGCATGAACGACTATTGAACCAATTTGCCAATAAAGAAGCGGATATTTTGCTTGGAACCCAAATGATCGCAAAAGGTCTTGACTTTGAAAATGTGACGCTTGTCGGTGTTCTCACTGCGGATTCTATGTTGCATCTTCCTGATTTTCGTTCAGCAGAAAAAACATTTCAGCTTTTAACGCAAGTGAGTGGCCGTGCCGGGAGACATGAACTGCCGGGCGAGGTGATTGTCCAGACGTATACGCCGGAACACTATAGCATTGAACTGGCCAGCCAATATGATTATGTGCGGTTTTATCAGAATGAAATGCGTGTGCGGAAAACATTCCAGTATCCGCCGTTTGTTTTTCTTGCTTTAATAACCGTATCTGATGAGAATCATGCTGCTGCTGCACGAGCCGCGCAACAGATAGCAAAAGGTTTGTGGCAATCTGTGCAGACCGAAACGGTTGTTTTAGGACCGACGCCATCGCCCATACCAAGAATGAAAGATAGATACCGCTACCAATGCATGATAAAATATAAAAACGAGCCAAATCTGCGGTCATCGATCCACCGGTTAATTGCCCAGTTTGATGATCAGATGCGAAAAAGTAACCTGCAAATCACCGTTGATATGCAGCCATACCAGCTTATTTAACGCAGCAAGCCAGGAGAAAGGAGCCAGCTGAATGAAACGAATGGTATTTATGGGGACACCAGAATTTGCCGTTCCTATCCTGCAGTCACTAATTGAATCCGGACAGGAAATAGCGCTTGTCGTAACACAACCGGATAGACCCAAAGGCCGAAAAAAGGTCATGACACCCCCACCTGTGAAAACGGAGGCGGAAAAACATGGGGTGCCGGTGATGCAACCGGAACATGTAAAAAATGATGCCGTCCGAATACTCGCTTATGAACCGGATCTGATTATAACCGCAGCGTATGGTCAGATTTTGCCTAGTGAACTTTTGACAACACCGCCGTTGGGCTGCATTAACGTGCATGCATCCCTGCTTCCGGAGTTGCGTGGCGGTGCACCCATTCATTATGCCATTCTACAGGGCAAAACAAAAACAGGCATTTCGATTATGTATATGGCGGAAAAATTGGATGCAGGCGATGTTATTGCCCAGCGGGAAGTCCCCATTACAGAAGATGAGCATGTTGGACATTTACATGATAAACTGGCCGAAGCTGGGGCAGATCTGCTGGTTGATACATTGCCTTCGATTGTAGACGGCAATATAACACCGGAAAAGCAGAATGACCATCTGGCTACATTTGCCCCTAACTTGAAACGGGAGCAGGAAAAAATAGATTGGCAGCAGCCCCGGGATATGGTTTATAATCACATTAGAGGACTTCACCCATGGCCGGGCGCATTTACAACATATGAAGGAAATGTTATGAAAATTTGGTGGGGAGAAAAAGATACGACTACATATGCAGGCTCCCCTGGTGAAATGGTTCATGTGGATCAGGAAGGTGCCGTTGTCGTCTGCGGTGATCACAAAGGAATCCGTGTTACAAACATACAGCCTGCGGGGAAAAAGAGTATGACTGTCGGACAATATGTGCAAGGATCTCGGGACAGACTGAAAATAGGAACAGTGATGGGTGATTAGATGCGATCATTCGAAATGAGGGCGGCCATTGTTGACTTGCTCGTACGCATCGAACAGGATAGTGGGTATAGCCATCTTCTGATTGACCATGAGATTAAATCCCGCCAACTTTCTACCAAAGACGGGGCGCTGTTGACAGAGATTGTTTATGGCGTTGTTCAGATGCGGATGACACTGGATTATTATCTCAATCCTTTTTTACAGACAACGAAAAAAATACAGCCTTGGGTGCGCAGTCTGCTGCGGATGTCGGTTTATCAGATGCAATGGTTGGACCGGGTTCCGGATCATGCTGTCATTCATGACGCAGTTGAAATCGCTAAGCATCGCGGACATAAAGGGATTCAATCCTTTATCAATGGTGTTCTCCGAAACATACAGCGTAAGGGTGTTCCGGACCCATCTGATATCGATGATGATATCCAGCGACTGTCCATCGAGACGAGCCATCCTGAATGGCTCGTCAAACGATGGATGAATATATACGGCTGGCAAATGACCATAGATATGTGCTATGCCAATAACCAGCCGAAACCGATGTCGGTCCGTGTCCAACCACTGAAAATTTCTCGGGAACAAGCCATGAACGAATTGAATGAACAAGGATTTGTCGTCCGTGCATCCAACTTCTCAGAACAAGGAATGATTATTGATGAAGGAAATGTTTTTACAACGAGGTTATTTGACGAAGGCTGTCTAACGATTCAGGATCAGAGTTCCATGCTTGTGACCGAAATGTTGAAGGCAAAACCCGGTATGGCAGTGCTTGATGCTTGCAGTGCACCAGGTGGAAAAGCGACCCATACAGCAGAAAAAATGCAAAACGAAGGGACTATTGCTGCTTACGATTTGCATGCCAAAAAAGCCAAACAAATCAAACAAAAAGCTGATCAGTTGAACTTGACCATTATTACTGCTGGACAGGGTGATGCCCGTAAGCTGCAGTCAAATCATAAACCGGAGAGCTTTGATCGTATTCTAGTCGATGCTCCATGTACAGGCTTTGGCGTTATTCGAGGGAAGCCTGATATTAAATATAACAAGCAGGAAGAGGATATCGGCCAGTTAGCCCGCATACAGATCGACATATTGGAACAAACAGCACCGTTGCTTAAAAAAGGCGGGTTGTTAATATATAGTACATGTACCGTGGATCGTACAGAAAATGAGCATGTCGTCAACACGTTTTTACAGCGGCATTCGGAATATAAGGTGGATGAAACTTTCGTAGAAGATTTGCCGTCACCGGTGCGGGAATCACCAGGTCAATCAGCAACAGGGTTGCAACTGTTTCCGCAAACATTTTCGACGGATGGATTTTTTCTTACAAGAATCTTGCGAGTGTAACAGCTCTGCTTGCTTTGGAGAAAGCAACGTGTGTGCGAGGGGTGAAAGAATGAAAGGTGTATTTAAGACAGACCAGGGACAAGTCCGGAACCATAATGAGGATTGCGGCGGCTTGTTTTATAATCAAAAAGGCGAATTGCTGGCTATTATAGCTGACGGTATGGGTGGTCATCAAGCCGGAGATGTAGCTAGTCAGATGGCAACAGCCTTTGTCCGGAAACAATGGGAACAAACAGGTGATTTTTCGTCTTCTGAAGCCATTGAGAACTGGCTGTATGAAACGGCGTCCGATGTAAATGAAGCTTTATTGGAGCATGCCCGGGAAAATGAAGATTGTGCCGGTATGGGAACAACGGCTGTTATGGCCGTTTGTTCGGACATTTATGCCGTCATTTCACATATCGGTGACAGCCGTTTGTATGTATGGAATGAACATGGTTTGTCACAGGTAACGGAGGATCATTCGTTAGTTAATGAACTGGTTCGATCCGGGCAAATCAGCAAAGACGATGCCGAATATCATCCCCGTAAAAACGTTCTTTTAAAAGCATTGGGTACAGAAGAATATGCCACAGCTGAAACGCAAACCATCGTATGGCGTACAGGGGATAAACTCTTACTCTGTTCCGACGGGTTGACCAATAAATTACACGATAACGAAATTCATTCCTATTTACAAAACGATCAATCGATTGATGTAACGGCGGAAGAACTAATCAACCTGGCAAATGAACGCGGTGGAGAGGACAATATATCACTTATTATCGTACAGCATGATGTCTCCGGAAAAGCAGGTGGTTCGTAATGTTTCAAGGTTATCTGCTGAATGAGCGGTACAAAATAAAGGGGACAATCGGCGGTGGTGGCATGGCCAATGTCTATCTCGCCAGGGACATCATTCTGGACCGCGACGTGGCGATTAAAATGCTGCGTCTTGATTATGCTGATGACGAGGAGTTTATTTCCCGGTTCGACCGCGAGGCACAATCGGCAACAAGTTTATCCCACCCAAATATTGTCAGTATATATGATGTCGGTGAAGATGATCAGATTTTGTTCATGGTGATGGAGTATGTGGACGGAATGACACTGAAAGAATATATTCAGCATTACGCACCACTCGATGTTCAAGAGGCGCTTGATATCATGCAACAAGTCGCCGATGCCATTGCCCACGCTCATGCCAACGAAATTATTCATCGTGATATTAAACCGCAAAATATAATGATAAACAATGACGGACAAGTGAAAGTGACAGACTTTGGAATTGCTGTTGCTTTGAGTGCCACGTCACTGACTCAAACAAACTCCATTCTCGGGTCGGTGCACTATTTATCACCGGAACAGGCACGCGGTGGTATGGCTACCAAAAAGTCCGATATCTATTCATTGGGAATTGTTCTTTTTGAGCTATTGACAGGTCGATTGCCATTTTCCGGCCAGACAGCAGTATCCATCGCCTTGAAACATTTGCAGCACGATACACCATCTATCAAACGCTTCAACCCCGGTGTTTCACAAAGCGTGGAGAACATTGTCCTGAAAGCAACGACGAAAGACCCTTTTCACCGCTATGATTCCGTGTATGACATGGAAGAAGGACTAGTTACAGCACTTGATCCGGAAAAACGCGACGAAGAAAAATATGTTCCCCCTGAAGAAGCCGGGGAAGAAACAAAAGCTATTCCGATTATTACGGATAATCATGTCCAACAAAACATTCATGATGAAACTATTACCCATACCTACAAAGAAGATACTAAGGAACACGACAATAATCCCGCCGTCGATGAACCATCGGCCAAAACAGAGAAACCAAGACAGAAGAAGACATGGCTGATCCCGCTTGGTTTATTATTAGTTCTTTTAGGTGTAGGTGCAGCCATTTTCTTTGTCTTTCCGGGCTTGTTTGGTCCAAAAGATGTTGTTATCCCTGATGTCACAGCCATGCCTTATGAGGATGCTGTGACGGATTTACGGGAGGCCAACTTGAACACCGAACGTGACATGATGTACTCTTCCGATATGGAGGAAGGGCTTGTCATCCGTACCGACCCCGCATCCGAAAGTAAAGTAAAAGAAGACGATACGGTGACGCTTATTGTCAGCCAAGGAAAAGAGAAAGTTGCTTTTAAGGATTATACTGGGGACGATTATAATCAGACCAAGCAGCTTCTTGAAACCCAGGGGTATAACGTTACTTCGAAAGAATCTCATTCCAATGACATTGACGAAGGCAACATCATTTCTCATATTCGTCCAACACCGGGAAAGGATGTTATACCAAGTGAAACAGATGTTACATTTAAAGTCAGCATCGGCCCGGATTCAATTGATTTACGCAACTTTAAAGGAATGACGGAGGAAAAGGCCATTCAAACTATGAAAAAGCAAGGACTGTCCTCCAGTATTAAAGAAGAACATTCTGAAACGACACCAGAGGGCGAAGTGATTCGACAGGAGCCGGAAACAGGGACAGAAATGAGTCAGGGTGATACGGTAACCGTTTATATTTCAAAAGGACCTGAGAAAAAACCGCCGATCAACCATCAAGAACAATTTGAGGTCCCCTATAATCCAGGTGACAAAAATAATGGCAACGACAAGCAACCCGAGCAAAAAGTGAAAATTTATATTGATGACAAAAACCGATCGATTTCCGAGGTTTATGATACGCACACCATCACCAAAGACAAGACATTCACGATTACATTGACAATTATGCCGGACAGTATTGCTGAATACAAAGTCATTCGTGATGACAAAGTGATTATGAATAAATCCATCCGATACGAAGATGCAGAAGGTGAATAAATGACGGAAGGAAGAATTATAAAAGCAGTAAGCGGTTTTTACGATGTGAAGCATGAAGACGAAATATACCGATGCAGAGGCAGAGGTCTCTTTCGCAAAAAGAATATCACTCCCTTGGTCGGTGATTTTGTGGAATTCGACAAAAGTACGCAAGGGGAAGGCTTTATTCTCTCAGTCAAACCAAGAAAAAATGCACTGACCCGTCCATCGGTAGCAAATATTGATCAAGCAATCATTGTGACGTCTGCTGTTCAGCCTGATTTCAATCCACTGCTTTTGGACCGGTTTTTAGTATTGATTGAATCAAAAGATATTCATCCGGTTATTTTTATGACGAAACAAGATTTGTTGTCTGAACAAGACCATGAGAAATGGCTGAACCGCCAGTACATGTACGAGGCCATCGGGTACCCTGTGGAACGTGTCTCCGCTGCCCATGGCAAAGACAGCATTCAACGTCTTGAAAAATATTTCAAGGATCGGGTATCGGTTATTTCCGGACAGTCCGGTGTTGGCAAGTCGTCACTGCTCAATGTCCTGAATCCATCCTTGGACCTTCAGACGAACGCGATATCAACCAGTCTTGGACGGGGAAAACATACGACAAGGCATGTGGCACTCGTTGAAGCTGGCGGAGGCCTTGTTGCCGACACGCCAGGCTTTAGCGCACTCGATTTGAGCGGGATTGATGCCGGAGATTTAGGCGACTGCTTTCCGGAAATAAGAGAACATCTTATCGGATGTAAATTCCGCAGCTGTTATCACTACAAAGAACCGGGGTGTGCGGTGAAACAGGCGGTGGAAAATGGGGAGATAACCGAACAGAGGTATGCGCATTATATCCGATTTTTGGATGAAATTAACTCAAGAAAGCCGAGGTATTAGTATGACAAAATTGGCACCATCGATTCTCTCCGCCGATTTTTCTCAATTGGCCAGAGAAATCGACGATGTGGAAAAGGCGGGGGCGGATTATATTCACGTTGATGTGATGGACGGACACTTTGTTCCCAATATCACTATCGGCCCTTTGATTGCAGAATCCATCAAGCCGCATACTCAATTGCCGTTGGATGTTCATTTAATGATTGAAAATCCTGATCAATACATTCCAGCGTTTGTCGATGCAGGCGCTTCGATTATCACGGTGCATCAGGAAACAACGCCGCATTTGCACCGGACGATACAGCTAATTAAGCATCATGAGGTGAAAGCGGGTGTTGTTATTAATCCGGCTACGCCCGCCGAAATGATCAGGGATATTTTACATGATGTCGATCTTGTTCTCATCATGACCGTTAATCCGGGATTCGGAGGGCAATCATTTATCCCTCGCACCATTGAGAAATTGGAACAAATTGCCCGGTGGCGAAACGCTTACGGGCTGTCCTTTGAAATTGAAGTCGATGGCGGCATTAATACAGAAACAGCGAAGTCTTGCACAGAAGCCGGTGCCGATGTGCTGGTTGCAGGCAGCGCGATTTTTAAACATGACGATCGCCGCAAAGCCATGGAAGCCATCCGCCGATCAGCTCAAGTATAAACTATTTGCATGCCCTATGCAGGAAAACGGACATGGTCATGAATGGCGTATCAACTGTCGCTTTTGAATACCAATCCCTGTATTTTCAACAAGCTTATTTTAAAATATAGTACTTTTTCGCTTGATAAAGACATACGATTGATAATAAAGAAGAATGGCGGATAGTCCAAAGACGATGGTATAAGCTTGTTTCTGTACAGAGGAGGCGGAGAACTCATGAAATTTTATACGATTAAACTCCCACGATTCATCGGCGGCATGGTACGTGTTGTTGCCGGAGCTTTCAAGAAGGGCAAGTAACGCTGTATAGCTTTTGCCACGATGCTGGCAGAAGCTTATTTTCTGTTTGCACGTTGTCCCGATTGGTTCTGACTAATTAAAGGAGCCCCGTTGATTGGCGTCTTATTTTACAATGGGGCAAAGGGCCCAATCCAAAAAAAGCACCCGACTGTACGGATGCTTTTTCACGGTCGGTCAATCAAGAAATATCACGATTGACCTCTCATTGTATTAAACGCGCTGTACTTTGCCTGATTTCAGAGCACGGGTAGAAACCTTAACGCGTTGTGGTTTGCCGTCCACCATTATGCGAACTTTTTGCACATTGGCTTTATAGTTACGTTTTGTAGCGTTCATAGCATGAGAACGATTATTACCGGTGCGAGTTTTGCGTCCGGTAACAACACATTTTCTAGACATGACATTCCCTCCTGTTCCACACTTATATCTTATAATACTTATCTAATTTATCATAAGTCCCTTACTTATTGCAATTCGTACTAAAAAATTATAAAGAAAGAAAACTTGACAGTCAGCCTAAAATCGTTCATTGTGAAAAGGAAATCATTCCTTTAATGGTACGATAAGTTCGCCTCGAAAATGCGATCACAATAATGGAAAGTTAATAAACTGGTAGTTATCATAAAGGAGGATCATAATGTCCATAGAGCTGAATACGAATGATGGTCAAGTGACGATCACAGACGAAGTAATAACAACTATTGCCGGTGGTGCCGCCGTTGAATGCTATGGAATTGTCGGCATGGCATCCAAAAGTCAAATACGAGATGGGATTGCTGAAATTCTTAAAAAAGAAAATTTTTCCAAAGGCGTCATTGTGCGACAAATGAACAACCATCTTCATATCGATATGTACATCATCGTCAGCTATGGGACGAAAATCTCCGAAGTTGCGCACAATGTCCAGTCGCAGGTTAAGTATACCTTAAGCCAATCACTTGGACTGGAGGTCGACTCCGTTAATATTTATATCCAAGGTGTGCGTGTGTCCCGCGAGTAGATGACAGGATCAGGCTGGCTGCATGGCGCCCGGTAGTATGCAGCATTCGCCTATCCTCAGTCCACTTATGAAGGAGGAAAAACAGTGACATCCGAAACGTTAAATGGTGCCATGTTTACACAGATGATAATCTCAGGCGCGCATCATTTGAAACACAATGCCGAAAAAATAGATGCATTAAATGTTTTTCCGGTTCCGGATGGGGATACCGGTACAAACATGAACTTATCCATCACATCAGGGGTGGATGAAGTAAAAAAACATAACAATGACCATGTAACAGATGTTGCGAATGCTTTTTCAAAAGGGCTTTTGATGGGGGCACGAGGCAATTCCGGTGTCATTCTGTCGCAATTATTCCGCGGGTTTGCTAAAAGTGTTGACCAGCTTGAGACACTGTCAGCCAAAGATTTGGCCAATGCTCTGGACAGTGGTGTGACAACAGCATATAAAGCCGTCATGAAACCTGTCGAGGGCACTATTTTGACTGTGGCCAAGGATGCAGCGGAAACAGCTGTAGTTGAATCGGAAACCGAAACGGATATGATGGCGTTGATGGAAAAAATTGTACGGGAAGCGAAAGCCTCATTAAAACGTACGCCGGAGCTGTTACCCGTATTGAACGAAGCAGGTGTTGTTGACTCAGGTGGCCAAGGACTGGTAACGATATATGAAGGTTTTCTGTCAGCGCTGACAGGTAAGCAAGTGTCCGAGCAGGATACGGATACCATTGATATGGACGCCATGGTTAATGCCGAGCACCACAAGATGGCTCAAGACTTTAAACATTCGGCTGAGATTGAGTATGGTTATTGCACCGAGTTCATGATCCGATTGGATTCTGACCAGCTGCATGGCCATTCGTTTGATGAAGAAGCATTTCGCAAAACGTTGAGTGAGCACGGGGATTCCTTGCTGGTAGTATCGGATGAAAATTTGGTTAAAGTACATATTCATGCGGAATATCCTGGTGACGTGATGACACTGGGACAACGGTTTGGCAGTTTGATGAATATAAAAATCGACAACATGCGCGATCAACATACAGCTATTGTCAACGAAACTGAAAACCAAACAGTGCAGCAGGACAAATCGCCCAATGGCATTGTAACTGTTGCTATGGGGACAGGTATTAAACAACTGTTCGAAAGCCTTGGTGCAACGGTTGTTATTGAAGGCGGTCAAACGATGAATCCGAGCACACAGGATATAACGGAAGCCATACAGCAAGCGCATGCAAACAACGTGCTTATTTTACCGAACAATAAAAATATTATTATGGCTGCTGAACAGGCTGCTGAACTGGCAGATGACCATGCGACAGTTGTTCCAACAACAAGCATTCCACAAGGCATCAGTGCACTGCTCGCCTTTCATCCGGAAGCTGCGATGGATGATAACCGTTCAAACATGCAATCAGCAAGCAAAGATGTGAAAACTGGACAAGTTACATATGCTGTACGTGATACACAGATTGACGGTATGACGATTGAGAAAGATCACTTCATGGGTATAGCTGATGGAACGATTCAAGCATCTTTCGCGGACAAACTGGAAACAGCTCAGTCATTGCTGAGTAACATGGTGACAGAAGACGATGACATTCTGACCATTTTACAAGGTGAAGATACCAGTGATGAAGAGGTGGAATCCATCAAGACATTTATAGAAGATACTTATAGCCATATCGAAATAGACGTATATCAAGGCAACCAACCCATTTATTCGTTTATATTTTCGGTAGAGTAGCTAAGTGATAATCGACCATTGGTTTAGAAAGTGTGAGACAACATGCTGAACCAACCCGTGACAACCTTGAAAGGGATTGGAGAAAAACTGGCAGCAGACTTGGCGTCCATGGCTATACATACAGTGGACGATGTTTTGTTTTATTTTCCTTATCGGTATGACGTTTTTGAAATCAAACCATTGGATGAGCTCATCCATGACGATAAAGTAACGATAGAGGGGAGGATCATTCACGACCCTTCCCTTACTTTTTATGGAAAAAATAAATCACGCCTTTCATTTCCCGTTGATGTGGAGGACGTAGCGGTAAAAGCCGTTATGTTCAATCGTGGATTTGCCAAAAAACAGCTGAATGCCGGCGATATGGTTACATTGACAGGCAAGTGGGATGCACACCGTCTTCAAATAACCGTCAATCAGTATAAGAAAGGTCCGGCCGATCAGCAGACATCAATTCAACCCATCTATTCCATTAAAGGCAACGTGACCAGTCATACCATAAAAAAAACAGTCCGTAACGCTTTGCAGACATATAAAGATGACATTATTGAAATATTGCCTGATACATATCTCAGGTCCTATAAACTTCCCACAAGGGCACAAGCGACGGAAATCATGCATTTTCCTCAAAATCGGGTCCAATTAAAACACGCGAGACGGCGTTTTATTTATGAAGAATTTTTGTTATTTCAGCTGAAGATGCAGCTCCTGCGGAAATCGGTGAGAGAATCAACGGTTGGAAATGAACAGCTGTATGATACGGAACGTGTCCACAAATTCATTGAACAGTTTCCGTTTCAACTGACGGATGCGCAGAACCAGGCAATGGATCAGATTTTGAGGGATATGAGGTCGTCTTATCGCATGAACAGACTTCTGCAAGGAGATGTCGGCTCCGGTAAAACAGCAGTGGCATCCGCCTGTCTTTACGCTTCCATCACAGCCGGTAAACAAGGTGCTTTAATGGTGCCCACAGAGATATTGGCCGAGCAGCATGTTCAATCCCTTCAAAAAACCTTTGGTAACAAAGCCTCCATCGTTTTATTAACCGGATCAGTCAAAGGTAAAAAAAGAAAGGTGTTGCTTGACAAAGTGACGGATGGAGACATTGATATTGTCGTCGGAACCCATGCGCTTATTCAGGACGATGTTCATTTTCATGATCTCGGTTTCGCGATTGTTGATGAGCAGCACCGTTTTGGTGTCGAACAACGCCGTGTATTACGTGAAAAAGGCATGAATCCGGATGTCTTGTTTATGACGGCCACACCGATTCCACGAACACTGGCCATCACAGCGTTTGGGGATATGGATGTTTCAGTCATTAATGAAATGCCCTCAGGCCGAAAACCGATTGAAACGTACTGGGTAAAAGAAAACACATTGGACCGTCTATTGCGATTTATCGGCAAACGTGTGCAGCACGGTGAACAGACTTATGTCGTCTGTCCGCTTATTGAAGAATCAGATAAACTGGACATCCAGAATGCTGTCGACTTATACGATCATTTGGAGGCATTTTATCAGAATAGATTGACTGTCGGTCTTATGCACGGACGCCTTTCGCCAGAAGAAAAAGAACATGTTATGAAACAATTTGTTGATGGCGATATCCATGTTCTTGTTTCGACGACAGTGGTGGAAGTTGGTGTGGATGTTCCCAATGCGACGATTATGGTGATTTACGATGCGGAGCGTTTCGGCCTTTCCCAACTGCATCAGCTCAGGGGTCGGGTTGGTCGTGGAGAGCGGCCGGGCTATTGCATCCTGATTGCTGATCCGAAAAGTGAAACAGGGAAAGAGCGTATGCGCATTATGACAGAAACAAATAATGGTTTCGAGTTATCCGAGCAGGATTTGAAGTTGCGTGGACCAGGGGATTTCTTTGGCAAAAAACAAAGCGGTTTGCCGGAATTCAAAGTAGCTGATATGATTCATGATTACCGAGCACTCGAAACAGCAAGACATGATGCCGCGAGCATAATCGAACAGGATTTATTGCATCAGGATCCTTCTTATCAAACGTTAAATCATTATTTGGAAAGCAAAGATATTTTTTATGAAAAACTGGATTAAAGATGACTTGCAATACGGTGCCTCCGTATTATATATTACTATTAGTACCAAGTCATAGGATTAAATCCTAAGATGTACTGGTGAAATCGGGGAAACTTGGCTATCATCATTTTTTAGATTGCCACGTTCACCTTATTGGACGGTGCAGCATTATGAAAATCAACAAATCTCAGCGTCAACGATTGTTGAAAGAAACGATTGAAACGACACCTTTTATTACGGACCGTAAGTTAGCAAACAAGTTTAGCGTCAGTATACAAACGATCCGGCTTGACCGTATGGAACTCGCTATTCCAGAACTGCGTGAGCGGATTAAATCGGTAGCTTCCGATCAGTGGAACGAAACGGTCAAAGCACTTCCATTGGATGAAGTGGTTGGGGAAGTCGTCGACCTGGAACTTGACAACCGTGCGATTTCCATTTTGGCGATCCAAGAGAATCACGTATTTTCCCGTAATAAAATAGCCAGAGGTCATCATTTGTTTGCGCAGGCAAATTCTCTTGCAGTAGCTGTTATCAATGATGAACTTGCCCTGACAGCCAAATCGGACATTAAGTTCACTCGACAAGTTAAACAAGGTGAGCGTGTCATTGCCAAAGTCTTCGTTGAAGATGTTGACGATAAAGGCATGACAATTGTCCGTGCAGACAGTTATGTTGACCATGAAAAAGTGTTCACTGGTGTCTTTCATATGTATCGTTCAAACGGATCAAAAGGGGATTAGTACTATGAAAATAGCAATTGATGCCATGGGAGGCGACCATGCACCTGAAGCGATTGTTCAAGGCGCTGTGGAAGCAGTCTCGCAAATGGAACATGTCCATATAACTCTTGTCGGGGATGAAAAACAAATTAGACAATATATGGCTGATCATGAGCGGATTGATATTATTCAAACGGACGAGACGATTACCGCAGACGATGAGCCGGTCCGGGCAGTACGTCGGAAAAAGAATTCATCACTCGTTCTGATGGCAAATGAAGTAAAAGAAAATCGTGCGGATGCGTGCATATCAGCAGGCAATACCGGCGCCCTTATGAGTGCCGGATTGTTTGTTGTTGGCAGAATCCCAGGTATTGATCGTCCTGCCCTCAGCCCGACACTGCCTACAACCGATGGAACCGGCTTTTTGCTTTTGGATGTCGGTGCCAATGTGGATGCCAAAGCACATAATTTGGTTCAATATGCGATGATGGGGTCTATTTATATGGAGAATGTACGAAAAATACCAAATCCCGCTGTCGGTTTATTGAACATCGGAACAGAAGAAGGGAAAGGCAATGAGTTGTCCAGAAAAGCATACAGCTATTTAAAAGAAGCGCAGGTTAATTTTGTTGGCAATGTGGAAGCCCGGGACATTCTATTGGGATCAGCTGATGTGGTTGTCACCGATGGATTCAGTGGCAATATTGCATTAAAAACGATTGAAGGAACCGCGATGACGATGTTTTCCATGTTAAAGCAGACGTTTAAATCATCATTGAAAACAAAAATGGCCGCCGGCATGGTAAAAGGTGATTTAAAGGGCCTCCAAAACAAAATGGATTATTCCGAGTATGGTGGAGCTGGTCTGTTCGGTTTGGCATCGCCGGTGATAAAAGCCCATGGATCATCGAACAGCCGAGCAGTTTCCAATGCCATTCAACAAGCGGTGCATATGATTGAAAACGATGTGACCGGAACCATTCAAACAACGGTCCAAGCAATGAATGACAAGAAGGGGGAGGACGAATGAAACGAGTAGCTCTTCTTTTTCCGGGGCAGGGTTCCCAAACTCCGGGCATGGGAAAAGCATTGAATGATGCATTTCCTGAGGTGCAAGAACTTTATCAACAAGCGGACAGCCTATTGGGAAAGCAGCTGTCTGAACTGATGTTTGAAGGCCCTGAGGAACAACTGACTGAAACGGAAAATGCACAGCCGGCACTATTGCTATCAGGCATTGCTGTGCAAAAGCTTCTCAGCGGTGAAGGCGTTCAGCCGGTGATGGCTGCTGGGCACAGTCTTGGTGAATACAGTGCATTGGTAGCTGCAGGTGCGATGTCTTTTGATGAAGCGTTGCCTCTCGTTGCAACCCGCGGAAGGCTGATGGAAGAAGCTTTTCCAAAAGGGAAGGGAACGATGGCGGCAGTGCTTGGTATGTCACAGGAAGCGATTGAACAAACACTGGAGCAAATAAATAATGACCACGTGGTGGATATAGCCAATTTGAATTGCCCCGGACAAATTGTTATTTCCGGCTCTCAAGAAGGGGTGGATACAGCCGTTGATTTGCTGAAGGAAAATGGCGCTAAACGTGTGCTGCCTTTGAATGTGAGCGGACCATTCCATTCCAGATTGATGACAACAGCTAACGAACAATTTGCAAAAGAATTGGAAGCCATTCATTTTCAAGATGCCAATATACCAGTTTATGCCAATGTGACCGCATCTCCGGAAACCGACAAAAATCGTATTAAAGATTTGTTGCTCAGACAGATGTATTCCCCGGTCCGCTTTGATGAATCCATTCGTCTAATGATGGATGAAAATATCGATGCGTTTGTAGAAGTTGGGAATGGAAAGGTATTAAGTGGATTGGTACGAAAAATAAATCGGAAAGCCAAAACGTTTGCTGTGCAGGATCCTGATTCACTGAACGCGTTTTTAACATGGTATAGGGAGGATTCCTAATGCTCAATAATAAGAATGCATTGGTAACAGGCGCTTCACGAGGCATAGGGCGCGCCATTGCACTGGAATTGGCCAAACAGGGAGCTAATGTCGCCGTGAATTTTTCAGGGAGTGAAGACAAAGCTGAATCGGTTGTTGAAGATGTGAAACAATACGGTGTACAATCAATAAAGATCCAGGCTGATGTTGCCGATGAAACAGATACAAAAGCAATGGTTAAAGATGTTGTCAATGAATTTGGCAGCCTTGATATTTTGGTCAATAATGCAGGCATCAATCGGGATAATTTACTTATGCGGATGAAAGAAGATGAGTTTGACCAAGTGATTGATACCAATTTAAAAGGTGTTTACCAATGCATCAAAGCGGTTTCCAGACAAATGATTAAGCAAAAAGGCGGTCGGATCATTAATGTTTCATCGGTTGTCGGAGTGAGTGGTAATGCCGGACAAGCGAACTACACAGCCGCCAAAGCCGGTGTGATCGGACTGACGAAATCAGTAGCGAAAGAGTTTGCTTCGCGTGATATTTTAGTGAATGCCGTAGCCCCTGGGTTTATTTCCAGCGATATGACGGATTCACTGACCGAAGAGCAAAAGAACGACATACTTTCAATGATACCGCTGGAAAAATTGGGACAGCCTGAAGACGTTGCACGTGTCGTTCGCTTTTTAGCGTCTGATGATGCCAACTATATCACAGGACAGACCATTCATATTGATGGTGGCATGGTGATGTAGAACACTGTTGAAGCTGAAACAAAAATCCATCGGTTTCATTTTTTATTGAAAGGGGGTGACGGAAATGAATGAGGTTTTTGATAAAGTAAAAGACATTATTGTTGATAAACTTGAAGTTGAAGAAGCGCAAGTTACCATGGAGGCATCATTTAAAGATGATCTCGAAGCAGACTCACTAGATGTGGTTGAGCTTGTTATGGAACTTGAAGATGAATTTGACATGGAAATTGCTGATGAAGAAGCTGAAAAAATCAATACGGTCGGTGATGCTGTTAATTACATAAACAGCAATCAATCCTGATCTCTCTATAACTGTTGGAAAGTTTCGCTTAGTGCGGGGGCTTTCCCATGCATTAACGGGCTGTTCTATCTCCACTTCACGATGTGGGTCATGACATACGTGACGATGGCGGATTGACAACAGCCCGTCAATTTCTGATTTGTTCAACTAATCATTAATGAAAAGTGATTGATGTTCACTTTATGTATATCAACATTCCGCTTGACTTTATGGTACACAAATTTAATTTTGATTTTGAGTGGTGACAACAGATATGACTATTTCCGAATTGGAAAATCAGTTGAACATAACATTTAACGACCATGAACTGCTCAGGCAGGCTTTTACGCATTCATCTTATGTGAATGAGCATCGACAGAAATCTTCATCAGATAATGAACGGTTGGAATTTTTAGGAGATGCTGTTCTTGAATTGGGTGTGTCTCAGTATTTATACCGACAAAAAGAGCGGCTAGCTGAAGGGGATTTAACCAAATTGCGCGCATCAATTGTCTGTGAAGCATCGTTGGAGGAATTTGCCAGAGAATTAAATTTTGGTGAGTATCTACTGCTTGGCCGGGGCGAAGAACAGACAGGCGGCAGGAATCGTCCCGCACTGCTTGCTGATGTCTTTGAAGCGTTTTTGGGAGCACTTTATCTTGACCAGGGCTTTGATGTTGTGATTCAATTCCTTCAAAAATATGTGTATCCGAAAATAACCACTGGTGCTTTTTCACATGCGATGGACTATAAAAGCCAACTGCAGGAATATGTTCAAAAACAACGAAACCATAGTGTGGATTATGTGATTGCGGATGAAAATGGTCCATCCCATGATAAGGAATTTGTTGCTCAAGTTATCATAAACGGCTATTCTTCCGGTGAAGGCAAGGGCCATACAAAAAAAGAAGCAGAACAACGCGCTGCCAAAAATGCGTTGGATGCGTATGATCTTGAATGAGACGTTGTATCAGAGCAAAGACGGACAAAATTAAAAACGAAGTGAGAGGTTAGAATTGAAAAACAGCGGATCCCAAAGAGGTTCGCTGTATTTTTTAGTTCCTTGAGAAAGATTGACCGTTAAATAACTACAGCTTAAACCCATTTCTGCTTTTAAAACGTTTCAAAATAACAGAACTCTCCACCCGTGTAATTCCTTCCACAGAATAAAGTTCATTATTAATAAATGTTTCAAGCATTTGAAAATCTTCCACCAAAACATGCATATGTAATGTGCTGGGACCTGTCATTTGATAAATGCTCGCCACAGCAGGGTTTTCCGCGAGATTTTGAGCAACCTTCTGAAGCTGCATCGGTTCAACATCAACCTCAAAAAAGGCTGATACTTTCTTCCCGAATTTTTCAGAATTGACCACAACAGTAAATTTTTCAATGACCCCCTGATTTTGCAGGTTATTGATACGGTCTTTGACAGCAACACGTGACAATCCAACTTTTTCCGCCAATTCCACGTAAGACATCCGTCCATCATCCACCAGCTCATTAATAATGATTCTGTCGACTTCATCAAATTGATCATTTTTCATAATTCCAGCTCCTTTATTCATAAAATAAGGCCATGTATATCGTTTATTATAGCAAAATGACAAGGGGAGCAAAAGTAGTGACCTGTGCAATACAAGTTCGTGAAGTTTTATTAGAGGAAGGAACCGATCCATTAAAGTTTAGAAAATTTAAAAACATTGTTGACCCTAATACGAATTCATGATAGTGTCTAAGATGAAAATAATACATTAATACAGTATAAATAATAAATATCTTTCGATTTGAAAGATACCTACTTTTATTTATTTAAATTCAAGTAAAATAGGGGGGTTTTAAAATGGTTTAGAATAAATGAAAGCGTTGACATTTTGAGTGTGTATTCTGTGTTTGTCCTTAAATTTTATTGGAGGTAATACTATGGAATTGGAAAAGAAAAATCTTGAAAATACAAAGAAAGAAAAACAAAAAAAGAATAAAAAAACATCTATAATTGGTCCTGGCATAGTTCTTGCTGCAACTGGAATCGGATCAGGCGATCTTATCACAAACACAACAGTTGGTTCAGAGTTTGGTATTATGCTCGCTTGGGCAGTAATTATAGGTGTTTCTTTAAAATTGCTGCTGACTGAAAGCGTTGGAAGGTTCACACTAGCTACGGGTCAAACCATTTTAGAAGGATGGCGTTCTCTTGGAAAATGGACAATGGGCTATTTTATTATATACGTTACATTGTTTGGTTTAATTTACGGGGCTTCAATAGCTTCTGCCAGTGGAATTATGATGTATGCAATTCTTCCGATTATTCCCTGGTGGGCATGGGCAATTATTCATTCAGTAGCAGGTTTCACCCTTATTTGGTTTGGTCGATATAAAATATTTGAACGGGTTATTACTGTTTTGATTGGTATTATGTCTGTTACGATCGTAGGCTCTGCAATTATGTTGATTCCCAACCTTGCTGATCTTCCCGCTGAAGCGCTTATTCCAGCCATATCAAGTGACTCCGTATATCGGGTACTGAGTATAGTGGGGGGTATAGGAGGTACAATGGCTCTTGCAGCATATGGATACTGGATTCAAGCAAAGGGTTGGAATGATAAATCCTATATTCCATTTATGCGAATGGATGCAACGGTAGCTTATTCTGTTACCGGATTATTTTCAATATCACTAATGGTTATCAGTACAGTTTTTCTATATGGATCGAATGTAAGTTTTGAAGGTGCTAATGGTATAAGGGATTTTCTTCAATTATACGGCGATAGCTTTGGAACTGCTCCTCAAATTATTCTAACAATAGGATTTTGGAGTGCAACCGTTAGCTCATTGTTAGGATCTTGGAATGGCATACCGTATCTGTTTGCAGATTTTGTCAGGGTTATGAAAAAAGATTATAAAACAGGTTCTGAAAACACACAGCCCATTACGGAAAAGAATCCTGCTTATCGAGTGTATTTAGCTTGGCTGACCTTCCCATCAATGCTTTTATTGTTGGTTAACAAACCAGTTGGCTTAATTTTGTTTTATGCAGCATTAGGTTCATTGTTCTTACCTTTTTTAGCTTTAACCTTATTGATTCTTCTTAATTCCAAACAAGTGGGTTCTGAATTTAGAAATAAATTTTATCATAACGGTTTATTAGTGTTTGTTATTGTGGTGTTTCTTACATTAGGTGTAGTGAAACTTATCGGATGAGTTTCATTTATAATTGGTAAATCCTTATGCACGACCTCATACTGAGTATCAAAATAGCTAAAAAAATAGAAGATCCGACACATGTTTATATTTATAAATGAAAGTATTAATTATATATAACATTATTAATGATATGTTTATATTGACATTAAATTTATATTTGCATATTATGGTTATAAGAAAATAATCTAAATATTCCTGAAAACGGAGGAGTGGTTTAATGGATTCATTTCATAATCAATCGTCCCCTTACCGTGTTGCACGCAATGCAACTTATGCCCGGAATGGCATGGTAGCAACATCTCAACCCCAAGCTGCGCAGGCTGGATTGGAAATATTAAAAAAGGGTGGTAATGCCGTTGATGCGGCAATTGCAACAGCCGCTTGTCTTACCGTGGTTGAACCTGTTTCAAACGGGATTGGCGGAGATGCATTTGCATTGGTATGGATGAAAGGTGAATTGCACGGTTTAAATGCCAGTGGTTATTCGCCGCGAAATGTATCGATTGATGCAGTTAGAGACGCGGGGTATGAACAGATACCGAAGTATGGCTGGACTCCAGTTACGGTACCAGGTGCACCTGCCGCTTGGGCTGCTTTATCTAGACGATTCGGCAAATTAACCTTATCCGAGGTATTGCAGCCGGCCATCCGTTATGCTGAAGAAGGGTTTCCGGTTTCGTCCACTGTAAGCAAGTATTGGAAAGATGCCTATGCTCATTTTAAAGAAGAGCTGTCCGATCCTGTTTTTGAGGAATGGTTTAACACATTTGCTCCAAAAGATCGCGCACCACATGCTGGAGAAATTTGGTCGTCGATTGATCATGCCAAAACATTGCAATCTATTGCACAGACATATGCTGAATCGTTTTATCGTGGAGAATTAGCGGAAAGAATAAGTCAATTTTCACACGAGCATGATGGTTTTCTGACGAAGGAAGATCTGGCCACTTTTGAGCCTGATTGGGTGGACCCTATTAAGGTGAATTATCGTGGTTATGATGTGTGGGAGATACCGCCTAATGGGCAAGGAATTGTTGCGCAGCAGGCATTGAATATATTAAAAGGCTTTACGTTTAATGAAAAGGAATCAGCATCCGTCTATCATAAACAAATCGAAGCAATGAAACTGGCATTTGCCGACGGGGAACGACATGTGACGGAAGAAAAACATATGTATCGTTCAACAGATGATATATTGTGTGATGAATATAGTGAGAAGCGACGGTGTCAAATAGGGGAACATGCCTTGCAGCCTGAAGCGGGCGAACCCGCTATGAGTGGTACGGTTTATCTGGCTGCGGCTGATAATGAAGGCAATATGGTTTCATTTATCCAAAGCAATTACATGGGATTTGGATCAGGTCTGGTCGTTCCCGGAACCGGCATTGCATTGCAAAATCGGGGTCACAATTTTTCCATGGATCGGAATCACGTTAATGCACTGGCAGGTGGAAAGCGAACATATCACACGATTATACCCGGCTTTTTAACAAGAAATAATCAACCCATTGGCCCTTTTGGTGTCATGGGTGGTTTCATGCAGCCGCAGGGCCATGTGCAAGTAATCATGAACACGATTGATTTTGGTATGAATCCACAAGCTGCGTTGGACGCACCGAGATGGCAATGGTTTAAAGATAAAAAAGTCGAAGTTGAAAATCGATTCCCGCATCATCTTGCTCAAGAGCTCGCGGATAAGGGACATGAGATTACCATTCAATTGGAGCCGAATAGTTTTGGGCGTGGTCAAATTATTTGGCGCAATCCTGAAACAGGTGTATATGTTGGTGGAACCGAGTCCAGAACGGATGGGACAATTGCTTGTTGGTAAAAATATAACGTCTGGGAGTCTTCATTATGCGGAAACATTGGAATCTTTTTATAGCATTTTTTCGTGTCGGAATGCTTGGATATGGCGGCGGGCCGGGATCCATTCCTTTAATACACAAAGAAGTGGTTGATAAATATGAATGGATGACTGCTGATGAATTTGGCGATATTCTAGCACTGGGAAACACACTGCCAGGACCGATTGCTACAAAACTTGCAGGCTACATCGGTTATCGCGTTAAAGGGATATGGGGAATGGTGAATGCTGTTATGGCCTCTATACTGCCAACCATTCTATTAATGATTGTATTGCTTGCGTCGTTATCTTCCATTAAAGAATTTGATTGGGTACAAGGCATGACGGCAGCGGTCATTCCTGTTGTCGGCGTGATGCTGGCCGTCCTGACTTGGCAATTCATCGAAAAAGCTGGCAAAGGAATGGGATGGTTAAAAACAGTGCTTATGTCCGCTGCAGTCGTCATCTTGCTCGAATGGATCGGTGTTCATCCAGGCATTGTCATTGCCGCATTATTGATATTGGCATTAGTTCAAAAAGATACCGATCCGGATGATGAGCGTCAAAGGCAAAAAGAAGGTGTTTCGTCATCATGATTTTTTGGAAAATTTTTCTAGCCTTTTTTATACCCGGTATCCTGGGATATGGAGGTGGTCCGGCATCCATCCCTTTAGTAGAAAATGAAGTGGTTCAGCGGTATGGATGGATGTCTGTTCAGGAATTCAGTGAAGTGTTAGCACTTAGTAATTCGTTACCTGGACCCATTGCAACAAAAATGGCCGGCTATATCGGTTATGAAACAGCAGGTATCCCCGGTGCAGTTACCGGTGTATTTGCAACAGTGGCACCATCACTCATTTTAATGATTGTTTTGGTAGGCATTCTTTTTAAGTATAAAGAGTCGCCAAAAATTAAACGAATGACTCTCTATGTTCGACCAGTTATTGCTGTATTACTTGGTGTAATGGCTTTGCAATTTTTTGTAGAGTCGTATCAAGGGATTGGCTGGCTGCAAACTGCTTTGTTGATTGGTGTCAGTTATTTACTCATGGAACGGATAAACATTCATCCAGCTTTTGTTATTGCGGGAGCATTATTGTACGGCGGATTTTTATTATGATCCGTTATGATGGATGAAACATATAGGTCATGTGTCTCCTTGTGACAGGAATGCAGTTCTATCCTGACAACAAGGAGATTTTTTAATGTTAAATCAGGCTATATTTATGATATTACGGGGGGATCTACAAGATACGTGTAAAATATACAGTTAGGCATCGGAATAAAAAGTGTAACGTCGCAAAAGCGGCGTTTTTATAATGTCCAATAATAATCATTTCACGAATTACTTTAAATCGCTTTTGTCTGAAACAATATAAATATCGATTCCGTTTGTTTTGCGCATAATATCATTAACAATTGATCCTTTTTGTATTTCTTTCCACCTTGTTCGGGCAGACTGCCCCAATATAATTTGAGTAATACCCCATTTTTTTGAGACTTCGATAAGATGAGAGGTGATTTTTCCTGAGGTATTTTGTTGTAGATGAAACGTCGCATTAAATTGAGAAGTGAGTTGTTTCCAAGCTTCAATTTTTTTTAATTGCGATGAATCTGGTGTTGCTTTATTTATAACATGAAGTACATGTAACTCAACTTTCAATCGGCTCGCAATTCGCCATCCACGTCGGATTAATTTTTCCGCACTTTTATTATACTGAATACAAACGAGAATCTTTTCATTAACCCCTGTCGGCTCCTTCTGATCGTTTTTCAATCTCGCTTTTTCCATCCGTTCGTCTGTATCATCAGCCACTTCCCGCAATGATAGCTCTCTAAGTGACGACAAATTGGCTTCCTTAAAAAAGTTATTTAAAGCTTGTTCAATTTTTTCATTCGTATAAATTTTCCCTTCCCTCAATCGTTTTCTAAGTGTTTCTGGTGTTATATCAACTAAAATATTTTCATGTGCTGTATGAAGTATTTGATCTGGAATACGCTCTCTTACACTGACTCCTGTAATCTTTTCAACAATATCATGAAGGCTTTCTAAATGTTGAATATTAAAAGTCGATAAAACATTAATTCCGTAGTCTAATATTTTTTCAACATCCATATAACGTTTTTCATTCTTTAAATTTGCTATATTATGATGAGCCAGTTCATCAATAAGAACGACATCTGGTGCTCGCTCTATAATAGCATCAACGTCTAGTTCTTCTAACACGTATCCTTTGTAATCTACCTTCTGTTTTGGAAGAATTTCAAGGCTTCCGATAAGATCAGCTGTTTCTTTTCGGTTATGCGTCTCGATAAGACCTACAACCACATCAATTCCTTCTTTCTTTAAATCGTGTGCTTCCAAAAGCATTTTGAAAGTCTTACCCACTCCAGCAGCAAAACCTATAAACAGTTTCAAGTTACCTTGCTGTAATTTCTGAACCTCTTCCAAAATCTCTTCAGGTGTTTTTTTTCTGTAATCATCGGTGAATGCATTCAATAGACTCACTCTCCACATGTGTTAGTAATATTTAAACATAGCTCTCAATAACAATTTGGAACAATACAAAATATATTTTTTCTTCTAATAACTACTGACCATTCTCCCTCCCTTAATTCTCAACAACCGGCTGAAAGTTTTGCTCAGAAGGCTGATTGAAGTTCTTTGCATGCAGCAAAAGTTGCTTCTCTTTATGAGTGATAAAAACAACATTCAACATGACCTTCTATCATTTTATGTTTATATAGATGCCCCGATAATATACTATCGAGGCACCTGACAAACTATAACTCTATAACATTTCCTGTAAATCAAGATTCAGATTTAATACATTTACTCGTGATTCACCGAATATACCCAGGTCAGGTCCATCTATATGCTCTTGCACTAATTGTTTCAATTTGTCTTCGGAAATTCCAGTTTCTTCACTAACACGCGGAATTTGTATTTGAGCCGATTCAGGGCTGATATGCGGATCAAGCCCTGAACCGGAATTGGTCATTAAATCTGCCGTCACATAAGACTTCGGATTATTTTGCTTCCACTGTTCCATGGATGCCTTCACTCGCTTAAGTAATTTCGGATTGGACGGTGCATAATTAGGTGAGTTGGAACCTGAAGCATCATATTTAATACTTGATACCCGGCCATGAAAATATTGCGGCTCTGTAAAGTGCTGCCCAATTAGTTCAGAACCGATTATTTCCTCTTTCTCATTATAAATGAGACTGCCGTCTGCTTTGTTTGGCATGGTGGCCTGAGCAATACCCGTCATAATAGCTGGATAGACCAATCCGCAAAGCAGCATGATCAACAGACTAATTCTAATGATTGTTCCCAAACCATTCTCATGAGATTCTTGTTTCATCGTGTTCACTTCCTTTCTCACTTATATGAACAACTGTAAGATCAAATCTATCACCTTAATTCCAATAAACGGCGTGATCAAGCCGCCCATTCCATACACAAAAAGATTTTTTCGTAATAACGTATTTGCACTGAACGGTTTGTATTTTACACCTTTCATCGCGATGGGGATGAGCAACGGAATAACAATCGCATTATAAATTAGCGCAGACAATATCGCTGAAACCGGTGAATCAAGTCTCATGATATTGAGTGCATCCATCTCTGGAATTGCAACCATAAACATAGCTGGAATAATCGCGAAATACTTTGCAACATCATTGGCAATACTGAATGTTGTCAAAGCCCCGCGCGTAATCAACAGTTGCTTGCCGATTGAAATGACCTCAATGAGCTTCGTCGGGTTGGAATCCAAATCTACCATGTTACCTGCTTCTTTCGCTGCAATCGTACCACTGTTCATTGCCAGCCCTACATCCGCCTGTGCCAATGCCGGAGCATCATTTGTACCGTCTCCGGTCATTGCAACAAGTTTTCCTTGTTCCTGTTCTTTTTTTGCTTCGTTGATTTTATCCTCTGGCTTGGCTTCAGCAATATAATCATCTACGCCCGCTTCTTTTGCAATCGAGTCCGCAGTTAACGGGTTATCTCCTGTACACATAATCGTTTTGATTCCCATTTTCCGCATTTCGTCAAATCGTTCTTTCATACCCGGTTTTACCGTATCTTTCAAATGAATGATTCCCAAAATCTTGTTGTCTATTGAAACCGCGAGCGGTGTGCCACCTTCTCGCGCAATATTTTCATTTTTCTCCTTTAAATCATTAGGTACCACTCCGTCACATTTTTCAACGTATGCACTGATGGCGTCCACAGATCCTTTGCGATAACGAAAACCGCTGTGATCGACCCCGCTCATCCGTTCTTCTGCTGAAAAAGAAATGATGTCCGCTCCCTCATATTGGGATCCTTCCCAGGTATAACCTTGCTCTTTGGCAAGATCAAGTACGGACCGTCCTTCAGGTGTTTCGTCATAAAGAGACGTCACAATGGCTATTTCAGTTAATTCCTTTTGATCTGCCCCACCTGCAGGAACGAATTCTGCAGCCAAACGGTTCCCATATGTGATCGTTCCGGTTTTATCGAGAGCCATCGTGTTAATATCGCCTGCTGCCTCAACCGCTTTCCCGGACATGGCAAGAACGTTAAATCGGGTTACTCTGTCCATACCGGCAATGCCAATAGCTGAAAGAAGTCCGCCTATTGTTGTCGGAATGAGACACACAAGTAACGCAATCAAAATGGGAATGCCAATCGCAAAATCAAATAAACTGGTGAACATTGGTAACGTCATAATGACAATTAAAAAAATTAACGTTAAACTCGTCAAAACAGTGGTTAATGCAATTTCATTTGGCGTTTTTTGACGCTGCGCACCTTCAACAAGTGAAATCATCTGGTCCAGAAACGACTGTCCAGGATTGCTTGTGATTGTTAGTTTGATTTTATCACTGACAACTCGAGTGCCCCCTGTAACAGAACTGAAATCACCGCCTGACTCCTTAATCACCGGTGCCGATTCGCCTGTGATTGCTGATTCGTCGACAGAAGCTAACCCTTCAATCACTTCACCGTCTCCGGGAATCATTTCACCTTGAGAAACAATGACAATATTACCTTTTTGAAGGCTTGTTGAAGAAACTTGTTCAATATCACCATTCTCTTTTATTCTATTGGCCATAATATCTTGTTTTGTTTGTTTTAAAGCATCAGATTGTGCTTTACCTCGTCCTTCCGCGACTGCTTCTGCAAAATTTGCGAACAATATCGTCAAGAGCAAAATAATCGCAACACTGATGTTAAACCACGTATCAACCATCTCTCCAAGTGAACCTGGAACAAGCATCAGTAACACTGTTGCAAACAACCCAATTTCAACGACAAACATGACCGGGTTATAAAACATTACCCTTGGATCAAGCTTAACAAATGCATCTTTCACAGCCTGTTTAACAATGGTTCTATTTATTAATGATTTTTGTTCAGCCATTGTCTCTTCCTCCTATTCCTAACAAATATTTAACCGAGTGTTAAAAATTCAGCCACAGGCCCAAGTACGAGAACCGGGAAAAAGGTTAATGCACCGACAATGATTGTCGTAGCAATGAATATCACGCCAAACAAACTGTTATCGGTTTTTAACGTCCCAGAGGTTTCTGGTACCGACTGTTTTGCTAGAAGCGATCCAGCCACAGCCAGCAACGTCACAATCGAGAAAAATCGTCCAACGTACATGACAAGTCCGGTCGAAATGTTCCAAAATGGTGTTGCATCCCCAAGTCCTTCAAAACCTGAACCATTGTTCGCTGCTGACGATGTATACTCATAAAGCATCTGGCTTAACCCATGGAATCCTGGATTGGATATGGCACTGTTACCTAAAGGTGTAAATGACGCTAAAGCCGTCGATCCGAGAATCAACAAAGGGTGGATCAACAATGTCAGTGCGATTAATTTCATTTCCCGTCCTTCAATTTTCTTGCCTAAAAATTCAGGGGTTCGCCCAACCATTAAACCGGAAATGAACACAGCAATCATTGCATACATCAAGACGTTCATAAGTCCAGCACCTACTCCACCAAATACAGTATTTAGCATCATATTGACAAGCGCAATCATCCCGGTTAATGGCATCAAATTATCATGCAATGTGTTGACAGCACCTGTTTCAGAAGCAGTTGTCACCATCGCATATAATGTCGACTGTCCGACACCGAACCGAACTTCTTTCCCTTCCATACTCGCTTGATTCCCTTGCATCGGCAACTGGTTGATGACTGGATTTCCCTGATACTCCGAAAACAAAGCTCCCGAAAGAAGAATCAAAAAGATGGAAGCCATCGAAGTAAATAATATTCGCCCTTGTTTCGGATTGCCCACCATCTTTCCGTAAGTGAATGGTAATGATGTCGTTAATAACAACATCAGCAAAATTTGCAGAAGGTTCGTAATAGGATTCGGATTCTCAAACGGATGTGATGAATTTATACCAAAAAACCCCCCTCCATTATTTCCTAGTTCTTTTATCGTTAAAAAGGAAGCTACAGGTCCTCGGAAAATTTCTTGTTCTTCTCCTTCAATGGTTTGTGCTGTTACCGGAGACTCAAATGTCTGTGGCATACCAAATGCAACCATAATAATCGTTACAACAATGGAAATTGGCAGTAAAACCCTTGTTATAGCTCGTGTCAAATCAACGAAAAAGTTACCAATCCTTTTTCGTGCCAACGCTTTGATAAGTGTTATACAGGCAGCTAATGCTGTTGCTGGTGCGGCAAACATCATAAACAAGATTCCAAGCATTTGCGAAAGATAAGATAATCCACTTTCCCCACTGTAATGTTGCAGATTCGTGTTCGTCATAAAACTTACAGCCGTATTAAAAGCCAGCGTCGGATCCATGCCCGAAACATTTTCAGGATTTAACGGAAGTACACCCTGAAGCCGAAATACAGCATAAATAAGCAACATCATAAACCCGTTTGTTAATACGAGCGCCAGTGCATACTGTTTCCATGTCTGATTTTCCTGTTTAACGCCGCCGATCTTAAACAACAAATTTTCAAATGGTCCAAAAAAACTATCCAATCTTGTTTTATTATGTTCGAAGGCATAAGCCATATAGGTGCCCATACATTTTGCAAGCACTGCTGCAATCAACAGTGTCACTATGATTGAGAGAATTGTTAACATCATTGTTTCATTCCTCCTAAAACTTCTCAGGATTTAACAGAACACAAAGTAAATAGCATGTGACAGCAATACCAACAACAAACAATAACGTCGTCATTATTCATCACGTCCTTTTTCAACAACAGTTGAAGTCCATTTGGCCAGACCAACCATAAACATCGGCAAGATGATGAATAATGCAAGCATCGCAATATCCAGCACAGCAATTCCCCCTTAACTTAAGCTTTGAATTAATATTAAGTTGTTTTTTCCTTTCATTTCAATGAAAGGAAAAAACAACCCGCAGAAAGAAATAAAAATCCGCAAAAGAGGTAACCTTTTGCGGATTTTTTCCATCAAAAACAACACGTGTTATCAACACGACTCCGTTACCTCTCAGTACGCTTACGAAGTTAGCTGTCGGGTTCGGGACTGAGAGATTCCCTACTTTAACTTCAAACATAAAGATTCACCCCTAGCAGCAATACTTCAAACTGCATAAAACTCGGTTCCTCCGTTCTTCCAAAAAGAAGACTCAGCGATTATTTGATTGTTTAATTACCTTTTCAACTCACCTCAAAAATTCACCCTGTTTTAAATACATCAAAACCGCTAGAGTAACAACCTTGTGGTCAATTTTGATTACTAGTCATCCCCACTCGAAACACTTACGAGATTAACTGTCGGCTTCGGACATGGAAGTAGCCTTACTCGAAATATCGAGACACCCCTAGCAGTCAAAATAACTGCAAATGTTGGATTCCCCGCTCCCTAAAAAATTCAGCGATATGGTTAGTTGGTAAATTCATAAAACTGAAATCACGAACTCGTGTAAAACACGAAAGTAACAGCTGTCATTTCGATGAAGCAAATCTTACTCCCTGAAAAATCAGTTGTCAATAAATATTTTTATCTGAATTATTCACAGAAAATCTTGATTAATGGCTAACCTCTTGAATGCCAAGGTTTCCAGCCATGTTGAGTATGAATCAAAAAAATGAAAAGAGAACCCAGTTTCTGTTATAGTTAAAGTAGCCAACCAAACCAACAGAAAGGGGTTCTTCTAATGACTACTTTACCGCAAATGACACTTCGTTTAAATGCTCGCGTCAAATTAACTGGCAACGGAGGAGATCTTTCGTCCGATACAGTGGTTTTTTATTCCGAGAATTCGACGAAGCAATTGGGGTTTCCCGTACATTGGTCTCGTATCTGGACCTGAAGGACGAGAGGAACTATTATGTTCATGCCAACGAAGGGAGATCTATATGATACGTGTGAAATATACAGTTAGGCATCGGAATAAAAAGTGTAACGTCGCGAAAGCGGCGTTTTTATAATATCCAATAATAATCATTAGCGGACATAACAAGCCAAAAATCCCCGTATTGATGTCCGCTAAGGTTTTTGATAACCTCAAAATATCATGTCCACTAAGGTTATTTGGAAGGAGCAGTTTATGAAGCCATCCTTTACGGTATCTTCTCAGGCGAATCATTACATCCAGCAATTTATTAATGATATAGAATCCAACGAGGATTTAAGTGCCAAAACATTAACGCAGTATGCAAGCGACCTACGACATTTGGCAGATTGGTATGAAGGTAGCTGGCACCGTCACCAAGCAGAGGAGGTTTATTTCGCACCTAACGAGATGACTACGCCGACCTTGATCCATTATCGAGAATACATGCAAAAGGTTCGTTCGTTAAAACCAAAAACGATTAATCGGAGATTGAACACGCTGAAGCGTTTTTTTGAATGGGCTGTACAAAAGCAAATGGTTTCTCTTGATGTAGCCAAACCATTGAAACTTGTCCCCGAGGAAACCACCAGTCCTCGTCACATGACGGATCAGGAAGAAGCATCGCTGATTACAGCTGTTCAAAATCATGGCACAACACGGGATTACAATCTTGTTCTTTTAATGCTGCACACCGGGCTTCGAACCATGGAGGTCTGTCGCCTGGTCAAATCCGACATTACTATCGGAAAAAGAAGTGGCCGATTACTTGTTCGTTCTGGGAAGCGCAATAAGCAAAGGGAAGTTCCATTAAATGCAACGATCCGACGGGCGCTGGAAGCCTATCGTCCTACGATCAAATCAGATGATGACCCCCTTTTTCCTTCAAACAAAACCGGAAGACATATGGGGGAACGTGCTCTACGTCATTTGATTTTGAAATATATGAAACTAGCCAATATCGAAGATATTAGTCCTCATGATCTTCGGCATCGTTTCGGTTACGTCATGTCGGAACGAACACCATTACACCGTTTGGCACAAATCATGGGGCATGACAGTTTGAATACAACCATGGTTTATGTTCGAGCGACTCGATCCGACCTACAGGGCGAGGTCGAAAAAATAGCTTGGCAATAATCGGGAGGGAATTTCATTGGCGTCGATTGAACGAACGGCATACCCGCGTTTCAAGCGCATGGTGACACAAAAAGAGTTGGATGAAGTCTATACACCTCAGACGGATGAGGTTAACTTTATTCTTTCGATAACACGTGGCAAAAACAACCGTTTTAATGCAACTCTATTGCTTAAATCCTTTCAAAAGCTTGGTTACTTTCCTAAATTGAATGAAATACCGCAAGGTATTGTAGATCATATCCGGGTGAGTTTAAACCTGCCTCCTGAATTAATAGTCGTTGGGTATGAAAAACCGCGTACAATGTATGTCCATCAAACAGCTATCCGGAAACACTTGGGGATTCATTCGTACGGTAAGAAAGCACAGGAAATTGCGATCCAATCCATACAAGAGGCAGCAAAGACCATGGATAATCCCGCAGATCTTATTAATGTAGCGATTGCCGAACTCATCAATCAATATTATGAACTTCCCGCATTTAGCACCTTGGATCGTTTGGCTCGCCGTATTCGAAGATTAGTCAACGAATCCTTTTTCCAGCAAGTATTGGATCGCTTATCAAAAGAAGAGATCGGACAACTTGATGTATTGGTTCAAAAAGACGCCGATCAATTTTTTAGCCATTATAACCGTCTGAAACAATTGCCGAAAAGACCACGATTATCAAAGATCCAAGAACAAATCAATCAACTCCATTGGCTTTTGAATTTTGGGGACGTAGGCCACCACCTTGAAAACATTCCTCCTATTAAGGTTCGACACTTTGCTGCACAAGCGAAGGTTCTGGATGCACAAAGTATTAGGGATTATGCTGCTCCCAAACGTTATACATTATTGTTATCAATGATTTATCATACGCAGGTTGCTACCCGCGACAACCTTGGTACGATGCTGATGAAAAGGATGGGCAACTTACATAACTCTGGAAAAGAAGAGCTGGAGCGCGTCAAAGAACAACATCGAGAGAAAACGGAAAACCTGGTTGCAACCCTGACAGACATACTGCAAACCTTAGAAGATGAACCAGAAGATGATCAAGCCGGAAAACTTGTTAAAAAAGCCGTAGCAACAAGGGGTAACATTCAGACATTGCTGGAGGATTGTGAGGCCGTGGCTTCCTATAATGGCAATAATTATTTGCCTCTTATCCTGAAATTTTTCCGTCAATACCGATCAAAAGTGTTTCAAATGGTTGAAAGTCTGCAACTTTCCTCGACTAGTGAAGATACCTCGGTCATGTCAGCGCTTTACTATGTTATGGATAACCGTCATCGTAAAAGCAATTATTTACCCGATGAGGTTGATTTATCCTTTGCTTCAGAACAATGGAGAAGAACCATTCGAGTTCGCGAAGGGTCGGGATGGAAAATTCATCGGAGGCATTTAGAAGTTTGTGTGTTTTCCTATCTCGCCAAGGAATTAAAAACCGGCGATATCTGTATAAGTGAATCCGATGAATACGCTGATTACCGGGAACAGTTATTGAGTTGGGAAGAATGCCGGCCCATGCTAGAGGATTATTGTAATGAAATGGGCTTTCCCGAAAATGGACCGGATTTCGTGAACCAGTTAAAGAATTGGATGCTTCATAAATCGCATGATGTTGATAAGAATTTTCCCGTTAACAAAGATTCGGTAGAAATTACGGAAGAAGGTGAACCGATATTAAAGAAGGCGGACGCAAAAGAACCCAGTTCTTTTTCAAAACACTTGGAAACCTTGATCGAAGAGAGAATGCCGGAGCGTAACATTATTGATGTCCTTTCTAACGTTGAATATTGGGTCAATTGGAGCCGACATTTCGGCCCTCTTTCCGGCTCCGATCCTAAATTGGATCGCCCCAAAGAACGTTATGTCTTAAATACCTTTGCTTATGGTTGTAACTTGGGACCATCACAAGCTGCCCGTCATATGCGCGGTACAGTCACACCAAGGACGCTTTCCTTTATTAATCAGCGACACGTAACACCTCATAAATTAAACAAAGCCACAAAGGATATCATCGATCAGTACGATAAATTTGAACTCCCGGAATCATGGGGAAGTGGCAAGACGGCAGCAGCTGATGGAACCAACTATGATATTTACCAAGAAAATTTGGTAGCTGAGTATCACATTAGGCATGGTGGATACGGAGGCGTTGCCTATCATCATGTTTCAGACAAGTACATTGCTTTGTTCAGCCACTTTATTCCTTGTGGTGTATGGGAAGCTGTTTACATTATTGAAGGGCTTTTAAAAAATCAATCCGACGTTCAACCTGACACACTGTTTGCGGATACTCAAGGACAATCGACACCTGTATTTGCCTTGTCATACCTGCTGGGCATTAAATTGATGCCGCGAATTCGTAACTTGAAAAGTCTTAAATTTTTTCGGCCGACGAAAGATACGACGTTTGAACATACGGACAATCTATTCACGGACACGATTAATTGGGGATTGATTGAAACGCATTGGAAGGATCTCATGCGTGTTGTTCTTTCCATCAAGGCCGGAAAGGTGTCCTCCTCACTGTTATTGAGAAGGTTAGGAACTTATAGCCGTAAAAATCGATTGTATCAGGCTTTTCAGGAATTGGGGAGAGCTGTGCGTACGGTTTTTCTCTTAGAATATATTACAAACATTGACTTAAGGCGATACATTACGGCCACAACCAATATTGCCGAAGCTTATAATGGTTTCGCGAAATGGCTTTTCTTCGGAGAAGAAGGCATCATTACAGATAATGATCCTGAACAGCAGGAGAAAGCCATCAAATATAATGACTTGGTTGCAAATGCTGTTATCTTTCAAAATGTTGCTGACTTAACGACAGTACTTCGATCACTTCAACAGGAAGGATATGAAATCAAAAATGAAGATTTAGCTGATCTGAGTCCGTATCTAAGGGGGCATATTAAAAGGTTTGGTGATTACATCATTGACTTGGAATCACCTCCAGAACCGTTAGACGAAAAACTTACATTAACGGAATAAATCATGGGATGGTTATTTGAATCCATCCCTAACTGTATATTTTACACGTATCATGTAGATCCCCCATTACGGAAATTGACTTATTTGTCTGTTTAATAAATATTATTTATAATCATAATATATAAAATATTCAAAATCCATTGAATCCTATATGGATAAATGTTTCAATAAGTAAATAAGAAACAATACCATTTAGTATTCTTTGGTTTGTAAGCGAATTCATTAATGGAAAGGAGATGGTTCCCCATTCTATTGAGTGCCCTCTAAGTTTGTAATAAGCGCCTGTATTAGAGGGGGCACTGTTATCACGGTATGAATATATTAACACGTCAAAAAATCATTTCATTACGAGCAATATCCGTACATCCATTTTTTGGATGATACCTTTTTTCAGAGGCAGAAAGGAGATGATTAATTGAACACCATACTTATTATAGCAGCCATGTTTGCTTGTCTTTTTATTGTTCTATTTTTAGGATTGCCAGTTGCTCTTGGCTTGGGCGGTACAGCTGCCCTGTTTGGCTATTTGTACGTGCCGGATGTATTGATGGCTGCTCCGAGCTCTTTCTTTTCAACACCGTGGCAAAATATTTTAGTAACTGTTCCACTGTTTATTTTTATGGGGAATATTGTTCGTTACTCAGGTATTGCGCAGGACGCTTATGATGCTGCATATAAATTAATTGGCCATCTACCGGGGGGTCTGGCTATGGGAACGGTGCAGGTGTGTACGGTTTTTGCTGCTATAACCGGTGTCACGCCGCCAGCCACCATTACAATGGGGCAAATTGCTTACCCTTCCATGATGCACTATCAATACCACAGAGGAATTGCTATTGGTTCCATCGGGGCCGGTGGAGCGTTGGGTGCTCTTATTCCTCCAAGTGTTCCGTTTATTTTTTACGGTATATTATCCAATGAATCAGTGGGTGCCCTGTTTTTGGGCGGTATTATTCCCGGATTAATATTGTCTATTTTATACGTTATTTATATTGGGATCAGGTGTAAATTGCAGCCGCATATGGGACCGGCAATCCCAAAAGATAACAGATACTCTGTACGTGAGAAAATTGGTGCTATTGCAGGTATTTGGCCGTTTCTTGTTCTCATTATTATTGTTTTAGGCGTTATATGGATGGGAGTAGCTACACCTGCTGAGGCGGCTGCATTCGGTGCCGGTGGTGCTCTTCTGATTAATATTTTATACCGTAGTTTAACTTGGCAAATCGTCAAAGATTCAATTATATTCACTGTTAAGCTCGTTGGTATGGGATTCTGGATTCTGATTGCTGCCAACTTTTTTGTTAACATCTTTAGTGCCTTAGGTGGTCAGGATGTTATTACGTCAGCTGTCTTAGGTATGCCCGGTGGTAAGTGGGGCGCCCTGTTAATGATGATGTTTATCATCATGATTCTCGGAATGGTGATGGATGATTGGGCCATTATTATGATGGTCACACCGTTATTTGTCCCTATTTTAAATGAATTGGATATTAGCACGTTATGGTTTGGTGTTCTGTTTATCGTTAATATACAAATTGCCTATTTAACACCTCCTTTTGGTTTTGTTCTGTTTTGGATAAAAAGTATCTTACCGGAAGATGTCACGATGGGAGATGTTTACCGTTCGGTTTTGCCGTTTATTGGGCTTCAGTTAATAGGGCTTATTTTGCTGATTCTATTTCCTGAATTGGCGACGTGGCTTCCAAGCACGATGCGATAAAATAATGAACCGGATCTCGCTTTGATGGGAAATACTATTGACTAAAGGGGGTGATTCTTCTGTTAATTGCGTACATATCTATGTGCGCTATAACCGGCAATTTATCTTTTGAAGGGAGGGGTGAATAGGTTTATGACATGGTGCTGAACCTGCCGGAACTCGCCTCATAATCATTCAAGGACGTTAAACGACATGTTTAGAACACATCGTCTATTACAAATAGGGGGTTATCATGATGAAAAAATATATTGTGCTATTATTGATGCTCGTTTTTGCTGGTATTGTCATGACTGGATGTCTTGCGGACGACACATCGAACGGGGGTGGAAATGGGTCTGATTCAGGTGATTCCGGCGGAGAAGATGGCCCTCCAGATGAGGTGACGGAATGGACCTTTCAGCCTGCTTTTGATTCCGGTGATGCCGGTTGGGATAATGGCGTTAAACCGTGGATTAAAGCTGTGGAAGAAGCGACGGAAGGCACCGTGAAAATTGAGCTTCTCCCAGCTGGTTCAATCGTCAGCGGAAATGAAGCATTCAGTGCTGCTAGTAACGGAACCATCGATGTTTATGCTGGCTGGGCAACTGTTTACGGTGGCATTATGCCCGAGGGTATGCTCGCATATGGCATGCCGATGGGGGCTGAAAACTCCGAAGAAGCATGGGAAGCTATGTGGGGAAATGATAAGTATCGAATTGGTGAAATTGTTCAGGAAGCAGCCAATGAGAATAATTTGCAATGGGTTGGCTGGGCGAACCAAGGCCCTAACTCGGTCTTTACTAAGTTTCCAGTAAAGGGTATGGAAGATTTGGAAGGAAAGAAACTTAGAGCCGGTGGTCCCCAAGCCCTATTTTTGGAAGCTATGGGCGGAACACCCGTATCTTTGGAAAGTGATGAAATTTATTCGGCCATTGATCTGGGAACCATCGAAGGCACGCTATGGGATACTGGCGGCATGAATGATATGAAATTCCAGGAAGTTATAGATTATGCGATGCTTCCGGGGTGGAATCCTGCTCAACACCAAGAAATTTATGTTAATCAGGATGCATGGCAAAGCTTGAATGATTGGCAACGGGAGCAAATAAATGGAATATTTAAATCCAACTATTTCAAAGCCAGTGAAATGCATGCAGAAGGTGTGGAGCAATCGTTGCAGGATCTCAAGGACAGCGGTGGTGAGGTTATCGAACTGAGCGAAGAAAAAGTACAAGAAATGCGAAATAAAACCATTGAGAAAGTTTGGCCTAAAATTGCTGAAAAATCCGAGCGAAATGCCAAAGGTGTTGAGTTGTGGAAACAATTCCTGAAAGATAAAGGTAAAATAGAATAATTATATCAACGGTATGTTTGACTTTATAATGACAGCCACCTCTTCAGTTTTTATAAAGAGAAACATGGCTACAAAGAAGAGGTGGCGTGTCTATCAACATCATTCATGCGATGGTTATCAATAATCATTTTGATGCGAAAGGAGGTACGTAACTAAATGACCATTTGGAACAATGTTGAGCGAACCGTTGACGTCATAAGTGAGTGGTTGGGCAAAATTGGTTGGATTCTTATTCTCTATGCGCTGTTTTTCGGGTTATATGACGTTATCATGAGATATTTTTTCGATGCACCTACGTTATGGATTTCCACAACCATACAATACGCTATGGTTCTGTTGGCTTGCGTGTCCGGTGCTTTCTCGTTGAACACAGGCTCCTTTGTCAAGTTGGATCTGTTTTATGAAAAAATGTCTCCTAAAGCGAAAGCAGTCTGTAATATTATTACATTTTTCTTTGCTTTTCTATATTTGTATGTATTGATTACAAAAGGGATAGAGGCGGCGTCATCATCGTTTGCGAGGGCTGAAACAACACCGACCGCCATTTCTATACCACTCTATCATCTGAAGGCCATTATACCCATCGGGGCTTTTTGTGTTCTTCTTGTAGCCATTAAACATGTTGTTCAGGATATACAGACGGCGTTGGGTTACCGGCGAGGTTAATGTGTGGGAAACAAAAGAGGTCTTTGTCACCGCAGAAAACCATTCCCATGCAGGAATGGGGGCCATGACACAGCAAGTAATGACTGTTGTACAACGACTGATAAAGACATCTAAAAACCTGGACCGCCTTTTCAGCGGATCCAGGTTTTCTTTTTGATCAGTATGTTATGCTTTCCTTACAGACCGCAGCTCGTCAATAAATGCCTGCTTTTCGGATGCACTGAGCTGACCTTTCTGCTTGACCATATCATACATAAATCTAATATCCTCGTATTTGTTCAAATCATAATCTTGCGCCTCCAGCATTTCGCGATTAACAACACTTAACATTTCAGCGAGTTCCTCGAGCATAAATTTCAAGTTTTCCTGCGTTGGTTCTTCCAGATTCACATGAACACTCCCTCTACTAAATATCATTGCAAAAAGCTTATGTATCGGATTAAGCCTTCTTTTCTCCTTGCCTTTATGATAAAATAAATACGTTAAAATGCCAAATGAGAAAAATATGTTTTCTATAAAACATATTCCTTCTTCTGTGCATCGGAAATTTAGGAGAATGTTTAATGTATTTGAAACGATTGGAAAGTGTTGGCTTTAAATCCTTTGCAGAACGGATCAATGTGGATTTTGTTCCTGGCGTGACGTCAGTAGTGGGGCCGAATGGAAGCGGGAAAAGCAATATCACTGAAGCGATTAAATGGGTGCTCGGTGAACAGTCAGCTCGATCACTGCGCGGATCGAAAATGGAAGATGTTATTTTTCAAGGCAGTGATACGAGACGAGCACTCAATGTTGCAGAAGTAACGCTCGTATTGGAAAATAGTGATCAGGCGCTTCCACTTGACTATAACGAGATAAGTGTCACCAGACGGGTTTATCGTTCCGGTGACAGTGAATTCTATATCAATAAGCAGTATTGTCGATTGAAAGATATCATTGATTTATTTATGGATTCTGGATTGGGTCGTGAAGCCTTTTCGATTATCAGTCAGGGAAAGGTTGAGGAAATTTTAAGCTCCAAAGCGGTTGAACGGCGGACAATTTTTGAAGAAGCTGCTGGCGTTTTGAAGTATAAACAACGTAAGAAAAAAGCTGAGTATAAATTGGAAGAAACACAAGAAAACTTGAACCGTGTGGAAGATATTATCCATGAATTGGAACAGCAAATGGGACCGTTGAAAGACCAAGCAGAAACCGCGCAAAGCTATCTTGACAAAAAAGAACAGTTGAAACAATGTGAAATTTCGCTGCTCATTACGGAAATCGAACAGCTTTATGACCAGTGGCAGGGAATGCTGGGTGAACTGGATAAAGCGAAAAATGAGGAACTGAACCGAAAAACGGCCATCCAAACAAAAGAAGCTGAACTGGAACAGGAACGGCAGACAATTCAGACGTTGGATGAAGAGATTGAGCAACTGCAGGCAAACCTTCTGTCGACAACGGAACAACTTGAACAGGATGAAGGCAAAAAGCAAGTATTTCACGAACGAACCAAACACATAGATGAAAATAAAGAAAAACTGGAAAATCAGAAAAAAGAAACATCCGAACGCATCGAGACGCTTAAGCATGAACTCAATCAAGAAAATGAGACACTCACATCGCTGCAGGAAACCCGACATAAAACAAAAAATCGCCTCCAGCAATTCGAGGCTGAATTAACAACGGACAAAGATGATATTGCCAAACAAATCGATGAATGGAAATCGGATTATATCGAGTATTTGAATGACCAGGCAGCCAAACGGAATGAACAACAGTCTATTCAAAAGCAGATTGATAATATTTCCAACAAAATGCAACAACAAGACAAAAAAATAGATGATTTATTATCTGAACAGAAAGACCTTAGATCAAAAGCAACGGAACTAAAATCGGATTATGCCAAACAGGAAGACGTGCTCAAACATAAATCCGAGACTATTGAGCAACTCAAAGAAGACGTGTCAACGAAACGTGATGCGTTTCAAGAAGCACAATCAAAGCTGAATGAAGGCTATCAATATATAGAAAAACTGAAATCCAAAAAAGAAATGCTGGAAGATATGAAAGAGTCATTTCAAGGATTCTTCCATGGGGTAAAAGCCACTCTTAAAGCACGTGAAGAAAAGAAACTGAAAGGCATTCACGGGGCAGTCATTGAGCTTGTTGACGTTCCAAATCAATATATAACGGCCATAGAGACGGTCTTGGGCGGCCAAGCCCAGCATGTGGTAGTCGATGATGATCAGACGGCACGACAAGCCATTGACTGGCTCAAAACGACCAACAACGGACGAGCCACTTTTTTGCCGCTTCAATCCATTCATGAACGATTTATTCCAAATGATACGCTGGGACAAGTGAAACACCACTCTGGATTCGTCGGGGTTGCTGCCGATCTTGTGTCCGCAACCTCCCCTTTTCAAAAGGCCGTCCGTCATCTGATGGGACATGTCCTCATTGCAGAAACATTAAAAGATGCCAATGTCATCGCCCAAGATGTTAAACGCAAGCACCGTGTTGTTACACTTGAGGGCGATGTAGTCAATCCGGGTGGGTCCATGTCCGGTGGTGCGCAGAAAAAATCAAAGCAATCGTTGTTTACAAGGGAAAAAGATTTGCAAGAAGTAACTGAACAACTGGGTGACTTTCAACACAATGTAAAAGCGATCGAAAAACAGGTGGACGAACAGAGAGAACAGATTACTAAAATAGAACAGGACATCGCTGCTAAAGAGAACGATATTTCAGAAGAACGGCAAAAACGTCAGGATCTAAACACATCCTTTAAAGAAGCTGAAATGAAACTAGCCTCATTGAATGAAACAATTGCGTTGTATGAACAGGACAAGCAACAATTTGACAAAGATTTGAATGATCTGCACTCACGCCGCGACCAGCTTACGAACGAGTTACAGACTATTTCCAAGCATTTGGAAACGGCTCAGCGTCACATTGATAAGCTGTCCGAACAGGAAAAAACATTTCAGGATAATCAGGAACAGTTGAAAGAAGACTATCAAAAAGAACAAGTAACACTGGCTGAACAAGAAGAACGGTTGAAAAATCAGAAGGAAAAAACGGATAACATCCACACACAGTTGCGTGAATATCAGGACCAATATCAAACGTATGCCAATGATCTGAATGAATTGCTGAAAATGCAAGAGGCCGAAGAAACCGAAGAAACAGTGGAAGCAAATATCCGGAAAGCGAAAGAAGATAAAGAGGCTATCACAGCAAAAATCCAAAGCTTGCGTTCCAATCGTTCCGAACGCAGCCAATACGTACAGGATCAAGAACGTGAATTGAAAGAAGAAAACAAGGACCATAACGCCTATCAACAAGACATTCAAGAAAAAGAAGTCAACGTCAATCGTTTGGATGTTGAGTTGGAAAACCGGTTGAACAAGCTGCAGAACGACTATACGATAACATTTGAAAAAGCTCAACAAACATATGAAAAAACGGACAATGCCGAAGAAGCAGAGAACACAGTCAATCGGATAAAGCAAGCCATCGAGCAACTGGGTACCGTGAACCTAGGTGCCATCGATGAATATGACCGAGTTTGGCAACGGCATGACTTTTTATCACAACAACAGAATGATCTTTTAGAAGCAAAACAGACGTTACACACGGTTATCAGCGAAATGGATGATGAAATGGAAAAACGCTTCAGTGACACATTTGCACAAATTAACGAAGAATTTTCTACTGTTTTCAAACAGTTATTTGGCGGTGGTAAAGCTGAACTGACGTTGACCGATCCCAAAAATTTGCTTGATACGGGTGTGGAAATCATTGCTCAACCCCCCGGTAAAAAACTGCAGCACCTTGGACTGCTGTCTGGTGGTGAACGAGCGTTAACTGCCATAACGTTATTGTTCGCTATTTTGCATGTCCGCCCGGTACCGTTTTGTGTACTGGATGAAGTGGAAGCAGCTTTGGATGAAGCCAATGTTACCCGTTTTGCTGACTATTTGAAGGCATGCAGTGCAAATACACAGTTCATTGTCATTACGCATCGAAAAGGAACGATGGAAGAATCCGATGTCCTGTACGGTGTAACCATGCAGGAGTCGGGTGTGTCCCGGCTCGTTTCGGTCCGCATGGATGAAACCGATGAGCTGATTAATGCATAGGAGGTATCCATTCGATGGGATTCATAAACAAATTAAAAAGTAAATTCAAACAAAATGAAGAGGATGCAGAAGACGTTACCAAAAAGTACAAAAAAGGCATGGAAAAAACGCGTCATTCATTTTCCGGAAAAATAAATGATTTAGTCGCTCGCTACCGCAAAGTGGATGAAGACTTCTTTGAAGAACTGGAAGAAGTGTTGATCGGTGCGGATGTCGGGGTTAATACCGTTATGGATTTGGTTGAAGAGTTAAAAATGGAAGTGAAGCGTCAAAATATAAAAGATTCATCCGAAATAAAAGGCGTTATTTCAGAAAAGTTAGTGGACATTTATTATGGCAATGATGACGAAGACGTTGAGAAGCTACATCTGCAGGACGAAGGATTATCGGTTATTCTCGTTGTCGGAGTTAATGGTGTCGGCAAAACAACGTCCATTGGCAAACTGGCCCATCAATTGCAGCAGCAAGGAAAAACTGTCATGTTGGCAGCCGGGGATACATTCCGCGCCGGAGCTATTGAACAGCTCGATATATGGGGCGAACGGGCCGGCGTCGACGTCATTAAACAAAGCGAAGGCAGTGATCCTGCTGCGGTTATTTTTGACGGGATTAAATCTGCTAAATCACGTAATGCTGATGTGCTTATCTGTGATACAGCAGGCCGACTACAGAACAAGGTTAATTTAATGAATGAGCTCGCTAAAGTTAAACGGGTGATTGAACGGGAAGTGCCTGGAGCACCGCATGAAGTCCTTCTTACACTGGATGCAACGACTGGCCAAAATGCTTTGAGTCAGGCGAAGACATTCTCTGAAGCAACCGACGTGTCGGGGATTGTATTGACTAAGCTTGACGGAACAGCAAAAGGCGGTATTGTATTGGCTATTCGTAAGGAGCTGGACATTCCTGTTAAATTCGTTGGTCTTGGTGAGAACGTGGAAGATCTTGAACATTTTGATGCGCATGCCTTCGTCTATGGATTGTTCGCGGATTTGCTTGAAGATGACGATAAATGATGGTAAACTTTTTGTAAAGGGATTTCACTTAACAATTTATGACTCACGTATTGATAGAGGGTGTTTTCAGTTGCTGGAAAAAACAACACGAGTCAATTATTTATTTGATTTTTACCAACCATTATTAACCCCGAAACAGCGCAGTTATATGGATATGTATTTCCGTGAGGACTATTCGCTTGGTGAAATCTCCGAGTTGCTAAACGTTTCCCGACAGGCTGTATATGATAATATCCGTCGGACGGAACAGATGCTTGAAAATTATGAAGAAAAACTTGGGTTATATGACAGATTCCGGAAGCGCATGACCATTTTGGATCGGATGGATCATATGGCTAATAATAGTGACATACAAGCGTTGATTCATCAATTAAAAGAATTAGAGTAGGGGGACTCCTTCCATGGCATTTGAAGGATTGGCCGACCGGCTGCAAGGCACCATGAAAAAAATCACCGGCAAAGGGAAAGTTTCCGAACAGGATGTTAAGGAGATGACAAGAGAAGTCCGTCTTGCCCTTTTAGAAGCCGATGTCAACTTTAAAGTGGTCAAAGATCTGATAAAACGGATTAAAGAGCGTGCTGTCGGCCAGGAAGTGATGGAAAGTTTAACACCCGGACAGCAGGTTATTAAAGTTGTAAAAGAAGAGTTATCCGAACTGATGGGAGGGGAACAGAGCCAGATAGCTGCCAGCGACCGTCCGCCGACCGTTATTATGATGGCCGGACTGCAGGGTGCCGGAAAAACAACAACCACCGGCAAACTAGCCACGCATCTGCGCAAGAAACACAATCGGTCACCTCTTTTGGTCGCCGCAGACGTTTACCGGCCGGCTGCCGTTGATCAATTGGAAACAGTTGGACAGCAGCTTGATATACCTGTCTTCTCCAAAGGGACGGACGAAAGCCCTGTGGCTATTGCCAAACAGGCGCTGGAACAGGCGAAAGAACAACATCATGATTACGTTATTATTGATACGGCCGGTCGGTTGCATGTTGATGAGGATTTGATGGATGAACTCGATCAGGTCAAAGCAGCCGTTAATCCGGATGAAATCTTTCTCGTTGTTGATGCCATGACCGGACAGGATGCAGTCAACGTGGCGGAAAGTTTTAATGACCAGCTGGGAATATCCGGCGTTGTCCTATCGAAGCTCGATGGCGATACACGCGGCGGGGCGGCGCTTTCTATACGAGCTGTCACCGGCAAGCCGATCAAATTCGCAGGTATGGGCGAAAAACTCGATCAGTTGGAACCCTTTCACCCCGAAGGAATGGCGTCACGTATCCTTGGCATGGGCGATGTGCTGAGTCTGATTGAAAAAGCGGAAACCAATGTCAGCGAAAAACAGGCAAAAGAGTTACAGGAAAAAATGCGTTCAGCGACATTTACATTTGATGATTTCCTTGAACAGATGGGTCAAGTAAAAAACATGGGCCCTCTCGAAGATTTAATGGGAATGATACCAGGTGCCAACAAAATGAAGGGGCTGAAGAATGCACAAATTGATGAAAAACAACTGGTGTATGTGGAAGCCATTATTCAGTCCATGACCAAGGATGAGCGACAGGATCCTTCCATCATGAATGCAAGCCGGAAAAAGCGGATTGCCAAAGGTTCCGGAACATCCGTATCCCAAGTGAACAGGCTGCTAAAACAATTTAATGAAATGAAGAAAATGATGAAACAAATGACTTCTGGACAAAAAGGAAAAAAGGGCAAAGGAATGAACTTACCTTTTATGTAAAAATGAAGCGGACGCACACTCGCAAGCACATGTGCTACGTTTTTCCAACCTCCGTGCACAGATGTCCTGTAAATGTCAGACATCCTGTAATGGAAAAACACTTTACAGACCTCAAACGATCTGTTACAATCTAAAATTGTGAAACATAAGATATTGGAGGTGTGAACATGGCTGTAAAAATCCGAATGAAACGAATGGGGTCCAAACGAGATCCATCCTATCGTATTGTTGTGGCAGATTCGCGCTCACCGAGGGATGGACGTTTTATTGAGCAAATCGGCACATACAATCCTGTTGTCAAACCGGTTGAAGTCAAAATAAATGAAGAGAAAGCATTGGACTGGATGACACATGGTGCGAAACCAAGTGACACCGTACGCAATCTTTTCTCCAAACAAGGCATCATGAAAAAATTCCACGAACAGAAAAACTAACCCATAAAGTAGTGTGATATCATGAGGGCCCTGATTGAGACCATTGTAACGCCATTAGTTGATTACCCTGAAGACATCACTGTGACAGAAACGGAAAAAGATGACAAAACGACATACCATCTCACCGTTCATCAGAGTGATGTCGGCAAAGTGATTGGTAAAAATGGCCGGATCGCCAAGTCGATCCGTACGATTGTTTATTCTGCAAAGCCGACTACAAACAAGCGTATTTATTTAGATATTATGTAGAAAGGGAGGGGGGGGCACCTTTCCCTTTTTACCATTTAAAGACAATCGAACCGATAATGCTTGAATTACCGGATAAGGATGAATGAACGGAAAATGCATGTCTGTGCTAGGATTGATTCGAGAGAGAGCGAGGAATCAGTATGCAAATTATCAGAAAGGTCCTTATCAAACAGATTGTTACAGAGAAAAGCAAAGCGACGTTAAGGAAAGGCTTTCAGGATCACAAAATGCAGCTTGAACAAGAGTGCCAACAGCTCAGGTTTGAACAGCGTAAATTGGAGAATAAACGAAAAACGTCCAAACAGGAAGTTTCACAACGGTTTCAGCAGGAAATAAAAAATCGAAAAGAAAAAATGAAACAGGCTGACTTTAAATTGGAACAGCTGGATATACTGGAAATCGGAAGTGAAATAACAGAAAAAGAAGTTGACGCTCTTGTTGAGGTTGAAGAAGGGTCGCATTGGAATGAAATTATGGGAGAAGCAGCTATCGTCGTGGAAGATGGCATCGTTGTTCGAATTGATCAGTAGCAGGTGATGACATGACACAAATGCTGAATGTAGGAAAAATTATTAATACTCATGGCGTACAAGGCGAGGTTAAAGTTCAACGGATCACGGATTTCGATGATCGATTTGACATCGGCAACCAGTTGGTACTTGTAAATGAAGACAGTCAGGAATTGGTGTTAACAATCGATGGACACCGTATTCATAAAGGGTTCGACCTCATTCATTTTAAAGGCTATGACACCATCAATGATGTTGAGTGGTTCAAAGGGAAACACCTTCAAATCAGTGAAAACCAGCTGACCGAACTTGATGAAAATGAATACTATTACCATGAGATTATCGGCTGCTCCGCTTACTTGACAGACGGCAGCTATCTCGGTTCCATTAAGGAGATACTGTCTCCAGGTGCCAATGATGTCTGGGTCGTGAAACGTGAACAGGGAAAAGATGTGCTTGTGCCTTATATTGAAAATATTGTTCAAGAAGTGGACGTTGCTGCACAAAAAGTGGTCATCGAACCGATGGAAGGACTGCTTGACTGATGCATATAGATGTTTTGACATTATTTCCGGAAATGATCGAAGGTGTCTTTGATGCTTCCATTCTCAAAAAAGCCCGGGAAAATGAGAAATTCAGTTATAATCTGGTGAACTTCCGTGATTACTCGGAAAATAAGCACGGCAAAGTAGATGATTACCCATATGGTGGCGGCGCCGGGATGGTATTAACCCCGCAACCGGTTTTTGATGCCGTGGATGCTGTTACCAATGGGAAACCGATGAATTCGCGGATTATTTTAATGTGTCCACAGGGAGAGCCATACAATCAAAAAAAAGCTGAAGAACTGGCTGAAGAAGATCACTTGGTTTTCATCTGTGGCCATTACGAAGGGTATGATGAACGGATAAGGAAACACCTTGTCACCGATGAAATATCCATCGGTGATTATGTCCTGACTGGCGGAGAACTTGGCGCCATGGTCGTCATCGACAGTGTGGTGCGATTATTGCCAGATGTGCTTGGCAATGACGAATCCGCACCGGGGGATTCTTTTTCCACCGGTCTTTTGGAACATCCGCACTATACCCGTCCTGCTGATTTCCGGGGCATGAAAGTTCCAGATATATTACTGTCCGGCAATCATGCAAAAATTGATGATTGGCGCCGAAAAGAGTCGTTGAAACGTACATTAGAGCGGCGAAGCGAACTGGTGAATGAACAACAATTGACAGATGAAGAACGTAACGTTTGGGGTAAAAATTCAGAATGAATGTTGAATAAGGTTGCTTATTATGGTATATTGATGATTGTGCTTAAGTTCATACTTAAGTTTTATAAACGATGTTCCGCTGTCCGTAGTGCGATATGAGCATTGGTTTGGAAGGAGTGAAACAGGATGCAAAACATACTTGAAGAAGTGACAAAAGATCAGCTTCGTACCGATCATCCTGAGTTCCGTGCGGGTGACACGGTTAAAGTTCACGTTCGAGTTGTAGAAGGAAGCCGTGAGCGTATTCAGGTGTTTCAAGGTGTCGTTATCAAACGTCAAGGCGGTGGAATTAGCGAAACATTCACTGTAAGAAAGATTTCTTACGGAATTGGTGTCGAGCGTACATTCCCATTGCATTCACCTCGTGTTGCGAAAATCGACGTTTCCCGCCGCGGCCTTGTTCGTCGTGCGAAACTTTACTATCTTCGTAATTTGCGCGGAAAAGCAGCGCGTATTAAGGAACGCCGCTAGATTCGCCAATAGAATGACTGATGAAAAGGGGCTTGGTTATTTTACACAAGCTCCTTTTTGCTTCTTAAGCATGGTTAATATAAGCGTATCACAATACGCAGGACGTTACCCTGTGGAAATAAAACACATCATGCTATAATAACAGACATAATAATAAACAAGCTATATATAGACTGTTACAGGCGGTGGGATTATGACGGAACGGAAGAGGGAATGGATTGACTGGGTAAAAGCGTTGCTGATTGCATTTGGTATAGCGTTTATAGTACGAACGTTCTTTTTTGCCCCTATTGTTGTTGATGGTCCCTCAATGATGCCGACATTGCATGATGGTGATCAAATGATTGTTAATAAATTTATTTATGATATACAGGAACCCGAGCGGTTTGATATCGTTGTGTTCCATGCATCAGACAAAAAAGATTTTATTAAACGTGTTATTGGTTTGCCGGGCGAACATGTTGCCGTTAAAGATGATAATTTATATATCGATGGAGACAAAAGAAAAGAACCCTTTTTACAGGAACGAAAAGAAGATATGCATTCCTATCAGACATTGACAGGTGATTTTCAGCTTGAAGATCTTCCTGGTGGATACGAAACCATTCCGGACGGTTATGTGTTGGTATTGGGAGATAATCGCAATAACTCCACAGACAGCCGAATGTTGGGGCTTGTTTCGATGGATCGGGTTGTCGGACAGACCAGTTTCATTTACTGGCCGCTTGATCGAATGCGAATAATACATGATTAGGAGGATGGATGTTGCCAATACAATGGTTTCCGGGTCATATGGCTAAAGCAAAACGTGAAGCAGAGGAGAACGTGCAACTAGTGGATTTTGTAATGGAGCTTGTCGATGCCCGCGCACCTTTATCCTCCCAAAATCCAATGCTTCAGGATATTTTACATCAGAAGCCAAAAATGATCGTCATGATGAAAAAAGACCTCGCAGATGCTTCGATGACAGATCGGTGGATTGCTTATTTTAATGATCAGGGAATGTCCGCTATTGCCGTTGATGTTAATGATCAAGCCGATATGAAGCAGGTCGTTCAAACCGGTCAGGAACTTGGTCAGGAAAAACAGAACAAGCTAAAAAAGAAAGGTGTGAATCCGCGTTCTCCTAGGGCGATGATTCTCGGTATACCGAATGTGGGGAAGTCGACGTTGATTAATCGTCTAGCCCATAAGAAAATTGCCCAAATCGGTGACAAACCAGGTGTGACCAAAAAGCAGCAATGGATTAAGGTGAAAGGTGACCTTGAGTTATTAGATACACCCGGAATTCTATGGCCCAAGTTTGAAGAAGAAATCATTGGTTACAGGCTAGCAGCTATTGGTACGATTAAAGATCAGCTGTTGCCGTTGGACGATGTCGTTGCATTTGTCATTCAGTATATGCAGGAACATTATCCTGGGCCATTGCTGGAACGATACGGAATTGATCGTGACATGCACGACATGTGGGACATATTTGTAACGATCGGAAAACAACGTGGTGCCTTGGAAAGCGGCGGGAATGTTAATTTTGAAAAAGTGTCCGGTTTGGTTCTCAATGATTTGCGTGCAGGAAAACTTGGTCATTTAACAATGGAGACACCTCCGCAATAGATGAATAAAAATCTATCGCTGGAGTGTTTTTATTTCCTTTGTATCAGTAGCATGACATACACATTTCGATAGGATAAACGCTATTCCAGTTTTCTATAATGAAACAAACAAGAGACGAAGGTGATTCGTTTGAAAAAGCAATCCATTGGTGTATTAAAACAATCATTGGAAGCAGATGAATTGGATCAGGCATACATAAATGCATTGAAATCAGATGAACGCAAAGGAGTACAGCAGCTGATTCAACGGTATGAGCGAAAAAAGTTGAAGGAAAAGGCACTTGAAGAACATTTTAACCGCATGTCTCGGAATGAAAAGAGACATTATGCCAATGGCTGTACTTATATAGCAGGAGTGGATGAAGCCGGGCGTGGTCCGTTAGCAGGTCCGGTTGTCGCTGCGGCAGTTATATTGCCGCATGATTTTAAATTGCTCGGACTGAATGACTCCAAGCAGTTGAATGAACGAACGCGCCACGAATTCGCTCACTTGATCAAAAAGAATGCTGTCAGCTATAGCATTGCAATGATTGATAATCAAACAATCGATGACATCAATATCTATCAAGCTACGAAAAGGGCTATGCATGGTGTGGTCAAGCAGCTTGATCCTTCACCGGACCACGTCATGATTGATGCTGTTTCTGTTGATAACCTGCCGTGCACGTCCGAAGCGATAACGAAAGGGGACCAGGAAAGCATATCTATTGCAGGGGCAAGTATTTTAGCGAAGGTCACTCGGGATCATTTCATGAAAAAATTACATGAGCAGTATCCGGCATTCGGGTTTGCATCCAATATGGGCTACGGCACAAAACAGCATCTTGACATGCTGAAGGAACAGGGAATATCACCGTATCATCGCAGATCATTTTCGCCTGTACAGAATGCTCTTAGCCAGTAGAATAACAATGACGTTTACATAACCATTTGATTGTCAGGTGCATTAAGACATATGTTGATGAGAATCGCTATTTCTTGTGCAAATACCAGTTTTTTTATACAATAACAATGTAGTGAAATTTGATGGGAGGATGAATTTATGAACATTCATGAGTATCAAGGCAAAGATATCTTACGCGAATCCGGCGTGAGTGTTCCGAATGGGTATGTGGCATATACGGTCGACGAAGCAGTAGAAGCATCTAATAAATTAAAGGGCAATATTACCGTTGTGAAAGCGCAAATCCATGCCGGCGGACGCGGGAATGCCGGTGGTGTTAAAATTGCCAAAAATTCGGATGATGTGCGTACATATGCCGATGACATATTAGGCAAACAGTTAGTGACACACCAGACAGGCCCGGAAGGCAAAGAAGTGACGCGTTTGCTCATAGAGGAAGGCAGCGATATTCAAAACGAATATTACGTTGGACTTGTACTGGATCGTGCGACTTCCCGTGTAGTGATGATGGCTTCAGAGGAAGGCGGCACGGAGATTGAAGACGTGGCTGCCGAAACCCCGGAAAAAATCTTTAAAGAAGTCATTGATCCAGTGGTCGGGCTTTCCGGTTATCAAGCACGGAGACTCGCATTTAACATTAACATTCCGGACGAACTAATCGGCAAAGCAGCCAAATTTATGATCGGTCTTTACAACGTATTTGTTGAAAAAGATTGCTCCATTGCTGAAATCAATCCGCTTGTTACGACTGGTGACGGTGAAGTGATGGCACTGGATGCGAAATTGAACTTTGATGACAATGCATTGTTCCGTCATAAAGATATTGCTGAATTGCGTGACTTGGATGAAGAAGATGAGAAAGAGATCGAAGCTTCCAAATACGACTTGAGTTACGTAGCACTGGATGGAAATATTGGTTGTATGGTTAATGGCGCAGGGCTAGCCATGTCCACGATGGATATTATCAAATATTACGGCGGCGAACCGGCAAATTTCCTTGACGTTGGTGGTGGTGCAACAGCTGAAAAAGTCACTGAGGCATTTAAAATTATTTTGTCCGATGACAATGTCAAAGGCATTTTTGTCAATATTTTCGGTGGCATCATGAAATGTGATGTCATTGCAGAAGGTGTCGTTGAAGCTACAAAACAAGTAGGTCTTGACATTCCGCTTGTGGTGCGTCTGGAAGGAACGAACGTCGAATGGGGCAAACAAATTCTGGACGAGTCAGGCTTGAACATCACATCTGCCGGTTCCATGGCTGATGGCGCCGAAAAGATTGTTTCTGCGGTTAAAAACTGAAAGTAGTGAATCATTTATTGATTACATCAGAAAGGACGGACGAAGATGAGTGTATATGTAAATGAAGATACAAAAGTTATTGTCCAGGGAATCACTGGCGGCACGGCTAAATTTCATACGAAACAAATGCTCGAATACGGAACAAAGGTTGTCGGCGGTGTTACGCCCAAAAAAGGCGGAACTGAAGTAGAAGGTGTTCCGGTATACAATACAGTGAAGGATGCTGTTGACTCAACTGGTGCTAATGCGTCTGTCGTTTACGTCCCGGCTCCGGCTGCGGCGGATGCTATTTTGGAAGCGGTGGATGCCGAACTGGATTTGGTTATATGCATCACTGAACATATTCCGGTTATGGACATGGTTAAAGTAAAACGGGCTATGAAAGGCAAAAAAACGCGTCTTGTCGGTCCAAACTGCCCAGGTGTTATTACGGCTGATGAATGCAAAATTGGCATTATGCCGGGATACATCCATAAGAAAGGTCATATCGGCGTTATATCGCGTTCCGGCACATTGACTTACGAAGCTGTACACCAGCTATCAGAAGCCGGTTATGGTCAGACAACGGCCGTCGGTATCGGTGGAGACCCTGTAAACGGCACCAGTTTCATTGATGCTCTGCAGGATTTTAATGACGATCCAGAAACAGAAGCAGTCGTCATGATTGGTGAGATTGGCGGTACAGCTGAAGAAGAGGCAGCCGAATGGGTAAAGGCAAATATGAATAAACCCGTTGTTGGCTTTATTGGTGGAGCGACAGCACCTCCAGGAAAACGAATGGGTCATGCTGGAGCCATCATTTCGGGCGGTAAAGGAACGGCAGAAGAAAAGATCCGTACGATGAATGAAGCAGGCATTAAGACCGCTTCCACACCGGCTGACATTGGTGACACCATGATTGGCGTACTAAAAGAAAATGGTTTGCAGGAAAAATGCAAAACACATTAGTGGTTTTGAAGGAACCCAGGAATGCTATATTTGCTTTCCGGGTTCCACCTATATTATGCTGAATGCTATTTAGTTATCCACATACAATAATATAAAAAAGGTAGTGATTCATTGGAAACATTTCGTGAACGGCTCATTCATATAACCCGATGCCGTGGTATCAGCCGCAGGACTGTACGTGCGTTTATACGCTGCGACCCCACACTCAAAACATTTTATCAACGTTCGTCTTCCAACATCAGTCAGTTCTTCTCGTTGCCATCCAAAAAAGCCGCTAAATTTCATTCCGATCTTCGTAATCCCGATCTGAAATCGCAAATAAAACATGAACAGACCTATTGCAAATTAATAACCATCGTTGACGATATCTATCCATCTGTGTTAAAAACTATTAAAGATGCGCCACTTGTGCTTTACGCTATGGGAGACACCAATTTATTAACCCACCAGCCCATGCTCAGTGTGATTGGTACGAGAAAGCCATCAACAGAAGCAATGCCTAAAATGAAACGATATTTGGTCCCACTTATTCAGGAAGGATGGCTTATCGTCAGTGGCATGGCCATGGGCATTGACAGCTATGCACATCATCTTGCTTTGAATCACCAAGGAAAAACCATTGCCGTACTGGGAAGTGGATTCGATTATGTCTACCCAAAGCAGCATATACAGTTGTTCAGGCAAATTGCAGCAAAAGGATTGGTTTTATCCGAATACCCTCCGAACACTTCACCTGAACGCTATCATTTCCCTGAACGCAATCGAATCATCAGTGGACTGTCATTCGGTACGTTTGTTATTGAAGCAATGGAACGCAGTGGAACATTGATTACAGTTGACCAAGCTCTGGACCAAGGAAGAGATGTATATGCACTCCCCGGTTCCCCGCTTGCCGAACACGCAAAAGGCTGTAATCGAATGATTCAGGACGGTGCAAAATTAGTACTGGATTCATCAGATATTGTCGACGACTGGAAGCAAATGGAATTTTACTGGAACATATAGACGTTCGAAGCGACATATCATAGTTGACAAACGAAAACTGACTATTTACTATTAGTGAAGATTTCCAATGTTGAATAGGATTTGCAATACACACCTCTATAAATGCGTCCTGATGTGGGAGGAGAACATATGTCAGATTATCTTGTGATCGTGGAATCGCCGGCAAAGGCGAAAACGATCGAACGTTATTTGGGAAAAAAATACAAGGTGAAAGCATCCATGGGACATGTTCGGGATTTACCGAAAAGTCGAATGGCTGTAGATCCGGATAATCAATTTCAACCGAAATATATAACAATCCGCGGAAAAGGGGATGTTTTAAAAGATTTAAAATCCGCCGCGAAAAAGTCCAAAAAAGTTTTTTTAGCAGCAGACCCCGATCGAGAAGGCGAAGCTATTGCTTGGCATTTGGCATATGCACTCAACGTTGACCAAGACTCGAAATGCCGAGTTGTTTTTAATGAAATTACGAAAGATGCGATTAAAGAATCATTTAAAAATCCACGATCTATTGACTATGACCTGGTCAATTCTCAACAGGCTCGACGGATTCTTGACAGGCTTGTTGGCTACAACATCAGCCCCTTACTTTGGAAAAAAGTTAAAAAAGGATTGAGTGCCGGGCGGGTACAATCAGTCGCTGTGAAAATGATTATTGAACGGGAAAAAGAAATCCAAAATTTTAAGCCGGAAGAATATTGGTCCATAGAAGCTGACTTTCAGAAGGAATCCGAACATTTTGAAGGATCTTTTTATGGAGTGGAAGGCAAGAAACAAGAACTGAAATCAGAATCGGATGTGCGAACAATCACTGACAGTTTGGACGGAAAGACATTTTCAGTCGATAAAGTGAATCGACGCGAACGCAGACGTAATCCTGCCAAACCATTCACTACATCTTCCTTGCAACAGGAAGCGGCTCGAAAACTGAATTTCCGGGCCAAAAAGACCATGATGGTTTCCCAGCAATTATACGAAGGGATTGATCTAGGCAAAAAGGCAGGTGGAATTACCGGACTCGTCACGTATATGCGCACAGATTCAACGCGCATATCCAATACAGCCAAACAGGAAGCCGCAACTTATATTGAAGAAAATTATGGTAAGAAGTTTCTCGGCGCTTCCGGGCAGTCGAAACAACAGCAAGGCGCACAAGATGCTCATGAAGCAGTCAGACCTACTTCCGTCGGACGTGATCCGCAGTCGCTTAAGCCAATTTTATCAAGGGATCAATACCGTCTTTATAAACTGATCTGGGAACGATTCCTTGCAAGTCAAATGGCACCAGCTATCATGGATACCATGACGGTTCATTTGCTCAATAATGGGGTTGAATTCCGGGCAACAGGCTCAAAAATAAAGTTTAAAGGTTTTACGAAGGTATACGTTGAAGGAACCGATGATAAGAAAAAAGACGAAAATAAATTTTTGCCCGAATTGACTGAAGGTATGACTGTTGAGGCAAATAACATCACACCAAATCAACATTTCACTCAGCCTCCGCCAAGGTATACAGAGGCAAGGCTTGTCCGGACCATGGAAGAACAGGGAATCGGACGACCTTCAACCTATGCCCCCACACTGGATACGATTCAGCGCAGAGGTTATGTGCAACTGGATAATAAACGGTTTGTTCCAACTGAATTGGGAGAAATTGTTACTGATATATTGAAAGAGTTTTTCCCAAAGGTTATCGATCTTGATTTCACTGTTAAACTGGAAGAGGATTTGGACGCCGTTGAAGAAGGAAAAGCTGAATGGGTTCAGGTTTTGGATGAATTTTATGTTGATTTCCGAAAGCGGCTGGAAAAAGCAGAAGAGGAAATGGAAAAAGTGGAAATTCGTGATGAACCTGCCGGAGTTAATTGTGAACATTGCGGCCATGAAATGGTTTATAAAATGGGCCGATATGGTAAATTTATGGCCTGTTCGAACTTTCCGGATTGCCGTAACACGAAACCGATTCTTAAAAAAATTGGTGTAACGTGTCCGCGCTGTCAACAAGGGGATGTTGTCGAACGCACGTCCAAAAAGAACAGAAAGTTTTTTGGATGTGACCGTTATCCGGAGTGTGAATTCATATCATGGGATAAACCTATCTCCAGACCATGTCCAAAATGCAGTTCATTCATGGTTGAGAAAAAGACAAAGAAAGAAACACGTGTGCAATGCACAAACTGTGATTATAGGGAAACCGAAGAGAACTGACCGCTGTGGACCCACGGCGGTCAGTTCTCTACTGTGGTAGTTAAACGAGCCAGAAAGTATTGTGAATGATTAACCATTGAACAATCATATTAGAAATACATTTATTGTTTTTCATCCATAAACTCTTATACTTTCTCCTTCAACGTGCTACATGTGAAAGTAAGAGGAAACATCTGTCTATCAATGGATAGTAACCTCACTGATTAATGTTTCACTTTATTGACTATCATATGGGAAACAGATATAATTGCGCATTGGTAAGGTGATTTGCTTGACAGTTTTATTCAGGTTGCGTTTTAATAGTGTTTGGTTCAAAGACCTCCCTTTAAAGGGTTTGCACATGTTTCTGAATTTTGTTACAATTTCGTTAAGTTTATTGCCTTACATGCTTACGTATGATATGCTCTATTCGTTGTTTTTTGGGGTGACATAGTGAAACAATTTTCAGAGTTGACAAAAGCATTTGTAGCGTATTTACAAATTGAGAAGAACGCGTCACCATATACCATTACGTATTATACGGATGATCTTGAAACATTTTATCTTTTTTTACATCGGGAAGGGATTACAAACCTGCAGGATGTGGATTACCGGGTTATCCGAACCTTTTTAACGTCTTTGTATAACCAAAAGTTGGGCAGGCGGTCTGTTTCGAGGAAAATTTCGAGTTTGAAGAGTTTTTTCAGGTTTTTGGAACGGGAAGAGAATATATATGGCAATCCCTTCCTCCATATCAACCTCCCCGTAGCTGAAAAAGCGATTCCTGGATTTCTGTATATGGAGGAACTCGAGAAACTTTTTGAAGTAAATGACTTAAGCGATCCAATTGGACAGCGTAATCAAGCTCTTATTGAAACACTTTATGCAACCGGGATTCGTGTCAGTGAATGCCAGCGCATGCGGCTTTCAGATATTGATTTTACCATCGGGACTATGTTCATCAAGGGAAAAGGAAGCAAAGAACGGTATATTCCATTTGGACGTTTTGCGGAAATAGCACTTGAAACATACATAGATGATGGACGAAAACAACTGCTGAAAAAGGCTTCTGCATCTACACCCGGAGACGCTGTTTTTTTAAATAACAGAGGCGGTGCACTAACTGCAAGAGGCATCCGTGTCATTTTGGACAAAATGGTTGAAAAAGCTGCTCTTACTGTTCATGTGCATCCGCATAAACTGCGGCACACATTTGCTACCCATATGCTGAACGAAGGTGCTGATCTCCGAACGGTCCAGGAATTACTGGGACATGAGAATCTAGCCTCAACACAAATTTATACACATGTAACCAAAGATCGACTGCGCAGTGTATATATGAACAGTCATCCGCGAGCAAAGGATCAATAATTATAAAGAGGTGATGATCGTGACATCTGAGATGCATGCAACGACCATATTTGCCCTTAGGCATAATGGACAATGTGCTATGAGTGGTGATGGGCAAGTTACCTTGGGAGATGCAACCATCATGAAACACACAGCCCAAAAAGTCCGAACACTATATAATAATCAGGTTCTGGCGGGGTTTGCCGGTTCAGTGGCGGATGCATTTACATTGTTTGAGAAATTTGAAGGAAAACTGAAGGAATTTGACGGCAATCTTGCCAAATCAGCTGTTGAATTGGCTAAAGAATGGCGCAGTGATAAAGTCCTCCGAAAACTGGAGGCCATGCTTATTGTCATGAATAAAGATAAGATGTTTCTGGTTTCCGGGACTGGAGAAGTTATTGAACCGGATGATGACATTCTCGCCATCGGTTCAGGCGGGAACTTTGCACTCAGTGCCGGAAGAGCTTTGGTTCGGTATTCAAGCAATCTGACAGCCAAGGAGGTTGCCCGGGCTGCTTTGGAGATTGCTGGTGAGGTTTGTGTATACACCAATAATCAGATTACCCTGGAGGTTCTTGATTAGTAAGGAGGCTTTTGTTTATGGGTATTCATTATACACCGAAACAAATCGTTGATCAGCTTGATAGCTATATCGTCGGCCAGGCGGATGCCAAGAAGTCTGTAGCCATAGCTTTGAGGAATAGATACCGGCGTACGAAGCTTGATGAGCAAATAAAAGATGAAATTGTTCCTAAAAACATTTTGATGATTGGTCCGACCGGTGTCGGTAAAACAGAAATTGCCCGCCGTATGGCGAAAATGGTTCATGCCCCTTTTGTTAAAGTCGAAGCGACAAAATTTACCGAAGTTGGGTATGTCGGACGTGATGTGGAATCCATGGTACGTGATCTTGTGGAAATGGCTCTTCGCATGGTTAAAGAAGAAAAAATGGAAAACGTGAAGGATAAAGCACGTGAAGAAGCGAACAAAAGTCTCGTTCAACTACTTGTTCCACAGGCAAAGAAGCAATCCAATATGAAGAATCCGTTTGAAATGTTATTTTCTTCACAAGATGATGACCAACAGGATGATGAGTCATCAGACAACGATGAAGACACTCGAAATAAACGGAAACAAGTGGAACATCAGTTATCAATGGGTGAATTGGAAGATCATCAAGTAACCATTGAAATAGACGAACAGCAACCTTCCATGTTTGATATGTTACAGGGTTCTGGAATGGAACAAATGGGTATGAATATGCAAGATGCACTCAGTCAATTTATGCCGAAAAAGAAAAAGAAACGGACACTTCCTGTCTCAGAAGCCAGAGACGTTTTGACACAGCAGGAAGCTCAGAAGCTTATTGATATGGAAGAGGCGGCTGAAGAAGCCATTGACCGTGCCGAACAGACAGGCGTTCTCTTTATTGATGAAATTGATAAAGTTTCCGGTAAAGAGGACAATTCTGGGAACGTTTCCCGTGAAGGGGTGCAACGTGATATTCTTCCCATTGTCGAGGGGTCGACGATTGTCACCAAACATGGTCCGGTAAAAACCGATCATATGCTTTTCATTGCTGCAGGCGCCTTCCATACAGCAAAGCCATCTGACTTAATACCGGAATTGCAGGGAAGATTTCCAATACGTGTGGAACTTGACAAACTGGCTGTCGAAGATTTTAAGCGTATATTGAAAGAGCCATCGAATGCATTGTTGAAACAATATTCAGCATTATTAAAAACGGAAGGTATAAATGTTGTGTTCACCGACCAAGCTGTGGATAGATTGGCGGAAATTGCTTTTCAAGTGAATCAAGAAACCGATAATATTGGTGCAAGACGGCTTCACACGATTATGGAAAAATTGTTGGAAGATTTATCATTTGAGGCTCCTGAGATTACGATGGAAACTGTTGAAATTACCGATTCCTACGTTGATGAGAAATTAAAAAATATTGTAAATGATAAAGATTTGAGTCAGTTCATTCTCTAAAATGGAATGACAACGAAATGGAGGAAAAATTATGGAACTATTACACCGTGCAAGAAAAATTAATGCCATGCTGCAGAAAACGACAGGAAAATCAGTTGATTTTAATGATATGTCCGCAACATTAAGAGATGCGATTATAGGCAATGTGTTTATTGTCAGCCGACGCGGAAAGCTACTCGGGGTGGCGATTAACCAAGAGATTGAAAACGAGCGCATGAAAACCGTGCTTGAAGAAAGGCAATTCCCTGAAGAATATACAAATGGCTTATTCAATTTTAATGAAACGACGTCCAATCTTGGTATTGACAGTCCGTACACGGCATTTCCTGAAGAAAACCGCGAACTGTTTCAAAGCGGACTAACCACTATTGTTCCCATCATCGGCGGCGGTGAACGACTCGGAACACTCGTATTAAGCAGACTGACCGATCAATTTAATAATGATGATCTGCTTCTTGCTGAATATGGTGCCACAGTGGTTGGAATGGAAATATTGCATGAAAAAACGGAAGAAATTGAAATGGAAGCCAGAAGCAAAGCTGTCGTGCAAATGGCCATAAGTTCACTATCGTATAGTGAGCTGGAAGCCATTGATCATATTTTTGAGGAACTTAATGGTAAGGAAGGACTCCTTGTTGCAAGTAAAATAGCAGACCGGGTCGGTATCACGAGATCGGTAATTGTTAATGCTCTCAGAAAACTTGAAAGTGCTGGCGTCATTGAATCACGGTCCCTTGGCATGAAGGGAACGTATATCAAGGTATTGAATGACAAATTTCTGGTTGAACTTGATAAGCTTCGTTCAAGGTAAACATCAACAATGACACACAAAAACAGCTATCAAAAAGGTAGCTGTTTTTTGTGGCAGTTGTATCAAAAGCATTGAACCGACGTGTCAAAGATTATCTAAAAATGCCGGAACAATAACGAACTGAGAGAATATTATATATCTGGTGAACTATCATGTAAAATGAAATCCGGTAATGTTCAATTCCGGGATAATCACCAGCGAAAAATGGCACGTTAATAAAACGGTGATAAAATTTCAAAACAATGCCTAACATAACCCTTGATTGGTTATTCTTGTTATGATATATTTATTTTTGGTGTAAGACTGTGTTTAACTCAGGAATAAACACAAATCAAATACACACGCCAAGTGATTTGTATCATTGGTGCCATTTGTTGAGAGCAATGTTCAGTTTATCAATATGGTCATAATACAAAGATGATCTTGAGCGGAGGAAAAACCATTAGGAGGAATGGATTATGTCAGTCATTTCAATGAAGCAACTGCTAGAAGCCGGTGTGCACTTCGGTCACCAGACACGCCGATGGAATCCGAAGATGAAAAAATATATCTTCACGGAGCGTAACGGCATTTACATTATTGACCTGCAAAAAACGGTCAAAAAGGTTGAAGAAGCTTACAATTATGTGCGAGATATTGCAGCCAATGGTGGCTCCATCTTATTTGTCGGAACGAAAAAACAAGCACAGGATTCTGTCCGAGATGAAGCAACGCGTTCAGGTATGTTTTATATGAATCAACGCTGGTTGGGCGGAACGCTTACGAACTTCCAGACTATACGCACGCGTATTAACCGTTTGAAGGATATTGAACGTATGGAAGAAGATGGAACATTTGAGTTACTTCCGAAAAAAGAAGTGATGGGTCTTAGAAAAGAGGAAGACCGACTTGTTAAATTCTTGGGTGGAATCAAAGAAATGGACAAACTTCCGGATGCCATGTTTGTTATTGATCCGCGTAAAGAACGAATTGCCATTGCGGAGGCGCATAAATTGAACATCCCGATTATTGCTATGGTTGATACCAACTGCGATCCGGATGAAATTGACTATGTCATTCCCGCAAATGACGATGCCATCCGTGCTGTTAAGCTGATGACGTCCAAAATGGCGGATGCTGTCCTTGAAGTGAAACAAGGAGAGGAAACAGAAGATGTGGAAACAGAGGAACAAGCCCAAGCCGTTCCTGCTGGAGACACTGAAGCTGAATCAGAAACAGATAATGAGTAAAAGGTGAGAGGATAGGTGATAAGGGGATGCGAGCCTTTTATCACCTTTTTTTAAGAGTAATTGACGATGATTATAATACAAAAGGAGGAAATACGATGGCAATAACAGCAAAACTTGTTAAAGATTTGCGTGAAAAAACAGGTGCCGGCATGATGGACTGCAAGAAAGCACTTCAAGAAACAGATGGTGATATGGATAAAGCAATGGAGTTTTTGCGGGAGAAAGGAATGGCCAAAGCAGCTAAAAAAGCTGATCGCATTGCTGCTGAAGGAGCCGCACATATTGAAGTGAGCAATAATACGGCTGTTCTTTTGGAAGTCAATTGCGAAACGGATTTTGTTGTTAAAAACGATCAGTTTAAAGCATTGCTCAGTGAGCTTGGGAAGCATATTCTCAAACAAAAACCCGAAACCGTTGAGGAGGCACTGCAGCAAGAACTTCAAGGTGACGGCGAAACCGTCGAGAAATATATTAACGCTACCGTTGCGAAAATTGGTGAAAAAATCTCGCTGCGTCGTTTTACATTGTTGAATAAAACGGATAATGATACGTTTGGTGCATACACTCATATGGACGGAAGCATCGGCGTTTTGACATTGCTTGAAGGGACAACAGATGCAGATACTGCCAAAGATATTGCTATGCATGCAGCAGCTGTCAGCCCGAGCTACGTATCACGCGACGATGTACCAGAAGAAGAAGTTAATAAAGAACGAGATGTATTGAAGACACAAGCGATGAATGAAGGCAAGCCCGAGCATATCGTCGATAAAATGGTTGAAGGACGTCTCGGCAAATATTTTGAGGAAATCTGCCTGCTTGAACAGGATTTTGTGAAAGATCAGGATCAAAAAGTGAAACAATATATTGACGGTAAAAATGCGTCACTTAAAACCTTTGTCCGGTACGAAGTTGGCGAAGGAATGGAAAAACGTCAAGAAAACTTTGCTGAAGAAGTTAAGAACCAAATGAAAAATTAAAACGACTAAACGACACAGGGAACCCGGTATAGGCGTTCCCTATGTCGTTAAAAGCGGTTTGCAAACGCTTATGAATGCTTGCTGATAATATGACGTTTGATGGAGGTACGTATGACAACAGCTCATTACCGTAGAATTGTGTTAAAGTTAAGTGGAGAAGCATTACGTGGCACCCATGGATATGGAATTGAACCGCAAGTCATTCAGTCGATTGCAGCACAAGTGAGGGAAGTCGCTGAACTTGGTGTAGAAGTTGCTGTCGTTGTCGGCGGCGGTAACATTTGGCGCGGCAAGGTAGGCAGTGAAATGGGGATGGATCGTGCTACTGCTGATTACATGGGAATGCTTGCTACCATCATGAATTCACTGGCGCTTCAGGACAGTTTGGAAAAAGGCGGCATTCCAACTCGAGTGCAAACATCCATAGAAATGAGGCAAGTTGCCGAACCATACATAAGGAGAAAAGCAATCCGTCATCTTGAAAAGAAACGTGTTGTCATTTTCGCCGCTGGTACAGGCAATCCTTATTTTTCAACAGATACAACAGCTGCACTGCGGGCTGCTGAAATTGAAGCTGAAGTCATTCTGATGGCCAAAAACAGTGTTGATGGTGTATATTCGGATGACCCGAAAGTGAACAAGGACGCTGAAAAGTATACAGAGATTTCTTATATGCAAATGCTTAACGAAGGACTCGGGGTTATGGATTCGACAGCATCATCGTTGTGCATGGACAATGATATCAAACTTATTGTCTTTTCAATTATGGAAAAAGGTAACATTAAACGTGTTCTACAAGGCGAACCAATTGGTACAATGATAAGGGGGAATAAATGATGGCTGATGATATAGTAAAAGAAGCGAAGAGCAAAATGGAACAAGCTGTACAATCTTTCTCTAAAAGTTTGGCAACGGTCAGAGCCGGACGTGCCAATCCTGCTATTTTGGACGGTGTAAAAGTTGATTACTACGGTGCCATGACGCCACTTAACCAGCTGGCCAATATTTCTGCGCCAGAAGCAAGACTGTTGGTTATCACCCCATTTGACAAGTCATCGATTTCTAATATTGAAAAAGCCATTCAAAAAGCTGACCTTGGATTGTCTCCTTCAAGTGATGGCAGTGTTATCCGCATCAACATTCCAACATTGACAGAAGAACGCCGCAAAGAACTGGGTAAAATTGTTGGGAAATATGCTGAAGACTCACGTGTACAGGTTCGCAACGTCCGCCGTGAAGCTAATGATCAACTTAAAAAAGCCGAAAAAAATGGCGATTTGACCGAAGACGATCTAAAAAACGAACAAGATAATGTTCAAAAAGAAACGGATCAACAAATTGGCAAAATTGACGCCCTTGTAAAAGAGAAAGAAAAAGAAATATTGGAGATATAACGTAATGGTATACCATTTATGAGCAACGACAGCCCTCTTGCTGAAGAGGGCTTTTGTTTCCATATCGGCATCACCACACAGCAATTCATTCCTTTCATACAGTGGTTATTCATCCTTATAAGGAACAGCATATACGATTTATACGGCATGTGTGGCTGTGCTGTTTCTGATCATAATACTCCCCGACCCTGCTTTATTTATAAAGAGCATTAACGATATCGGAGGACCAATCAATGAGACTTCCTTTTTTTAAAAAAAAGAAATCAAACATAAAAGAACAGTTCGGGCTTGATACGGTGCCGAAACATATTGCTATTATTATGGATGGAAACGGCCGTTGGGCAAAGAAGAGGGGGCTTCCGCGGATTGCCGGCCATAAAGAAGGTATGGATGTGGTGCAAAAAGTGGTAAACGCTGCCGTATCCAATCGTATTGAAATCCTGACATTTTATGCTTTTTCAACCGAGAATTGGAGGCGACCGGATTCGGAAGTTGATTATTTGCTGCGGCTACCGAAAGAATTTCTACATATTTATTTGCCTGAACTTATAGAAAACAATGTCCGGATTGAAACCATCGGTGATATCGAGTTGTTACCTGATCATACCAAAAAGGCTGTTCACTATGCTAAAGAAAAAACCAAAAATAATAATGGATTATTATTAAATTTTGCTTTAAACTATGGAAGTAGATTTGAAATTATGCAAGCTATTAGACAAATCGTCACAGACGTTGATGATGATAAGCTGAACCTGAACTCACTTAATGAAGAAACATTTGGAGCATACCTTTATACGAACGGATTGTCTGATCCCGATTTACTCATCCGTACAAGCGGTGAGAAACGGCTGAGCAATTTTCTATTATGGCAGGTTGCCTATTCTGAATTCTGGTTCACGGATGTATTATGGCCGGATTTCTCGATAGAAATGTTTGAAAAAGCGCTCCTTGATTATCAGCGTCGAAAAAGACGTTATGGAGGCGTATAAGGTGTTGAACGATCGATGAGACAACGAATTCTGACAGCCATACTGGCATTTATTATTTTTGTTCCGTTCATGGCAGTCGGCGGAACCCTGTTTCGATTACTTGTGTATGTGCTTGCAACAACGGCTTTGATTGAGCTGATCCGTATGCGCAAAATCGGTACGTATTATACCCCCGTTGTATTGGCTATTATTTTATTATGGCTTGTTCTGATTCCTGATCTCGCAGCTGTATGGCCAGTCATCGGAAAAATGGAATTGATTATGATATTTGTCCTTTTTCTGCTAGCTTATACGGTACTGGCTAAAAATAAATTTGCTTTTGATGATGCCGGCTTTATTATATTGAGTTTAATTTATGTTGGAATGGGTTTTTTCTATTCGATTGAAACACGAGATGCAGGAAGTAATATACAAGGGCTTGCCAATTTGTTGTATGTATTGCTTGTCATTTGGGCAACCGATACAGGGGCTTATTTTTTCGGACGCGCTTTCGGTAAACATAAGCTATGGCCAGAAATCAGCCCGAACAAAACAGTTGAGGGTGCGCTTGGCGGTATTATGCTGGCCTGTGTCATTGGTATTTTCTTTCATATTGTTTATCCTTTTGAATATGATATGATAGTTATAGTTATTGTTACGATTTCAGCATCGGTTTTTGGACAAATAGGAGATTTAGTCGAATCGGCGTTCAAACGCTTTTACGGTGTCAAAGATTCCGGAAATGTATTGCCCGGGCATGGCGGCATTCTGGACAGGCTGGACAGTTTAATCTTTGTGTTACCGTTCCTGCATTTCATTCAATTTTTTGATTGAAATCTGAAAACGATGCGTCCATACCTATGACACATACGGACTTCTCATTACTTAAAGGAAGGTGGTTTCATTGACCACAGTCATTGCGTTTATATTCATGTTCGGTCTGCTTGTGTTCATTCACGAGTTTGGCCATCTTATCTTCGCAAAACGGGCGGGAATGCTTGCTCGCGAATTTGCTATCGGATTTGGACCAAAAATGTTTTCATTCACTAAAAATGAAACGGTGTATACCATTCGACTGCTTCCGATTGGAGGCTATGTCCGGGTGGCCGGTGATGACCCGGAAATTATCGAATTAAAGCCAGGTCAGCATATTGGACTTGAATTCAATGCAGATGGAAACGTGCAAAAAATCATAGTCAACCATAAATCAAAACATCCGGATGCAAGAATCATTGAGGTGGAACGTGCAGATTTGGATCATCAATTAATGATTGAGGGCTACGAACCGGATGAAGAAGGTGAGACATTACATTTTTCCGTTGACCGCAAAGCTTTTTTGGTTATGGATGAAGAAGAAACACAGATTGCGCCGTTTGATCGTCAATTCGCTTCCAAAAGTGTTGGAAAAAGAGCTATGCAACTGTTTGCCGGACCGATGATGAATTTTCTCCTAGCGATTGTTATTTTCTTCATTGTCGGTATTGCTTTTGGAGTCCCTTCCGACAAAGCGTTAATTGAAAGTGTGGTATCGGATACTCCTGCTGCTGATGCCGGTTTTCAAAAAGGGGATGAAATTGTCAGGATTGAAGGCAACGCCATTTCTGGATGGAACGAGTTCACGCAAATCGTTAGGCAAAGCCCTGGCGAAGAACTGGATATGACGGTGAAGCGTAATGACAATACCCAATCTTTATCTGTCACACCTGCTGAAGTCAAAACCCGGGGGACAGATGCTACGCAAGGACAATTGGGTGTACGGCGGGCCTCCGAGAAATCGTTTGTCGGAACAATTCAATACGGGTTTGAACAGACATATAATACCACGACATTGATTTTGACCAATTTAGGTAAACTTATAACCGGACAGTATTCCATCGAGATGTTGTCAGGCCCTGTTGGTATTTACGACACAACAGACCAAGTGGTGCAATCAGGCTTTGAGACATTTTTGCAATGGATGTCCATTTTAAGCATTAATCTGGGAATTGTTAATTTGGTGCCCATCCCGGCTCTCGATGGCGGACGTTTACTTTTTGTCGGCATTGAAGCTGTCCGGGGCAAGCCGATCGATCCGCAAAAAGAAGGTATTGTTCATTTCGTCGGTCTTGCACTGCTGATGCTTTTAATGATTGTTGTCACATGGAACGATATTCAGCGACTTTTCTAAAAACAGGAACCAGCTTTCGATGTGAACCCTTGTCCGGCAAACACGGCAAGGGTTCACAACTTTATGGTTGATTTTTTTGAATGAAACCAGGGGGACATCATAATGGGTATTTCGAAAAGTAAAAAAATGAACTTGCTTCTCGATCAGATTGGGATGAGCCAAACTGAGAATCATTCCTATTTCCACGAGAGTCAATTACTGAAATTGGAAGTCCTTAAAGAGAAAAAACTATGGCATTTTCATATTCAAGTGAATCAATTGCTCCCAGCTCATGTGTATTCACTCTTTTATAATAATCTGCAGAAAACATTCAGTTCATTAGCGTATGTTGATATAACATTATATACGGAAGACACTTATGTGGAAGAGGCGACTATTTTAGGTTACTGGCAAATATTTTTGCAATCCGTCCCCGATTTGTCACCAGCTTATAAAGATCTTGTTTTTGACCAGATTCCACAAGTATCCAATCAAAAAATGATGCTGACCGCAAGAAACGAGGCGGAAGGAAAGCAACTTAAAAAACGGTTGGAGAAACCATTTCAGGATTATTGTAAAAAAGTTGGAGCACCGCCTCTTACCATTGATGTTGAAGTGAAAGAAACATCACCCGAAGATTTAGCCAAATTCAGGGAACAGAAAGCACAAGAAGATCAGGAATTGGTTATGAAGACAGTACAGGAGAAGGAAAGACGTGATCAAGAAAAACAATATGAGACAGAAAACAAACCATTTATGCTCGGTTATAAAATTGAAGATGAACCAATGCAAATGGAAGCCATTCAGGATGAAGAACGACGGGTTACGGTTCAGGGTTATGTTTTTTCAGCTGAAATTCGAGAGTTGCGTTCCGGAAGAAGCTTGCTGATTGTCAAAGCAACGGATTATTCGGATTCTTTACAAATAAAAATGTTTTCCAAAGGTGATGAAGACGCAGAAGTTTTTAAATCATTGACAGAAGGCATGTGGATTAAAGCCCGAGGAAGCATTCAGACAGATATGTATACCAATGAACTTGCCATGATGGCCAATGACATTCATGAAGTCAAAATACAAGAACGCCAGGACACCGCTTCGGAAGACGAGAAGCGTACTGAATTCCATGCACATACAACCATGAGTCAAATGGATGCGGTCATGTCACCGACAGCATTGATAAAGCAGGCGGCTTCCTGGGGACATAAAGCTGCTGCCATTACAGATCACGGCGGCGTACAAGGCTTTCCGGAAGCACATGAAGCCGGTCAAAAGCATGGGGTTAAAGTTATTTATGGTGTAGAAGCCAATCTGGTCGACGATGGTGTACCCATTGCCTATAATGAAAAAGACGTCGGTTTGGAAAACGGCGCCTATGTTGTTTTCGATGTGGAAACAACAGGACTTTCCGCTGTTTACGATACGATTATAGAGCTGGCAGGTGTGAAAATTCATCAAGGTGAAGTGATTGATCGGTTTGAATCCTTTGCCAACCCTCACCATCCATTGTCACAGACGACAACTGATCTAACCGGGATTACGGATGATATGGTGAAAGACGCTCCCGATGCGGATGACGTGTTAGGCAAATTTCATGAATGGATGGATGACTGTATCCTTGTAGCGCATAATGCCAGTTTTGACATAGGCTTTTTGAATCAGGGGTTTCAACGAATGAGTGTTGATAAAATCGCTAATCCCGTTATTGATACACTGGAGTTGTCACGGCTTCTCTTTCCGGATTTGAAAAACCACCGTTTAAATACGATGTGTAAGCATTTGGATATCGAGCTGACCCAGCATCACCGGGCCATCTATGATGCGGAAGCTACGGGTTATCTCATGTGGAAGCTGGTTCAGCGACTTTTGAAAAAGGATATCATCAATCACCGGCAATTAAATGACCATATGGGCGAAGGAGATGCGTATAAACGCTCCCGTCCATCGCACTGCATTCTGCTGGCACAGACAGATGTGGGGATAAAAAATCTGTATAAGCTCGTCTCAGCAGCTCATATCGATTATTTTTACCGTGTACCGAGAATACCGAGATCCCTGCTGCAGAAATTCCGTGAAGGGCTTCTGGTTGGCTCAGCCTGTGACAAAGGTGAAGTGTTTGAAGCGATGATGCAAAAATCGTCGGATGAAGCGGAAAAAGTTGCTGCATTTTATGATTATATTGAAGTTCAACCACCGGCCAATTATGCGCATCTGATTGAACAAGAGCTTGTTCAAAACGAGGCGCAAATTTTGGATATTATTTCGAACCTGGTCGACATGGGCGAGCGAATGGGCAAAACGGTCGTTGCGACGGGCAATGCCCATTATTTGGAGCAGCATGATAAAATTTACCGACAAATTTTAATCGCGTCCCAGTCCGGAAACCCATTGAATAGGCAGACATTGCCGGATACACAGTTCCGGACAACAAATGAAATGCTGGATTGCTTCCATTTTCTCGGTGACGACAAGGCTAAGGAAATCGTGGTGGATAATACCAACACATTAGCTGATCGTATTGAAGATGTATCACCGGTGAAAGATGGTCTGTTCACACCGAAAATTGAAGGCGCCGACCAGGAAATGAGGGATCTCTGTTATAGCCAGGCTAAATCCATTTATGGTGATCCCGTTCCTGAAATAGTGACAGACCGGCTAGAAAATGAGCTTTCCAGCATTATCGGTAACGGGTTTTCCGTCATCTACCTTATTTCTCATAAACTAGTAAAAAAATCGCTTGACGATGGCTATTTGGTAGGTTCACGCGGATCTGTCGGCTCGTCGCTCGCTGCGACGATGTCCGAGATTACTGAAGTTAATCCACTGCCGCCCCACTATATTTGCACCAACTGTCGTTATAGCGATTTTATCACAGATGGTTCGGTCGGAAGCGGGTTTGATTTGCCGGATAAATCGTGCCCGAATTGTGGTGTGCCGTTGACAAAAGACGGCCAAGATATCCCTTTTGAAACATTCTTGGGATTTAAGGGAAATAAAGTTCCGGATATCGATTTGAATTTTTCCGGTGAGTATCAGCCAAAAGCCCATAACTATACAAAAGAGCTGTTTGGAGAAGAAAATGTTTATCGTGCCGGAACCATCGGAACCATTGCAGAAAAAACAGCGTTTGGCTATGTAAAAGGATATGCTTCCGACAAACAAATTGTATATAAAAATGCCGAAATTGATCGTCTGGTTCAAGGTTGTACCGGTGTGAAGCGGACAACAGGCCAACATCCGGGCGGCATCATCGTTGTTCCGGAAGATAAAGAAATTTATGATTTTACACCGATTCAATACCCGGCTGATGACCGGAACAGTGAATGGAAGACGACCCATTTTGACTTTCATTCCATCGATAACAATTTGTTGAAATTGGATATACTCGGACACGATGATCCCACGGTGATCCGCATGCTGCAAGATTTAAGCGGCATTGATCCGAAAACGATACCAACGGACGATGCAGATATGATGAAAATCTTTTCCGGAACGGAATCGCTCGGTGTCACTCCGGAACAGATTAATTGTCAAACAGGTACACTGGGAGTACCGGAATTCGGTACAAGGTTTGTCCGACAAATGCTGGAAGATACAAAACCGGATACGTTTGCGGAACTTGTCATCATATCGGGATTGTCGCACGGGACGGATGTGTGGCTCGGCAATGCTGAACAGCTGATTAATGATGGAATCTGTGAACTGCCGGATGTCATCGGCTGCCGTGATGATATCATGGTCTATCTGCTCCAAAAGGGGCTTGAATCATCCATGGCCTTTACGATTATGGAATATGTCCGAAAAGGCAGAGGACTGAAAGATGAGTGGATAGACGAAATGAAAAATCACGGGGTCCCGGACTGGTATATCGAGTCATGCAAAAAAATTAAATATATGTTCCCGAAAGCGCACGCTGCTGCTTATGTACTAATGGCAGTACGAATTGCTTATTTTAAAGTCCACTACCCGATTTATTTCTATGCTGCCTATTTCTCTGTTCGGGCTGGCGACTTTGAATTGAATACGATGATTAAAGGATCTCAGGCAATCCGACAACGTATAGAAGATATCATGGCAAAAGGAAACGATGCGCCACCTAAAGAAAAAAGTCTCTTAACCGTATTGGAAGTCGCACTGGAAATGTGTGAACGAGGGTTTTCGTTTCAGAAAGTGGGTCTCTATCAGTCAAAGGCATCGGAATTCAAGGTTGATGGTCAGTCACTAATACCACCATTCGATGCCGTGGATGGCCTGGGCACAAATGCCGCTATCAACATTGTTAATGCCAGAGAAGACGGTGAATTTTTGTCGAAAGAAGACCTCCTTCAGCGAAGTCGCATATCCAAAACGGTATTGGAATACTTGGATAACCATGGCTGTTTGGACGGGATGGCCAATCAGAATCAGTTATCTCTGTTTTAAGACTAAATGGCAAAAATAAGAAATCGTTGCATGAATCGTTCAATTATGCTATAGTTTAAAAGTACGTAACGACACGTAGTGATGAAAGAGTGGGTCTCCCCCACTCTTTATTCATACTGCTGACTTCGGCACTTACTCCCCCTTGCCATCTTCCGGCAGGGGGTTTATATTATCGTTGGATTTGCTTCCTAATTGTTCAATTTGAACAGCGAACAACGGCGTTTAAGTAGTGCAGCAATTGCTTAGCAGTTTTTACACAATAAAATGTGTAAAAATGATTCAAACTGGTTAATAATCACAATTGAATAAAAGGAGGTTGTTTGTGTGAGTTCTCATGTCATTAAAACGACCAGAGAATTAGCAACGCCTATTTTAGAAGAAAAAGGGCTGGAATTGGTTGACATTGAATATGTGAAAGAAGGCAAAAATTGGTTCCTTCGGGTTTATATTGACAAAGATGGCGGTGTTGATATTAACGAATGTGGTATTGTCTCGGAACAGCTCAGTGAAAAGCTTGATGAGATAGACCCCATTGAAGGATCTTATTTTTTGGAAGTGTCATCACCAGGTGTTGAACGCCCGTTAAAATCAAAAGATGATTTTCAAAAAAATATTGGCAATAACGTCTATGTGAAACTGTATGCCCCCATTGATGGAGATAAAGAGCACCAGGGGATATTAAAAACATTTGACGGAGAAACAGCATCCATCGAATATAAAATCAAAACCCGCACAAAAATTGCGGAAATACCATATGACAAAATTGCAAAAGCGAGATTGGCGGTCACATTGTAAAGGGGGAAAATGAAAGTGAGCAATCAATTGTTTGATGCCATTGATTATTTAGAAACGGAAAAAGGGATTGATAAAGATATATTGATGGAGGCACTCGAGGCCGCTCTTATTTCCGCTTATAAGAAGAATTTTAAATCAGCATCCAATGTGCGTATTGATATTGATGAGGAGTCGTCATCATTACGAGTGCTTTCACGCAAAACGGTTGTGGAAGAGATTGAAAACAGTCTAGAAGAAACATCCTTAGATGAAGCGAGGGAAATCGATCCGAATTATGAGGTTGATGATGTCATCGAAGTGGAAGTAACCCCAAAAGATTTCGGCCGAATAGCAGCACAGGCAGCCAAACAAGTTGTCACTCAACGTGTAAGAGAAGCGGAACGGGGCGTTATTTTTAGTGAGTATGCCGATCGTGAAGAAGATGTCATGAATGGCATTATATCTCGTAAAGATTCGCGTTTTATTTATGTCAATCTTGGTAAAATCGAAGCAAAACTAGCTGAATCGGAGCAAATGCCGACCGAGGACTACTACGTGCATGATCGGCTGAAGGTATTTGTTACAAAAGTTGAAAATACAAGCAAAGGACCGCAGATTTATATATCACGGTCACATCCGGGATTGTTAAAACGCTTATTTGAAATGGAAGTTCCGGAAATTTATGATGGTATTGTGGAGATAAAATCCGTGGCTCGTGAAGCCGGCGATCGGTCTAAAATTTCTGTTCATGCTGACGATCCGGAAATTGATGCTGTCGGTTCATGCGTCGGTCAGCGCGGACAGCGGATACAAGTTGTTGTTGATGAGCTGAAGGGTGAAAAAATTGATGTGGTCGAGTTTTCAGATGATCCTGTTGTCTACGTTTCCAACGCCCTGAGCCCGTCCAAAGTGGTGGACGTTCTCGTGGATGAGGACGATAAGGCGACCACAGTGATTGTACCAGATTATCAATTGTCGTTGGCCATCGGAAAAAAAGGTCAAAATGCACGTCTTGCGGCTAAACTGACCGGATGGAAGATTGATATTAAAAGCGAGTCGGAAGCACGTGCAGAAGGTCTTATAGCGGATGATGACGATGAGCTTGATGAGTTTGATGATTCTTATTCTGACAATGAAGAAGACTTGTTTGAATAAGGAGGATTCCAATGGTTAAAAAAAAGAAAACACCGTACCGAAAATGCGTTGTAACGAATGAAATGAAACCAAAGAAAGAACTCATCCGGGTTGTCCGTAATAAAGAAAACGAGGTTTTTATTGACCTCACCGGCAAAAAAAACGGACGAGGTGCCTATGTTTCAGCGGATCCGGACGTGATTGTACGAGCAAAAAAGGCGGATCTTCTTGGTCGTCAACTCAACACACACATTGATCCGTCCATATATGAAGAACTGAAACAGACTGCAGAAGGGAAGACCGATGAAAAATAATTATTTGAGTATCATTGGACTCGCTTATCGCGCAGGGAAGTGTTCCCTGGGGGAAGACATCATTGTGAACGATATCCGGAAAAACAGGGCAAAACTGGTTCTGTTGGCAGATGATATCGGTACACGTACACGAAAAAAACTCATAAATAAGTGTGAAACCTATGACGTGCCATTTGTTTTTGTCGAGGACAGGGAAACCCTCTCAAACGCCATCGGCAAAACACAACGAGTGGCAGCAGCTATACTGGATGATGGGTTTGCAACCAAGATCCAATCGCTGCTGAGGTAAAAAATCTTGGGGGTGGATGTATGAGCAAAATGCGCATATACGAATATGCACGGCAGAATAACGCAACCAGTAAAGACGTCATTCAACAACTAAAAAACTTAAGCATCGATGTAAAAAACCATATGTCAACCATTTCCACCGACACGATCGCGGAACTGGATAAAACGTTTGCGTCAAAGAACAATGAAACGGAAAAGGCGCCTGGAGGCAGCAAACAACACGTAAATCCAACCAACAATACTAAAAATGAAAGCGGTCAGCGTATGAATAAACAACAACAATCAAATAACAAGGCAAACAGCCAAAACCAACAAAACCAGAATAAAAAACAGGCATCCCAAGGGCAGCAAAACCAAAATAAAAAGCAATCATCACAGGAACAGCAGAAACAAAGCGGTCATCAAAAACGTCAAGGGCAGCAACAGAAAAAGGGTCGACAACACAAGAATCAACAGCACAAAAAAGGCGATAAAACGAACCAATCAGCTAAACATAAGCAAAAACCTGCTAAAAAAGTACCTGAGAAAATCACATACAGTGAAACGCTTACTGTTGATGAATTGGCAACCAAATTAAATAAAGAAACATCAGAAATCATTAAAAAACTTATGTTTCTTGGTGTTATGGCAACCAAAAATCAGGATCTTGATGATGACGCTGTCGAATTGATTTGTAATGAATTCAGCGTCGAAGTGGAAAAAGAAATTATCCTGGATGACACTGATTTCAACAAATACCTCCAGGAAGATGATGAGGACCAATTAGTTGAACGGCCGGCTGTCGTTACCATTATGGGACATGTTGACCATGGAAAAACAACACTCCTGGATGCGATTCGCCAGGCAAAAGTGCAAGAAGATGAAGCAGGCGGAATCACCCAGCATATTGGTGCCTACCAAGTGGAAAACAACGGAAAGAAATTAACCTTTTTGGATACACCCGGTCATGCTGCCTTTACAAGCATGCGCTCCCGTGGCGCACAGGTGACAGATATTGCCGTTCTGGTTGTCGCGGCAGACGATGGCATTATGCCACAGACCGTAGAAGCTATTAATCATGCGAAGGCCGCCGACGTTCCTATTATCGTTGCTGTCAATAAGATGGATAAGGAAGGGGCTAATCCCGATCGTGTTATGCAGGAACTGACGGAATACGAGCTGGTTTCTGAAGAGTGGGGCGGTAATACGATTTTTGTAAACATGTCAGCTGTTAAACATGACGGGATCGACAACCTTTTGGAAATGCTGCTTCTTGTTTCTGAAATGGAAGAACTGAAAGCTAACCCACAGGCAAATGCATTTGGAACGGTCATTGAAGGGGAGTTGGATAAAGGCCGGGGCCCAGTTGCTACACTGCTCATACAGAACGGCACACTTCATAAGAGTGATTCCATTGTTGTCGGAAGCACATTCGGCCGGGTGAGAGCAATGGTCAATGATCAAGGACGACGTGTCAATTCCGCTGATCCGTCAACCCCTGTGGAAGTGACGGGGTTAAATGATGTTCCGCAAGCCGGTGATCAATTTCTCGTATTCTCAGATGAGAAAAAAGCGCGTCAAGTTGGTCAGGCACGGCAGCAAAAACACATTCAGGAATCACGTTCAGAAACAGCAAAAGTCAGTGTTGACGACTTGTTTGAACAAATTAAACAAGGCGAAATGAAAGAAATAAATATTGTTATTAAAGCTGATGTTCAGGGTTCCGCCGAAGCACTTGCATCGTCACTGGAAAAAATTGATGTGGAAGGCGTTAAAATCAAAATCATTCACACTGGTGTCGGAGCTATAAAAGAATCGGATATCATCCTTGCTTCTGCATCCAATGCCATTGTTATTGGTTTTAATGTACGTCCGGATGCCAACGCCAAAAAAGCGGCTGAATCAGAAAAAGTGGATGTTCGTCAGCATCGTGTTATTTACAAAGCCATTGAAGAAATAGAAGCAGCCATGAAAGGGATGCTCGATCCGGAATACGAAGAAAAAGTGATCGGACAAGCGGAAGTTAGGGAAATATTTAAAGTGTCACGGATCGGTACCATTGCAGGTAGTTATGTTACAGATGGAAAAATTACAAGAGATTCGGGTGTACGTCTTATTCGTGACGGCGTCGTGCAGTTTGAGGGAGAAATTGACACATTGAAACGGTACAAGGATGACGCCAAAGAAGTTGCTCAAAACTACGAATGCGGCATAACCATTAAAAACTTTAATGATATAAAAGAAGGCGATATACTGGAAGCATTCGTTATGGAAGAAATTGAGCGCACATGATTATTTATGCCGAAGTCGAATGCATGCTGTATGAAGTCCAGTCTTTAAAGGCGAAACGATCCATCATTAAACGTGTAAGCTCCAAGTTACGAAATGAATTTAATGTTGCTGTTACTGAACTGAATTATCACGATCTGTGGCAGCGGGCTAAATTTGGCATTGTCACTATTTCCAATAATAAAGTGCATGCTGAGCAAGTAATACAGGAAATACTAAAGATGATGGATACGTTTCCTGATCTGGAACGAACGATTACAGATGTTGAACATTTGTAATCGTACGACTCCGGCAGATCGTCATATAAACTGAGGTGATCAAAATGGGTGATATTCGTTCGAATCGTGTGGCGGAGCAGATGAAAAAAGAACTGGGTGAGATTTTGAGCCGGAAAATAAAAGATCCGCGTGTTGGATTTGTGACCGTTACTGATGTGGAAGTCACCGGGGATCTGCAGCAAGCCAAGATCTTCATATCCGTTCTCGGCGATGAAGAAGAGAAACACGACACACTGACTGGTTTGGCAAAAGCAAAGGGATTTATCCGCTCTGAAATCGGACAGCGTATACGACTGAGAAAAACACCGGAAATCACATTTGAGTTTGATGAAGCCCTTGAACACGGCAATCGAATCGAAAGGATATTACGTGATTTAAATAGTTAAACAGCGCGCATGGGCAATCTGACTCGTTGGCAACCAGGCTGACGGGTCCATTTTTTCCGTGCTCTATCTGTCTACCGAGCGACTGGGGGTGGCTGTATGAAAGGCATCTTACCTTTATGGAAACCAAAAGGCATAACATCGCACGATTGCATCATGAAAATTCGAGAATTAACAGGCATCCACAAAGCAGGCCATACCGGAACACTTGACCCGGAAGTAGAAGGTGTACTGCCTGTCTGCATAGGGAAGGCGACTAAGATTGTTCCTTTTCTGACTGATACGAAAAAAATGTACACGGCTGAAATTATCCTTGGTACAACCACAGAAACCGAGGATAGCCATGGGCATGTTATCGAATCGAGAACCGTCATGTCCCCTCCATCTCAACAAGCTATTGAAAACGTGTTACGATTGTTTCAAGGAGGTATAACACAAGTTCCTCCCATGTATTCAGCTGTGAAGGTGAATGGCAAAAAATTGTACGAATATGCTCGGGACAATGAATCGGTTGAACGGCCGGAACGACACGTGTTTATTTACAGTTTGGATTTAATAGACGAAAGTATTGATACCCATTCGTTTCAGGTGCAAGTTGTATGTTCAAAAGGAACCTATATCCGTACATTATGTGGAGATATAGGCGCTCAATTAGACTATCCTGCGCATATGGGAACGCTGTGTCGTACAAAATCAGGTGGTATTGAAACAAAAGAAACGGTCTCATTTGATGATATAGAAAACGCCGTGACGAATAATGAATTGGATAAACTTCTTTTTCCAATTGCGCGTGGCCTGACACACATGGAACAATTGCATGTGGACGTATCTCTTAAAAAACGGATATATAGTGGACAAAAGCTGCCAAAACCTGACTCCCCACCAAAGACGGAGCCCTTTTTAATGATGGCGGATGGACAGGTTCTGGCCATTTATCAGTCCCATCCTGAAGATAAACATCTTATAAAACCGGTGCGAGTTTTTAATGATTGAAAAGTAGGTGAATCCAATTGCAGACGACAATGCTGACTTATCCACATACCTTATTAAGAAACGAACTGCCGGAAACGGTTGCTGCCATTGGCTTTTTTGATGGCGTCCATAAAGGTCATCAACGCGTGATCCGGACTGCCATATCTGAAGCGGAAACGAGACAAATACAAAGCGCTGTCATTACGTTTCATCCTCATCCTTCCGTTGTGCTGCGGGAAGATGTCCATCATGTCAACTACATCACTCCGCTGAAGGAAAAAGAAAAGTTGGTAGAGCAGCTTGGCATTGACCACCTATATGTTATAACATTTAATAACGAACTATCCAAACTGACACCGCAAACATTTATCAATCATTTCATTATACAGTTGCATATTAAGCATCTTGTTACAGGATTTGATTTTTCCTATGGACATAAAGGACGAGGAAATGTACATACACTTCAGGACCATGCACAGGGATCATTTACCTTTACAACTGTTGACGAAGTGAAGATGAGTCATGAAAAAATAAGTTCCACAAAAATTAGGGAGTGGCTTCGGAATGGTCAAATCACCAGGGCTAATTCACAGTTGGGCAGGCCCTTGTCTGTTCGAGGCATAGTAAAAAAGGGAGATATGCGCGGACGGGAAATTGGATATCCTACCGCCAATTTAAATGTTCCTGCCGATGCATTGTTGCCTAAGGTGGGTGTGTATGCGGTGAAAGTCCGTTACGGGCATGACATTTATTTAGGAATGGGAAGCTTGGGCTATAATCCAACATTCACGGAAAATAAGGAAAAACCAAGCGTTGAAGTTAATATTCTAGATTACAGCAATAACCTTTATGGTGAGGAATTGGTCCTTGAATGGCACCGCTTCATACGGGATGAAGAAAAATTCGACAATGTTGCCGAATTGGTCAAGCAAATTGAAGATGATGAACGGCAAATACGTGATTTTTTCCGTTATTCATGACAACTCTTGCATTTTTTAACAAAAAGGTGTATTCTTAATATCGTGAACCATCTCATGGCAATTCGTAACTCCGGCGATTGCTGGGAGAATGGGGATATAAACATATTTGGAGGTGAGCCTGATGGCTGTCACAAAAGAACGCAAGAATGAAATCATAAATGAGTTCAAAGTCCATGAAAGTGATACCGGTTCTCCGGAAGTACAGATTGCTATTATGACGGAAGAAATCACAACCCTTAACGGACATTTGCGCTTTCACAAGAAAGATCACCATTCACGTCGTGGTCTTTTGAAGATGGTGGGTAAGCGCCGGAATTTACTCAATTATTTGCGTAACAAAGACGTTATACGCTATCGTGACGTAATTAAAAAACTCGGCCTTCGCCGATAAGAAGTAGAAGTGAAAAGCAGGAGAAATCCTGCTTTTTTCACTTTATTCCGCTTTGATCCATTTTAATATCACAAAACGATACATAAAATTTACTTTTATGCTTATTAACTATAAAATGAAAGCAGAAAGTTTTTGAAGGGAGTTATATGACTAATGGAAGAAGCAAAGAAAACATTCTCCACTGAAATCGGCGGCAGAACGTTTACTGTTGAAACTGGAGAACTGGCTAAACAAGCAAATGGTGCCGCGATGATTCGTTACGGTGAAACATCTGTATTATCAGTGGCAACCGGATCCAACGAACCAAAAGATTTACCATTTTTCCCATTGACCATCAATTATGAAGAACGTTTATATGCCGTAGGAAAAATCCCTGGAGGCTTTATTAAACGGGAAGGGCGTCCGAGCGAGAAAGCAACATTAACGTCCCGTCTGATTGATCGTCCGATTCGACCACTGTTTCCGGATGGATACAGAAATGAAGTACAGGTCATCAGTACCGTTATGAGTGTTGATCAGGATTGTTCGTCCGAAATGGCTGCGATGATTGGGTCATCAATTGCACTGTCCATTTCTGATTTACCGTTTTCTGAACCGATTGCCGGTGTTCATGTCGGACGGATTGACGGTGAATTTATTATTAATCCGACAGTGGAACAGGAAGAAAAAAGCGACATTGACTTGACAGTTGCTGGAACAAAAAACGCTGTGAATATGGTGGAAGCTGGCGCGGACGAAATTCCGGAAGACATTATGCTTGAGGCTATTATGTTCGGTCATCAAGAAATTGTTCGTTTGATCGAATTCCAGGAAGCCATTGTGGAAGAAGTCGGCATAACGAAACAGGATTTTCAAGCTCCTGATGAGGATAACGACTTAATCTCCAGAGTGGAAGCACAATCAGAAGACAAGCTTCTTGAAGCTATCCGAACAGAAGAAAAGCTTGCCCGTGATGAAGCTATCAGTCATGTGAAAAATGAGATTCTGGCGTCATTTGAAGAAGAAGGTGAAAACGAGGACGTCCTGAAACAAATCGATTCCATTCTCGATGACATGGTTAAGTCAGAAGTCCGCCGCCTGATAACGAAGGAAAATATCCGTCCGGATGGGCGTCATATTGATCAGATCCGTCACTTGTCATCACGAGTCGATATATTGCCCCGGACGCATGGTTCAGGACTCTTCACACGCGGACAAACCCAGGCATTAAGTGTATGCACATTGGGAGCATTGGGGGATGTCCAAGTCCTCGATGGCCTGGATCTGGAAGAGTCGAAACGGTTCATGCACCATTATAACTTTCCACAATACAGCGTCGGTGAGACTGGACCAATCAAAGGCCCCGGTCGACGTGAAATTGGTCATGGAGCACTGGGCGAACGGGCACTCGAGAAAGTCGTTCCGTCTGAAAAAGAATTTCCATATACGATCCGTCTCGTTTCAGAGGTGTTGGAGTCCAACGGTTCCACATCACAGGCCAGTATTTGTGCCAGTACGCTAGCTATGATGGATGCAGGGATACCCATTAAAGCACCAGTTGCTGGTATTGCAATGGGACTTGTGAAATCAGGCGATGATTACACCATTCTTTCGGATATACAAGGCATGGAAGATGCCCTAGGAGACATGGACTTTAAAGTGGCTGGAACTGAACAGGGTGTGACCGCACTGCAAATGGATATTAAAATTGAAGGATTATCCAAAGACATTTTAAAGGAAGCATTGGAACAGGCTAAAAAAGGACGTATGCAAATTCTTGATTCTATGCTGTCAACACTGAATGAACCAAGAGAACGCCTGTCACAACATGCGCCCAAAATATTGACCATGTCCATTGATCCGGATAAGATTCGGGACGTTATCGGACCTAGTGGTAAACAGATTAATCAAATTATAGAAGATACCGGTGTAAAAATTGACATTGAGCAGGATGGCAGTGTATTCATTTCATCCACTGACGCTGATATGAACCAACAAGCGAAACAGATTATTGAAGATTTAGTCCGTGAAGTGGAAGTTGGACAAATATACCGGGGCACTGTAAAACGCATTGAGAAGTTCGGTGCTTTTGTAGAACTCTTTAAAGGAAAGGACGGACTCGTTCATATTTCCGAACTGGCTGAAGAACGTACAAATAAAGTTGAGGATGTCGTTTCCGTTGGGGATGAAATAACGGTGAAAGTGAAGGAAATTGACAACCAGGGTCGGGTTAACTTGTCCCGCAAAGCACTGCTAAAAGAAGAACGGGAAAAAAGTACAGAATCAAGTTCATAAGGTAAAACAAGAAGCTGGAGCACCAGTTTCTTTTTTTATGCCTGACATTATGCAAGTACAGTGGCGGTTTATCAGCGATCATATCTTGTCCTTCTTATTCATAAAGTGGAGTGAGGAGGGATATGGATGCACCATTACCGGGGATTGGTACATGTCTGTGTATTTGTATTGATTGTATTCGCTTCATTTGGAAACAGCTATAATCCATTCCAGACAAATGAAGCCAAAACATTTTCCCAGACTGTCAGTAAGGTAGCCAAGCAGGAAGATGCGCTGTATCAAAAAATAAAACGGAAACGTTCAAGCTATGAAGCAGAACCGGAAAATGCCGTTATTCATAAAGTATGGAAAAAAATGCCTGGCATTAATGGGCTGAAAGTAAACGTGAGCCAATCGTATGAACAAATGAAAGAAGAAGGTGGTTTTGATGAGACGCTTCTGACCTATGAACAAATCCCTCCGGAAATAAGCATGGATGATCTTCCGTCTGCCCCCATTTACCGCGGTCATCCGGAAAAAAATATGGTTGCACTGTTATTTAATGTGTCGTGGGGGGGAAAATACATACCATCCATTTTAACAACCCTGAAGGAAACTGGGGTTAAGGCGACCTTTTTTATCGAAGGAAAGTGGGCTAAAACTCATTCAGATTATGTTAAAATGATCAAAGAACAGGGTCATAGCATCGGCAATCATGCGTATAATCATCCAGATATGGCCCGATTGTCGAACGAAGAAACTGGTACACAGTTGACACGCACAAACGAGATCTTGAAAGCTATTACCGGAGATATGCCGAAATGGTTTGCCCCGCCCAGCGGCAGTTATTCCGAGCAGACTGTAACCGCAGCTTCCAAAAAAGGGTTAAATACCATTTTGTGGACAGTCGATACCATTGATTGGAAGAATCCGTCGTTATCTGTTATGATGAATCGCGTAATGAACAATATTCATCCTGGAGCTACTGTTTTAATGCACCCCACTCCATCAGTTGCCAAAAATCTTGACCCATTAATTGCTCGTATCAAGGACAAAGGGTATAAACTTGGCACCATTGATGAATTGTTAAATGAAGAGCGTCCGCATACGCTCCAATGATTTAGGAGGAAGAAATGTTGGTGGAAAAGCATACAAGTACGAATGGTCTTCGAATTGTTACGGAAAAGATACCTGATGTTCGTTCGGTAACCATTGGTATATGGATACGAACCGGTTCCAGAAATGAAACAGAAGACAACAACGGTATCTCCCATTTTTTAGAACATATGTTTTTTAAGGGAACGGAAACAAGATCGCCACAAGATATTGCTGAAGCTTTTGATGCTATCGGCGGACAGGTGAATGCGTTCACGTCAAAAGAGTATACATGTTTTTATGCGAAAGTCATTGACACGCACAAAGAATATGCTCTGGCTATTTTAGCAGACATGTTTTTCCATTCATCTTTTGATGAAGAAGAATTGGAACGGGAAAAGAAAGTTGTTATGGAAGAAATTAATATGTATGAAGATACACCGGACGATATCGTTCATGATGTTTTGGCACGTGCTGCATTCGGACAACATCCATTGGGCTATCCGATCCTCGGGACGGAAAAACAATTGCAGTCATTTACTTCGGACGGCCTGAAACAATATATTCAGGAGCGTTATACCCCTGATAATGTAGTCGTATCGATTGCTGGCAATGTGGACGAGGCGTTTGTTCGTACGACCGAATCCTATTTCAGCGGGTTCCCGGAAAAATCCAATCATGAAAAAGAAGTGATGCATCCGAGCTTCTTGGGTAATCGCATTGAAAAATCCAAAGATACCGAGCAGGCACATATATGCATCGGTTATAACGGTCTTCCCGTCGATGACAATGATATATACAGTCTGATCGTTATGAATAATGTTTTGGGTGGTAGTATGAGCTCAAGGCTATTTCAGGACATTCGTGAGAAACAGGGCCTCGCCTATGCCGTGTTTTCCTATCATGAGTCATTTCTGGATAGTGGGCTTCTGACTATCTATGCCGGAACTGGAAAAGATCAGCTGCCACAATTGCAGGATATCCTTTATAAAACAGTGGATGATTTAATTAAAAATGGGCTAACGGACAAAGAATTAAAAAACAGCAAGGAGCAATTGAAGGGAAATTTGATGCTCAGTCTGGAAAGCACTAGCAGCCGGATGAGCCGAAATGGACGAAACGAACTTCTGCTGGGGCGGCATCGGTCTATGGATGAAATAATCGGAGAGATTGATGCCGTTGATCATGATAAAATTCGTCATGTTATTGAATCGGTTTTTCAGGAATCCCCAGCAACAGCATTGATTGCTCCATCCTCTTAATGGGCTCAGTCATAGATTCTTGTCGCTATCATATGATTTATTAAGAAAATATTTTTGGGGGCGTTTCCATGCGTTATAAAGATATCAGCGGCAAAGAAATCATTGATGTTAATGAAGGATCCCGGCTTGGTATTCTTGGTCAGACTGACCTTGAAATTGACGAAAAAACAGGGCAGATTGAGTCGTTTATCATTCCAGGCTACAAATGGTTCGGTTTGAAAAAAGAAGGAGCCGAGACGAAAATACGATGGAGCTCTGTAAAAAAAATCGGTGAAGACATGATTATGATTGAATCATGACCGTATAATAAAGTGAAACGTCAATCAATGGGTCTTTGATCCCCCACTGATGGCTCTTGAGCAACAGTGAAACCAGCATCTTAATTGATGCTGGTTTTTTAATGGTCTCTCCATCACTAACTTCCCATTAAAGCATAGGCTATATTGAAATGAAAACAGCAGAACAGTGGAGGGTAGTTATACGAATGATTCAACAAATGGCTGTTATTGGCGGAGATGCACGGTATCTGGAATTAATACGCCAGATGCAGGCATGGCCGGAGTTAACGATTTATTTAATTGGATTTGACAATTTGGAGGAAGGCTTTACCGGGTCACACCAAATTGCTTTTTCTGATTTGGATCCAGAAAAAATGGATGCCATTGTTTTGCCGATCACCGGGACGGATCGCTCAGGGTATGTGGAAACCGTTTTTTCCGATCAGAAAATTCAATTAACGACTGATTGGTTTAAGAAAATGAAAGATACGGCTGTTTTGTTTACAGGCATTTCGAATGATTATCTGAATCAAGCGACAGAACAAGCCAATGTAACATTGATTCCATTGCTTAATAGAGATGATGTTGCTATTTATAACTCGATCCCCACAGCGGAAGGCACCATTATGAAGGCCATGGAACATACGGATTTCACGATTCATTCTTCACGTGTCTTCGTGGTTGGCTTTGGAAGAGTAGGTAATACTGTTGCCAATAAATTCGCAGCGCTCGGCGCAAACGTATCGGTTTGTGCAAAAAGCATTATGGATTTGGCTCGGATAACGGAATTGGGACATACAGCTATCCCATTCGAACAACTGCATAAACATACTTCAGAATGCGACTTGCTCATTAATACTGTTCCGGCGCAGGTGGTCACTAGAAAAGAGGTGCAGCAACTTCCTCCACATGCCATTATTTTTGATCTTGCATCCAAACCAGGTGGAACCGATTTTGACTATGCTGAACAGCGTGGCATCAAAGCGATCTTGGCTAAAAGTTTACCGGGGATAGTTGCACCAAAAACAGCTGGAAAAATATTGGCCGATGTCATCAAACAATTTCTGATTAATCGGAAGGAGAATCAATTATGAGTTTAGAAGGAAAACGGATCGGATTTGGTATTACTGGGTCACATTGCACCTATGATCAAGTATTTCCACAGCTTGAAAATTTGATGGAAACCGGAGCTGATGTGGTACCGATTATTTCTTACACAGTTCAGAATACGGACAGTAAATTTGGTTATGCAGCCGATCACGTCAGCAAAATAGAGTCGATTACAGGCAAACGCGCGATCAGAACGATGCCCGAAGCTGAACCGCTTGGACCTGATTTTCCGCTTGATTGCATGCTGATAGCTCCACTGACCGGAAACTCCATGAGCAAACTTGCGAACGCTTTGACTGATACACCGGTGCTAATGGCTGCCAAAGCAACAATTAGAAATCAACAACCGGTTGTCCTAGGGATAGCCACCAATGATGCACTTGGGATGAATGGTGTCAATCTGATGCGGTTGATGGCAAGCAAATATTATTATTTCATCCCCTATGGTCAGGATAATCCACGCAAAAAGCCAAATTCCCTTGTTTCGGACATGAGTCAAGTTTCCGCCACCATTGAGTCGGCACTGAATTATGAGCAAATTCAGCCAGTCATTATTCCTTATTCCGGTTAACATATGGTACAATAAAATGAATCTATCATTTCAGTGAGGTGTCAGAATACATGGCGGAACAAACAACATTTACAATAGCAGTTGTAGGAGCGACTGGTGCAGTCGGCCAAAAAATTGTTCAACTATTAGAGGAAAGAGATATGCCTATTGGTGAACTGAAACTTTTATCATCAAAACGATCAGCAGGAAAAAAAGTTCGTTTTAAAAACGAAGAATTAACCGTTGAGGAGGCAGCACCAGAAAGTTTTGAGAATGTTGATATAGCACTGTTCTCTGCAGGTGGATCCATTTCCAAAAAATTGGCGCCGGAAGCTGTGGAACGCGGTGCGGTTGTTGTTGATAACACAAGTGCTTATCGTCTCGATGACCAGGTTCCTTTGGTTGTCCCGGAAGTGAATGAAGACGATTTGCAGTCACACAACGGAATCATTGCCAATCCAAATTGTTCCACGATCCAAATGGTTGCGATATTGAAGCCGATCCAGGAAGCATTTGGTCTGAACCGTGTTATCGTATCGACGTATCAAGCTGTTTCAGGATCAGGCAATGAAGCATGCGATGAACTGGAGGAGCAAACCAGACAATATATGAATGGTGACGAAATGACTGCGGACCAATTACCTGTCAAAGGGGATGAAAAACACTTCCCGATTGCCTTTAATGCGCTTCCTCAAATTGATTCGTTTCAAGAAAATGGCTACACGTTTGAGGAAATGAAAATGATCCATGAATCCAAAAAAATTCTGCATGATCAAAAACTGGCGATCGCTGCAACGTGTGTCAGACTTCCTATTTTTACATCACATGCTGAAAGCGTATATGCCGAAGTGGAAAACAATGACCTTACCGTTAACGATATACAAGATGAGCTGGAACGCGCGAATGGTGTTGTCGTTGAAGATGACCCGACGACACAGACCTATCCAACACCGCTCAGTGCTGAAGGCAAAGAAGATGTCTTTGCCGGACGTATCCGTAAAGATCTGGACAATGATTATGGCTTCCACTTCTGGATTGTGTCTGATAACTTGATCAAAGGGGCTGCATTGAATACCATTCAAATCGCCGAACGATTAATTCATAATAAATGGCTTTAAAAATTGAGGTGGAATCATGCAAATAGTGGTTCAAAAATTCGGAGGTACGTCTGTACAAACCGAAGACAATCGACATCACGTCATTCAACATATTAAAAATGCTTTAATGAATAATTATAAACTTGCAGTCGTTGTATCCGCATTGGGGCGAGACCCGGCTCCCTACGCAACAGACACATTGTTGGGATTGGTTGATTTCCCAAAAAATTTCACATCAAAACGTGAATTGGACTTACTCATGTCATGCGGGGAAACCATTGCGTCAGTCGTACTATCCAATGAGCTGCAGAAACATCATATTAACGCAACAGCCCTTACCGGCGCACAGGCCGGATTTACGACAAACGATGACTTCACACAAGCGAAAATTAAAGATGTGAAAGCCGATCAAATGCTCGAAGCCTTGAAACAGCATGATGTTGTTGTTGTGGCCGGATTTCAAGGACAAACAGAAAACGGAGAAATAACAACCATAGGACGTGGTGGAAGTGATACAACCGCAGCTGCTCTCGGTGCCGCTGTAGATGCAGATCGCGTAGAAGTATTTACGGATGTGAACGGGGTGATGACAGCTGATCCGACCATCGTTTCATCCGCCAGACCAATGGACGTGGTGACGTATACCGAAATATGTAATTTGGCTTACCAAGGTGCTAAAGTGATTCATCCCCGGGCTGTGGAGATTGCTATGCAGGCAAAAATTCCTATGCGTGTCCGATCAACTTATGTCAAGGATGAAGGAACGTTGATCACATCATCACGCATCCAGGAAGCAGGTACTGATATTTCCGATCGTTTGGTCACCGGTATCGCCCATATGTCATCCATTACACAGATAAAAGTGGAAACAGAGGAGCAAACGTCCATACTTCAGTCAGATGTTTTTAAAGCAATGGCTGAAGCTGGGATTTCCGTTGACTTTATCAATATTTCGCCAACGGGGGTTCTTTACACCGTTCCTGATGCTCAAACAGAAAAAGCGGTACACATCCTTGAAACCATGGGCTTCTATCCGGAGATTACTAAAAACTGTGCCAAAGTTTCGGCTGTGGGTGCCGGGATGACCGGCGTACCAGGGGTTGCCTCCAAAATTGTTCAGTCTCTGACTGATGCCGGCGTGCAAATATTGCAGTCGGCAGACAGTCATACGACGATTTGGGTGCTGATTCATGAACAACATTTAAAAACAGCTGTAAACGCACTTCATGATGTGTTTGAATTGAATCATGTTCACGGGAACCCTGTCTCTTGAAGGATTATTATAAACAGAAAGGTGTCATGCAATGGACTTTGGTAATGTTCTGACTGCAATGGTGACGCCGTTTGACGTGCATGGTGAAATCGATTTTGAAAAAACGGATGAATTGATTGAACATTTGCTAAAGAATGGAAGTGATGGACTGGTGGTTGCCGGTACAACCGGTGAATCACCCACATTGACAAACGAGGAAAAGCAGTCCCTTTTCCGGCATATTGTTAAAACGGTTAATGGCCGTGTGCCAGTCATTGCCGGAACAGGAAGCAATGATACAGCAGCGTCCATGTCATTGACTAAAGAAGCTGAATTTTCGGGTGTGGATGGCATTATGCTCGTAACACCTTATTACAATAAACCAAATCCAAAAGGGTTGTACAGCCACTTTGAAACAATTGCCAATGCAACCGCATTGCCAGTCATGTTGTATAATGTCCCTGGACGTACGGCGGTTAAAATGGATGCAGATACCATTATACAGTTAAGCCACATTAACAATATCGTTGCAGTGAAAGAAGCCAGCGGTGACCTGAATCAAGTTGTCGACATCATACAACAGACATCCCGAGATTTTCGTATATACTCAGGGGAGGACAATATAACATTGCCTATGCTTTCCGTTGGTGCGGATGGTGTCGTATCAGTCGCTGCACATATTGTGGGAACAAACCTGCAGACCATGGTCCATGCTTATCAATCGGGCGATGTGAATAAATCGGCTTCCATTCATCGACATCTGCTGCCACTTATGAATGGATTATTTAACCAGCCATCACCTGCCCCCGTTAAAGCTGCATTGCGCATGAATGGAATCGACGTCGGTAGTGTTCGACTCCCTCTGGTTGAATTGACTGAATCGGAAAAAGAAGCACTGAAGAATGTGATGATTGAATAAAAATATCGGCATATCAGCCGATATTTTTATTCGTTTGTATGGTCTTTCTTTATTTGGTTCATACTATGGATGGAACGTACAGGTAAAGGAGGACCATATATGGAAAAAGATCCAGGAAAAAAAGATGGTCAGAATCAGGAAGAACAGACCAATAATTCGTCTTTAGTGCAGAAAATTCAGCAGCTCGGTCAATCCAATGTTGCACAAGCACCTGATTCCAATATTCATGTGCTGTCGATTATTGGACAAATTGAGGGACATGTACAGCTGCCATCACAAAATAAAACTACGAAATATGAGCATATGCTGCCGCAACTGATTGCGATTGAACAAAATCCTCAAATCGAAGGCTTGATTGTATTGCTGAATACAGTGGGCGGTGATGTGGAAGCTGGGCTGGCTCTGTCCGAAATGATTTCATCCATATCAAAACCAACCGTTTCGATTGTTTTGGGCGGGGGTCACTCGATTGGTGTTCCTATCGCCGTAGCGGCTGATTATTCGTATATTGCACCAACCGCAACCATGACAATTCACCCGATTCGTTTAAATGGGCTAGTAATCGGTGTACCGCAAACATTTGAATACATTGATAAAATGCAGGATCGTGTCGTTGATTTTGTAGTCAGGCAATCCAATATTGATGAAGAAACGTTTAACGAGCTTATGTTTGCAAAAGGCAATCTGGCCAGGGATATCGGAACAAATATTATTGGGGACGATGCCGTTCAAAATGGTTTGATTGATGGAATTGGTGGTGTAACACAAGCTATGCATAAACTGAATGAAATGATTACCGATAATAAAGGGCCGGAAGATCAGGTGATACAATGATTTTATATACACCAATGTCTGAAATGGATATTTTTCCGGAGTCGGAAGCGGAAATGAGCAAGCGGCATTGCGTCTCGCACAACGGGAAACAATTGTACGTCGAAGAATTGAACGACGGAAGCTATCAATTATTGCAAGTACTCTCTTCTGATCCGAATGACTTTATGGATGAAAACTACACTCCCGGCACTATTTTGCGATAAAGGTACGTCAAATGCGGAAAACTGTGCTATAATGGAACTAATTGTCAGCATCCCCTTGCCTAAACAGATGGCAGGGGGTTACTATTCTTCTATAAGAAATTTGTTGACCAATGAATGAACGACGGCCGGAGAGGTGATCATCTTGGCGAAAAAGAAGCGAAAAAAGAAAAGCAATCAATTAAACCAACAAGTTAAATTTGAGCTGCTTGGACTACTGTTTTTGTTCATAGCCATTTTCGGAAGCGGTGCCAGTGCCATTAGTGATGGTGCCATCCCCGGTGGACTAGAGTATATTTTTCGGTTTTTTCTTGGAATCTGGTATTTTGTTGCCTCTGTTTTTCTATTGATCACGGGACTCGTGTTAATGATCAAACGACGCTTTCCGGACTTTTCCCACCGAAAAATGGCAGGATTTTATATTATTTTTGGTGGTTTGTTGCTATTCACCCATATTGAAACATATGAAAGTATTCTTGCTTTGCCAGAAGATCCATCTGTTTTGAAAGCTACATGGGAAAATGTGCTTGCATTTGTTAATGGAGAAGGGACTGCTGCACAAACCGGAGGCGGTATGCTTGGCGCCTTGTTGCTAGTGTTTAATTACTATTTGTTTTCAGCGGCAGGCGCAAAAATAGTTTCCGTTTTTTCTATTTTAATAGGCATCATTTTTATGACCGAGTTTTCACTTGGTGATTTTGTTGCCGGATGGATGAAAAAAATCGGTGGCATGATTCAATCAATGAAGGAACGGATACAGTCGCACCGAACGACCATTAAACAAGCGAAGCATCATGACGATGCTCCAGCCGATATAGAACCGAATACGCCTATTGAAACAGAAAAGCCGGAAGAGCCGGTTATTCAGGATTTTACAGATGCTTACACGTATGATACGCAGGAACTGGAAGACAGCTCAAATGCGACTGCTGAAAACGTTGAAACACCTTCCACAGCAGCTGAAGAAGATGTGGCGGAAGATGCAAAAGATGATGAAAATCCGTTGGCCATGACGGAAACGGAAAACTATGAATACGAACTTCCACCTTCGCATTTGCTTGCCGAGCCATTGCAAAATTCACAGCAGCAGGAAAAATCACAAATTCAGGCTACGGTTCGTAAATTGGAACAGACATTTCAAAGTTTTAGTGTGAAGGCACGAGTGACCAAAGTCCACGTCGGCCCGTCCGTAACGAAGTACGAAGTTTCTCCGGAAGCCGGTGTCAAGGTGAGTAAAATCGTCAATTTACATGATGACCTGGCTCTTGCTCTGGCCGCCAAAGATATTCGGATTGAAGCACCGATACCAGGCCGATCAGCTGTGGGAATAGAGGTTCCAAATAATGAAATAGCGATGGTGTCGCTACGGGAAGTGTTGGACAGTGTGATTACCAAACAATCATCCAAACTCTTATTCGCCCTTGGCCGGGATATTTCCGGTGAGGCGGTGGTATCCGAATTGAGCAAAATGCCGCACATGTTGGTTGCCGGCGCAACCGGAAGCGGAAAAAGTGTTTGTGTGAATGGTATTATTACAACCATCTTAATGCGTGCCAAACCTCATGAAGTGAAAATGATGATGATTGATCCCAAAAAGGTGGAACTGAACGTTTACAATGGAATCCCGCATTTGATGACACCGGTTGTTACGGACCCAAAAAAAGCATCGAAAGCATTGAAAAAAATCGTTGATGAGATGGACCGGCGTTATGAACTGTTCTCAGAGACAAGCACACGCAATATTGAAGGCTATAATGACTATATTCGTAAGTATAACCAAACAGTTCCGGAAGAGGAGCAACAACCAAACCTGCCATATATCGTCGTATTAGTGGATGAGCTTGCCGATTTGATGATGGTAGCTTCCAATGAGGTGGAAGACGCCATAACGAGGCTAGCACAAATGGCTAGAGCCGCCGGAATTCATTTGATACTTGCAACACAGCGGCCTTCTGTGGATGTCATTACAGGGGTCATTAAAGCGAATATTCCATCTAGAATAGCCTTCAGCGTGTCATCAGCAACCGATTCACGGACAATTCTGGATGCCGGTGGTGCGGAAAAGCTGCTGGGCCGCGGCGACATGCTATTCACCCCGGTAGGTTCATCCAAGCCGACACGGGTGCAGGGAGCATTTTTATCGGATGAAGAAGTGGAGCGGGTTGTTGATCATTGTATTGACCAACAGAAAGCATCTTATCAGGAAGAGATGATCCCTGAGGAAACGGAAGAACCGGATTCCGAAGTTGATGACGAGCTTTACGGCGAGGCCGTGCAAATGATCACAGACATGCAAAGTGCCAGTGTGTCCATGCTTCAACGAAGATTCCGCATTGGTTATACCCGGGCCGCTCGCCTGATTGATGCCATGGAAGACAGAGGCATTGTTGGTCCATATGAAGGTAGTAAACCGCGATCTGTCCTTGTCTCACAAATGGATGACGAAAAGACATCCTAATATGCGTACAGGGCAGTCATTCATCCGTTGTAACAGGTTTTGGATGGTCTGCGCCTGTCGTATACATAAGCAACGCAAGTTTTAGCTATAATATAAAAAGCAAAGGAGGCAACCGCCATGACCAATAGTTTGGAAACAGTCATTCGGGAAAACGGAACCAACATACATCTCGTCCCGGATAAAAAGTTTAAGACGGTCAGCATCACGGCCAAATTCAAATCTCCCTTGTCTAAAGACACCATTACCAAACGTGCATTGCTCCCCTATGTGCTGCAACAGGGAACAGTAACGTATCCGGATCGAAAGGCCATTCAAACAGCACTTGACCGGTTATACGGAGCCGTTTTATCAGTGGATGGTTCCAAAAAAGGGAACAACCATATTATGACCATCCGGCTTGAAACAGCGAATCAGAAATTTATTTCAGATGAAGCATCCATTATGGATGAATCGATTGATTTACTTCAAGAGATCATTTTTCATCCAATCAGTGACAACGACGCATTTATGCCATCGATTGTGACCCGGGAAAAAGATACTTTACGCCAGAAAATGAAGAGTATGAAAGACAATAAAGCGAGTTATGCCAACATGCGCCTCATCGATGAAATGTGCCAAAATGAATCTTATCGTATACATATTCATGGTTATGAAGATGATTTGAATACCCTTACTCCGGAGAGCTTGTATGCGTATTATCAATCCGTCTTGAAACACGATCAGCTTGACATCTATGTATCCGGTGATTTTGACAGTGCAGACATGAAAGAAAAGCTGATTCATAAAATCGCTCGTGATCAAGTGCCTGATGATGTTGAGCCAATACCGGATATGGAAAAACAGGTGCATCAGACGAATGAAATCATTGAAACAGAGGATGTCCAGCAAGCAAAGCTGCACTTGGGATTCCGCACCCATATTACATACGCTGACAATGAGTATGCTGCCCTACATGTTTTTAATGGCCTGTTCGGCGGCTTCCCAAGTTCCAAGCTGTTCCGGAATGTGCGCGAAAAACATAGTTTGGCCTATTATGCAGCATCACGGCTTGAAAGTCATAAAGGGCTTTTATTTGTCTTAAGCGGCATTGCTCCTGATGATTATGAGCAGGCAAAAAATATCATTGAACAGCAGTTGGACGCGATAAAACAGGGCGATTTTACTGTCGACGACATGGATGATACCAAGAGGCTGATCATTAATCAACTGCTGGAGACAATGGATGATTCCAAAGGATTAATTGAACTATTGTACCAACAAGTCATTGCCGACTCCGATAAATCTCCCTATGAATTAATAGAAATGATCAAAAATGTCGGGAAGGAAGAAATAATCAGCATCGCACACCAATGTCAACTGGACACGGTATATTTACTGAGCAGCAAAGGGGGCGGTTCAAATGAATAAAATAGCGTATAATGAGATTGAAGAAATCCTTTACAAAGAGAAGCTTGCCAATGGATTGACAGTGTATTTGCTTCCGAAACGTGAAATGGCTAAAACGTACGGTATATTTTCAACCAATTACGGTTCGATCGATCAAACGTTCATCCCCATTGATCAAACGGAAACGATTACGGTTCCGGAAGGCGTTGCTCACTTTTTGGAGCATAAAATGTTTGAACAAGAAGATCGGGATGTGTTTGCGGATTTTGGTAAACAGGGCGCATCAGCCAATGCTTATACATCCTTTACTAAAACAGCCTACTTGTTTGCAGCCACGGACCAAATTAAACAAAATACAACGACATTGCTTGACTTTGTGCAGACTCCTTACTTTTCCAAAGACTCCGTGGAAAAAGAAAAAGGCATTATCGCCCAAGAAATCGAAATGTATAACGACCAGCCTGAATGGCAAGTTTTTATGGAGTCGCTCCGTAATCTGTTCCATTATCATCCGGTCAAGGTTGATATCGCCGGAACAGTTGATTCCATCCGTACCATTACGAAAGATGATTTGTACACATGTTATGACACGTTTTATCATCCAAGCAATATGACATTGTTTATGACTGGGAATTTTGAAGTGGATCATATGATGGATTGGATCCGTACCAATCAGTCAGCGAAACATTTTGCCGATATACCGGACATCAAACGTAATTATCCGACAGAACCTGATTCAGTCGCACAGAAAGAAAGTACACTGGTCATGCCGGTCTCAGTTCCCAAATGTACCGTAGGTATTAAAGAGTTATCAGATGAACTTTATGGCGATGCTTTTCTAAAGAAAGATTTGCTGCAAAGTATGGTTCTTGAATTTTTCTTTTCCAAAGGTGGGTCGTTTTATCAAACGTTGTATGAGGAACAGCTGATCGACGATAGTTTTCATTTTGAAACCGACCTGGAGAAAAATTTCGGGTATTCGCTGATTGGCGGAAATACTGTTGATCCGGATCGATTTGCAGAAAAAACCATCCAACTGCTTCGGTCCGTCCAAAAAAAATCCTTTACCGACGAAGAGGTCGAACGAATGAAAAAGAAACAAATTGGTCAATTGCTTCGCGCTATGAATTCATTGGAATTTATGGCTAATAAGTATATTCATTATGATACAGTTGGCGTTGATTTGTTCCGGGTAATCCCTTTCATTCAGTCGCTGACGGCAGATGATTTCAACTCGTTTATCCAGGATTGGATTGATGATGACCGGATGACGGTATGTAAAATGGTGAATGAGTAGGGATGATATGGGAAGAAACGTATTAATTATTGGCGCAAGTGGGGAAATTGGGCGTGCTGTTTATAAACAGATTGCTGCTGATGGTGACCACCTTATTTTGCATTATTATCAGAATAAACAAGGACTTCAATTCACTGACATCATGCAGCAGGAATCCATCCTTATGGAAATAAAGGCTGACCTCAGCACCGCCAATGGGGTGAACCATTTGTTGAACCAGCTCACCCTTCCCGTGGATGCTGTTGTGTTTGCAGGTGGAAAGGCTCATACCGGGCTTTTTCAAGATACCGATGATACGATAATGGACAGCATGCTGACATTACATGTAAAAGCACCATGGCAAATATCACGGCACATTCTTCCTCACATGATTGCACGAAAACAAGGCAACATCATCATGATCACGTCCATCTGGGGGGAAGTGGGTGCAAGCCATGAAGTCGTGTATTCCTCTGTCAAAGGTGCGCAAAATAGTTTTATCAAAGCACTTGCCAAAGAAACCGCGCCATCTGGAATCTCTGTCAACGCTGTCAGTCCGGGATTTATAGATACAAAAATGAATGAGCATCTGCTTCCTGAAGAAAAAGAAGCCATTATACAGGACATTCCCGCAGGACGCGCTGGTACTGTTGAGGATGTGGCTCATGCGGTCAGCTTTTTAATGAATGAGAAATCGGGATATATTAATGGAGAAATTATCCATGTGACCGGTGGCTGGCTGTCCTGAATGCCATGTATAATGCGGCCAATACGTCGAATACTAAGGATGATCAATTTAAAAGGAGGCAGATAAGCATGTCTGTTCTTGATAATTTTGACACATGGAAAGACTTTTTGGCCAGCAGACTTGAACAAGCACAATCACAGGGCATGGGACAGGAAACCATATCGAATATGGCTTATGAAGTTGGTGACTATCTCGCGAAAAGCACCGAAGCCAAGAATGACGAAGAGGGTGTTCTTCAAGATATTTGGACCGCTGCATCAGATGATGAGCGTCAATCAATTGCCAGCGCAATGGTGAAACTCGTGCAAAACGAAGGAAATACAAATTAAGCAAAAAATAAAGAAGCTGTGTGAACAGCTTCTTTATTTTTTCGGTCAATAACCTTTTCACCATGCTTAAAATACTTTATTATAGTATTATGATTACGTTATTAAAAAATCGTATGTATAGGAGCTAATAATGGAAAAAACGGAATGGTATCTTGAATATGAAATCCTACATAATCGGCCAGGGCTTCTGGGAGATATATCGTCATTGCTTGGCATGCTTTCCATTAACATTATATCCATTAATGGCGTGGAAGATTCAAAACGCGGAATGTTGCTTCTATCAAGAACAAAGGAGCAGATCATTCGTTTGCAGTCCATTATGGAAACGATGGACACCATACGCGTGACCAAAATGCGCAATCCTAAATTACGGGATAAGCTGGCTGTCCGTCATGGCCGCCATATTCAGAGCGATGGCGATGATCGAAAAACATTTCGCTTTGTCCGGAATGAATTGGGCATCCTAGTTGATTTTATGTCGGAACTGTTTAAAAAAGACGGACATAAATTGATTGGTATACGCGGGATGCCCCGAGTGGGGAAGACCGAGTCTATTGTGGCGGCTAGTGTATCTGCTAATAAGCGGTGGTTGTTTGTCTCCAGCACACTACTGAAACAAACCATTCGAAAAGAATTGATCAAGGACGAATACAGCAGTAATAATTTGTATATTATGGACGGCATTTTATCAACTAAACGGGCCGGTGAACAACACTGGGAATTGATTCGGGAAATTATGCAGTTGCCGTCTGTCAAAGTTGTAGAGCATCCTGATATGTTCGTGCAGCTGACGGAATATAAATTGAGTGATTTTGACTATATTATCGAACTTCGCAATGATGAAAGCGAACAAATCACATATGACTCGATGGAAAGTGATCAATTCACTCAGGAAGATGGTTTTTCCATGTTTGATTTTTAAAGGGAAACAACCACATTTTTCCTGTGTAAACACATAGCAAGCTTGCCGCCATAAACATCGACAAGCGGCGTTTTCTAAAATGGATTGATGGATGGTGTTATCTATGGAAATTGGCGCAAGACTGAAAGAGGCGAGAGAAGCAAAAAACCTGTCGCTTGACAAGCTTCAGGAAACAACGAAAATACAAAAAAGATACTTAGAAGCGATTGAACAAGGGAATTTTGACATTTTGCCCGGGAATTTTTATGCCCGGGCTTTCATCAAAGAATATGCTTCGGCTGTTGATCTTGACGGAAAAGAACTGCTAGAGGAGCATAAAGAAGAAATACCGCAGTTCGAAGACGAAAACACGTCCCAGTACACGTATATTCAACGGTCCAGAAAAGATAATAATCCAAAGAAAAGCCAGTCTATTTTTTCACTGTTGCCGACTTTGATTGTGGTTCTTCTAGTTATTGGTATCGTAGCTGTCGTATGGATATTTAATCAGGATACCTCCTCGGGGAGCAGCGCCAATCCGGAAGAGCCGAACGAGGATAATGCGGTCTTCCGCAATTCAGAAGATGGCAATCAGGGCGATGAACAAGAGACGAATGATAATAACGATGAAACCGGGGAGAATTCCGGAAAAAAACCGGATTCAGAACAGGAGGAGAATAATGATTCAACAACGAATAATGAGACGAATAATCCTTCTCCCGAGCTTATAGTTGAAGAAACCGGATCAGGAGCGTCACCGGAATCGACGCTGACACTGAACCATGCAAGTGATGATGTATCTGCCTCTATTGAGGTAAGCAGTGACACGTGGGTAGCGGTTGAAAATGACCGCGGAGAAACCCTTTACACTGGTACGATTTCCGTGGAAGAATCACCTATTGAAGTGGATCTCACAGATACAGACCGAGTTCAATTCAATGTGGGGTATGCCCCGACTCTTAATATAACCATTGATGGAGTCCCTGTCGATTATCCAGTGGATGCACAAAATAAAGACCATCAATATCTTTGGATTGACATTGTCCGATCAGAAGAACAATCCGGTTAAATGGATGCTATTCAAAGACCCTTCCTATATGATCATGGAAGGGGGTTATCACGCAGGAGGAAACGATAATGAATTTACCGAACAAGTTGACACTTTCACGTATTTTTTTACTGCCTATTTTCATTTTATTACTGAGCATTCCACTGGATTGGGGAAAATGGTCCATTGGTGACAATGCGCTTCCTGTATCTCATCTAATCGCAGCACTATTATTTATTATCGCAGCTGCAACTGATTGGGTTGATGGGCACTATGCACGGAAATACAACCTGATTACAAACATGGGGAAGTTTCTGGACCCACTTGCCGATAAGCTGCTGGTTGCTTCAGCACTGATTATGCTTGTCGACTTGGGTCTGGCACCAGGATGGATCGTAATTGTTATTATCGGCAGAGAATTTGCCGTCACTGGATTGCGACTGGTAGCTGCCGGAGAAGGCGTTGTCATGGCTGCCGGCAGTATGGGGAAAGTAAAGACAGCCACACAAATGATTGCCATAGCTATCTTGTTGCTTCATAATTTCCCGTTTGCTTTCGCAGGATTTCCACTTGGTTTGATCATGCTGTATGCAGCGCTTGTCTTTACGGTACTTTCAGGATTGGAATATTTTGTTAAAAATTGGCATGTAATGAGGGATTCAAAATAATGACTACCATTAGTACGGAGATTATTGCAGTAGGAACAGAATTATTGCTTGGACAGATTGCCGATACCAATGCGCAATGGATATCAAAAAAGCTTGCTTCCATAGGAATAAATGTCCATCATCATGCTGTTGTTGGTGATAACCGTCATCGTGTGGAAGAACAGTTCCGTGTTTCGAATAAACGATCGGATGTCATCATCGTCACTGGTGGACTTGGGCCCACAGAGGACGATTTAACAAGGGAGGCTTTCCAGCAGGTGTCCGGCAAAGAATTGACAGAACATGAACCATCCATGGAAATGATAAAATCCTATTATGATAAAAAAGGAATGAAGATGACACCAAACAACCGCAAGCAGGCACGAGTATTTGTCGAATCTGATGTTTTTGAAAATCATACCGGAATGGCTCCCGGAATGATTGTTCCATTTGAAAATACAACGTGGATTTTCCTGCCCGGTGTACCGAATGAAATGAAACGAATGATGACCGATCATGTGCTTCCACATTTACAACGTCTGACGGGAGAAGACAGGATTATTAAATCTGTTATGCTCCGTTTTATAGGCATTGGTGAGTCGCGGATTGAACACGACATCCAAGACCTTATTGATCAACAGGAAAATCCAACCATTGCCCCCCTAGCACAAAGTGAAGGCGTTGCCATTCGACTGACAGCTAAAGCCGAAACGGATGACGCAGCTCTTACCTTGATTGAGCAGTCCAAACGCGCCATCCTTAACAGGGTAGGAGATCATTATTTCGGTATGGATGAACAATCATTGGAAGAACAAGTGCTAGAGCGGCTTAAAGAACAGGGAAAAACGGTGGCGGCAGCGGAAAGTTTAACAGGAGGAATGTTTACAGACCGGTTGATTGCGATTCCTGGAGCTTCAGACGCATGCCGCGGCGGAATTGTCTGCTACGATACAACAGTGAAAGAACACGTGCTCGGTGTGGAATCCCGTCTGCTTAACGAGCATGGAACAGTCAGTGAGGAATGCGCTAGGGCAATGGCCGACAATGTCAGCTCACGGTTGGATGCGGATATTGGCATCAGTTTCACAGGTGTCGCAGGTCCTGATCGTTCAGAAGGGCATCCTGCGGGAACAGTGTTTATCGCTCTTTCCGCCGACCGTTCCGGAAAAATTCCAGTGGAAAAGCATGTCTTTTACGGTGATCGCAACGCCATTCGTGAACAAGCCGTTTTAAAGGGTTATGAACTTTTATATCATTTGTTAAAATGAACATATTGACCGGAAAACAAACTAAAAATGGAATTTTACCGACTATTATCCGCGTAAATGTGTTTTTTCTACGTAAAAGACAAGGCAAAATACGGGAACACTCATTCGTTTATTCCTTGGCAAAACAAGAAAAAAAGCGTATGATGTAACCAGGTCATTAAAGGAGGTTAATGCATTGGGAGATAAACAACAAGCTTTGGATATGGCATTGAAGCAAATCGAGAAACAATTTGGCAAAGGATCCATTATGAAACTGGGTGAGCAAGAAGGACAGAAGGTTGCAACGATTCCGAGTGGCTCACTTGCATTGGATGTGGCACTTGGTATTGGTGGCTATCCAAGAGGACGTGTTGTTGAAGTCTACGGGCCCGAATCGTCCGGTAAAACAACCGTCGCCCTGCACGCTATTGCTGAAGCACAGCAGCAGGGCGGGCAAGCTGCTTTCATCGATGCGGAGCACGCTCTTGACCCAACGTATGCACGGGCTCTTGGTGTCGATATTGAGGAATTGCTTTTATCACAACCGGATACTGGTGAACAAGCACTGGAGATTGCTGAGGCACTCGTTCGCAGTGGCGCCGTCGACATTATTGTAGTGGACTCAGTGGCGGCACTGGTACCAAAAGCAGAAATTGAAGGGGAGATGGGAGACTCCCATGTCGGTCTGCAGGCAAGGCTGATGTCACAGGCATTGCGGAAATTATCCGGTGCCATCAACAAGTCTAAAACAACAGCTGTATTTATCAATCAGATCAGAGAAAAAGTTGGTGTTATGTTCGGTAATCCGGAAACAACCACTGGTGGCCGGGCACTTAAATTTTATTCATCTGTCAGACTCGAGGTTCGGCGTGCGGAAACCTTGAAACAAGGAAATGATGTGGTAGGCAACAAAGCGCGATTAAAAGTTGTTAAGAATAAAGTTGCTCCTCCATTCAAACAAGCAGAAGTCGATATAATGTATGGAGAAGGCATTTCCAAAGAAGGGGAAATTCTCGATGTCGGTTCGGAGCTGGATATTATTACGAAAAGTGGTGCCTGGTACTCGTATAACAGTGAACGATTGGGACAGGGACGAGAAAACGCCAAACAGTTCCTGAAAGAAAATGAGGACATCAAACGTGAAATTCATCATGCCATTCGTCAGTATCATAACTTGGATGATGCTCCCGAAAATGAATCGGATGAAGAGAATCATGAGAGTCTTGACGTCTGAAGCTAACCGCGCTTCATCTTTCAATGCTATTAAATCCTTTGCCTGTGGTCATCGGCAAAGGATTTATTTTTGTTGACTGCATGTTTCCTTGACATTGGGTATGGGTGGCATTAAAATTAACTTGTATAATTTTATAGTTTATTATACATTAAATTATTTATTATTGAACATTGTACATGCCAACAATAATGAATCAATTGTACAACTATATAGCAATAGGAGGTGAAACCATGGATAGTCCCTTAATCATCTCCATTTTGCTTGCCGTAATCCTGATCGTCGGTATTGTTGTTGGTTATATGATTCGCCGTTCAATTGCAGAGGCTAAAATATCCAGTGCGGAAAATTTGGCAAAACAGATAGTTGATGAAGGTCATCGAAATGCAGATGCTGCCAAGAAGGAAGCACTTCTGGAAGCAAAAGATGAAAATCAAAAACTGCGCCAAGAAACAGAAGATGAACTCCGTGAGCGCCGGATGGACGTGCAAAAGCAAGAAAACCGTCTGATGCAAAAGGAAGAAAGTCTGGACAATAAGAGTGACGCGCTTGAGAAGCGAGAACTCACACTGGAGGGAAAAGAAGAATCATTAACAGAAAAACAACAACAAATTGAAGAAATGGAAAGCAAAGTGGAAGCAAAACTTAATGAGCAGCAAACGGAGCTTGAACGCATTTCAGGGTATACAACTGACCAGGCGAAACAGGTTATTTTGGACCGAGTGGAGCAAGAGGTCAACCATGAATCAGCATTAATGATTAAAGAAGCTGAGAACCGCGCGAAAGAAGAAGCTGATAAGAAAGCTAAAAATATTCTTTCACTCGCTCTGCAGCGTTGTGCTGCTGACCATGTTGCGGAAACGACTGTATCGGTTGTCAATCTTCCGAATGATGAGATGAAAGGCCGGATTATTGGACGAGAAGGACGCAATATCCGGACACTGGAAACGTTAACCGGTATTGATTTGATTATTGATGACACACCAGAAGCAGTCGTTCTATCAGGATTTGATCCGATTCGCCGTGAAATCGCCCGCATGTCCTTGGAACGTCTTGTTCAAGATGGCCGGATACATCCTGCTAGAATTGAAGAAATGGTTGACAAAGCCAGACGCGATATTGATGATTATATCCGCGAAGTCGGCGAAGAAACAACATTTGAGGTTGGCATTCACGGACTGCACCCGGATCTCGTTAAAATACTCGGTCGTCTGAAATATCGTACAAGCTACGGTCAAAATGTGTTAAAACATTCCACGGAAGTAGCTTATCTATCCGGACTGCTTGCTGCTGAATTAGGTGAAGATGAAGCTTTGGCAAGAAGAGCCGGCCTGCTTCACGATATCGGTAAAGCTGTTGATCATGAAGTCGAGGGAAGCCATGTTGAAATTGGCAAGGAGCTTGGAATCAAGTATAAGGAACACGATGTTGTCATCAATTCCATTGCTTCACACCATGGTGATGAAGAAGCCACTTCCACTATTTCAGTCTTGGTTGCTGCTGCAGACGCACTGTCAGCCGCAAGACCTGGGGCAAGAAGTGAGACATTGGAAAATTACATCAAACGTCTCGAAAAACTGGAAGAAATCTCGGAATCATTTACCGGTGTGGAAAAATCGTTTGCCATTCAGGCCGGTAGGGAAATCCGGATTATGGTTAAACCGGGAGAACTTGATGATATTGATTCCGCTCGTATAGCACGTGATATTCGCAAACAAATTGAGAGCGAACTTGATTATCCTGGTCACATTAAAGTAACAGTTATCAGAGAAACACGTTCAGTGGAATATGCAAAGTAAATAAAACTGAGAAAAGCGGTCAATTTGGCCGCTTTTTCTTTTCTTTACAATATGATGGCAATATGTAACACTGAAATGACATAACATGTTAGGATGAAGCGTAATGAAAATACTGTTTATCGGTGATGTAGCGGGCTCGCCCGGAAGAGACATGGTACAAACATATTTACAGAAATTACAAGACAAACATCGGTCTGATCTGACAATAATCAACGGAGAAAATGCTGCATCCGGTAAAGGGATTACACAAAAAATTTATAAACAAATGTTGCAGTGGGGCGCTCATGTCATCACCATGGGCAATCATACATGGGATAAAAAAGAAATATTTGAGTTCATTGATGACGCCAAAAATATGGTTCGACCAGCTAATTTTCCGGAAGGCACACCAGGAAAAGGTATTACGTTTATGAATATCAATGGAACAGAAGCAGCTGTAATTAATGTGCAAGGTCGAACGTTTCTGCCAGCGATCGATGACCCGTTTCGAAAAATGGATGAATTAATTGAAATAGCGAAAAAACGCACTAATATTATTTTTGTTGATTTTCACGCGGAAGCAACAAGTGAAAAGCAGGCTATGGGATGGTATCTCGACGGTAAAGTTAGTGCAGTGGCGGGAACCCATACTCATACACAAACTGCAGATGAACGTGTATTGCCCAAGGGCACAGCTTATATAACCGATGTTGGCATGACTGGACCTTATGATGCCATTCTGGGTATGGAGAAGGATGCAGTTATAAAGAAGTTTCTGACGGGCTTGCCGGTTCGTTTTGAAATTGATAAAAGCGGACGGACCCAATTAAACGGAATGATTGTCACGGTTGATGAATCATCGGGTCTGGCTACGTCTATTGAACGGATTATGATTAATGATGATCACCCATTCGACAGCTGATTATTTGAAAGTTTAGAATAATTGATGCATAATGTGAGTAATAAGCAACCATCTCCAAGAATATAGTAGCATTAGAAAAACTATAGTACATGAAGGAGGTACCAGTAGTGGAAGTATTAAAAGTTTCAGCTAAATCAAATCCAAATTCAGTAGCAGGAGCACTTGCAAACGTTCTAAGGGAAAGAGGATCAGCGGAGATACAGGCCATCGGTGCCGGTGCATTAAACCAAGCAGTCAAGGCTGTGGCCATTTCAAGAGGATTTGTTGCACCAAGCGGAGTCGATCTCATCTGTATACCGGCATTCACCGATATTATGATCGAGGAAGAAGAGCGAACAGCTATTAAGCTGATTGTTGAACCGAGATAATAGTATAATCATTCCTTCTAGTGTTGTGCATAAGCGCAGCACTTTTTATTTCCTGTGAAAACAGTATCTATTGTTTATTTTAATGGAAACCTTTATAATAAAAACACGTATGGTTTTGCAGATCAAGCTTTTCTATATAAAGACATAAACGAAAGGAGTTGCGATATGAACGAACAACAACGAAAGCAGCAATCATACATCAAACAGGCTGATAATCCGACGGACGTAAAATCCGATGCGGAGAATATGCAACGGCTGAAAAACACAACAAGTGACGATATGATTGCTAAATACTTCGAAACAACGTATGAGCCGCCAAATATGAGCAAAGCCAGAAAACGCGGACGTGATGACGTAGACGTTCATTACGATTTCAATATCCCCGAAGAAATGGAAAACATCGGACAAGATAAAAAATTCATGATTCGAACATATGGGTGCCAGATGAACGAACATGATACGGAAGTGATGGCCGGAATTTTGTCCGAAATGGGTTATGAGTCAACGGATGATAAGCATGAAGCTGATATTATTCTGTTAAACACATGTGCCATAAGGGAAAATGCCGAAAACAAAGTCTTCGGGGAAATTGGTCATCTGAAAGCCTTGAAACGGGAAAATCCGGATTTAATTCTGGGCGTATGCGGCTGCATGTCGCAGGAAGAAAAAGTGGTCAATCGAATTCTTCAAAAGCATCCGCAAATCGATCTGATTTTCGGGACCCATAACATACACCGCCTGCCACACCTTGTGAAAGATGCTATGTTCAGTAAAGAAAAAGTAGTCGAAGTGTGGTCCAAAGAAGGCGATATTATTGAAAACCTTCCGAAAGCCCGCAAAGGCAGTGTGAAAGCATGGGTCAACATTATGTACGGTTGTGATAAATTTTGTACGTACTGCATCGTCCCTATGACACGGGGCAAAGAACGCAGCCGTCTGCCAGAAGATATCATTCAGGAAGTTCGTCACCTGACAGCCCAGGGATATAAAGAAATTACGTTGCTCGGTCAGAATGTCAATGCATACGGCAAGGATTTTGACGATTCGGACTATGGTTTGGGTGACTTGATGGACGACCTTCATAAAATTGACATTCCAAGAATCCGTTTCACTACTTCCCACCCAAGAGACTTTGATGACCGTCTGATTGAGGTACTTTCTCAAGGCGGAAACTTACTTGACCACATTCATTTGCCTGTACAATCGGGAAGCAGCGAGGTACTGAAAAAGATGAACCGTCGATACACCCGTGAAGAGTATTTGGAATTAGTGCGGAAAATACGCCAAGCCATGCCAAATGCAACGCTGACGACCGATATCATCGTCGGATTCCCGAATGAAACGGAAGAACAATTTGAAGAAACCATGTCGCTGGTGGAAGAAGTCGGATTTGAATCGGCGTTCACATTCATTTATTCACCGCGGGAAGGCACTCCAGCTGCACGCAAACAGGATGATGTGCCAGAAGACGTTAAGAAACAGCGTCTCTACCGTCTGAATGAACTCGTGAATAAGCAATCGGCTGAATCAATGGGACAGTATCAGGATCAAGTTGTGAAAGTGCTTGTGGACGGCGAAAGTAAAAAGGATCCGGATGTGCTTGCTGGGTATACTGAGCGCAATAAACTTGTCAACTTTAAGGGACCCAAATCCCTTATTGGAAGCTTGGTTGATGTCCAAATTACCGAAACGAAAACATGGTCGTTAAACGGCGTTATGGCAGAAACGACGGCAGAGGTGAAATAATATGGCACAATATTCTCGAAAAGAAATTTTGGATGAAGCAAAACATCTTGCTGATATGCTGGCGAATACAGAAGAGATTGACCGTTTTAAACAAGTAGAAGCCAAAATTAATAACAATCAAAAGGTGCAGCAACTGATTAAAAAAATTAAAACATTACAGAAACAAGCCGTTAATTTTCAAGCATATGGTAAAACAGAAGCATTGAAAAATGTGGAAGAAGAAATCGATCGGCTCCATGAGGAAGTGGATGCCATACCCATTGTACAGGAATTCAAAGAAACGCAGGGTGTCGTCAACGATGTATTGCAGCTGGTGTCCGGCACCATTTCCAGAGAAGTGACCAACAATGTTATCACATCAACAGGTGGCAACCTTCTGGAAGGCACAACAGGAACCAAATGGGGAGATGAAGAAGCAGCGAACAGTTAATAATGTTATCTTTTCTGCCCCGATCATATACTTGATTGAGTATCAGTTTGATGTCAACAGCATACACTGGCCGGGTGAATAGGAACCCGGCTTTTTTGCGTTCCTTCTTTCTCATGAGTCACTTTAGGTATTTGTCTTGCATACGATGACTATGAGAAAAAGGAGGTAACGAAGCTATGTCATTTCTTGATCATGATTACCGAGAAGTTATAACAAAGGCTGTTTGTGGAAAAGGAAGAAAGTTCACTCAAGCCACCCACCACATCCAACCGTCCCACAGACCATCAAGCATACTCGGTTGCTGGGTTATCAATCATCTGTACAACGCCAAGAAAAAATCAGAGGACACGGTGGAAATCAATGGAAGCTACGACATTAACATCTGGTATTCGTACAATGACAACACTAAAACAGAAGTCGTCACAGAACGTGTTACGTATTATGACCATATTCCCTTATCTGTTAAAGATGATAATTGCCTGAATGATGACTATGATGTTATAGCCAAGGTCATACAGCAGCCGAATTGCCTGGAATGTGAGATAGACAGTCATGGAAACAACATTTCTGTTGACGTGGAACGCGAATTTGTCGTACAAATTATTGGCGAAACGAAGGTTGCTGTTAAGGTTGACCCTAAAGGATTCACACTGGATGATGACGATGACTGGAATTTTGATATCACCGATGACGAACTACATGACGTAAAACCTGATTTTGTTAACCGGGATAAAGATTGAAGAACTTACGAGGGGTAATACTCTCGTAAGTTTTTCTTCTGATCCGTCCCGGGCATTCGTCTGGGTTCGGTTAAATATGCTATAATAGAACAATATATTCGCAAGTACGTTCTGGAGGATGCATTATGGCTGTAAATACACCAATGATGGAGCAATATTTAAAGATAAAAGCGGATCACAAAGACGCGTTTCTATTTTTCCGATTGGGTGACTTTTATGAGATGTTTTTTGATGATGCTATTCAGGCAGCCAGGGAATTGGAAATCACATTGACAAAACGGGATGGTGGAAAACAGGATTCCGTCCCTATGTGCGGTGTACCCTACCATTCCGCTGAAACCTATATTAAAACTTTAATCGATAAAGGTTATAAAGTCGCCATCTGTGAGCAGGTTGAAGACCCGAAAGCAACCAAAGGCGTTGTTAAACGGGAAGTCATTCAATTAATCACTCCAGGGACCGTCATGGAAAATACTATGTTGGACGAACAGAGCAACCATTATATCGCTAGCATATCCCATTTTTCAGAAGGCTCGTACGTGATAGTTTATAATGATTTGTCGGTAGGGGAAACAAACGTTGCACTTATTTCAGCCGGGTGGAATGCTGTGCTTCATGAACTTTACAACCAGCCGGTCAAAGAAATGGTCATTTCCTCAGAACTGCCGGACGTTCTGCAAAACGATCTGAAAGACAAACTGAACATCACGTTGTCCTATATGGATGACACAACATTTAATGCGGAGTACCGTGAATTGTGCAGCCATTTGAATGATCAACGATTGGTTAAGGCATTCAGCCGGCTTCTTAATTACATTCAGGAAACGCAAAAACGTTCGCTGGATCATTTACAGCCGGCTGCTGTCATCGAATTGGACCAACATCTGTCTCTGGATATGTATTCCAAACGCAACTTGGAATTAACGGAAACAATCATGAAAAAAGGCAAACATGGCAGTCTGCTCTGGGTACTTGATCAAACAGTGACAGCGATGGGATCGCGAATGCTTAAAAAATGGCTGGATCGCCCGCTTCTTTATAAACAGGAAATTGAAAACCGCCTTAACGTTGTAGAACAGTTGCTGAACGGTTTTATGGAACGGGATGAACTCAGGGAAACACTGCGATCCGTTTATGATTTGGAACGGCTTGCCGGCAGAATCGCTTATGGGAATGTGAACGCGCGTGATTTGCTTCAACTTAAGCAATCACTTGCTAAAATTCCTGATGTGAAGCAGATTTTAAGTGTATTCAATGATGATGGTATACGTGCGTTTTATAATAAATTGCAATACCCGGAAGACCTTGTATCCTTGCTCGAACAAAGCCTGGCCGACGAACCACCTATATCCATTACTGAAGGCTCTATCATTAAAGATGGTTATGATGAAAAGCTTGATTCCTATCGGGAAGCGTCACGCAATGGAAAGCAATGGATAGCAGAATTGGAGCAAAAAGAAAAAGCAGCTACCGGTATTAAATCGTTAAAAGTTGGATTCAACCGTGTTTTCGGGTATTATATTGAAGTGACGAAAGCCAATCTGCATCTTTTGCCGGAAGAACGATATGAACGAAAACAGACACTAACCAATGCGGAACGATATATAACGCCGGAACTGAAGGAAAAAGAGGCCTTAATTCTGGAAGCCGAAGAAAAAAGTGTGGATCTGGAGTATCAATTATTCAATACGATTCGTGATACAGTGAAAGAACATATTTCCTCTATACAACTTTTAGCGGAGACTATCAGCCAGATTGATGTTCTGCAAGGATTTGCGACGGTCAGTGAAAGCAACGGGTATACACGTCCGGTGTTTTCATCCCATCGTTTGTCCATCAATAATGGACGTCACCCTGTTGTGGAGCAGGTGATGCACGATGATACGTTTGTACCGAATCATATTCAGCTCGATGATGAAACATCAATCCTGCTTATTACCGGTCCGAATATGTCCGGAAAAAGTACCTATATGCGCCAGCTGGCCTTAACGGTGATTATGGGACAAATTGGTTGCTACGTCCCGTGTGAAGCAGCAGAGCTATTGTTATTTGATCAAATTTTCACTCGTATAGGAGCTGCTGATGACCTTGTTTCCGGGCAAAGTACATTTATGGTTGAAATGCTTGAAACCAACCATGCGATCGAAAACGCCACGGAAAACAGCCTAATTCTTCTCGATGAAATCGGACGCGGTACAAGCACCTATGACGGAATGGCTTTAGCACAGGCTGTTGTTGAACACATTCATGACAAGATTCATGCGAAAACAGTATTTTCAACGCATTATCATGAATTGACAGCTCTTGAGAATTCACTGGAAAAGCTAAAAAACATTCATGTCCGCGCTGACGAATACGACGGGAATGTCATTTTTTTGCACCAAGTCAAAGAAGGTGCTGCTGATCAGAGCTACGGCATTCAAGTTGCCAAATTGGCAGAGCTTCCATCCCCACTTATTGAACGGGCGAATACCATTCTGGATCAATTGGAAAACAGTGACACGACAAAGACTGACGATAGCGGTCAATTGTCGTTCTTTGGTGAAGAAAACAGTGTAAAAGAGAAAAAACCTGTTGCAGAACAAACAGAATCGATTATTCTCAATGATTTAAAAACTATGAATTTGTTTGACATGACACCACTTGATGCCATGAATACATTGTATCGACTTCAACAAAAAGCCAAAAAATAAGCCAGGAAAGGACAAATTCCATGGAAATTTTTCAAATGCCGGATGCGCTTTCCAATAAAATAGCCGCAGGAGAAGTCGTGGAACGTCCTGCTTCCGTTGTCAAAGAACTGATTGAAAACAGTATCGATGCCGACAGCACATTTATAGCGGTAGAATTGACTGAAGCCGGATTGGAAAAGGTCAAAGTAACGGATAATGGCAACGGGATGACGGAAGAAGATGCGGAGAAGGCCTTTTTACGACACGCGACAAGCAAAATTAAAAATGAAACTGACTTGTTTCGCGTCAATACATTGGGATTTCGAGGAGAAGCCCTCGCCAGTATTGCTGCTGTGAGCAGACTGACTGTGAAAACGTCACAGGGAGACAATGCTGGCACATACCTGCAATTTGAAGGTGGTACCATAAAAGAACGTTCAAAAAGTGATGCCCGCAAAGGAACGGAAATAGTAGTGGAAAACTTGTTCTTTAACACACCGGCACGGTTAAAATATATGAAAACCATTCATACAGAATTAGGACATGTAACCGATTTGCTGAACCGGCTGGCAATTTCTCACCCCGATATCCGTTTTGAGCTGCGTCATAATGGCAAATCACTTTTTAAAACAACCGGCAGCGGTGATCTTCTGCAAGTAATCGGTCACATCTATGGCATGGGAACAGCCAGGAAGATGCTTCCAATCCAGCATGAAACCCTGGACTTTTCCATCAAAGGCTATATCACAAAACCCGAGACTACCAGAGCGTCGCGCAATTATATATCCACAATTATTAATGGACGCTATATCAAAAGTATGCAGTTGTCGCAGGCTATTTTAAGAGGGTATCATACATTGCTACCTGTCGGCCGATTTCCGATCACGGTGTTAGCTATTGAAATGGATCCCATTCTGATGGATGTTAATGTTCATCCAACCAAGCTGGAAGCCCGCTTCAGTAAAGATCAGGAACTCGTTGCAGCCATAGAAGAAATGATTCGTTCAACGTTTCGTCGTACATCGCTCATACCGGAAATGGAACAGAAAAAGTCGGAGCCAAGCACGGTTACCGTACAAAACGCCATGCCGTTGGACGAACCGGTTTCAAAACACTCATCGAACGAAACACACGAACAAGTGAACGAACCCCGGCCAGCCTTAACGTCAGAGGAACCTCTGTTGCATGAAGAACCGGAATCGGTGGCCATATCCGGAGAAACGCCCGATGATACCAGCAATGGAGACAATGTTGGAGCTGTAAAGCGGACAACGGCTGAACACGACATGGATCCAGAGAACGGGAAAAACGAATCAATGCCGGTCATTTATCCCATCGGCCAGCTGCATGGCACCTATATTCTCGCCCAAAACGAGAACGGCTTTTATATGATTGATCAGCACGCAGCCCAAGAACGGATTAAATTTGAACAATTTCGAAAACATTTGGGACAGACGCCTAATGAAGTTCAAGAGCTCTTAATTCCATTAACATTTGATTTTTCGAAACAGGAAGCGATGTTTATCGAACAGCATAAAGACGAATTAGCCAGCGTCGGGTTATTTTTAGAGCCATTTGGACAACAGTCATACATTATACGATCCTTACCGGTTTGGTTTCCAGATGGACTGGAAGAAGATATCATCCGGGGAATGATTGAACAAATGATACAACGGGAAACCATCAATATCGAGGCAATCCGGGAAGATGCGGCTGCCTTGATGTCCTGCAAACGGTCGATCAAAGCAAACCATTATTTAAATCAAGAAGATATGACAAGACTACTGAACGACTTGCGACAAGCGAACGATCCGTTCACATGTCCGCATGGTCGTCCTGTCATCATTCATTTTTCGTCTTACGAACTTGAAAAAATGTTCAAACGGGTTATGTAGACAGTGTTTAAATGGAACACATTCCGAGCATAATAAAAGCGGGGTGTTTCAAATGGATAATCAAAAGCTTATTAACTTTTTGAATCAATTATTATCCAACCATTTTGTCATGTATGTCAAGTTGCATCGTTACCACTGGTTTGTACAGGGGCCGCATTTCTTTCAACTGCATGATATGTTTGAAGATATGTATACGGCAATGGCCAATGATATTGATGTGATCGCAGAAAGGGTGTTGATGATTGATGGCAAGCCATTGGCCACCATGAGCAAATACATAAAAGAAGCAACACTTGATGAAGCCTCAGCCGATGACAAAGAAAACGAAATGATAGCGCGGCTGGTGACCGATTATCAGCAAATAATTAAGGAAATAAAAAAAGAAGGAATACCATACGCATCGGAAGAAAACGACGGACCAACCATGGATTTACTGATTACTCTTCAAGGCAAGATGGAGAAATATGTCTGGATGTTGGGGGCCTATCGAGCGTATGAATAAATCATTATTATAGGGGAATGCTAATGAAACAAACAGTCATTGCCATTGTCGGACCGACTGCCGTGGGCAAATCACGAGTTAGCGCGGAAGTGGCCAAAGCGTTTGATGGGGAAATCATTAGCGGTGATTCCATGCAAGTATATAAAGGACTTGATATTGGCACTGCCAAAATTTCAGAAGAAGAAAAACAGGGAATCCCCCATTACATGATAGATATCCTACATCCTGATGAAGCCTTTTCGGCAGCTGACTTTCAACATTATGTCCAGCACAATATTCAGCACATTGCGTCCAAGCACAAATTGCCGATTATTGCGGGAGGCAGTGGCCTTTATATACAAGCAACGCTATTCCATTATAATTTTTCGGATCAGCGCCGGGATAAGCACGTAACCAAACAACTGGAACAAGAATTGGACACGTACGGGGCTGTTCGTCTCTACCAACGTCTTCAACGACTGGATCCGGATCAAGCGGCCAAGATTCATCCGAATAATCATCGCAGACTTATTCGCGCATTGGAAATCTATGAAACAACCGGACGAACCATGTCAGAATATCAGCAGAATCAGGTGAATGAAAGCGATTATCATCCGATTTTTATCGGTCTTGAAATGGACCGTGATCAATTGTATGAGCGAATTAACAGTCGAGTGGACAGAATGATGGCTGATGGATTGCTCGATGAAGTACGCCGGTTGTATGATCATGGATATGGCGATTCGCAAGCTATGCGTGCAATCGGCTATAAAGAATTTGTTCCCTATTTTAAAGACGAACAGACTCTTGAAGAAAGCATACGGTTATTGAAGCGCAATTCCAGACGCTATGCAAAAAGGCAATATACGTGGTTTAAAAACAAACTGAACGTTCACTGGTACACCATTACACCGTCGACAATGGAAGCAACCGTTGCAAAAATTTCAAATGATTTAGCAGGAATGTTATAAAGTATATAGAAATAGTTATGTACAGATAGAAAGAGGAGGAAAAATCATGGCGCAATCAGTAAATGTTCAAGATCAATATTTGAATAAATTAAGAAAAGAACATATTTCAGTAACGCTTTTTTTGACGAATGGATTTCAACTGCGTGGTGTACTGAAAGCATTTGATAATTTTACTGTACTTATCGAAACAGATGGAAAACAGCAACTCATTTTCAAACACGCCATTTCCACATTTGCCCCTGTTAAAAATGTGTCCATTGAAAAAGAATAACATACCAAACGGGCGCTTTCATGCGTCCTTTTTTTGCTTACAGATATGAAGAAATAGGCACCTGTCACGTCTTCCATTCCTGTCGCGTATACTATCGTGACGAAGGGGTGATGACGTGGAAACGCAAAAAAAGCGAAACAAAAACGGGCAAATCAATATTATTTTGCAGGATAAACAGAGTGCACCGCTTGAACAAAACGGTGATAGGCAGCTATCAACAAATAATCCGTTTTCTCATATTGATTCGGCGTTTTCGTCGTTCATCGGAATGAACGAACTGAAAGAAACCATTAAAGAAGTATATGCAACCATTGTCGTTAACAGAAAACGAAACGAAATGGGTCTCCCCGGTTCTAATCAAGTCCTTCATATGTTATTTAAAGGTAATCCTGGAACAGGCAAAACAACGGTAGCACGAAAACTGGCGGAAATGTATCATAGTATGAATTTGCTTTCCAAAGGGCATTTCATTGAAGCGGAACGTGCCGATTTGGTCGGTGAATATATCGGGCAGACCGCACAAAAGACGCGGTCAGTCATTCAAAAGGCTATGGGAGGCATTTTATTTGTTGATGAAGCATATTCATTGGCACGCGGAGGCGAAAAGGACTTTGGAAAAGAAGCTATTGATACCCTTGTGAAGCATATGGAAGACCGTCATAACGATTTTGTGCTTATATTGGCCGGATATCCGAATGAAATGGATCGTTTTCTGACGCTTAACCCCGGATTAAAATCAAGGTTTCCATTTATTCTCGACTTTGATGACTACGATATCGACCAGCTTATGAATATCGCCAAACAAATGGTGCAGGAACGGGAATATGAACTGACCAGAGAAGCTGAATGGAAATTGCGAACGCATTTATATAAAAAAAAGCGGGAAACATCTGTTAATTTTTCCAATGCGCGCTATATTCGCAATGTGATTGAGCAATCCATTCGATATCATGCCGTACGATTGTTAAATCAAGAGGCTTTTTCGGCAAATGATCTGATCTATTTAACCGGGGCTGATTTGACCCTTGAGATCCAAGCTTGACATTGTTGTACATCGCAAACTTTGCTATGATGATTGAGGAATTCTGTACTGGATGTGATAAACCGATGATGGAACGAGTATTGATTATCGCGGTAGAATTGCCGCACGACCGTAAAGAACGATTCGAATCCTCGCTTGCAGAACTTGTGTCTCTATGCCATACAGCTGATGGATCTGTCGAAGAAACGATTACGCAAAAACGTCAAAAGATTCACCCTGCATACTATATCGGTGAGGGAAAACTTGCAGAGATAAAGGAAATCGCCGAACAGTTGAATATAGATGTCATCATTTCCAATGACGAATTATCACCGTCTCAGCTGCGGAACTTAACGGATCAATCCGGTTTTCAGATCATTGATCGAAGTCAACTCATATTGGATATATTTGCTAAACGGGCACGTACCAAAGAAGGCAAACTGCAAGTAGAGCTTGCCCAGCTTGAATATACATTGCCAAGACTGCGCGGGAAAGGGGAAGAGATGTCGCGTCTTGGAGCCGGCATTGGAACGCGCGGTCCCGGTGAAACAAAATTAGAAACCGATCAACGGCATATCAGGAGACGAATTGACGATATTAAACGGCAATTAAAAATAGCCGATCGCCAACGGGGGCAATACCGGGAGCGACGAAAAAGCAATGACGTTTTTCAGATAGCCCTTGTAGGTTATACAAACGCAGGCAAGTCCACTCTTTTTAACCAACTTACCAAAAGCGATTCAACTTCTGAAAATTACTTGTTTGCCACACTTGATCCACTGACACGGCAGATTCAGCTTCCTTCCGGTTTTCAGTCGCTTATCACCGATACAGTTGGGTTTATTCAAGATTTGCCAACATCTCTGATAGCCTCTTTCCGCTCCACACTGGAGGAAGTATCGGAAGCTGATTTTATTCTTCACGTGGCTGACGCAGCAAGCCCGGATTTGCAAAGGCAGCAGGAAACCGTGCAATCCATGCTGAATGAATTAAAAGCGGATCATTTACCGATATTGACTGTTTACAACAAAAACGATTTGCTGACAGAAGATTTTATACCAGTGTATCATCCGAACATCGTGATGAGTGCTTACGAATCGTCAGATATTCACATGCTGCTAAAAAAAATCGAGGAGATCTTACAATCGGAATGGCGCTGGTTTTCGGTGAACCTGGATCCGGCAGAAGGAAAATGGATGCATCGTTTGGAGCGAGAAACCATTATTACGAGACAATCGTTTGATGACAGCAAAAACATGTATGCGATACAAGGGTATATCCGGCCTGACCATCCACTCAACGGGGTACTGAAGGAGTTTCAAAACCAATGACAGACGACTTAATGACACAAGCCGAAAAAGACTGCGCACAAGTTCATGACAATGTATCCACAATCGTTGAACGCAATCAGAAACGTGTCTTGGATGCTTTCATTAACAACCATGTCAGTGATACCCATTTCCAATCAACAACCGGTTATGGGTATGATGACATTGGACGTGAAACACTCGAAGCCGTATATGCGGAGATTTTCGGGGGAGAAGATGCCCTTGTCAGGCCGCAGATTGTCTCCGGCACACACGCTATATCGACAACATTGTTCGGATTGCTCAGACCTGGTGATGAATTGCTCTATATTACTGGAAAACCATATGACACACTTGAATCGGTCATTGGCACCAACGGACAGGCAGCCGGTTCTCTGGCTGATTTCCATATTGCCTATGACCAGGTTGATCTGATGGATAATGGTTCGGTCGATTTTCCGGAAATTAAACGCAAATTATCAGAGAATACAGGCATTGTCGCCATTCAACGCTCAAAAGGATATGATGACAGACCTTCCTTCACCATTAATGAGATAGCGGAGATAGTTGCTTATGTTAAATCGATTAATACCAATGTAACAGTCTTTGTTGACAACTGTTACGGGGAATTTGTTGAAGAGCAAGAACCGTTGCACGCAAATGCTGATATCATCGCAGGTTCGCTTATTAAAAATCCGGGTGGCGGTATTGTACGTGCCGGAGGATATATTGCCGGGAGGGGAGACCTCGTGCAGCAATGCGCCAATAGACTTACTGCCCCGGGTCTCGGGAAAGAAACAGGTGCGACGTTGCATACGTTGCAGGAGATGTTTCAAGGCTTATTTATGGCGCCTATGATTGTTGGAGAAGCCTTGAAGGGTGCCATCTTGACAGCGCGATTTCTGGAATTGGCCGGATTCCATACATCACCGGATTATCAAGCTGAGCGCACAGATTTAATACAGTCGGTAACGTTCCACTCTTCTGAACAAATGATTGCTTTTTGTCAAGCCATCCAACAAAACTCACCGGTCAATGCTTTTGTAACACCTTATCCAGCTGCAATGCCTGGGTATGACGATGAGGTCATTATGGCTGCCGGTACATTTATTCAAGGCGCTAGCATTGAACTGACAGCAGATGGCCCGATTCGACAACCATATATGGCTTTCATACAGGGTGGGCTGACCTATGCTCATGTAAAACTGGCATTGACGGCTGCCGTCACAACACTTGATGATTAAACTAATCAAACCGTTGAAAAAGAGCTTGTATAGGGCTCTTTTTTTATTGCTGTCGAAGGTACAACGCCATTTGACAACAGTGGAAACATTTGATACTCTACTTTATTATATTGATATAGGAATAACTCTATCAAGATAAACCAATGACACATATTCAGGAGGAACATGAATGTCCGATCACTTAACCAGAGAACAAATTATGAAACGAATTGATGAAGAAAACGTCCGATTTATCCGTCTTCAATTTACAGATATGCTGGGAACGATAAAAAATGTTGAAATTCCACTCAGTCAACTTGATAAGGCATTAGACAACAAAATGATGTTTGACGGCTCATCCATCGAGGGATTTGTCCGAATTGAAGAATCAGATATGTACTTGCACCCAGACCTGGATTCATTTGTGGTTTTCCCATGGACATCGGAAAAAGGGAAAGTGGCTCGATTTATCTGTGACATTTATAATCCGGATGGTAGCCCATTCGCAGGCTGTCCACGATATAACTTGAAGCGTAATCTCAAAAAAATGGAAGAGCTGGGTTTTGATGCTTTTAACATCGGAACAGAACCAGAATTCTTTTTGTTTAAGTTGGATGAAAAAGGCGATCCATCGATGGAACTGAATGACCGTGGCGGTTATTTTGATTTGGCTCCAACGGATTTGGGAGAAAACTGCCGTCGCGATATTGTTTTAGAATTAGAGGAAATGGGATTCGAAATTGAAGCATCTCACCATGAAGGGGCACCAGGCCAACATGAAATTGACTTCAAATATTCAGATGCCGTCAAGCATGCTGACGATATTCAGACATTTAAGCTCGCTGTAAAAACGATAGCCAGAAAACATAATCTACACGCAACATTTATGCCGAAACCTTTGTTTGGTGTTAACGGCTCCGGCATGCATGTTAATATGTCTTTATTCGCAAATGGAGAAAACAGTTTTTTTGATAAAAATGGTGACATGCAGCTCAGTGATGTTGCCTATCAATTTACAGCCGGTATGATTAAACACGCGACCAATTTTACAGCTGTAACAAATCCGACTGTTAATTCTTATAAACGACTGGTGCCAGGGTATGAAGCACCATGTTATGTTGCCTGGTCCGGGGCAAATCGAAGCCCGCTCGTCCGCATTCCTTATTCTAGAGGATTGAGTACCCGAATTGAAGTAAGAAGTGTTGATCCATCAGCCAATCCATACTTGGCAATGTCTGCATTGCTTGCAAGCGGACTCGATGGCATTGAGAATAAACTAACCCCACCTACAGCTGTTGATCGAAATATATATGCAATGGATCGTAATGAACGTGAACAAAACGGCATAAAAGATTTGCCTGAGACATTAATGGAAGCCTTACGGGAACTTCAGAAGGATCCGACGATTGTTGACTCACTTGGGGAGCATCTTTACGGACATTTCATGGAGGCAAAAGAAATTGAGTGGGATATGTTCCGTACGACTGTGCATCCTTGGGAAAGGGAGCAGTATTTGAGTTCGTATTAACATTGGTATGTCAAAACAATGTATCGTGACAACCTTATATAAGCAAACACCCACAAAATATGACTTCTTAACATACCGTCCATGCAAGATTAAATGGGCGGTATGTTTTATGGATGCACCAAGCTTCCCGTAGTTGAGGTAATAAAATATAAAGATAAAGATATCAATACATTAATTGATAATAATTAAACATCAGTGCTGGGGTGCTTTTCGACTCTGTTTTCGACGCTGATGGGTTGCAAACATAACGCCGCCTACAATAAACAGTGAACCGATTATTTCAGGACCGGTAATCGGCTTTTGCAGCAAAATAACCCCCATTATCATAGCAGCAAACGGTTCGAGATTGGATAAAATGGATGCCTTGGATGCATCGGCGTAACGAATGTTTTGATTCCATACCAACGTGGCAATGCCATGAACAACAATGGCTGTCCCAATCAAAAAGGACCAGCTTTGCCAATTCCCGTTCAATTCCACAGGATCATCCATGACGAATATGACCGGAAGAGACACAATAAAACCCGTTACATTGGAATAAAACGTCGTACTGACTGGGTCTATGCGCTGCGACAATATCCGGGTAATAATAATCAGTATAGCAAAAGAGATCATTGTGGCAACAATCCACATCAAACCTGGTTCAAAGTGGAATACCACTCCTCCTTTGCTCACTACAAAGTAAATACCAATGATTGCAATAAAAGAACCAAAAAGCATACGTGATGTGAATGGTTCTTTCAAAAAAGCGGCCCAAAAATCCGGTCAATATAGGAGCTGTGGCAAGGATCAACGCTGAAGAAGTGGAATCGGCCGTAACAAGCCCTTTAAAAAAAGTCAGCTGATTTATAAATACCCCGACAACACCAAGCATAAGAATCCATTTCCAATCTCGGATTGAAACTTTCTGGAGTTTTTGTCTTGATAAAACGAAGACAATAAGGAAAAGAACGATGAATAATAATCGGAGCGATGTCAAGACCGCTGGGGAAAAGTCGTTCACAAGTATTTTTCCGAAAACAAAATTGCTTCCCCAAGCGGACACACTGAATGTCAGCCACATATACGTCCTAAACATACAATCTGTCCTCTCTATTCTCATGCTTCATGATGCTAACTGCTATATTCTTACCAATAAAAAGGACATGTACAAATCAATCGGCAATCATAAACATGTTATATAACTCTCATCATAACAAAACTATCCAGTACTTTTCAGTCAATATTGCGATACAGTCCGACTACTTTTCCCAAAATGGTCACATGATGATAAATGAGTGGATCCATCGTGGCATTTTCCGGTTGCAGACGTACGTGATCTTGTTCTTTAAAAAACCGCTTAACTGTCGCCTCATCTTCTTCTGTCATAGCAACCACTATATCCCCGTTTTGCGCCGCATTCTGTTGTTTAACAATAACCATATCCCCATCAAGTATTCCGGCTTCGATCATGCTTTCCCCTTCAATGATTAAGACGAACAAATTTTCCTCGGTACCTGATACCGATCCAGGCAGTGGTACAAATTGTTCAATGTTTTCTACAGCTGTAATCGGCAAACCTGCTGTTACTTTACCGATGACGGGTGCATATCGTGCTTCTTCCCTGGGGATCTGACTTTCTTCAGACAAATCCAACACTTCAATAGCTCTTGGCTTCGTGGGATCCCGTCTGATATATCCTTTGCTTTCAAGTCTTGCTAAATGCCCGTGTACAGTTGAGCTTGATGCGAGTTCAACTGCCTCGGCGATTTCCCGAACAGACGGCGGATAACCTTTCTCATATACGCGTTCTTTTATAAAATCCAAAATTGCCTCTTGTCGTTTAGAGAGTTTTGTCATCTATTTAACACCCCGTGAATAGAATTTATTAATGAAAGTTTATCACGGAGACTTTAAAAAAGCAAACATAAGTTCGAAAAAAGAGCTTGACAAGATCACATGTTCTTATACAATAAGAGTTAAATATGCGAACAATAGTTCTTAATTTGGAAGGGGACGATTCAAATGTTTGAAAAAATGACGAAAACAGATGTATTTTATTTGGTGGCATTTGCATTTGCATTAGGTTTTTTATATGTTGCTTTAATAATAAGTGCGTAATATAAAAGGGGACTTTGTGTTGACAGCCATCATTTATTGCCGTGTGAGTACAGATAAATCAGCGCAGGAAACGTCACTGAAGCGCCAAAATGACGAATTGACAGACCTTGCAGCCCGTTATCATTTTACCATTGCCGAATCTATCGAGGAAAGATCCAGTGGTTACGACATAAATAGAGACGGTATTTTTCAAATGCTCGATTACTTTTCCTCAGGCCAGGCTGACAGTCTACTTATACAGGATGAAACAAGATTAGGGAGGGGAAACACGAAAATTGCCCTTTTCCACCAACTTCATAAAATGAACGTCAATATCTATACCATCCAACATAATGGTAGACTGGAATTGTCTGAATCCGATTCTATGGTCCTGCATATAGTAAGTATCGTGGAAGAGTATCAGCGTAAAATTCATAATGCAAAAATTAAACGAGGTATGAGGAAAGCTGTTAACAACGGCTTTAACCCGGGCAATAATTTAACCAATCGCGACAAGGCCCCGGGTAAAGAACGTAAACAATTTCCAATGGATGAAGTTGTACGCTTAAGGGAAAACCATCAAATGACATTTGAGGAGATTGCCCACACCTTAAATCAACTAGGACACCCGGTTTCAAAGGCTACTGTGAACAGGAGATATCAGGAACATCAAAAGACTTGATAATGATGCACGTGAAGCGTAATATGTACCAATAGAGTACCATTACTGTTTTCATTTTCATCGGTTCCGGGAGGTTAAATATGATATCACAAGAAAAGCTGGACCGCATAAATAAACTAGCCAAAAAATCCAAGGAAGAAGGTTTAACAGTAAAAGAGCAGTCGGAACAAAAAACATTACGCGAAGAATATTTGCAAAATGTGAGAAAATCATTTAAAAATCAACTTAAATCCATGAAAGTAAAAGATCCGGCAGGACAAGATGTTACACCTGAAAAGGTTCGTGATTTGCAAAAAGGAGACAACAAACGCTGAACTTCCTTTATATACTTGTTGGATAGCCGGATTCGTTATAGAATTAAGAAGGATAGGAATACAAGGATAGAGAGGGGTATTATATTGTCGCAATATACCGAGCAATTATCGATTAATGCCATTCGCACTTTGGCCATTGACGCAGTTGAAAACGCCAGTTCCGGTCATCCCGGACTTCCCATGGGTGCTGCGCCAATGGCTTATACATTGTGGACTGATTTCATGACCCACAATCCCCAAAACGCCAAATGGTTCAACCGGGATCGTTTTGTTTTGTCTGCCGGGCATGGTTCCATGTTATTGTATGGACTGCTGCACCTGTCCGGATATAATGTAACCATTGATGACTTAAAATCTTTCCGTCAATGGGGATCCAAAACCCCAGGACATCCAGAAGTGCATCATACGGATGGCGTGGAATCCACGACCGGACCTCTTGGACAAGGATTGGCGATGTCGGTTGGAATGGCAATGGCCGAAGCACATCTAGCGGGCACTTACAACAAGCAGGAATTTCCTATTATCGATCACCACACATATGCACTTGTCAGCGATGGTGACATGATGGAAGGCATATCGCATGAGTCAGCATCACTAGCCGGTCATCTGGGGCTTGGCAAACTAATTGCATTGTATGACTCCAACGACATTTCACTTGATGGAGATCTGAATCGATCATTCTCCGATAATACTGAAGAACGATTCAAAGCGTACGGATGGCAAGTTCTGCGTGTGGAAGACGGTAATAATTTGGAAGAGATCCGGCAAGCCATCACAAAAGCAAAAGAAAATACAAAGCAACCGTCGTTAATTGAAGTCAAAACCACTATTGGCTTTGGGTCACCGAACAAATCCGCATCAGCTGATTCCCACGGGGCCCCGCTTGGTGAAGATGAAGTGAAATTAACAAAAGAGCATTATGAATGGACATTTGATGAATTTCATGTTCCTGATGAAGTGTATCAGGACTTCCAAGAGAAAGCAGCCCGAAAAGGCGCTTCTGCTGAAGAAAACTGGAACCGTTTATTTGAAAATTATAAGGAAACATATCCTGAAGCAGGTGCTGAGTTGGAAAGCGCTATAAAAGGAGAACTGCCGAAAAGTTGGAACGAAAACCTACCAATTTACAGCACAGATGACGATGCCAAGGCGACGCGTGCCACATCCGGAGAAGTGCTCAATGAAGTTTCAAAAGCTATTCCATACCTCTTCGGTGGGAGTGCAGACCTTGCTGGATCCAATAAAACGACTGTTAAAGGCGAAAATGACTTTTCAAATAAAAATTACACCGGCAAAAATATTTGGTTTGGTGTCCGGGAATTTTCAATGGCAGCTGCAGTCAATGGCATGGCACTTCATGGTGGAATAAAACCTTATGCAGGAACATTCTTTGTATTTAGCGACTACATGCGACCAGCAGTACGGCTTTCAGCTATTATGAACAATCCGGTCACATATGTCTTTACACATGATTCCATTGCTGTGGGTGAAGACGGTCCAACACATGAACCGATTGAACAACTGCCATCACTCAGAGCTATGCCAGGTCTTTCTCTTATTCGCCCTGCCGATGGAAATGAAGTTCAGGCAGCATGGAGACTGGCACTTGAGTCAAAGGATCAACCAACAGCACTTGTACTGACGAGACAAGGTGTTCCAGTATTGGAGGGAACAAAAGAAAATGCGTATGAAGGTGTTAAACGAGGCGCCTACACCGTGAGTGCGTGTGAAAAAGACACGCCGGATGCACTTCTTCTCGCTTCAGGTTCAGAGGTTCAACTTGCCGTCAGGGCAAAAGACGCACTAAAGGAAAAAAATATTGCTGTGAATGTTATAAGTATGCCTTCATGGGATAGGTTCAATAAACAGGATGATACGTATAAAAACCGTGTTCTTCCTCCCGATGTAAAGGAAAGGCTTGCCATCGAAATGGCTGCTCCATTTGGTTGGGAAAGATATACAGGCGATCATGGAGATATTATGGCTATCGATCAATTTGGTGCATCTGCAAAAGGTTCTGAAGTAGTTGAAAAATATGGTTTTACAGTGGATAATGTTGTGAAACGTGTTCAAGCACTTCTCGACTGATCCCCTAAAAGTGACTTCCATTTTACGGGAGTCACTTTTTTATGATCATCGACAAAACTAGTTCTAGTTTGCTACGCGAAATGACAACGTTTTTAAAATAGAATTGGTATATTGACAAGTAAAAGAGGAGGGATTCGGTTGAACCATTACTCTATTTACTGGATCAGAAAAGAATTTGCGCACTTTTTTTATTACAAAAGTGAAATATTATATCGGTTCATCAAAAGTTATGAACATGATCGAAACAGGGAAGACCTCGCTTCCCAATTCCAATATATCACACAAACATTTCCATGTAGTTTACTAACAACCCATATAACAGAATGTCTTCCATCTGATACCGTTGCCATAAAGAACAATGATTTGTTGAACATTTATGCGAACGACGAACGCTATATTTCTTTACATATGGAAAAAAAACGTATAAACTTTCGTAGTGACATCATATATGATGCTGAAGATTTGCTGTTTCCCGCTTTACGGTCTTTCCAGCCTTATTTGTTTGTTGTTGGAAACAATACGGAAGATTTTGGCTGGGTATCACCGGTATGCCGGTTGACAAAAATGGACAAAATTGGACAAGTATTGTATTCATGCCTCTGATTTACTATACTATACGGGAAACAACATGAAGGAGGAAAGCTTGGATGGGCATAATTTGGGTTGTTTTAATTGCAATCGTTGCATTAATAGCTGGTCTTGCACTCGGATTTTTTATTGCCAGAAAATATATGATGAATTATTTGAAGAAAAATCCACCTATTAATGAACAGATGCTTCGAACACTTATGATGCAAATGGGACAAAAACCGTCGCAGAAGAAAATTAACCAGATGATGCGTCAAATGAATAATCAGCAGCAAGGAAAATAATGATATATTGCCTTCTGTTTACGTGAAAACCCCTTGTTATATTTGGATAACGGGGGTATTTTACATGAATGGCAACGACGTTATATTGTTGCATTATTGTCAAAGGCTTGTTATGGTATTTTCATTTCCGTTTGATAAAATGGATGTGAGAGATTAATGGGAGGAATTCCATGAATGAGGAGATAAATATATTTATCGCGTTTGGAGCAGGTGTTTTATCATTTATTTCACCTTGTGTTTTGCCACTATACCCGGCATTTTTATCATATATAACGGGGATGAGTGTCCATGAAATAAAAGAAGAAAACAAAATGCTTACCCGGAAAAGTTTATTACATACATTGTTCTTTTTGCTTGGGTTTTCAATCATCTTTTTCGTTCTTGGTTTTGGGTCGATGTTCATTTCGGAATTTTTGAAAGAAAACAGTGCTGTCATCCGACAAATTGGCGCCATTGTGATCGTCTTTTTCGGTCTTGTCATTATAGGCGTGCTCAGGTTTGATTTTTTAATGAAAGACAAAAAAATAACTTTTAAAAACCGGCCGGCTGGTTTCGCGGGGTCTTTTTTGATTGGTTTGACATTTTCACTGGGATGGACACCGTGTATGGGACCAATTTTGACATTTGTTATTTCGTTAGCAGCAACCAATCCAGACTTAGGACTGGTCATGATGATAAGTTATATTTTAGGTTTTTCCATTCCATTTTTTGTGTTGTCTCTATTCGTCGGGAAATTGGGTTGGATAAAACGACACAGTGCAACGATCATGAAAATTGGCGGATACTTGATGATTTTAGTCGGAATTGCTTTGTTTTTTGATTGGATGACGGATTTGACATCGTTTTTAGGCGGCCTATTCGGATTTACAGGTTTCTAAATCCGCTTTCATTGGATTTTTTCTTTATTTGTATTAAAATAAACATGCATTCATTATACAGAAATAATTGAACAAAGGAGTTTTACTCCATGTACAAGCCGAATGATTTAATTTTACGCACGACGACATCATTAATTGCTTTTATTTTATTAGGCTTTTCGATTTATTTGCTGCTTGCTGGGCATAACGCACCTGGTGGAGGTTTTGTTGGGGGATTAATGACTTCTGCTGCCGTTGTGTTGATGTATATGGCATATGGGACAACTGTTATGGAAAAAGTTCTGCCCCTTAATTATCGGCTATTAATTCCCGGTGGACTCCTGCTTGC
>NZ_BAAADM010000054.1:0-358670 GCF_039522485.1 Lentibacillus halophilus | reverse complement strand
CACATACCTATGGTTATTTTCATTTTCCTGTTTTGGGTGAGCTTGAGCTTGCAACAGCTATGCTATTCGACATTGGTGTTTATTTTACCGTTTTGGGAGTCACTATTTCCATTATCTTATCGATTGCAAACGATCATTAGCACGACAAGTCTGTAATGAACTTCTATAAATGGGAAGGAACGAGTGATTGGAAATGTTTTGGCTGGTAACCAGTTCCATTGTTGCAGCTTTTATGGCTGTAACAATGATTTTCGTTCGTTTAAAAGCATCCAAAAAACCTGCATCTACTAAAAAAATTATATTACCACCGTTGTTTATGAGCACAGGTGCATTTATGTTTTTATTTCCTGTATTTCGTGTAAGCTGGATGCAAGTACTTGAAGCTGTACTTGTAGGAGTGGTTTTTTCTATATTTCTGATTAAAACGTCCAAGTTTCACATTCGAGGGGATGCTATTTATCTGATACCTTCGAAATCATTTGTATTTATACTGTTTGCATTATTGTTAGCTCGAATTATTATGAAGCTGGTCATAGGTGCGAACATTGCCTTAGGTGAAACGAGTGGGATGTTTTTTCTTCTAGCTTTCGGTATGATTGTGTCATGGCGACTCGCCATGCTGTATAAATTTAAAAAATTGGAGAAGAAAATGGAATATGCCAGTGGCTGATCGTGCGTTTTAATTAAAGCGCACGATCAATATAACCCAAGTAGCGTCTGCTATTCAGGTTCAAATAAATGTTCATACGGTGTCATATCAATTTTGCGCTGATTCAACTTTTTCCGCAAAAACTTTTGATCGCGTTTTGGTGTTGCCAGAATATATCCCTCTATAAGAATATCCTGTGTAACGACGTCTCGTTTTTTTCGTAGAGCAACTTCACCAATTTTACCAGCTATTTTCTGTTTGGCGACATCTCGGAATAATTCAGGAACAGGGGAAACCAAATCTTCCAGAAGTTCTTTTTCTTGGTTATGCCACATGTGTTTCGTCTCTTCGATATAATATTCTTCCCAGTCCATCGCTGAAGTGCCATCTTCCTTTGGCCATTTTTTCAAAAATTTCCGGAACATGAAAAACCCACCGACTCCCATAAGCCCCAGTAGCAGAAATCCCCACAAAATAATTAACATATCGACCACTATTGACATATTATCACCTGTTTCGTTCCCAACAATGATTCTATATTTTTCCTTTAATTCTTATTTTTTATCATCTATAATGACAATAGATCTATACGTGCTAATCGAAATAATTGTTACATATCATTATATTAGGTTGTTACGATACATACAAGTGACATAACTTTGTCGGTTTCATACATAAAACGACAATACAACATTAAATACAATGTCGCAATAGGGAGGGAAGGGCATGAAGGATAACTATAATAAACAGCAAACCGAAGATGATAATCTGACACCACAACAGGATCGTCTACCTGAGCATCGCAAATTTCGACATTTCACGTCGTTACCTTCCTCCATACTCACATGGTTTGAACAGAATCTGCATGGCTTTGTTACCGTATGTGATGAAAGTGGTACTATTATTTATGTATCCAGTTCTATTGAGCATTTTTTGGGATATTCGACAGAGGAAGTACTAGGATCAAAATGGTTCAAAAAAATTTCATCTAAAAACACAGAACACATAAAACAGATGCTTTATTCATCTCCTAGTCGTACACAAACATTTTATGCAACCATTCAAGACATAAAAGGAAACGATGTGCACACTGAAAATATCGTTGCACAATTTGTCTGTGAAAATAATGAACGTTATTTTGCTGTATCCACCAAAGACATAACTGATAAAAAGGAAGCTGAGGAGGTGATGATTCGTTCTGAAAAAATGTCTATTGCGGGCCAGCTTGCAGCAGGAATAGCACACGAAATACGAAACCCCATGACATCGTTGAAAGGGTTTTTACAACTGCTGCAAGCCGGGGTTAATCATAAAGAAGAATATTATAAAATTATGATCGATGAAATAGAGAAGATGGAATCTATCACATCCGAATTGCTGTTTATTTCCAAGCCAATGACCAATAGCAAAGAATGGGAAAACTTGCCGGAGTTAATAAACGATGTCATGACGCTCCTTCAGCAGCAAGCCAGCCTGAAAAACATCTCCATATCCCAGGAAGGAAGTGACAGGCTGGATGTCAATTGTGATCGCTCCCAAATAAAACAGGTGCTGATCAATATATTAAAAAATGCAATTGAGGCGATGGATGATCCAGGCACTATAACCATTCATTATTATGTCGTGGATCAAATGGTTGTGATCGATATAATAGATGAAGGGCCTGGAGTACCGGATGATATTATACATAGATTGGGTGAACCTTTTTTTACAACTAAGCCATCCGGCACTGGATTGGGCATTATGATTACAAAACAAATTTTGAATCGTCATAACGGAGACCTAACCATCATGCACAATAAAAAATGGGGAAGTACATTTCGAATGACGCTTCCGTGGTCAGAAACATAACACGGTATAATAAATGCTTTAAGCTGGCCGATGAACATATAACCAGAACTTATCATAATCTATAAATTTTTAATATAGGAAAGAAGCCGCCAAATGATTGTTTTATAGCCTTATTTCGTATATGATAATATAGTAGGATTCTTTTTGTACAAATGGTTATGCTGTTTGTAAAAAAAGGTGATGAGAGAGGAGTTAAGTGATATGTCCATTGATACGAAGAAGCAGTTTGATCTGAATGGAAAAACGTACAACTTTTATCAATTACAAGCACTTGAAGATGCCAACTTGGGGAATATTTCCCGTCTGCCTTTTTCGATTCGTGTCCTTCTGGAGTCACTCATGCGTCAGCAAGATGGTCATGTGATTAAAGATGAACACATAGAAGGACTGGCAAAATGGGGGAAAGAGAATGCCGCCACGGTGGATGTTCCTTTTAAGCCTTCCAGGGTTATTCTTCAGGACTTTACCGGCGTTCCGGCTGTTGTTGATTTGGCATCTATGCGCAAAGCAATGGTGGATCAGAATGGCGAACCGGATAAAATTAATCCAGAGGTACCGGTTGATCTTGTTATAGACCACTCGGTACAGGTCGATCAGTACGGTACGCCGAATGCCCTGCAGGCCAATATGGAATTGGAATTTGAACGCAACATGGAACGTTATGAATTCCTTCATTGGGCACAAAAAGCATTTGATAATTACCGCGCGGTTCCACCCGCAACAGGTATTGTTCACCAGGTAAATCTGGAATACATTGCAAATGTTGTTCACGGCAAAGAAAATAAAGATGGTACGTATGACGCTTTTCCGGATACGTTGGTCGGTACGGATTCACACACGACAATGATCAATGGCTTAGGCGTTCTTGGATGGGGTGTCGGAGGAATTGAAGCAGAAGCAGGCATGCTCGGGCAACCATCGTACTTCCCAGAACCGGAAGTTATTGGTGTTAAATTCACCGGGAGCTTCCCGCAAGGAACGACAGCCACGGACTTGGCCTTGAAAGTAACCCAGGTTCTGCGTGAGAAAAATGTGGTTGGGAAATTTGTCGAATATTTCGGACCCGGATTGAAATATATGCCGCTTGCTGATCGAGCAACCATCTCCAATATGGCGCCTGAATACGGGGCAACGTGCGGCTTCTTCCCAGTTGATGACGAGTCCTTGAATTATCTCCGTTTGACTGGGCGCAGTGAACAGCAAATTGAACTGGTAGAAAAATACTGCAAAGAAAACAGCCTCTGGTATTCTTCTGATCAGGAAGATCCGGAATATACAGAAGTTGTGGAAATTAATTTGTCTGAACTGGAACCAAATCTGTCCGGACCGAAACGCCCACAGGACTTAATTTCTTTATCCAATATGAAAGAAGAATTCAACAAGGCCGTAACGGCACCATCCGGCAACCAGGGATTTGGACTGGATGAATCGGAATTTGATAAAGAAGTAACTGTCAATCATCCGAATGGGGAAACCTCAACCATGACAACCGGGGCATTAGCCATTGCTGCGATCACATCGTGTACAAATACATCCAACCCTTACGTTATGCTTGGAGCGGGATTAGTCGCGAAAAAAGCAGTAGAAGCAGGCTTGAAAGTACCTGAATATGTGAAAACATCATTGGCACCTGGATCAAAGGTCGTGACCCGTTACTTGGATGACTCGGGTCTGCAGGATTATTTGAATTATCTTGGTTTCAACCTTGTAGGTTATGGATGTACGACATGTATCGGCAACTCGGGACCTCTTCGTCCGGAGATTGAAGAGGCCATATCCGAGAAAGATTTAACTGTTTCCTCCGTGCTTTCGGGGAACCGTAACTTTGAAGGCCGTATTCATCCACTTGTGAAAGCAAACTATTTGGCTTCACCGCCTTTAGTTGTAGCATATGCACTTGCCGGAACGGTGGATATCGATCTTACACAAGATGCGCTGGGAACGGATTCCAACGGGAAACCGATTTACTTAATGGATATTTGGCCGTCCATCGATGAAATCAAATCAACGGTTCAAAGCGTTGTGAAACCAGAAATCTTCCGTAAAGAATATGAGAGTGTATTTAATTCCAATGAAAAATGGAATGAAATCCAAACAACCGATGAACCATTATTCGATTGGGACAGTGAGTCAACTTATATTCAAAACCCACCGTTCTTTGAAGGGTTATCCAGAAAAGCCGGCACTGTGGAACCACTGAACAATCTCCGAGTTATCGGCAAATTTGGAGATTCAGTAACGACCGACCATATATCACCAGCTGGTGCCATTCCTAAAGATATGCCAGCCGGACGTTATCTGCAGGATAAAGGGGTTTCACCAAGAAACTTTAACTCTTATGGATCGCGCCGCGGTAACCATGAAGTAATGATGCGCGGAACATTTGCGAACATCCGTATTCGTAACTTGCTGGCCCAAGGGAAAGAGGGCGGCTTTACAACGTATTGGCCAACGGATGAGGTCATGCCATTTTATGATGCAGCTATGAAGTATCAAGAAGATAATACTGATTTACTTGTTATAGCCGGCAAAGATTACGGAATGGGATCATCCCGTGACTGGGCTGCCAAAGGAACAGATTTGCTTGGTATTAAAACGGTTATTGCAGAGAGTTTTGAAAGAATTCATCGTTCCAATTTGGTTATGATGGGTGTATTGCCTTTGCAGTTTGAACAGGGTGACAGTGCGGATAATCTTGGTTTATCCGGTAAGGAGACGTATCATGTAGATGTTAATGAACAGGTTAAACCACATGATCGTGTAAATGTCACAGCTGTTGATGAAGACGGAAGTAAAACCGAATTTAATGCTGTTGCACGTTTTGACAGTGATGTGGAAGTTGACTATTATCGCCATGGTGGCATATTACAAATGGTCTTACGACAAAAACTTGAATCATAAAAATGAAACTTAAGTCAGTGGGCGTTTTTTAGCACCCACTGACAGCCAGTTGAATAAATCAAGAAAAGGTCAGTACATTCGTTTCAGCATGTGCTGACCTTTTTTATTTTTCGTTGTTATAAATTTTCAAAGAAATGGCAATAATGGGTTTAAAAAGAGGTGATTGCCATTTCATTAAAGAAAAATGTTTCCTTCGAGGAACTTGTGCAAGAAAATCGTGAACAAATTTTACAGAATGAACAACTCATGGAACAAATTGAAAAAAACATGGAGACAAAAATGCGGCCGTCGCAGAAAGAAGATAAAGAAGCTTGACTTTTAAACTCCTTCAAAATAACAGGCTCTTTTCATGGGGTTTTATCATGTATAATTTTTTATTCTCAGCAAAAAATGAGTTCTGACCACCTTTCAGGGTGATTTTTTGCAAGGGAGACGAATGATGATGGATAAATACGAGCCAAAACCAGATGACCGCAGTGATAATGTAGAAAAATTACAAGATATGGTACAAGATACCATTGAAAATATTGAAGAATCTCATGAAACAATGCAGTACAGTTCCGATAATCAAAAAGAAAAAATAAAAGCTAAAAATAAACGTCGGGAAGAATCTCTTGAAGGAATGCGTCAAGAAATTAAAGACGAAGCCAGAAAATAACGCGTACACAGCCTCAAACCATGATGGGATGGTTTGAGGCCATTTTCCATCTTCACTTCTATTGAAAGCACATTTTCATTATTTTCGATGCAACATGTGTTAAACTTGAGTGTATAAGGCGAAAGGGGGAGCAACATAGTGCATAAAACAAGTACACCGATCGAAGTACGATATCAGGAAACCGATCAAATGGGGGTTGTTTATCACGCTAATTATTTGATTTGGTTTGAAATCGGCCGCACGAAATATATAGAAAGCCTGGGTCTGTCTTATGCCGACATGGAAACGAAAAATGTCGTGTCACCAGTTGTTGACGCGCAGGTTCATTTCCGTAAACCCGTACAATATGGGGAAAAAGCGACTGTGGAAACGTGGCTTGATACATATGATGGAATCCGGACCGTTTATGCTTATACCATCAAAAAAGAAAACGGTGAAATGGCCGTTAGCGGAACGACGAAACATGTGATTGTGGATAAGGAAACATTTCGCCCCTTATCCCTTCGAAAGGCATTTCCGGCTTGGCATAGAGCATATTTAGAGCAATTGGACCAGGATGAGTAATGGCGTTCGGCGTCAATCGAATGGAGTTAAAAGAATGGCAGCAGGAAGTGGAAAATGGCCGGATTGCTTTTTTGACGCATTATTGGATTGATGAACGGTTTCCGGACTGTGATACGGTGACGAAAGCAGGGTGCCGTGATTTAGAAAAACTCATGGCTTGGGGGAGGAAGTATCGATTAAACCCTGCATGGATTCACCGGGACGAACGATATCCTCATTTTGATCTGTTTGGCGAGATACAGAGACGTGTCCTGGAGCAGGAAGGGAAATGGGATCAGATTAAACGATTTGAACTGTAATCTGAAGCCATTATTTAAGCGCCCTCTGCATGTTCACCCTGTATTTGACACAGATGGAGTCAGGGGGCTTCCTCCGTGCTATATGCTTATCCGCGTTTATCCACCCCCATTTAACTCCATGACGTATGCTGCTTTTTTTCTTGTTTGTCAGGTACTGTGTCAACGCCGCCGGAATGAAAAGGATGGCATTTGCTGATTCGCTTGATGGTCAAGTACCCCCCTTTAAAGAAACCGAATCGTTTAAATGCTTCTATCCCATATTCCGAGCACGTCGGAAAAAATCGGCATGAGGGCGGCTTAAAGGGACTGATTGCTTTTCGGTAAAATGTTATAAGCCCAATCATGATATAGTGCATCATTAATCCTTTCTTATTGCATTCCTGCATTTATAATATAGTATACAAAATGTTAACATAAATATAAAACGATTGGCTTGCTTCACACGCTTACATCCACGTAATTTTGGGTTCCGTTTTATTTTTAATCCGCTTAATGTTTTCACGGTGACGGTAAAGCACAAAGATGGTTAGAGCTGCTGTAACGATAACCAGTCCAATATCTCCGAAAAGAGCGGAAACAATAATGGCAACGATTCCGGTGATCATGGAGGACAGAGAAACATACTTGGATACATATAGGACGCTAATAAAGGATACAATCATGAAAGCAAACAAAATGGGGTTAATTCCTAAAATAATACCGCCCGATGTGGCAACTGCTTTGCCGCCTTTGAATTTAACGAACAATGGATACGTATGCCCGATAACGGCAAATAAACCTATGGCAAGACGATACACCTCTGCATCAAAAAAAAGCGGTAAAACTGTGGCAACGGTTCCTTTCAGTATATCCATTAGTGTAACTATAATGCCGGCTGTCGTACCCAGAACTCGGAATGTATTCGTCGCCCCGAGATTACCGCTTCCATGTTGACGGATGTCGATATGGTAACCGACTTTCCCAATGATTACCCCTGATGGGATTGAGCCAAATAAATAGGCTAGAACAGCAAATAATATAAATTCCATAAGACTTCCTTCTTTCCGCTATTATTTATAATGTTGATTTTTTTACATTTTACCATGAAGTGACGATTCTAAGAACCTTTATTCATTGTTACAGTATGAATTGTTTTCTATAATCCTGCCTGAAGAATTGTTTCATCATGACATGGATTGCGTGTAAACGGAATAAACATATGATTAAATTTATAAAGATTGCCCCCCGTACGGAACGGATATTAAACAGAGCTTAATGTTTGAAGAAACAGAACCCCCTTGGGACTGGCGATTTTTTATGGAGGTCACGAGAATATAAAGGAAACAATTATATTTGCTTAATAGTGTACGAATGGGTATGTTTTGCGATAATATAGAATCACTGTTGGGAAACATGTTTACAATCACAAACATTTGTTCTATTATTGAAATAATAACCAAAAGATTGATCATTCATGATGAAAGAGAGGAGCATACATCTGGATGACTAAGGAATCATTGCACTATAACGATGAATCAATCCAGGTTCTAGAGGGACTGGATGCTGTCCGGAAAAGACCTGGTATGTATATTGGAAGCACAGATCACCGCGGACTTCACCATCTCGTATTTGAATTGGTGGACAATGCCGTTGATGAGGCATTAGCTGGATTCGGAGATGTCATTAAAGTGACGGTACATAAGGATAACAGCATTTCCGTAACAGATAACGGAAGAGGTATTCCGACCGGAACGCACAGTACCGGAAGGCTGACAACAGAAGTCATTTTCACCATGCTTCATGCCGGGGGCAAATTCGGCCAAAGCGGTTACCAAACGAGCGGAGGATTACATGGAGTGGGAGCTTCCGTTGTAAATGCCCTGTCGGAATGGATGGAAGTAACGATTTACCGGAATGGTATGACATACAAACAGCGGTTCAGCAATGGTGGAAGACCGGAAACAAAGTTGCAAGAGTTGGAAACAACGACAAAAAAAGGGACTGTTATTCACTTTAAACCTGATTCTGCCATTTTTTCGAATATTGTCTTTAAATTTGATACATTATCGGAACGGTTAAGAGAAGCTGCCTTCCTTCTTAAAGGACTGAAAATTAAACTGGTTGATGAACGCCAGCAACAGAAAGAAGTCTATCAATTCCCAGCGGGGCTCGAATCTTTTGTCGGGTACTTGAATGAGGAGAAGGATACACTTCACCCAGTTGTTTCTTTTGAAGGGGAGCAGCAAAGCATTGAAACAGATTTCGCATTTCAATTTAATGATGGCTTTGCTGAACATATGCTCTCGTTTGTCAACCATGTCCGGACAAGAGACGGCGGTACCCATGAGTCAGGTGCGCGAACAGCGATAACACGAGTATTTAATGACTATGCAAGAAGAAATGCGTACTTAAAAGAAAAGGATAAGAATCTGGAAGGATCGGATATACGAGAAGGGATGACTGCTATCGTATCGGTCCGCATCCCAGAGGAAATGCTACAGTTTGAAGGGCAGACGAAAGATAAGCTCGGAACACCGGAAGCACGTTCTGTCGTTGATGCTGTCGTCTCAGAGAAACTTGCTTATTTTTTGGAGGAAAACCCGGATACTGCAAGTACGCTTATCAAAAAAGCTATGAAAGCTAAAGAGGCACGGGAAGCAGCCAGAAAAGCCCGGGAAGAGTCAAGGTCCGGTAAACAGAAAAAACGGAAAGATACTCTTTTAAGTGGAAAACTGACACCTGCACAGTCCAAAAATCCAAAGAAAAATGAATTGTATCTAGTCGAAGGGGACTCAGCAGGCGGTTCTGCTAAGCAAGGACGCGACCGCAAATTTCAAGCCATACTCCCTTTGCGCGGCAAAGTCATTAATACCGAAAAAGCAAAATTGGAAGATATATTTAAGAACGAAGAAATTTCCACGATCGTTCATACCATTGGTGCAGGTGTCGGTGGTGATTTCAATCTGAATGATGTTCAATATGATAAAATCGTGATCATGACTGACGCAGACACAGATGGTGCCCATATCCAAGTCCTGCTTTTAACATTTTTTTATCGATATATGCGTCCATTGGTAGAAGCTGGTATGGTTTATATAGCGCTTCCTCCGCTTTACAAAATAACAAAAGGCAAAGGCAAGAAAGAACAATCCGTTTATGCATGGAATGATGATGAAATGAAAACAGCTATTCAAAAATGGAAAAACGGATATACGATTCAGCGTTATAAAGGACTTGGTGAAATGAATGCCAGCCAATTGTGGGAAACAACGATGAGTCCGGAGTCAAGAACATTAATCAGAGTTACGATTGATGATTTGGCACGAGCGGAGCGACGGGTTACCACACTTATGGGTGACAAAGTGGAACCACGCAGAAAATGGATCGAAGGCAATGTTGAATTCGGCATGACAGAAGATGCCAATATATTGGAAAACGATAAATTGCACTCGTGAGTGGGTTTCGAATTATTATGTTATCAGTCATTAACACATCGTCTAATGATTTCAAAAATGAGAAGGCTAGGGGGGATTGGTATGACACAAACTGAAAACTATTTGGATCTTCCGCTTGAAGAAGTGCTTGGTGATCGATTCAGCAGATATAGCAAATATATCATACAGGAACGGGCTCTGCCGGATGCAAGAGATGGATTGAAGCCTGTGCAGCGACGAATTCTGTATGCAATGAATGAAGAGAACAACACATCTGATAAAAACTTTCGCAAATCCGCCAAAACAGTCGGTACCGTTATCGGCAATTACCACCCGCATGGAGACAGTTCTGTTTATGATGCTATGGTTCGTCTTAGCCAAGAATGGAAAGTAAGGAATCAACTGATTGAAATGCATGGAAACAATGGAAGCATTGATGGTGACCCACCCGCAGCGATGCGCTATACCGAGGCGAAGTTATCCCGGATAGCTTCCGAAATGCTGCGTGATATTGATAAGGAAACGGTGGATTTTATCCCTAATTTTGATGACACGATTTCAGAGCCGGTTGTCCTTCCTTCTAAATTCCCAAATCTTTTGGTCAGCGGATCAACTGGAATATCTGCCGGATATGCGACAGATATTCCGCCCCACAATCTCGGTGAAGTGATCGATGCAGTTATTAAAAAGATGGACAAACCGGAAGCATCCGTTGCTGATTTAATGCAAATTATGCAAGGGCCGGATTTCCCGACAGGTGGGATCATTCAAGGAGTAGACGGCATTAAAAAGGCGTATGAAACAGGGAAAGGCAAAATTGTCGTGCGCGGAAAAGCGACAGTGGAATCTGTCCAGGGCAATCGCCAGCAAATCGTCATTGATGAAATGCCATATGAAGTAAACAAAGCTTCTATGGTTAAAAAAATGGACGAACTGCGCATTGATCGAAAAGTGGAGGGCATAGCGGAAGTCCGTGACGAAACAGATAGAACCGGTTTGCGTATCGTCATTGAACTAAAAAAAGAAGCAGATGGAGAAGGCGTGCTCAATTACTTATATAAAAATACTGATTTGCAAGTGACATACAATTTTAATATGGTTGCCATCGAGGATAAAACGCCGAAACTACTGTCGCTTCCGCAAATGCTGGATTCTTATATTGCCCATCAGAAAGATGTCGTGACTAGACAAACCACATATGATCTCCGCAAAGCCAACGACCGGGCACATATTGTTGACGGGCTGATGAAAGCTGTATCTGTCTTGGATGAACTGATTGCTGTTATCCGTGCATCCAACGATAAACAGGATGCTAAAAAACGCATCATTGCTAAATACGATTTTTCCGAGGCACAGGCTGAAGCCATTGTCACGCTCCAGCTATACCGGCTCACCAATACGGATGTCACATCACTGGAAAAAGAAGCAGCTGATCTTAAGAAAAAAATTAATGAACTGGAAGCTATTCTGGCAAGTGACAAAAAATTGTTGCAAACGATAAAAAAAGATTTGCGACAGTTGAAAAAAACCTTTTCCGGAGAACGGCAAACCATAATCGAAGACAAAATTGAAGAATTGACTTTCGATATTGACGTGACGGTAGCCAATGAAGATGTCGTTGTATCCGCAACCTCTGATGGTTATGTGAAACGAACGAGCATCCGTTCTTATACGGCGTCAAACGGTGAGGATTTTGCAATGAAAGATGACGATCATCTCGTCGGACTTTTGGAGCTGAACACCACTGATAACCTTCTTTTATTCACCAACAAAGGAAAGTATATTTATCTACCTATACATGAGATGCCCGATATCAGATGGAAAGACCTTGGTCAGCATATTTCCAATTTGGTCACGATTGATAACGATGAACGCATCATTCAATGCATACCTGTTCGACAATTCAGCGATGATGAGTTTCTTGTTTTCGTTACAAAAAACGGTCTTATTAAACGCAGTGAGATGACTCTGTATAAGGCACAGCGTCGTTCAAAAGCTTTGATTGCGCTAAAGTTGAAAGGCGATGATGAGGTTATCGATGTATTCCGGACGAATGGGAATAAAGATGTGTTCGTCGCTTCTGACAAAGGGTATGGTCTATGGTATCACGAGTCAGACATATCCATTGTCGGTCAGCGGGCAGCAGGTGTCAAAGCGATGCAACTGAAGGAGAACGAATGGATTGTCAGCGGACAAGTATTCGATGATGGAACCGATCTATCCCTCGTCGTCGTTACGCATCGTGGTGCTTGTAAACGAATGGCATTGCGAACGTTTGAAAAATCGACACGCGGCAGACGTGGTTTGCTTATGCTGCGAGAACTAAAAACAAGGACTCATCATCTGAGGGGATTATTCGTCGTCACCGAAAATGACACCGTATGCTTCCAGACTTCCCAAGGCGAAAAAGAATGTGTATATCCAAGCAAACTCTCCATCAGTGATCGCCTCAGCAACGGATCATTTGTGATTGACAGTGAGAATCAAGGAGAAGTAACAGACGTTTGGAAACAGGCCACATACGATAAACCATTCAAGGAATGAACGAAACAAAACAGACAGTCTGCTTTTTAGCGGTTGTCTGTTTGTATTGTTTAATTACTTAAGGAAACGCTTTCTATTGCCAGAATAGTGTGATAAAATTTAGATTAACGAAGAAGGAGTAAGGAGGACATTAAATGACACAATAAACCGCCATAAAATATCGTTTGAAACCAACTGTTATTTGGAATTATTGCGCAATGACTGACATCAACCAGTCGGTCTTTTACGTCAACACAGGAGGTTTGACATGGACTTTGAATGGACCAAAGAGCAAGCCATGATTCAAAAAATGGTGCGGGATTTTGCGCAGGACGTTATTCAACCACGAGCGATGCAAATTGATAGAGACGCTGCGTTTCCGCACGACACATTCAAGCAAATGGGGGAACTTGGGCTTCTGGGTATTCCTTTTCCAGAAGAATACGGTGGCTCTGGCGGTGATACCATGTCCTATATCATCGCTGTGGAGGAAATCGGGAAAGTATGCGGGAGCACGGGGCTCAGTTTTGCTGCAACGGTGTCTCTTGGGGCGAGTCCCATTTACTACTTTGGAACGAAAGAACAGAAGGAAACGTACTTGAGACCTATGGCTGAAGGAAAAGCACTTGGAGCGTTTGGTCTGACGGAACCGAATGCAGGATCAGATGCACAAGGCACCACGACAACAGCGGTTGAAGATGGCAACGATGTCGTTATTAATGGCGAAAAATGTTTCATTACCAACGCCAACTATGCTGAAACTATTATCGTCACCGCTATCACCGGCACGAATGAAAAAGGGAAACATATCATTTCCGCCATAATCGTCCCTGCTGATTCGGAAGGACTGACCATAACAGACAATTACGACAAGATGGGGGTACGAGGCTCCAATACAGCGGAAATCGTACTGGAAAATGTACGTGTTCCAAAAGACAATCTTCTCGGTGACCCTGACAAAGGGTTTAATCAATTTCTGCATACCCTTGATGGTGGACGAATTTCCATTGCTGCACTGGGATTGGGCATTGCGCAATCATCACTCGATAAATCCCTTCGTTATGCCCGGGAGCGAACTCAGTTCGGTATCCCCATTTCAAAATTGCAGACCATCCAATTCAAGCTGGCTGATATGTCCATGGAAGTCGAACTTGCCCGCAATATGGTTTATAAAGCTGCTTGGTTGAAAGATAATGATAAACCTTTTTCCATGGAAGCCGCATATGCCAAATTATATGCAACAGAAACCGCCTTCCGCACAGCCAATCAGGCCGTCCAAATCCATGGAGGGTATGGCTACATGCGGGAATATGAAGTGGAACGATATTTGCGTGATGCCAAATTGCTTGAAATTGGTGAAGGGACGTCGGAAATACAGCGTCTAGTTATTGCCAGACAATTGGGTTGCTAAAACATACGGAAATACATTTGAAACGAATAACCAAGGAGGTCATATACGTGACAGAAATCAAGGCATCAATAGCGGGAAGTGTATGGAAATTCTCTGTCAGCGAGGGCGACACCATTGAACAAGACCAGGATATCGTTATTATGGAATCTATGAAAATGGAAATTCCAATCCCTGCTGAATCAGATGGTACAGTCAAGGAATTCAAGGTAGCGGAAGGTGATTTTGTCAATGAAGGGGATATTATTGCAATCATAGAATAATCATCAGTTTATTCGGAATCAGTCTTTATAACTTCAGTATAAAAGGGTGGTACTTGTGACGTCACTGGTTGACTGCAGCATAACAGATGATCGTATTGCGGTGGTGACATTAAACAGACCGGAAGCAATGAACGCTTTGTCTGGGGCGCTTCTTGATGAGCTGAATGATTGTATGAAACAGATTGATAGTAATGACGACATCCGTACGACCATTCTAACCGGAGCGGGGTCAAAAGCGTTTTGTGCCGGAGCCGACCTGAAAGAACGTAAGCAAATGACAAAAAAACAGGTTGTCGATGCTGCGTATACCATCGGTGAAACGGTCAGAACGGTGGAAAACATGAACATGCCGGTCATTGCAGCTATTAATGGTGCTGCATTGGGTGGAGGACTTGAACTGGCTCTTGGTTGTGACATGCGTCTGGCTGCCAATAATGCCAAAATGGGACTGACCGAAACATCTCTCGCCATCATTCCTGGTGCCGGCGGTACTCAACGATTAAGCAGGCTGATCGGAACAGGTCAGGCTAAAAAGTTAATATTCACTGCCAAACCAGTGCTTGCTGACGAAGCATGGCAACTGGGAATGGTTGAAGAGATTACTGAGTCGAACGCCTTATTGGATGACGCTTATACGATGGCTTTACAAATAGCTAAAAATGGGCCGTTCGCCATACAACAGGCAAAATTTGCCGTGGATAAAGGAATCCAGGCTGATATTTCCACCGGTCTACACGTGGAACGATTATGTTATAACGAAACCATCCCGACCGAGGATCGCAAAGAGGGACTGCAAGCGTTTAAAGAAAAACGGGCACCTGTCTATAAAGGAAAGTGACGCTGGGGAGGGCATATGATGACGGACCAGAACGAATTAAAAAAGCAAACGGAAAAAATAAAAAAAGGCGGTAGAGACAAATACCATCAAAAAAATGAAGAAAAAGGAAAAATGTTTGTCCGTAAACGACTTGAGCTTTTGTTCGATGCAGATATGAATATAGAAGATGCGTTTTTCGCCAATTGTATGGATGGTTCATTGCCTGCTGATGGCGTTATCACTGGAGTTGGACAAATAAACGGGCAAAATATATGTGTCATGGCCAATGATTCAACGGTTAAAGCCGGATCATGGGGGAAGCATACTGTGGAGAAAATCATACGTATTCAGGAAACGGCCAAAAAACTGGAGATCCCCATGCTTTATTTGGTCGATTCCGCCGGTGCACGAATAACGGATCAGGTTGATATGTTTCCCGGGCGCCGTGGTGCGGGGCGTATTTTTCACAATCAAATTCAATTGTCTGGCCGGGTCCCGCAAGTGTGTCTGCTGTTCGGACCATCAGCTGCAGGAGGAGCGTATATCCCGGCCTTCTGTGATATCGTTGTCATGGTCGAAGGAAATGCATCAATGTATCTTGGATCCCCGAGAATGGCCGAAAAAGTGATTGGAGAAGAGGCTAGCTTGGAGGAAATGGGTGGTGCTGAGATGCACTGTTCAGTTTCCGGTGTTGGTGATGTCCTTGTTAAAACAGAAGAGGAAGCTATTGACTATACACGACGATACTTGGACTATTTTCCGGCCAATTTCAGAAATAAACCGGCTGCATCTGAGCCTAAAGAAGCAAAAGACTATGGTAAATCTTTAACAGAGCTTATTCCTGACAATCAAAACATCCCGTTTAATATGCACGATCTGATTAAACGGATCATTGACGCGGACAGTTTCTGTGAAGTTAAGAAGACATTTGCGCCAGAACTGATTACTGGTATGGCAAGAATGAATGGAAAAACAATAGGCATTATTGCCAATCAGCCACGCATGAAAGGCGGTGTTCTATTTCCGGATTCAGCCGATAAAGCCGCCAAGTTCATTCAACTTTGTGATGCGTTTAATATCCCACTTCTATTTCTTATGGATATCCCAGGATTTATGATTGGGACGAAAGTGGAACGTGAAGGCATTATTCGCCATGGCGCAAAAATGTTGGCAACAATGAGTGAGACTACCGTTCCCAAAATATCGGTTGTTGTCCGGAAAGCATATGGAGCCGGACTCTATGCCATGGCAGGGCCTGCCTTCGAACCTGATGCCTGTTTAGCTCTACCGACTGCACAAATTGCCGTCATGGGGCCGGAAGCGGCAGTGAATGCTGTATATGCCAATAAAATAGCTGAATTGCCGGAAGAAGAACGTTCTAGTTTTATTAAAGAAAAACAAGACGAATACCAAGATAATATTGATATTTATCGATTAGCCTCAGAAATGGTCATTGATGCTATCGTGGATCCGGACAAATTACGGGACGAATTGGTTGAACGCTTTCGGATATACGATTCCAAAAACGTAACATTCACAGAAAGAAAACATGGTATTTATCCAGTGTGACAAACTATGCCTCAGCCGTACCATAATGGTTGAGGATACATTTTTTATATTGAGTTTACCATAATTAAGTTATGTAATCTCAATTTTACCTAGTTTTGTTTTAAAATTTATTACTTGGTGGTAGGATAATAATGTGACCGTTTGGAATTAGTCGTGACAAACCAACCGAAATTTTGGAGTGAAAAACAATGAAAATAAACGAAATCATGATCACTGATGTAATTTTTGTTCACGAGGATACAACCATTGAACAACTATTGAAAATTCTTGTGAATAATAAAATCGGTGGGCTTCCAGTTATTGATGAAACAGACCACTTAAAAGGAATGATTAGTGATGGTGATATCATCCGTCATTTACAGCCAAAAGGAAGAACCATTTATGACATGTTTTCGCTTGTCATCGTTAACGAACATGAAGATTTCAAAAACAAACTTAAATCCAGCATTGAACATCGTGCAAAAAATATCATGAAGAAAAATATTTTTACGGTTCATCCCGATGATGATATTGAAGAAGTTATATCTATTTTTTCTGGATACCATTTCAAAAAAATTCCGGTCATCAATGAACACAAACAAGTCATAGGTGTTGTCAGTCGTGGAGATATCATTCGTTCTATTTCCACGAATATCATTGCAGAAATAACGGACTGACAGGTGGAAATGCTGTGGTTATCCACGTATAATGGAAGGCAATAAGTGTTAACAAAAGGGGAAACAGTCTTATGCCTATGAAAACAGAAGAAAACCAACTAACCAAGCAGCACTTTGCTTCCTTTTATCAATTTATACTAAAAAATGGTGATACGAAAAACGCTGAAAAATTATTGGATGTCTATGAAAAATGGAATCGTTCGAGCTTGATGATTGGTTTTTCCGGGCACTTTTCCGCTGGGAAATCGTCTATGATTGATTATCTTCTGGAAACGTCCATCCTGCCGAAAAGTCCGATACCAACCAGTGCCAATATCGTAATGATTCAATCCGGCAACGGGGGCGCGCAACTTTATTTAGAGGACGGTACTATATGCACGTATGACGAAGAAGCTTATAATATTGATGATATTAAGACGTTTGCCAAGACAAAAGGGACTATTAAAAAAATAGATATCCATTTGCAGAATTCTATTTTGCCGGAAGGGTCCACTATTATTGATACTCCCGGTGTAGATGCGGCTGATGACACCGATGGAATGATCACGGAATCATCGTTGCATCTGATGGATGTGCTGTTTTATGTTATGGATTATAACCATGTACAGTCGGAAGTGAATCTTGAGTTCCTGAAAAAAGTTCAGAAATACGGAATACCTGTTTTTATTATTATCAATCAAATTGATAAACATAATCCTGATGAATTGACGTTTGAGGACTTCTTCAAAAAAGTTAAACAAACGTTTGATCAATGGGAAGTTTATCCTAAGTCTATTTATTACTCTTCTATAAAGGACGACAATATGGAGGTTAACCAAGCTTCGGCCATTAAGTCCAGACTGTTTTCTCTCATGACCGACGAGAAACCAACACTTTATAATATTGAACGTTCGGTAAGACAAATACGGGATGACCATCAACACTATCTGCTCGCGTCGTATGAAAATGACGTGTCTAATCATGGACTTCAGGATATAGAAGAAATTGACGACTTCAATGAGCGTATAGAACAAGTGAATGAGAAATTGATTCAATTAAAAAACAAACCAAAGCAAATAGAAGACGCATTTCTTCACGAATTGAATACAACGTTAAAAAATGCGTATTTAATGCCGGCGAAGCTGAGAGACAAGGCTCATCTATTCCTGGAAGCTCAACAAAACGATTTTAAAGTCGGATTATTCGGATCAAAGAAAAAGACAGATGTGGAGCGAACCAAACGGTCAAATGATTTCCTTGACGACCTTCAGAAAAATTTGGAAACATCCATCCAATGGAAGTTAAGAGACAAATGGACAGAATTACTTGCCTATTATGAACTCGATGATCCACATATGACTGAACAAATTCAAACAGTGATGGTTTCTTACGATACAGAAATGCTGCGTGATTTAATCAAACCGGGCGCAAAAATTACCGGAGATTATGTTCTGGTTTACACGAATGATGTCAGTGAAGATATTAAGCGGAAATTCAAACAGAAAGCGTTGCATCTATTGGATTTAATCAACAATAAAGCAAAAGAACAACTCAATAAAAAACTGGTGGCATATGAAACTCAATATCAGCAATTGGAAGAAGCTAATGAAAAGCAGAAAACTTTGCAGAAGCTGCAGGAATATTTAGCAGAACAGTACAGACATATGGATCAAATACTTGAACATCCGGATGCATCTAAGTCATCCCTAGAACAATTAGACAACGCTTTAGACACAACCTATGAAACGAAATGGCCGGAGAATGTTGCTTCTGTTGCAACGGTTACTGATGGCGGGCAAGCTGACCAGAAAAAGGAACAAACGAAACCATCACCTGAAACGACAGACTTACAAATAAATACACTCCTCAGCGAGCTAACAAAAACAATCGACATGATTTCCGGTTTGCCAAGTTTTGAAACGCTTATCCATGATTTGACCCAAAAATATGAACGCCTTCAGCATCGATCCTATACCATAGCGTTGTTCGGTGCATTCAGTGCGGGCAAATCTTCTGTTGCCAATGCGTTGCTGGGAGAATCTGTATTGCCTTCATCTCCTAATCCGACAACAGCTGTCATTAATCGAATCAATCCGATCAATGACACATACAAGCATGGCACGGCCATCGTCACGATAAAAGATGAGAGCACACTAATCGCAGATATTCAAAAACTGATTAACCATTTTACAGTACCTGCTTTTGACTATTTAAACGAGTTGTTGACTTGGATAAGACAAACCAATCTCGTTCATTCTGCCGACTTGGAGAAAACCAGTCAAAATTATCTCCAAGCTGTACTTGATGGATACGACAATATGCGTTCCAACATGGCTCAACAAAAGACTGTTCCAGTTGGTGAGTTAAACGATTATGTTACTGATGAAAGAAAAGCATGTTTCATTGCATCCGTCGATCTCTACTACGACTGTCCATTAACACGTCAAGGGATTACATTAGTGGATACACCTGGGGCTGACTCGGTGAACGCGCGGCACACAACGGTTGCTTTTGATTATATTAAATACGCGGACGCTATATGTTATGTCACCTATTACAATCATGCTTTCTCAAGAGCGGATAAGGATTTTCTTGTGCAACTGGGGCGGGTCAAGGAATCATTTCAGATGGACAAAATGTTCTTTATTATGAATGCTTCCGATCTTGCTGAGGATAAAAGCGAATTAGAAACAGTCCGCCAATATATTGAAGAATACTTAATTTCGTATGGTATCCGCTTTCCGAAATTGTTTCCTTTATCCAGCAGACAAACCATTCAGGAAAAAAGAGACGGAAAACCGCTTAACAACGAAGTGTTGGCTATTGAAGAATCATTGAATCATTTTATTCACGAAGATTTGACATCCATCACAAAACAAGCAGCTGTATGGGATATGCAACGAACGCTTAACGAAATGCGCCACTATGTTGATGCACTTCAGTGGGGAGCAAAAGAAAAAGAGCAATTTCAGGCCTCATTGAAAACGGAGGTGGCATCGCTGAAAAAATGGACGGATGAATTACATGCATCCACGTACACGAAAAAAATCGATCAAAAACTGGAAAAACAGTTACACTATGTACTCGAACGTTTTTCCATCCGTTTTCATGATATGTTCAAGGAAACATTCAACCCAGCAACAATCACGGCTTCCGGCAAAGAGGCTCAACGTCAGCTGGAAAATTGCTTGGCCAATCTGCTTGAGTACTCGGGTTACGACTTGATGCAGGAGCTTCGGGCTGTCTCGTTGCGAATAGAATCCTTTATTACCGAGCTCAAACAAGATGTTCATCGCCATTATGTGAACAAGGTCCGAGATATGGACAGTGCATTTATGCTGCCGGATGCCGACCAGCCTGTGTTGAACACCCCGGAGTATGAACAGGCGTTTCAGCAACTTGATGCTCAAAGCTTTCCGTATGAATTGAAACAATTTAAAGGAACCAAAGCATTCTTCGCTAAAAATGAAAAAGAAATTATGAAAGACGCGCTGCTAAATCGTTTATACGCATATGCGAAGCAATATATTGATGATTATCATGAGGTGATGAGAGAAACTTATACGAATCAATGGTACCGAATGATAAGTGATTTACAACAGTGGATTTATGATCATATTGACAGCTATGCAAACCGACAAACAGCAATGTTGACAGAAAAACCGGCCGATATGCAAACGTTGAAGGAAAATGCCCATGTTCTTACATCCATGTTGGAAAAATACGAAATGGCGGAGGTATAAATATGACTAAGCAACAGAAGATTTTACTTGTGGATGGCATGGCGTTGCTTTTTCGCGGTTTTTATGCAACAGCATTATCCGGCCATTATAGATACACGAAAGACGGGGTTCCAACAAACGCTGTTTATCAATTCTTGCGGTATTTCCTTGATGCACTGCATCGGTTTGAACCAACCCATGTCATTTGCTGCTGGGATATGGGAAGCAAAACATTCCGCACAGAGTTGTTCCCCGACTACAAGGCAAACAGGTCTGAGCCACCCGAAGAGCTTGTGCCTCAATTTGAATTGATCAAAGAGGTTACAAGTGCGTTTAGCATACCAAACGTTGGACAGGATTTGTATGAAGCCGATGACTGCATTGGTTCATTGGCGGGTCAATTCTCTGTTGATCACGACGTGTTAATCTTAACGGGTGATCAAGATATGCTGCAACTCGTTGATACTGGGATCACTGTCGCAATCATGAAAAAAGGGATCGGCAACTATGACGTGTTCAACAATGAAACGTTTTACGATAAAAAAGGGATTCACCCGCAACAAATAATAGACTTAAAGGGATTAATGGGGGATGCTTCGGATAACTACCCCGGTGTAAAGGGAATTGGCGAGAAAACGGCACTAAAATTACTGCAGGAATACGGGACAATTGACAGCCTTCTTGCTAATATGGAATATTTGTCTCATGGATCACAGAACAAAATAAAAGACAATCTGGAAATGCTTCATTTATCGCGAAAACTCGCAGAAATCAAGTGTGATCTTACGATAAAGTGCACGCCGGAAGAGGCGTCATGGTGCTATGACGCCTCGGTAGTCGAAGAAACATTTACAAAGTTGGAATTTTCTGATCTTATTAATCTGTTAAACCGGTCGACTGCAAACATTTGATCAACAGCAGTTCCTATATCATTCATATGGCTTGAGCGACTGGTTATCGCTTGTACCTGAAAAAATGTCAGGAAAAGTTCTATAATATGATCATAATGAAAAACGTTGGAATAGAAAGGTGACTATTAATGAAATCAGTTGAAAATATGACGTCATTGATCGGGGAAACCCCGGTGGTCCGATTAAATCACATTGTTCCGCAAGATGCTGCTGAAGTGTTTATTAAACTGGAATCATTTAATCCGAGCAAAAGTGTGAAAGATCGTGCGGCATACAGTATGATTGATAAAGCAGAGGAGGAAGGTCTGATTGAACCCGGTGCCACCATTATCGAACCGACGAGCGGGAATACCGGTATCGGCCTTGCGATGAGTGCTGCAGCCAAGGGATATCACGCGATTTTCGTCATGCCGGATAACAGCACCGCGGAACGGAGAAACATTCTGCAGGGATTTGGTGCCAAGGTCGTGTTAACACCAAGTGATGAAAAAATGCCTGGTGCCATTCGGAAAGCTGAAGAATTGCACCAGGAAATACCTAATAGTTTTATTCCACAACAATTTGAAAATAATGCCAACCCCGACATTCATCGGACAACAACAGCACTCGAAATTTATGATCAGATGGATGGACAATTGGACGCATTTGTCGCCACTGCCGGAACCGGTGGCACAATAACCGGTACAGGTGAAGTGCTGAAAGAAAAAATTCCTGGTCTGTATATTGCTGTTGCCGAACCTAAGGGATCACCAGTATTGTCAGGCGGTGAACCGGGCAAACATAAATTAGTAGGCACCAGTCCTGGATTTATTCCTGATATTTTAAATACATCCATTTATGATGAGATTATCCAAGTCGGAGACGATGAATCCATTGACATGTTTCAATTACTGCCACAGAAAGAAGGTATATTTACTGGTTTATCCGGTGCCGCGGCTGTTATAGCAGCCATAAAGACCGCCAAACGCCTAGGACCGGACAAACATGTATTATGTATATCTCCGGATACCGGCGAACGGTATTTGAGCATGAATCTGTTTGATGAATGATATTCTCATCTGGAGTCCATGGTTTTCCCGTTGAAGACACCTGTCACGAACCTGTGAAAGGCGCATATCATAACAGGGAATTCATTCTGACAGGAGGAAAACCATGTATAGGCAATATCCAAATTTTTATCCAGCGTATGATGATTACATTTATTCGAATTGGCACAGCTATATACCAACGACGCAGGGTAACGATTTTCGTCAACAGACAATCAGCGGGCAGGCAACTTGGACAGAAGGCGGACAGCTTACCAAATGCGGCATACCATGGTCTACGAATCAATATATGACGGCAGCGGTCGGCACTAATTCCCCGTACGAATGCGGGCAAACATTGAAAATTCATAACCCCGCTACTGGAAGAGACATTATGGTGACAGTCGTTGATGAAGTGCCCGGGTATTCAAAGAATCAAATTAATTTGCACAGACGGGCGTTCCAGACACTGGGGATCAATCCACAGCAAGGCGTTGCCAATGTTGAAATAACTCCAACGAATGGGACCTCTCAGCAAAAATGGGGGGAATATTTACTCAAGATCACCCAAACAGCTTATCCGTCCTATCAAGTAACCGAGTATCAACTTACCGATGAAACACAAGTATCACCGGAAAAAAATAAAGAAACATACCAGTTTAGACTCCAAGCGAACCAAGAGCGCATGACCGTTCAAGGAACAGTTATTTATAATTCTGAAACTGACCGGATTATATCCATTTATATTCAGGAAACGTGAGTAACAATAATGCTTTTTTTCAAAAACATTACGCCTGAAATTGAAATGGACAAAAAGATATAAGAATGATAACGTATATATGTGCCATGAATTGAAAACGAGGGAGGCATTGGCAATCCGGGGCACAAGCTTCCCTCGGTTCTTTTATAAACGGGTTTACATAATATATATTATAGGAAGTTTTATTTAAAAAGGAGGTTGTCATGTGTCAATCCTAAGTTTACTTGTGATAGTGAGATGAAACAAAAATCACGCTGCACGTTAACAACCTATAGTGTGTGCTGTGTGCAACGTGATTTCATATATTGCATTTCATTCTGCTACATCCATCAATGATTCATTTTATTACAATTCCACTTTATTTAATGGTTCTTTCGCAGGTCCTTCGATAACGTCACCTGTATAGGCATATCTCGATCCGTGGCACGGACAGTCCCAAGTCCGGTCACCTGCATTCCAATTTACCTCACACCCAAGATGCTTGCAGGTTGTATCAACAGCGTATAAATTATTTTCACTATCTTTATAAACACCGGTACGTTTACCGTTAATACGTGTTACAGCTGCATCATCCGGCGCGAGATCCTTTATATTGTCAATCGTATATTCAAGTTTTCCTTTGATTAAATGTTTAGCAACGTCAGTATTCATGCTCGTAAATTTACGTATGGCCGGGTCAGCATGAAAACGTGATGGTAAAAATAACGCTGCATATGGATTATCTTTATTTAAAATGCGATCACTAAGGATTTTTGCTGCAATGGTCCCGTTTGTCATTCCCCATTTACGGTAACCGGTTGCAACAAAAATATTGTCCTCTTTTTTCGTGACCGGTCCAATGTAAGGAAGGTTATCAACAGTGGTCAGATCCTGCGCCGACCATCGGTATACATACTCAGATATACCGAATGTGTTTTCCGCATAGTTCATTAAGGCATCGTAATGATTCATTGTTGATTCGCCTTGCCCCGGTTTATGATTCTCACCACTGATCAGCCATAAATCCTCGCCATCCATTGATGTGGATCGTATGGATCGTGTCGGGGAATCGGCACTGATATACATACCACCCGGGAATGTTTCCGGTGTTTTAACAGCAATAATATAGGCTCGTTCCGGATACATTCGTGTCGGATAAAACCCCTGGCCGTCATAAAAAGGATAGTGAGATGCTTGAATGACGTATTTGCATGTAATGCGGTGTTCATCTCTCGTGATAATGGCTGGATGCTTGTTATATTCGATATCCGTTGCAGTCGTATGTTCGTATATCTCCAGACCGTCATTGACCGCCTCTTCCACCAACTGTTTTAAATACATCAGTGGATGAAATTGCGCCTGGTTTTTCATTTTCAAAGCGGATTGGACAGGGATATTTAAAGGGATACTGTCTAATTGTTCCCCGGGAATGTCTAGCTGCTCATAGGCTTTTCGTTCCGTTTCCAGTTTTGATATAGAGTCATCCTTATTCGTGAAAATGTAGGCGTCTTCGTTTTGATAATGACAGTTTATATCATGTTTAGAGATGGTTTCTTCTATCCATTGTTTCGCGTCGCTGCATGCCTGATAATACAGCGATGCGTTATCAGCCCCGAAATGTTGCATCAGTTCATCGTAAATAATGCCGTGCTGTGCGGTTATTTTGGCAGTTGTGTGACCGGTAACACCGTTCAAGATGTTTCCAGCATCGATTAACGTGACTTTCATGCCCTGTTTTGTCAACATGTAAGCCGCTGTTATTCCAGTTATACCCCCGCCAACAATTGCGACATCCGTCTTAATAGACGTATCCAATGAAGAAAATTCAGGCAATGATACCGATGCCCGCCAATAGGTTTTAGGAAATTGTGGTACGTGCAGACTGCTTGCCATGTGTATCAGTCCTTTCGTAATCGCAGTCACTTCTAGGATTGATACAGACACGCTATCTTATGCAAAAATAAAAGAATTGAAAAAGACATTCAGTTCTTTTATAAGCTATTATTTAATTTTTAAATGTTTGTATTGGGATCTGGACCGGTATTGCTGTGGTGCTCTGCCCGGATAGTTGACCGGCAGACTATAAAAATGAACCAGCTGCGTAAACGGTATGCTTGCAAATAACCCGAAAGCGGCGATAACATGCACCTTAAATATAAATGGAACGCTGCCCATCAATTCATATTTTGGCTGAAGGATAAATAAACTTCTGAACCAAGGCCCAATGGTTGTCCGGTATTCATATTCTACAACCGTTAAATTGTAAACAATGGACATGTAAACGCCCAAGCCGGAAACGACGAGCAATGCAATGATGGAAAAGAAATCAGCAAACGTTGCATGTACCCGTACAGGATCGATAACTATCTTCCGGATCAGAAGAATGATAAGGCCTGCAACAACCATCAATCCGGCTAAACCGCCACCATAAATGGCGCCAAAATGATATAAATGATCCGGTATACCAAACGCATGATAAAACTCAATTGGTACGACCATTCCCATAACATGCCCGATAAACGCAAACACAATACCCCAATGGAATAACGGGGAGCCGAGCCGCAGCCATTTTTTCTCAAAAAACTCTGTTGAAGGAGCAGCCCAAGTCAATTGCAAGTAAGCGAAACGGTATATTAATCCGAGGATCATAATCAGACCGGTAATATATGGAATAATGACCCACCAGAAGATTTCACCCATATCCCATTCCTCCCTGAATGTTAATGTTAGAGTACAGCTAAAACACAAATAGTAATTGTTATTGGTACGTAATAGGAAATGGCAATTCTTCCAAATCAGCTTCTTCCCGTTCATACTCTAATTGTTCTATTTCTTTCTTTGTTGGTTCAGGGAAAACCGTTTCCATTAATAATTGCAGAAATGGACGATACGGATTGCCCTCTGGAAGATTGCTCCATATGCGATGAATGGCTACCGAGAGTCTGCGAATCAGTCGTTCATTATCACGACTGTCCGGCGCAACAGAAAGAAACTCCAGAAGCATAGGGATATAGTCAGACAAATCGTTGTCAATCCGTTCATATCCCGCTTGATTAATAATCTTTTGCATTTTAATCAATGCTGCACCACGTTTATTGCTGTCTCCGAGTTCATGAGCTGTCAAATACAGCCCATTTTTTGCCCGGAGATCAAATGTGGACACATATTCCGTTTGCAATTCGTCGATGGCATAAGGATTGAATGCCTGGAGAGCATCAGTTGCTTTTTGCTGCGTGTCCATTGACGTGCTATCGTTTTTCATTTCATCCTTCATGTCTTCAATATCATCAAAAAATGTTTCGTCAGGGTATGCCAGCAAACGGGCGCCAACAATGAGCAATAGGCGTTCTTGTTGTTCCATTACTTCTTGCCTCCTGAGGTGAATGTCACCATTTCACCTGGCGATGTTTTTCTTTCAGATGAATAGTCGGTAAGGCCTTCAGGTGGTGCCAGATCTTCCAGGCTGCAAGCACCTTGTTCATAATACAGATCATCATCCATTTCCCGGCGTCCGGTTGGAATGACGAATCGTTCATTATATTTGGCTACTCCGAGTAATCGTGCCATATCCTCTATTTCTTCCGGATCCGTGTTGGCTTCTTTCAGCAATTCGCTTTGTCTGAATTCATCCACACCACCAACTGTTTTTCCCCGCATGTATACCCGCATGGCTGTTAATTTCAACAATACGTTCCGAATGACTGTCGTGTCACCTGCGGAAAGAATGGATGCTAAATACTGCACAGGTATGCGCATTTGATCAACAGCCGGTATATAGCCATCAGTACTCAAATCCTCTTCATTGGTAATATGATTCATAATTGGACTTAACGGCGGTACATACCAAACCATCGGCAATGTCCGGTATTCCGGGTGTAAGGGCAACGCAATTTTCCATTTCATAGCCATTTTGTAGACCGGTGAATTTTGCGCCCCTTCAATCCATTCATCAGTGATTCCTGCTTTTTGTGCCTCGTTAATGACGTCGGGATCAAATGGATCAAGAAAGACGGACAACTGTGATTCGTATAGGTCTTGCGGATCTTCAACGGATGCCGCTTCTTTGACTCTGTCCGCGTCGTACAGTACAACACCGATATAGCGGATCCGGCCAACACAGGTTTCCGAACAAATCGTTGGCAACCCCGCTTCTGTCCGTGGATAGCAGAAATTACATTTTTCCGCTTTATGAGTATTCCAATTGTAATACACTTTATGATACGGACATCCACTCATGCAAAAACGCCAACCGCGGCATGCTTCCTGATCCACAAGAACAATACCGTCTTCATCCCGCTTATAAAGGGCGCCGGACGGACAGGATGCTACACACGAAGGATTCAAGCAGTGTTCACAGATTCTTGGCAGATACATCATAAACGTCTTTTCATATTCAAGTGAAATATGCTCCTGCAGTTTTTCAACGGTGGGATCCTGTGAAACGACTTCTGTTCCCCCTGCCAAATCATCATCCCAATTGGATCCCCACTCAGGTTTGTCGATATATTTACCTGTAATCATGGACTTCGGACGTGCTACAGGCAGATTGTCACTTTTAGGACTGTTAATCAAGTGTTGATAATCATAGGTCCACGGTTCATAATAATCATCCATTGTGGCCATGTCCGGGTTGTAAAAGATGTTCATCAGCTTGGAAATAGGCCCGCCTGCTTTCAACTGTAATTTACCGTTTTTCAAAACCCATCCGCCTTTAAAGCGTTCCGTATCCTCCCAGCGCTTAGGATAACCGGTTCCGGGCCGAGTCTCCACATTGTTGAACCACATATATTCCGTTCCAGGCCGGTTGGTCCATGTGTTTTTACATGTGACGGAACAGGTGTGACACCCGATGCATTTATCCAAGTGCATCACCATTGCTACCTGTGCTTTAATTCTCAAGCCAATCTACCTCCTTCAGCGCTCTGATAACTGCGATGGTATCCCGCTGATGCCCGGTCGGCCCATAATAGTTAAATCCATAACTTAACTGGGAATATCCGCCGATCATATGCGTTCCTTTCAATGTAACCCTCGTTACACTGTTGTGGGTTCCACCCCGTTTTTTATTAATGGAAGTGGCAGGAACACCCAATGTACGATCCTGCGCATGATACATATAAGCCGTTCCTTTTGGTATTCGGTACGTGACAACGACGCGTGCAGCAATAGCTCCATTACGATTGTAAGCCTCGACAAAGTCATTGTCTTTCAAGTCAATGGAAGCTGCATCGTCTTCGTTCATCCAGATCGTCTGCCACCCTCTGAACAGTTGGGACATATGGGTCGTATCCGTAAACATCGTATGGATGCCCCATTTCTGGTGTGGTGTCAAATATCGTACAGTAATAGATTTATTTTCGTTTTCCTCCACACCCAATTCTTTTTTCAGGAATGGTCCATATCGTAGCGGCGGCAAGTAAAGTGGCAATCCTTCACCGTAATCAAGCATCATTTCATGATCGAGATAAAAACTCTGTCTACCTGTCAGTGTTCGCCATGGGATGTTGTATTCCACATTTAAGGTGAACGGTGAATAACGCCGATGATCTTTTTCCAAACCGCTCCATACCGGTGTGGATATAGCATTGCGTGGTTGAATGCTCAAATCACGCAACGTGTGATCCTCTTCTGCACGTGGCTGGGCGATATCCTCAAGATTTTGTCCGGTTTTGGATTCAAGCGATTTCCACCCGGCAACCGCCCGTTTCCCATTGGTGGCTCCCGACATTAACAGAATGGCATTGGCAGCCTGTTCATCCGTGTACAGATCAGGATTTCCTTTACCAATTCCTTCCCGTTTGGATTTACCGAGACGTCCGCCCAACTCGTCATAGACTTCTTCGCCGGGAATAGTTACACCTTTGCCGCCATAACCATTTTTAATAAGCGGACCAATCGTCGTCATCTGTTGATAAACATTTGGGTAATCCCGTTCAACCACCTTAAAGTTTGGCATCGTTTTTCCGGGTATTGCTTCGGTCTCACCTTTGCGCCAATCTTTCACCTTCCCCATGGCTTGAGAAATTTCACCCGGTGAATCATGACCAAGTGGCGACATAACCAGTTCTTCTGTTGGTGGAAGGTGTTTTTCCGCCAGTTCAGAAAACACTTTACTTATCTCCCGGAACGTATTCCAATCATTTTTTGCTTCCCATGGCGGCGAAATAGCTGCGTTGAACGGGTGAACAAATGGATGCAGATCCGTACTGCTGATGTCATTCTTTTCGTACCATGTTGCTGCCGGAAGTACAATATCGGAGAACAACCCAGAACTTGTCATACGGAAATCAACACTGACCAGCAGATCGGCTTTTCCTGTTGGCGCATCTCCTTCAGTATTGATCGTTTCTGGTTGCCATGAATTTTCCGGCTCCGCGAGTACTTGGTTATCTCCACCTACCAAATGTTTAACGAAAAATTCGTGGCCTTTGCCGCTGTCGCCCAGCAAATTGGAACGCCAATTGAAAAAGACGCGCGGGAAGTTTCTCGGATCATCCGGATGCTCGATGGACCAATCGATCTCATTATTTTTTATTTGGCCGACAACATCATCAATAATTTCCTGTTCTGATTGTGCACCTCTGTCACGGCTTTCTTTAACCAAGTCAATGGAGTTTTGTGAGAACTGCGGAAAGGATGGAAGCCAACCTAGTCTTGCTGCCAATGCGTTCAAATCAGCCGGATGCATGTCACTGTATTTACCGCCCCACTCTGTTTCATATTCGTCCGGAATGCTCTCATAACGGAATTGGTCGGTTACAAAATAGAAATAGGATGTTCCGTTCTGGTGACGCGGTGGTTTTTGCCAGTCACCAGCAAAAGCTACCTGCTGCCAACCTTCCTGCGGGCGCACTTTTTCCTGTCCGACATAATGAGCCCAGCCACCGCCGTTGACCCCTTGTGAGCCTGTCAGAAGCACCAGGTTTAAAATAGCACGGTAAATCTGATCACTGTGGAACCAGTGATTGGTTCCTCCGCCCATGGCAATCATGGATTTTCCATTGGTGCGTTCAGCATTATCAGCGAATTCACGGGCGACCTTAATAACGTGATTTTGGTTTACACCTGTTATTGATTCCTGCCATGCCGGTGTATATGGTTTCGGGTCATGATAATCGGATGGATAGTCGCCCGGCAAACCACGGTCAATACCGGTATGAGCCATCATCAGATCATAAACCGTCGTTACTTTCAAATGGTTTCCGTCAACATCCTGTATTTCCCTGTAAGGCACACCGCGCTTGACAATATCTCCTTCTTTTTCGGCAAAGTAGGGAAAACTGACGTTTGCCGTGTCGTCATAGTGATCAATGAAACTAAGTTCTGGATCAATGGTTGTTCCATTGTCCTTATCAAGCTGAAGGTTCCAATTGCTTCCACCATCCCATCGAAAGCCGATACTGCCATTCGGTGCCTCCAGCGTATTTGTGCCGGAATTCCAAACGATCGTTTTCCATTCGCCAAGGTCGTGGTCATTATTTAGATCCGACGCACGAAGGAAGCGGTCACTGCGATAATCTCCATCCTGTTCATTCAGAGTGACCAAGTATGGCAAATCAGTAAACGTTTTGGCGTAATCGGTGAAGTATGGTGTCTCTTTATCAACGTAAAATTCCTTTAAAATAACGTGAGTCATGGCCATTGCCAATGCAGCATCCGTACCGGCACGTGCCGGAAGCCAAATATCCGCGAATTTCTCATATTCCGCATAGTCTGGGCTTACACCAACAATTTTGGTGCCATTGTAGCGTGCTTCGACCATAAAATGCGCATCCGGTGTGCGGGTCTGCGGGAGATTCGTTCCCCAAATGATGAAGTACTTCGAATTATACCAGTCGGCGCTTTCCGGAACGTCTGTCTGTTCGCCCCATACTTGGGGTGATGCTGGAGGCAAATCAGCATACCAATCATAAAAGCTTAAAATCGTCCCTCCGATCAGTGAAAGAAACCGGGTACCAGAAGAATAGCTAACCATCGACATGGCCGGTATTGGGCTGAATCCAGCCACACGATCCGGTCCATATTGTTTAATCGTGTGAATGGACGCGCTCGCAATCATTTCACTCATATCCCGCCATGTCGCGCGTACAAAACCGCCTTTTCCGCGTGCTTGTACATATTTGGCACGTTTTTCTGGCGTATTTACAATATTCTGCCATGCTTCGACTGGATCAAAGCCTGCTTCACGTTCTTCTTTCCATAATGAATATAAATCACTGCGGACGTATGGGTATTTCACTCGGATTGGGCTGTATGTGTACCATGAAAAGCTGGCGCCCCTTGGACAGCCGCGCGGCTCATATTCCGGAAAATCATCTCCGGTGCTTGGATAATCGGTCTGCTGAGTTTCCGATGTGATAATGCCGTCTTTTACGTAAATTTTCCAGCTGCAAGAACCTGTACAATTAACACCATGAGTTGAACGGACCACTTTGTCATGTTGCCACCGTCTTCTGTATATATCCTCTGAATCACGGGGGCGGGTACTTTCTTCAGTCCATCCTTCATTGATATGATTTCCGGATTTAATATGTCTTAAGCTTTCAAATAATTTATTTCTATTCTTTTTCACCCTTGTCACCCCTCTCATGGGTTGCTTCAACTGGATTAAACCGTTCACCCAATATACGGAAACTACCACTGCCCTCATTCAATTCTTCAATGAATATTTTTAAACTTGGTGCATTTGATGCAACCAGTATTAACCGTTCCAATGTATCATAATCATTAATGTCATAAATCGACTCGATCATTTTTGGCGGTATGTCACCAAATCTCATCTTCAAAATCGCTAGCAAATCTTCACGATCGTCTACTATATTTGCTTCATCTTCAAACATAAACATGGGTCAAACATCCTTTCCGATTCACGGTTTCATCATTCGGAAATAATCAGCAATCATGACTTCTTTGCAGGATTCGCCTGCTTCTTCCAAAAATTCCGTCAATGCTTCCCTTTTGTTATGAAGAACGTCATTTGTCAAAGACCGGGACATCTGATGGGCAAATCCATCCCCGTAATAAAGGATCACCTTGTATCCAGATTCTTCTTTAATTGCATTAGCCTGAATATCATATTTATGAATGTTATAACGGTTTTCCAGTTCAGTTGTTATAAAATGATATAACTCCGGGAGTATAATACGGAGCGACCGTTCGTTGCCGGATGCTGTCTGATTGGAATCCAAATAACGTCACCTCTCATACAATAAGTAATCATTCAGTGCTTCGGAAGCACATCCAATTCCTTTTGATTATGAAGCTGGTCAACGATAATCATGGAATGAAACCGTTGCACCACATCATTAGTCACGCCGTATTCCGGCAATAACTGCTTAATTTCAGCCATCAATAGTCGTAACAAATCATGATCACGTGTTAATGCCACGATGTCATCTTTTACATCTGGATTTTCGTCCACCAGGTCTTTATATAACCCCTCTTCCTCCGATTCAGCATGTGCGAGAGTTCTCGTCTCCCATTGCTCGACAAGAACATAAGCTAATTCCATCGCTTTTTCCTGTTGGCTGTCATCCGCGAGTTTTTCGAGCATTTCCGTTAACTCGATAGCTTCGTTTAATGCTGCTTCATGTATAGCTGCGTGGCTATCAGCATTTTTCAGAGCAGGACCTGACATTTTATCACTCCTTACAGCCTATTAAGCGTGATATACGACCATTGGGGCTTTCCTTTTCGTATTTTTGATACCGACGTGTTCTTTGAAAATAATATCGATTTTTTACAGCATATCACGCAACCTGGTCTCTAACAATTTATTCATGGAAACATATGGCGAAAGTGTGATTATTGTCACGAAAAGATTATGACAATTAATGTGAAATGTTTTTAACAGCAGTTGATGATTGGAAAAAGGGAAAAAATATGTTTAAGATAACAGTATGCAACGATACAATGATAGACAAAGGAGAGGTCACGATGCTGGCACATATCGTCGTCAGCGGACGCGTTCAAGGCGTGGGATTCCGATACTCTGCACAACAGCAGGCAAGAAGCCATCGATTGGCAGGATGGGTGCAGAACAAGACAGACGGCACAGTTGAACTTGAAGCGGAAGGCGACGCAGAACAAGTTCGTTCATTTATACAAATATTAAAAAAAGGATTCAGTCCGTTTATTCATGTGGAAAATGTGGATGTAAATTTCGATCAGAATAATAAAGGGTATACGGATTTTTCCATAAAATGAAACGGACGATCAGTAGGCATTTTATCTCCTGCTGATCGTCCGTTTCAATTCTTATTTAGAGGCCGGATATGACAGCCCCCTTCGTTGTTTATAAAGAAAGAACCGCCATCAGTAAAAAGCGATTCTTGCTTCATCAAGGTGCTTTATATCTCAGCGGTTCTCAAAAAACTCGCGGTTCGTTGTTATAAATTTACTTTCCTCTTCCGGTACGTCATCTTCCATATAAATGGCTTCTACCGGACAGACAGCCTCACATGCACCGCAATCGATACAAATATCGGGATCAATATAAAACATATCCTTGCCTTCTTCTATACAATCAACAGGACAAACTTCCACACATTCTCCTGATTTTTCATTAATACATGGTGATGTAATAACAAAAGCCAAGCTATTTCCTCCTTCCAATGAGAGGCAAGATTAAATATCTCATTATAAATATTACATAATTTTTTCTCGTGATTCAAGCATTAAAACACATTTCTAGGCACTCATGCATATCATGTACTATCGGAAGTACGGGAAGGAGAGATACCATTGAAAGTCACCATTCGGCCCGGTGATTCATTACAATATTACAGTGAGCTATTTGATATCCCGTTTGCATTGATTGACCAATCAAATTCAGAGATTAATGGTCAACCATTAACAGCGGGGCGAAACATACACATTCCCGGTTATACCCTTCATTATCAGTCAACGGCACCGAATGATACATTAAAGAAAATAGCCAAGGAAAAACGTTTGTCCGTTGATATGCTTCAATCAGTCAACCCATCCATAATTGCTGATCATCTGCCAATCAATGACACAATTGCGATTCCCGAACGAGTGAACGAACGGATTTTAACGGATTTTCATCATTATACATTTGATACCATGATAAACGACATACAAAAGCTGACGACAATCTATCCATTCATCACGCAACAGGTGATCGGCCATTCTGTTATGGGGAAGGATATCATTGAAATACAAGTGGGCAATGGCAACAAACAAGTTCATTTGAACGGATCGTTTCATGCCAATGAATGGATTACAACTCCTGTTATTATGCGTTTTATAAACGAATACGCGCGTGCATTGACAAATAACCTTCCATTACGATCGCTATCCACACTTCCTCTCTTAACAGACACGAATTTGTCGGTTGTTCCAATGGTTAATCCAGATGGTGTCGATCTTGTATTAAATGGCGCGTCGGCAGCTGGTAACCGCAGAAGAAACGTTCTTTCACTCAATAATCACGACACCGATTTTTCCAATTGGAAAGCAAATATCGCGGGCGTGGATTTAAACAATCAATATCCGGCACGCCGGGAAACAGAAACCGCAAGAAAGCCCGATTCGCCGCAACCAAGGGACTACCCAGGGCCCTATCCATTATCGGAACCGGAATCAATGGCCATGGCTACATTGGCCAATACCCGCGAATTTTCGCGAGTTAGTGCTTTTCATACACAAGGCGACGTCATTTATTGGGGCTATGAAGGGATCGAGCCATCATCCGCACAGACTATAGTCGACGAATACGGTCGTGTGAGCGGTTATACCCCTGTTCGTTATGTTGATAATTATGCCGGTTTCAAAGATTGGTTCATAAAAAATTATCAACGCCCTGGTTTTACGGTTGAATTGGGCTCGGGTGTCAATCCACTTCCTTTCACCCAGTTTGATGAAATATATCAAGCATCGCTCGGAATCATGTTAGCGAATCTTTATATGTAACGGGCAACCGATAGATAAAATAACAGCAGGATCTTTCTGCTGTTATTTTATCTCTTGGAAGTAATTTTTATAAAAACCACCAATACGTTCGCTGTTATCAACAATGAAATAAAATTCATCTGTTTCATTCTTAACATCATACTGTCGCCCAGGGGTCAGCTTATGATGAACTATAAATTTTTCAGCATCAGCATGAACACATTCCACTATTTTCATGGTTTCCCGATTTTGCCAGTTTAAATGTATCACGTTTCAACGCTCCTGTTCCAATGCCTATAATTATTAAAAGGTTTATTCAAAAAGCGATAAGTATTGTCCATATCCTCGTTCGTTCATTTCTTCCTTCGGTATGAATGTCATAGCAGCAGAATTCATACAGTAGCGCAATCCGCCTTGATCGGCTGGTCCATCAGGAAAAACATGACCTAAGTGAGAATCGGCTGTTTTGCTTCTGACTTCAGTGCGAACCATTCCGTGGCTGGTATCGGTATTTTCCTTCAGTCGGTAAGAATCAACAGGTTTTGTAAAGCTTGGCCAGCCGCATTGCGCATCAAATTTATTCTGTGAGCTAAACAAAACCTCACCGGAGATCAGATCCACATATATCCCTTCGTCATCTTTATCCCAATATTCATTATCAAACGGTTTTTCCGTTCCATTCTCCTGTGTCACGTTGTACTGCACAGGGGTCAGCCTTTCCTTCAGTTCTGACTTTTCCGGTTTCTGCTGCCAATACTCCTTAATAAAGGCCTCACGTCCGGACCCTTTCTTATACAGGCTATAATGGAATGATTGTTTTTTGTAATAATCCTGGTGTTCTTCTTCAGCTCTGTAAAAAGGTTTGGCGGCTATAATTGGCGTTACAATCGATTTCGAGAATTTTCCGCTTTTTTCCAAATCCTGTTTGGATTGTTCTGCAAGTTGTTTTTGTTTTTCATTATGATAAAAAATAGCTGTTTGGTAGGACTCGCCTCGATCATTGAACTGTCCACCGGTATCTGTTGGATCAATTTGTTGCCAAAAAGTGTTGAGAAGTTCCTTATAAGGCATTTTTTCAGGATCAAATGTGATTTGAACCGCTTCTACATGCCCGGTCTGATCTGAACAAACGTCTTCATAAGTTGGATTTTCGGTGTGCCCGCCGGTATAACCTGAGACGATATTCAGTACACCCGGACGCTCATCAAACGGTTCCACCATACACCAAAAACATCCGCCTGCAAATGTTGCCAGTTCGGTCGTCATAGAATGCCTCCCATTTGTTCTGGTTTCATTGGTTCCATTTTTTCGTTTTCAGCTATGAAAATCAAATATTTTGCCTGAGTAGCAAACAATCAAACAAACAATTTTGGCGTTGATACACCTGAATGATGCGACGTATCACTTGTATTATCGTCCGACGTGTTTTCCATGGACGGTGTCGTCATATCCTGTTCATCATTTTCCTCATTACTTTCTAAAGACGTCTCAGAGGCTGTCTGATTTTCTGATTCTTCTTCATCATCGTTTTCGTTCAATGCTTTCATTAATTGCAGCATCATTGGCAGATTTTTTACCATCGGTCCGTATTGTTGTATGATAGGAGCCGTTGATTGAACCGTTTTTAATATTTGCTGCAAGCTTCCCAGTTTTTGTGAAAAATTATTTATCCGATCCGGCGATAATAAACGCTGCATGTTATGGGATGTAAACAATTGTTGCAAACCACCTGGGGAATGTTGCTGAGGCAATCCAGGGGGAAAAAATCCCTGTGGCTGGTAAAATGGATAATTGGGACCCTGTTGCATCGGCCATACCATTATGATCCTCCCCTTCCATGATTGTTACGTATCGTATTGTACGTGACAAATGCTGAAAAAGTGCATGGCCGATACACATCCACTGTTCTGATAGAGCCTTTACTTACACCCAAACTATTTCCCGGGAAACCGCACAAAACAGCATTTTTTAACACAGAAATGACAGAATATGGTGAAAACGCGCCTATTTTGTTGTAGACGGGAATCCCCTATTCTATCTGTTTTCATCTTTGTGAATCAGGACGCAATGATCAATGAGCAGCTAGTCACTATTATTGTTATCCATAAATTCACGGTGCTTTTTCAGTTTTTTACGGTACACAACAGCTGCCAAATAAATACTGATTTCATAAATAATAATAAGTGGAACAGCAACGACAAGTTGCAGCGTAAAATCCGGTGGTGTAATGACAGCACCGATGATAACAATAATTAAATAGGCATATTTCCTCGTTTTACGCATAAAGTCTGGCGTAAGCACACCGAGACGCGTCAAAAACATAGCTATAATAGGTATTTCAAAGAACAAGGCAAACGGTATAACAATTCGGAACAGTAATTTAAAATAACGGTCATATGTAAAAATTTCATTGAACATGTCATTATTAAGAGATAATAAAAATGGGACAATCAATTGAACAAAAATGATATATCCAAATACAATGCCAATAAGAAACAAAAGAAATATAATCGGTATATACCATAATGTCGCTTTGCGTTCCGGTTTTGTCAACCCAGGTTTAATAAATAGCCAGATTTGCAGACACAATATCGGCAATGTCCCTATGATGGCAACCAATCCTGCAAGCGTTATATAAACCGATATTAAATCAGTAAGCCCTGTAACACTTAACTTAAAAGGTAAATCCGCAGCTATAAAATCATAAATTTCCTCGACATACACAAATCCCGCCACAAAAAACAGGATGAAAAAAACGGCTGTAACGATTAGCCGGTTGCGCAATTCAGATAAATGGCCAACGACATTCATGTCTTTGTCCTGGTCAAATTCGTGTCCTTCAACCATGCGTTCACGCTCCCACTATGGCAGAAAAAAGATGTAAGGTTTCCCCTACACCCTTTGCCCATCCGGTTATTGATTAGATGAATGATCATTATTTCTGGAATCCTCATCGTCTGAAACAATGTCCTTAGTTGCATTTTTGAATTCTTTTAATGAATTGCCAAAAGACTTACCAATTTCGGGTAGTTTTGATGGGCCGAAAACAATCAGCGCAATGACCAGAATTAAAATTAATCCTGGAATACCAATACTGCCTATTCCCATTATCATCACTCCATATGATTATTTGTTGTCATCCTCTTTAAAAACCTGTTTGGCCTCATTAACTTCTTTGGAAACATCACCAGTTAAATCTTGTGCTGATGTTTTGAACTCTTTTAATGTAGTCCCTGCCGCTTTACCAATCTCTGGCAATTTATTAGGGCCAAAAATAATTAGTGCCACTATCAGAATTAAAATTAATCCCAGAATACCAATACTGCCTATTCCCACTATCATCACCCCGTGTGATTATTTTTTCCACAATCTTATAGACAGTCCATACAATAAAACGTATCGCAACACCGTCTGACAGTAATTTATCTCCTTGCCATTGTAACACGGGACACAACCAGCGTACAACTGAACTTATAATTGTTTTGATTTTTCGTATTGAGCGGGATCGTTCATGTTAAAAAAATGTTTTTCAAGTTTTTGATCGGGTATGTTTTTATAATGTGACACATATCGGACGTTAATATACTTAAATAATGTGCGCACTTTCCGCTCATCATGATGAAGCAGGCACTGAACCTGTGGAAGAACCTGTTTTTTATAAATACCTGCAAGTGGATGCATTCGCTCATTATATACCGGAATAACAGCATCAACATTTTCGAGTGACTGATACAGCAAATGGTATATGCTCTGATCAATAAACGGCATGTCACATGCGGCGAATAGACAAACATCCGAATTTGAATGATACAACCCGGATTCTATACCGGCAAGCGGCCCCATGTCTTTATATCGGTCTGTATACATATCGATTCCAAGAAACGTGTGTGATGCAGGGTTATTAGTGATAACCGTTGTCTGGCTGCTGCATTTTTTCAGTTCTTCTGTGACGTGTGTAATTGCTGATTTTCCATAGATGGTCAATAATGATTTATCGGTCCCCATACGAGATGATTTACCACCCGCAAGAATTACTCCAGTTCCTTGCATCTGCATCATCCCCCTTACTATCTCCGGTCATACTGACGGAAGTAATAATCGTAAGGATTTTTGTCATTTCGCTCCCCTTTTTCTTCTGCGGTCAATTGCCAATATTTTTCTGTAAAAAGAGGGAAATACGTATCTCCAGGAAAACTGTCATCAATAAACGTAATATACAGGCGGTCTGCGTGCGCAAGAAATTGTTCAAAAATGGTCGAACCGCCAATAATAAACAGTTCGTCATCGGGATGCTCATCATTCCATTGAAGTACCGTGTTCACATCATGAACAACCTCAACGCCTTCCGGAAAATGGGCCTTCTGTTTTCGTGTAATAACGACATTTTCACGGTTGGGAAGCGGCTTTCCAATGGCTTCAAATGTTTTGCGTCCCATAAAGATGGTGTTTCCGGTTGTTTTTTGTTTGAAAAACTTCAAGTCGTTCGGGAGGCGCCATGGCAGATCGTTTTTATAGCCAATCACCCGATTTTGGTCCATTGCAGCCAGTAACGAAATCATTCGTTCCAACCCTCCTTTCAATCATACTGCAATTGGGGCTTTGATGGCAGGATGCGGATGATAATCCATTAATTGAAAATCGGTTACATCAAAAGCAAACATGGATTCCTTTTCTTTATTCATTTCAAGCGACGGGAAAGGCCTTGGATCGCGCCCAAGTTGTGTTTTCATCTGTTCTGCATGATTGGTGTATATGTGTGCATCTCCAAGCGTAAGAATGAATTCGCCCGGCTCAAGATTACACTCATGCGCCATCAACAGAGTAAGTAATGCATAGCTGGCTATATTAAATGGAACCCCAAGAAATATATCACCACTGCGTTGATACAATTGACATGACAATTGGCCATCAGCCACATAGAATTGAAACAGTGTATGACAGGGCGGCAAAGCCATATGCGGCACATCTTCCGGATTCCACGCCGATACGATATGCCTGCGGGAATCCGGGTTATTGCGAATGGACTTGACTGTTTCTTTCAATTGATCAATGGTTTCATAACGGGATGTTTCCCAAGCGCGCCATTGTTTTCCATAAACATTGCCCAGGTTTCCAAAGGTCTCGGAAAACGAATCGTCATAAAGAATATTTTGCTTAAATCGTTCCATCTGTTCTTCATACTGTTTTCGAAAGGAAGCGTCACGCTGGCTTCGATTACCGAAATCGGTCATGTCGGGTCCGTCATAAGCATCACTATGAACCCATTGTTTAAATGCCCATTCGTTCCAAATATTGTTATTGTGTTGAAGCAAATAACGTATGTTCGTATCACCCCTAATAAACCATAGAAGCTCACTCGTGATCAATCGGAACGGCACTTTCTTTGTTGTTAGAAGCGGAAATCCTTCGTTCAGTTTAAATCGTATTTGAGATCCAAAAACCGAATAGGTACCTGTATTCGTTCTGTCCATTTTTTTCGTTCCATATTCCAATATGTATTTGCATAGATCCAAATACCCTCGTTCGCCTTTTAACATGGTCTACCCTCCCATCATCCGTTCTGCTAAAGATATATTTCCTGCTATTGTAACACAATCGTTAACTCCCGGCACACATAAATTGATACCCCATTTAATAATCTTTTAAAAGTAAGTCACTCACGAAAGGGGATGATTGCATGCTGAATAGTTCCATTCAACATGTCATAAAACAATCGTTTTTGTACAGTTACATGTTAAGTCAGTCGTTTGCTGTTTATGCGAATGCATACCCTGATCTTCAAAATGATCCATTGACGGAGGTTGACCAGCCGCATTCCGGGAAACATAGTGAAGCCGTCCGAATTCAACAACATAAATCTGATTTGTATAAAAAGGTCGACCATAATGATAATCTTTTAACAGAACGTGCCCTCCAGCAGTTTAAAAAAGATCATAACATTGATATGTCAAATCAGATATCAGGGGGAGGAATGGTTGAGAAAATAAAACACCATTCCAATCAGTTGAAAGATATGGCAGACACGATTCAACCGGAAATGAACCATGATGACGTTAAAACAGTTCAGCGGTCCTTGCAATATTTCGGTTATTACGAAGGTGAAGTGGATGGCCTCTATGGCCCACTGACACAGAAGGCACTGGAAACAGCCGAAGATAAACTGGACTTGGAACTTGTTGATGATAATGCATTGAAAGCAATGTATGCAGAAAAACAAGCCGAACGAAGAAACCAGAAAGAAACACAAACGGCCAATGCACCTTCCGAATCAAAACTCCAAACAACTTCCCAATCAGAAACGAAAAAAAATAATACAGAATCAACTAAAAATGAAACCAAGAAAAAGACAAAACAAGTCAAGGTAAGCAAACCCTCTTATTCCGGAGCTGTTGAAGCTGCCTATGCCCAAATCGGTACACCATACGTCTGGGGAGGGGAATCGCCATCCGGTTTTGACTGCAGCGGATTTATTCAATACATTTTTCAATTGGAAGATATTAAACTTCCCCGTACTGTCAGTGATGTATGGAATGCCACAGAACCTATCAGCAAACCATCCGTTGGTGATCTCGTGTTTTTTGAAACGTATCAATCAGGGCCATCCCATATGGGGGTTTATGTTGGTGATAACAAATTTATTCATGCCGGTGAATCGCGTGGTGTAGAAAAAAGCAAATTGGGAAATTCATACTGGAAGGAGCGATATTTGGGAGCCAGAAGAGTGCAATAGCAACCCTTATTATCAATTGGTTCTTCCCCATGATCACGTCTCTTTATCCCCGCAATAAACTCACCGGATGGCTGTTGATTGTCTGTTTTATACATCCTCTTCCATCTTAAAAATGACATATCCGTATAAAAACAATTAAATCGGGTAATTTATTGACTGAGGGTGGGAAATAAGCTATATTAGAAACAAGCAATGAAGATGTATGGAATCATGAAGAACAGGCAGCTTCCAGTGGAAGGATGCATTAAATGATCCATGACTTCGCTGGCAAGTTGCCTTTTTATATTCCACCTATCTGATTTGTATTAACACGTTTTACGTGAAAGGTTTTAGGAGGAAATTTACAAATGGAAAACGGCGTAGTAAAATGGTTTAACGCAGAAAAAGGCTATGGCTTTATTCAAGTAGAAGAAGGAAATGATGTATTCGTCCACTATTCTGCTATTCAGGAAGAAGGATTCAAAACACTTGAAGACGGTCAAAACGTTACATTTGATATCGTGGAAGGCGACCGTGGGCCACAAGCTGCTAACGTAGTCAAAGTATAATGCAACCATAAATTGAAAGCGGCAACCCAATTGGGTTGCCGCTTTTTTAATGACGTTATACCTAAATCACGTCACTCGCGTCAGCGCTTTTTCTTCGTGCGGTAACCGTGCCCTTAATAATAGAAAATGGAAAAACGGAAATAAAAAAGCAGTTAACACCGCACCAAACAGCAATGGAATCACACATAATTCGACTGCCACGATGATATAGTTCGGATGCTTCACATGACGGTAAGGTCCTTTTTTGATGACACTCACTCCTGGAAGAACAATAATTTTTGTATTCCAGAACCGGCCCAATGTATGTATACACCATATCCTCCCCACCTGCGTCAGTAAAAACAATCCAAGCAGAAAATAATTAAACTGAGCATTTGTCTGCGAATTTAAAGATGCTTCTGTTATAACGGATATGAAAAACAGGCAATGAAGAACGACAAACCATTTGTAATGCTTCTCTCCTTTTTCAATCCCTCCCAGGCTTTTCATCCAAATTTCATTCCGTTTGGCAATATACAATTCACCAAGACGCTGCCCTATAACTGCTAAAATAAATAGCCACATCCATATCGTCATTGTTCATTCCACTCCAATAGCAATAATTCTGAACTGAATCCAGGTCCCAAAGCCGATACAACACTCAGCATGTTTTCCGGAACTCCCTCTTTCATCCATTCATACAGTACATAGAGCACTGTTGCAGAAGACATATTTCCATGATCACGGAGAACATAATGGGAATACTTAAATTTTTCCCAGGATGCCATCAACACATTTTCCATGGATTCAAGCACCTTTTGCCCTCCAGGATGTGCAACAAAAGAATGAATACTCTGCTCGGATAATTTCTGTTCGGCCAAGAATCTGTTTATATGATGTTTCCAAAACGTACGGACTTGTGCTGGAATACTTCTAGAAAAAATAACCTCCATTCCTCGATCGGTCACGTTCCATCCCATAACGGAATTGCTGTTTTTCTTCGTGACCGAACCGGTACGGACTATTTGTGGTTTTGTTTTATCGTTTTTTACTGCCGCACGCCACTTGGACTGATTTCCTATCATCACAGCAGCGGCAGCACCATCACCAAAAAGAGCGGATCCAACGATATTGCTTTTGCGGAGATCATCTTTTTGAAATGTAAGGCTGCACAACTCACAGCACACAAGAAGTACCGTTTTATCCGGATGAGCTCGAATCCAATGGGAAGCATGGGATAAGCCGATCGAACCTCCTGCACAGCCAAGACCCCATAGAGGCATCCTTACCATATCTTCCCGAAATGGACGTTCGTTCATAATATAGGTATCTATGGACGGGGTAGCAATACCTGTACTGGAAACAAATATAATCATATCAATCGCTTCATATGGTATTGGTTCACTTAACAAACGATCATTGTTTAAACACGCATCTACTGCCTGGAGCGAATACAGTTGTGCAAAATGATGATACCAATCGTTCTTTTCCTCAAAGGAGTGATCATTTTTCAACCATTCCTGATCAACAGCAAATTGCCTTCTATTTATCTGCGCATTATCAAAAACCGGCAGTAATCGCTGTATCAGCTTGGAAGCCGAGTTATGAAATAGATCGCCGACAAATGATTTAATGAATTGCTGCGACATGTCATGCGAAGGAATCCCCAAACCAATGGACCCAATCAAATCCATCCCCCCTCAATTCTTTTAAATATCGTTTTATTTGTTTAGTCTGGATGATTTTCACAAAACTATTACATAATTTTTTCATTGTATTCATTAATATCATCCAAAACACCCAGGGAGTATCATCCTTTGACTGGCTTATCAAATATGCGAATAAACAAAAAACAAAGCCAAGCTTATGCCTGGCTTTGTTTTTTCTAATTAATGCTGTTTTACACCAAAATACTGGTAATAATTTGTCTCGATAAACCCGTTAAACAATTTTCGTTTTTTGGTTGCTTGTTGTCCATACTCTTTCTCAAAATCGTCAAATGCTGTCATTAAGTAGACGCTCCAAGACGGATAATGGTTCATAGTACGTCCAAGTTGCCGGTATATATCCGCTATTTCATCCCGGTTCCCAACGCGTTCACCGTATGGTGGATTCCCTATTAAATAACCATTTTTATTTTGGATGGAAAGGTCCTGAACGCGCATTTGTTTCCACGTAATTAAATCGCTGAGCCCAGCTTCCATGGCATTGTCATGTGCTGATCGCACCATATTCTCATCAATATCCGATCCAGTGATGGCAAGTGGTCGGTCATAATCTGCCTTATCTTCCACTTCTTCAAAGGCTTCTTTCCAATATTTATTTTTAATCGATCCCCATTCTTCAGAGGCAAACGAACGATTAAACCCGGGAGCAATGTTTTGCCCAATAAGTGCGGCTTCTATCGGAATGGTTCCAGAGCCACAAAATGGATCAATCAACGTGTAGTCCGGTTTCCAGTTGGTCAGGAGAATAAGCGCTGCGGCCATTGTCTCTTTCAGTGGAGCTTCCCCTTGGTTAACGCGATAACCGCGCTTATGCAATCCGGAACCGGAAGTATCAATGGTGAGTGTAGCTTCATCTTTGTGCAGGGCAACCTCCACTTTAAAAAGAGCTCCTGTTTCCGCCAAATGACCGGCGACACCGTATTTCCATTTCAGACGTTCGGCGATGGACTTTTTCACAATGGCCTGACAATCCGGAACACTATGCAACCCTGATTTAATGGATTTACCAGTGACCGGGAATGATCCATCCTCCGAAATAATACTCTCCCATGGCAACGCTTTTGTTTTCTCGAATAATTCATCAAATGTTACAGCATGAAAACGGCCCACTTGCCATTTAACACGGTCAGCACTTCTCAACCATAAATTGCAACGGGGAACAGCATTAACCGGTGCTTCAAACGTCACTTTCCCATTTTCCACTTGCACGTCGTAACCAAGTTGTTTCACTTCACTGGCCACTACTGATTCCAGTCCCATAGCAGCTGTGGCAATTAATGTTATTTGCTGAACCATATGGCGGTCGTTCCTTTCATATCCATTGTACAAGCAGTCATAGTTTACCACATTATGTATTCTTAAACAAAAATGAAATTAAAAACCCCCTTTCCGATTTTATAACAAACGAAAAGGGGGTTGTTCAGTTATTATTTAGTGGACCATTGAATACTCAGTAAGCCATGTTCTGTTCCGTTGTACTTCAACGGTGGTCAGCCTCGTACAACGGTCGTAATCATCTATCTGCAAGTACACTTAACATACTTACCCCTTTTTCGGTTCATTTCCCTGATCAAGGGTGCCCCTACCTAATTTTGGGTTGCTCACTCGTGGGGTTTACCGCGTTCCACCCGGATCGTTTCCAATCCGGCTCCGTCACTGTGGCACTTTCAAGTGTACTCATCCATATCATCAGAATCAGGATTTTTCACTGCCGTTAGCCGCATGGCTACCTTGACTTATGATTTCGTCAAGCACGAACACTACAGGCATCGCAGCCTGTGTGAGCATGGACTTTCCTCTGCATAAAAAACTTATACAGCGATTACGTGAGTATCAATTTCATTCTAAGTATAGAATAACATATTATTTATGTTATTGCATTGGTAAAACAAGCCAGTCTGTCATTATGTATCAGCATACTTGTTTCCGAATACGGCTTTTTCCAAGTTGGACACTCGTTTCAAAATATCATAATTAACTTGGCGATTAGGTCCTGCTGCACGGTTTTTTGTCTGTTCAGACTGTTTTTGAATCCGTTCATTTTCCTGACGGAGTTTATCAATTTCTTGTTGAAACGCTTCGTAATCCTGTATGATTGTATCCAGAAATGCATCAACTTCTTCCTGATTGTAGCCACGCATGGTTGTTTTAAATTCTTTATCCAATATGTCTTTACCTGTCAGTTGGTTTGAATTCATTTCGCAGTCACCTCTACATAACAGTTGGTTTTTTAATTAAAACTTGAGAAATATTCGTTATTTTATTTTATTGGCATCATCTATCAATTATGTTGTTTTTCTGGCTTTTTCAGCTCATTGTCAGTATAACATGGAAAACGATCTTTGTCTTATTGAAATCGTGGCAGCATAAAAAAGAAGCTGAGACATCAGCTTCTTTTTTGACTTGTATTGATATCGTCTGAGTGAAAAGAAAACGGCAGCAAATCATTCATTGTTACTATTTTTATTTCATTCGCTGTGTTTGTCAAATAAATGGTCGTGTCGCTACCAAAAAACTCACTCATTACTTGACGACAAGAACCGCACGGTGGAACAGGACGTTCCGTACCAGCCGATACAGCCATCTCACGAAACGATTGTTCTCCATCGGCAACGGCTTTGAAAATCGCTACTCGTTCCGCGCAGCAGCTTACCGGATACGCGGCATTTTCAATATTGCATCCTGTATAAATGTTGCCGGATGCGGTTTTTATCGCTGCACCGACGGGGAATTGCGAATATGGAACATAGGCTGTTGCACGCATGTTTTTAGCTTTGGCAATCAGATTCTCACGCTCCATATCGGAATCCTCCTTTTAAAAGCCAATGATAAAGGGATGATGTCTCTGTATAACCTTTCATTGTTTCCTCAAATCGTCCAACATTTTATCAAGAATAAAACGCGTTGAGTGTACCATTTCCATATATGGCTTCCGTTTTATGTCTACATAAAGACTGTGCAACATCAACGTTTCCATGTTTTCTTTGGTGGATGTTATCTGCTGTGGATGAAGATTGAGTTGACGTGCTTTTACCATATGCAAAGCTTGATCTTCCCATTCGCTCAGAAGATCGTAAATAGGAGCGGTATACGTTTTGACCTTTTGAAAAAACGCTTTATCGTTTTTGCTTTCGGGCGGATTATTTGCTCTATATATGGTTTGCATATTTTCAAGATGGGTTATTAATTGCTCCGTTTGTTCCAATAGTTCCATATGTTAAGCCTGCCTTTTCATCAATACTTTCTCCGTATGATCACTATATCACGTTTGTATGATGAACACATCTGTCAGACTCTGATTTTGTTTTGATCTGTCGATGACGAAGCTGGCATTGGATACGATGGGTTATATTGGACATGTTTATACTTTTTGGCAAGATCTTCAACCTGGTATGTCGACCGGCTTATGTCATCCCTGTTGGAGCGGTACTGTTTCTTAACACTGTTCTCGGCAGTTATGGCCATTTTTTGCTCCATCAAACGCAACTGATTAGCGACATAATCTATCGCATGTTCAAATTCATGTTTATTAGTTCTCTCCACCGACTTCGTGATTAATCGCAAGTTTGTCATCCGATTCACCTTCCCATTCATGAGTTATATCACTATTTCGGCAAAAACATGAACGTCCCTGCCCGCTCGACAGAACTAGAAGAATAATGGCAAAAATAGTGTAGATTCCCTCCTGCTCAGACAAACTAATAAAGAAAGGAGGGTATCAGATTGGAACACGAACGTAGACCATCCCAGCAAAAAACAAAGAAACATCATCAAAAAAGTGAAAATCGCGGCCGAAATAAAAAATTGGATGGGCCCAATCAGCCGTCCACGTAAGCCGAAATGCGAAACATCGGCATTCACACGATTTTTGGATGCCGATGTTTTGATCAGGATAATGATTTATTCTGTGTCGCCATGCCTCTGAAGTAACCATAAGCACCAAGCAATTTTCTTCGATTATAAAATGCATTTTTTATGCTGGAATCAGGCTCAACAATCCGATTTCGAAACCATTTTCGTTTCACCCCCCTGAAACGATACCAATCCTTTCGAATATTATCCTGATGAGCTATGACAGGATAAACAGTCCGTAAAAAAGGTGTTCCTTCCAACTGTTTCTCTAAAAACTGTTCATAATCCCGACGTGATCCTGTATGATCTATGGATAACGCAAAATCAAACAATAAATGATAAACGTGCGGATGAAACATAATTGAAGCAATCCGTTTTCCCAGTTCGATGCGTTTATGAATATTTGTAAAGTCGTGTACAAATGCACCGAATACGTTACCAGTCCTCGTCGGAAGCAGAACGGCATTAAGCCAAAGCTTGTCCTGCATCAAGTATGGCAAGCGCCTAAAAATACGATGCTGGAAATAATCTTGTTGAATAACTGGAGAATGGATAACGTTTTGTTCGTTAATAATCATAGCAATCATGAGACGGTTTTGGTCACCATATTTCCAGAAATGATCCCATTCCTTCTTCATAAAACGTGAAACAGCCATGTGTGGTAAAAGATGAAACATGGGCTGATTATATAGAACGGACAGTTCATAAAGAAGAAGCTGTGGATAGGCATCAGAAAAGATAAGCCAATTCGCCCGTTCATACGTCATAAAGAACCGACATCGTTGTTTTTCAGATAATATATTCCTAAGCGATGACAGATACAGATCCGTCATGTTCCAACCGGCATTACGAGAAACGATGCTGGCTAAAAATGCCCATTTTATTTTCGGATAACACATGTATATGTTTTGATAAGCTTTCGTCCGGGAAATATTATCTACGTTATGTTTATTTGTTTTCATTCGTATATAGTGGTGAAGATCCTTTTCTGAAAAATAAATCATGCAGAATTCCTCCTTTCAAAACAAATGGTCAAGGCCGGCTTTTTTTGATATGATACAGTAACATGCGGGGGGAATATACAATGCATTATCCGAATGGAAAAAAGAACGACCAGACACAAAAAACACTGGCAAATGTTAGCAAATCACATGCATTCAGCAATCGGGGCATGACGTTGGAAGAAGATATTAATGCGGCTAATGCTTTTTATCGTGATACAGGCAAAGCTAGCATTCATAAAAAACCTACACCTATACAGGTGGTAAATGTCCATTACCCGAAGCGGAGTGCTGCTGTCATTACGGAAGGTTATTTCAAACAGCCTTCCACAACAGATTACAATGGTATTTATCACGGAAGGCATATCGATTTTGAAGCGAAAGAAACGAAAAATAAAACGCGATTTCCACTGGCCAATATTCATGAACACCAAATTAGGCATATGAAATCCATTATCAATCATGGCGGCATCTGTTTTCTTATCATACGGTTCTCTGCACACGGTGAAACGTTCTATATGCCCGCCGAAACGTTATTTCGTTATTGGGACGACCAAATAAATGGCGGTAAGAAGTCCATCCGGTATGAAACCATTGCAAACGAGGGTCACATCGTACCATTTCATTACCAGGCAAGGGTTCACTACCTAGCCATCATCGATAAGCTTTATTTTTAGAATGGAGGAGAACGACGAATGGCAACAAATGGCCAGTCACGTACGGCAAGAAGACAACAAAAAAAAGCGTCCAAAAAGCCATTATGGAAAAAGATATTATTATGGACACTTATTGCGATTTTGGCAATTGGAATAAGTGTTGGAGGTCTTTTTACTTATTATATTGCCACCGCACCGAATATTGATGCATCCAAATTGGATACACCGTTTTCATCAAAATTTTACGATAAAGATGGCGAACAATTCGCTGACTTAGGAAAGAAGCAGCGAACAAAAGTTGAATATGATGAATTGCCCGATGTATTGATTGATGCAGTGATTGCAACCGAGGATGCGAGATTTTTTGACCATCCTGGAATCGACATATGGCGAATTGGCGGTGCTATTGTCGCCAATATTACAGACGGTTTTGGTTCCGAGGGTGCCAGTACGATCACTCAGCAAGTGGTGGAAAAATCATTCCTTCCACCGGATAAAAAAATCAGTCTTAAGGTTCAGGAAATGTGGCTCGCATTACAGTTGGAACAGAAGTATAATAAAGAACGCATTATGGAGATGTATCTGAATAAAATTTATTACGGCAAACGCGCCTATGGTGTCGTAAAAGCTGCTGAAGTTTATTTCGGAAAGACAGATTTAAGCGAATTGACTTTGCCTGAGGCTGCGATACTTGCTGGATTACCACAGCGGCCATCGGCGTATAACCCGTTTAAGAACCCGGAATTAATGAAAGACCGAATGAGTACCGTTCTGCAATTAATGGTGCAGCATGACAAAATTTCGGAAAAACAGGCCAAAGAAGCAAAACAAGTTGAGATCGCCTCGCTTCTTACGGAAGATGAACCGGATTCAACGCCATATCAAGCATTTCTGCAGCAAGTGGAAAAGGAAGTCAAAAAGAACGTCGATGGTGCCGATATTTACACGGACGGATTAAAAATTTACACAACCATTGACACAGACGCACAAAAATATGTGGAATTTTTGCTCTCTGACAAAGACGATAATCCGATCAACTATCCAGAACCTGTCGTGAATCCGAAAAGTGATGAAGGCAAAAAAGTGGATTTGCAAGCTGGTATGACAGTTTTGGATACCAAAACGGGTGCGGTTCGTGCTATCGGCGGTGCACATGGCGGACTGGAAAATCAAGGCTTTAATCACGCAACTCAAATAGACCGTCAGCCCGGTTCAACATTTAAACCCATTGTGGATTACGGTCCTGCCATTGAAAATATGCAATGGTCCACGTATCATCAGCTCAATGACGACGGACCGTATGATATAAAAGGATCCGACAAACAAGTTGAAACATGGGATAGCACCTACTACGGCTGGGTAACTGCGCGATATGCACTTCAGCGATCGTTAAACGTTCCCGCTATCAAAACGTTTGAAGAAGTTGGCCGTCAAAATGCGAAAGCCTTTGCTGAAAAATTGGGTATAACATTTGGTGACAAAAAAATTAAGTTGACAGATGCCATTGGCGGCGGAGATATTGGCACAAACCCACTGGAACTTGCCGGCGCTTACCGGGCTTTTGCCAACGGAGGTATTTACAATAAACCGTACACCGTAACGAAGGTTGAATTCCCGGGAAGTGGAAAAACCGTGAACTTGAAACCGGAACCTGAAGCTGTTATGGCTGATTCCACGGCTTACATGATTACGGATATGCTCAAAAATGTGGTTACTGAGGGAACCGGTACGTCAGCCAATATCTCTGGGCTTCAGGTGGCAGGAAAAACCGGAACAACGACACGTCCTGACGTTAATGGTTCGCCGGATTCCTGGTTTAGCGGGTACAGCACCAACTATACGATGTCAATTTGGACCGGTTATGATAATAACAATATACCAATAGATGATAAGTTTAAAAACGTATCACAAAGATTATTCAAACATACCATGATGGAACTATCCAAAAACATCGAAACACCTGACTTTACAAAACCTGATTCAGTCGTCGAACAAGCCGTTGAAAAAGGATCCAGACCGGCTAAATTGCCAAGTAATTATACACCAGAATCCCAGATTGTCACCGAACTGTTCGTAAAAGGAACAGCACCAACGGAAACATCCGAAAAATATGATCAACTCGAACCTGTGAACAATTTGGAAGCAACGTTTGACAACGAGGCGAATGCAATTCAAGTGACATGGGAGTACAATTCAAAACAGAGTGTCTCATTTGAAGTGAGCGCTCGTGTTGATGGCGATGAGAAACAAAAGTTATCATCAACCGAAGAAACATCCATGGAAATAACAAATGTGGAACCTGGTTCTGATTATGAAATCGAAGTCATCGCTTCAAGTCATGAATCGGCTATTGATGCCAGTGAACCAGTAACAACCACAGTAAGTATTCCAGAGGACATGGAAGATGACGAGGATGACGAGGAAGAGGAAGAAGATGAAGAGGAAAACAACAATGAACAAGGTAACATACCATCCGTTGATTCCTTACAAGCCAAACCGACTGCGTCTTCCATTGACGTCAGTTGGCAATACAATGGTCCCCCAGCTCAATACGAAGTAGTTGTTTCGCGATCGGGATCGGACATTCAGACAAAAACCGTACGTTCCAAGGGCATTGTTTTAGAAGGTGACGGTGTCCGCCCTGGCCAAACGTATACCATCACCGTCACCCCTGTTGGACAAGAGGGTGCAAACAAAGGTGTTAAAGGCTTAACAAAAAGTACTAAAACATCCGTACCTGATGAAGCCGATTCAGTCCAAGGAAATTCCAGCAATAACCATGATGGTGAAGCGTCCGACTGATCAAAAAAAGCAGCCTCCAAAAAGGAGGACTGCTTTTTTTAATCAATTTTTCACGGTTTCTCGTTTTCGCATCCGTTTTTGCCCTTCCCGACAAAGATCAAGCAATCGGCATTCCGCGCATTGCGGATTCCGTGCTTTGCAATGGTATCTGCCAAAAAAGATCATCCGGTGGTGCGTGTCTGCCCATACGTCTTTTGGAATCTTTTGCATCAGTGTCTCTTCCACCTGCAGAGTGGAATCTTTCCAACGGCATATACCTAGCCGTTTTGCCACACGTTCTACATGCGTATCAACAGCAATCGCTGGTTCGTTAAACGCCACTGCAGCAACGACATTGGCTGTTTTCCGTCCAACTCCGGCCAAATGCATCAACTCTGTTTTTGTTCGTGGTACTTCCCCACCATAATCATCAATTAGCATTTGACACAATTTCCGAATATTTTTCGACTTGTTACGGTAAAGTCCGATTGATTTAATGTCTTGTTCCAGTTCTTCCAAAGTTACCGCCAGATAGTCCTCGGGTGTTTTATATTTTTCAAACAGTCCCGGTGTCACTTTATTGACCAGGTTATCGGTGCACTGGGCCGATAATAAGACGGCAATGACAAGTTCGAATGGGTTCCGATGATTCAACTCGCACTGTGCATTCGGATACATGTCTTCCATAACATCTAGGCAGTGTAACACTTGCTTTTTGTTCAGCATGCCCCCTATTCCTCCTCAAGCCAATTATAATAAATCGATGTATCCCGTTTTTTATCTGTATCATCTTTTTTTGCTGTCTGCGCCTCATGAAAAGCCTTGCTGGCATCTCTGGCCTCTTCAACAGTGTGGATGCCTTTCTTTTTCCATTCGCGAAGAATCCGATCAATGTATTTGAAGTTGAGTTTGCCCATTAAAACCGATTCTCGCAATGCGGCTTTGATCAAAGCTGGCGCAAGTTCGTCCTCATCGAGCCATGCATTAATCATCTCAATTTCAAATGGCGATAATGGCCTGCCAAATTCCTGTTCAAACAAAACGAAAATGGTGCCATCATGTTCTGCAACGGGGGCCTGCTGTTGTTCAGCGAATAATGTCTCCCAGAGCGGGTTCAAGTTATAAGCCTCAGTTATTTGACCTTGATCATTTTTCAATTGTTCAATAGATAAAAAATGATTTTGAATTAGCTTCCGAAGTATATGGGCACAGTCTTTTTCATTAATTTTCATACGTTTGGCTATTTCTTCTGGCGTCGGGAATTCGTTATTGGCTTGCATAAATCGAATAAGCTGCAAAATGACCATTACCTCTGTTTCATTCAAACCGAGTGATACATAGTGTTCAAATAATCGGGCGGGTACTTGCACCTGATTCTGTAATATGTTTTGAAATGAAATGAATTTTGTCATATACGTGCACACCTCATTTCTTACTATCTATAACGCATCATTTTCCCGAGATGTTAAAACCCCTTGCATTCGCAAGGGATTTTACTGATTATTGTTGCGTTGACGATTGGTGATTCATGACAAAACGTTTGATGCGCTTACTTGCCTCTTTCAAGGCGTCAGTGGACACTGCGTAAGATAGGCGAACATTTTCATGTGCTCCAAATCCGGTTCCGGGAACAAGGGCTACCTTCTCCTCTTCCAGCAACGCTTTCACCCATTCATCTACTGTCTTAAACCCATTCATATTCATTGCTTCACGCACATTTGGAAACAAATAAAAAGCTCCTTTTGGTTTAACACAGGAGATGCCCGGAATATCGTTTAACAGGTCATACAATAATTCCAATCGTTCGGCAAAAATGCGTCGCATGTCCTTGCTGGAATCTTTATTGGAACGATAAGCGGCGAGCGCTGCATACTGAGCGATCGATGTCGGGTTTGATGTTGAATGAGATGCGAGATTGGTCATTGGCTTTATAATCTCCATCGGACCCGCGGCATATCCGATACGCCATCCTGTCATGGCGTGGGACTTGGAAACCCCATTGATAATAATCGTTTGGGCTTTCAATGATGGCGAAAGTTCTGCAATGGAAACATGACTGTCATCCGTATAAATCAGTTTTTCATAAATTTCGTCAGATACAATGAGAACACCATGCTTTAAACAGACCTCGCCTAGTTTTTGCAATTCTTCTCTGCTATAAACCATGCCGGTCGGGTTGTTCGGTGAATTAATAATTAATGCCTTTGTATTTGGTGTTATAGTGGCTTCAAGTTGTTCCGGTGTTATTTTAAAATTGGTCTGTTCTGTTGCATGAGCAATCACTGGGTTGCCTTGGGCTAATTTGATTTGTTCCGTGTAGCTTACCCAATATGGAGCAGGAACAATAACATCATCTCCTTCATTCAATAACACTTGAAAAAGCGTATACAAAGCATGTTTCGCTCCCGTAGTGACGATGAGTTCTTCCGGTGTATAAGAAAGACCATTATCCGTCTTAAATTTGTCCGCAATGGCTTGCTTCAACTCCGGGATCCCGCCGGATGGTGTATATTTGGTGTGGCCATTTTTCATGGCGTTCATCGCTGCATCCAGAATATAATCCGGTGTGTTGAAATCCGGCTCTCCGGCACCAAGGCCAATCACATCATGTCCTTGTTTTTTCAATTCATTCGCTTTGGCAGTAATGGCCAATGTTGATGAAGGTGAAAGTGTTTTCACTCTGTTTGCCAGTTCCATTCAATCAACTCCTAGTTAAACTTTTGTTTAAATCCAATCATTTCGATTAATTCACCATCATAAATGGAGACATACTCCATGATATAACGACCGTCTTCATTTTCATAAGTCATTTCCCATGCAGGAAGCTTGTTTTCGGTAATAAGAGCTGGTTTGACGGAGAAAAGGGTGCAATGATGGCAATCATTGCGCCATTTTTTCTGCACCGTTTTTTCCGGTACGATTTCAGAATGCTTAATCAGTTTCGTTTCCGCATTATTCTCAGTAAAAGGGTAAAACATAATGGCGTCCTGCTGATCGTTTGTTTCACCATAAATAACATAATAAGCTTTCCGTCCGTGAAATCGTTCTATTCGATTGACGTTGGTTATGTCAGTTTCATTCTCCACTTTTTGCTTTATTTGATCAAACTCAGCTGTCCGTTCTCCCTGTACAGCCGAGTATAGATAGATGCCGGCAATAAGTAAGACAACAGTCATTAAACATGTTATACCTGTCAGCCATTTCAGCCATGCCGGAACAGTCATTCGTAAAAGACGTTTGTTCATAACGACCACCATTCAGAAACATGATGCCTCATCTTTTTCCGCTCCCAGTCAGAAGCTTCATGTTTTATCACATTTTGCCGCTTATAGTATCGCCAATCAATCCAATACTAAGCATACGGCAATGGACCGTATAACTCATGAACTAAAAATTCCAGCCTCATTCCATTATTTTACTGATGCATCACTAAGGTGCATCAGTTTTTTCCATATTGAATAAATTGGAAAACGTCTGCTCAATCATGATTTCTAAACCATTCGTCTGCTTTTTCCATAATGGTTTGTGTGGAATCATATGTCACAGGTACGTCCGGTATGGACGCCGTAAAATAATGGCCGTAGCGTGCTTTTTTGATACGTGCATCACAAACAAAAACAATACCGCGATCCTCGGCTGAACGAATCAAACGGCCAAACCCCTGTTTAAACCGGATAACAGCATCCGGAAGAGCTAATTCCACAAAAGGGTTTCTCCCTTCCTGTTTTAAATGATTGGATTTGGCTTCATACACAGGATGGTTTGGTGGCTGGAATGGGAGCCTCGCAATCATAACACAGGACAGATCATCTCCGGGGATATCAACTCCTTCCCAAAAGGAGCTTGTGCCCAGCAAAATAGATTTTTCAAAGGTTTGAAAATTTTTCTTCAGTCGGGATCTGCTCCCACTAGAAATACCTTGGGCAATCAGCATATATTCATGCACATCTAACAATTCTTTTAGCAAATAATAAGACTTCTTAAGCATATCATAAGATGTAAACAACACAAGCATTCGTCCGCCTGTTATATGTGCCATGGAAATAACAGCTTCACTTACAGCTTCAACAAAATCATCTGGGTTCCCGTGTTTAATATCAGGGAAATCATTCGGTATCATAAGCTGAACCTGAGATGGATACGAAAACGGTGATTTAATATTAGCTGTCAGCACATTTTCTGTCGACAAACCAAGTCTCTGTTGCATAAAATTGAAGGAATCTTTCATCGTTAATGTGGCACTAGTCAAAATGATGCTTTCCTTTTTCTGGAAAAAGTCATTGTTCAACAACGGTGCCATCGACACGGGTTCACTGTAAAGATATACAGCATTTTTCGCACCGTACGCCTCAATTTCAATCCATTTCACTTCCTGACCGGTTTCAGCGGTTAAAAACAAGTGTTCCATCTTATCAATGACCATCTGGATATCATCCATATGCTTGTTTAATTCATCATCTTCCCCGGAATCGAATGTTTTCAGCTGTGTGAGCGGTGAAAGTGCATGAATTAAATCGCGCAAATAATAGGTAAGCCTTGTTGCCATTTCGGTAATAGCGGTCCATTTATCTGATCGTTCGTTTTCACTTTCAAATCGATATTGAACCCGGCCAATGTCGCTTAACGATTTATCCTTTTGTCTTCGATCCAATACATACTGAAATAGCATACGGAATACGTCATCTGTTTCATGCTTGGCCTTGATAAACATATCATCCCAGTATTCAGCTGCGAACATATCCCATAATTCCGGCCTGCCCTTAAGCAATTGTCCGAGCCACGAATGATCGGATGTCTCCCCCACTTGGTTCAATATATTTTGCACAGATACATAATCCAGTGCAGCACCATAATGTTTGGCCGCCGTTTCTTCCAAATGATGGGCCTCATCAATGATCGCTTTGTTGTATGCAGGAAGCAACTGATATTTATTAACGATATCAGTGCATAAGAACGCGTGATTAGTAATTAAAATATCGGCCTGCTGTGCTTTTTGGTGGGCCCGCTGATAATAAGATCTGGTGAATTCCTGTGATGAACGATGCGTTGTCTCTTCCATGGCGCTGGACACTTTTTTAAAAAACAAATAACCATTGGACGGGAGCTGAATTTCATCAATATCACCTGTATCCGTCTCGGTCAGCCAGATGAGGATCATTGCTTTGGTCAGAATGATATCATAGTTATCCCCCTGGTCCATCACTAAGGACTGTGCAAATTTTTCAAGGCTGATATAATGTTGTTTTCCTTTCAGCAGCGCAATACGAAATGGAAAAGGCACGAGATGCCTGATTAATGGAATTTCATCATCCAGAAGTTGGGATTGCAACTGTGTCGTGTATGTACTAATAACTAGCCGCTTCCGTTGGCTGATGGCTTCGTATATGGCAGGGAGCATGTATGCAAGTGTTTTGCCTGTCCCTGTTTGCGCTTCGATCAGTGCATGATGGTGCGACTGAAATGCATCATAAACGGTTTCGGACATGTCACGCTGACCGCTTCGTTTCTCATAATGGGGCATATGCTGCTGCATTGATCCGCCTGTCTCATAAATCCCGTCCAGAAAGAATCCGAAAGACATATCCGGATGCATTGCTTCCTGTTTGACATTCGTTTGTTTTTTAATGGCCAATCCTCTATTTATTTCTATGGCTTTATCTTCGTGAATGGAGAACATCCGTTTTTGTTTTTGCCAGTCCAACAACTGATATAAATCGGAATGTAACCCTTTTTCCAGTTCAAATAGATGAGCAATCGTTTCATACGGTAATGATTGCAGTTTATTTTTTAAAGCAAGGAACAGCTCAGCCGTTACATAGGCATCCATCAAAGCACGATGAGGATCATCATGTCCAATGTCCAAATAAGCGGCCAATTGTGCCAGTTTATAGCTTGGTGCCTCCGGATAAAGGATGCGTGACAGTTCTACTGTATCAATGATCGGATTTTGGAGACAGGAGAATCCATGGTTTGCCAGTTCCTCATTTAGAAAGCCCGAGTCAAAAGTCACATTATGTGCCACCAGCCAACTACTGCTTAAAAGGGCCGTTATGTCGGACGCTTTATTTTGAAAAAATGGGGCATGTTCCACATCCCGATCTGTAATCCCTGTTAGATTCGTAATAAAAGGTGGGATAGACATATCTGGATTCAAAAATGTAGAAAATTCGTCTGAAATAACATCCCCCTCAATAACAACGATGCCAACTTCAATAATTTTATCACCATTTGCCGGTGAATGGCCTGTCGTTTCCAAGTCCATTACCACGTATCTATTATCCATAACGCCACCTTACTCTCTTTCATACATGTTGCCGCTAATTTAGAATGATTTATGCGTCATCGGGGAACCATTCCATTTCACCCGAATATATCTTTTTTGGTTCATTATCATCCATCTGTGCCAGTAGCGCACCATCATCCGCAATTCCGGAAAATACTGCAGTCCATACATTCCGTGCTGTTCGGATGCGGATGGTTTCCCCTAACCTATACCCGTAAGATTCCCATTTGGCCCTGATCGGTTGAAACCCAGATTGCATAAACGTATCATACAATTGTTCCAAGCGCAGTAACATATGTTGAATTAAGCCTTTGACTTGGTAATGGTCCCCTGTTTCCCGCTTAATTGATGTTGCTTTTTCATTCAGTTCCGCTGGGAAGTCACCCTGTGTGTGATTCACATTGACACCTATCCCGATAACGACATATTGTACTCTGTCCTCTTCCGCCTGCATTTCAGTCAATATGCCCGCTGCCTTTTTATGATTAATGAGAATATCATTCGGCCATTTAATGCTTGGTTCTGCATCCGTGTATGACGCCAGAACATCGGCAATAGCAGCAGCTGTCATCAAGGTTAGCTGAGGAGCATGGACAGGGGGGATTCCCGGCCGCAGTATGACACTCATCCAAATGCCCTGATGGCTTGCGGAATGCCATTGTCTGTCCATTCTTCCTTTTCCCCATGTCTGTTCATCAGCTATGACTACTGTTCCATTCGGCGCTCCATGGAGTGCTTCTTGATGAGCAGCGGATTGTGTGGAATCCATGACTTTTTTATGCGTCATATTTTTTCCGAGCCATTGTGTTTTCAAACCCCAAAAAATGGTGTTTTCACTGACTTTATCCGGTGATCTGACAATCCGGTACCCTTTTCGACGAACCCCTTCAATGACATAGCCATCCTTTTCTAATTCCTTCATATGTTTCCAAATGGCACTGCGGGAAATATGCAATTCCTCGGATAGCTTTTGACCGGAAATATAATGATGTTCATTCATATTTAACAATTCAATCAATCGATAACGTGTTGATGCCATTTTATCCAGTCCCTTATTCCATATTTATCATTGTGCAAATGACCGGTAACGACATGTTTTTCAATTTTGTTCAACAGATCGCCTATCCAGGAACCTGGTTCTTTATTTGGAAAAAGCGCTCGAATATCTGTGCCATCTATTGCCAGATTACGTTTGGAGTCAATTGGCAATTCGTGTTCGATAGCCGTAATATCCTGCTGACAATAAATTGAGTCGAAAAACATCCTTATCAATACTGTGAAATCTTTATAACAACCAGCAGGCAAACAATAGACAAGCCACCGACTCAGCCCGTCAGTCTCAAAACGACTCATCGCTTCATGCAGTTCACTCGCTTGGTGTTTCACTTTATTGGAACATTTCCATCTCTTAACCCATTCGTGAATGGAGACATCGGGCTCCAGTCTGTAAAACATCGTAATAACGGCACCAAACGTTTGTAATGGCATAACCGGTTCCGGTAGTTTATCTATTAGATTGGGGTAAGCGCCAATAATGGGCATATGGTTGTGAATGGCGGTTACACGTAAATCGTCCATTCCCATTTGTACACAAGCACCAGAAAAAAATTTTCCCATTTCTTCAGCAATCCGTTCCACAGCGACTGTTTCAATGTCTTGTTTAACGGCTATCATGGCATCCCGTGTTTCCGGAGCAATCGAAAATCCGAGTTGACCGGAGAAGCGAATGGCACGAATAATGCGCAAAGGATCTTCCCGGAATCGGTCCACTCCATTGCCAACGGTGCGTATCAACCCTTTCCGAATATCTTCACGCCCGTTAAATAAATCAACAATATGGCCGTCTATATCCATAGCAAGTGCGTTTATGGTGAAATCTCGCCGTTTTAGATCTGCATCAATTGTTTGCATAAACCGAACGGTGTCGGGATGGCGCTGATCCGAATAATCACCGTCCGTACGGAATGTGGTCACCTCATAGGACTGATGGGCATAACGAACGATAACTGTGCCATGTTCTAATCCGACCGGGATCACTTTATCAAAAATCTGTCGAACGTTTTCCGGAGAAGCAGAAGTCGCAATGTCAATATCGCCTATATCCTGACCATTCAATAAATCACGGACACATCCACCCACAAAATACGCTTTATACCCATTGTTTTGTAAGATCATTAGTATATCCATTGCTTGGGTCAATCGTTCAGGAAATATCACCGTATCACCCATTTTTCTTTCTTAATCCATCAGTCTATCATATACATCAACATACTGCTGCACAATTGATTGTGAATAGAAGTTTTCCCTGGCATGTAGCAATGCATTTTGAGAAAAGCGTTCCAGTTCGCTTTCGTTTCGAAGCAAATAAACGGCATAATCAGCGGCGCTGTTTGTATCACCTAATTCAACAACAAATCCGGTTTCATTGTGTTTAATCACTTCAGGTATCCCGCCGACGTTGGTTCCGATGCAGGGTACTTGACACGACATCGCTTCCAGGAGAACCAGACCGAAACTTTCCTTTTCAGACATAAGCAATTTTAAATCGGAAATGGAAAATAAGTCACTGACATTTTTTTGTTTGCCTAAAAACAGAACACTTTCTGTTAAACCCAACTGACGGACTAACTGGTACATGGATGAATATTCCGGACCATCCCCAACTAAAAGCAACTTAGCACTCATTTTATCATGGATATCGCGGAATGTATAAATAACATCCTGAACACGTTTCACTTTTCGGAAATTAGATGTATGGATAATTACTTTTTCATTCGGTTGTATGCCATATTGCCGGCGTATTCCGGGCAACGTTTTTTTCTCATAGTTTTCCTCATTGACAAAATTATAAATAACGTCAATGTCTTTACTTACTCCGAGCATCTCTTTTGTTTGGTTGACAAGACTTTTAGAAACAGCTGTGACACCATCAGACTGTTCAATGCCATGCTGAATCATTTTCTGAAGCGCGTTGTCAATACCAAGAACTGTAATATCAGTTCCATGCAAGGTGGTTACAATTTTCACATCACGTTCAGCAATGTCTCTTGCTAAAATCGCACAAATAGCATGCGGCATAGCATAGTGAACATGCAAAATATCCAGTTTTTCCTGATCGATCACCTCAGCCATCTTATTGGCCAGGACAAGGTCAAACGGAGGGTATTGAAAAACAGGATAATGACTGACCTCCACCTCATGGTAAAAAATGTTGGGATGAATATGATTCAACCGAAATGGTAGACTCGTTGTGATAAAATGAATCTCATGACCGAGTTCAGCCATTTTCATCCCTAATTCTGTGGCAATCACACCCGATCCCCCCAGCGTCGGATAACACGTTATTCCTATTTTTTTCATGGGTCATTACCTTCTCGTTCAGTTATATTTGTTTCTTCAGACGAAACGATTTGACCGCGTTCTAACGCAGCAATCAAAATCTCACCCGCAGCACGATTCGTAGCCAGTGGGATTAAATGAACATCACAAAGACGCATTAATGCACTGACATCAGGCTCATGCGGCTGTGCTGTTAGCGGGTCCCTGAAAAAAATAACAGCATCCATTTCTTTGCTCGCAATTTTAGCTCCAATTTGCTGATCACCACCGTGCGGACCTGACTGAAAACAATGTACTGAAAGGCCGGTTTCTTCACCAATTCGTTTGCCTGTCGTTCCGGTGGCAAAAAGGCGGTGGTTCCATAGTACATCACGGTACGCCACAGTAAAATGAATGATGTCTTCTTTCTTTTTATCATGTGCAATCAATGCAATATTCATGGGCATCCCGCCTAATCAAGTATGTTTTCCAATCCATAAACCAGCCTGTCCAAATCTTCCACTTTTCGGATACAAAGTTTCACCCCTTCCATAAATGAGGCACGATTATAAGAATCATGCTTAATGGTGAGCCCTTGCCCGGGACTGCCGAACAGTACCTCCTGATGAGCGACAAGCCCTGGAAGACGGACGCTATGAATATGAATGCCGTCTGTTTCGGCACCCCGTGCACCGTCAAGTGTTTCTTTTTCATCGGGATGGCCCTGCTGCTTGTTTTCCCGATTTTCCTGCATCATAGCAGCTGTTTTAACAGCCGTTCCCGATGGTGCATCCAGCTTTTGATCATGATGTTTCTCGATAATTTCCACATCAGGCAAATACTTGGCGGCTGTTTTGGCAAATTGCATCATTAACACCGCTCCAACAGCAAAGTTTGGTGCGATGATACACCCCGTCCCATGTGTCATTGATAAATCCTGTAACGCAGCCAATTGGTCATCCGAAAAACCTGATGTGCCCACAACTGGGCGGATGCCGTACAATAAAGCCAGTTTTGTATGTTCAAAACCTGCGCCGGGAACCGTTAAATCAACAAACACATCAGCATCCATTTCTTGAAAACATGTTTCCGGATTTTCAAATATAGGAACATCCAGTGCTGGAAGTCCATTAGTATCTTGAATATCCTTTATGCTTTTCCCACCGTTTTTGCGATCAATACAGGCGATAAGATCGTAGGATGGTTCTTTATCAACCATCTGGACGGCCTCGGCTCCCATCTTCCCTCTTGGTCCTGCTATAATTATTTTTTTAGTCATTGATTACCCTCCTGCTGAACAGCATATCGTGCCTTTATGAATCCTTTTTCGTCCACCGGTCACTGTCCCTCGTTTCGAACTTTTGCATGGACCGATCGAATGCGTTTGACATATCTATATCAAGTGAATTGGCAAAACATGTAAGAACAAACAGAACATCGCCAAGTTCTTCTTCCATCGCTTTTGGATGCTCAGACGCTTTTTTCGGTTTTTCCCCATACAAGTGATTGACTTCCCGGGCAAGTTCTCCGGTTTCTTCACTCAGTCGTGCCATTAAACTGAGCGGTGAGAAATATCCCTCTTTGAATTGTCCTATGTACTGATGAACCCGATTCTGTATGTCATTGGTACGGTATAACGATTTCTCAGACGATGACATCTGTATCGCTCCTCATCTGTTTTTTTGGATATACAATCTTCTATTATGGTAGCTAAAAGGCGTCCATTTGACAAATCATACACTTGATCAGCATCGCGTTGTTCTTTTGCTTTAAATTGGCTATAATAGGAAAAGCGCACGTAAATCCTAATGGAAACGCAGCTGAACGGAGGTATGACCCATTGATTTTTGGTTTAAACGTTAAAAATATTGCTTTTATTTTATTGGGTTCAGCAATATTTGCATTTGGCATCGTTCATTTTAACATGCAAAATAGCCTTGGTGAGGGCGGCTTCACCGGTATTACACTCCTCTTTTATTTTCTCTGGGGATGGGATCCTGCTATTTCAAATATCGTCCTGAACGTGCCTATCTTTTTTATCGGTTGGAAGTATCTTGGACGCAACGCATTTTTGTATACAATTATTGGAACGTTGGCTGTATCATTATTTCTCTCTATTTTTCAAATTAATCCATTTGACATGGATTTGGAATCCGATATGACACTTGTCGCTTTGTTCGCAGGCGTATTTATCGGCATAGGCCTTGGTATCATATTCCGTTATGGCGGAACAACAGGCGGTGTAGATATTATCGCCCGAATTGTTCATAAGTACGCAGGCTGGACCATGGGACGGACAATGTTTCTTTTTGACTTTTGTGTTATTGCTACGTCGATTTTTACATTTCTTGATATGGTACAAGGGATGTATACGCTTGTGGCGGTCTATATTGGTGCAAGGGTCATTGATTTTATCCAAGAAGGTGCGTATGCAGCACGCGGGGCTACCATCATTTCCAGCAAAAGTGAGCAAATAGCGGAGAATATTCTTAAAGAAATGGATCGCGGTGTAACAGTGTTAAATGGCAAAGGAAGCTTCACAGGTAAAGACCGGGAAGTGCTGTATTGCATCGTCGGAAGAAATGAGATTGTCAAGCTGAAGAACATTATCACGGATATCGATTCCCATGCGTTTGTTGCGATAAGTTCCGTACACGATGTTGCAGGGGAAGGGTTCACGCTTGATGAAAACAAAAATCCGTTGAACGACTGAGAATGGTCGCTTATATTTAAAAAGTGCCGCAATCCTGAACAGAACACGGCACTTTGTTGCATATATAACCCATAACGTTTAGCAGGGGATTATTCACCACTTGCTGCGTAAAGTAAAATAAACCGAAGTAATTCAGCAACAGCTACAAGTGCAGCAGCTACATATGTCATCGCTGCAGCATTAAGCACTTTTTTCGTTTCCCGTTCTTCATTATTTCGTATGATGCCTGTGGAAACAAGTTGTGTCATGGCCCGATTGGACGCATCAAATTCAACTGGCAATGTGACCAATTGAAATAACACAGCAACCGAAAAGAACACAATGCCCAATAGAAAGAGTCCCTGACTGAAAATCATTCCAGCAATAATCAGGAAAATAGCCATATTCGACCCTGTTGACGCGATAGGAGCCAATGAAGATCGAAAACGCAGAAACGCGTAATCCCGTGCATCCTGAATAGCATGACCAACTTCGTGCGCTGCGATGGCCGAAGATGCCATTGACTGACCATGATAATTATCCTGTGAAAGGTTCACTGTTTTTTTCCTTGGGTCATAATGATCGGAAAGAAACCCCTTTGTTTCCTTTACCGTTACATCAAAAATACCATTATCATTAAGAATTTGACGGGCAACTTCTGCACCGGTCATATGGGATGATGTCGCTTTTTTGGAGTATTTTTTATACGTGCTTTTTACCTTGGATTGCGCCCATAAAGGTATAATCATCAATAGTGCAATGTATATTAAATAGCCACCCAGTCCACCAAGCATTGTCATTCCTCCATTGTAATGCGAATTCTATATGGTCAATTATAGTCAAACAATGAACGTAAGTCAACTATTTTCATCGTCATCTGTTTGCTTTTTTGCTTCTGCCTTATATTTTTTCCAGCCGACATAGGTTAATGTGATAGCAATGGACCCGCCAACGATTCCGACAATCCAGTAAAAGGGGATCATCTTAACATCGCCGGCTGCTTTCGATGCGGTATACGAATGCTCTGCAGAAACAAGTAATGGTGTACGTAACAGCAAACTGATGTATACGCCTGAAACAGCAATCAGTATGCACCTGACAACAAACATTCTATTCATGGTGTCACCTCACATAACATCTTCAACACTAATGTATGAGCGGATTCACCAATATATAACAGTTAAGCCAACACATTTTTTCGTTTAATGGTGAGCCAGTAAGCGACCCCAATTGACAAAATACTAAGCCAAAAAGTGACATAGCCAATTTCATTCATATACATTTGAATAGATTCATAAACAGGCATTTGTTCAAACACATAATCAATGACATCGTTGTGCAGTATCCAGATTGCGGCGACAACAATATGACGCCATTTAATGGCATAAAACGGTGCATAGAGCAATCCTTGAACAGCCATAGCTCCATGCGAAACCATAAGCATATAACCTGTCCATTCAAGTGAGCCGTCAATAATTAATGTCAACCCATTCATGAGAACAGCCCAAATGCCATATTTGAATAGCGTTATCATTGCAAGGGCTTCGATATAGGGGATATTCCGGTTAAACAGAAAAAATAGCAAAAATATGGTAAAAAATAGGCTGGCTGCCGGACTATCCGGAACAAACGGAACAAAGATGTCCGGTGTTTCATATACTTGATAACGATACCAGTAAAAGCCATAAATAGTGCCTAATAAATTTATCCAAAACAGAGTAAACAAAAAACGTTTATCGACGAGGATGTAACGTGTAATGTACCGTATCATGTTTCAAATCCCTTCTTTATGATAAGCATAATAAGAAACAGCATTGCTAACGTTCTCATGAATGATCAGATCAACCTTAAAAAACACCTTCACCAATCAGTTTGGCAAAGGTGTTTCCCATCATAATACGTCCGTTCATTCTATTCTTTTCCGACAGATACAATGAAATCTGCCAATTTTTTCAGTTCTTCATCCGACCCTGTGAATTGCCCGGGCGGCATATCACCTATACCATCTCGTGCAATCTTAGCAACTTCGTCAGCGGATTGGTCGACACCGACAAGCGAGGGTCCCATACCTCCCTGAAGTTCTTTACCGTGACAACTCATGCAATTGTTTTTATAGAGGCCATAACCTTCGGAATCTTTATCAATTTTAGCTTGTTCGGATGGAGGGATCGGCTTGTTAGCTTCGGCACGTTGTTCCCAATCAACATCCGCCGCTGATTTATATGTTAGCCACATGGCGGAGGTGAGTGCCAAAAGCATCATACCGACTGCAATCGGTCGCTGATGCGGCCTTCTTCCCGGCCCTTTATCAAGAAATGGAGCCAGGAGCAGTCCACCAAATGCCAATCCGGGTATAACCAGAATACCGATTAAAACATAAGGTCCACTGGCAAAATCAAACTTAAGCAATTCATACAGAAACAGAAAATACCAGTCCGGTAATGGAATGTATCCGGCAGCAGTTGGGTCCGCCAAACCTTCCAACGAAGGAGGATTGGCAAGTGTCATACACAAGAAACCGACCAAAAATACAGAACCTGCCAGCCATTCTTTTAACAAAAAGTTGGGCCAGAACGCTTCCGTTCTTCCAGGGTACTCTGAATAGTCTTTTGGTATATTTGATTTGCGTTCAGAGGATATACGTGAATCCCCGACAAACTTCATTCCTTTACCCTTATGCACAGCTTAACCTCCTTTATTTATAATGGTCCGGATATTCCTTGTCTGCGGATCAATATGAAGTGTGCGCCCAACAGGACGAACATTGCTGCAGGCAGGAAGAAAACATGAATGGCGAAGAATCGGGCAAGCGTCTGTGCGCCAACAATTTCTTCATCTCCAGCCAACAGTGACCTGATTTCTTGACCAACAATAGGAACATCTTCTGCAATGTTCAAACCGACTTCAGTTGCGAAATAGGCTTTGTTATCCCAAGGCAGCAGATAACCCGTAAAACCAAGACCGAGGATGATGAAGAACAAAAGTACTCCTACAATCCAATTCAATTCACGCGGCTTTTTGTAGGCTCCCTGGAAAAATACACGCAATGTATGTAACAAGAGCATCACGATAACAACACTGGCTCCCCAATGATGCATGCCCCGAACGATTTGTCCATGTGCAACTTCTGTCTGTAAATAATAAACAGAACGCCATGCGTTTTCAATATCCGGTACATAATACATGGTCAAAAACATACCTGATATAATTTGGATGACTACCACGAAAAATGTCAATCCTCCAAAGCAATAAACAAAGGCAGAAAAGTGGTGGGCCGGATTAACATGTTCCGGAACTTCGTGGTCCGCAATATCACGCCATATGGGCGTAACGTCAACACGCTCGTCTATCCAGTCATAGATCTTTTGCAGCATCGCTTTCTACTCCTCCTCTCTTGGCTGTGCTTTACCAAGGTATAACATCCCGTTTTCGACTTTATGTTCATAGATGTCCAATCCTGCGGTCGGTGGCGTATTCGGGACGTTCACACCGCTCTTGTAATAGCGCCCGCCATGACAAGGGCAATAAAACTCATCGGGATAATCATCACTGCCTTCCCATGAAACAAAACAGCCTAAATGTTTACAAATCGGGGAAAGTGCAACGATATCTCCATTTTCCTTCTTATAAACCCAAGCGGCTTTCGTCACTTTGGATTCATACCATCCATCCACTTGATCGATCTTCCACTCGACACGCTGCGGTTCGTTTGTAATGTCCTCAACAGCCAGTTTTACGTTTGTGTAGTCACCGGATGCGGAACTTTTCTGAAGTACCGGGTCAATCGCCATGCGAAGTGGTGAAACAATCAATCCGGCAGCCATGAAGCCTCCTGCTCCAGTAAGTGTATAGTTCAGAAACTGCCGGCGGGATACCGATTTTTTGTCTTCACTCATGATTTTCCCCCCTCTATACATTTTTCACGGACAAAATTATGAAATCAGTTTACTAGGACACTACCATGATAGCGCAAACGATGTGGCGGGTCAATATAAATTCATTGTTACGGATGACGATTGAGCTATGTTTTCAGATCGTCATGCCAATAACTTTTAATAAGATCACTGACCTCTCCCACCTGCTCTTTAATAATTGGTTGCATATTCTCAGGATCGGAATCATTACCAGCTGTTAAAGGCAACCAGATCAAGGTTCCAGGAAGTGCTTGTTCATGCTTTTTCCAACCGGAATCGGACGTTATAAAAAAAACATGGAAAAACGGCTGAGCTTGTATATCCCGAATCCAAGTACGCAGACGATTCAATTCCGATTCTTTATCGGCGGATTTTAAATACCGATAACCAGGTATCATCATTATTCTGCCGGTAAGTTCTCTTTCCAATTCGCGTAAAAACACCGCCTGTGCTTCAGATTGAAATGCATCCTTTTCAAGACTTGCATCATAAGATAATTGAAAAGGAAGCAATGGTACAATGGCTGTATCCACATATTCCTTTGCCTGAACAAATTGCTGCAAATCATTTTTCATCCATTCCATAGTGTCCTCCCTGCTTCAGTATCTATTCTCTCCATCATGGAAAATGATCATTATTGTCTATTATGCGAAGGAACCAAAAAAAAATCAACCTATCCAATCAGAAATCAGGCTGATTTAATCTGCTATTATCGACATGATTAAGCTGGTCGACAAGGTCGAAAAACGTATGTCGGTCTCTTTTATCAAGTGCATAATCAATTCTTTTCTCCAAAACTGTGCGTCGATACGTATATATGGTGAAATCAAGTATTTGTTTCGCTGCATCTTTATCATGGTTGGTAATGAAATAGTCATCCGAAATAAACGGATTCTCCTCAAGAACGGCCGCATAACGACTGTTCTGATGGGATTTTTTGAAATTTAATTGAATATATAATGAATCTTGCCGGTTCATGCGAATATCATGAAACGATTTCTCAGCATCCGTTGTGACAAGCTGTTTTTTATAGAAACGGAAAGGAACGTCCTCTGAGCATTGGCTGGTTATGATGAGTCCTCTTGGGCAATATTTTGCTTCACGAACAAAGTGAGTGTTTTCCAACAAATTGGGATAATTGACTATATAATTTAAAATCCATACACTTTCCCGTTTTTTTAACTGATAATGATTTAAAAACCACCGAATAAAGCTTTTTTTGTCTTGTACGGAAACAGGAGTTTGCATCACAATAACCTCCCTCACGCTCCATTTGGATCATTACGCATCACGCGTATCTTTCAGCCTGGAAACATACTCTTCTATGTCAGCATCGAGCGGCTGCAGTTGCAGATATGTTTCTAACAATTCAATCGCGTCCTCAAACCTCCCTTCTTCGGCAAGAAAATAGCCGTATTCCCTCAGAAAGTCACTGTCTTGGTTTAAGCTATTATATGCCTCTTTATAATGGTTTAATGCATGGTTATAAGATTCCGTTTCGTTATAGGCGCGTGCAAGCTCCCACTCATAAATGGGGTCTTTTCCTTCTTCCTGACTTATTTCCGTAAGCAATTCGATAATATCATCATGTTTATCCTGCTGTTTTAACAGCTGAATTAAAAACAGAACAGCTTCTTTATAGTCCGGGTCAAGGGTAATGGCCTCACGTACCCACTTTTCGCTCTCATTATCGTTTTTAAGCTGATGGGCCATGGAGCCTGCGAAAAAGTATAATTCTTTATTGAATTCATCCACTTGAATACCTTGTAAGGCGGTGTCATATGCCTCCTGAATCATTTCCTCGGATTCATATGCTTTAGCCAATTGATAATACGCGGAATGATAATATACGTCCTGTTCCAACACATGTTTCCATGCTTTGATGGCGATATCCCTGCGCCCAGCATGCAGTGCCGTGAACCCATATTTAAATAACGTATCAGGATCTTCAGAGTCAACCTCCTGAAATATGTCGAGTGCAATCTCATATTCACCGGACGCTGCGTATGCTTCAGCAAGTCGATCATTGACCGATACATGGTTGACTTCTTTCATAACGGGCAAAACCTTTTCATAGTACGTAATGGCTTTTCGGTAATCACCGTTTGAAAATAGCAGCTCTCCAAGTGCAAAGTCGATAATCGGCTCATTGGGGTCGAAATGTTTTGCCGTCAACAACTTTTGTTCAGCTACCTCGAACAGACCCTGCGTTTGATAGAGATCGGCCAACTGTAATAACGCCTGAACATAATCGGGATCATCCTCTCCCACCTCATTCAGAAGATTAATGGCTTCTTCATCATAATCCTGTTCGATATAAACGTCCGCTAGCATAATTTTTATTTCATTTTCTTTCGGAAATTGATGCATCAGTTCATCTAAAATGTCGGCTGCCTCATTTAAAAATCCCCATTGCACATATAGTTCGGCAATCGTGAATTTTTCTTCATCATCGGCTTTCGGAAGGTAGTCCTCAAGGAGGGCTATGGCTTTTTCCATTTGCTTATTTTCCATTAAATGAACGGCTTCCATTATAGTGGTATCCATCCGGAACATCCTTTCTGCCTCAAACTCATTCATCCATCATACAGAATACAATAGGTTGATTCAATCGCAAACGAATCAGACTGCAATGATCGCGATTACGAATGAGTGATCCGGCGCAAATGTTGAAAAAAGTCAGGATAAGAAATAGCAATGGGTGAAATATCATCGATAACAAGTGTTTCTTCTGCAATTAGCGACGCAATGGCAAGCATCATAGCCATGCGGTGATCGTTATATGTTATAGTCCTGCCTCCGGTCAAAACGGATGTACCGTTAATCACCATTCCATCATCTGTTGGCCGAATGGATGCCCCTATTCTGTTCAACTCGTCCGCTGTTGCTTTTATCCGATCAGTCTCTTTCAAACGTAGTTCTTCGGCATCACGGATCTTTGTTTCACCATCCGCTTGCGTCGCTGCCAAAGCGAGTACTGGAATTTCATCAATAAGCCTTGGAATCATATCTCCTTCGATAACAGTACCATTCAGAGGACGTTGCCGAATGGTAATATCGCCCAATGGTTCACCGCCTGTAGTTTGTTTATTTGTGATATGGATTTCTGTTCCCATGCTGCTTAAAACATCCATTATCCCTGTCCGGCTGTGATTAAGACCGACACGGCGAAGGGTCAATTCACTTCCAGGAACAATGGCTGCAGCAACCATAAAAAACGCAGCGGAAGAAATATCACCAGGAACAGCCACGTCTGCAGCCGTTAACGATTTGTCACTGGACACTTGAATGCTGTGACCGTTTGCTGTTATGTCTGCACCAAATGCGCGGAGCATGTTTTCGGTATGGTTTCGCGAAGGCGTTTCTTCAATCACTTCGGTCGTTCCTGTTGCGAATAATCCACCCAGAAGTACAGCCGATTTCACCTGGGCACTTTTCACCGGGAGCCTGTAATGTATGCCTTGGAGGTTCCCGCCTCTAATGGCTAGTGGTAAATAATTCCCGTTGTTGCGCCCGTCAAAATGTCCACCCATTGTCGAAAGCGGTTTGACGACTCGATCCATGGGACGGCGTGTTAAATGCGGGTCCCCATACGCGGAAGTAAAAAACGGTAATCCGGCCAGAACTCCAAGCATTAACCTGGCCGTTGTCCCTGAATTGCCGAAATAAATTGGCTCTTCCGGCTCCAACAATGATGATGTGCCTTTTCCATGAATAATCAGTGATGTTTCGTTTTCCTCAATCAGGGTCCCCATCTGCCGGAAAGCTTCGATCGTGCGCCTCGTGTCTTCACTGGTCAGAAATTGTGTAATGGTTGTTGTACCGTTTGCAAGGGCTCCCAGTATAATCGACCGATGGGAGATCGATTTGTCCCCTGGCACCTGCATTTCCCCTGTTATTGGTGATGAAATTGGGGTAAGAGCCATTTCACTCAATTCGTTCACGCCCTTTTCGTGCTATTCTTCAAGCATTAATTCATATCCTTTGTCATGCAGCAATTGATAGCTTTTCTGTTGCTCTTCTTTCGTTGATACACTAAGACGTAACACACCTGTTATACCTTCTCTTATTTCAAGGATTCGTATGTTGGTAATACTGACATTTTCTTCAGCCAGCACACTGGCCACAGAGGCAATAGCGCCTGTTTGGTCCCGTATATCAACATAAAGATCATAAAATGACGGGATGGCACCCTTTTTCTTAGCACCAAGCCCGTCCCGGTATTCTTTTGCCTGTTTCAAATAGCCGGTGAGCTGTTCTTTATCATTCTCAAAAAGCATGTGTTTTAAGGACGCCATTTCTTCCATCCAATCGTCAATTAATTCAATCATTTTCCATTTATTATGATAGAAAATATCCTGCCATAGCTCAGGACTCCCAGAGGCGATTCTGGTCACGTCTCGAAATCCTCCAGCTGCAAGTTTAGGAATGTATGCATGGGTTTTTTGCCATTTATTGGCCTGCTGGACAAGTGCAGAAGCTATCAAATGCGGAAAATGTGATATGACACCAGCCATTTCATCGTGTTCATTTGCTGTTAAATATAAAAAATGGCTTTTGGCTCCTTGAAGCATGTCCCGCAGCTGAGATAGTGCGGATTCATCGGTCGATTCCGTTGGCGTTAATACATAAATGGCATTCTCGAAAAGGTGGTCTTTCGCTGCATTGACTCCCTTTTTGTGCGAACCGGCCATGGGATGTCCGCCTATAAATTGAATGCGGTCGTTTTGCAAATGGTTGGCCTCAGCCATGACTGGTTCTTTAACCGATGACACATCACTGACCAAGACATCATGATCAAACGTGATGGCGTCGAGTTTATGCATCATTTTAATCGTTTCTGTAATCGGGGCACCCAACACGATTAAGTCTGCTTTCTTGGCTGAAGCCGTTATATCTGTCCCAGACTCGTGAATGATACCGTGCAATCGTGCAAAATCGATAGTTTTCTGGTTTATGTCGTATCCGATAACGTGATAATCGTCTGATTTGGTAAAACATTTAGCTAATGAGCCGCCAATCAATCCCAAACCAATTACAAAAACAGTTTTGTTCACAATGATTACTCCTTATCCAGTTTGCCATTCATTTGGCGCAGAACGCCTTTCATATCTTCCATATCGTTTTCCTCACCAATCGTTACACGGATGGTACGGGGTGCACCGATGTCTTCCCCTGCTTTAACAATGAACCCATTCTCCAGTAAATGCTGATGCACACGCGTACCGCTTATAGGTGTTGATATGAGTAAAAAGTTTGTTTCCGAATCATAATATTGCCATCCAATCGTATCCAAAAAGTGCTCAAATGAATTTTTAATAGCGTGTGTATTTTGTAGTGTCTGCTCAAGAAACACATTATCCTGGATCGCCACGGATGCCGCTTCCTGAGCTAAAGACGATACGTTGAATGGCCCTCTAATAACATCCAACTTTTTAATCAATGATTCAGATGCTATGCCGTATCCCACTCTTAAGCCCGCCAAACCGTAAGCCTTGGAAAATGTGCGGAGAACAATCAAATTATCATACTTATCCAAATTGTTCAGCACATGAGGATCAGCATCTTTGCTCATGTATTCGTAATAAGCTTCATCCAGTACAACGAGAACATCAGATGGACAAGCATTCATAAACGTATAAAAATCATTTTCAGGGATAGCGCATCCCGTCGGATTATTTGGCGAGCAAAGCCATACAACAGTCGTCCGATCATCAATCGCATCAAGCATCCCAGATAAATCATGATACCCATCAATTAGGGGCACTTCCGTCACTTCTGCTCCCTCAATCCACGCCCCGTGCTTATATTGGGGAAAAGTTGGTGCAGCCATAACGGTGTTTGCACCAGGGTATAAAAAAGCTCGGGCAATCATTTGTACAATCTCATCTGTTCCAGCTCCAAACAGCAACTGCTTTTCGGATACATGCCATTTAGACGCTAAAGTCTTCCGCAATTCCGATGCATAACCATCCGGATAAAAATGATACGGAATCGTTGCCCCAGCCATATATGTATATACTTGATCGGAACAGCCGTATGGATTTTCATTGGACGCCAGTTTGACAATCCGGTTCAACCCATAGTCGTTCTTCACGTCGTCTATTCGTTTGCCGGGTTTATATGGTGTCATTTGTTCAAGTATATCTTTATTCCTCATCGTCTCATCCCCCATTCTTTGCTTGTTTTGCCAGTTCATCCAGAAAAGATGTCAAGTGAACTCGTAAATCTGCATCATCGATGTTATCGGTGCATGGGTGACCCACTTCTTTCAAAAGAACCATTCGGATGGAGGCATTGTTTGCTTTTTTGTCCAGTTTCATCTTTGTAATGATCGTCTCTGCATCAATTACCGGCAATTCTAATGGATAGTCGTTTGTTTTCAACCAAGTATATAGCTTTTCCAATGGAAGATTTGTATCATAGGCTCCCTCACTGACCCGTATGGCAAATAACAACCCAATGGCCACTAGCTCCCCATGTGTCCATTTTCCATAACCGAGCAAAGCTTCCAGCGCATGTCCCAGTGTGTGACCCAGATTGAGATATGTGCGGACACCTGATTCGTATTCATCCGTTTCAACAATGGATGCTTTTATACGAATACCTCTCATAATATCCTCAGTAAGTTCGTTATTGGTCAATGATGCTAAATTTCGATTCATCAGTGTGTGAAAAAAATCGGCATCAGAAAGTAGCGCCTCTTTGACAAGTTCCGCATAACCTGACCGTATTTCCTGCTTATTGAGTGTGTGCAATGTTTGTATATCATAAATGACGGCATTCGGTGGATAAAAATTGCCAATCAAATTTTTCCCGTGCTCATGATTAATAGCAACCTTCCCACCGACACTGCTATCATGAGCAAGAATGGTCGTCGGCATTTGAATGAAATCAATTCCGCGCATAAAAGTTGCTGCTGCAAAGCCTGCCGCATCCCCTACAACTCCGCCCCCAAGCGCGATAATCAGTGACTGTCTGTCAAGTCCGCATGTGATGGCTTTGGTGTGGAGTTGATAAAATATGTCGACACTTTTTGCTTGTTCGCCCACTGGAATAACATGGGTGAAAACACGGGACTGGTCCAATCCTTCTTTAACATCTTCCAGGTAATGGCCACTGACTGCTTCATCCGTAATAATCAGTACGGACGTATAGGATCCGGGCAACAAATAATTGATGTCACGACGAATACCTTCTCCGACGTATATGGGGTATGTCCTGGAAGCGGCCTTTACATTCAAAACATCCATCAGAAGCACCTTATTTCTTCACGATAATCGTTAATTGCTTTCTGTAGTTTCGGGAATTGATCATGCGGAAATTGCTCCGTTATAGCTTTAGCAATTTCAAAAGCCACAACATGCTCCATGACGACGGATGCAGCAGGCACAGCACAGGAATCAGACCGTTCAATGCTTGCATTAAAGGCTTCTTTTGTTTCGATATCAATGCTTTGAAGTGGCTTATACAGCGTTGGGATGGGTTTCATAACCCCCTTTATGATAAGCGGCATACCGGTTGACATTCCGCCTTCCAATCCTCCAAGTCGGTTTGTCTTTCGATAATAACCAGCTTCCTCACTCCACGTGATTTCATCGTGAACCTGACTGCCATGTTTTCGAGCTGCTTCAAATCCCAGCCCGAATTCAACCCCTTTAAATGCATTAATACTCATAACGTTGCCCGCTATTCGTCCATCCAATTTACGATCATAATGAACGTATGATCCGATGCCTGCTGGCAATCCTTCAACATACACTTCCGCAACACCACCTATGGAATCGCCATCTTTTTTGGCTTGATCGATGGCATCCTTCATGGGTTGCTCGACATTTTCATCAAGGGTTCGGACAGGGGAATCTTCAGAAATCCGTTGTCTGTCGGCAATGGTTAAGGAACTGTCGTCTTCTGCTGTAATTCCGGCTATTTCTTTGACATAACCGGCAATATGGATGTCCAACTGTTTAAGCAGCGTTTTGGCAACCGCACCAGCCGCAACACGTGCAGCCGTTTCTCTTGCTGATGAACGCTCTAGAACGTTCCGCATATCACGGTGACCATATTTCAGCGCTCCATTCAAATCAGCATGTCCTGGCCTTGGACGTGATACTTTCCGCCGCAATTGTTTGTCGTCCTCAACGGGGTCTTCACCCATGATGTCAACCCAGTGTCTAAAATCATCATTATGTATGACCAGCGATATCGGTGAACCGAGGGTATACCCATGCCTTACACCGCTTGTGATTTCCGCCATATCTTTTTCAATTTGCATTCGTTTGCCACGACCATGCCCTTTTTGCCTCCGGACCAATGATCCGTTAATATCTTCCTGAAGCAACGGCATATTGGAAGGGACGCCCTCCACAATTGTCGTCATTTGTTTACCATGAGACTCACCGGCTGTCATGTACCGCATGTCACTTCCTCCTTCACGGAATTTTGTATTACTATATCATATCAAAGCTCACTATTGGTAGTTTTCATTAAAAAATTTACCGCATCTTCTGACTGGTAAAAAAAATACGTTTGCATCACATCAAACGGTTAGGTATGTTTTTCGTGTATACAAAACCTCCGTTCAAAAACGGAGGCCCAACACTCAATAAATCCATTCACTATCCTGTTTGGAATAAGTTTTAATTTCATTGTCCTGGAAGAAAAGATTGATTTCTTTTTCAGCACTCTCAGGAGAATCGGATCCATGAATGATATTTTTTCCGACCGTCATACCATAGTCTCCGCGAATTGTGCCGGGAGCTGCTTCAAGTGGGTTGGTTTTGCCCATCATATCGCGTGCTATCGCAATGACATTTTCTCCTTCCCACACCATTGCAAAAACAGGTCCGGATGTGATGAATTCAACCAATTCCCCGTAGAATGGTTTATCTTGGTGCTCGTCATAATGTGTTTTTGCCATATCATCAGACATTTGCATAAGCTTTGCTCCGACCAATTTAAATCCTTTACGCTCAAATCGACTTACCATTTCACCGACCAGATTGCGTTGAACGCCATCCGGCTTTACCATTAAAAATGTTTTTTCCATTTTGTGCACCTCTTTTTTTATGTAGTTTGTTCAAACGAACCGTAAAAAATTTTATCAGACTTCCGGTTGAATAACAACATGCTTAAGAACGTCTTTTACCAATATACTTCGCAATGCGTTGCAATGTGTGCTTTGCTTTATCATGTGGAAGATATTCCAACTGCATCAGCGCTTTTTGCAAATAGTGATCACTGACCCGGTAAGAAGCATTCATAGCATGGGTCTGCTTTAATGATTTGACCAATGGATCCATGGATGCAGCGGTCACCTGCGACGGATTACTGAATGTTTCGCGCAGTTTTTTCTCAAACGATGGATCTTTCATTGCAAAAAGCACTGGCAAGGTAACATTCCCTTGCATTAAATCATTTCCGGCGGACTTTCCCAATTCCTGTTCCGATGCGGTGAAATCAAGGATGTCATCAATAATTTGATAAGACATACCAATATAATAACCATAGCGGAATAACCTGTCCGCCTGTCTATCAGGGATACCGGATGCAATGGCACCAAGTTTGCAACTGGCGGCAATAAGCAATGCCGTCTTGCGTTTGATTCTTCGCAAATAATCACGCAAGGTTTGTTCAAAGTTATACTTATCGTTGATTTGTTCAATTTCGCCCTTGGCAACTTGAACCATCGTCCGGGAAAGAATGCGGTGTGCAGCAGGCGTTTCCAGCTTGGTGATGTTTTCCAATGCCTTGGCCAGAATGAAATCACCGGTATACATAGCTGTGCGGTTGCCATATAGCGATTTAATGGTAGGGTTGCCCCGCCGTAATGAAGCATTATCGATCACATCATCATGTACGAGTGATGCCATATGTATCAATTCCAACGATACAGCAACTGTTTTAATGCGCTCAGTATGATATTCTCCAAACTGGCCGCACAACAAGACAAAAACAGGGCGGATGCGTTTTCCCCCCGCCTGCAACAATTGTGTGGACGTTTCACGCAATATATCATGATCGGCTTGAATCGTATCAGCGAGAGCATGTTCAATGATATCCAATTCTTTTTTTAAATGCCCGTATGTTTTCGTCAACTTCATGCATGTCACCTTTAATCCTGTATTGACTGGATGTCCTGTCTCACCTGTATAATCCAATAGCAAAAGCGGACTCATCCGTCACAACATCGATATAAAAACGTCATTGTGCTGTGCGGAAAGCACTTACCCATCCTGGTCCTTTTTCATTCCCATATGCATAGCAGCCACTCCTCCCGTATACGGCTTCACCTTGACATAGTCAAAACCGGCCGTATAAAACATTTGTTTCAGTGTTTGTTTATCAGGAAAATCTTTTGCTGATTCATGCAGCCATGCATATTCTTTGTAACTTTTGGCAAATAATTTTCCCAGCAACGGCATGATAAAACGGAAATAAAAATAATAGGCTTGTCGAAAGCCAATCAGCGTTGGCTGAGAAGTCTCCAGACATACAGCTGATCCGCCCGGTTTAACAACACGATGCATTTCTTCAAGTACTCTCATATAGTCAGGAACGTTACGCAGTCCAAAACCAATGGTGACATAATCAAATGAATGGCTTTCAAACGGAAGCTCCATGGCATTACCCTGCATAAAAGTCAACTGTTTGTGTTGAGCCGTGTCTTTTTTTGATCTAGCCACAGCCAGCATATTGTTGCTAAAGTCCAAACCGATCACATGACCGGATTCGCCTGCAGCTCCCGCGAGAGAAAAAGCCCAGTCCCCGGTACCGCAGCATAGATCTAATGCTGATGCCCCTTCCGGCACGTTCATTTGTTTCATGACATCTTTGCGCCAGGCTTTATGGCGTTGAAAGGAAATAATCGAGTTCATCTTATCATATCGATCCGAAATCTTTTCAAACACATGATGTACCCGTTCTTCTTTCGGTGATGGCTTCATACCTCTACCCTTCTTCCGCAATCGATCCGCTTTCGGATAAGGATTCATTACTAGTATTTCTGAGCTCAGCACTCAAACACGCAAAATCGGCCGGAAATTGCCGCAAACAAGTATCCATTGCTTCCAACTCCCTATTAAGAAACGATACAATGGTCTGATCATTTTCAGCTGCAATATATTCATTCCATATATCAAACGATGCTACATCGGCATTTTTTATGGATGTTCTCGCAGTAGCCAGCTTTTTGACGGCAAGCCATTCCGGGGCAACACTCCGGATGGTTTTTTCTCCAGCAAAATCAGCAACCCGTGTAATTAAGAGTGAATCCAATTTTTTAATACGCTGGAGGACTAAATTAAACGACTCATGATTTCTTTCATAATATAATTGCATTTTCGTTTCATTGATTTCATTAATAGCCGCTGCCAGCACGCTAATCAGTCCAATATCCTCTGTCTCGGAAAGAAGCAGGTAATATAGACTGCTGTAATAATCACCGGCCAGGACGGATAATTGTTTGGATTTCTCTTCACATTCCGTATGCGGACGTTCATTGGTTTCAGGCACTGTATCATGTATATCCAACGCTGTTTGAACAAGCATGGTTGCCAAAATATAATTTTTCTTCGTTTCATCCGATAATAATGTATTGTTAAGGATGGTGGTTAGTATATATAATTTATCATCATTCAAATACGGAACCTGTACATATTTTGCAATCAGCGGATTATGTATTTTATCACGAATCAGCTCTTTTAGATCGCTCATGTTCATACTGGATCTGTCCAACATAACCATCGGCACCCTTCTTATTTGCTGCAAATTGTACATATATTATAGCATAATCTCGGCATGTTCCATAACAAAAAATCGAAAAGACGTGGCAGAAGGGGACCGTTCTTACCGGCTAGCCGTTTTCCATCTCCCCGTGACTTGTTTGAATAACAGCTTTTCCCCTCACTTTTACAGCCGACGTATGTTCTGTGAACTGTGCGATCATCACTTCATTTGCATCCAGTTTTTCCGAATGATGGAAGCGTGTATCACTGCCCCTTGTCAAACCAATTACATTCACACCATCTTCCAACGCTTTTATAACAAAAAAGTCATTTTTTTCCATTTTAACACTCCCAGTACACCATCATATCTGATCTCTGACCAACAGATTCATGAATAAATCTTAAACCTTTATCAATGGTGAGATGTTTAAAAAGGTATTAAAGTGAAAAAAGAGCACGTCTGAACGTGCCCTTATGCCCTATGTAAGAAAATTATTGAACACTTTCTTTAAGGGCTTTGCCTGGTTTGAACGCAGGAACTTTGCTTGCAGGAATCTTTATTTCTTCTCCTGTTTGCGGATTGCGTCCTTTCCGTTCCGAACGTTCACGCACTTCAAAGTTGCCAAAGCCGATTAATTGTACTTTTTCACCTTGTTTAAGTGAATCCATGACAGAGTCAAAAACTGCATCCACAGCTTTTGTAGCATCTTTTTTGGAAAGGTCGCTTTTTTCTGCAACAGCATCTATCAAGTCTGTTTTATTCATGACATTCACCTCCTCCCATGAAGTTTCCAAACGGTATAGAAACATCTTATCATGTACAACCATTTGTTTCCAAATCGTGCATTTTTAAACCCAACACCATCAAATCAATGATGACAAGGCTTATGTTAAACGAGATGAAACCAAAATTCAACAATATACATATAATTTATCCATATTTATTTCTTTTTTTGGTTATGTTTCTTGTTCCGATTACGAATGATGGATATTAATGGTAAAATGAAGTGCGATGTGTCCCCGAATGCATCATACCGCCCCATACAAACTATATACGACATAAAGATGTGAAATCCTGCCTTTGATTAAAAATCTTAAGGTATGCCCATATTAAAAAAAAACATTAGACAAAAAAATAGCAACTATGGCTAGCTGCTATAAAATAATGGCTATTAAACCACCGGAACCTTCATTGATAATCCGTTCCAGTGTATCTTTCAATTTATACCTTGCATTTTCCGGCATAAGGGAGATTTTCGCCTGTATACCTTCTCTGACGATGGAATTCAATGATCGCCCGAATATATCGGATTCCCAAATCGACAGCGGGTCCTCCTCAAAATCCTGCATCAGATACCTGACCAATTCCTCACTTTGCTTTTCCGTTCCGATAATAGGGGCAAATTCCGATTCAACATCCACTTTGACCATGTGAATGGAAGGAGCAATGGCTTTCAGTCGTACACCGAATCGAGACCCTTGTCGTATAATTTCTGGTTCATCCAGCTGCATATCTTCCAATTGCGGAGCAGCGATTCCATAACCGGTTTGCTTCACCATTTGCAAGGCGCTTGAAACCTGATCATATTCCCGTTTGGCATGGGCAAATTCCTGCATTAATTCAAGCAAATGTTCCTTGCCACGTATTTCCTCCCCGACTATCTCTTTTAGAACCTCGTCATATAAATAGTTGGGGGCATGGAGGTCAATTTCCGCTACGCCCTCTCCCATTTCCATACCAGCAAGATTGGCGCTGTCAATATAATCATAACCGTCAAAGTCACCGACAATGCTATCCACATCCCGAAGCCTTCGGATGTTTTTCACCGTTGTCTGAATGGCTTCCTGATAATCCTTGCGCAGCCAGTGATCATCATGCAGCACCATCACCCAGCTAGGAAGGTTCACATTAACTTCCAACACAGGGAATTCATATAAGGCTTCACGCATCACATTATAAACATCATGCTCCGACATTGATTCAATGTTGACGGACAAAACGGGTATGTCATATTTTTCCGCCAGATCATGTCGCAATTGTTCCGTTTCATCACTTGTAGGTTGCGATGAATTGACAACCATGATAAAGGGTTTGCCGACTTCTTTCATTTCCTCAACGATTTTTTCTTCCGGCTCCTCGTAATCGCTACGTTCAATATCACCGAACGACCCATCTGTTGTTATGATGACGCCAATGGTTGAGTGCTCCTGGATAACCTTTCTCGTACCAATCTCGGCGGCATCATGAAATGGAATCGGTTCTTCATACCACGGTGTATTGATCATCCTTGGTCCATTTTCATCTTCAAAACCTTTTGCCCCTTCCACAGCATAACCGACACAATCCACCAGACGGACATTTACATCAAGCCCTTCGTCAACATGGATAGACACGGCCTGGTTGGGAATAAACTTCGGTTCCGTCGTCATAATTGTTCGTCCAGCAGCACTTTGCGGCAATTCATCATGAGCCCTGTCCCGTTCACCTTCATCAGATATATTCGGCATGATTCCCAGTTCCATAAATCGTTTAACAAATGTTGATTTTCCGGTCCGGACCGCGCCCACGACTCCAAGGTAAATATCGCCGTTTGTCCGCTTCGAAATATCTTTAAAAATATCAACTTTCTCCAAGTGATCCCCTCCCGATCTCCTATTGCATAATCATAAATACCTGAAAAATATAGACATTATAAATATATGATGTTGTCCCATCAAAATATGCCCTGATCCTGACGAAAAGAGTGAAAAAGATGAATCTGATTTAAAACAATAATAAAAATCCCTTGCAACACACTATATGTTACAAAGGATCGATTATGATTGATTATTGATTTTTATTAACGGAAACCTGGAATACTGGTTTGCCGTCCTGAATGGTGTATGGAAGGGAGTATGCCGGGACAAAAGGGGTGTTTTCCGCAAGCAAATACCTTATATCGTCCCCTATTTGATAATGATGATCATATTTCTGCAGTGCCCGATTCAAATCTACACTATAATCAACATACAAATCACCGTTGGTATCCATCACGATGGGAAGATTTTCTTTGGAATAGGGACTTTTTACATAGGGACGCTTGTCCAATCCGAGTTTTTTATAATTAATCCGGTAAACGCCTTTCGAAATTTCATGACCGAATGGAGGATATTTATTCTCTTTACGATACATTTGTACTTTTGTGATCACTTCTCTTATGGCATCAGCCATCCGCAGATCAATCAGCTTCACTCTCGGGTTCTCATCCGGTGTTATAATCGTATATTGATAAATACCACCATTTTCATACGCCGTTCCAGGGATTTCTGACAACAAATTCCGATCTTTTAAGTCCTGAAAGCTAATTAGATGCTTTCGGAAAATCGGTGTGTCCTTTGATTTTGTCTTAATCGGCAGCAGTCCGTCTGTTTCTTTTTGATACTGATCAACCGCTGTCTGTACCTTTTTCAATTGGGACTCGTTCGGTACGTTGTTTTTAGACATTTCACTTTCCGGATAGAGGCACCCGGTCAAAAAAATAACCATAACCGTCAAATAAAGAACTGTATATGTATGCTTAATCATATAGGAAACCTCCTAGCGTGTTGGACCGCTGAACACGATGTATAAAATAATGACAGCGCCAATGATCAAGGACAAATAGGCCAAAATAGACACAATGCCTGACGCCCATCCTTTTAGTTTGTATCTGCTAACAAGAATAAGCCCCATGGCTAAAAGCAGCAGCCCCATACCGATGAACGAAATCCACATATTCAGCATTCCTTCAGACATTTAACTCACCTCAATTCATTGCTGCAAACAACATGCATTATAACATAATCGATAAGGGCAGATACATAAAAATATCCGGGCGAAGAGGGGCTGTCTTCATCCCGGATTGACTAAATAAATACCCACAGCAGCTCCAGCCATGAATGCTTGTGCGATTTAGTTTATGCAAGCATGCAAAACAATGTCTCCTCACTTGCCCAGATATATCTATCGTTTTAACATCTCATTTAACGTGTCCATATCCATTGGCATATTGTTTTTCGTTATCGTTTCAACGATCCGGTCTTCTTTTGATTTGGAAATGGGTTTATCAGCCATCGTTGCTAACTGTTGAACAAGATCCCGAACCGTTTTTTCATCTGAAAAGTCAGCGTTTTTCACAGAGTTTGCCACTTTATGAATATCATTCGGGTCTATATTCGTTTGCTGCTTCACCTTATCAAAAGGATTACCCTGAAAATGACTCACATGCTCGCCTCCTTGCATATTAACTTCAACATATTATATGCATGGCAGACGATGACGTGTCAGTCTGAGCAATCTGTGCGGATAAATCCTGATAAATCATCCATTTCTTCCCGTTTATGACGATTCATAAGCTGATCGACCACATCCCCAGGGGCTTTATCTTCAAACAGAACCTGATAAAGTCCATTCGTTATCGGCATCTCGATTTGTTGCTGGTGTGCAAATTGGCTCGCGGCTTTGGTTGTTCGGACACCCTCAACAGCCATCCCCATTTGTTCCAGCACATCATCCAGCTTCCAGCCCTGACCAAGCATGTTTCCTGCACGCCAGTTGCGGCTATGGGTGCTTGTGCATGTAACAATCAGGTCTCCCACCCCTGGAAGTCCTAAAAAGGTGATGGGGTTAGCCCCTAGGGATGCTCCAAGCCGGGTTATTTCCGCGAGCCCTCTCGTAATAAGGGCAGATTTAGCGTTGTCACCATACCCTAAGCCGTCGGAAATACCTGCTCCCAGAGCAATAATGTTTTTTAATGCACCTCCCAACTCAATGCCTACCATATCTGTGCTTGTATAAACCCGGAATGATTCGTTAATAAACAAATCCTGTGCGAATGCCGCATTTTCCTCATTCATCGATGATACAGTGACAGTGGTGGGCTGGCGCTTACCAACCTCCTCAGCATGACTGGGGCCTGAAAGTACAACAATATCTTCATAGGAATAGGCATCCATTTCCTCACTAATTAACTGTGAGACACGTTTAAGTGATTCCGGCTCAATACCTTTTGTTGCGTGGATAATGACCGGTTGATGGTGGACAAGGCTGTTTAATTTACGGCAAACGTCATCAACGGCTTTCGTCGGCACCACTATAACAATTGCCGACACATCCTCAACAGCTTCTTCAAGCTTATCATACGCCTTTAGCTTCATCGGCAACTGTACCTGTAAATACGTTTCATTTGTGTGGAATGTATTGATTTCCTTTGCCTGTTCGCTACGATGGGTCCATAGTCGAACATCATGACCGTTATCCGCCAACACTATGCTTAATGCGGTACCCCAACTGCCGGCACCTAATACGGCTATTTTTTGCAATCATATTCCCCCTTTTCAAGCACGTTTACGAGCGAAAATGTTAATCGGTGTTCCAGTAAAACCAAACGCTTCTCTGATTCTATTTTGCAAAAAGCGTTCAAATGAAAAGTGCATTAACGATGGATCATTGACAAATATGACAAATGATGGCGGTTTAACAGCCACCTGTGTTGCATAAAGCACTTTCAGACGTTTGCCTTTGATTGTTGGCACCGGATTTAATGCGAGTGCATCATTGATAACATCATTCAAAACATTTGTTGGAACACGTTTCGCATGATTTTCACTGGCCGTTTTGATGGCTGGAGTCAATGTATGTATCCGTTTTTTGGTCTTAGCTGACAGAAATACCATAGGGGCATAATCCAAATATTGAAATTGAGAGCGGACCTTTTTCTCAAATTCCCTCATCGATTTTTCATCTTTATCGACTGTGTCCCATTTGTTGACAACAAGGATCATCGCTTTTCCGGACTCGTGGGCGTAACCGGCAACCTTTTTATCCTGTTCTCGTATACCGGTTTCAGCATCGATCAACGCCAGAACAACATCGGATCGCTCAATGGCTTTCAAAGCCCGGAGGATACTGTACTTTTCCGTCGCTTCATAAACTTTCCCGCGTTTTCGCATACCCGCTGTATCAATAATGACAAAATCCTGGTCATCTTTATGTAAACGGGTATCAATGGCTTCTCGTGTTGTTCCCTCAATGTCACTGACAATGACACGTTCTTCGTTCAGAAGCGCGTTGACAAGCGATGATTTGCCTACATTCGGCCGTCCAATGACACTGAAATAAATTGTATCATCATCACGACTAGCAACGTGCTGTTCAGGAAAATACCCGATAACAGTATCCAGCAAATCCCCCAGACCCAGTCCGTGCTCTCCCGATATCGGGTACGGCTCACCGAAACCCAATGCGTAATACTCGTAAATGGTCTCACGCATTTTGGGGTTATCCATTTTATTGACAGCTATAACAATAGGCTTGTTTGATTTGTAAAGAATTTTGGCAACTTCTTCATCAGCTGCCGTTATTCCTTCCTGGCCATTAAGCATAAAAACAATGACATCCGATTCCTCAATGGCAATTTCAGCCTGATGCCGCATTTGTACCAGCAGTGGTTCATTGCTCACTTCAATTCCGCCAGTGTCAATAACATTAAACGATGTTGTGAGCCATTCAGCTTCGGCATAGACCCGGTCGCGTGTCACGCCTGGTGTGTCTTCCACAATGGAAATGCGTTCCCCGACAAGCCAATTGAAAATAGTTGATTTTCCCACATTCGGTCTTCCTACAATTGCTACAACCGATTTCCTCATGAAAAGGCCATCCTTTCCGTTTCTCTCTGCATCATACTAAGTAAATATTCTAGCAAATGAACGGGATGAGCACAATTATATTATAAAGCTTCTTTCCGTTCAGGTCTTGCTATCCTTCACACAATCGGAATAACTACTGTGCTTTCTTTTTTATAAACGTTCCTCGCCTTAATGCAGCGTTTTTCAGTTGTTCATTTAATTTACGTGTTCCAGTATTCAAAAGATGCTGTCCAATCAAAGCAGCTGTAACGATTGAGACGGTATCCAGAAAAACCATATCACCAATGACATCCGAAAATGAATATGTTGTCAAAATCAGACTGTATAGCCATTCTCCCCCTACTATTCCAGCAATACAGCAGAACAGCCTGTTTCGGAACGTGCGGATCATCCAAATGGTCAGCAATAGAATAAACAAAGGAATCCATACAATCTTAGGCAAAAACAGCCCGATCGGAGAAAGCATGTACCAAATAAGCAGACCCGTATACCCTATCATGATAGTAAATGATACCAACAAAGAAAACAGAAAACGGTTAAGGCGGGCAAGCTGATAAAAGGTTACCGTCAGCAAAACAACATAACTTAGGGAAAAATGGAATATACCAAACGGCAATTGAACATCAGCAAAAAGAATCAGTATTAATACGAAGCACGTAAAAGTAGTCCGGGTTTTTCCTTCCGGCATAAAACATGCAACAATAATACAGCCGGCCCAAGCGAGCCAATAAAAAATAAGTCCATCATTCATAAAAAAACACCTACCATTATAAGTATGGCAAGCTTTTTTTAACATTAAACATAAAAAGGGCTCTTTCCAAACGGGAAAAAGCCCTTTTTTATTATGCCGCGAAACGTCATTATTCGTCCCGACTATTTATATTTGTCCAATTTGTCACCAATGAAATCACCAAGTTGAAATCCTGGTTCATCGTCATCTTTTTGATATTCTTTAACGTCAGAAGCTTCTTGTTCTTGTTCCAATTCTTTAATACTGAGCGATATGCGTTCATCCCTTTGACTGACATCAAGAACCTTCACGTTAATCTCCTCACCCACTTCCAGTACTTCCTGCGGTGTTCCTATATGGCGGTTGGCAATTTGTGATATATGAACCAATCCTTCAACACCAGGAAAGACTTCAACAAATGCACCAAAGTTCACAAGCCGTTTAACTGTTCCTTCAAGGATGTCGCCCTGACTCACACGATCTTCAATATTGGCCCATGGACCAGGCAGTGTTCTTTTGCGGGATAAGGAAATGCGTTCATTATCGCGGTCAACGGAAAGGACTTCCACATTCACTGTGTCACCTTCACTGACAACATCGGATGCCTTTTCCACGTGTTCATGTGCCAATTGGGAAATATGTACCAACCCATCAATTCCGCCAAGATTTACAAAAACACCAAAATTGGTGATCCGCTCAACCACTCCTTCGAGAACTTGCCCTTCTTCCAATGATTGGAGAACTTCCTGTTTCTTTTCATTTAATTCATCCTGAACGACATCTTTATGGGAAAGAATAACCCGGTTTTGTTCTCTATCCAAATCAACTATTTTCACACGTAATGGTTGATTAATGTAATCGGAAAAGTCATCCACATAGTACGTTTCGACCAGTGAAGCTGGAATAAAACCGCGCACCCCAACATCAGCAACAAGGCCGCCTTTCACAATTTCCTTCACTTCCGTTTCAAAAACGTCGCCATTATTATACTGTTCTTCCAAAGATTCCCATGCCTTTTCGGCATCTACTGCTTTTTTAGACAGGATAACCTCATCATCTTCCATTCTTTTGACATACAATTCAATCTCATCATCGGCTTGTGCGATGTCACTAGCTTGCTCAATATGAAGACTGGACAATTCACTGATGGGAACAATCCCTTCTGTTTTATAGCCGACATCCACAAGAACCTGTTTTTCTTCCACTTTCACGACAGTCCCTGTTACAATATCACCTATATTCAATTGTGGCATGTCATTACTTGATTCACTCATACCTTCGCCCTCCTTAAAATACAAACAACCTAACTTAAAAAATATTGTATCTATAACTTCTAATAATTATAATTATTTGTCAAGAGATGCATGCTGAGAATAATCGATCAGGTTCTGAATTTCTTCCATAATGGCTTCAGCTGCATCTTTAGCGGCCGTTTTCGCCGAACGGTGTGTCTCCATGTCCATGGGTTTTCCATAAATTACCGTCAGTCTCCTCCCGGGTTTATAGGAGCCTATAATGGCGCATGGAACAATAACGGCATTGGATCGCAGCGCGAAAAAACCGGCCCCTGCCAAAGGTTTGCCAACCGTACCCGTTTTACTCCGGGTCCCTTCTGGAAATAGTCCCAGTACATTGCCGTCCTTCAGTATGTCCAGACCTTGACGCAATGCATAACGGTCGGTTCCCCCTCTTTTCACGGGAAACGCACGAATAGCGTTTAACAACGTTCCCAATAATGGGCGTTCAAACAGTTCTCCCTTGGCCATAAAGGAAATATCCCGCGGGGAAGTGATTCCGACAACCGGTGGATCCAGATTCGAAATATGGTTGGAGCAAATAATGACCGGTCCTTGATCGGGAATATTGTCTTTTCCAATAACACGAATACGGTATAAAGGAAAAAAAATGACGGAAACAATGGCTTTTGCAGTTTTGTATAAACTCATCCAGACCCTCCCTCGTTAATAATGGCTTGATTAACTTTCTCAAGAATGGATGAGGCAACGTCATCGATAGTTAAATCCGTTGTATCCAACGCGATGGCATCATCTGCTTTTACCAACGGGGCAGTCTCTCGATTGGAATCAATCCGGTCTCGCTCTTCAATTTCGTTTTTTAATGTTTCAAAATCGGTGGTCAATCCTTTTTGCATATTCTCATCATAGCGTCGTCTTGCCCGTTCTTCAACCGATGCTTTTAAAAAAACTTTAACCTCTGCGTTTGGAATAACGTGAGTTCCGATGTCCCGTCCGTCCATAACAATATCGTGTTTATTGGCCAGTTTACGTTGACGCTGAACCATTTGTTCACGTACGTTTGGGTGTTTCGCAATATGAGACACGCTGCCTGTCACCTGTTCGGTGCGAATAGCTTCCGTCACATCATCGCCATCCACTCGAACACGCTGACCACTCTTACCCTGTTCCAGATCTATATCCGTCTTCGCCAGCAAGTCAACAATAGATTGGCTGTCTTCCGGAGATATCCGGTTCTGAAGCACTTTCCATGTCAATGCCCGATACATAGCGCCCGTATCTATATAGATAAATGATGATTTTTCTGCAACGATTTTGGCCACGGTGCTTTTTCCGGCAGCAGCCGGCCCATCAATAGCAACCCTGATCCCTTTCGCTTCCATACCTGCCATTGCTTATTATTCATTCCTCTCATATCAATCCTGACGGCAACTTTATGTATCCGTTAACCAAAATGATAACATATATAAGAATAAAAGTTCTACTCGAAATATCTATATATGCCATTCTTTTTTTGACTGTTGCCATTCAATCTTTTTATATAGATTATCGTAGGAGCTGATAACAATGTGAAAGATTCTGCCATCATGCAGCAACAACCCGTCTGCATGGTACAAACATCAAGGAAAAAGGGAAGAAACAACTCTTCCCTCTGAAACGGATGCAAAATTTATTTCCGTGCCGTCCAATTTTTCCACTTTTTCTTCCTTACCGTTTATTGCATTGATGAAAATACGGTATGTCTCATTTTCAAGCACACCAAGAAATTCGTAGACCAGTACTTCCTCACCAATATCATTGTCAATCACTGCCATGTTTTCTTCGTTAATTGTTACTTCGGGATTGACTTTCTCTTTCGCTTCTTCTGGCGACAGCTCAGGTTCCGGAATATCACGCTTTTTATGGTTCATGAAATAATTTCTGGATGTCAGTCCCAGCAAATCCCCATTATCCAACGCAACTTTTACTTCGATCGCATCGGAGTATATCCGGACACCATCCTGATTATAAAGAAACGAATAAACACCGACATTGTCGAATTGATTGCTTTGAAACGATACCATATCGTCAAAATCAAATTGATTCAAATAGCCTTTTGCTTGTTGCAATCCTTCATTCAGGCTTAGATTCTTTTTGCTGACTTCCCGGTTCACTAATAGTGTGAGTGGGTGTCCACCTTTTTTCGACATATCCAAATACCCGTTTTCATCGCCATTATTGTACGAAATACTGTAAATCGGTAAATTGGCGCCTTTTCCGCTTTCAGTAACTTTCAATTTATTATCATTGTCAATGTCAAACATTTGTTTACTTCGTTTGATGGCTTCCTCTTGTCCAATATTGTTTCCTTTGAGATTTTTATATTCGTGTTCTTTTGAAGAGGTCCCGGTAAGTGATGAATCAACGTTGCTTTCAGAAAACCCTTCCACTTTCTTTTCCACTGTTTTAAACCCATCAACAATCGTATTATCCGATTGCTCATCCTGGGTAGCCAAAGCCATTTGAACATCCATCCAACGAAGATCTTCCTCCAACACTGTATTTTGAACACGTCGCAGTTCATCCTTCAAGTTACCGGATTGTTTGTAAAGGCTCTCCAACGTTGATATTTCTTTATCGCTTAACGGTTTCTTATTTAAATCTCTGACAGCCGTCCGATACGTAAAGTCACCTATTTTGGACAGGAATTCTTCCGTTTTGTTGAATGGCATTAATGTCAATGGAAGTTGCCCAACATTTGATATTGCATCTGAGGTGAGCCTCCATATGTCAATCATTTGCGGGGACAGACTTTCTTTTGAGTTCATAGCTAATGCTGTTCCTATTTTATCATGGAGAATATCCATATGATAAGATAATTCATGAAATGCTCGCTGATAATTATTTTCAGCCTGTATCAGGATGGAGTTTTTCTCCTGATGCTCCTGGTAGCCCCAAAATGCAGTGCCTGCAACACCCAATGCAAGAACGGATATCACTATCCAGCGCAACATACTGATCGCTCCTTCCTATTTAGCATAAATATGTTTTCCGATCTTTTTAATTTGCGGCCTGGACCATATCCAATCCGATGTTGCCGTATTCGGGTTAAAATAATACAACGCATTGCCGGAAGGATCCCAGCCGTTAATGGCATCGAGAGCTGCTTCTCTTGCTGTTTTGTTCGGTTCCAGCCAAATTTGTCCATCCGCAACAGCAGTGAATGCTCTCGGTTCAAAAATCACCCCTGATACCGTATTAGGGAATGTCGAGCTTTCGACCCGGTTTAAAATAACAGAAGCAACAGCTACTTGTCCGACATAAGGTTCTCCTCGTGCCTCTCCATGTACCGCATTGGACATCAATTGAATATCATTTTTGGAGTAACCCTGCGGAACGTTTGCGGCACTTGGTTCCACATTGTTAGATGTATTTTGATTTTGTTCCGCGTCGCCACCAGAATCGGGTTTCGTTTGTTTAGACGGATCCACACCACCATAATATGTGAATTCATTTCCCTTTTGTATTTGTTTTTTAACAAAGCCTTCATCATAGTTGGACGCATCAGCCAATTTCTGTTTCGTCTTCTGTCCGGCCAACCCGTCAATTGTCAAACCGAAATCTTTCTGAAAGTTACGGAGTGCCCAGTATGTACCCCATCCGAACACACCGTCTATGTTTCCTTTGTAAAATCCGATATATTGCAATCTTGCCTGCAGTTCAATTACATCTTCTCCGGTCGCACCTTGCTGAATAACCTGCGACGTAAATGCATTCGCCGGATTTGGAGAAGAGGTTGTTTGCGATCCCACAATTAAAAAACATAACATGGTAAACAGGAACCATTTTTTATAGGTCATCTTATATCCTCCTGATAGTCAAGTATCATGTTAATTTTATTTTTTTACATAACAACCTTTTTATTCATCAGGATTACGTATCATCAAAAACACTACCATAAAACGATACATCAGAAGAAAAGATTCTGAGAGAGACATTCGCAACCCTTCCTATTAACGCAGCATTGTCGTATGATGGGTTTGGGAAAGAAAACACAAAAAACGAAGGTGATTCTTTTGAAAACAATTGCATTGATTCATACCGGAGGAACGGTTTCCATGAGGACAGATAAGGCAAGTGGGGACGTAACGACCGCAAATAAACATCCGATGACAGATCTTACGTATTACTTTCAATCAATTGCAAATGTGGTTGAATACATACCATTTTCACTTCCATCGCCGCAAATAACGCCCGCGCACATGTTGCAGCTAGCTCAAAAGATCCATGAACTATCTGACACATACGACGGATTTGTCATAACACATGGAACGGATACATTGGAAGAAACGGCCTATTTTCTTGATTTGTCAACATCTGTGCAGCAACCGATCATTATTACTGGAGCGATGCGCTCTGCCAACGAAATAGGATCCGATGCATTATACAATTTGATCAGTTCCATTCGTACAGCGGCACACCCACAGGCATGGGATCAGGGAGTGCTGGTTGTTATGAACGATGAAATACATACAGCACGCCATGTTTCAAAGACGTCTACTAGCAATGTGGCAACGTTTCAGAGTCCGCAAAGTGGACCAATCGGCATGATCACAAAACAGTCGATTCTTTTTTACCATGCTATTCTCAAGCGGCATACATACCGAATAAACCACTTGACAAAAAAAGTGTTTTTGTGTAAGGGGTATGCAGGGATGGACGAGGAATTGTTGGAAACAGTGAAGCAAGCCAAGCCGGACGGGATCGTGATTGAGGGGCTTGGAGAGGGAAATTTGCCGAACAATACGGTTGCATCACTGACGTCGTTTGTAAATGACAATATACCGGTCCTAATGGTTTCACGGTGTCATACCGGAATGGTTCAACCCACTTATGGGTATGAAGGAGGCGGAAAACAGTTAAAAGAGATGGGGATTATATTTGCTGGCGGATTAACAGGCCCCAAAGCAAGAATAGAATTGCTGATGGCCCTGGAGGAAACTGGGAATCCTAAAAAACTTAAACAAATATTCGAACAAGCACATTAATCCGGATACGGTTTGCTTTAAAACCAGCAACAAAAGGTCAGGAACACTGTTTCAACATTCAACACGTAAAAATCCGAACGGGATTCAAATCTGACGGACAGATCTGAATCATCGTTCGGATTTTCCTCGATATCGTCATTAAGATCCAGCCTTCTAAACACCTTGATTCAACAGCTAACTCTTCGTATGCATGACCTGTTTGTCAACAATGGATTCAGCGATCATGTTTCCATGATGACGGCCATTTTCAATAAAAATTTCGTTATTATTGTATCCGGCGGCAACAACACCTGCGACATATATACCGTCTATATTCGTCTCCATGGTCTCGCTGTCAAAATGGGGACGCCCAGTTTCTTCATCAATTGCAATACCCACGTCTTTCAAAAAGTCATGATCGGGTTTATATCCAGTCATGGCGAAAACAAAATCATTGTCAACTTCTTTGGTTGTATCACCGACTGTATAAATCACTTTATCATCTGTAATTTGTTCAACGCATGCATTAAATTCCATCTGTACAATTCCTTTTCGGACCAATGACTCAAACTCCGGCAATATCCATGGTTTGATGCTTTGGGAATAGTCATCTCCATGATATAGCACCGTAATATTGGCACCTGCTTTATGCAATTCCAGTGTGGTATCAACAGCTGAATTTTTACCCCCAATAACGGTCACGTTTTTATTAAAATAAGGATGCGCTTCCTTAAAATAATGCATTACTTTCGGCAATGTTTCACCAGGAATACCCATGTGATTCGGCTGATCATAATAGCCAGTCGCTATAATGATATTTTGAGCCACATACACGCATTCGTCCCCATTCTTTTGTTTCCGTGTTTTAAGGTGAAAATCATTGACATCCGATGTGATTTCCTGAACTTTTTCGAAGGCATTTATCCGTAAATTCTCACGGCTGGCAACGGCCCTATAATAAGCCAGCGCTTGATTGCGTACCGGTTTTTGTCTTTCTGTAATAAATGGAATTCCACCTATTTCCAGTTTCTCACTTGAACTGAAAAACGTTTGGTGTGTCGGAAAATGGTAAAGAGTATTAACGACATTTTCCTTTTCAATAATCAAAGGAGTTATCCCCTGTTTTTGCAGTTCGATGGCACAGGACATACCACAAGGACCGCCACCAACAATAATTGTATGTTCTTTTTGCAACTTACACACTTCCTTATCAAAACTTTTTGCCATAACTTCTCCGGACACCCTATTTTAACATAGAATGTTATATCGGTTATGATTTTTTAATGAACGAACGGAAAAACTCTTATCCCGCGATACATGACAAGAGTTTTTCCGTCACTACTTTTATTGGATTCAGTTGGCACCCGGCACCCATCATCTGGTCTAAACCCAACCACGAAAACGTGCGGCTTCGGCCATCTTCCGTACACCAACCATATAGGCTGCAAGACGCATATCAACACGTCTCGTTTCGGAGGTGTTATAAATATTATTAAAGGATTTTATCAAGTTTTCATGAAGTTTTTCATCAATTTCTTCCGCAGACCAGTAATAACCTTGGTTATTCTGAACCCATTCAAAATAAGAAACGGTGACGCCGCCTGATGATGCAAGAACATCCGGAACGAGCAAAATCCCCCGTTCAGACAGTATTCTTGTTCCTTCCAATGTTGTCGGCCCGTTGGCAGCCTCCACGACTATACCGGCTTTGATTTTGTTCGCATTTTGTTCCGTAATCTGATTTTGAACGGCTGCTGGGACTAAAATATCACAATCTAATTCAAGCAGTTCATCATTTGAAATGGTATGATCAAATAAATTCGTAACCGTTCCAAAACTGTCCCGACGATCCAGTAAATAATCTATATCAAGACCATCAGGATCATGCAATCCGCCGTAAGCATCCGATATACCAACCACTTTGGCTCCGGCATCATGCAGGAACTTGGCAAGGAAACTGCCAGCATTTCCAAAACCTTGTACAACAATTCTGGAGCCTTCAATATTAAGGCCTTTCTTCTTGGCAGCTTCATTTATACAAATGGTGACACCCTTTGCCGTTGCGGACTCTCTGCCGTGAGATCCACCCAGAACAATCGGTTTCCCCGTGATGAATCCTGGATTGTTAAATTCATCAATGCGACTGTATTCATCCATCATCCACGCCATTATTTGTGAGTTGGTAAACACATCCGGTGCAGGGATGTCCTTATTGGGGCCAACAATCTGGCTGATAGCACGAACATAACCCCGGCTCAGCCCTTCCAATTCCCGAAATGACATTTCACGGGGATCACAAATGATGCCGCCTTTACCGCCACCATACGGCAAATCAACAATACCGGCTTTGAGACTCATCCATATCGATAAAGCTTTTACCTCTTTTTCCGTCACATTTGGATGAAAGCGTACCCCGCCTTTAGTTGGACCGACAGCATCATTGTGCTGTGCGCGATAACCGGTGAAAATTTGGATATCACCATTATCCATCCGCACTGGGATTCTTACTGTCATCAGCCGCATCGGGTCTTTCATCAATTCAAAAACTTCGTCAGGATAACCTAACTTATTCAAAGCATTTTTAATGACAGTGTGTGTGGAATGCAACACGTCCGTATTTTCAGTCTTATCCTTGGCAGATTCTGCTGCGTTATCGGCTACCATGCATTTACCTCCTAAATGATCTAAAATATTTTATTCAGCTGCGCTCCGACTTCAGTATACACCTTCATCATAAATATGCAATAAAACAAACTGATCGTTTCCCGAGGAACTACAGATGATAGCGGCTGCGCCTGTTAGACCGCAACCGCTCTTGTTCATTCATGAAAAGCAGTCATTATTTTACCGACGGCACATGAGTCCATAATCACCTTTCCATATTCCTTCAGCCTATGGGAAGTAATAATGCTTGGGACACCGAATTCAGACATGATGGCAATAACATCTTCCCTGCCCTTTTGCTGAAGTTCCGCTTCCTCCAACACCATATAATAACGGTCATTCATATGATATATTTGCCCTTCTTTTACCGGCAATGCCGCGAGATAGGCCGACACTTGAATAATGTCTTCAAAGTCAGAAAACGAAAAGATTAATTCCTTGCTCTCATCCAAGGTTACTTTCATCTCGACAAAGTCATAATCCAAGTCCGACTCACTCGTTTTTTGTGTGACAACAACGTGCATGCCTTGTGCTTGCATTAACTGTACCCGAACGAGCAACATACCTTCCAGTTCAAAACCCAATTCGGAACTTGCTTCATACATCATATCGCTGAATAAATGCCGCACATTTGCTGCATCATGCCACAGATCTTCTTTTGTAAAGCCGCGGTCAACCAAGTCATCAAACGTAAGGAATATAGTAAATTGGCTGTCGGATACTCGCTCAATGCGCATAAAGCATCCCCCTTTTCCAGTACATATCAATGCTGCCTTATTATGATTGAATACATTCATCCCTTATGGCAGCATTATCCTTTACTATACTATATGCTAATACAGCCATAATTGAACATGATAATTGACACTATGTAGATTTATAACTGCTTTCCTGTTTATTATTCCTAAAATCCTATTATACTAACGATTGTCGCAAAAGAAAAGCATTCCGAAGGCTCACCCGTAGCATTAAAAGTTATTGAAAAATAATGAGAATAACGTTGAGCATATTATCCTTTACATGCGCTGAATGAGTTCAAATAATTCGTTATCCCAAAGGAAAAACGCACCACCAAACAGTATCAGAAGCACAATAATGACGCTTAACATCCTCCAACTGGCTCGGTTCAATTTCATTTTCACACGTTTATGTTTAACAGTATGCACGTCCCGGCGTGGCGGCAAATCCAATATATCAACCTGCTGCCGTGCTGATGTATCCCTTTTCTCATGTTCCGACATTGCCTCAACGCCGTGAATGTTGGAGCGATTGCGTGATGATTCATTTGTTTCCTGGCTCGTTCCTTCGTTCCAACCGTCTTTTTTATTTTCTTCACTTTCCACTTCATCCACCAATTCACGCAAATCCTTGGCTTGATCGTTATCATCTTTTATTTCTGTGCGCAACTCGCCCGCCTCCCTTTCGAAAACGAATAATCAAACCCAATACAAAATCCACTGTGAAATGTGCCAGGATCACGACAGCCAGATTTTTTGTAATGTCAAACATATAGCCGATATAGAAGCTGACCATGAGAACAGAAATAAACAATACAGGTTTGGTTAGATAACGTATATGAATCACAGCGAACAAAACACTGGCAATGACATACCCGAATGTTGTCTGGATAACCCCGCGGAAAAGCAATTCCTCGCTGACAGCTGCTGCCAGTGCCAGTCCAAATATCCCTAGAATGGATCGGTTATGAAAAAGTCGTTCATTCACACCACCATCATCATAATACGTTTTTGGGAAAATGGCCATAAGAAACAAATCAACAATGACAATAATGACACCTGTGAGCAGTCCATAATACGCCATCTCATATACTTGCATGTGAAATAGATCAAGCCATACATTCATATTTCCAAAAAAGACCAAACTTAGAACGAGGCTGGCACCAGCCAGTAGCAGTTGAGTAACGATCACCTGTTTCATTAATTCTCTATCCGATAATTGTTTAATTAGTTCGCTCTGTTTTTGCATATGACTCCTCAGCGAAAAATATATGTTTTAATTTTGTTTCCCAAGTTAAACTGGGTCGGTACTGGCTTGTCTGTACCGGTGACCAATGTTTAAATGAAAAATCGCAATTACTGCAGCATGCATACACAGGCGGTTTATACGAATCCTGAAATCCTTTGTAAAGCTCACGGCGAAGACAATGTCGCTCCTGAATCCAACGGAGCATTTCCTGTAATTTCTCATGTTTCCACTCCAACCGATTGCCGATAAGTTTTCCTATATGTTGCAAGGCCCGATCCCAATAACCCTGATCGTAAATCATTTGATTGTTCTTTATTAGTCCATGCCATTCCATCTGATAGTGCAAAAAACGCCATTGGATTTCATTTAATCCTAGTGTCTGCAACAATTCCTCTGTGGTCGGTAATTGCTCCCACTGTCTCAATTGCCTTCCAATATGAGGCAAATCGTCTGCTTTCGGTAATTCATTTTCAATGATGGAATGCGGAATAGCCTGATCTGACGGACTATAAAGCAGCAAACTGATACTGGACTTTCCATCACGTCCAGCTCTGCCGATTTCTTGTATATATGACGCCATCTGCATCGGAAAATGATAGTGAACGACCATACGGATATTTTGTTTATTAATCCCCATTCCAAATGCGCTTGTACAGCAAATCACATCTATTTGATCATTCATAAACTGCTGCTGAATAGTAATTCTGTCCATTTGATCCATATCACCATGATAAAAAGCTATACGATGTGAAGACATATGTTCCGAAAGAAATGCTGCCACCTCTTCCGTTTTGCGCTTGCTTGAGAAATAAATCAGTGCTGGTACCCGGAAACGTTTTAACAAACTTACAATAATGTCCTGTTTTTCTTGTTCACCGGTTACCTTTTTCACAGAAAATGTTATATTATCACGGTCCATCGGATATATATGTTTTTTTATTTCCTGTCGGTTGAGTGATGTTGCAATATCATCCTGCACTTCTGGTGTTGCTGTCCCGCTTAAAGCCATGACAGGCGGGTGATTCAGCAGATTCAAAACGTCTGCAAGCCGTAAGTAATCCGGGCGGAATTCATGTCCCCATTGCGATATGCAATGCGCTTCATCAATAACAAACAGTTTAACGGTCATTTCTTGCAACCATTGAATGATCGATCGTTGCTGCAAAAGTTCCGGAGATAAGTAAATCAGTTGATACTGATCCAACCCCTGCAGGACATGTTTTTTTTCCACTGGATTCATGAAACTGTTTAAGGATACGACGGATTTAAAACCGACCGCTTTCAGCTGTTTCACTTGATCCTCCATTAACGAAATAAGCGGCGAGACAACGATTGTGACACCACCCAGAAGTGTTGCCGGCAATTGATAGCATAAAGATTTCCCCGATCCTGTCGGAAGAACCCCTAGTACATCATTACCAGCTAGGCTGTCCCTTATAATTTCTGATTGTCCAGGACGGAATGAGCTTATTTTGAAGTATTTCCACAATTGTTGTTTCAACTTATGTATGTCCAATGTCATCCCCCATTTCTACGTAGTTCAACCTCGTCATTTTGTTTCGATACGGAGTATGTAACCGTCTCCCCCCTTCCCGCTCACTTATTGCGGTAGTCGTTCCATAGCCAGAACAAGACGGATCTGAAAATAACTGATCGAATCATCCACCGCCTCTTTAATATCTTTTAATTTATAGGTCAATGTTGTTTGCATGGCTTTTTTGATTTCCATCTGCTCAGCTAAATTAACATACATGCTGAATGGGAAGTTATGATCATACAGCGCTATTTCAACAAGATGGTCATAAATGGTATTCAATTTCAAGTTACGGTAATCGGCAATGTTTTCAGCTGTAAAGTGATTATCCAATAAGATTTTTGTTTTCTTGGCTGATTTCGATAGCTTTGATTCGTTCGGAAGCTCTCTCAAAAATTGTGCCAGAAGAGGAAACATTACCTGTTTCTCTTTGGCAATCGCCATCATGCGATGAACAATCGCTGTTTTGTATAATGGAACATCCTGTTTATTAACACCGTACACTTCACTTACTTGAAAACTGCTCCATCCATAATGCTGATACCCTGTCAAACTATCGGTAAACATAGATGCTTCCCATTCTTTAAAATGTGTCAACATCAAGTGCAGTTCGGCATACAGATTGTTTAGAAACGACTCTTGCTCATTCCGATACATATAAAATGTTCGTTTCACCCACTCCGTTACAATCGGGTTATCAACAACCGGGATAAAGGTCATATTTTGCATTCTGCTATTAGTCAATGTTTGAATAAGCAAAAGCAATCGTTCCTGAAAAATAGGGGCGGACCGGCTGTATAAAAGCCCGTTAAAGCAATTTACGGGTAGCTCGTCTATATGCTCCTTCACCCATTGGCGTCCCTTCTCCATCGGCAGTGCTGTGGATTCATTTGTTAGCTTCAAATAGTCCCCCATATTAAGTTTAGATACGAGCTGATCCAAATCCTGTTTCCGGAGTGTGGGATGGATGCCATAGAACTGTTCCAACTGATAGAGACGGGCATCCTGCACGGTTTGGATAGCTCGCTTTCCCTTAAGCAGATGATAGATAGCGGATACGCTCCGTCCCCCTTGAAACCGCGAGCAACATGTTAAAATAATCGCATCAAACAGCATTCGTCCTCCCCCTTTTCACGGCATTAATTGCTTTATACATATATATTTCCAATCTTAACACGTCAGCAACCAGTTGAAATGTCGACTGGATCAATTTACAATAAACGATATGGAATCATTATAGAAACGCACGGATACGGATGATTCCCGTTTTACGACACTAGGAAACTGGACATTTCCGGTCATCAATGCGTTTGAGCAAAGGGATGAGACATATGTCTAAATTTACCATCGTTGATCAAGAAACATGCATTGCCTGTGGAGCTTGCGGTCTCAATGCACCAAATCTATTTGATTATAACGATGAGGCACTTGCATACGTGATGTGGGACAATAATCAGGGAACCGGCAGGATACCGGAACACTTGCAGGATGATATGATGGATGCGTATGAAGGCTGTCCGACCGATTCCATTAAAATTGCGGATAGCCCTTTTGACGGAGATCCGTTAAAGTTTGAGGAAGCCTGAAACGATATCACATACAAAGGAACCATTCAAAACCATTCTGAATTCATCTTAAACATATCTATTTGAAAAGTCAAAAAAGCACCCTTACATCATTTCTTCAATAAGGGCGCTTGTCATAAATTAGAAGGAACGAGATATTGGATTTGCGCCAAGAGGAACGTTTAACGGTTCGGTTAAATCGTATGGACCTGCCTGTTCTTCACCGGCATGCGAAAATCGCACTTCCTCGTAACCGAAACGTTTAGCCGTCATGAGGATGGCATCAATCATTGTGACTAGCTCCTGATTTTTTGGCACGTTTTTATTTGAACGAAAAGAAAGCAGGAGCTGCTGTCCATTGTCGCTGACGGACAGGTTGGTGTTTTCCGGCACACTTCCGGAAACGTGAAAGGCTTTTTCATCGTTTTTCATTTCATCCAAAGCAGCGCTGAAGTCCGTCTGGTCTGTAACGGGCACTTCGATGAGGAATGTCCTATTTCCTTTTTCCGGCTTATGAATTTTATAAACCACTTTACCGGAACGTAAGGGAAGCTGTTTTACTCTTCCAATTTTGCCAAGGTCCACCTCTTCTGTAAACACCACTTTGTTCACCTGATATGGCTTAAACATGCTTGCTAGAAGATTTTCTAGCATATAACTTCCGCTTGATCCTTGCTTTGTGGGCAAGAAGTTTTCCGGAAATGTTGCTTTCACTTGCTGATTGGCTTCATCCAATTGGAATGATGTCTCCCCGAACATATAATGACTGGTCCCCCACGCTTTCTCCTGCATATACTGTCCCAATTCATTTAAATAGTCATTTTTATTGACTTCAGCCGGAGCCGTAAAAGACAGAGGAATAACATATTGTCCCTGAACATCAGCTACTGCACCATGTATAACAGTCCGATTTTTTTCCGACGACCGAACAACGAGGGGGTGTTGTGTCTTATCATATCGGTCAATGGTTGAACGCTCTTTCTCATTATCAAACATTTCCGGACGGTCCGTTTCATTTCCACTGCTTTCCTCTACCCTATTAGCCCTGTCTGATGCATTATCAGCACTATCCTCGCCTGCCCGCTGCATGGATTCCCCATTCAGCAGCAACGGGGCCAGGACAAACAGCAATCCGAGCGCTATAACACTGCCCATGATCGGCCAAAAAGCGAACCATTTCTTTTTGTGTGAGGCATCTTTTATGCGTTGCTTAGAAGAGATACGCCGGAATAAAGTGTCTTTATCAAGATGGTCCCTGACTTCAGGCATTTGTCTCAATGTTTCTTGCAAATGTTTGTCTTTTCGGTTCTGTTTTTTCATGGCGCATTTCCCCCTTCCTCCTCATGATGTTGGTTCATATACTTTTGCAATTGCTTTAATCCACGGTGCTGTGTCGTCTTCACTTTGCTTGTGCTGAAATTTAAAATATCAGCTGTTTCTTGAATACTGAACGACTGCATATATCGCAGTAGAAGAACACTCTTTTGATCCGGCGTACATTTGTCCAAGTAGTAATACACTGTGCGAATCATGTCATTTTGCGTAGCAATTTCATCGGGTAATAAATGCTGATCACGCACAATATGTCCTTTTTCGCTCCAGTCAAAAAAATCCAAAATCCGTTTACGTTTTCGCTTCTGCTTCCGGAAATAATCAACGGTGATATGGCGTGCTATCGAAAAAAGCCACGTCTTCTCACTGCTGTCTCCACGGAATGAGTGATGCGACTCCATTACTTTGATATATACATCTTGAACGAGATCCTCACATATATGCCGATCTTTAACCATATAAAAGATAAATTGATATAAGTCATTATGATAGTTTGTGTAGAAATGCTCGAAAATGGAATCCATTCCAATCCCCCATTCCATTTTATAGTCGTCTGAATCCATTATTTCGTTACAGTTAGGATAAAAAAAGCTGCAAAATACCAATCATACGTTGGTATTTTGCAATGAGCTTTGTGGGGCATTCAACCGTGTCATGCTTGCTGCGGCAAATGGATTTCAAACGTTGTCCCCTCATTCTTCGTGCTCTTAACGGTGATCGAACCACCGTGAGCCTCCACGATGTTTTTAGCAATCGCAAGACCTAAACCAGTTCCTTTTTTCTTTCCATTTCGAGTTCTGGATTTATCAGCTTTATAAAAACGTTCAAATACAAATGCCAGATCATCTTCCGGAATACCTGCGCCATTGTCCTTAATGGAGGCGTAAACATTTGTTTCCGAACTTTCAACAGTTACCGCAACAAAACCATGATCGTCTGTATGTCGGATAGCATTATCAATCAAATTGGTAAAAACTTGTTCCATGCGGTCGGGATCGATGACAATGGATTCCGTTTCCAATTGTTTATCGAGATGTAGTGTGACATCGTTTTCCTCGGCCAGACCCTTAAACTTTTTCATAATCCGATCGATGTAGGCGCCGGCATCAATTGTTTCTTTATTCAGTTGATTATGTCCTGCTTCCATACGGGCCAGGTCAAGCAATTCGTTGACAAGGCGGCCCATACGCATTGATTCATCACGAATGATCTGGGCAAGCTCATTTTTCTCTTCTTTCGATTCAGCGACACCGTCAACGATGGCTTCGCTGTACCCTTGCAGCATGGAAATGGGTGTTCGCAGTTCATGCGAGACATTTGCTATAAAATCTTCTCGAAGTTTATCAGATCGTCTTTCCTCCGTCATATCCCGAAGTACAGCCACAGCTCCACGTACGTGGGATTGATCGTAAAGCGGTGTCATAATCATCACCCATGTACGCCCCTGGGTCGTTATTTCCTCCGTGGCTTCTCTTTCATCCTGAATAACGCTCGCCAACAGTTTCGTTAATGGCTCGGGGGCTTTGGATCGATCCTCAGCAATGTCATAGTCATTTTCGTAGTATAAATTCTCGATAAACAATTCAGCCGGCCGGTTCGTAATTTGCATGTCACCATTACGGTTCAGTGTAATAACGCCATCGGCCATGGAGCTGACAATGCTGGATATTTGTTCTTTTTCCTGCCTTAAGGCATTGATGTGAAACTTCAACTGCCGCCCCATTCGGTTAAATGCCATCGCCAATTCACCAATTTCATCACGGGTAAGGATAGGAACCTTGGTATTAAACTCACCTTTTGTGAGATCAACTGCTGCTTCACGCATTTTAATTAATGGAGATGTAATCTTGGTTGAAAGAAAAAAGGCAAATATGGTCGTAAGGATAATCGCAATCCCGGCAGCCAGCAAGATAATTTTTGTTGTTTCAGCCTTTGTTTGGTTGACAATATCCAATGATTGATAGACAAATACAGCACCCTTTTGTTTAATTGGTATTCCAACAACCATCGCTTCGATATTGGTATCGGGAAGGAGTGTTTGCTTTTTAACGTTTTCGTCGTCTGTGAAAGCACCTTTCAGTTCGTCGTCATCATGAAGCCAATCAGCATTCAGTTTGTTCAGGTCGCTATCTGTGCTGTCCGACGCCCAAGACGTTCCATCACTATAAATGACACTTACCCGACTCAGCGGATCTTTGACCAATTCAGCATTCTCCTGGGCCAATTGCTGATCTTCATATTGCACAACCATTCTTGAGACTTGATTAGCGGTTTGCAACATATCTTTTTCCGCTTGATTAACATGGTAATTTTCAAAAAATTCAAGCAATAGTATAGTTAAAATAAATAATACAAAAGAAACTAGCAATAAGATGGTCATTGCTAGTTTCCCTACAACACTGCGCCAAAACATCATGCGTCATCCACCTCGAATTTATAACCGACGCCCCACACTGTCACAATCATATCAGCAGCTTCTTTGGACACATTTGTCAGTTTTTCACGCAGCCGTTTTACATGTGTATCAACTGTACGCAAATCCCCGAAAAATTCATATTGCCAAACTTCTTTCAGCAACACTTCCCTGCTGAATACCTTATCGGGATCTTCAGCCATAAAACACAATAATTCGTATTCTTTTGGCGTAAGACTCACGTCTGTACCATCCGCTGTTACACGATGGGCATCATAATCAATCGTCAGATGAGGAAAGACAATAAGACTTTTGGTCTGAGTTTCCGCCTCCTGATAATCATGTGACGCTGCACGCCTGAGCACAGCCTTCACACGCAACACGACTTCACGAGGGCTGAACGGTTTGACAATATAATCATCGCTTCCCACTTCGAAACCCTCGACGCGATTGGCTTCTTCTCCTTTAGCCGTGAGCATGATAATGGGTGTTGATTTTTGTTTACGCAATTCTTTTGCAACCTCAATGCCATCCATCTCCGGCATCATGATATCAAGCAAAATAACATCATAATCATGATCCAGTGCAAGTTGCAACGCTTCTGTTCCATCCACCGCTTCCTCGACTGTGAAATCTTCTTTTTCCAAGTACATTCTTACCAGTCGCCGAATTCTGTCTTCATCGTCAACAACCAAAATTTTGGCGTTTGTCTTCATGGAATCCCTCCATTATTGTGCCATCACCCTGACTAACAGCCGACAGCTCAGTATGATTTTTATGTTTTACGCATAGGAATGAAGGCCGGCCAATACCAGATTGACAGCAACCAGATTAAACATAATGATGGCAAATCCTCCGACGGCAAGCCAAGCTGATTTTTCACCATGCCAACCTTTCGAAAGGCGCAGATGAAGGAATGCTGCATAAAAGAGCCACGTTACCAGGGCCCATACTTCTTTGGGATCCCAACCCCAAAAACGATCCCATGCCTCTTGCGCCCAAATGGATGCAAAAATCAGACCCCCCAGTGTAAATACTGGAAAACCGATGGCGACAGCTCTGTACGAAATTTCATCAAGCATGTCCGGCTTTGCTTTGAGCAGAAACGGCTGAATGAAAGCGCCGACGCGCTTACGCAGAATCAACCGAGCGAGACCATATAATATCAATCCCGTTATGACAGACCAAATAACCGTGTTGAACTTCCGGGCGGCATCGACGCCTTTCATCCAGCCCGGCGCTTCAAATAATGGATTCATCCGGTCACCTGTAAGCAGTTCTCCTTCATTCGGACCAGCTATCGGTGGCAGATGATAGTCGGTTGTTTGTGTCGTGCCGTTGACACTGTACTCAAATTCCGCCGAATACCCCGACACATTAAATGCTGTGGAAATAATGCTGAAACCGGCGAAAATAAATATGGAAAGCAGTACGACTTCCAGCCATATTGTCCGCTTGCTTCTGACAGACTGATCAATTTGCCTGATTAAGTAAATCAATCCTGCTACAAAACTGATCGATAAAATAGCCTCACCGAGTGAAACTGTCGTCACATGGATATACAGCCAATTACTCTGCAGCGATGGGACAAGTGGTGCGACCTCGGTCGGGAATACACTGGCATAAGCGATGACAATGATGGCTATCGGTAAGGCGAATAGTCCCAAAATATTTAGCCTATAAATAAAGTAAAGGATGATGAACGCAAAAACAAGCGCCATCCCGAAGAATGTCATAAATTCAAATAAATTACTAACAGGCGCGTGTTTACTGGCAATCCACCTCGTAATAAAGTAAACAATCTGCGCCAAAAATCCAATAATGGTCAGTGTGATTCCAATTTTTCCGCTAATACCGACACCTTTATTGGAGTTTTTATTTTTATCCCGTATCGTCGCACCAAAGAAAAAAGTGGCAATCAAATAAAGGATGAAGGCCGTATACAGCATGGCACTGCTAACGTTAATTAATGAGTCCATAGTCATATCCTCCTTTAAGCAGTCTTCTTAAGCTCATTCCGTTTCTTGCTGATCTTGAACCATGTTCACGTTGGTATCCGCTATCATACGTTCGATATCCTGCCTCAGGCCAAACCAGTTTTTGTTCGTATGACCTGCAACCAGGATGCCTTCCCCCTTTGGATGTAGCCAGATTCTGCGATGTTGCCAGTACATGCCTTGGCTGACACCAATCATAAAGATCACTGCACCGATGATAAACAATGGCAACGTATAGTCACGTTTGACAGACAACCCGCTTGCATATCGTGTTTCAAAGTCTTCTATACCTAATTTGTAGTCATTTTCTCCCGTTGCATCGATGTTTTTCCCAATACCGACGAAACTCGTCTCCGGTTCTTCATTTCCCGGCGGATGAATGGTGAAAACAAACGCCGGATTTCTCGGATAAGGTGTCTTCGATGCCGGTTCCTCTTCCTGTAGTTCGTAATCCGGGTAATATTGGGTGACTCCAACCTGGAATCCATTATCCAATTGGTACGTTTCTTTTGGATCCGTCAAGTCAATAGAGAACGAACCCAGTGATGCTTCCTCAGGATCGTCCGTCTTATGAATTTTAAACGACATACGTTTAAATTCATTCTGCTGGTAACCGGACTGATAAAGGGTGTATCCATCAAACTCTAGCGGCTCATTCATGCGAATACTATCTTCGGTTACTTTTTTTAAATCCGGATCGGCACCGGCTACATCGTCCCCTTGTTCTTTATAGATGACGGCATTGGTCTGATAATTTTTAGCAACATTTCCTTGTTTTTCGATCGCGTTCTTAAATCGTTCGTCATCTTTGTCATACGTTTCCAAAATGAAATCCTTATTTTCAATGTAATATTCCTTGTCTGTACCGGGGATGACTGTTTGTTCTCCTTCGCGTACCCAAACATACTCATCCATATACATAAATGATGTCATCCGCATTAACGCTGCAATAAGGACAATAATAAGACCAAGATGGTTAACATACGGTCCCCAACGGGAAAACCGCCCTTTTTCAGCCAGAACGTGCCCATTGTCTTCCCATACTTTATAACGTTGCTTTTTTAAACCGGAAACCAATTTTTTCTTTTCATCGGATGATACGTGTTCCGTCTCACTGAATAAACGCTGCCTTTTGAGAAAGGTATCATGGCGTCGTGGTTTTTGCATTTTCAATGTTTTATACAACGGAACGAAACGATCAATACTGGAAATAACCAATGACATACCAATAAAGGCAATCAGGAGCATATACCACCAGGACCCATATAGATTGTGAAAGCCAAGTTGGTAGTAAATCTGTCCCAAGATGCCATACTGTGCTTCATAATAAATAGACGGATCCTGTGTTGCATCTGCCGGTATGTATTGTTCCTGCGGGAAAATCGTCCCGATGGCTGAAGCAGTCAAAGCTAACACAATCAACCATACCCCAACTTTAACGGAAGAGAAAAAATTCCATGTTTTATCAATGATTGATTTATTATATGTCTGCGAGCGGCGTGCACTGCCATCATAACGCATGTTCAACAGTTTCCGTTTATCATTTCCGTCAATATGTTGATTGCCTTCAACCGGTTTGCCGCATGCTTCACAGAGAACTGTTCCTTCCGGATTGACATGGCCGCACTCACATTTTATTTTTTCCATTTGAATCCCTCACAATCCGTGCATTCAGTTACTTCTCAGGCTGTATTTGCTGCAAATACCCTTCTATCCTGTCGAGTGTCAGGCCGCCTTCCACAATTTCGACAATTTTACCGTCCGGATCAATGAAAAATGTAGTTGGAAGCGGTTCAACCTGATAGGCATTCCGTACTTCTTTATTGGAATCATGCGGGACCGGAAATGTCAAATCATACTCATTTATGAATTTATCGACAACAAATGTCGTCCTGTCCAAGTTGACAGCGATGATTTCAACACCTTTTTTCTTGTATTCCGGATAAAGCGACTCCATGTAAGGCATTTCTTTTTTACACGGCGGGCACCATGTACCCCAGAAATTCAGCATAACGCCTTTGCCTTCATAATCACTTAATCTGACAGTGTCAAGCTCATTATTTTTATTAATCTGTTCCAGTTTAAAATCAGGAGCCTGACTACCAACACTGACATCAGTCGTATCCTTGGTCAAATTCGACACGAGCGCGTAGATGACAGCAACGAGTAAAACGGCTAAGACAATGGACCTGAATATAAGCCGGTTTTTCTTTTTATTTTTTTTGGATGCTTTTCTTTTATCCGTATCCATAGTCATTCACTCCCGATCTTATTGTATCATGGAACGAAAGAAACGAATTTGTCTATTTTTTAACATTTTTATCGGATGCTAAATGACGCATTCTTTTAACCTCATGTGGGGTGAGCGGTCTGCTGTCTCCCGGCTGCATTCCTTGCAGATGAAGAATGCCGTATTGTTCCCTCTTCAATTTCAAAACCGGATAACCGATTTCATCCATCATACGCCGGATATGTCTATTTTTCCCTTCATGAAGTGTTATTTCCAGAATGGCCGTATTGTTTTTCTTATCCACTTCATACATTCGATACGTCACGGCTTTTAATAAATCACTGTCAGAGTGGATGCCTTTTTTCATTCGATACAGCTCTTTTTTGCTTGGAATTCCTTTGACTTTGGCCACATACACTTTGTCTATTTGATATTTCGGGTGCATGAGCTGATTGGCGAAATTTCCATCATTGGTCAAAAGAAGAATGCCTGACGTATCGTAATCAAGTCGGCCGATCGGATAAATCCGTTCCTTAACCTCACCAAGATAATCCGTTACAACGCTTCTGCCTTTATCATCGTTTAAGCTGGAAATGACACCTCTTGGTTTATAAAAAAGATAGTAAACCGGTTCTTCTTTTTCCAAACGAACGCCATTGACTTCCACGTTATCACGGGGGGACACCTTGGTTCCCAATTCCGTTATCACGTTGTCGTTGACTTTCACCTTGCCCGCAACAATCAGTTGTTCTGCTTTTCGTCGGGATGTCACCCCACTCTTTGCGATCACTTTTTGCAGTCGTTCATTCGTGTTCGTCATTATATCACCATTTTCCTTCATTGAGTCCAACCATAATAATAGCGTTAACTTAATGTTAACGCTAGTTGAAGAGATTATCCAAATAATAAGGTAACGACAACAATCGATGCTATAATACCAACCAAATCGGCAAGAAGTCCAACTTTTAATGCGTAATGCATTTTGCGAATTCCAACCGCCCCGAAGTAAACGGTTAGTATATATAACGTTGTATCCGTACTTCCCTGCATGGTTGAAGCAAGTCGGCCCACCAATGAATCAGGCCCATGTGTGCTGATTAATTCGGTCGTCATTCCCAGTGCTGCTGTTCCCGAAATAGGTCGGACCAGTGCCAGCGGAATAATGTCCGGTGGCACCCCTATTTTGACCAGAAACGGCGAAATAAGCTGAATAAAAGCTTCCAGAGCACCGGAGCTGCGTAAAATAGAAATAGCCACAATCATTCCAACTAAAAAGGGGAGTAATGAAAACGCCATCCGAACACCATCTTTTCCGCCTTCCACAAAGGTCTCATAGGCAGGCACTCGTTTCCATGTGGATACGATGAGGACAATGGCAATAAAGCATGGGATCAGCCATGTGCTGATGGTTGTGATAATTCCCATCGTTATTTCCTCCTGATGCTTCTATAATAAAACACACGATCAATCACTAAGGCACTGACAGTCGAAATAAACGTCGCAATGATGGTTGTACCAACAATTTCCGTGGGAGAGGCCGAACCATTTTGCATCCGTATGGAGATAACCATCGTTGGGATGATGGTCAGACTCGATGTATTTAATGCCAAAAACGTGATCATTGATCGTGAAGCCTCGTCCGAACCGCTCAATTTTTTCATTTCCTCCATCGCTTTAATGCCCATTGGTGTTGCAGCATTGCCCAATCCAAATAGATTAGCGGTAATATTGGACAAAATATAACCAATGGCCGGATGATCATTCGGTATATCAGGAAATATTCGAATAATCAATGGCCTGAATAGCTTGGAAAGGAACGCCAAAATCCCTGCTTCTTCTGCAACTTTCATGATCCCAAGCCAAAAAACCAATATACTGATCAATCCGATGGACAAGGTGACTGCCTCTTCGGCACTATCGAACAATGCTTCATTAACCTCGTCCATCGTTCCGTTAAACATGGCGTACACAATGCCAATAACCGCCATCAACGCCCATATGACATTAACCATAAGTATCGAGCCCCATCATTTGCTTGTAAACAGTTACAATCGTATTCACAAATGATGCTGGTTGTCTTCGTTCAGCATATATTGGCGTTTCTGCAATAGGTAGCGACCTTGCAAAAAAAATGGTCTTTCCGATGGTTTGCCCATTTGGATACTTGGATTCTTGACGAATAAACGATTGTTTGTCAATCGCATTCTGTTCCTTTTCACGAAGCGGAATGGTTATATTATGATGCAAATAGCCAACAATCTGATGGTCGGTATCCTTTATGTCGTAACGATTCTCACCCTTTTCGGCAATGGTCGTCATATCATAGGTTTCAAAACCCCACTCGAACAGCCCGATATGGTCTTGCCAATCATCCGGTGCATCGAGTGTGACAGCAATCAACTCCATGCCATCCTTTTCCGCAGCCGTCATCAATGTTCTACCGGCAGTACTTGTGTACCCGGTTTTCCCCCCCGTCGTGTGGCTATAAAGAGAGGTGACCAATTTATGTTTGTTGCGCCAGACATAATCTCCGTTTTCGGCTTTATAAACTTTTGTTCCGGCAACTTTCCTAAAAATGTCATTATCCATGGCATAGCTCATCAAAAGAGCCATATCATACGCGGTGGAGTAATGGTTGTCTGCATCAAGCCCATGTGGATTGTCAAAAACAGTGTTGGTCATTCCCAGCCATTCTGCTTTTTTATTCATTAAATAGACAAATCCTTCCACACTTCCGCCTATATGTTCACTTATCGCAACGGCAGCATCATTACCGGATCGAAGCATTAATCCATAAACAAGATCTTTTAGTTTTATGTTTTCTCCTTTTTCCAAGTAGATTGATGATCCAATGGCTTGCTCGGCCCGTTCGCTGATGGTTACTGTCTCATTCAGTTTACCCGATTCAACAGCAATGATGGCTGTCATGATTTTCGTAATGCTTGCTATGGGCCGTTGTTTATGTGCTTGCTTATTATACAAGACGCGCCCGGAGGACTGTTCCATCAGGACAGCATTGTTGGCTGACACTCCAGGCTTGGCTTGTCCGACTGACGGATGAATCAGACTTATCATAAAAAAACAAATAATCATTAATACGGCATAACCACGCATAAACTTTTCCTCCTGCCGATGTGTTGTCGTTACAGTTTATGCGTGCGGGGCAGACACATATGACTGAAATCGGCCAGGCTTGCTAATTATAAGAAAGAAAAAAGCGCTACATTTCATTCACTTATTCGCCAGCCGGTTCATGACCATTTGAAAAATATAGGTCGGCTTCTTGTTCGATCTCTTGTTCATTAATCGTTTCCGGAAGCGGTGGTAATTCTTCCAGAGACACTAAGCCGAAATACGTCAGAAAATCTTTTGTAGTTACAAATAGAATCGGACGCCCCGCTTCCTCTTTTCTACCGGATTCCTCAACCAATGACCGTGTTATCAATGTTTGTACAGGACGATCACTTTTAACCCCACGTATTTCCTCAATCTCCGTCCTTGTAATGGGCTGCAAATAAGCGATGATCGCTAATGTTTCCAGGGCAGCCTGAGATAACTTTGAGGATGATGACGTTTGCAGCAATTTCTTCACATATGAACTGTGTTCCGGTTTCGTCGTTAAATAATATACATGATGGGATTGCATAAGCAGTATACCGCGATTCGTATGCTCATAATCAGATTGCAATTCTTCCAGTACATGGCCCGTTTGCTCAATCGTCATATCCAATACTGCCGCTAGTTGTTTGCATGTCACACCTTCATCGCCCCCGGCAAACAACAATCCTTCTGTGATCGCTTTTAATTCGCTCATTTTCACCATTAGTCCCCCAAACTATAAAAAACATATAATTCTCCAAAAGACTCTTCTTGTCGGCATGTAATGTCATTGTTTTTCATCAGCTCGAGAATAGCCATGAATGTAACGACAATATAGGATCGTGACGGATACACAAACAGCTGAGTAAACGCTATTCCATTGTCATGATGTTTAACGGTTTCAAGCACTGCTGTCATACGTTCTTCCAAGGGAATCTCACCGGTCTTAACCCTCGTCTCCAAAGGTTCATTCCATCTGTGACGATCATTCATCCGTTTCAGTGCATGTATCATATCATAAATGGACAACGTCTTTTCCTGAACAGGTTCATATGGCTCGGTACCGGAAAGGACAGCGGGAGGCCGCATGAATGTTTGATTGGTGCCTTTTTCCATTTCTCCAAGCTGTTGTGCTGCTTGTTTATATGTGCGATACGTCACCAGACGCTGCACCAATTCTTCACGTGGATCCTCGCTATATTCTTCATCAGGGTCTTGCCATTCTTGTCTTGGCAGTAGCATATGGCTTTTCAATTCCAGAAGCGTCGCAGCCATGACAAGATATTCACTGGCCACATTAAGCTCCAACTGCTGCATGGTATGGATATACTCCATATACTGTTCCGTGATTTGCGCTACGGGAATATCATATATATCAATCTCGTATTGATGTATTAAGTGAAGCAATAGATCCAATGGACCTTCAAACGCATCTAATTTAACGTAATAAGATTGATTCACAGGTTACCCTCCTCCCTCTCACGGTTCGCTTTTCACATCGCCCGGATTGATTCCTATTGGATAACCATTCATTTATCGTCGTCGTTGTAAAAAATTAAGTGAATATGGCGGAATCGCCTATACACCAAGGACGTTCCCGTCATAGGTTATTAATGCAAGATAAATGGTATCAAAATCATTTATCCGGTCAAATTAAAAAGGAGGAATATCACTATGAGTTACAATTATGGTGGTGGATTTTCGCTTATCGTCGTATTGTTTATTCTCCTGATTATCGTTGGTGCTGCTTGGATGTAACAGTTCACAACTGTTATCATCGGCTTATGCACAGATAAAAAGCCAGCTTTCCGGAGCTGGCTTTTTGTTTAATCATCTTTTCCGTTTTGCTGATCGGTATCACTGCATTTATTGAAAAAGTGTTGCGTTACATCATCAGCACAGACTGCATATTTATCCCCATACATTTGACGGATTTCCTGCACCATTTGTTGGCCAACTCCTGAATCGCGGTGGGATGGATTCACAGAGATATGCTGTATAACAGCGTTTATACCATCTTCAATCCGGATACCGATGGTACCAATCACATCTTCTTCTTTCCAAAGAAAAAGATGCCAATCTTGATTGGCTTCATATTCCTTAATAGTCTGCTGCAATTTTTTCACGTCTTTTTCTTCAGGCATAAACGACAGCAAACCCATTGCAATCTTTTCGTGATTTTTTTTATAACGAATTAACATACTTATCCCTCATTATGAAATGACTTGAGCCAGACACAAGCGCAAACCACCCAATCGTATCCATTGTGCTCATGTACAGAATTCATGACAGAGCCAATTTTTCATTCATTCTATACAATGAACCTCCATTGTGTGAAATATTTTATCAATGTGCCGGATCGAACCAGCCTATATCACTCTTTTGACCATTGATTTTTCCCTTGTTAATGGTTATTGTACGCCGCATACTAACAGGTAGCAACCATACGTTTTATGCCCCATCGAGCTGTCTGGATAAAAGAATTCAGTCACTCATAGGATCTATCATTTTTAACGACATCTTCATATGTCTCTCTCCGAACTACCTCTTGAGATTTTCCGTTTTCCGCAAATACCACTGCAGGTTTGGCAAAACGATTATAATGATTAGCCATGGAATACCCATAGGCCCCTGTGGAAAACACAGCCAAAATATCGTTCGGTTCCACAGCAGGCAATGGCAAATTCCATATAAGTATATCTCCTGATTCACAGCACTTTCCAGCCACTGAAACAGTTTGAACGTTTGGCAGAGAGGCTTTATTGGCAAGCACGCCTTCGTAGGCGGCCTGATAAAGTGCGGGACGAAGATTATCCGTCATACCGCCATCAACAGATATATAATGACGGACGCCGGGAACAGTTTTCATGGCGCCGACTGTGTATAAGGTCAGCCCGGCATTGCCAGCAATGGCACGTCCTGGCTCAATCCATATCTCCGGCGTTGGGATTTCGATGGCGGCAGCATGTTGTTGTACCGCGGACACCAATTCTTTTACAAAGGCCGGATAAGACAACGGTTCGTCCTCAGCCGTATAACGGATGCCAAAACCACCTCCCAAATTGAGTACATCCGGAATAAAACCGTATTCCGTATGCCAGTAATCCAATTTTTGAAACAGCAATTGTGCTGCAAGTAGTGGTCCGTCTGATTCAAACAACTGTGATCCAATATGGGAATGCAGTCCTTTAACATGAATTCGGCTATTACGGCGCAAACGCAAAAATGCCTGATCAGCTTGTCCATTGCTCAAATTAAAGCCGAATTTGGAATCTTCATTTCCTGTCATAATATATTGATGCGTATTGGATTCAATTCCGGGTGTAACGCGCATTAACACATGGATCGTTTTATGTTTGTCATGAAGAATGCGCTCAATCAAATCAATTTCGTAAAAATTATCGACGACAATACAGCCGATGTCGTGATCAATAGCCATCGTCAATTCTTCCAGGCTTTTATTATTGCCGTGCAAATGGATTTTGTTGACGGGGACGTCTGCCTGAAGTGCCGTGTATAATTCCCCTTTTGACACCACATCCAGGCTCATTCCTTCCTGATTGACTACCTGCAGCATCGCAATAGCAGAAAAAGCCTTGCTTGCATAAGCAACTTGTGCCTGGACACCTAATTCCTTAAATGTCTGTATAAACTGGCGGCAATTATCCCTGATGATCGATACATCGTAAACATACAACGGTGTCCCATACGTTTCTGCCAGATTCACCAGGTCAACGCCGCCCGCCTCCAGATGTCCTGCTTCGTTTATTTTAAATGGATGATTATCCGTTATCATGCACTTTCCCCTTTTCCATTTTCAACACAGTGACATGTGCTGACTTCCTTATCTGCCATCCTTTGACATTTGTTTACATGGTATAACGTAAAAACACTCTACCATAGGAACAACAAAAATAAAAGGGGGGGATATACCAACACGCCTTGAGCGATATTTTTCTTTTGACTTAAGAAAACACATAATCATTTTTTGTGTCTCGGCTGCCGGTAATCGTTTCTCGGATGGACAATGCTTGGACGACGATTGGAATATGGCATAGGAACACGGAAAAGAATTTCAATCATCGCTCTTGGATTAAATGGCAACAGCGGCCACATATATGGCGTTCTGATTGATTTAATTTGGATAAGCCAAAGGATATAGAACGTTGTCCCAATGGTAAATCCAACCATTCCAAATAGACCGGTTAAAATAACTAATCCAAATCGTACCATTTTATTGGCCACTCCCAGTTCATAACTCGGCGTTACATAGATACCAACGGAACTTAGAGCTACATACAAAATAACTTCCGGACCGAACAGGCCGACATCAATGGCAATTTGACCGATCAGCACCGCTGCAATCAGCCCCATGGCAGTGGATAACGGCGTGGGCGTGTGAATCGCGGCCATCCGTAAAAATTCCAGACCGAGATCAGCAAGAACAATTTGCAACGCAATCGGAATCGTTCCTTCATCTTTTGGTCCAATAAACGAGAGTTCACCCGGAAGCAATGTTGGTTCCATGGCAAACAAAAGCCATAAAGGCAAGAGGAAGATAGAAACCATAATGGCGAGAAATCTTACCCATCGTATGAATGTTCCAATGGCAGGTGCTTCACGGTATTCCTCGGCATGCTGCACATGATGAAAAAATGTTGTCGGCAGAATCATCACACTTGGTGATGTGTCCGCAATGATAAGAACATGTCCTTCCATCAAGTGAGTCGATGCAACATCCGGTCTTTCCGTATACCTTACTAAAGGATAAGGTTTCCACTTCCGGTGAATGATGAATTCTTCCAGCGTTTTATCCGCCATCGGAATCCCATCCACTTCAATCTGATTAATCCTGTCTCTGATTTCGTTTATAAGTCCTTCGTTGGCGATATCCTTAATATAACATAGGCAAACATCCGTTTTGGATCGTTCCCCAACCTTTAACATTTCATGACGGAGCCTTGCATCACGAATCCGTCTTCTTGTTAATGCTGTATTCTCAATAATATTTTCCGTGAAACCATCCCGCGAACCTCGGACGACATGTTCTGTATCAGGTTCCTGTGGTGTCCGTCCGGGATAATTGCGCGTATCCGCAATAAATGCGTACTTAATGCCGTCGACAAATATAATAACCAAACCGGACAACATTTGATCAACGGCTTCATCAAGCGTTTCCGCTTTATTGAGTTGCATATAGACAATTCGGTTTTCAATAATTTCCGGAACTTTTTTCATATTGCTTTCTTTATCATTAATATCAACCAGTTGCCAAATAATGTCCTGTACGACCGTGCTGTCACAAAGACCGGTCAAATAATATAGATGAACGTTCCTCTTAAGAACGGTCAGCTTACGGAAACCGAGATCAAAAGAGGTGCCGATTCCGAGTTGATTTTTTAAGTAGTCATCATTTTGTTCAATCTTTGCATAAACAGGATTCTTTTTTTTATCTTGCGTCATATATAACACTCCACTCATTACAAACTGGTTCAGCATCCGCTGTATGACAAAGTCCCGCGCCATATAATGCAGAAGCGAAACGATGATAACGAACCGTCACTTGACAAAAATTATCCATTGAAAAAGAGATCCGGCCACTTTCCCGAATACAACGGCCATTAAAAGCCACATCAGTTTATCATTCATATGTATACGTTTGGACAAAATAGGAAATACATTTAACACTTCCGTCAATGCGGCTGCAAGCATACCGTTAAACACACCATGAAATAATCCCCATACGAGCAACAGTATCTCCGACTGATCCCACGTTATATCCGCAAATGACATATGAATACCCAATAGAGACCCACTGATAATGCTGGCAATATATCCTTTTATATAGGCGCTTGACTTACTCAGCTGAATCAGTCGAGGAATAACCCCCAACAGTGTCAAAAATGCAACAAACCCACCCCCCACAGCGATACCAGCAGCAAAACCAATCCATATTTCTAGCAGATTAATCCAAATGGTCACGATTATTCAGCTCATTTTCATGATGACTGAGATAGTGATCCAAATGTTGCTGGTAATTAAATACTTCCACGTCCAGAGGGCTTGGTTCGTCATTGAACCGCTTGTTGAACCAATGGTTGAAAAACAGAAGCATGCCTATACCCAATCCGATAGAATAGGGAATCTGAATCCATAACGGGTAGTTCTCTTTCTCACCCGTTAGCAAAAAATGCAATTTCTGTTGAACTTCCTGCATACTGACGTCGTAGTGAAAGTTCATAATGGTCATGGCGGTGCCAATGAAAAGAAGCAACCATACCATGGATACAAGCAGGATATTGGGTGGCTTTTTGTCAATTTTAATATGAATGATGGTTTGCGCTGGTCCGATCAGTTGAAATTCCGTGTCGTTATATCGCTCGTTCAATTGATCAATGACCAAAAAACTGTCAATAACAACCACATTCTGATTCTTTTTGGAAATAGTAAAAAGAGACGTTTCTTCCAATTCTCTTTTAAATCGGTATGTGGCTGATATAAATGCGACATCTTTAAGTTTGACGTTTTGCGACCCCTTCCATTCCACATTTTTTTTCATACGTACATAAACGATCGGTGCCATGTAAAAACCACTCTTTTCATCACGCATTCGTTCTCATAGTATTGGCCGGATACAGAAAAATTATCACAAAGAAATGCCATGCCATCCGTTTGATTTATGTTAACTAATAAAATGTATTTCATCGTTCTATTAGATATATCTTGTTCATATCTTTTTACTGAGATTATTAATAGAAATTGTGAAGACATACGTTTGAACAATCGAAAACAGTACATTTATTCTGGGAAGGTTGATATAAAATGAATCTGAAATGGAAATATCATATTCTTGGGTACCTGGCAGCCATGATCATTATATTTTTGCTTATATCATTTATATCTTTGTCAAAAAGTCAACAGCGTTTTTTCCACTTGCCCATCGTTAATGAGTTGACGGAATCGGTGCTTATTTCCGAATCGCTATTATTAATGATGAGCTCGGAAATTCCTCAACTGGAAAATAATTTGAAAGCCAATAATATTACGGCACCCGATCTCTCATCTTTATTGTTTGAGTTTTCATCCGGAATCACTCCACATAATTTTACAACGTTACTTGGTGTAACACTTCCCGGTATGAATGCTTTTTCAAATGGAATACAAACGGAAGGATCCGGCACAGCCATGGCTATCGAGTCACCGCCTCCCGATTTTGAGAAATTACTTGAGGACGAAACGAAACAGACCACCTCTGAGCAGGAAGAGGAAGATATACAATCCAAGGAAAATGCCAATGTATTCATTTATCACAGTCATGCCTGGGAAGCATTTTTGCCATTAATGGATGATAAAAATAAAAAGCCGAGTGAAGCGTCCAGTATAAAAGATGATGAAAATATTGTTCAGGTGGGATCCATGCTCACCAAACAATTGGAAAAACAGGGGGTTACCGCGGTCCATGATAAAACCAATGTTACGGCAAAACTTCATGAACGCGGATGGGATTTCAATGATTCCTATAAATTTTCCCGGCAAACCTTACAGGAAGTAACAGCTTCCAACCATTCCGTTGATTATTTTATTGACGTACACCGGGATGCCCAGCGTAAAGATGCAACGACAGTTACCATCAATGGGAAGTCGTATGCCAAGCTGTATTTTGTGGTAGGTACTGGTCATAAAGATTACGAACAAAATCTGGCATTTGCAAAAACAATGAGTCGCATGATTAATGAAAAATACCCTAATCTCAGTAAAGGCGTCTATCCAAAAAGTAAATCAGAAGGCAATGGTATCTATAACCAAGATGTCTCCAAGCGATCGATGCTCGTTGAGTTTGGCGGTGTTGACAATACCCGCAACGAACTGCGAAATGCATCGGCTGCACTTGCGGATGTGATTCAAGACCATCAAAAACGTCAAAACGCCGAAAAAGTAAGCAATCCTCAATAACTCTTTTGTATGTAACAGGCAAAACAGCATTAAACGGATCAAAAAAACTGTTCCAGCCTTTTGTAGGCGGAACAGTTTTCATCATCCATTTATATACGCCTTTATATCATCCAGAATTTTTTTCTCAAGTCTTGATACCTGAACCTGCGAAATCTCCAGGCGCTCCGCAACTTCTGCCTGTGTTCTGTCCTTATAATACCGGAGATACAGAATTAATCGTTCACGTTCGTCCAGAACTCTGATCCCTTCCTGTAATGTGAGTTTATCAAACCAGGACGTATCATCATCAGCAATTTGATCAAGTAGTGTAATCGGGTCACCATCATTTTCAAATACAGTCTCATGGATGGAATGCGGTGACTTGGACGCCTCTTCAGCATGAACGACGTCTTCTGTCGTAATACCCAGTGCTTCGGCAATTTCAAGCACCGATGGCGAACGGCCAAGTGTTTTTGTTAGCTCATCACGTTTTTTGCGTATGCGATTCCCGGTTTCCTTGAGGGAACGGCTTACTTTCACACTGCCGTCGTCCCTGATAAAGCGCTGTATCTCACCGATAATCATTGGTACAGCATATGTGGAGAACCGGACATCATAGGACAAATCAAACTTATCAATCGCCTTAATTAATCCAATGCTCCCGATTTGAAACAAATCATCCGGATCATATCCGCGATTGACGAATCGCTGCACAACTGACCAAACGAGCCGGACATTCTTTTCAACAAGGATGTCACGAGCGTCATTATCACCTTGCTGGCTTTTATAAATATACGCTTTCACCTGTTCATTCGTCAACGACTCCTGATTGTTTTCATGTTTAACGTTTACATCCATAGACATCCCTATTTAGAAACCGTTTTTTTTGATAATTGCTTTTTCATATGAACCGTTGTACCATTCTCAGGTAACGATATAATCTCCAGATTGTCCATGAAATTTTCGATGATGGTGAATCCCATTCCGGACCGTTCCCATTCAGGCTTTGAGGTATACAGCGGCTGCCGGGCTTCATCCACATTATTGATGCCCGTTCCTTCATCTTTTATCATTATTTCCACTGTATCGTCCAATAATGTACAGGTGATTGCCACAAAATAACCTGGCTCATTGCTATACCCGTGAATAATGGCATTGGTCACTGCTTCCGAGACAACGGTTTTAATTTCGGTCAGTTCATCCATTGTTGGATCCAGCTGCGCTACGAACGATCCCACGGTCACTCTGGCAAATGCTTCGTTCTCACTGACACTCGAAAATGTTACATGCATTTCATTTTTCATGAAGCCACCCCCAACGCGGATAATGCGAGTTCTTCGTTCTCCTCCAAGCGGACAATTTTAAAAATACCGCTCATTTCAAATAATCTGTTAACAGGTGCTGAAACGGAACAAACCACCATCTCTCCACCAATCTGGAGCATTTCCTTATATCTGCCAAGGACAACACCGAGCCCAGAACTATCCATGAATGATACATCTGCAAGATTCACAATGACATGTCTGATGTTGTTTTTGTTCATCATTTCCTTCCATTCCGTTCGCAGTGTTTCGGATTCATGATGGTCCAGTTCACCGGATAAGCGTACAATTAATACATCTTGTTTTACATCAAACGACGTAGTCAGACTCATTCCAGTTCCTCCTTATTTTTCGTTATAGTAGCTATTCAATTTGGTCAAAGGAAATTCCTGCCCCTTGACAAAAGAAGAAGAAATTCGCCTGAATACACGTTATCTCACCATATTTTGCACTGTCCGCTTCAATAGTGTTATATACGATGCCTTATCAACATCATCTGTAATCGTCAACGGTGTTGTGGATAAGGTTTTTCCATCATTCTTCACAACCAAACGGCCAACCTGATCCCCTTTCTGAAGTGGCAATGTCAAATCAGCATCCATCTCTGTTGACGTAGTCACATGTTTGTCGGCTTCCCCTTTTTCATGGATGGTGCTCACGGACTGAGAAACAGCAACATCAACCGTTTGCTGTTCCGATTTCAAAAAGTCAATCGTTGTTACCGTGTCTCCTTTATCATATAAGTTTTCAGTCTCATAATGATTGAAAGAGTAGTCCAACATCTTACTTATGGCAGCATTGCGTTTTTTCGTTGTTTCAGCCCCCATAACGACTGCAATCATGCGCATATCATTTTTTTCAGCAGTTGCTGTTAAACAATATTTTGCTTCATTGGTATAACCGGTTTTCAACCCGTCAACACCCGGATAAAATTTCACCAGTCTGTTAGTATTAACCAGCCAGAATTCATTTTCTTCGCCTTTTCGTAAATAGTCTTCATAAATAGATGTATAGTTTGTCACCGATTCATACGTCAGTAGTTCTTTGGAAATTAACGCCATGTCACGTGCTGTACTGTAATGATTGTCGGCAGGGAGACCCGTGGAATTTTGAAATTGTGTATTATTCAACCCTAATGTGTCGGCTTTTTGATTCATTTTCTTTACGAACGCTTTTTCGCTGCCTGCTATTCGTTCTGCCAACGCAACACTGGCATCATTTGCGGATGCAATGGCTATTCCTTTAAGAAGGTCATCAACACTCATTTCTTCACCTTTTTCAAGAAAAATCTGGGATCCTCCCATAGATGCAGCCCGTTCACTGACGCGTATAGTTTCATCCTTTTCGATTTCCCCATTGTCAAGGGCTTCCATAATTAATAAAAGGGTCATGATTTTAGTCATGCTTGCAGGAGCAAGTTCCTCATCAGTGTTTTTTTTATACAACACCTTGCCTGTATCCCGTTCCATCAAAATGGCCGATTTGGCGTCCGGCACCAAATTTAATTCTTGCTCACCCTCCCCATTCTGGTCATCGTCCTCAGCAAAAACAGAAGTGCCCGGCATTACAAAATTGAAAAACACAATACCGGTCAGTAAGACAAATGTTTTCATTTTCCACCCTCCAGTATGTAATATAATTATAGGATTGCCATTAGAGGAGGGGTTTATACCGTATCTGATGATGTTGATAATGAAACGGGGCTGGGACAAAAGACGTTTTGTCAAATAGAAATCCGAACTATGATTCGCGAAAAATCTGAATCAGTTCGGATTTTTTGTTTAGCGCAGGAAAAACACGAAGACTCCTGCGGGATGAAAAGCCTAGATAAGACCCCGCAGTGCGACAAGCACGAGGAGGCTTATCAGCGCCCGCGGAAAGCGCAGTGTTTTTCCGAAGCGATGGCCACGTCTTAAATATATCGTTTGTATTTAGAAGCGATTTGTTCAGCCTTGTCCCAGCCCTGTTTCGACAATGTTCTATTCAAATATAGTATTTTTAATAAGATCAGGGGGGTCAACCGCTTTATCAGACAGTTCAATGCTGTTATACAGCTTTTCTTTCACCGCTTCAACGGACGATTCATTGGCATGGATGGTCAAAAGCGACTCTCCTCTGCGTACAGGATCACCGACTTTTTTGTGCAGAATAATTCCGACGGCCAGGTCGATTTCTGAACCTTTCGTTGCTCTTCCGGCCCCAAGCATCATGGCTGCTGTACCGATCGTGTCGGCAGCAATTTTGGAAACGCTACCGGATTTACCGGCGGTCAGCTCCATTCGGTATGCTGCCTGTGGCAATAATTCGGGATGATCAATGACACGCGTATCACCACCCTGTGATTCCAAAAAAGTTTGGAACCGTTCGAGTGCTTTACCATTATACAGATTGGCAGCCAAACGTTTTTTCGCCTCATCAGCAGTATCGGCTATACCCGCTGAAACTGTCATGTGACTGCCTAGTTCCAGACATAGTCGCGTCAAATCATCGGGGCCACTGCCTTTCAGTGTGTCAATGGCTTCTTTTACCTCCAGTGCATTCCCAATGGTTTTTCCAAGCGGCTGAGTCATATCCGAAATAACCGCCATGGTGTTTTTGCCGACATGATTGCCAATGGAAACCATTGATTCGGCTAAATCTTTAGCATCGTGGTATTGTTTCATAAAAGCCCCGGCGCCTGTTTTAACATCCAACACAATGGCATCAGCTCCGGAAGCGATTTTCTTGCTCATGATGGAACTGGCAATGAGCGGCATAGAACTGACCGTTGCCGTTACATCCCGCAAACTGTACAATTTTTTGTCTGCCGGAGTAAGATTGCCTGTCTGCCCAACCACTGACACCTTGTTTTTATTAACCAAATCGATAAATTTGTCATTGGTTAACTCGACATGAAACCCTGGTATGGATTGCAGTTTATCAATCGTTCCACCGGTATGACCGAGTCCCCGGCCGCTCATTTTGGCGACTGGAACACCAAGAGATGCAACAAGCGGGGCGAGAATCAGTGTTGTTGTATCCCCAACCCCGCCTGTTGAATGTTTATCCACTTTTATACCGGAAATGGCCGAAAGATCGATCTGATCCCCCGAGGCGGCCATGGCAGTGGTTAATTCTGCACGCTCTGCTCTCGTCATACCCTGAAAGTAGACAGCCATTAACCAAGCGCTTACCTGATAGTCTGGAATATTCCCATGGGTATACCCTTGGATAAAAAACCGGATGTCATCCTTTGACAGTTCATAGCCATCACGTTTCTTTTCAATAAGCTCATACATTCTCATAGTTACCACCTAACTCTTTTACTCGGCTCTATGAAGGTCCTTTAAAAAACTTGTGCCATGTGTCGGCATTTGAATTTGGAAATTGTCAGCAATCGTTGCACCAATATCGGCAAATGTTTTCCGAATTGGCAGTTCCGATCCCGATTCCATGCCTGGGTAATAAACAAGCAACGGCACATATTCTCTCGTATGATCTGTGCCATGATGAACCGGATCATTGCCATGATCCGCCGTAATGACTAGTAGGTCGTCTTTGTCCAGTCTTTTCAAAACGTCCGGAAGTCTTTCGTCAAAGGATTCCAGAGCTTTTCCATAACCTTCAGGGTCACGACGATGCCCATATTTAGAGTCAAAATCCACCAGATTAAGAAAGTTTAACCCCGTAAACTCATCGGCCATGGAATCAATTAATTTCGTCATTCCGTCGTCATTATTTTCCGTGTGTATTGCTTCGGTTATGCCTTCACCGTCGTAAATATCCGAAATTTTTCCAAGTGCAATGACATCAAAATCAGCATCTTTTAAATCGTTCATGACAGTGCGGCCGAATGGCTTCAGTGCGTAATCATGGCGGTTTGATGTTCGTTCAAAGCTTCCTGGTTCGCCAATGAATGGCCGTGCAATGACTCGGCCGACCATATATTTTTCATCCAACGTCAACTCACGTGCGATGTTACAGATGGCGTACAATTCCTCCAGTGGAATCACTTCCTCATGGGCAGCTATCTGCAGAACCGAATCCGCCGATGTATAAACAATTATTGCTCCAGTATCCAACTGTTCCTGGCCCAATTCTTCAATAATAGCTGTACCTGAGGCCGGCTTGTTGCCGATCACCTTCCTCCCAGTTTTCATTTCCAATTCCGTGATCAACTCATCCGGGAATCCGTCCGGGAACGTTCGGAATGGCTGCCGAATATGTAACCCCATGATCTCCCAGTGCCCGGTCATTGTATCTTTGCCATTGGAAGCTTCTTGCATTTTGGTATAATGAGCCATTGGCGATGCTGCTTTTTCAATACCTGGAATCTCCCTGATATTGCTTAACCCCATCTTTGCCATATTCGGCATAGTAAGTCCGTTCATCCGTTCAGCAATGTGTCCGAGAGTGTCTGCTCCATCGTCGTTGAATTCCTTTGCATCCGGTGCTTCACCGATTCCGACTGAATCCATGACAATTAAAAAAACACGCTTAAAATGTTTCATACCTTTGGCCTCCTATCCTTGGTTTCTCCGCTTTTTTCTATCATCCTCATCGTTGGTTAAGCTCGTGGATGGTACTCCTGATAAATATCTTTTAATCGGGCTTTTGTGACATGCGTGTAAATTTGTGTTGTGGATATGTCCGCGTGTCCCAACATCTCCTGAACAGAACGTAAATCGGCACCATTTTCCAACAAATGGGTAGCAAACGAATGCCGTAATGTATGCGGGGTAATTTCCTTTTTAATTCCGGCACCGTGCACGACTTTTTTTAGAATTTTCCAGAAACCTTGCCGTGACAACGGACGTCCGTGCTGGTTAACAAATAATGCATGTTTATCCTGTTTCCGTTTCACCAGATGTGCGCGTGAAGACTGCAAATACGTTTCGATAGCATTTTTGGCCATATCACCGAGCGGGACAATGCGTTCTCTCGATCCCTTTCCATAGCAACGGACAAAACCCATGGTCAAGTGCAAATCGCTCACCTTTAGCGACACCAGCTCACTCACCCGAAGTCCTGTTGCATACAGCATTTCAAGCATCGCCTTGTTGCGAACTTCCAAGGGGGTATTCCCGCTGATGGCAAGCAACGCATCAACATCCTGATTGGACAGAACGGACGGCAATGTGCGCTCCTTTCGAGGAGTTTCAATATGTATGCTGGCATCGTGATCAGTCAACTGTTCCCTGATGAGGAACCGATGGAAGGAACGAATCGATGAGAGCGCCCGTGCAATGGTGGAGGATGATTTTCCGTCATCTTTCATCTTATATAAAAAGCCAGTAATGTCCGCCCGTCCAATATCATTCCATGCAGACTTGTGAGTCACCTTCTCTATATACAGCACATATTGGTTTAAATCCCGCTCGTATGATTTCAAGGTATTTTCCGAGACCCCGCGCTCTATTTGCAGGTAATGCATAAATTCATGAAAAGCGGGCTTGAGCATGATCATTACTCCCCCAACTGGAAAAATATGTTCAAACGGTCGATAACCGTCTCATCATCATCTATATTAAACACTTTTTCTGACGGACCTTCCGGCGGATCATACCGGTTATATTGCTTGTATTCAGCATGCATATACCTTAACCCTGCATAAAAAAGAACCGTGCAGATGATGAAAATAACAAATACTTTCAGCGTATCCCACAGCAACTGTTTCATAACGTCATCACCTCTTTTGGCTATCTATCATAAATCTATGCCAAAAATAGATGACAATATACATGCTTGGGGAAACGGATGAATAGATTTCCATTTTAAAAATAACTTATTCCACCCGAAAAGTAAACGAAAAACAAAAAGCCTTTCTTCTCACTCAGAAAAAAGGCGGTCTCTCGTATAATCCGATTGTCATTTGGTTGATTCAACGACTGATTCTTGACAGTGTTGGCAGACACCGTGAAACGTAAGACGATGATCTTTTACCTGAAAACACCAATCTTTCTCAACAATCTGTTCCACTTCCTCCAGCAAGTCTTCCTCAATTTCCTCAACCGATCCACATTCCACACAAACGAGGTGATGATGAAAATGTTCTGCTCCTTCTTTTCTTAAATCATAACGCGATACACTGTCACCAAAATTGACTTTATCAACGATTTTTAATTCCGATAACAGTTCCAGTGTCCGGTACACGGTAGCCAACCCTATCTCGGGAGATTTTTCCTTAACAAGCAGATAGACATCTTCAGCACTGAGATGATCTTCTTCACGTTCCAACAACACTCTGACCGTAGCTTCTCGTTGTGGTGTCAGTTTATAACTTTGAGCATGGAGTTGTTTTTTTATTTGTTCCAAGCGGTGTTCCATGGCAAGTCTCCTCCCTATAAATCCCCATATATATTATAGGCACGCACCTGATACGTGTCAAAATATAATTATTATAAATTGCTATCCATATCTGTTATTATATAATAATTATTGTTGTTTATAAAAGGACTTAATAATCATTTCCATGGCTTCGTTGGCAACATAAGCTTCCATCACCGCAGCTGCCAAAGAAAGGGCGATCAAGGATGCGAATGCCGTTACATACTTGCCGAGTGGGTGCAGAACAGGTTGTGACATTCTCCGGGAAAAGAGCTTGGCCAAAAGGGTCAGGGAAAATATCATAGACAGACTGCCTGCTGTGATATAGATAGGGATAATAATGATATTTTGCGGTGCAATGGACATGGATGCTAGAAACAGGCCTTTCATGTTCATTTGATTAACCATGAACCCGACCGAAAACCCAACAATCATTCCTTTAAGAAACAATAAAATCCACACAACCGGCAACCCAATAACCGATAAACCCAAAACAAACAGGATAAACAAATATTTTACATGATAAAAGAAACTGTCTTTCAATATCGCATTATTTGCAGCTTGTTCGTCAGCCGTTATCCCACCAAAAAATCGTTCCAAATAGAAAAACAGATCCTGCTTCTGAATAAAATTCATACTATTTACAATAATGGCACCAAAGATAATTCCTGTTAAAAACAGGATCGCCATAAAAATGTAAATGGTTGCATGGTCTTTTACATGGTCTATCAGCAGTGTCCGTTTATTATACATTTGGAATCCTCCATTACCCCTATTTTTCGGTGTCCTTTGATGAACATCCTCTATTGAAATCTATGAAGAATTCCATACAAACATACCAAATGATTTTTCAAAACGATATCAATGTGGTGACACACTGCCGTACTTCCCGCCACCACCAGCCTTTATAGTCAGTTTCCCTTCTCTCATATCCGTGATGGCTGATGCTAGTTTTTCCGACACAACCGTTCTCAGTTCATGAAAAGGAACGTGATGGATGACATTCATTTCCGTTTGAAACTGCTGCAACAGTTTTGCGAACGTCTTGGGACCAAGCGATGGTAAATATTCCAAAGGCACTTGATATAAATACGGCGGACGGTCCGGCTTTTCGAAATCTGTATCCTTCAATTGCTTAATACGATCGAACACACCTTTCACTATTTTTTTCGATCCGCAGTTATGACATATTGAAGCATTGGCAGCAAGCGGCTCCAAACATTGGCTGCACACAGTTGTATAATATTTCCCGAGATGGGGATTCATCCCGAAATTGCGTTTCACCTGCCGACCATCCACATGGTGAAGCGCTCGGGAAAACTCCTTGAACGATGCTTCGGCCATTATTACCTCCTGATATTCTCTGGCTATTTTGGGAAGAGAATGAGCATCAGAGTTGGATAGAAAGGTAAAATGGTGCAGTTCTGCTATTTGATCGGCCATGGCTGTATCTGAACTCAGACCCAATTCAATCGCGTCCAGCAAATCGGGGTCGAATACTTCTGTCAATGATCGTTCGACACCTTTTCCATACATACTTTTAAATGGGGTGAAAACATGGGCAGGGATAAACAAACCCGCAAGTTCCTTTACTTTATATTGCAAATCTTTAGCAGAACCGTAATAGCGCTGGGAACTCAACGTTATATTCGTCATTTTCGTCGTCAGCCACTCAGAAAATTCCTCCACTACATCCAATGTTGGAAAAAAGCAAAGAATATGGATGGGGCCCTGGCAATAGTCATCATAAATTTCGATCTCCGAACCTAGCAGTAAGGTTGCATTTTCAAAACGGATTCCTCCGTCATCCAACTCATAGGCATGCTCTGCTTTGATCAGTTCTTTCATCTCTTGCTGCACGGCCGGCACATGGCTGTCGATCACACCAACAAGATGAATGCCTTTATTCCGACTAGCCTCTTTTAAAACATTGGTCAGCGTTAATGTCTCGGCTGCGGTTATTTTCACCGGATGATTGTATCTGTCGCGTCCAATATGAATATGCATATCGGCAAAAAACGATGGCAGCATTCACTACATCTCCTTCATGCGTTCCAAGTATAGAATGGCGTAATTGGTTTTTGCATCATGAATCCGCTGTTCGTTCACATATTGTTTTGCTTCATCAAGCGTCAGTTCCACCCGTTCCACGAATTCATCCGCATCACCCGGCAAGGCGTCTTTAAGCGGTTCAATGTCTTTCGTTACATACAGGTGCATGATTTCATCAGCAAATCCAGGTGACGTATAAAACGACACGACAAAGTCAAGGGAACCCGCTTTGTACCCTGTTTCCTCTTCCAATTCGCGCCGTGCAGTCACTTGCGGATCTTCAGCATCTTCCAGTTTTCCGGCCGGAATTTCCACAAGGGCTTTCTCCAGTGGTTTCCGGTATTGCTTGACAAAAACAATTTTGTTATCTTTTGTTATCGGGATAATCCCCACTGCTCCGGGATGTTTGATGAGTTCACGCTTGGATATATTCTCGTCAGGCAATAGGACATCATCCACCTGCAGCTGAATTATGTTCCCGTCATAAATAGATTCCGTCCGAATCGTCTTTTCTTCCCATTCACTCATAAGCGTCACCCTTCTATGTCAACATGATTAACGTTTATTCTAACACCAATCATTGTACTTGTCCTCACTCCTCTTTTACAATGAAAATAACTATTGTAATGGAGGTCAGTCATATGAAAAAGAATCCAATTGGGCAATCGGACGTGTATGTTTCTGAACTAACTCTCGGCTGCATGTCGCTTGGAACCGATAGCAAACAAGCGCAAACTGTTATTGACCGCGCACTTGATGCCGGTATCAATCATTTAGATACAGCGGATCTGTACGGTTTCGGCCGGAATGAAGAAGTTGTCGGCCATGCGATAAAAAATAAACGTGATCAAATGGTTGTAACGTCAAAAGTGGGCAACAACTTCGACAGGGATAAACAAGACTGGTTTTGGGATCCTTCCAAAGAACATATCGAACAAGGATGCAAGGATAGTCTGCACCGTTTGGGCACAGATTATATCGATTTTTACATGCTCCATGGCGGAACGATTGATGACCCAATCGATGAAACCATAGAAGCATTTGAAAACCTGAAACAAGACGGTTTGATTCGGGCGTACGGCCTCTCTTCCATCCGGCCGAATGTCATACGCGAATACGTGCATCGTTCAGATATTGACGCGGTTATGATGCAATATAATCTTCTTGACCGCCGTCCCGAAGAAGAAATATTGGATCTCTTGCACGACAATCATATTAGTGTTTTAACGCGTGGACCTCTGGCAAAAGGCATGCTCAGTAATCACGCACACGAACAAATTGCTAAAAAAGGAAAAGACGGTTTTCTTGATTATTCGCATGCAGAATTGGAAACCATTCAGCAGAAACTGGAACAACTTGCAGGCGATGAGTCACTGAATGCTCTGGCATTAAACTATGTGCTGAAGCATCCCGCGGTTGCGAGTGCCGTGTTTGGCGCAAGTTCCAAGGAACAAGTCACAGAAAACACCCAATTTGACCACACCACACTGAACGATGAAACATACAAAACGATACAAAACCTGACCAAACCGATTCAGTATACGAATCATCGGTAGCCTTTTATAATCGGTTGTCGGATGAGAGACGTGGCATAAAAATTGTATGTGCCACGTTTATTATATAGAGGAATCCATTTCAGTAGTGTCCCCCAGTAATGGGACATATTTCCATTGATACCATGTTGCGAAAGGTATACAATAGGGAACAAATGTTCTTATTCTGGAGGTGAATATCTATGGAGAAAACTGGTTACCCGCGGAATAATGTCCTGTGCATTGATATGCGCTCCTTTTACGCCAGTATTGAGGCTGTTAAACGGGGGCTGGATCCCATGGTTGCCCAATTGGCTGTCGTTGGGGATGTGAACAGGCCGGGAAGTATCGTCCTGGCCGCTTCTCCGGCATTAAAGGAAAAACATGGAATAAGTAATGTCAGCCGTTTTTTTGAACTGCCCAACGACCCGAATATCGTTATTGCACCAGCACACATGGCCGACTATCTGGACGTGTCCATCGAAATCACCAAACTACTGAACCAATATGCCCCGAAAGAAGCGATTCACCCCTATTCCGTTGATGAAGTCTGGGTTACGGTGAACGGAATGGAGAAATTATTCGGTACCCGGTGGCAAATGGCCGCTTCCATTAAACAGGATATTTTGGAAAACTTCGGCATTACTTGTTCAATCGGAATAGGCGACAATAAATTTCTGGCCAAAGTGATGATGGACTTATACGCCAAAAAAGAAGGCATAGCGGAATGCACATATGACGATGTCAAAGAAAAACTGTGGCCGCATCCGGTCCAGGATATTTGGGGCATCGGCCGGCGAATGCAGCACAATATGAACCGAATGGGAATTATCACCCTTGGTCAGCTCGCTCGTTTCCCGTTCAAGCAATTAAGAAAACGGTTTGGCGTTATGGGAGAACAATTGTACTGGCATGCCTGGGGAATTGACTTAAGCCCTGTGCTTGGCCATTTCACGAAAACCGAGCAAAAAGGATTCGGTCACGGCATTTCTTTGTTGCGCGATTATTCCGGAGATGATGTCGCCGTCTGTATCCTCGACTTGTGCGAAGAAGTGTGTAGAAGAGCGCGAACAGCAAACAAAGCCGGCCGAACCATTCACCTTGGCATAACTTATTCCGAAACATCAGGAGGTGGATTCAGTCGGTCCAAATCCATTCCGCTGTCAACCAACAGTACAATGGACATGTATCATGTTTGCATGGAGTTGTTCAGTACATTTTATGATGGACTAAGCGATATCAGACATGTATATGTGACACTGAACAATCTGTACGATGATGATGGAAATGAACAATTGAGTTTATTTGACAACACGACCCAAAAAAAAGATATCGGTTATGTAATGGATGACATTCGAGCCGCATACGGGCCCACGGCCATTTTACGTGCTACAAGCTATACCAAAGCGGGCATTACCATCGATCGAAGCTCAAAGATAGGAGGACATCAAGCATGATTATGCACACTGTTGATAGTGAGGACCTTTACTGAATGACAGGTGAATGAATCCACTTTAAATTTTTACACTAGGAACATATGATCGTATATGTTATAATTATTTTTACAATAGACTGGCTTCACATGAGGGACTATGGCACACGTCTTCTCTTCTGGGATACTTCCCATGGAAGGGAGGTGTTGCCAATGGATATGAACGATGTATTAACGCTGATGATTTCCTTCGGCGTATTAATTGCGTTGATCATGTCCGATAAAAAATAACCCCTCATGTGCTTTAGCCCGGCCATGAGGGATTCATTCCCAATGGTGCCATCCCCTCTTGTTGGGGTTGGTCTATTGTACCGTTCCATGTCAGCACATGGAGCGGTTTTTAATATGATATGACTATCTGTAATCATTATACCACGAAAACAGTTTTTGTACACCCGATATCCATGCCCATTATGATATTAAGCATGTGCATAATCTCTTTTTAACTTTCCATGTCACGTCGTTATCGTCTCCAAAGGCTTACGGTCCACCGCAAACGCAGCATCGATTGGCTTATCTTCCAGCAAGTCTGCTACACGTATACCTGTAATCGGACTAAGCAGAATTCCGTTGCGGAAATGACCGGCCGCAATCGATAAGCCATTGACGTGAGGAGGTCTTCCAATATAAGGTAATCCATCTCCTGTTTGCGGACGAATGCCAGCCCATGCATTTTCCCATCTGGCCTCCTGTAAAGCTGGGACAATGTTTGTGGCGTTCTCTATCAGACCTGATACGCCCTGCAATTGAACAGATTGATCGAATTCATCTGGTTTTTGCGTGGCTCCGATAATAATCCTTCCGCCAGACTTTGGCACAATATAGCCATTTTCCAAAAAGATGCTGGATGATACAATTGGTTGATCATGCCGCACCGCAAAACACTCCCCTTTCACAGGGTGAACATCAAGTGATACGCCGGCTTTTCGAAGGATTTCATTGCTCCATGCTCCTCCCGCAACAACTACTTCTTTGGCATAAAACGAGTCAGACGATGTTTTTACGCCGATGATACGGTTATCTTCCTGTAAAAAATCGTCCACATTCATATGTTCCAGGATATCTGTCCCTAAAACAGCTGCCGATTGAGCAAACGCTTGAGATAATAGCGGTGCGGAAACTTGCCCGTCATTAGGTATATAAAAACCGCCCAAAGCCGCATCAGAAAGTTCCGGTTCTTTCATCCTTATTTTTTCCGCCGAAAGCCATTCCGCTTCTTGCCCCATCGATTGCTGCAATGCTGCAACCGATTCTAAATGGGCACGTTCATCGTCTGTTTGCGCTACCTTTAAAATGCCGCTCTGTTTGAGTTCGATATCTATACCGGAAAGGGATTGTAATTCTTCAGCCAATTCAGGAAACATAGCTCGGCTTTTTTGGGCCAGCTGAAAAAGCGGGTTGTCACCTTCTAGCTCCGACTGTGCACCTAACATACCTGCTGCCGCACTGGAAGCCTTCTCATTCAGTCCATCTTTTTCGATGATCAGAACGTGCTTATTTCGTTTACTCAGCTGATAGGCAATGGAATTTCCTATAATTCCCCCGCCAACGATAATCACATCATAATGTTGTTTCATTTTATCCCTCCTGCTGAATTCCCGGCAAAACGCAAAAAACCACTTCCCTCAATGGATCGGAAAATGGTTGGTGTGCTTTATTTTAAAATAAACCATCTCAGCCCACCACTTCCCTACGCCGGTGTTAACCGCGTCAAGTTCTAAGGGTCCCAAAGTTTATCACTTTGATCTCAGCCTTTTCAAAAGGCACCCCCAGTGGAAATGAAAAACGATTATAGTTTAACTTTAATTTATCAATAATATTGGCAAATGTCAATTAATAACCTTGATGTTAATTGGCGACTAAAATAGAATGTTATTATGGGTATGTTTTCATATTGACTTCTCATCTGAAATGCAACACAATCAAATAAGAGGTGAATGAATTGCCCACGACAATTTTTGCGCATAGGGGTGCCAGCAGCCTGGCCCCGGAAAATACCATGCCTTCCTTTAAACTGGCCTATGAATTGGGGGCTGAAGGTATTGAAACCGATGTACACCTTACCAGAGACAATGAAACCGTATTAATGCATGATGAGCACCTTAAGCGGACAACCAATGGTCACGGATACATTAAAAATTTCACTTATGAACAACTACAGAAGCTGGACGCCGGATCGTGGTTTTCATCCGACTATGCAGGTGTCTCTATTCTTACTTTGGGGACATTGTTGAATTGGGTTCGGAATAAATCATTATATTTAAACCTTGAACTGAAAAATAATAAAATCGATTATAAATATCTTGAACATCTCGTATATGAACAAGTGAAACAGTATCGGCTGACTAACCGGACAATATTATCAACATCGAATCCTCACAGTATCAAACGATTACGTTTACTCAGCGATTCACCCAATATAGGTTTCTTAAGATCCAAAAGGGCAAAAAATCTTGTCGGATACACTGAAAAATTAGGAGCCGGGTCTTTACATATCAACCATCGATTGCTTTCTCCACGGCTTCTAAGGCAAAGCGATGAGGCGAACATGCCCCTTCGTGTGTACACTGTCAATCGTCCCGACATTATGAGACGCTGTTTTCAATCAGGCTGTGACGCTATTATAACCGACGTGCCACACACCGCATTGGAGCAGCGGAAATGAACCGAAAATTAATGAGCATCGCAGGAGGATATCCCATGACCAGATTATTTAACATTGTCACCCTTCAAAATCGGAATGATATGTCATCAATGTATAAGTATTCCTATGAGCGAGGATGGCAATAATATGGAACTCATTTTTCTGGGGACCGGATCCGGTGTCCCATCCAAGGAACGCAATGTTTCCAGCATAGCTTTGAAATTATTGCAGGAGCAAAACAGTATTTGGCTGTTTGATTGCGGTGAAGCGACACAGCACCAAATTTTACGGACCAGTATCAAACCACGGAAAATCACAAAAATTTTTATTACCCATATGCATGGCGATCACATTTTTGGATTGCCCGGCTTATTAAGCAGCCGGTCTTTTCAGGGTGGTGATGAGCTTTTGACCATCTATGGCCCAAAAGGTATCAAACCTTTTATTGAAACAGCACTTGCTGTAAGCGGCACTCATTTAACCTATCCGCTTGAGATTGTAGAGATCAACGAAGGCTGTGTGTATGATAATGCGAATTTTACGGTGACAGCACAAAAATTGGATCATGGCGTAGAAAGTTATGGTTACCGCATTAAAGAAAAGGATAAACCAGGCAAGCTGCTCGTTGAAAAACTCGATAAAATGGGCATTAAGCCAGGACCAGTCTATCAGCAGATAAAAGAGAACGAGTTTGTAACGTTGGGAAATGGGCGAGTGATCCGGCGTGATCATTTCCTCGGGCCGGACAAAAAAGGGCGCATCGTAACGATCATGGGCGACACACGTTTTTCAGAGGCTTACCGGTCGTTGGCAGCACATTCGGACGTACTTATTCATGAAGCTACATTTGATAAACACAAGGCTGATTTGGCACACGCTTATTTTCATTCGACCACAACCCAAGCGGCACAGCTCGCCCGGCTAAGCAATGTAAACAAACTTGTCCTGACGCATATATCGTCGAGATACCAGAGCAACTCCGATGCAGAGATGCTTCTCAAGCAGGCCCGGACCATTTTCCCGCAAACGGAACTGGCGGACGATTTTTATCATATTACCATTGAATCTGCTAATGGAAGGTACCACCGCTGATGATTCATGGGAGAGGCTCGTCATATTATTGATGATTCAGAGAAAAATAGGTTTTAGAAAGATCCACAAACAACTGAGCTATCATTTCTTATAGTCATCAAGAAAATCCTTCTGAAAACTGGTGCGCAGCTCGTGAGACGTTTCATCCTGCATTTGTTTAAATGTATCTTTTCCATATTTTCGGGTCAGTCGGTCTATGGTGATCTGAAGTTTTTCTTTTTCCATTTCTTTCTCATATGTGAATAAGTCCAGTTGCCTCGCGATGTTTTGCTTTTCATCCGTTTCCTGAACCGTGATCCCCAATAACCGGATTGGTTCCCGGTTCCAATGCTTTTGAAACAGTTCCTCAGCTGTATCCATAATGGTTTCTTTTTTTTCGATATAATCGTTCAGTTTTTTGCTTCTGGTAACAGTTGTCCGATCATGGTATCGGATCATAATCTGGATGCTTCTTCCTGCTGCCTGCTTTCGTTTCATTCGTCGTTCCACGTTTTCAGCAATCTTTCCTATAAGTTGGCTGATTTCGGTTTCATCATCCGTATCAGCAGGTAATGTCTGTGAACTGCCGATGCTTTTAAATTCATGCACTGCATCCGGATCAACCGAACGCTCATCCAAACCATTTGCTCTGTTCTTCAGTCGCTCGCCGTTAATTCCGAATAGCTGTTTGAGTTGATACCCATCACTTTGTGCAAGATCGCCGATGGTGCTAACATTTATGGTGCGCATTTTAGACGCCGTTTTTTCGCCAACCCCATACATGTCTTCGATGGGCATCGGCCAAAGTTTTTCCTGAATGTCCCGCTTCCGTAAAATCGTTATCCCCATCGGTTTTTTCATATCAGACGCCATCTTTGCTAAAAACTTATTAGGGGCGATCCCGATACTGCAAGGTACATCCAGTTCATTTTTGATTGCTTGCTGCAGATTTTGGGCAATTTCAATGGGACTTCTGTACTGCTCTGTCCCGGTCACATCCATATACCCTTCATCAATGGACACCGGTTGTATATACGGAGTGATGTCTTCTAACATTTGGAACATTTTTTTGGAAACGGACCGATATCGGTCAAAATCGGGGCGACGAACGATCAGCTCCGGACATAGTCTTTGTGCCTTCCATAACGGCATGGTTGTCTTGACACCTCTCGCTCTTGCCTCGTAGCTGCTTGTAACAACAACTCCTTTTCGTTCTTCAGGATTACCGGCAATCGCCAACGGTTTTCCTTTCAGTTGTGGATTGTAAGCCATCTCAACTGAGGCATAGAATGAATTCATATCAACATGGAATATAATCCTGGCTTTTTTTAAACTCTGTTGTGCCATTAAGCGACATTCCTTCACATAAATTTTCTTCCAGTAAACCATAGCTAAAACAGACGTTATGTTCCTTTTTAACCGTTATCTATCTGCTGAAACTGATATAATAGCAATGATAAGCTCGGTTATCTTCACTAATTCTTCAACGGGAATCCGCTCATTCGTTGTATGAATCTCTTCATATCCAACAGCCAAATTAACAGTGGGAATACCCAATCCGGAGATAACATTCGCATCACTTCCGCCTCCACTTGCCTGCAGGTTGCTTTCACGGCCTATGAAAGATGCGGCCTGTTTGGCAACCTCAACCACTTTATCACCGTCTCCCTGTTTGAAGCCGGAATACACAATGTCTACATCTACATCTGCGTGGCCGCCATACGTTGAAGCCGCATAATCAAATGCTTCTTTCATATGGGTTACTTGCTTTTCCATTTTCACTGGATCAAGCGACCTTGCCTCAGCCAGTATGTCAACATGATCAGCAACAATATTGGTCTGTTTACCACCTTCAAACCATCCTATATTGGCTGTTGTTTCGTCATCAATACGACCGAGTGGCATTTTGGCAATGGCTTTCGCCGCGAGTGTAATGGCGGAGATGCCTTTTTCCGGAGCCAACCCGGCATGTGCTGATTTACCTTTCATAACCGCATGCAGTTTGGCTTGTGTGGGAGCCGCTGCAACAATGTCACCAACCGAGCCGTTGCTATCAATAGCATAGCCGTATTCAGCATGGAGAAGTGAGGAATCGAGCGATTTGGCTCCGACCATGCCTGATTCTTCACCGACAGTGATAATAAATTGGATATCACCGTGTGACATATCGTGTTCGTTTAACGTGCGAATGGATTCCAATATGGCAGCCAGACCGGCTTTATCATCCGCACCAAGGATGGTTGTACCATCTGAGACGATATAGCCATCCTCTATGGAAGGTGCCACTCCCTTCCCGGGCACAACTGTATCCATATGAGAGGTGAAGTAAATCGGATCAGCTCCGTCCTTATTGCGGTGCAGCGTGCATATTAAATTGCCGGCGCCATGTCCGGTTTCCCATTTGCTATTATCCTCGGTCACATCAAGACCAAGTTCCGTGAATTGGTTGGTTAATGTGTAGGCTATGTCACTTTCATATCCTGTTTCTGAATCAATTTGGACAAGGTCAAAAAACGTTTTTAGTAATCGTTCTCTGTTGATCGTCACCATCGTTCGTTCCTCCTCTGATCATTCATCACCTATCAAATAGTGATCCGACTATTCATTAATTTCAACTATTCCCATCAGTCATCGTTCCTTACAGGGGATTCACACAGTTCAAACAAAATACCATTGGCCGCTTTTGGATGAATGAAAGCAATACGTGCATTGTGTGCTCCCTGTTTCGGTTCTTCATTAATCAGCGGAAGTCCTTTGTCTTTTATGTGCTGCAGCCTGTCATCAATAACGTCTGTTTCAATAGCCACATGATGAACCCCTTCACCTCTTTGATCAAGAAATGTTTGAACGGGCGAAAGTTCGCTTGATGGTTCTAATAATTCGATTCTTGATTCCCCAATGGTCAAAAAGGCCGTTTTTACCATTTCTGTATCGATTGTTTCGACACGCTCCAATTCCAAACCCAACGTTTCCGTATAAAAAGGCAATACGTAATCCATATCATGTACTGCAATCCCAATATGTGCGATTTTTTTTGGTGCTTTCATGACCATCAGGCTCCAGTCGAGTATTTTCCATCATGTCACCAAGATTGCCCGGTTTTAATGATAATCAGAAGGTGCATTTCAATATACATCTCTTCAATGATACGGAAATAATAATAAGCCGGTACTTGCCTTGTATACCGTTTAACGATAAAATACACGTATGAATACGAGTAAGGAGGGATTCCAATGGCTCAAAAACCAGCAACCAGGCAAGCCCCCCGCAAAAAATCAAAGCGTGAACGCAGAATGAAAGTCATCATCTATCTTATGATTGTGGCAATGATATTATCCACCGTGACAATGGGGTTGGCCACGTTTATATAAGCGAAAAGAATGATGCTGATCTCCTTCGCAATCTCAATTATTGTTAAAAAGACTGGCGATAAAACTATCGCGGTCTTTTTTTTATTGATTTTCCAACAGGCACATCACTTTCTTTAAATTTTTTCTTCAACACTAAATAATCTTCCATCTCATGCAGCAATCGAAACAAATTGGCTCGTGTTATAAATACGTCATGCGTCTCCGGCAAGTCCTCCTGATCAAAACTTTCACGAAGCCTGTCCAGCTCATCCAAAAAAAGGACGGCTGTATTACCCGGGTGCACCGCATCAGAAAGTTTTTCAAAAAATGCCGCAATCTCTATGGAAATAGCATCGGTTTCCGGAAGCTTTGTCACTAACGGGAGCATTTTTTGCAATAATTCAAACTGTTTTCTGCGCATGACAAAATAGTCATAATATGGATGCTCTGTTCGCAGCAAATGATTTTCTTTGTCCAGCGACACCAAACTCATGGCTTCCTGCAAGAGTTCTTCACTTCTGTTCAGTTCCTTTCCGTCCCAGTTCTCGTTTTTATCACGTATGTATAATGCAAACTCACGCAATATCGTCTGAAAATTGTTTTCAAGTTCAATCTGTTTCCGCCTGAGCGGTTTATCCAGACTGGGCATATACAAATTGATCAAAAGACCTGTGCCAATCCCGACCACAATTAATAACAACTGATCAATCAGAAATGAGCTGGTAACACCTCCTGATCCATACATATTCAGAATAATAACAGAACTTGTTGTTATGCCCGGGGTAACTTTTAACCAAACCGTTACAGGTATAAAAAAAAGCATCATAATACCGATAACAACCGGATTATAGCTTATCAGTTCAAAAAAAATCACCGCAAACAATGAAGCGACCACACAGGCTAGAAAACGATGCCATGCACTCAATACGGAACGTTTACGGGATGGCTGAATACATAAAATGGTTAAAATCCCTGCAGATACGAAATTGGATATGCCCAAAAGCTGTGCAGCTAAAACGGAAATCGGAATGCCTATTGCTGTTTTAATCGTCCTGTAACCGATACGCACCATTATATCCCCTTATATTTAATTAGCTGGAAAAAACATTTGACTCATTCAGGCTCACATTAGCCATGACATGAGCGATGTGATATATCATATGATCAAAATAAGACTGACCCGTTCAAATGGAGCCAGCCTCAATTCGGTACCGGTTAGTTATGCACCGGTTGTTTTAAATTTCTTCACAATGGTCATCAAACACTCGTTGAAGCTTACCGACTACATCCACAGCACTGAAACCTTCTATCTCAGACCGCTCCAGCATCGTGACAATATTTCCGTCTTTCAAAAAGGCAAAGGACGGAGATGATGGTGGGTAATCGCCGAAGTATTCCCGTGCCTTGTCCGTCGCTTCTTTGTCCTGTCCTGCAAATACGGTGACGAGGTGATCCGGACGCTTATCATAATGGATGGCATTCGCAGCTGCCGGTCGTGCTACACCACCTGCACAGCCGCATGTCGAATTAACCATAACCAGGGTTGATCCGTCACGATTCATAGCTTCGTCGACCGCCTCAGGTGTTGTCAACTCTTCATAGCCTGCCTCTTTAACATCGCTCCGTGCAGCATCCACAACGTCCTTCATGAACAGGTCAAAATCCATATAATAGACACTCCTTGTAAGCGTTAATTTTATGTGTGACTAGCTTCAGCATATCAACTTTAGCCAGATTTATCAATCCGAACAACTTCCTCCTGATGCACCCATCAATAAACACTCGTTGTATCTTTATTGATATTTTCCAGTATTTCTTTAACACGTGCAAGGAATTGTCCAACGATCAGTCCGTCCAACACCCGATGATCAAGGGATAGACAAAGATTAACCATATCACGTGCAGCAAACATATCATTGACAATGACCGGTCGCTTAACAATGGATTCAACCTGTAGAATCGCCGCCTGAGGGTAATTGATAACGCCCATCGACTGTACAGATCCGAAAGAGCCTGAGTTGTTAACGGTGAACGTGCCACCCTGCATATCATCGGCGGTCAATGAATCGGAGCGTGCTTTTGCCGCAAGATCATGAATAGATTTAGCGATTCCTTTAATGTTTTTTTCATCAGCATGTTTGATAACCGGAACATATAGTTCCTGCCCCTTTGCCACAGCAATGGATATATTAACATCTTTGTGCTGAATAATTTTGTCTCCCGCCCATGTACTGTTCAATTGTGGAAATTCTTTTAAAGCTTGTGCAATAGCTTTAATGAAAAAGGTGAAAAATGTAAGATTGAACCCTTCCTCTTTTTTAAATGCATCTTTCATCTGATTACGATAGGTCACCAGATCCGTGACATCCACTTCCACAGCCATCCATGCATGCGGAATTTCCTGTGTTGAACGGACCATGTTTTGAGCAATGGCTTTTCTTACATTGGATACAGGAATTTCGACGTCGCCGGCACTGGTTGTCTGCTGTGATGACGTTTCCTGCAACATTGGTGATGCATCCTGCTTGTTGGTATCCGGTGCAACTGTGCTTTTCGCCGACTCGGCCGACGGTGATTTGGTCCCGGCAGCAACCAATCGCTCCATATCTTTTCTTGTGATCCGTCCACCACGGCCTGTTCCCTCAACCTGATCAAGATCAATATGGTTATCCTGTGCCAGTTTTAACACAGCGGGGGAGTATCGTTTTTTCATGGATGTCGTTTCATCGGTCATTTCCTTTGCGGATCGTTGGTCGTCTGCATAGCCAACGCTTGCTTCGGAAAGTTTATCCGATCCGTTTTCAGCTTCCGACTCAATATAACAAATAAGGTCACCAACCTGAACAGTGTCCCCTTCCTGCGCAACAAGCTCATGGATAACGCCTGAGAATAATGATGGGACTTCCGCATTCACTTTATCCGTCATGACTTCGGCAATCGGGTCATATTTTTGAACATGATCACCCGCCCCAACCAACCAGGAGCTTATGGTACCTTCTGTCACACTTTCACCGAGTTGCGGCATATTGATTTTTTCTGTCGCCACCATTATAACCCTCCTTCCGACACATTAACTGTCATTTAAAACTCCGCCAAATCGCGGATCGCTGTTTCAATTTTATCCGGATTCATCATAAAGTAGTCCTCCATTGGCGCCGAAAATGGCATGGCGGGAGTATCCGGTCCAGCAAGTCGCTGTACGGGAGCATCCAGTTCAAACAAGCAATTCTCAGCAATGATTGCCGCCATTTCCCCCGTGATGCTTCCTTCTTTGTTGTCTTCCGTAACCAACAGGACCTTGCCTGTTTTCTGCGCTGCCTCGATGATCGATTTCTGATCCATTGGATAGACTGTCCTAAGATCGAGAACATGCGTACTTATCGCTTCTTCTTCCAACTTTTCCGCGGCCTGCAACGTATAATGAACAGCCAGACCGTATGTGATGATGGTAACGTCTGATCCCTCCCGTTTCACATCCGCTTCTCCAATAGGTAGAACATAATCACCTTCCGGAACGTCTGCCTTTAATAAGCGGTAAGCACGTTTATGCTCCAAATATAGAACCGGATCATTGTCACGTATGGCTGCTTTTAATAAGCCTTTGGCATCATATGGCGTCGATGGCATGACTATTTTTAGTCCTGGCTGATTGGCAAACACGGCTTCAATGGATTGTGAATGGTATAAGGCACCATGAACACCCCCGCCATAAGGCGCTCTAATAGTCACGGGTGCATTCCAGTCATTGTTGGAGCGATAACGGATTTTTGCTGCCTCGGATATAATCTGATTCACGGCCGGAAAAATAAAATCCGCAAACTGCATTTCCCCGACAGGACGTTTGCCGTACATAGCTGCACCGATACCGACACCGGCAATAGCAGATTCAGCAAGTGGGGTATCGAGTACGCGGTATTCGCCGAATTCGTCATAAAGCCCCTTCGTGGTACCAAAAACACCGCCTTTTATACCCACATCTTCCCCAAGAATAAAAACGTCCTCATCACGCAGCATCTCTTCTCTTAATGCGGCTGTAATGGCTTGAATGTATGATTGGACTGGCATTGATGGTTCCTCCCTTATTCCTCATATACATGCCCGAGAGTAGCTTCCGGCTCGGGATAAGGTGCATTTTCGGCATAATCCGTAGCTTCATTGATGATGTTATCAATGTCTGCTATCAGCTCATTTTCTTTTGTCTCTGTCATGACACCTGTTTCTCTCAAATATTCGGCAAATGTATTTATCCCATCATTTTTTTTCGCTTCTTCCACTTCCTTGCTTTCACGGTACTGACGATCATCATCGTCGCTGGAATGAGCAGTCAATCGATCGGCTACTGCTTCTATAAGGGAAGGCCCTTCGCCATTGGCCGCACGCTGTCTTGCTTTTTTCACCTCATCATAAACAGCCAATGGATCATTGCCATCAACCGTAACACCCGGCATACCGTAACTCTCCCCCCGAACGGAGACATTTTCACTAGCAATCTGCTTATCCAAAGGTACGGAGATAGCGTACTTGTTGTTTTCAACCAATGTAATGACCGGAAGCTTGTGAACCCCGGCAAAATTCAAGCCTTCATGAAAATCACCCTGATTAGCTGACCCTTCTCCCAATGTTACAAACGATGCGAAATCTTTATTATCCATTTTGGCAGCTAAAGCAATACCAACAGCATGTGGAATTTGCGTGGTTACCGGGGAGGACTGTGTGAGAATACGGTTCTTCTTCTGCCCGAAATGGCTCGGCATTTGACGGCCACCGGAATTGGGATCTTCCGCTTTTGCAAACGCTGAAAGCATCAATTCCTTTGCTGTCATACCAAACGCTAGAACGATTCCCAAGTCCCGGTAGTACGGGGATGTATAATCGTTTTCCCGATCCAATGCAAAGGATGCACCTATCTGTGTTGCTTCCTGCCCCTGACAAGAAACAACAAACGGTATTTTTCCGGCCCGGTTCAATAGCCACATCCGTTCATCAAGCTTCCGGGCCAATAGCATGTGCCTGTACATATCCAGTACTTGTTCATCAGACAGACCCAATGTTTCATGACGATTTTTTGCCATAGCGTGCTCCCTCCTTCAACGGTTTACCATGTAACTGTTCATCTTCCTATACGTCTAATCATTATCCATGTAGTTGCTTGCCATCAACGGCGAGTGCTGCTTCTCCGATCACTTCGGAAAGCGATGGGTGCGGGTGAATACTATGTGACACTTCCCATGGCGCTGCATCAAGCACTTGAGCCAAACCGGCCTCTGAAATCATATCGGTGACGTGCGGACCGATCATATGAATGCCGAGAAGGTCATCACTTGTCCGGTCGGCAATCACTTTGACGAAGCCTTCCGATTCGCCATATACCATTGCCTTGCCGATTGCTCTAAATGGGATTTTACCAATTTTAACATCAAAATTCCTGTCTGTTGCCTGTTTTTCTGTTAACCCGACACTAGCAGCCTCTGGATGGGAATAAATGCAGTTTGGAACATGATGATAATCCAGCGGGAGTGGGTTTTTGCCTGCCATATGTTCCACAGCCACTATGCCTTCGCGGGAAGCCACGTGAGCAAGCTGCATACCACCTATGGCATCACCAATAGCATATATATGCGGTTCTTCTGTCTGATAAAAATCATTTGTCTGGATAGAACCGCTGAGGGCAGCAATACGTGTATTGGACAGCCCAATATGGTCGGTGTTGGCAGCACGTCCAACACAAACAAGCATTTTATCGGCTATAAACGTTTCTTTACCATCACTTGTATCTGCGTCCAAGGATACTCCTTTGTCTTTTTGCAATGTTTCAGAGAGTACTTGGGCCTCTTTAACAACACGGACGCCTTTTTTACTCAGTTGTTTCTCCATCTCTTCGGCTATCTCTTTATCTTCTGTCGGTAATATTTGTCCCAAATACTCCAAAATCGTAACATCCACACCGAAATCCGTCAGCATGGATGCCCATTCAATACCTATAACCCCTCCGCCCACAATCAGCATGGACTCAGGGAGTGATTCCATATGTAAAGCTTCGTCGGAGCTCAAAACATAATCCCCATCAATAGTCAGACCTGAAAGGGAATTTGGATAGGATCCACTGGCGATCAAGACATGTTCGGGTACCATCACAGTGTTTTCATCCCCATTTTCATATTCAACGGAAATCGTTCCTGCAACGGGGGAGAAAATACTTGGACCAAGAATCCGTCCGAATCCGTTAAAAACGTCAATATGGCCTTTTTTCATTAGTCCTTTAACACCTTGATGAAGAGTCTGCACAATACGATTTTTACGTTCCTGCACATGAGCAAATTGCAGTGTCGGTGCTCCTGTGTCAATACCATATGCGCTCGCCTCTTTCGTCTGTCTAAACACTTCGGCGCTCCGGAGCAAAGCCTTGGACGGAATACAGCCCCGGTGTAGACATGTCCCACCAAGTTCCTTTTTTTCGACAACAGCAACTTTCATACCAAGCTGTGATGCCCGGATTGCTGCTGTATATCCGCCTGTACCCCCGCCAAGGACAACTAAATCATAATCTTTTGTCATGCCATGAATACTCCTCTCGATCATCATCGGAATGGATACTTATACGGTCGGATCGTTTAACGTCTGCTTAATGTATGATGGCCATTGGGCAAAAACTGATTACGAGATGCCTTTAATGATTGTATACGCTCCTCAGCCATCCGGTTTGCAGCAATACTGGACGGAATATTATCACGGGCGGATATGGCAAATACTTCGGATAGATTATCGTAAATTTTGTTCACTTTTTTCATCGCACGCTCATGATTATAATTGTTCAGTTCATCGGACACATTAATAACACCACCTGAATTGATAACATAATCGGGAGCAAAGACGATACCCTTTTCATGAATCATTTCTCCATGTTCATCTGATTTCAGTTGGTTGTTCGCGGACCCCGCAATGGCTTTGGCCGTCAATTGAGGAATCGTTTCATCATTAATAACAGCTCCCAGCGCACAAGGTGCATAAATATCACAATCAACGCTGTAAATGTCGTTAGGTGCCACTGCTTCGGCACCGAAATCATCGACAGCACGCTGAACCGCTTCACGGTTGATATCGGTCACTATTAAATCAGCACCCTCATGATGCAGATGCCTGCACAGTTCATAGGCTACATTGCCCATCCCTTGCACGGCCACCGTTTTTCCCTCAAGTGCGTCACTTCCGAACGCTTCGTTTGCAGTGGCTTTCATCCCTATATAAAGGCCATAACCGGTAACAGGAGACGGATTTCCGGACGAGCCAAATTCCGGAGATGTGCCGGTTACATAGTCTGTTTCCATATAAATCAAGTCCATATCATCTACAGTCGTGCCCACATCTTCCGCCGTTATAAACCGTCCATTGAGACTTTGAATATAGCGACCAAAAGCACGGAACATTTCCGGATTCTTATCCTTTTGAGGATCACCGAAAATAACTGCCTTACCGCCACCAAGATTCAAGCCTGCAGCAGCATTTTTGTATGTCATGCCCCTTGCAAGTCGGAGTGCATCTTCAATGGCATCAGCTTCTGAATCATAATTCCACATCCTTGTCCCACCCAACGCCGGACCAAGTGTTGTATCATGAATAGCAATGACAGCTTTTAAACCGGAGTTTTTATCTTGACAAAAAACTAATTGTTCATAATCCTCATCTTCCATATATGTAAAAATATTCATCTGTAACCTCCTCATAGTGTTCAGATTGTTTCTGTCCTAACAGCCATTGTCAATGGCATCGGAATGGTGTTTGCATCTACATCTTTTATGACCATCGATTTTTAAGTAAAAAACATGCACTTTTACTAAAATAAAAGCGCATTAGTAGCTAAATGCAATGACATTATATAATGCAGTTATCAAAATGATGGCAAGCAGACAATATGGTACGGTTACGTTTATCATAACGATTGCCATTCGGTCCATTTAACTCACGCTGATTATAAAGTCCCATTTCATCGTTAGTGGTATCGTGAAAATGACCATATCGCAATCCATACTTGTAACAATTTGTGCATTTCAAGTATACTCGATTATATAATTGTAAACAAACAATAACTTGCATGCAAATTTCCAACCAAAAAGATGCACTATATAAAGAAATACGGTGCATTCTGTTTCCATTTTTTCAGCCATTTGCTATACTTGTTGCTATACTTGGCAAGTCAGCATGTACGCATTAAAGGAGAAAAGACATGATCCGTATTATCGCCGTGCTTCTGCTCGTCATTCCCGGCTTGATGTCGGCAATTGGTATTAAACTTATGCGTGACACGCTGTTTAATACATTCATCCCGGTCTTTATGAATCAGGGAATCCAGTTTGTTTCCGGTTTGTTGCTGTTTCTCGGCGGTTTGGCATTTATTGGCGGATTTATCATTCACCGGGATAGGAAAAAGTGGAAAGATAAAAAAACAGGGAAAAAATGACATAGTTCGTCAGTTTTTATCCTATTAAGTTATGGAGCGATGTTTATGAAAGTGGCAAAATTTGGAGGAACTTCCGCAGCAAGCGGCGAACAAATTAAAAAAATCACATCCATCATCACCAGTGATCCGGATAGAAAAATAATGGTCGTTTCCGCACCTGGCAAACGCTTTAAAGATGATTCTAAAGTAACGGATTTGCTTATCGCAATGGGCAATGCAACCTTTGCCAATGAACCGACCGGAGAACTTAAAGAAAAAATCCTGAACCGATTTTCTTCCATTGCAGAAGAGCTCTCGATTTCTTCAGATATTGTTGATGACATTAAACAGACAATCGAGCAAATTCTTGCAAGCGATCAGCCAGAACATATGAAAATGGACGCTTTAAAATCCGTCGGCGAGGATAGTTCCGCTAAACTGATTAGTGCTTACCTTAGGACAGAAGGTTATCAAGCGGTTTACATGAGTCCAAAAGATGCTGGAATTATCGTCAGCAATGAGCCGGGGCAAGCACGCATTTTGCAGGAAAGCTTTGACGCACTAAGCCGTTTGCGCACACAAGAGAACATTATTGTCATACCTGGTTTTTTCGGTTTTACAAAAGAAGGACAGTTAATGACATTTCCCAGAGGAGGATCGGACATTACCGGATCCATCGTGGCTGCAGGTGTGAATGCCGATTTATACGAAAATTTCACTGATGTCAATTCGGTTTATACCGTTAATCCGACCATTGTCGATAACCCGAAAGAAATAAGCACATTGACATATAGGGAAATGCGCGAACTTTCTTACGCCGGGTTCTCCGTTTTCCATGATGAAGCACTGCTTCCTGCATTCGAAGCGAAGATTCCCGTGTGCATTAAAAATACTGGCAATCCAGATTCTCCCGGAACCATGATTGTCGCCGATAAGATGCCACAAGAAAAATGTGTCGTTGGAATCGCCAGTGATACAGGCTTTGCGAGTTTATACATCAGTAGATATTTAATGAATCGTGAGGTTGGGTTTGGACGGAAATTGCTGCAAATACTGGAAGAAGAAAATATTTCATTTGAACATGCTCCATCTGGAATCGATGACATGTCCGTCATTTTTCGCGAAACACAACTGACGCCCAACAAAGAAGAAACGGTCATCAGACGGATTAAAAATGAACTGAATCCTGATATGATTTCCATTGATCACAACTTTGCCATGATTATGGTTGTCGGAGAAGGTATGAATAATACAATAGGGATTGCCAATAAGGCAGCTTCAGCATTGTCAGGTGCCAATGTTAATATTGAAATGATTAATCAGGGGTCTTCCGAAGTTTCCATGATGTTTGGCATAAAAGCCAACAAACTTCATCAAGCGATACAATCATTATACGAGACATATTTCGGATAAAAAAACTGTATGTGCAAACAGCACATACAGTTTTTTATTAACTTGCTTTATGTTCCAGCCGAAGATGGTCGGCCACCATGGCTATGAATTCAGAATTGGTCGGTTTTGCCTTTGAAATATTTACAGTATATCCGAACAAAGCTGAGATGGATTCAATATTTCCACGACTCCAGGCTACCTCAATGGCATGACGAATGGCACGCTCTACACGGGAAGACGTCGTATTGTACTTTTTAGCTATGTCCGGATAAAGAACCTTCGTAATGGAACCAAGCAACTCAATATCATTATAAACCATCGTAATGGCTTCTCGTAAGTACATATAACCTTTGATATGTGCCGGTACGCCAATTTCATGAATAATATTCGTAATGCTTGCTTCCAAATCCTTCTTTTTGCGTTCTTTGCCTGCGGGTTTCTTTGACGCCGGCGGATGAACTGAATTCACCCCTTCTCCGGAAACTTGCCGTATTTGCTCGGCCAGATTATCCAATTCAAATGGCTTAAGAATAAAATAGGACACGCCAAGATCAACCGCTTTTTTCATAACTTCTTCCTGACCAAAAGCCGTCAGCATAATGACATTCAGATCATTGTTATTTTCACTTCCACGAATCGTATTTAATACACCGAGGCCATCAATATGAGGCATTATAATATCCAAAATAAGAACATCAGGCTCTTTTTCCTCAAGCATTTCCAGACACTCCCGTCCATCATGGGCAATCCCTGTGACATCGATGTCTGCCTGATCTTCAAAGTATTCTTCCATTAATTGAATGAGTTCTCTGTTATCATCAACTAAGCAAACTGAAATTTTATCTTTATCCACGTTGTTTCCTCCTTAAAAATTCGATTTTTCTTATGCACTATATTCGACACAAGTTCCAAATATCCTTTTTTTATTTGAAAAACTTTATATTTTTTTACTTTTGCTTAGATTAGATCATTTTTTCTTCAATTTTTATGTTGATTCGATCATTTTTGACATTTTTTGTCGAAATGGGTTCAATGTCATTAAAAAAGCTTGTTATAGGAATACAGCTCCCTATAACAAGCTTTGTTTAACTTGCTTTATCTTTATCCTTCTCCGACGGGCTTTTGACTTCAATTCCGGCTTCCTGCAACATCCATTCAATATGAACACCGTAACCACTCGTCGGATCATTAACAAAAACGTGTGTGACCGCACCAATGATTTTGTCGTCCTGAATGATCGGACTGCCACTCATGCCTTGCACAATACCTCCTGTTTCATTCAGAAGGCGCTCATCGGTGATTTGAATAACCATTCCTTTTTTAGCGGGAAACTTTTGTGGAACGCTGCTGACAACCTTCACATCAAACGCTTCCACTTTTTCTCCATCGAGCACGGTCAGTATCTTAGCGGGTCCTTCTTCCACCTGGTTCGATAATGCAATTGGCATTGGTTTGTCGTATTCGCCATTTTTCTTAATCGGTTTATTCAGTTTCCCGAAAATACCAAAGGGGCTGTTCTTCGTAATATTTCCGATTTCTTTATCATTTACAGAGAACTTTGCCTGCTTCTCTCCTGGTGTTCCGTTATTGCCCTTTTCAATCGACGTCACATCAGAACGGACAATAGATCCATTATGGATTTCAATTGGCTTTTGTGTATCCATATCCGATATCACATGGCCAAGTGCTCCATAATTTTTCGTCTCCGGATCATAAAATGTCATCGTGCCAATACCAGCTGCTGAATCACGTATATACAATCCAATTTGAAACCTATCTGTTTTTTCATTTTTGATGGGATCCAAAGTCGTTTCCTTTTTCTCATTATCCCGCTTAATGGTCAGTTCAAGCTCTTCGTTGTTCTTTCCGGCTTCTTTAACCAAAGGCTTGACATCGTTCATATCTTTTATTTTTTCACCATTTATTTTTAAAATGACATCCCCCACCTGTATATCGGCTTCCTCGCCAGGAGACTTCTCGCCATCCTCACTTTTAACTTGATGATGTCCAACGACTAACACCCCTAATGTATGAAGTTGTACACCAATGGACTGTCCGCCGGGCACAACCCGAATATCTTCAAGGACAGAAACATCCACTTTTTTAAGCGGAATTCCAGCTGCTTCATACATAAGTTGACTATTTCCTTGCTTATCCGGATAAAATACAGATGAATCCGTTGCTTGGACGCTGTCTCCAGAGGAATTAATCGTTACATTGGTGCCGAGTGCAGGTATATCCAAAGGTGATGCGGTGTCAGAAAATGTGACAACCTTGTCCGGAATGGAAAGGTACTGCTGAACTGGTTTTATAAAAGGCAGTGCCAATACAGCTGTTAAAAGAAAAATGCCTAGCCATATTCGAATGTTACTGTGTTGCTGCTTCACCCAATTCACTCTCCTCGGCCAACCCCAAACCATTATTTTTTCTTTGTACTTCTAATTTGACCGAACCGTACCTGTTTTAAACTGGTGAAAAAAAAGAAAAGCTGTGTATCTTTTCCTTTCAAAAAAACACCAGCTTTTCATGTGTCGGTTTTTTGCAAACCAATTCAATTTTTCCGTTTATATTTGGAAGCCAATTCAAGCATTTCTTTAGCATGTTCTTTCGTTGTTTCTGTTAATTCCGTTCCGGTAATCATCCGGCTCAACTCGTCCATTTTTCCATATTCATTCAGTTCGTCGACGACAGTGGCTGTTCGGTCGTCTTTTTCATGCTTTTCAATCAGCTTGTGAATGTCGGCCATGGCTGCCACTTGAGGCAAATGGGTGATGCATAGCACTTGTGATTGCCGTGAAATTTGATAAATTTTTTCGGCAATGGCCTGCGCAACTCGTCCACTGACACCGGTGTCAACTTCATCAAAAATAACACTAGTGACACCTTGATGTTTGGCGAAAAGTTTTTTTAAAGCTAGCATCATCCGTGACAATTCACCACCGGAAGCGACTTTATGCAGTTGTTTAAGTGGTTCTCCGGGATTGGCGGAGATAAGAAACTGAACGTAATCAAATCCATTTTGATGCAATTTAACGTCATTTCCTGATTCTGTATCGGGTTTAACCTCAAAGGCGATGGAAAAGTACGTTTTTTCCAAATAAAGATCCGCCAATTCTTCATGTATCTGAGTGGTTAAGGACTGTGCTAATTTTTGACGCAAATCATGGAGCTCTTTGGCTTCCAGATAAGCATCCTGATATGTTTCCCTTATTTGTTCTTCCAATTTTGCCAAATGTGTATCCTTGTCAGTAAGCTGCTCAATTTCTTCTTCAATATGAGCAAGGTACTCCAAAATATCATTTACCGAAGAACCGTACTTTTTTTTCAACCGATCGATTTCATTTAACCTGGATTCAACTTCATTCAGACGTTCCGGATCATAATGCAGGGAATCTGCATAATTACGGATATCATACATCAGTTCCTCCACCAAGAAATAATGATTGGATAATTCTTCAGCTTTTTCAGCAATAAACGTGTCATAGTCTTTGCTATTCTGAAGCGCCTGACTTGCCGTGTTCAACCATTCAGTACCTCTCTCTTCACCGTAAAGAGCATTATAAGCATCCAGCAGACCATTATAGATACGTTCAAAATTCGCAAGTTGGCTCCGTTCCTCTTCAAGTTGTATATCCTCGTCAGGAACCAGATTCGCCTGCTTAATTTCATTCTGTTGAAATTGCAATAAATCTAATCGCTGTGACATTTCTTGCTCATTGGCACTCAGTTCTTTATACCGGCTTTGCAGTGATGACAATTTTTCATATAAGCGAGCATATTCATGCTTTGTTGGTGTGAGTTGGTTTTCACTGTACATATCAAGCAATCGGATATGATTATCCGGTTCCATCAATGATTGAGTTTCATGCTGGCTATGTATATCAATCAGGCGCTTTCCAAACTCCCTTAAAATCGCAAGGGTGACTAATTTACCGTTCACTCTGCAGATACTTTTACCGCCTGACGTAATCACTCGGTTCAATACCATCATATTATCCTGGATGTCAATTCCATACTGATCGGCGATATCGTACAATGTTCCATGATTGTCGTCCAGCGTAAACAACCCTTCCATTTGAGCCTTGTTTGTTCCATGCCGGACATATTCCACTGACCCTCTTCCGCCGGCCAACAGTTTAAGGGCGTCGATGATAATCGATTTTCCTGCTCCTGTTTCACCAGTAAGGACCGTTAATCCTTCATCAAATGTAATGGATATTTCGTCAATAATGGCAAAATCCTGTATCGACAGTTCTGTCAGCACATGCGTCACCTCACTGTTCACAGCATATCTAAAAAACGGTCATGGACAATGGCCGGATCTTCCGGTTTTCTGCAAATAATCAAACACGTGTCATCTCCGCAGATCGTTCCCATAATTTCATCCCATTCCAAATTGTCGATAAGAGCACCGAGGGCATGCGCATTGCCAGGCAAGGTCTTTAATACAATAAAATGACTTGTATACTCCATTTTGACAAAAACATCCCGGATTAAGCGTTTTAATTTATCAAGCGGATGGAAACGATTATCCGCCGGCAGACTGTACTTATAATTTCCAGTGAGCGATGGAACCTTAACCAGATGAAGTTCCTTTATGTCGCGTGAAACGGTTGCCTGTGTTACATCATAACCAGCGGACCGGAGCTGATCGGCCAGTTCATCCTGCGTTTCAATTTCTTTTTCTGTTATCAATTCACGTATTTTAATATGGCGCTGAAGTTTGCTCATAAAAACCTCCATTAAAAATGGATTCCCTGAGGTTATTCCTTTTTCGTCTCTGGCTGTCGATTCTCCCTGAGATCACAGTGGGCATCCTCCACCATATTATTTAAGTCGGGCGTTATTTTAGTCATGTCTTCCATTTTATCCCATCCAAAATGGACTAAAAATTCGATATTTCCATCACCGCCGGTTACCGGTGAATACGTCAAATCGATCAACTGGTAACCTTCCCGGCGGGCATAATCCGTTATGTTTTTAAGAACGTCCAAATGCACGTTTTTATCATGAACAATGCCTTTTTTCGCTACCTGTTCCCGCCCGGCTTCAAATTGCGGTTTAATGAGTGCTATAATATCGCTTCCCGGTGGCAAAAGCAGCTTCAATACAGGGAGGATAAGTCTCAACGAAATAAATGAAACATCAATGGCTACCATATCCGGTTTCCCATTATTAAGCATGTCCAGTGTAACATACCTGAAATTGGTCCGTTCCATGACGATAACCCGGTCATCATTGCGTAATTTCCAATCCAATTGGTTGTAGCCAACATCAATAGCATAGCTTAACTGGGCACCATTCTGAAGGGCGCAATCCGTAAACCCGCCAGTCGATGACCCAATATCCATAAAAATGCTGTTTTTTAGCGATAATGAAAATTGGTCGATGGCTTTTTCAAGTTTTAACCCACCTCGTCCCACGTAAGGGATGCTTTTTCCTTTTATTGTCAAAGACATGGATTCATTTACTTTTATGCCCGGCTTGTCCAAACGGGTTTGATTGGAGAAAACGAGGCCAGCCATAATCATTCGTTTTGCTTTTTCTCTTGTATCAATGAACCCCCGCTCTACCAACAACACATCTAAACGTTTTTTGCTCATTTTTATTTCCTTTTCTTCTGTAAAATAACGGAAATTATTTGTTTCTTCCAGTTTTATTATTATTATTCGGGAGAACTCTTATTTTCAAACGTCCTTCCAAAAATGCAACCATTTTTCCTGCAAAGAAAATAAGGGATGTGGAGCTATTGATCGCAGCGTACTTCCCGACTGCTTTTCCACCCACTGTTAAAGCAGCAACCAAGCTGGTAAGCACAACTGACAAAATAATTTGAAGTTCGGATCCCTCACCCTTTCCAAAAATTTCTGCAAGCTGCAGGACGACAGTTGCTGATGCAGTACCACTAACAACACCTGATATGTCACCGATTACGTCATTACAAAAACTAGCAAATTTATCAGCGTTGCGGATAATTTTAACAGACTCCTTGGCACCGGTAATCTTTTCAGCAGCCATGGCATGAAAAGGCTTTTCATTAGCGGCAGTAGCAGCAATTCCAAGCATATCAAACGTAACACCAATGCATACAATGATAAAAACAATGACCAGTCCCAATACCCAAATCACATTGCTTAAAATGGATTCGGACACCACTGAAAAAATAGCCGCTAACACGAACGTGATAACGGCTATAGTAACACTGAAATGAAGCGATTTTTTAGTTTGCGGTTTCATATTAACCTCGGATTTTTAAAAATATGTAGAGAAGGAATGGTCATTTGAAAGGTAAAAACTGCGGCTTAGGTCCAGTAGGTTTTCCCAGATGGATACCCCATGTTGCCATAGAGGCGGTTCCCCTTTAAATCCATCTCGACCCCGTCACCGGAAAGTCGGACTGGATTACCACTGAGTCCGCACTATAATCCCTTTCAAATGTCCTTTGAGCAGTCTAGGAGTTTTCCTCGACAGCCTTTGACCGTTCCTTAGCCTCTTTTGCAGTGATGATTTCATAGAGAATACATAACCTAACCGGTGGCCGCCCGGATAAAGCCATGGTGTGTGCTCTAATCCCCTCACCACCACTCAAGGCAGGCTACGCTGCAAATAAGGCTCCCACACCCTATTATACAGGTTCATACCCCATTCCATAACGGAGCCTAGGCTTAGACTCCATTACAGATATGGGCCTCCACGGTAATCGGGTCAACGCCCACATGCCTTTGTGGATCGCCCGAAAACCTTAACTCCCAGCACTGACCCAAGGCTGGGCGCCTCAAGCCAGCACAAGGAACTTCATCGATATGCCCTTTGGCGGATTTTTAGGCCCGCCTTCAGGAACGGAGGACCGACTAGAATACTGCACCACTCCATTTATAATTGTATTATACCATAAAAAATAAAAGATGGCTACGATCGATTAATAATCTCTTGTACTGAAATAATCGGTGAGCATAGAAAGATAAGTAGATTTGGCCCCGGCTTGATTTAAGGCTTCTTTCGCCTGTTTCACGTAGTCGAATTTTTTCCGAATGGCACCGTCCAAACCAAGAATTTTGGGATACGTATTCTTATCATTAACTGCATCGCTCCCGACCGGCTTTCCAAGTTTCTCCGCTTCACCAGTCACATCCAAAATGTCATCCTGCACTTGAAATATTAAGCCAAGATAGTAGGCAAATGTGTCAAGGTGTCTTATTTGCCCAGAATCGGCACCGCCAAGATAAGCTCCAGTACTGACGGCAAAACGAAGCAGTGCTCCTGTTTTCAGTATGTGAATGTGTTCTAACTCATCCAGGGTGATTTCCCTGTCCTCAGCTTTCATATCAAGTATTTGCCCGGCCACCATTCCTTTTGGACCGCTTGCTTGTGTAAAGGACGTTGTTATAGACGCTTTTTGGTTATCCGTCAGTCCCGGGTCACCGGCAATCATTTCAAAACTATATGTCAGCAATGCATCTCCAGCTAAAATTGCTGTCGCTTCATCATACTTCTTATGATTTGTCGACTGTCCGCGCCGCACATCGTCATTGTCCATAGCGGGCAGATCATCATGTATAAGTGAATACGTGTGAACCATTTCCAGAGCAATGGCCGGCCCGAATGGTGCGTCCGATCCATGGCTGTATGCTCGATGAGCTGCGAGCAAAAGGACAGGCCGGAGTCGCTTTCCACCGGCTTCAACCGAATAAAGCATCGAATCTTTCAGTCGTTCCGGGATATCCAGATTGGTCAATCGGTAATGCAATTCCTGTTCAATAGCTATTTTTTGTTCATCCATGAAATCGTTCAGCTCCTGTTGCACCCTTATTCATCCCCTTGTATATTAAAGGTTTCCAGTTCGCCTTGATCATTCATGATTTGTGTCATTTTTTTCTGTACATCGGTCAATTTATCGCTGCACACCTTGGAAAGTTTCATCCCTTCCTGATAATAAGTGATTGCTTTTTCTAACGGCACATCACCCTTCTCGAGCTTTTCCACAATTTTTTCAAGCTCAAGCATGGCCTCTTCAAATGAGAGTTTATTCTCCTGCTCCATCGGTCTCCTCCTTTTTATCCATTACATGACAATCGAGTGACCCATCCGCGAGTTTCACGGCAATATGATCGTTCAACGATACGTGATCGACAGACTTGACCAGCCCGCCGGCCGAATGATACGTAATAGCATAGCCACGTTTCATCGTCTCCAATGGGCTTAGCAGGGATAATTTTTCAATAGCTGTTTGAAGTCTATCCGTATTTTTTTCCAAATAGCTGTTCATCCGATCTTTCAGCTGTTTCTGATACTGCCCCAACTCTTTTTCTGCATAGGACAATTGTTGTTTCGGATGGGACGCCGCTAATCTTGTATTCATCTGCACAAAAGCATCCCGCTTTAACCGCCATTTCATATCCGCCATTTTTTCCAGTCGATCAACCTGTTTATCCAGTTCCTGTTCTTTCTGTTTCATCAGTTGCTCTGGATAACGGAATGCGTAAGATTGCTTTACCCGGTTTAAATGTTGTCCAGCATGGGATATCCATTGATTCATCATGTTGGTTAAATACCGCCGCGAATTATCCAGTTTTTCGATAAGTTCAAGTTGGGAAGGCACAGCTATTTCGGCTGCACCTGTCGGGGTGGGGGCTCGGACATCAGCCACATAATCACTGATGGTCGTGTCGGTTTCATGTCCAACAGCAGATATGACCGGAATGGACGAATTAAAAATCGCTTGGGCTGTTATTTCTTCATTGAAAGCCCACAATTCTTCGATAGATCCACCTCCTCTCCCAACTATCAGGAGGTCGAACACATCTTTTTCATTTGCTCGTTTAATCGCATCAGCAATCGATTCCGTTGCATTGGAACCCTGGACAAGCACCGGGACGACGGTTGTTTGAGCAATGGGGTACCGTCGTTTTAGAGTCGTAATTATGTCACGTACGGCAGCACCTGTTGGAGATGTCATAATTCCAATATGCCGTGGATAGGCGGGGATTGGTTGTTTGTATGTCTCATCAAAATAACCCAGTTTATGTAGCTTTTCCTTCAGCTGCTCATACGCCATATAGAGAGATCCAAGGCCATCCGGTTCCATTTGCTGTATATACAATTGATACTGGCCAAATGGTTCGAATACACCGATTTCTCCTTTAATCAACACTTTCATGCCATTTTCGGGTGTGAATTTGAGACGACGGTTATTCCCGGCAAACATGACAGCTTGTATGCGTGCGTTATCATCTTTAATCGTCAAATACATATGCCCTCGACTATGATGTTTAAAATTGGATATTTCGCCTTGAAGCCAAATATCTTTCAAATGAGCGTCTGATTCGAATTTCCGTTTGATATATTTCGTAAGCGCAGTGACGGTTAAGTAACTATTTACCAACTGCATCCAATCCTTCAGCAGCCGTAATGGTATTTTTTAGCAACATCGTAATAGTCATCGGTCCCACGCCCCGGGGAACAGGTGTAATCAGTGATGCTTTCTCAGCCACCGACGGAAAATCGGCATCTCCTGACAGGGTACCGTCCTCCATTCGGTTAATACCGACATCAACGACGACTGCACCGCTTTTGACATGTTCGCCGCGAATACTATTGGCTCGTCCCGTTGCTAAAATAAGGATGTCAGCTTCCTGCGTAAAGGCCGTCACGTTTTTCGTTCTTGAATGGCAGTACGTTACCGTGGCATTGTCATTCAGGAGTAACTGGCCGACAGGTTTTCCGACAATATTGCTTCGCCCGAGCACCACAGCATGCTTACCCTCTATCGTCACATCATAGGCGTTGAGCATCGTTATAATGCCATATGGTGTACATGGCAGAAAAGTGCTTTGTCCGGTCATTAATTTGCCAACATTAATGGGATGAAAACCGTCCACATCTTTTGTCGGGCTGATGGATTCAATCACGTTTTGCTCATTGATATGGTCGGGAAGCGGAAGTTGTACCAAAATACCGTGTACCGTTTCATCCTTGTTAAGTCCATCTATCCGGGTCAGAAGGTCCTTTTCCGTCGTAGAGGATGGCAATTCAATGATATCAGAGGACATACCTGTTTCTGAACAAGCTTTTTCTTTACCCCGCACGTAAGATTTGGAAGCCGGGTCGTCACCAATAATAATTACCGTTAAATGTGGCGTGATACCTTTTTCTTTCAGTTGCTGCACGTCCTCAGCTATATCCGACCTGACTTTTTGCGACAGATCTTTTCCATTCATTTCAATGGCGGTCATAAACCCCATCTCCTTTCCTTCAGTCGTTTATACTGTAAGTTTGGAAAGAACCCCATTGACGAACTTTCCGGACTTGTCATCGCCATACACGTTGGCCAGTTCCACGGCTTCGTTAATCGATACATTAACAGGAACATCTTCCTGCCAACGGATTTCGTAAACAGCAATACGTAATACGGCTCGCTCCACCGAAGCAATTCGTTCAATAGACCAATGTTCCAATTTGGCGGCAATGATATCATCGACGGCCTGTTTGTTCGCTGCCACTCCTTCGACGAGCGTATGGATAAATGGATCGATCTCCAATGTCTCCAAGTAGTCTTTCATTGCCTGTTCAGGTTGCTTATCATTCATATCCAGCTGAAACAGTATTTGAAATGCGTTCTCTCTTGCTGCATGCCGGTTCATCATCCATAACTCCTTTGAATTCGTATCTTGATGAAATCATAACACGGCTTTAAGCGGAAAAGCTAGACACAAGCAAAGGAGGATGGGAAAAAACAAAACAAATTACTTATCCCATCCTCCTTTTTGGCACATGAACTCATTCACCCTCGTTTGTGTTCTCCATTTGGATACCAACGACGTGAACATTAATCTCATCCATTTCCAGCGCCGTCATTGTTTTTAATGTGTGTCGAATATTTTCCTGCAATTCCTGTGCTGTTTTTGGGATGGACACACCGAAATTCAGAACCACGAATAAATCAATCAAAATGCCATTTTCCGTAAGGTCTACCTTAACGCCTTTACCATGTGATTTTTTTCCGAATCGCTCCACAACACCGGTTGCAAAATTGCCGCGCATTTCCGAGACACCTTTCACCTCAGACGCAGCAATACCTGTTATGACTTCAATCACTTCCGGTGCAATCTCGACCGTTCCCAAACTTTCATCGTCACTGACGTTTAACAAAGGCTGTTCACTCATAGTCTCCATCATCCTTTTTCAGTATGGGATTATCTTGCAGAAAATTGGTGTTGAAGTCGCCATCCACAAAAACGGGATGATCCATAATTTCCCGGTGGAAAGCAATCGTTGTGTGAACCCCTTCAACAACAAATTCATCGAGTGCACGTTTCATTCTTTGGATAGCTTCTTCACGATTTTCTCCGTACGCAATAAGTTTCGCAACCATGGAATCGTAAAACGGGGGAATGCGATAACCCGGATATGCTGCTGAGTCATTGCGGACACCGGGACCACCGGGAGCAAGGTACATCGTTATATTCCCGGGTGATGGCATGAAATCTTTAAACGGATCCTCCGCGTTGATACGGCATTCCACGGCCCACCCACTAACGTTAATATCGTTCTGTTGAAATGGCAACGGTTCATTGTTTGCGACGTTTATCTGTTCTTTAATCAAATCAATACCGGTGATGATTTCAGTTACCGGATGTTCAACCTGTATTCGTGTATTCATTTCCATAAAATAAAAATCCGCGGTTTTTCTGTCAAAAATAAATTCGATGGTGCCGGCACCGACATAATCAACCGCTTTGGCGGCTTTTACAGCTGCTTCGCCCATTTTTTCACGAGTCTCCGGTGTTATGGCTGGTGAGGGTGCTTCCTCAATTAATTTTTGCAACCGTCGTTGGATGGTACAATCGCGTTCACCCAAGTGTAGAACATGGCCATATTTGTCGGCCAGAACCTGTATTTCCACATGACGGAAATCCTCGATGAATTTTTCCAAATAGACGCCAGGATTACCGAACGATTTTTCAGCTTCTTCCTGGGTCACACGAATGCCTTTTATTAACTCATCCTGGTTTTTGGCAACACGGATGCCCTTTCCGCCACCACCTGCAGTCGCTTTGATAATAACCGGATACCCGATTTCCCCGGCAAGTCTGATCGCCTCTTCCTCATTTTCAATAATCCCTTCCGAGCCGGGTACAGTCGGAACACCTGCCTTTTTCATCGTTTCACGAGCCACATCTTTCACACCCATTTTTTGAATGGACTCCGCAGCAGGGCCCACAAACGTAATATTGCATGCCTTACATATCTCAGCAAAATCAGCGTTTTCTGCCAAAAAACCATAACCGGGATGAATGGCATCAACTTCGGTCAATGTGGCAACACTCATGATGTTTGTGAAATTCAAGTAGCTCTCTTTGCTCAGTGCGGGGCCTATACAGTAGGCGTCATCTGCCATTTGCACGTGAAGTGCGTCTTTATCCGCCTCCGAATAGACCGCTACTGTCGAAATGCCCATCTCTTGACATGCGCGGATTATCCGCACCGCAATTTCGCCCCTATTTGCAATCAGAAGTTTATTGATCACCCGAAACATCCCCTTACTTTTTCTTCACTCGAAATAGCGGTTGTCCATATTCAACCAACTCACCATCTTCTGCAAGAATTTCTGTAATGTCACCTGTTGTTTCTGCTTCAATTTCATTAAACAGTTTCATTGCCTCTACAATGCAGACAACGGTATCGTTTTTAACCTCGGAACCGGTTGTTACGTAAGAATCGCTTTCCGGATTCGGTGACGCATAAAACGTTCCCACCATGGGAGAAACAATTTCATGGTCAGAATCATCCGTCTTATTGTCTGCATCCGATTGTTCTTTTACCGGACGCTCTTCCGACATAGCATCTGTTTCAGGCGCGGTCTGTTTGATCGGTTCAGCACGGTATTCCACCGGTGATGTAGGCTCCGTTGGAACAGTTGTCCCGTTACCAGATTTTTTCAGGGTAACGGAGGTTCCTTCTTCTTCATAAGAAAATTCGTCAATGGCCGACTCGTCAACGATTTTTATTAATTCACGCAATTCTTGTATCTTCAGCATTACTGGCACCCTTTCGTTTACAACAGTTTGATAATAGATACTGTTAACTTCTCTTAACATTTTACGATAACTTTATTCCATACTGCAACCAGAACGGAACGACTTTCGGTATGATAATAGACAATTATGGACATCTGGGCAAATCGGTCTCTTGTCCCTGTTCTCATTAAAATAACCGGGCGTCTGTATACACCCGGTTATCATTCATGCCATCATTTATTCATTGCTTGATTATCCACCTTCACTTCAATGTTTCCGAATTCATCGCGAACCATTTGCATCATATTGACCACTTCAGAATTGGAAAGGTTTTCTTTATCTTTTACGTGAACGAAAACTTGGTCGTCTTCATGACGTACAAGCACATCGTTGTAGTCAGCAGAGGCAATAATTGATTGTTCAAGCATTTTTTCTTTTCTGGATATTTCCTCCATCCTATTTATTTTGTTTTTTGCCTCGTTTTTCTCGTCCATACTTGCGGAACTCGAAGCAACGACGTCATCCAGCCGCTCTTTAGCCGCACTGCGCTCTTCCCGGATTTCCATACGAATCGATGTGAAAAGCTGATTTTCTTCCAGGTTGGAGATGTCATCAACATTGGCGCCACTATCGTTTTTGTCTGTGTCATCATTTTCTGACGCATCGGAGGCTGTTTCCTCCGCGGAATCATCGTCTTCAGGCAAGTAAGCGAGATCGCCACTGCTTGGGGAGGTCATATAGTAGACACTCAACACAATCATTAAACTCAGCATTGTTAAAAGCCATACCGTTTGTTTTTTTAACATCGTTACACCCTCCTAATTTTTTGGCATTACCGATACTCTATGTGCAGGTACACCGAGCACCCGGGAAACAGCTTCCATCACCCATTTTTCAACACTTTTATGATCAACTCCCTTCGCAACAACAAACACCCCCCTGACATCCGGCTTTTTTGTCTGGATAAGGAGCGGCACTTCTTTATCTCCTTGTCGCACCAGAACAGTTTCTGTTTCCTCAGAATTTTCTTCTATATCTCTCTCACCGCCGTTTGTATCTGTTTCCTCGGTTGATTGCTGACTTTTGATCAGATTTTTTTCGTAAACCTTGACCTTGCTGGAGTTCAAATTGACCATGACTTCGGCCTCTGAAACACCTTGTATCTTATTCAGCAGTTCACGGAGATCCTCCTCATAATTTGTTTCAATTTCTTTGACGCCGGAACTGGACGACTTGGACTTGTCCAGCATTGTTTCATCCGTGGACTCCTCTTTCACCTCTCCCGGAATTTCTTCACTAATGGACGGGTCTTGTTTTGATGTTGAGGAAAATACATTTCCTACAATAAGCAGCAGCAGTCCAATTAAACCAATAACAAGGATATATCCGGCTTTTTTGGAAGGTTTGCCTGTGCCCCCTGACATTCCGAGAAGCTTTTGCAAGTATTTCTTCACGATGGCTCTCCCTCCCTTGCGATGGTCATTTTTTCCTTGTCTATGCCCCATACATCGTGTAATAAATTCTTAATTCCATTCGTGTCGATGCCGTTTTCATCTGATTCCGGTTTATCCCCATCTATGACAACATTTTCAACAACTGCGACTCCCCCTTCCCCTTCCTCTTCTTCTGTTTGTGGTTTTTTCAGATAAACCGTTATGTGTTCAATTTTCTTTTTCATGGCTTCATCCGTATCATCCACCTCTTTCGCAAATTGAGGGTCAATAGACGCAATTTGCTGCTCATAATTTTTCTCAAGGGGCTCATTCGCCAATTGTTTTAATTGGACAGCCATTTGTTTACCAATATATGCACGCTGAGAGGTTTGTATTTCACTTTTTTTCATTTCCATCGTGTTTTCAAGATCTTTTTTTTCCGGCTGTTCATTCATCATTTCCGTATAAGAGGCTTGCAGGGCACGTTTAACGTCCATATCAAACAAATAGAATACAGGTTTCAAAAAAATAAGAATCAAGATCAGCCCAACAATCAATTTGATGTATTTCTTCATCGATGTTGCCGGAATCATAAGGTCGACCACAGATGCTAACAGTAAAAACAGGATAATCTGTGTAACCCAATCAACCAAAGCGCCCATTGTTACGCCCCCTAACGCAGCAGAATGGTTATATTGCTTGCGGCCACCAAGATAACGATGGCAAGGAAAAACATGAATGTTACAACCAGTAACGATGCGAGAATAAACACTATATACTTGCTGATCGTATCCATAATGGAAATGACCGGCCCATCCCCGACGGGCTGCAATATAGCCGCCGCCAGTTTATAGATAAGTGCGATGGCAAAAATTTTGATTGCCGGGAATATAGCAATAAAAACTATAATGAGCACACCAGCCATACCAACAGCATTTTTCAAAAGTAGTGAAGCGCTTAAAATCGTATCAGCTGCATCAGTAAACGCTCGACCGACAACGGGGATAAAGTTTCCAGTAATAAATTTGGTCGTTTTCATCGCCACGCCATCCTGTACAGCACTGGTTGCTCCCTGAACAGACATGACACCGACAAAGATCGTTAAAAAAATGCCGAGTGTGCCCATGGCAACCTGTTTCATCAAATTCGCGAGTTTGGATACGCTGTAGTTATCATTTAACGTGCTGACAATCAGCAACAAGGCGGATAAAAACAATAAAGGCAGTATAAACTTTGATACGAGAACCCCGCTCAAATGAATAAGCGATACAATAACTGGCTGAAAAAAAGCCACCGTCACGACATTTCCAAGCGTTGCCATAATGCTTAACATCAAAGGAAGAAGGGCTATCATGAAACTACTCATGGTATTAACGGCATCACTGGCATAAGAAACAACTACGTAAAAACTGTTCAACGCGAGGAAAATCAAAACAATATAGACAATATAGTACGCTATTTTACTGACAGTAGTTTGTTCAAAAGCTGTATGAATGGTTTGTAAAATAACAGAAAACAACGTTAGTATTAACAATTTGCCGAGGAGCTTTCCGTTCAAAAAAAGCTCGTGCAGCAAAAACTCAACAAAGCCCCATAATATACTTTTAATGGAAAACGAACCATCCTGCTTAATGAACTCATAAATGCTTGTCTTTTCTAGTTCGGGGACATAGCCGCCATACTCATGTTCAAGCGTGTTCCAGAACGACCGAATTCCATCAAGAGAAATATCGTTTAACAGTGTATCCTCCATCTCAGAGGGCTTTTTTTCACTCTGATTCTTTTCGGCTGAAACTGGTTGTCCAATCAGGAATACCAACAAAATAAACAAGACACTTATCGCCCATTTCGTCTGTTTCACAGAGCACATCACCTCTTTTCCGGACAACGCCTATACGGATGAGACAAAGCGCATAATTGCTTCGGCCAGCGCACTGATGATCGGTATAGCCAACAGCAGAATAAATATTTTTCCAGCCATTTCAATTTTTGCTGCCACAGAAGCAAGCCCGGCATCCTTGGTCAAATTTGCCCCAAGCTCAGCAATGTAGGCAATGCCAATGATTTTTAGAATGGTCTTCATATACATTCCATCAACGTTTGCTTTCGTACCGAGCGATTCAATCAGCCGAAAAATCGCTCCGATTTCCTTAATGACAACAAGAAAAATCATAATTCCGGTAATAACGACCAATAAAAAAGCGTAGGACGCATTAATATCTTTCAGGATTATATAAAGAATGCTCGCAATGATACCAATGATGACAATTTGTATGATATCCATTACGCACTACCCCTGGAAAAGGAATACCGATTTTATCTGCTGAAACAGGTCTGCCAGTTGTTGAACAACCATGACCATGACAATGACAAAACCTACAACGGTTGCAAAATGGGCCATGTCTTCTTTTCCCATTTGTTTCAAAATGGTGTGAATAAATGCAACAATTATCCCTATGCCAGCAATTTGAAATAGTATGGATGCATCAATAGACATTAAGTGTGCTCCTTTCCCATCTAAATCAACAGCAACACGACAAATAAACCACACAATACGCCCAAGCTTTTCGCCATTTTTCCGTATTTGAATTGATTTTCTCTCGCCTCTTCCAATTGCCGGTCCAAATGATTGATGGTTAAATGAATCTGCTTTTGCTGGTGATCGAAGTCATGCTGACCGAGTGTTCTTCCAAACTGCTTGATAATTTCCCCTTCAATGGCAGACAGCGATGATGTTTCCAGCAAATCATTAACACATCGGTCCCAGACGTTATATAAGTCCATCCCTGCCTCATGCACGGAAATGTGCATGTTATAAAAAAACGTGCTTATGGGCTCCGGTATTTGCTTAGATATCGTTTCAAAAGCTTCCGGCAGAGGCAGCTGACTGTATAAAATTTCGGCCTCCAAAATTTGCAAAGCATTTTTCATTTGTCGTATTTGTTTGGGCCTTTCATGGAATGTTCGACTGATTTCAAATCCGATCAGCGTTGTTGTGGCGATAAAAAGAAGCGCGCCAATCCACTTCATCTTTGAAGCCCCCCGATTTCGTCAACAGGTTCTCTTCCTTTTGATTATAAATACGATGGATATCTCCGGGTCGTTTATCTCTATTCAACAAGACAAACCGCTCAAAGACGTCGTATTCAAATAATGGTTGAAGTGAGGGACGTTTTTTCAATTCCATCAATGATTCTCCGTGAATAGTGCAGATTACTGTTACGCCGGCATTAACAGCCTCCATAAGCGCCTGGGCATCAGATGTACTTCCTATTTCATCAACAATCAAAATTTCTGGTGACATCGATCGGATCATCATCATCATGCCTTCCTTTTTAGGACAGGCATCCATAACGTCGGTCCGTACGCCCAACTCATGCTGTGGAATGCCTTTTTTGGATCCGGCAATTTCCGAACGCTCGTCCACGATGCAGACTTTTCGAGCACGGGCATTCCCCCATCCCGTTCCGATCAGACGAGATATATCACGAATAAGCGTCGTTTTTCCTGTTTGCGGCGGGCCGATCAGAAGCGTATTGACGTAATGATTCCGGTACAGATATGGGATAAATGATTTGGCAGCACCAATTTTTTGTTTGGCAATCCGGATATTAAAGGAAGCAATATGCTGGATAGCTTTCACCTGTCCATGCATCGTATTTACTTTACCTGATAGTCCGACACGGTGACCACCTTCAATCGTTACATAACCTTCCCGGAGTTCATCTTCCATGCGGTATAAGGAAAACTCACTAAGTTGATTCACAACAAATAAACTGTCTTTCCGGTCCGGTCGCACGTGCCCTATCCACTCGGTGTGATCATCAAAAATCAGTTCCACAGGCTGTTGAATCCGAAAACGTATTTCCTGAATAAAGCCCCATTGGTTTGCGGCTTTATGATCGATGGCCTGTCTTATTCGTTCGGGAAACAATCGTAATATTTCTTCCATAGCATGTCCTCGCTTTAACAATAGCTTATTACTCAAATATATGACTGCTCCTTTGAATTATGACTTTGTACCATCATAAAAAAAACGGCCCTTTGTTTTGAGGACCGTTCTCTTTACAGAGTATTAAGCTCTGGATACGTATTTGCCTTCGGACGTGCTGATGAGCAATACATCGCCCTGATTAATGAAAAATGGGACCTGTACAACATACCCCGTCTCAAGGGTGGCCGGCTTCGTTCCACCACTTGCTGTATCACCTTTGACACCCGGCTCTGTTTCAGCCACCGTTAATTCCACGTTTTTCGGAAGATCAACACCGATAATTTCCCCTTCATATGAGGTGACCGTCACTTCCATGTTTTCCTTCATAAACTGGAGTTCGTCTTCGATTTGACTGGTTTGCAGTTCCAACTGCTCATACGTGTCGGTATCCATAAAGGCATGCGTATCGCCTGATGCATACAGATATTGCATCTTGCTGCTTTCAATATGAGCACGATTCACTTTCTCACCCGCCCGGAACGTCTTATCCTGAATATTTCCGCTCCGTAAATTCCGAAGTTTGGATCTGACAAATGCAGCGCCTTTGCCTGGTTTGACATGCTGAAAATCAATAACCTGCCAAATATCATTATCCACTTCAATAGTTAATCCCGTTTTAAAATCATTCACTGATATCATATCGACATCCTCCTTCAACCTACTTGAAGTCGTTCTTTTGGTGCTTCGGTCAGACGTTCATTGCCGGAATCGGTGATAACGATGTCATCTTCAATGCGGCAGCCGCCAACATCGGGAATGTAAATGCCGGGTTCAACCGTCACAACCATGCCTGGTTCCAATGTCTTATCCGAACGGAATGATAAGCCAGGGGCCTCATGCACTTCCATACCGAGCCCATGCCCAGTGGAGTGGCCAAAATAGTCACCATACCCCTGGTCATTAATATAATCCCTTGTCAGTGCATCGGCCTGCTTGCCGGTCATCTCCGGTTTCACACCATCAACACCGCGCAATTGCGCTTGCAACACAGTGTCATAAATAGCCGCCAGATCTGCTGAAATATCACCAACAGCAACCGTTCTCGTAATATCCGAGCAATAACCTTGGAATAAAGCACCATAATCCATAGTAACAAGTTCACCGGATTGAATCTTTTTATCCGATGCGACACCGTGCGGAAGGGCGCCACGATAACCGGAAGCTACAATAATATCAAAACTGGACGAATCGGCACCTTGTTGTCGCATGAAAAATTCCAGTTCATTGGAAATATCGATTTCTTTAACACCCGGCTTAATATAATTCCGGATATGGTCAAAGGCATGATCAGCAATGTTAGCCGCCTGTTTCAGAACATTCAGCTCATCTTCGGTTTTAATCAGACGCAAATCTTCGACTAACCCACTCACCCCGGATAGTTCAGCCATGAATGTTTCCTGATAAAGTTCATAATCCGAATAGGTGACATGATCTTTTTCAAACCCGAGATGATTCACATTCATCTGTTTTAATTGAGAATCGATGTCCTGATGAATCGGGTTGGTTTGTTTCACAACAGTAAATCCGACTGCCTGTTCGTTTGCTTGTTCTATGTAACGGAAATCGGTGATCAGCCGCGCGTCATGTTGACTGACAATGACCGCTCCTGCCGTACCAGTAAATCCGCTCAAGTATCTTCTGTTCACCGGACTCTTCACCAATATGGCGTCAATACCGGATTCCTCCAATTTTATACGAAGATCGTTTATTTTCCCCATTCAATCAGTCCTTTCCATTTTTTCCAAAAAGGCCAATGCAGCCAGTCTGTAGCTGTCTTTCCCAAAACCAACAATCTGCCCATAACATTCAGCTGCCAGCATGGACTGGTGCCGAAAAGCTTCCCGCCCATGCACATTGGATATATGAACTTCAATAACAGGTGTATCAATAGCCGCAATAGCATCACGCAAGGCAATGCTCGTATGAGTGTAAGCAGCTGGATTGAACAAAATCCCATAATATTGACCGTTCGCTTCATGAAGGCAATCCGTTAAATCACCTTCATGATTGGACTGAAAACTATCCATTTCGCCCCCGTATTGATGTGCCAGATCTATCAGTTCTTTCTCGATGGTCTGCAGCGTAAACTCTCCGTAAACGTCTTTTTCTCGTTTTCCAAGTAAATTAATATTAGGACCATTCATAAGTAAAAGGCGGTTCATTGCACTCATTCCTTTACCATTTCTGAGTAACTGTGGACTGTTACAGTTTATCATAAACAGAACCGTTTGAATAATAGTAACGCTTAAAAACCACTAATGACAGATGACTAATGGTAATGGCGATGTCTAACCTTGCTCCCCTTTACTCGCTTTTAATTGGTGCAATGTATCATTGTAGTCATACGAGATGGAATATCCGATAAAGGTGCCATATATGATATATAAACAGATAGTCGAAACAATCGTGTACACATTAAGGTCAACCAAAGGCGGAACATTTGAGAAAATAGGCTGCAGTAAATAAAAAACAATTCCCCACAATATCAACCCATATACAGCGCCCATTACGAATGTTTCCATTTTTTTAAAGAAGACATAATAAATAAACGCCACCCCTATGGATAACAACCCGGTTAAGACGATCGTCAATGCGTAGCCATGCCAACGTTCTGTCCATTCCTCGGATGTCCATGAACGCAGCAGATAGCTCCTCGGTGTCACTTCCGAAAAATTGAAATAATAAAGGACGATCCCAAAAAACCCAAATACCACGCCTCCAATAAACCCCGTCAGCAGTGAGCGGGACAACAGTGAGCGTGGTTCCTCTTCTTTATTCTGTTCCAGTTGTTTATCTTGATTTCCCAATTCATAACACCTCCACGCTTAGTGTGACCAATGGCAGAGAGATCCAATCATCCCTGTTGAAAATAATCGGTGAAGAAATAAAATTAGTCTTCCGGAAGATTTTTTAGTAAAATAGAAATTAGATAGCTAATGAATATTTTATAACAGACAGGCAACAATGGTAGCAGACGAATGAATTGGAAATATTGTTGATAATATTTCTGGCGCAGCTGATATTTATTGCTGAATCGTGGTATACAATGAATAAGCAGTGCTTTAATGAAAGGGGGAATTCACGTGATACGCGGTAAATTTTCTTTGGTGGTTTATGCGATTATTGGTCTTGCCATTATTGGCATCATCACACAGCTGTTCACCAATACTGCTTCCTTTCTGATGAGTATACTCACCATGATTGGACTTGCGGTTGTCGTTTTTGCGTTTGTTTACTTTATCTTTTTCCGGAAGAGCAGTGCTTCTTCCAGTGACGCCAAAAAATATAAACAGGCCGTGAAACAATCCAAATCAAAATACAGCCAGAAACAACCCAAGCCAAATGATACAACATCCAAGCAGCAATCCCCCACAACAAAGAAAAAAACGAATAAACGCGCATCTCACTTGAGAGTCATCGATGGCAATAAGTCGAAACGAAAAAACCGGGCCAGCTTTTAAACTGGACCGGTTTTAATTTGGCCACCGTTTCAGAAACAGACGAGCTTCTTCTGTTCCTGTCTCTATCAATTGTTTCTTGGTTTCATCCGGCAAAGCAAACTCGGTTGCATGAATATGGTCAACAGGAATAAAAATAATCTGATGCTGATCCGATTTGGAAACATACCGAGCATCATGAGCCTCAAGCATCGTGCTGAACAAGGCATGAAACATATCCAGTCCGTTCCCGATATTATGAGGTTCACATCCATCGGGATAACCGCTCAGTTTCATCCCTAACACCGGTCGTTCCTTCCGTTCTCTTCCATTTTCGAATATCCATAATGGAAAATTACTCAACAATCCCCCATCAACCATCAAACTTTTTCGTTTTTTATCACCTTGAAGTTTTTCCGGCATAAAAAAATATGGAAAACCTGCACTCATCCGAATAGCTTTAGCAATCGGAAATCGGTTCGGATCCATACCATATATACGTTGCAGATCATCCGGAATAACTACTAATTTCCCTAGTGAAATATCACTTACAACAACTTTCAGATAACCTGGCTTGATATCACGGAACGTATACACACCTTTTTGAGCCAGCAAATGGTCAATCCATTGTTCCAGTTTTTTGCCTTTATACAGACCAAGCCGGAAATAAAGGTTTAACCATTTGGAAAACGGAATGAAAAGAGTCCAAGCCGGTGGGTCCAGTAATTCCTGCAAATCCAGTTCCTCAACGATTTGCTCAATCTCATCAATGCTGAATCCGGATGCCAGCAGAGAAGCCATCAGGGCCCCTGCCGATGATCCAGCCACTCGTTCAAAGGTGTGATTATGTTCGGACACTTGCCTTATAGCACCGACAAGGGCGTATGCTTTGACACCGCCACCGGAGAACACACCATCAATTTTCATATTGTCATCTCCCGCCACTCTTTTGGAACATTTATGCTCTTCATCTATTCCTATGTTTATATATGGGAAAATGTGCGGGAAATGGATGGTGCCATGACAGATTAGTCGATGGTATAGCTATGCTTCACTTTCCTCATTGGTTTCTCTCAGATGATCCACTCGTATACTGTCCGCTTTAAAATATTGAATGAGATCACCAATGCGATCGATCGAGTTCCAGCTAAGATGATGTTCAATTCCTTCTACATCATCATAGATTTTATCACTGTCGACCCCGATTATCTCAAGAAATTCCTCAAGCAATTCATGTCGATAAACCAAACGTTTGCCCAATTTTTGTCCTTTGGCTGTTAAAATGAAGCCCCGGTATTTTTCGTAGTTGAGATAGCCGTCTTTATCTAGTTTTTGCACCATTTTCGTTACGGATGACGGATGAACCTCCAATGCTTCAGCTATATCGGATACGCGGGCATATCCTTTTGATTGCATTAAATTATGAATTTGTTCGACATAATCCTCCATGCTCGGCGTAGGCATTAAATCACTCATTTCATGGGAATATTTTTTATTTTATGCAACATTGTTTCTGTATAAAGCATACATGATCGGCGCATATTAGACAAGCTTTTATGCAGAAAAAAGGATCGGCTGTTATACCGATCCTTTTTTCTATAACGTTATAAACCACATTTCAACTGAGCGCCACAGCTCGTACAACTGTTGCAACCGCCTATTTCTTCAATGGTGCCACTCCGGCACACCGGACACGTATCACCAACGTCGGATCCAATAGTGACATTCGTTTTATCCAATTCCTGGATCGTATCCATAAGAACCACTTTTGGCTTTTCATCGTCAAAAAGTTCGGTTTGTTCCGTTGTCGTTTTTTCCTCAGCTTTCAATGTGAGTACTTGTGTATCACGGCTGCCATCAACATAGACCGTTCCGCCTTTTGCACCACCGTTATATAATCGCTGGTATACGTTTTCCACTTGATCAACCGTATACCCTTTCGGCGCGTTGACCGTTTTGGAAATGGAACTATCCACCCAACGTTGAATGACACATTGGGCATCCGCATGTTCTTCAGGCGTCAAATCCATGGCGGATACAAACCATTCCGGCAGTTCATCCGATTCCCGTTCAGGATGTTCATCAAAGTACTCTTGTACAATATCCGCTTTTACCTCGATAAATTTCCCTAAACGGCCGCTTCTATAATACGAAAAGGAGAAATATGGTTCCAGTCCGGTGCTTACACCCGCCATAGTTCCAGTGCTTCCGGTTGGTGCAACAGTAAGCAAATGAGAATTGCGGATTCCATGGGTGCGGATGGCTTCTTTAATATCCTCCGGCATTTTTTGCATGTATCCTGTATTGACAAATGCTTCACGCAATTCGTCGGTTTCTTTATCTGTTTCACCGACAAGAAACGGAAAGCTGCCTTTTTCTTTTGCCAGTTCAATGGACTCCCGATAGGCGGTTGTTGCAATGGCCTCAAAAATACTTTCAGCAAGGGCGTTGCCTTCCGCTGAACCATATTTTGTTTCACAATAAATCAAGAGATCATGGAGACCCATCACACCAAGTCCGACACGCCGTTCACCAAGCGCTTGCTTTTTATTTTCTCTAAGAAAATATGGCGTTGCATCAATAACGTTGTCCTGAAGCCGCACACCAGTCCTTACTGTTTGTTTCAACTTGTCAAAATCCACTGTTTTCGTTTGTTTATCCGCCATTTCAGCCAGATTGACCGCAGCCAGATTACAGACCGAATAAGGTGCAAGCGGTTGTTCACCACATGGGTTGGTGGCTACCACTTGATCACCATAGGCTTGAGCGTTAGTCAGTTCATTGGCATTATCAATAAAGAAAATACCCGGTTCAGCTGAATAGGTTGCACAAATATTAATCAGATTCCAGAGTTCCTTAGCCTTTATACGGCGATAAACACGAACACCATAACCCATTGCTTCCCACTTTCGGACATCACCGACGTCATGCCAATGTTCGTTATAATCACGCATTTCCTCGGCCGTATAATTTTCAACATCCGGAAAACGAAGTTCATGGTCCTCATCATTTTCCACGGCATCCATAAAATCTTTTGTAATGCAAACCGAAATATTGGCGCCAGTGAGGAATTCAGGATTATGAACCGTATACGTTCCACCGGTCAACAGTTTCTCTTCCGCTTCACGAATGGCCGCTTGGGTGAAACCACCCTGCCCAGGCATGGACCGATAATTGACGATACCCTGATACAAATCGGCTTCTGTTTCAGTCAGCGGTGTAAATTTAAGCTTTTCTTGAGCCAATTTCTTAATATGCTCATCGTCTGTATTTTCAATAAGATACCGCAAAATTCTCGGGTTTTGCATCTTGGAAATAATAAATTCAATAATATCCGGATGAGAATCAACAAGCATAATCATTTGGGCTCCACGTCTTGATCCGCCCTGCTCCACGAGATGTGTTAATTTAGCGATATCATCGAGCCAGGATACCGATCCGGATGACTTGCCATTCACCCCTCTGGCCAGTGTGTTTCGGGGTCTGAGGGTGGAACCATTCGTACCGACACCCCCTCCCCGGGACATAATCTCCATGACTTGCTTGCGATGGTCCGAAATGCCTTCACGGGAGTCTTTTATATATGGCATGACATAACAATTGAAATACGTGACATCCGTATCCGCACCGGCACCATAAAGAACGCGTCCGGCAGGGATGAAATTCATGGATTTCAATTGCTGGTTAAATGCTTCAAACCACTCGTCCTGTTTGTTTTTCGATGTTTCCACTTCTGCCAATCCTTTTGCATTTCGTTTGGCAATCTGTTCATAATAAATCTCCAATGGTTTATCAATCACATCAAAAAAGCGCCGCACAACACCTGTGGATGCTTCTTCGTCATCGTCAAGAGCCGAATGAAATTCCGGGGTCACATGAATATCAGCTTTATAATTGTCCCAATCGATGGATTGAACAAAGCCCAGACCGCGCGCCGGAAACTTAGGATCCGCTTTAACGGTGAGAACAACAAAATCCCCAGCTTTCAGTGTCCGCTTACCCGTATCTTTAAATGCATACCGATCCAGCATAACGAGTCTGGAAACACCTTCGTGAGTCAAGGTCATATCGTTGGTAACCGGATATACTTGCGGAAATAGCTCTATATCATTATTTAGTGATGGCACATCGATGGTTTGCTGAAAATCAGCAGCAGTCGACATAAATGAAATCACTCCTTTATATGGTTGTTCGTCATGAGTGCTTTATCATGCTATTACATTCAACATATCATACTCCAATCTCAAAAAACAATATGTAGTGTTTAAACAAAAAATATATACAATATATTGATAAAAAAGAACGATGATAATAGGTATGCCAAAGGTATGAAAGAATAAGTATATCAAGATGATAAAAGGGTAAGCAAGCTTATTTCGACAAGAAAACCATTTTCATGATCTTTCGTCTTTTTTTTGCACCTGACCTTACGCAAAAAAGACTTTGAAAAACTACCGAATAAAGCCTATAATGGACTTGAAAGTATGGTAATGACGGAGGATCGATTATGGAGTATTTGATTATAATAGCTGTTGCACTTTTAGCTTTTATCATGTTCCGCTTTTTCAGGCAACGAAATTTTTTAAAAACCTTGACTGAAGATCAATTCCGACAAGGTTACCGTAAAGCGCAACTTATCGACGTGCGTGAACCAAATGAGTTTAAAAAAGGGCATATACTCGGCGCCCGAAATATTCCGTTGACACAGATGAAACAGCGGCTTGTAGAGCTCCGCAAAGATAAGCCGGTCTATCTTTACTGTCAAAGCGGAACAAGGTCGGCCAGAGCTGCTCAGCTACTTCACAAAAAAGGATATCAGGATTTAAGCCAGCTAAAAGGCGGTTTTAAAAAATGGACCGGGAAAGTGAAATGATCGAATAAACGCAGAACCAGTCAGTTTGGTTTTAAACAAACAAAAAAGGACGGGGGACAAGATCCCGTCCTTTTTTGTTTGATCTAAGCGATGCAGACCGCATGTATTAGGTTAATAACGCAATATTGGTTTACGCGCTGCTGTCGTTTCGTCCAATCGTTTAACAGATGTATGGAACGGTGCTTCCTGAACCGATTCAGGGCTATTTTTCGCCTCTTCAGAAATAGTATACATGGCATCAATGAAACTATCCAGCATGTCTTTTGATTCGGTCTCCGTCGGTTCAGTCATCATCGCCTCTTCCACATTAAGCGGGAAATAAATCGTCGGTGGATGATAGCCATAATCCAGCAAGCGTTTGGCTATATCCAATGTCCGGACCCCCAATTTTTTCTGATTTTTTCCCGACATTACAAATTCATGCTTACAATGCTGCGGATATGGCATGGCATATTCGTTTTCCAGCATACGCATGAGGTAGTTTGCGTTCAAAACGGCATACTCACTAACCTTTTTAAGACCCTCAGCTCCCATGGTACGAATATAGGTATAAGCCCGTAGGTTTATTCCAAAATTTCCATAGTATGGTTTAATTCGGCCTATGGACGACGGACGGTCATAATCAAAGAAGTATTCACCATTTTGTTCGACAAGCAGTGGTTTTGGCAGGTACGGTGCAAGTTCGCTTGTCACGCCGACAGGGCCTGATCCCGGCCCTCCGCCGCCATGAGGTCCGGTGAATGTTTTGTGCAAATTTAAATGCACAACATCAAAACCCATATCTTTCGGCCGTGTATAACCCATAATGGCATTCAAATTAGCCCCGTCATAATACAACCGTCCTCCTGCACCATGAACAATCTCAGCCATTTCCACAATATCTGTTTCAAACAAGCCAAGCGTGTTTGGATTGGTAAGCATGAATGCGGCTGTCTTTTCATCAACCACACGTTTTAAATCATCCAGATCAACCAATCCGTGTTCATTTGTTTGGACAGTTGCCACATCAAACCCGGCAACCGCAACGGAGGCAGGATTGGTTCCATGAGCAGAATCCGGAACAATCACTTTTGTCCGATTATAGTCGCCATTAGCTTCATGGAAAGCCCTGATCATCATCAGTCCGGTCCATTCACCCTGTGCACCTGCTGACGGTTGTAGAGAAACAGCATCCATGCCCGTTAACTCTGCCAGAGACGTTTGCAAATCATACATCATTTCCATGGCTCCCTGAACGGTTTTCGGATCCTGGTATGGATGTAGTTGACTAAAGCCATTAAGTCCTGCCACGTCCTCATTTATTTTCGGATTGTATTTCATAGTGCAGGAGCCAAGCGGGTAAAAACCGGAATCAACCCCGTAATTTCGATTCGAGAGCGCGGTGTAATGACGCATAATCTCCAGTTCACTCACTTCAGGCAAATCGGGTGCTTCTGTCCGGATATAGACATCCTGAAATTCGCTGTCCAAATCTGTTTCCGGTACGTCAAGCATTGGTAAACTATAACTGGTTCTTCCTTCCTGGCCGCGTTCAAAAATCAAAGGAAAGTCTTTATTAGCCATGAATATCCCCCAATTCATTTACAAACGTGTCTATCTCCGCTTTTGTACGGATTTCTGTGACCGCAATCAACATATGATTCTGAAGTTCCGGGTAGGCCTTCTCCAGATCATAGCCACCGATGATACCATGTTGAAAAAGTTTTTCATTAACATTGGTGACATTTTCCGGCAATTTGACAACCAATTCATTAAAGAATGGTCCGTCAAAAGCAGCTGATAGTCCTATATCCTCCAATTTTCGTTTTAAATAGCGAGCCTTTTGCATATTCAAAACAGCCATGTGTCCAAGACCATGTTTTCCGATTGATGTCATTGCGACCGAACTGGCAAGGGCGTTCAGTGCCTGGTTGGAACAAATATTGGATGTTGCCTTATCACGCCGGATGTGCTGTTCTCTTGCTTGCAATGTGAGGACAAAACCACGTTCCCCCTCTTCATCCGTCGTTTGACCAACCAAACGCCCGGGGATTTTACGTTTTAATTTATCGGTTGTTGCAAAATAACCGCAATGCGGTCCGCCAAACTGCGCTGGGATTCCGAACACTTGTGTATCACCGACAGCAATGTCCGCACCAAAGTCCCCCGGAGGTGTTAGGTATCCCAGTGCAAGTGGGTTACTGGAAGTGATAAACATCGTCTTTTGCTGCTGGCGAATGATGGCATTGATGTCCTGCATAGGTTCCATTTGACCGAAAAAGTTGGGATATTGAACGACAACCCCGGCTGTATGGTCATCCACTTCATTTTCCAATTGCTCGATATTCGTTTGTCCGCCAGTATAATCAATTTCGACAACATTCAGATTGTGCCCTTTTGCGTACGTGTGAATGACGTCTCTTGACTCCGGATGAACGGTTTTTGATACAACGATTTTTTTTCGTTTGGTCTGTCCGGCACTCAAGGTGACTGCCTCAGCCAACGCTGTCCCTCCATCATATACAGAGGAGTTGGCCACATCCATGCCGGTAAGCTCGCATATCATGGTCTGAAATTCAAATATGGCTTGAAGTTCACCTTGAGACATTTCTGGCTGGTATGGTGTATATGCTGTATAAAATTCTGATCGTGAAATAACATGATCCACAACGGATGGGATGCCATGATCATATACCCCGGCTCCAAGGAAACAGCTGTATTCGCTTAAATTGGCATTTTTGGCAGCCATTCCGGCGAGTTCTTTTTTTAACGAATGTTCATTGGCCGGCTTTTTCAGATTTAAATCACCGGAAAACCTTACTTTCTCGGGAATATCAGCAAATAGTGCATCTGTTGAATCGACCCCGATAACATCGAGCATTTCCTGCTTATCTGTTTCGGTCATAGGCAAATAGCGAAATTCCATTTGGAAACCTCCCTTTTATTCATCCCGTTGATAGAACGGTGTTTTAACAACAACAGCTTTGCATTTTCGATTGCGCACTTGCACAAACACTTCTGTTCCAAGTTGAGTGTAAGTGCTTTCCACGAGAATCAGTCCGATATTTTTTTTCAAAGTCGGCGACTGAGTTCCTGTCGTTACAAAGCCAATTGTTCTGTCCCCATCCAGCACGGTATACCCTGTTCGGGGGATGCCCTTATCGATCATCTCAATTCCGACTAATCCTCTTGCCGGCCCCTGTTCTATTTGCTTTTTCAACGTGTCTTTTCCGATAAAATCTGCTTCTTTATTGACTTTAACGGCAAAGGACATGCCTGCTTCCACCGGTGTAATTGTTTCCGAAAGTTCCTGGCCGTATAATGGCAGATTCACCTCAAATCGCAACGTGTCCCTTGCCCCGAGGCCTGCTGGCACTATGCCGTATTCGTTGCCCGCTTCAAGAATCATGTTCCATAAATCACGAGCTTTAGCTGCATCAAGATATATTTCAAAACCATCTTCTCCCGTATAGCCGGTACGCGAGACAATGGCTTCGGCATCAATAGCCGAAAAATATACCGGATTGTCAAAGCGGAAAAATTTAATGTGACTCAAATCCGTTTCCGTCAGCTTTTGGAGGATGGTTTCAGCCAATGGTCCCTGCAGGGCAAGCTGGGCATAATCGGCTGAGACGTTTTCAATCGATACGTTCTGGCTCTTGTCTTTTTGACCGGTCAGCCATTCAAAGTCTTTTTGGGTATTGGCCGCATTGACAACAAGCAGGTATTGATCATCATCAAGCATGTAAATGAGAAAGTCATCTGTTGTGCCGCCATCCTCATAACACATAAACGTGTACTGGGCGCGGTTTGGAGTCAATCGGGAGATGTCATTGGTCACAACATATTGCAAAAACGCCTCACTGTCCGGACCTTCAATCAGAATCTCTCCCATATGCGACACATCAAACAGTCCGGCCTGCGTTCTCGTCGTATGGTGTTCCTGTTTGATGCCGCTGAATTGAACAGGCAGTTCCCATCCGCCGAAATCAACGGTTTTGCCACCTAGTTTGGCATACTCTGGAAAAAGCGGTGTTTGTTTTAACGCGCTCATGTCTTTCACTCCTTATAAACATGTTAAATAAAAGACAAACTATTCCAACAAATCAAATGAATAAACCCCACTTGATGGGCTTTTCCCCGGCAGACATTTATGTTTTTACATAAAAAACAGAGATTTCTCCCGTCACCGGGGAAATCTCTGTCCTTCAACCAGAAAGTTGTACATTTTTGTCAAAACAAAAATGCTTGCTTCGTGGGTGGTCCACCATACTATTGGCGGACACTCTCCAGAGTCGCGTCCTACAAGAGTCTTTTTGCCTGAGAGATTCACGTAATATGTTTGCTCCTTCGGCGTTACTGTACACAGTAAGCTCTCCCCTTGTATTCATTCGCATCATGATATGCATTTTTTTGGTTACACTATGTATTAGATAATATACGTCTCAAGTATGTAATTAAATGCATTATACCATAGGTCCCTTCACAAAAATAGGGATGATCACAACTTTTTGAAAAAGGAAGTATAACATGAATCAGATGGATATATCATATGATCCTCATTTTGTGGATGGATTGGAAACGACCCTGAGACAAGAAGGTCCTTTCGCCCCATGGAATCTGTTCCAAATGAATTATGAGGCAGCTCTGACAACCATGTCGCCATCATTTGATGGGTTAAAAGCACTGGAATATCTCCCGCAAATGGAATTTATGGATCATCAACTTTCCTGTGCCAAACAAGTGATGGAAGAGATGAACGGACGTGCTATTTTGGCTGATGAAGTGGGGTTGGGGAAAACGATTGAAGCAGGTTTGATTTTAAAAGAATATATGCTTCGTGGTCTCGTCAAAAAAGCCCTTATTATCGTACCGGCATCGTTGGTCAACCAATGGGCCAAGGAACTGAATGAAAAGTTTTACATCCCTGCGGTGACATTCAGGAAAACCCACCCTTGGGATCAGTATGACGTTATCATTACATCTATTGATACGGCAAAACGGTCCCCGCACCGCGAGCACATTTTGGAGCAGGACTATGATTTTTTATTAGTGGACGAGGCACATAAACTGAAAAACAACAAAACAAAAAATTACGAATTCATTACGAAATTGAAGAAAACGTATTGCCTACTGCTGACAGCAACACCTGTTCAAAACCGTCTTTCCGAAATATTTAACCTCGTATCCATCCTGAAGCCGGGACACCTCGGCGATTATGATACATTTTTAAATCAATATGGCAAGGATCGGAAAACGATTGGTCAGGACGGGTATCTCAAGCAGCTCATCCAAAAAGTAATGATTCGAAACACACGACAGAACGCCCGATTTAATCAAATCAAGCGACATATTGAAACAGTCTGGGTAAACTTTACCGAAGATGAACAGAGGGTTTACAAACAATTGGAAAACACAGTGGAAACTCTTCCCGCCTTTTCAAAAGTCACGTTGCTGCGAGAGTTATGTTCGTCAAGAGAAGCCTGTTACCTATCCCTTCAAAAAATGATGGATACGGAAGAAAACGACAAATGGATCCGTCCGATCACCGAACAAATTGAACAGCTTCCACACCATGTGAAGGCAGCCAAAATGGTCGATCTCATTAATAATGCCGGTGGCGAAAAAGTAATTGTATTCACCGAATACCGGGCGACACAGTTTTATTTGCAATGGTATTTAAAGGAAAGTGGAATCACGTCGGTGCCATACCGTGGCGGTTTTAACAAAGGTAAAAAAGATTGGATGCGACAGTTGTTTGAAAATCATGCCCAAGTGCTGATCGCCACAGAAGCCGGTGGAGAAGGCATTAACCTTCAGTTCTGCAACCATTTAATTAATTATGATCTGCCATGGAACCCAATGCGTCTGGAACAACGTATTGGAAGAATCCACCGGTATGGTCAAGAGAGAGATGTGCACATATATAATTTGGCTACCCGTGGCACAGTGGAAGAGCACATTATGACACTGCTGTATGAAAAAATTAATCTTTTTGAACAAATTATCGGCAATTTGGACAGCATTCTGGCCGAGTTAGATATTGAAGATATTGAATCCAAAATTCAAACCATTTTTTCGGAATCCGCATCAACCGGAGAAGCAAAAATAAAACTGGATAATCTGTCATCGATCATTCAAAAGACACATGACGACGCAATACACGAGGAGGTGGAACACTATGGCCATTAAAGATTTGCACCATTTTCTTGAATCGTATTTCACGGCCCATCAGTGCAGCATTGTACATAATGACGAAGGTATGCTCACGATTCAATTGACGGAAGCTATGGATCGGGCGTTAATGAATCGTCCGTTCTATTGGCATTATATCAAGAAAATGGGATATGCCGGTGATCCAAAACAACTGACCTTGATAACAGATCCCGAAAAACGCGATGGAAAACATGAATGGATTCATTTTGGCAGTCCACGTCTTCATCAGATTTTGAATCATTTACACGACAATGAAACCTACACAAAACTATTTGAACGAATAAATACCAATCAGAAAACCGCTCTTTTCCCATGGTTGGTCACCAATGTAAAAATCAGTTATGAAGGAAAACAAAAAATGGATGAAATGGTCTCCATAGGGCTCCACTTGATCAACGGAACGATGAAAGCGAATATGATGGACGAATTGCGCAACAAAACGATACAAGCATCCATCTCCGATTACTGCTATACCATGACGCCGATGATTACCTTGTCGAGCGGATATAAACGTATCGAACGTGTACTCGAGGATTATATTCGTAATCAACAGCATGATTGGGCGGAACGTTCATTGGAAACCATGGAGGAAGAAATAAGTCTCCTGCGACATTTTTATAAAGGAGAGGATCAGGAGAGTGACATAAGAAAGGAAATGGATGAAATTAAAAGACGCTATTATCCATGCATTCATTTCAGTGTGGTTAATGGAGGACTTTTTTATCTGACGGAAGACGCAAGCTAAAAAATGAGACAAGCCCCTTAACGCCAGGGGCTTGTCAATCAGCCTTATTGAAAAATACTTTCCACGCAAATGGCAGCAACCCTAGCCATCGGGTTGTATAAATGGCCTGATTCGGCTCATCAGAGGGATCTGTTTTGCGTGACTGTCTTTCTTCTGCCGGTGTATCCAGCAACTTGGTGAACCGCTGAACCATGTACTTAACATACTCATTGAAAGACAATGCCCACACCTCTTTCGCTTATTTGTATCATTATTATCAACTGCTGCCACATACTTTATACCGATGGTACTCGATTTTATGCCTGGAGGTCAGCTATTTCCTCTGCGATAGCCTCTATGGATTTGTTATCAGTCAACACAGTCGCATCCGCCGCTTCTGTGTACAGATCCTTGCGACGATTGTATAAACGAACCCTTTCGCTGGAGTCTTTTCCCCAAAGCGGTCTGTTGGGGTCTTCACCCAATCGAGAAGCAATAGCATTCATAGAGGCGTTCAAATGAACAACCAGGCCATGATGCGTCATAAACGCAACGTTTTCCTCTCGTTCAACCATGCCGCCACCTGTTGAAACAATTTGTTCCATTCCCCCGGTGCGCTTAAGCATTTCGGTTTCATACTTACGGAAGATTTGTTCCCCATGTTCCTGAAATATGGTTGTTATCGGTCCGTATTTATCCACAATCATCTGATCGGTATCTACCAACGGAACATCCAATTTGGTGCACAACCGTTCTCCTATGGTACTTTTTCCACTTCCCATGAATCCGATTAAATAAATAGGCTTCATATGATTCCCTGCCTTTGAGAAATTTTAAAATAATTTTATAAAAAAAGAAGGAGTTCAGCAAACCATGTCGAATATAGTCTTGTGTAAGGAGGTGAATCATTCATTGGACACAGCTTCCAAAATCGCAGAACAGCTTCTTCATGAAGCCATCAGCTCGAACGCTTCAGATGTGCATTTTTTTCCTTTTGCAGACCATGCAACGATCCATTTTCGGGTGCTTGGTGGCCGTATTCATCACAAAACTATTCCCATCAGCCAATATGACGTGTTGCTTACCTACTACAAGTTTACATCAGGAATGGATATAGGTGAAGTACGAAAACCCCAAGATGGAACCATTATTCATGAGCTTGAGGGCAACCGCTGCGCACTCCGCTTATCAACCTTGCCGCTTAACCGCACAGAAAGCCTTGCCATTCGGATTCTCCCACAGGATCAGCACCATTCTCTTGAAAAACTTTTCCTTTTCCAATTTCAACTAAAAAAATTGAAAAGCTGGATAAAAAACCGTAATGGAATCATATTGTTCACAGGGCCCACAGGCAGTGGCAAAACCACAACGCTGTATACTCTGCTGCAGACCATTCTTGCCGAAAAGTCCTACCAAACCATCACGCTTGAGGATCCGGTTGAAAAAGATATTCACGACATTCTGCAGGTACAGGTAAATGAGAAAGCAGGCATCACTTATCAGACAGGGTTAAAAGCGGCTTTGCGCCATGATCCGGATATCATTATGATTGGCGAAATCCGGGATCGTTTTACAGCACAGTTTGCATTTGATGCGTCCCTGACCGGACATCTTGTGCTCAGTACACTCCATGCCGGCAGTGCTGAAGGAACCATCCAGCGGTTATGGGAAATGGGCATCGGCACCATCGATATGCAACAGTCGCTCATTGCAGTTGCGGCGCTGGAGTTGCTACCAATCAAATTGAAGGATCATACTGAGCGTGCTGCTATTATGGAGATGTTGGACGGGCAAACCCTTGAACATACTCTGAATAATGACAGCCTACAGGCGACAGATCACTTCGACACATTCCATCATTTACGAAAGAAGGCCTTTGCATATGGGTTTATTACAGAAGATACGCTATCGTCTTCCGGACACTAACCATAAACCACCGCGCAAAGAACTACAGCTGCGTTTTTTGCACCGGTTGGCCAGGTTGCTTAAAAATGGCTGCACCATCGTTGAAGCACTTGATATGATGCAATGGGATGATCAACTGAAACCCATTGCCTCTGCCATCATTGACTCTCTCAAAGACGGCAAACCATTGGATGAAGCATTAGACCATATACATTTCAACCCAGTCATTACATCCTACCTTTATTTCGTCCGTCATAACGGTGACCTTGAGACCAATTTAGAAAAATGTGCAGTTATGTATGAACAACGACTGACTTACTTAAAAAAATTTTATGAAACGGCACGGTACCCAATCATTCTCTTCGTCATCTTTATGTTCCTGCTATACTTTATCAAACAGTCCATCCTCCCTTCATTTTTGAAACTTTTCCAGGGGACAACAGAAACGGCACCGACTGTTATGCTCACTGTTGCAGTCATTGATATGGTAGGCTACTTCCTTCTTGGGATTCTTATCATTCTCGGCATAGCATGGATTGTATGGCGTTTCAGCAGAAATAGGATCAACATCAGTAAGCGCATTAACATTTACAATAGAATCCCTATCTACCGGCAGTACAAACAAACACAAATATCATTTCTTTTTGCTGTCCACATCAGTTCTTTATTAATGAGCGGCCTTTCCATGAAAGACATCCTTATCAATATGGCCAGGCAGAAAAAACAACCTATACTCGCCCATTATGCCTCTCTGCTCACGGACGAATTATCCAGGGGTATTTATATGACCCATTTATTAACCCAATTGCCACTCATTGACAAACAATTATCTAGCATATTCCAAAGACATACAGACGTAAAAGCATTGGAAAAGGACTTGTCCATTTACAGTGAATTACAAACAGAAGAAACACATCGTAAAATCATGAAAACCATCACTTATATACAGCCTGTCTTTTTTATCATGCTCGGTGGAATGATCGTTGCCATTTATGCATCACTTATGTGGCCGATGTTTCAGCTAATCAAAACGATTTAACCATAGAAAGAGATGAATTTGATGATCAACAATCAAAAAGGGTTCACATTAATCTATAGGCAATTACCCATGGCGTAAAAACAAGAATGTTCTTTAAAAATCGACCGTCTCACTATACATTATAGACGGTCTTATTGCTTTTTTTAATTTTAATCTTAGAACAAATGGTTTGATTATTTTTAATTACATTATGCTTCACATCAACAATGTTCTCTACCTTGTCAAAAGTCTCATTATATAAAAAATACTCTTCTATAAATTTATAGCGATCCTTTGTGAGCGAATGTGGGTGTCAATTTATCGCCACACTTATGATCATTATAATTTTCTCAAAGTTGTACAGTAGTGCGGATTCTGTACCTTGCCTTCATCCGATTTTAAATCACTTTAAAAACCTTGATACAACCGCACTTCGGTAAAAATTGATTTTATGCATGTTTAAGGTTTATTAAAATTTTGGGGGTATTTCGGGGGTGCTTTGGGGGTGAACCCTCATTCATTCCCATTTACTGCGGGAGAAAGCTTCCGTTACGATATTTATTACATAAATAATTAGAGGTGGAAAGTGGCATACAAATTTTAAATGAAATTTCAAACATTTATTACATCATGCTGCCCCTTTCATATTTAAGCATTTTAGTTTTTCCTAATCACTATAAACCACCTTCATATTAATGTTTTTAGCGTTTATGGAAATTTTTAATACTACACAGATTTATGTGTTTATAAACTTTTAGTGACCAAATTTGAGCAGCCATAATGCAATATGTTGACTTTATTTGGTTGTTTTCCAATGATGATCCAAAGATAAGAAAAGAAAAATATAACAAGCAAGATAAATTATAATTCGCAAATTTCAAGCGTTATGTTATTTATATTCAACATGTTTTCCTATATTAGACAAGGGCTCCTGCTGACTGAGAGCCCTTTGCTTTTATCTCTTGTTCATGTAAAAACTCGAAAAAACCGCTCATATCGATTAAGCAGTTTTTTATAATATATTTATTTTTTTATTCCACAATCGCGCCCTTCGTATTAAGGGATACATCTTAGCGATTGATAAGAATTCAGCAGAATTCACCCTACAGTTAAAGGTGAAATAAAGCTGTCCTTCAGCTTTAATGAAATAATCGTTTTAATGATTACTATATTAAGGGAGTTCCTTTCACACTAGTCCCTTAACAAAATTCATTCTTACTATCCATATAAAAATAAATATTGTTCGGGAACTGTTTAGCAAAGATGATCCCCATCTGATTGGTGGAGGTTTTTACGTCATAAGGTAACAATAATACAACTTGATCAGAGCAGAGTCGACTACTTACATCATCATTCGAACCTATTCTTCGGGTCTGAGCAAATGAAGCATTTTTTAACGGTTAGACTTTATTTTTAAATCAACACCAAGATTTTTCCATGGTATAGTTTTATACTTTCTACAAATACTCAGGGAAAAGGGAGGTGAAAAATGAAATGACAAGCTTTATAATTAAAATCATCGCACTTCCGCTGATTCTTATTTTAGCAATGTATCTATTCGACAATGTTGGTTATGGCGCAATATGGCACCCCGTTGTACTCGGAGTGATCCTTGCGATTGTAGGCGTAGCCATGGAATACATGCTTCTTAAAAAAGGCTCATTATGGACAAGTGTTATTTCAGATTTTGTTGTTGCAGTTATATTAATCTGGGTGATATCAAACATATTTAATGATTCAAATGTCACCTTTTGGGGCGCAGTGTTAACATCCATCATCATTGGGATTGCTGAGTACATGGTTCATCGCTATTTGCTGTCGAGTGGAAAGACAAGAAAAGCGCCTGCGTAGCATGCCGAGCTTTTTGTTTACTAGCACATGTTACATCACAGATATTTTTTGCCCATCTCTTCGAAACAACAGTGTAAAGGATCAACCCACTAATGCATGGGCAACGTTTGTGTCCCTATGCCTGGTCTTACGTCTAGATTTACGAACCTTTGATTTGGCTTAACGCAATAACCATTGATTAGCACGGTGGAAAATTATATCAGGAAGCGAAAAATGGCTTCTATCTGGATCGTATGAGTAGTCATGCTTTTAAACCAACCAAGTGCGAATGATGTTGAGTCTATTGACGTATAATCTTACCACCTAGCTGCGGACACTTTGTTTCCCTAATGGTCACCAGAATATGCAGGTACAGACCATTCGTACAAAGCACGTCAAAGTGGCTAGTAAAACTGGTTAGATCGGGACGGTCCTTCATTTAAGCTTGCATCCAGCTTTGTGTATCCAAAACAGCGAGTTTGTTGATGATAAGTAGCTATTTTCGTTTTTGAATTCATGAATTCATGTTTTACTCGACTTTCAGAACCTAAAAGCTCTGATAATGAGAAGAGCTCAATCTAACGATTTCTAATTTGGAGCTGTGAATAAATCGGGATTAGACTTAGTTTATATTAAAAAAACAGCTGTTTCGGATTGATTTTTTCTGAAACAGCTGTTTTTAAAGCAATAGGGCCTAAATGCGTGGCATATGAACCACACAAGTGAGTTAGAAACAAACTCATCCTGTTTGATTCACTTCTGGCTTGTTTGATTCATTTCCGTTTGCGGAAAGAGGGCCATCATCATGCCCCGATGGATCACATTTCGATTGCTTTTGTGATTTTGTTTTCCGTCGCAATTCAACGATATGTTCATTGAGGTCGTTGACAAAATCAGCGTTAAAACGTTTGCGGAAATGTGTCATCGAAGAAGCGTCAAATGTCGTTTTTTCCTGAAACGAATGCAGACAAATGAGTACTGCAGATATGGATTTTCCGTGATGGCAAGTACGGTTTCTTCATCACTGAGCCCCAATTTTCCTTGATCATCAACCTACCCCTTACTGTATCTTAACAGTCTGCTGACAACTGATTTTAGACCTCATCATACTAATCCGACCAAGGAATTTGTGATAACTATTTTATTCAACGTCCAGCTTTTTCCCTTGAATAATACAAAATATAATTCCTTAGTTTGACAACCATTGCCTCCATTTTTGGTTCCCGCGGATACCATACATTTGATACGCCGTTATTTGTAAGTTCACTAGCGGTCACTTTCCCGACTGCAACCGCTAAAACATGGTTATCAAAGGACTCCGTTAGAGCTTTTGCATCGCTGGTGTTATGAAACAGATTTTGCACCTGTGTTTTGCTTGTAAAGATAACAGCATCTAATGATTGATTGATAATTTCCTGTATTAAATTGGTAAAGGTATTTTTGTCCGGTTCCCTGTATTGATAAGGTTTAGATAGATAAACGGTATAGCCCAACTCCTGGAGTCTTTGCTCTAATAATGCATCATCCTGATTGTAAGCCTGTAAAAAAACATGGTTTCCAAAAGCATTTGAGTCTTCCACCGATTTCAGTAAATTGTCTATCGTACCGTCTTCTGAGACAAACGCTGCAGACAGGTCATGTTTTTTAAACCATTTCATTGTTTTGCTGCCGCGGGCTGCTAATGGTGTAGGCTTATATATAAAATCCCTTGCACATACTCACCCTCCGAATCAGGCAAAATTGCTTAAAACAGCAATCGCTTTTTCATCAGACTCCTGCGCAAACCAATGAAGCTTTTCCCTTAGCCGTACAACTTCCCCAACAATAATTATCGTTGGATTTTTTACAGCAGACGATTTATCCATAATCGTTTCCAATGTGCCTGTTACGGTTTGTTGTTTTGCCGTTGTACCCCATTGAACTATAGCGATTGGCGTATTAATATCACGGCCATATCGAACAAGCTTTTCACAAATAGCTGCAAGGTTTTTGACCCCCATATAAAAACAAAGGGTCTTAGGACCTTTGGCAAGGTGCTCCCAGTATTTTTCATTGCTTTCTTCTGTTTTGTTTACTCCAGAGACAAAAGCAACAGAAGAACTGTAATTCCGGTGCGTTAACGGAATCCCTGCATAAGCAGGCGCAGCAGAACCGGAAATAATGCCCGGAATAATTTCAAAGTCAATCCCTTTTTTGCTTAGTACTTCAGCTTCCTCGCCACCCCTTCCAAAAATAAAAGGGTCACCGCCTTTTAACCTTATAACAACCTTTCCTTTTTTGCGAAATCACAAAGCAAGTTATTAATCTCATGCTGTGTCAGCGCATGATGATCCGGGTGCTTTCCGCAAAAAATCAATTCCGTTCGTTTAGGGGCGTAATCCAGTAATTCTTCATTAACTAAACGGTCATACAAAATAACATCGGAACGCTGAATCGTTTTCAACCCTTTAACAGTAATTAAATCCGCATCACCGGGACCCGCTCCCACCAAATAAACCTTTCCCATTATTTCAACCCCATTTCTGATCATTTAAATAGTTACATGTGCTGATATCCTGGTGCTTCTGCCGGTATATCTATTCTTCTACCATTCTATTTTGCATGGAAATCCAGACCTGAATGCACTTCTTCGACATAACCGGCTCGTATTACGAAGTCTCCAAAATGTTCGCCTTCCAAACGTTCCTTTGCATAATGTTTAAAAATCGGCTTTAACGTTTCCAGTATTTCTTTTTCTCCTATATTTTCACGATAAAGTTTATTAAGTCGATCTCCGGTAAATCCGCCTCCGAGATACATATTATATTTTCCGGGAGCTTTTCCGATAAAGGCTATTTCTGCCAGATCCGGACGTGAACATCCATTTGGGCAGCCGGACATGCGAATTACAATTTCTTCTTCCATAAGACCTACTTCCTCCAAAATCACTTCAATCTTGTCAATTAAAGAAGGAAGATACCGTTGCGATTCAGCCATCGCCAAACCGCACGTTGGAAGGGCTACACAGGCCATTGAATTTCTTCTTAAAGCTGAATACTGTTTCCCCTCCGTCTGCGATAGGCTTCAATGGATTTCTGAAGATAGACACCTTCATGATAGGCGTCTCATGACAGTTTATTCAGTGTGGTATAACCATTGATCATGCTTACGGAGCTTTTGGCCCCGAACTCAACATTGGCATCTGTTTTACCACGTACAATCGGACATACATAAGGCTGGTGATACTGAAAATGCGATGGTCGATTTGATATTTGATGTGTCTTATGGTCACACATGTTCTGCTGTTGACGGGTTAGTTCCTGTATGACCAATAATTCACGATATTGCGGCTTGTCCAGGGATAACAGGCCTATATTCTGCACAAGGAACGGGATATGCTTTAAGTTTCTCTGAACGTAATCCAGCTGTTTGCAAACGGCTTGTCGAACGTTTTTATGCCCCGGTTGCTTTTGCTTGGAAACTGCTAGATAATCCTTGCCCAGCGGTTTGTTGGTTCATACTCAGCAGCCTCTAATTAGTTATTAACGTTTTTAAATCTTTATGTTTATAGTTTATTACCTCGACAAATGGCTTTGAATTATTTTGTGTAAATTCTGTAGCAAAATCAATTCTAAAATGGCCCAATAAATCAATAAATGGCGCAGATCTTATTCTACGAATGCACCATTTAACCGAAAAAACTTTTATCTTAAAACCAAACATCGTACATTTCTTTTAGAAAACATTTCGTATTAGGAAATACATAGAATCCATGAAAAATGACTTTTATTGTGGTATCAACTTTATTGTTGTATGAGCAAAGTTGTGCACAAAGCTTATTCAGGGTTTTATTCCCAAATGATTCGCCTAAAAACGAATACAACAGAACATAAGAGGCTCTACAGTGCTTTTCCAATCCACTATTAAATAAAGTGATTTCACATTTTCCCTGCTTTTAAAAATTTTATGAAATTCTTTATAAAAAAGAAGGAGTTTGGCAAAACATGTCGAATATAGTTTAACAAAGGAGGTGAAATTTTCTTTGGACACAGCTTCCAAAAATCTCAGAACAGCTTCTGCAATATGCTATTAATGCCAATGCTTCGGATATTCACTTCTATCCTTTCTCCAATCACGCAGATATCCACTCTCGAGTACTTGGGAAAAAGTCACCATCAGTTGATTTCATTAGCCAATACCCATTACTGATTACTTATTATAATTTATAAGTTTATATTCTGAAATGGACAGAGGTGAATTTTGAAAACCGCAAAATGGGAACAATTAGCCGTGAACAGCTGCAAAATCATAGCACACTTCATTTATCCACACTTCCGGTCAATCAAACAGAGGGCCCGGCAACCCGTGTTCTTCCGCAAAAAACATTACCCTTTATAAGCTTTTTCTTTTTTCCAAACCAGCTAATAACAGAAGGAATGAATCACAAAATGCAACGGAATTATTCTGTTTATAGGACCCATCCACAGTGGAAAAACCACACTTTTCTACATAATGTTGCAAACAATTCTGTAGGAAAGATCGTGCAGTGTAGTCAGTCTATAAAATCAGAGTGAAAAGGATGTTAATGACATATTGCAGGTTCAGGTAAACAAAAAAGTAGCGATTGTATATCAAACTAAACTTAGCCCGCTTTTAGTATGAACTAGATCATTATGTTTACTGATGCCTTGTTGATCGTATATCTTGCACGGCAAACACTTAAGAGATATAATCCATCGCTTATTGAGATGGTAATGAAAGACCAGATCCAACGCTCAGTCATCCCTTCTTTTCTCGACCTTTTTTCAGGACTTACTTAGACAGTCTCAACAGGCTGACAATGTTAGTCATGGATTTTTGAAGGACGATCTATCATACTATTTTGTATTGCCCTTGGCGCTGAATTCCTAGTGTGCGGATGCAGAAGCTTATTTTTGGCTAAGCTTTACCTTTCTATGTCCAATGCTTCAATTAGTCACTAACCATTTAAAAGGAGATGTAATCCATGTTTAAAAACCAAAAGGCGTTCACATTAATCGAAATGCTGGTCGTTCTGATGATTATATCGGTAATGGTCATGCTGCTTATACCAAATCTGGGTGACAAAAGCGAGGAAATCAATAAAAAAGGCTGCGAAGCGCTTATTAGTGTCGTCCAATCCCAGGCTGATGCGTACTATATTGAAATGAATAGTTATCCGGAAACGGTCAAGGAATTAAAAGAAAATGGATATATTACTGAAGAACAAACGACATGCCCGGATGACGAAACGACATTGAAGATTAATGAAAATAATACGGTATATAAAGATACGGGTACGGATGCTTCCTCATGAATGGTCATCATGAAGATGGTTTTACACTGATTGAAATGTTGATCGTTCTTGCTGTCTGGTCGGTCATTTTGCTTTTAGTGGCCCCTATGCCATTGCCAGTACTGGAAAAACAAACAGAAAAACACTTTTTAGAAACGTTACAAATGGATTTATTGTACACACAAAGTCTGTCTTATAATGATGCGGACACGACCTATAGCTTAACGTTTCCTGATGACCATCATTACGTCATTAAGGATGTCACATTTGCTTCCAGTGGTGAAATCGTGGTCACCCGCACGGTGCCTGATGGATGGAATGTTCAGCCACGGACATTGCCCGCCATTTCATTCAACGAGAGAGGAACGATTCGTAAATCAGGCACGTTTTCCATTCAAACATCATCAAGCACCTACAACATTGTTTGTCCATTAGGGAAAGGACGATGCTACATTGCGGAAAAGTAACGGATTTACTCTGATTGAAACGGTCGTTGCGGCGAGTCTTCTCATGATGATCATAACTTCTCTCATTCCCGCTACCGATCTTTTGATGAAAGAACGCATGGTACAGCAACAAAAACGCAGCATTGTTAATGAATTGCACAGCGAACTTCAAACGTATTTATGGAATGGCAATCACCCACCCCTTCCCAATGAATCAACGAAACGTATAAAAGGAACCGAGGCTATCTTTTCCTTCACCAAGGAGGCACAACTTATTAAAGGATGTGTGACATGGACTAATGCGCAAAAAAGAGGCGATACAAGTTGTCTATACGGCTATCCGGACCAATAATAAAGGATTTTCATTTGCAGAGGTTCTTCTGACCATGAGCATCTTGGTGATGATGCTTCCCTTTATGGGATATCTTGCGAAAGGAACCTCATTTTCTTCAAATTACAATGATTTATCAGTGCAGCAATTTTTTTATTTTTTACGCGATGATGTCGTCCGTTCCACTGATATATCAGTGGCATCCTCGACAATCTATCTTAAACAACAGGATGGCAGCATAGCATCTATTGAAAAACACGGAAATAGGGTCGTTCGGAAAGTGGACCGGACAGGGTTTGAAATTTATCTTCAAGATGTGCAGGACGTGCATTTTAAAACCATAAAACACGGTTTCCGCGTTTCAATTACCATGACGGATGGGGATACGTATGAAAAAGATATCATTATATATCGATAATCAAAAAGGGTTTATTCTCCCCTTTGTTCTTTTCTTTATAGCAATTGCATTGATTAGCATTACGGCCAGTACCCAATTGTATCATGATGAATTGAGCATTGCTGAAGACCATGATGAACAGGTGAAACTGGAAACATTATTGCAAATGAGCCGGGTACAACTTAAAAATGATATAACGTATGACAAAGACATTCCGAATCCGGTCCGCTATCCGTTTCCATATGGCCATGCAGTCGTACACTATGCCAAATTACAAAACGAGTACCGTCTGTTTTTATTTCTCAAAACCGACAAAGGGGCTGAGTACAACATACGGAACCGGCTTAAAATACCTAAGCTTGAACGACCTAGTGAATAAAATGGTTTCTGAGGGTTAACCTAAATGGTATGAAAATGTTTTTTGAAGCGATATGTTACCAACTTTATAAACGAGTTGGGTTAAGTGGAAATCGGACATTGTCTCACGGTGTGAATGGTACGTATTTGGAAAAATGTTCAATAACCGTTCAACATCATTCATTTACATTATATGATTCGTCGTTTATAATAGCCTTGATAAGGTTACATAAAGGAGGAGGAAAACATGGATCGGATGTTTCGTGTCCTTGCCTTTTGGACAGGTATTTTCACCGTCATGTTTTATATTGGGGAAATGAATAAGACGGCTGTACTGTTTCTGATTCAGACGTTATTTTTCCTGACAATAGGCTATCTGAAATTATCTGAACGCATGTATATGTATTTGTTCGGAGCTTATTGCACCCTGTTTTTCATTGGTTTTACCTGGTATTCGGAATTCATATTAGTACCGGGATTCTGAGGAATGTGTATGGTTGGCTGAATAAACAACCCCACTGTGCATGTCATAACAGTCTGGGGTTTTTTATTCACGCTTGAATTAACTATTGACAGATGGTTCACATGACTTTATAATCTAAATTTAGAATAACGTTTTATTTTGAACCAATACAAGATAAGAGCACATCCCCCTTAAAACTGCCAGCCAGCATTGATGGTTGGCAGTTTTGTGCGATTTCCCGCGCAACATGCGCGCATATATGATTAAATTGTAAAAAATGGGTTTTGTTGCTTCTCTTGGCCAATTGTTGTTTCCGGTCCATGACCTGGATAAACAACATAGGAATCCGGCAGTCCATAAAGCGACGTGCGTATGCTCCTCTCTAATTGCTGTATGTCTCCACCCGGCAAATCTGTCCGTCCAATCCCACCATTAAATAACACATCCCCACTGATGATCACCTGCTCATCATGAAACAGAAAGCTGACACTTCCTGGCGAGTGCCCCGGTGTATGAATAACATCAAATGACATGGAACCTTCCTGAAGACGACCGGGAACAAGAACGTGTTCCGCTTGCTCCGTTTTGATACCACGTCCCAAAAACAGGCTTGACCCATTCTTTTCCGGGTCGTCTAACCAATGTTGTTCATTGACGTGAATATGGACGTCGATGTCATAGTAAAATCGCAATGCACTGACAGCCCCGATATGATCAAAGTGTGCATGGGTTAAAAAAATCGCCCTGGGTGTCACGCCCGCATCTGTTAAATATTGAATGATATGGTCTTCATCGCCACCGGGATCTATGATGAGCGCATCCGTCCCGTTCCTTACGATATAGCAATTTGTCCCCAATGGGCCGGCAGGTATACAATGAACATTCATTACAGTTCCTCCTCTTAATTTGTTAAAAGAAATTGCCATGAATTTAACTCGACAAAATCCATTTTATACTATAAAATAAGTATAGGAAACGGTTAGATACATAATATTACGAATAAACGTATTGCATTTTCATTGACAAGGAGGATATTAAACGATGACTTTAGGTGTTATCTTTTTGCTTGTTACGTTGTTAGCCGTTGTGTCCGTTATACGGCAAATGCGGATTAAAAACTTATTTGCTCTTGGCTTCTCAGCAGTTTCCGTACTGGTATTCGGATTTTTCTCCATTGCAACGATTATAACGGAATTAGGCATTATATAAAACGAACAAGCTATGTTCGTTTTTCTTTTACTCAGACGCCAATTTATACAATCACAATATTGGTTCACTCATGTTTGGAGATGGGTATGACAAGCCCTTCATGCGTGATAAATGTAAAAGCTGATCCGATAGCAATGGATCAGCTTTTTTGTACGACTGCCACCGTTTCCAAATCGTCATTGATCATTCGCTCCTTTTTCATCACGAAGACGTGACATTTCACCACGTAAAAGGAGCAGTGCCATTTGATACGTTTCTATGTCAATACATTGGGATTGATACAATTCTTTGATTTCATCTTCCATCAATTCCATATCAGCCAACCTGTTACCAACATAAATAACTGTTCCAAATCGCTTTAACAATTGTCTTACATCATAAATCGTTTCCATATCAATCACCAAATCATATTATACCAAAGAATGATAAGAAAAGGAATATAAAGATCCGGATCACGTTTATCAACGATCCGGATCTTTCGGGTTTAAAAATACAGGTCTGCGGTTTTTAAGCGGGACTGGAGCACGAATAAACATACCCCGAAAGGCACGGTAGGAAAATGGCATCAACGGCCAAAAATAGGCTGTCTGAAATGACGTCATGCGGACGAGATACAACAGCCAGAGTGTGATTCCCACCATATAACCTATAGCACCAAACATCCCAGTAACCATTAGAAGAAAGAGCCGAACAAGCCTGTTTGCCAAACTCAATTCATAACTTGGTGTCGCATAGGTTCCAATCGCAGCAATGGCTAGATAAAGGATAACCTCATTTGAAAACAGCCCGACCTCAACAGCGACCTGTCCAATCAGGATAGCAGCGACAAGTCCAAGAGCCGTGGCCAGTGATGATGGTATGTGTACAGCTGCCATTCTGAGTATATCAATTCCCAGCTCGGCCAGAAGAAATTGCAGAAGAAGCGGAATGGTCCCTTCTTCACTAGGACCTATAAACGAAATCGTACCTGGAAGAAAGTCCGGATTAGTGGATAACAAGTAATACAACGGCAAAAGGAAAATTGAGGCAAAAACGGCAATATAGCGCACCAATCGTAAGTATGCTCCCACAATTGGTTTTTGCCGATATTCCTCAGCGTGCTGCAAATGGTGCCAGTAAGTTGCTGGGGTAATCATAACACTTGGCGAACCATCAATAATAACGAGTATATGTCCTTCATATAAATGAGAAGCAGCCACATCCGGCCTTTCCGTGTAGCGCACTGTCGGATACGGGTTCCAGTGACGGCCGCCGATATATTCTTCAACCGTCTTCTCAGCCATGGGCAAGCCATCTGTATCGATATCCTTCAAAGCGCCTTTCAGATTGTCCACCCGTTCCTGATCAGCAATATCCTCTAAATAACATACGGCAACATCGGTCATTGATCGGCGGCCAATTTGTAAATATTCCATGCGAAGTGACCGGTCCCTTACTCGCCTTCTTGTTAAGGCAGTATTGAACACAATCGTTTCGACAAAGCCATCCCTTGGTCCGCGGGTAACCCGTTCCAAATCCGGTTCAGCCGGTGATCGAACTGGATATGTCCGGGCATCAATCATAATGATTTCATCAATGCCCTCCACAACTAAGGCTGCAGGTCCTCCGAGAACCAAGTCAGACGCCTGATTCAAATCCTTTACATGATCAACTTCAATATATGGGATATAGGTTTTGAACAGCTTTTCCAATGGATCTGGTTCTAACTGCTCCGGTTCAAGATCGGCCAAAAGCTTCATAATATAGTGCAATATTTCGTCCTTGGCAAATCCATCAATTAAAAATAACGCCATGTTTCTGCCGGCATATTCGAGATCCAAATGAATAACATCGAAACTTTTATCGACAGCCAGTCGTTCTTTCATGTAAGCAACGTTTTGTTTGTATGACGAAAATAAGGGTTGTTTGTCTTTTTCCATCCTATCACCTGTCAATTTTAGTCTGACCCATAGTGTGCGCCGGATATGGCCTTCTATACATAATCCTACGTGTGCCATCATACAATGGCGTTGACGTAAGCGTGTCCACTGTTGTAGACCAAGAGATCTTTTTAAGGATGATAGGATGAAAAAGCAACTGACTGTACTGTTAATAACCCTTTCTCTGTGCACGATTGTTTTTATGTATTTATGGCCATCCAACTCAGCTCCAGCCATCACGTATTTCAAGGAGGATCCAAGAGCAAATTTTCGTCAAGCGGATACCACGCTGCAATTAGCTTCGCAAAAAACCAAGGACTCTTATGACATCATGTGGAAAAGTCAATCAGAAAGTAAAGACGACTTATATTTGCGGCAGGACGCAACCTTATTGTTTCATAATGGCATATTGCGTGGCGTAAAAACGAAATGGAAAGAACAGACGAATACCATAGCAATGAAAGAATCGATTACGGGAGAAGACAGCAACTACTACCAAGCGATATCGTATCATCACGGTGAGATCCACCATCCCAATGAAGCGATCACCAGTATCCAGGAAATGACGGACGATCAGTTGTATGTGATTGACTCCCCAAACACGGAAACTCATTCATTCAAGCATGCTGCAACCGATTATGAGCGTGATTGGGCCCATTTACTAGAGCATACAACCGAACAACAATTATCTTATTCATGGAATCAGCTAATGGATCATTACGGGATTGACAAGAACTCTTACAAAACGGTTGGCTTGACTGAACTGGAACAATTCAATCAAGAACCGCTCCCATCGTTCACGCAACAACAAACCAACCAAATTATCGGGCAATTGTGGGAAGGAATATACAAAAATTATGTCATTCCGTTCATCACAACAGAATCGAGATCCGAAACATGGACAAGCTTCGTGCCGGTTATTTTATTTGATAAACAAAAGACCCATCTGATAGTCCTTTTTGAAATAAACGGGGAGAAGAAAAAACTCATCCAGCAGTACCCTGATTTTTGATCCGGCGAGGCTGGGACAAAAAACGTTTAGTCAAATAAAAATCCGAACTATGATTCGCAAAAAACCTGAATCAGTTCGGATTTTTCGTTTAGCGTAGGAAAAACACGGAGACTCCTGCGGGATGAAAAGCCTAGATAAGACCCCGCAGTGCGATAAGCACAAAGCAAAGCTTCCATGAGTAGGCTTCGACCTGCGAGGAGCGTAGGCTTCGACGAATAAGCTTGCAACGCGACGAGCACGAGGAGGCTTATCAGCGCCCGCGGCAAAGAAGACACTGTGAAAGCGACCAAAGGAAGCTTGAACAGATGTCGCGCTTGTGCCTAGCAAGGTGAACGCGCAGTGTTTTTCCGGAGCGATGGCCACGCCTTAAATATATCGTTCGTATTTAGAAAAGATTTGTTCAGTCTTGTCCCAGCCCCTTCAAAACTTCTCTCATGCAAAAGGGCGGTGGTACCGGAAACATGACTACGTATTGGCTGCCACTCCATAAACAATCAATCCAACCGCAAGCAATCCATACAGAATCCATGCAGGTATTTGTATTCCGGGCCATTTTTTTCCGGGCAGCTGGACTGCAGCCGAAGCCATAAACCCGGCTATTAACCCGCCCATATGGGCACCATTGTCAATTTGCGGCACACTGAGGCCGAAGATGATATTAATACCAACCAACAGGATCACATTCATCCCCATGGTCCGAAAAAAGACCTGCTTATGCATCACACCGAAAAATAACAGCGCACCAAAAAGTCCAAATAAGGCACCGGAGGCACCAGCTGATATGTTTGCTGTAAATGCAAAGCTCGCAAGCCCACCACCGATACCTGCCAGAAAATAAATCATAACAAATCGCACCGACCCGTATATGCTCTCCACAGCCGATCCCAAGTAAAAAACAGCCAGCATATTCATAGCCAAATGCACGATACCGATATGCAAAAACATCGATGTGACAATCCGCCACCATTCTCCTTGTTCCAGAATAGCCGGATTATACTTCGCCCCAAAGCGGATTAATGTTTCCGTCGATGTGCTGCCTCCATTTATAGCAAGCAGCAGAAACAAAAAAACATTGACAGCCAACAACACATAGGTGATAAACGGCTTGCCTTTTGTAAATAAATTCTCCATATCCTGTTGCTTCCATTTCATTTGTTCGGCTATTTTTTTCTGATAAGAGGAGATCTGTTCTGACAAATCTGATTCCGAAAGGTCGGCTGAGTTATCCTGAAATGCGTCTTCATATACATACTGCAGACGTTGTAATTCTTCTTCCTTGTTCGTATTCGACAAATAATATACATACATATTTATCGGATGCCGTTCCTGCAACTGCATTGGCTTTTTTAATATATTCCAATCATCCACTGGCTCATGATCGGCAATGTAAACATTATGTATTTCAATATATTTCCCTTGCAAATCCCGTCTCATCGTTTTTGCTCGTTGAAAAACGTGTGCTATATCTCTTTTTAAGTGATTCGCCCAGTCAAAACCACCATGAGATAGACGGGCAATCTGGGATATTTTTCCATGATGTCTTACCATCCATATGTCATCGTCGTTGTAATCAATAACATCAAAACCCGCTATGCTGACCAGATGATATGCCAAGTGATACATCCGGTGTTTCTCTTTCAGATCCATTGCACCTTCCTCCTCTTGGCCATCATATCAGACGTGTGCTTATTTTTGTTCCCGAACCGACTGGAATTTCCTAATATAGGCGAACGGCATTTCACACATAAAAAAGCTGCCTGAATGACAGCTTTGACATACATTATTCGGTTGAACGTTGAAAAAGACCGGGTAATAGCTTTTGGCGGATCACTGGCATATTCATGGATAATATCACTGCTGCACGTCTTAAAAAACTAATGGCGAGAAGTGTGTTCATAATACGATAACGCCACTTGAACAGTAACCCTGCTATGGTTACCATAAGTGTCAATAAAGTAAATACTCTCATAACGGACACCCTTTTCTTATGATATGGTGTCCTTAGTTATCCGTCATTAATATGAAATTATGCACTAGGAACCGATATAACGGTCATACAAAATCCGTGCCTGAACAGGATCTTCCGTCCCTTGAACGAGCACACGGCCGTCCTGGAATAGAACAAATTGAATGTCATCATTGAATACCGCTTTCAGTAAAAAGGGGGTGCGCTGCAAAGCAGCTGTTGGAGTGAGTATGGTTTCCCATTGTTCCAAATCCCTGCTTGTCTCACGATGGATTTGAACCGTATCACGTCCGCACAAAACCGTTTCCTCATTCTGAGCCGATTTTCTCAAAGATGGATAATCTTCGTTCTGACATACCGGGCAGTCGGGAGCAGAAGCTGATAGTCTCATATCATACCCATTATTCAGCCAGAGATCGAACGTTTTCAATGTTTGCCGCAATGCATCCTGATTCCCGGTTAAATACTTCAACGTCTCAGTCACTTGATGGGATGCAACCATATTGACCGCGGGCGAAATAACTCCCGCTGTATCACATGTCTGACCACTCGCTGCTTCTCCTTTTGCCATACAGCGCAGGCATGGGGTCACCCCCGGTGTAAAAAAAGCTTGCATTCCCCGTGAACTAACCACTCCGCCATAGGAAAATGGGATTCCCTTCTGAAAACAGGCATCATTCAACAAATAGCGTGTTGAAAAATTATCCGTCCCATCCAGAACAACATCCATGCCTTCCAGCAGTTCCCGTATATTGGCTACTGCCACATTGCCAACAATGGCTTCCACCGTCACATGACTGTTCATTTTTTCGAGTTTTTGTTTAGCTGCAATCGCTTTTGGCACAACGTTGACGGCATCATCTTCATCAAACAGCATTTGCCGCTGCAAGTTGCTCCATTCCACATAGTCCCGGTCAATAAGCCGAATGGTACCGACCCCTGCCCGGACGAGCTGGTTGCAAATGACACTACCCAAGGCACCCGCACCAATGACGAGCACCGAACTTTCTGTCAGTTTTTTCTGCCCTGTTTCTTGAATGGGACCAAATAGCATTTGTCTTGAATACCGTGCCAGATCCACGTTACATACCTCCTTGGTCCAGCATGCCATGTTCGGTAATGAGACTGTCTACGGGAACATCATACGAATCGGACGGAAGCTTTTCCACAACCTGAAAGTCTGCTGCAAGTGACAGTGTCCGGTTCGGGAAGTCAGCCAGGAAACGGTCATAATACCCGCCGCCAAAACCGATCCGAAAACCTCCTTGATCAAAAAGAAGACCAGGAACAATAAGCAAATCAATAGTCTCCTTGTTAACGTTGTCGGTCTTGTTGGGGTTTGGTTCCAAAAGATTATAGTAAACGGTTTCGAGCTGGTCATATGTATGAAAATCAAAAAAAGTCAGTTTCCGTTCATCCGGATAACATTTCGGAACAGCGACGGTTTTGCCTTCCTGCCAAGCCGCCTCGATAATGGGGTTGGTATCCCACTCCATCCCTTTTGACACCGTGATACCGATTCTGTCTGCACGTTTCCACACATCCGAAGAAACGAGATTCTGTTTAAGCTTTTTTTCGATTTGCATCCGATGTGCATCCGAAAGTTTTTTTAATTCGTCCTTTGCGTCTTTTCGCATGTTTCTTTTTTGCAATGAAAACACTCCTGAACACGTGTAAATCACCCTAATGTTATAATAAAGCTCTTGCCGCAATAAGGCAAGAGCTAAAGGATTCGAACTATTTGGTTTCCCGATGAAGTGTATGTTTCTTCAAACGCGGGCTATATTTCCTAATCTCCAAACGTTCTGGATTGTTCCGCTTATTTTTTGTCGAAATATAGTTGCGGTCGCCTGTTTCAGTACAAGCAAGTGTAATATTTACGCGCATTTATTTTCCCTCCAAACATGGTAATTTGCTGTTCAAAGACGTTTATTATGACGTTTCAGACTTAATCATGATAGCAGATGTCCGGAGAATATTCAAGAAGTGGCTGTTAAAAATTGATTATTTCTCTTTTCAACATGATATGTTATAACAGTATTGATAAATGATTGGGGGAGGTGGCTACCGTGATTTTTTATGTAATCATTACCGTTATTGTCATTGCCGTCGTTCTATTGATCCTGTCGTTTTTCATGAATGATAAATTTGATCAACTGGAAAGCGAACTGGAACAAATATCGACTTCGACCATGCAGGAAAACTATCAAATGAAGCAAAAGATCAAAGCTCTTGAAGAAGAACTGCCGACAAATGAATGTTCGGAAGGCACCATAAATCGCGACTAAAATAACAATTAACAGAAAGATAGGAGAACAAGATGAAACAACCAATTCGTTTTTTCGCACTTGGTTTGTTGACGGCCGGAATCATTATGCTTGCTGTTTTTTATTTCTCAAATGATAAGCCAAATAATCCAGCGCGTTCAACAGAAGCATTGATTCAAAAAATCGAATCAAATGGATATCATGTAATGACCGAATCAGAATATATATCAGCTTCAGTACGATCGGACGAAAACAACAAAAACGGTACGAATGCCGGCAATAACCAGGATGACAATACAAACGATAAAGACAGTCAAGAAAACGAGTCTAAATCGAACCAGACAAACACTTACACCTTGACCATTGAATCCGGCACAGCTTCATCCACCATTAGTAACACTTTACAAGAACATAATATTATTGAAAATGCCGATGCATTCTCAACATACATGGAAAATGAAGGATACAGCAAATTGGTTCAGCTCGGAACATTCGAATTGAATAGTGATATGAGCCATAATGAAATTGCTGAGGCTATTACAAGCTAAGCTGTATTGCACGTGCAATACAGCTTTTATTTATCATTTATCAATAAAGATTATGGGATTTAAGATATAGGATGTTTCCAGCCCACTTTCGCCCCATCAGCCGAAACGGCCATCAATATAATCTTCAGTCCGCTTGTCTTCCGGGTTGGAAAAAAGTTTATCCGTCCTCGAGAATTCGATTACGTCACCATTAAGAAAAAAGGCTGTTTTATCCGATATCCGAGCCGCCTGCTGCATATTGTGGGTGACAATGACAATACTGTAATCCCGTTTCAGGCTTTGCACAAGTTCTTCCACTTTAGCTGTCGCTATTGGATCGAGGGAGGATGTCGGTTCGTCCATTAAAATGACATCCGGCTCAATAGCCAGGCACCTGGCAAGACATAACCGCTGCTGCTGACCGCCGGATAATCCAAACGCATTTTCTTGTACACGGTCTTTCACTTCATCCCATAGTGCTGCCCCTTTAAGACTTTTCGCAACGATTTCATCAAGTACGTTCTTCTTCCGAATGCCGTGAATTTTCGGACCATAGGCGATATTCTCATAAATGGATTTCGGAAACGGGTTCGGATTTTGAAAGACCATACCGACATCGGTTCGTAATTGTTCCACTTTATAACCAGGACTGAATATATCACCACCGGCGTAACGGATATTTCCGCTTATCTTGACCGATGGAATCAGTTCCACCATCCGATTAAGCGACTTAATGAAAGTTGATTTTCCGCAGCCAGACGGTCCGATGATCGCTGTTACCTGGTTTTCTGGTATAGCAAGATTGACGTCATAAAGTGCCTGATCATTTCCATACCAGAGGTTAAAATTATCAACGTCATAAATCGTTTTTGCTGCAAATTCCGTTTTATTTTCAACTGCATTAGCAGAAAAGGTACGTTTATTCGTTACAGCCAGACTCATAAAAAACCTCCCATTAAGATCGTTTGGAAAACTTGTTTCGTATAAATACCGCAATCGAATTCATCAGCAGTAATAGAACCAGCAGTACGATGATGCCTGCAGAAGCCACCAAATGGAATTCCTCCTGTGGTCTCCCAGTCCAATGAAATATTTGAATCGGCAGTACGGTGAATCCGGACCATACATTTTCCGGCAAATAGGCAATAAAGGACAGGGCACCAATCATCAAAAGGGGCGCTGTTTCACCAATGGCCCGTGACAAGGCAAGAATACCGCCTGTCAGAATACCAGGAATGGCAGCGGGCAGCACGACACGTAGTACCGTCTGCCATTTCGTTGCTCCCATCGCAAAAGATGCTTCATATTGATTTTTAGGGATAGCCCGTATCGCTTCTTGGGAAGATACAACAATAATCGGCAGAATCAGCAGACTCATCGTCAATCCGCCCGCCATAATGCTTCTGCCCATCTCCATCAGCCGCACAAAAACGGTAAGACCCAAAAGACCAAAGACAACAGATGGAACCCCGGCAAGATTGGAAATATTCATTTGAATAAACCGAGTCATTTTATTGTCTTTCGCATACTCTTCCAGATAAATAGCTGTTCCAACACCAAGCAGCAATGATACGGGAGCCGTAACCGCCATCAGCCATAACGAGCCTATAATGGCTGCTTTAATACCTGCTTCTTCCGGAAATCTTGAAGCAAAATTGGTTAAAAAGTTCCAATCCAAATATCCCATTCCTTCTGACAAAATACGATAGAACAATACTGCCAAAATCGCAATGCCAAAAACGGAAGCAAGGAAAAATACTGTTCTACCCAATTGGTTTTTGAGGATTCGCCTGCCCATGCTTTTTTGGACAATCTGTTTATCGACGAGGTTCATCTTTAGTAATCCTCCTTAAAGCGACGGGAAATATAATGCGATATAATATTCATAATTAATGTGAACACAAATAACGTCATTCCCACTGCATAAATACTGTAGTAGGCTGTGGATCCGTACGATACATCCCCAAGACTAACCTGAACAATATAGCCCGTCATCGTCTGGATGGATTCTGTAACATCCCACGTCAGCTTTGGTGTGGCACCGGCAGCTACCGCAACAATCATCGTCTCGCCAATGGCACGTGATATTCCAAGAACAAATGACGATATAATTCCCGATAATGCTGAAGGGACAACGACTTTCATGGCCATTTCCAGACGTGTGGACCCTATGGCCAAAGCACCTTCTCTCATCGAAATGGGGACGGAGTGGAGAGCATCTTCAGACAGCGACGCAATCATTGGAATAATCATTACACCGACGACAATCCCTGGACTGAGCGCATTAAAAACAGGCAAATCCGGAATAATCATTTCAAGAACAGGCGTCACAAATGTGAGAGCGAAGAAACCGTAAACGATGGTTGGAATTCCAGCCAAAACTTCCAGTACCGGTTTCACCACTTTCCGTGTCCGTTCCCCGGCAAATTCACTTAAATAAATAGCTGATGCAAGACCGATGGGAAGGGCAACCGCACTGGCAATAATCGTAATCAGCATAGTTCCGGATACAAGCGGTAGAATGCCGTAACTTGGATTCCTGCCAAATGGCCACCACTGTGTTCCTGTAATAAACTCTATAAAAGAAACCTTGTTGAAAAAAGTGATGGTTTCCACAAACAATGTCAGAATAATCCCAACTGTCGTAAGCACCGATATTGCCGCACACAATAGAAAGAATACAGGTGCAGCCTTTTCCGTAAAACGCAAGAAAAAACGGTTTGTTTGTTTCTTTCTGATCATGTTTTTTACATTTACCGTCATGCAAAAACTCCTCTGTATTGAATAACCTATATGTCACGGCAAACGCAGGAAGTAAGAAAAGCAGAAAAACTTTTCTCACATATCCCTCTCGCCTATTTACCGGCTATTTTATCAACCTTTTGCAGTGCTTCTTCATATGCACTTTCCGGTTTTCCGACATAACCGACTGTTTCTGCCATTTTACCGGCATTTTTAAGAGCATATGTGGTGAAATTATAAACAGCGTCTTTTTTTAGTGCTTCATTTTTTACATAGAAGAATAGTGGTCGTGAAAATGGATTATATGCACCCGATTGAATGGTTTCTTTGCTTGGTTTAATGGCTTCCCCATCATTATTCACAATCGGTACTGCTTTTAAGTTTTCCTTGTTCTCAGCGTAATAAGCATATCCAAAGTAACTGATTCCATTAGGAGAGCCCATTACCCCCTGCACAAGGACATTGTCATCTTCTGATAATGACGCATCTTTACGAATCTGAGCATCTCCAAGAACAACTTCGCTGAAATAATCGAATGTGCCGGAATCCGCTCCAGGGCTATAAAACTCAATTTTTTCCTCAGGCCAACCTTTTTTCACATCGGCCCACGTTTCCACACCGCCATCCTTAGACCACATTTTTTTCAGCTGTTCAACCGTCAATTTATTAACCCAGTTGTTTTCTTTATTAACAACAATCGAAAGACCATCAAGCGCTATTTCGAATTCGGTGTAGTCAATACCCGCATCCTGAAGTGTCTGCTTTTCTGCTTCTTTAATTGGCCGGGAAGCGTTGGAAATATGGGTTTCACCTGCCGCAAACTTTTCAAATCCACCACCGCTTCCGGAAACACCAATATTAACCCGGGCATCAGGATTTTGTTTCTGATAGTCTTCAGCTATGGCTTCCATGATTGGAAAGACGGTGGACGATCCATCCACGATTACTTCGGACGACCCGTCTCCTGCATTTTTGTTGTCTCCGCCATTTCCCTGTTCATTTGCGCTTTCTTCCGCATTGCCGCATGCAGCTAATAGCAATGACATAGCAATGGTCACAAGTAAAAACATTGACCTCATGTTAAAAACCTCCTGTTTCTGTTTTTGTCAGGAAGAAAGGATGGTTTCCTCTCTGCAGTTCCCATATTAACGAAACAGTTTTAACTGCCTATGAATTGAATGTAAAAATACTGTAAATAATCGCGCCCCTATGAATAGCGCAAATAAAAAAACCTGAACACTGCACGAGTGCTCAGGCTGGTATAACCATTTTACTCTTCATCTTTTTTATTATTTAATTTAAAATACGCATCCAAAATCCCTTGACCGATTTTATAGCTGATCGGGTGTTTGTTTCCAGTTCCTGCTTGGGGTACAATGAGTGCAAACGCTACTTCCGGGTCATCATAAGGCGCATAGCCTATAAGAGCTAAATTCTCCGCATCATGCACTTTTTCCCCGTTTTTATAAACATCGGCTTCAGCGGTACCCGTTTTACCGGCCGCTTGATATGGCTGATCAGAAAAATAACGTTCAGCCGTTCCGCCGGGTTCCTGGAACACTTGACGAAACCCTTCCTGAACACGGTCGATATAGTTCTGATCCATCTCCACCCTATTGATAATCTCGGTATTATTGTTTTTATATACTGGACCAAGTTCCTCGCTGTGTGGCACAGGGTTGCGTATGGACTTCAAAAAATGTGGTTGCACGCGGTATCCGTTATTGGCAATGGTTGAAATATATTGGACCATTTGCATCGTTGTATACGTATCATACTGCCCAATCGCAAAGTCAAGCAAATTTCCTGCGCGCGGGTCACTGCCCTCATATCCAGTCGATTCCGACGGAAAATCAATACCGGTTGAAATGCCAAGCCCGAATTGACTGAAATAACTGCGCATCTCCGTAAAAGCCTCCGGGTCAAAATTAAGCGGTTCATTCGGCTGGTAGTTAAAATCTCCACCCATGCGCATTGCAATGTAGAACATGTAAACGTTGGATGACAGTCTTAGTGCATCCAAATCGTTGACCTGCCCTAAGTTATGATAAGATTTTTTCACAGGTGTGCCTTTTATTTTGATTGGTGCATCGTAAAAGGAGCGCCCCGGCTTAATAACCCCTGATTCATAACCGGACAGCACCGTTGCACCTTTCACCGCTGAACCAAAGCTGTATGCATTGTGTATGGTGCTGAGCCCGGAATTTTGAAATTCCTTTTCCTTTCGGTTGTAATATTGCCCGCCGGCCGCGAGAATGTCTCCTGTCTGTGGGTCCATCATTACCGCAAGAGCTCTGTCCATTTCTTTATTCTCATAAGGTTGATTTTGGATGGCGGTCTTCAATTCCTTACGAAGAATCGAATTCACTTGTTTCTGCAATTCCATATCAATGGAAAGAACAAGGTCCTTTCCACGCTGTCCTTCAACAGCAACATCAGAGTCAACTACTGTATCCTCCTTATTGGTTGTATATTGGATTTTTTCTTTGCGTCCCCTTAAAATGCTCTCATATTCCTGTTCAAGACCACTCCTGCCCACACGGTCATTACGGTTGTAACCTCTTGTCAAGTAGTATTCTTTTTTTTCAGCCAATATCCCCTCTGATTCCGATGTCAGTTGCCCGGTAAAAGCCTGGAATGTATTATCGTATGGGTATTTACGGTTCCAATCCGTTGTCGCGTTCACCCCTGACAATTTATCCAAATGTTCGGCAACACGTGCAAATTCCCTGGGAGTTACGTCATTGCCTTTTGTGATTGTTTGCGGCGTCAGCGCCATTGCTTTGTCCATTTCCTTCTTGATTGCCATCACTTCAAGCTGTTGATCGGTAAAGTTACTTAGAGCAATTTCTTCATCCGTAATTCGTTCTATCATCGTACTGTATTGCTCACTGTTATCCATGTTATTTTCTTCTTTGTCTGTCAGCCTGCTTTTTGCTTCTTCCGTGTTTTTAAGATACCAGTAGTCTTTCCGATTTCGTTCCGTAACACCGTAATCTCCATCGTCGCCTTCATCCATAGAGATATAAGTGGCCAATCTTTCCGCAACATCCAGTCGTTTTTTCGCCCGTGTGCCTTTGTCCGGTGTATACGTGATAGCGTATTCTGCATTATTGCCAACAATTAAATCGCCATTCCGATCATACATTTTACCGCGGGGAACAGAAATTTCCGTGTAATCATTGGACGTGCGGTCGATTTCCGCTTGAAACGTTTTCCCATTTAGAATTTGGACAACGCCAAGTTGCAGAATCAGTATTGAAAACAACAAAAAAACAACAAAAAACAATATATTTAAACGAAAGGGCAACTGCGCCTTTTTCTTTTTCTTCTTTTTCGCGTCTGCCATATGTCTCTCCTTCACCTTGGAAATAGTATGTTTTTATTATACCATTTTTTCCGGCTGTTTCTAACAGGGATCACCGATTTTTTTCATCAGTGACAGATTCCGTGGTGATGGATTCGTTTTTAGTGTTTGTTTTCAAATGAACACCTTTAATAAACATATAAATAACAATATGACCCAGTCCGAAAAAGGCGAGCAGATATGGAATAATGGTTTCCGCCGAAAAAATGGATATGGCAATAAGAAATACGACTATAGCCGTCACTCTACCGATATTGGCAAATACTTCACGGACGACAATATACTCCACTCTTAATTCTTTTGCTTTCCATGCCTTTCCAATGACGTCAAATGTCATGGAAAAGTAAGGAACGTTGACAATTGGATAAGCCGTGCCTATGAGTGCCGCATAAATCATCAGCTGCACATACCCAGTCTCAAACAAAATAATATAAATCGAGAAATACAAGATCAGTGCTCCTATGAGTACAAATTTTTTCCGCATGTACGGTTTCACCCATCTTGTTACGATGAAATAAAAAACGAAAGATAATCCCGAAAGAAACAAATTAAAGATCCCAAGCGAAAATTCACTTCCTGTGGCAAGAAAGACCCATATGGAAATGACAAATAAAAAAATACCTTCCCGAAGTCCTTGAGATATGTGAGCATTCAATATTTTTCGCCAGTTTTTATTGCCTTTCCATTCAGATAAGACACGCCTGAAATAAAAACGCCCTTCTGCCTGACGCCGTTTCAGAAAAAAACTCAATACAACCGCACCAATAAACAGGCAGAATGAAATTGAAAAAATAACCGTATACCCAATCGTCTCGTCCATTCTGGCGATGATGGCCCCTGCGAGGACCGGACCAATCATACCAGCTAATGACTGTAAAACACCTAAAAACCCATTAAAAAAGTCTCTTGACTCAGGTTCAGTAATTTCAAATGTAAGCACATTAAAAGCCAACCAGTAAAATCCAAATCCTATTCCCAGCACACTGCCAAGCACAAAGTTGTACGTTGCTGCTTTATCTGCAATAAGCAGTACACTCAGGAAAAAGAGCGATAAAGCAATAACACCAAGACGTAAAACAATAACACGGTCAATTTTTTTAGCAATTTTTCCTGCAAGAATAAAGGTGAGCGGCTGAAACAGATAAATGGCCAGATTATAAAAGGCAATGGTGCTGTAATCACCGGCCTGACGCCATAAATATATGTTCACAAAAGTATTGGAAAGAAAAATACTCAACGAGTACAAGCCGCCTATAACAAGCAGCAAAATAAGATCCCGGTTAATATCCATTTTTCCTGTAAAGGCTTGTAAATAGTTACGCATATCCATTGCTCCTTTTTGTTCATTCATAGTGTAAACAAATGAGAGCACGGATATGTAATAACAAACATGGGAAAAAGATGGCTTACAACAGTGATATTTTCCAGTTATATTAAAAAAACACGGAGGCTAACCCCGTGTTTTTAAAGCTACTTATTTAGCTTCGTTATAGTTTTTCGCAACCTCGTCCCAATTAACAACATTCCAAAATGCAGAGACATATTCAGGACGACGGTTCTGATATTTCAGGTAGTAAGCATGCTCCCATACGTCAAGTCCTAAAATCGGTGTTTGACCGTCCATGATTGGGGAGTCCTGATTCGGTGTGCTAGTAATTTCCAGTTTACCATTATTAACAATCAGCCATGCCCAGCCTGAACCAAAGCGGCCTTTTGCGGCTGTTTCAAAATCTTCTTTGAATTGGTCAAAACTGCCGAATGTCGATTTAATTTTGTCAGCAAGTTCACCAGTTGGTTCGCCCCCACCATTGGGTGACATGACCTTCCAGAACAAGCTATGGTTGGCATGTCCACCGCCATTGTTGCGAACAGCTGTCCGAATATCCTCCGGTACAGCATCAAGATTGCCAATTAAATCGTTAAGTGATTTTTGCTGTAGATCTGATTTACCTTCCAGCGCGGCATTCAATTTGGTGACATAAGTATTGTGATGCTTTGTGTGGTGAATATTCATGGTTTCTTTGTCAATCGTCGGTTCCAAAGCATCATATGCATATGGTAGTTCTGGTAGTTCAAATGGAGCCATTATATCCATCCTTCCTGTCTTTATTTGTTAAAAGGATTATGTATCATCCTTTTAATTTTAATATATCAAAGTACTTAAACTGTTGCAAACAATACGCAATTTCTCCTAATACCTAAAGCTATGCTCGTTATTTGGTATAAAAAAAACAAGCATGTATGCTTGTTTTAAAAAGATGGCTCGAGACGGAATCGAACCGCCGACACACGGATTTTCAGTCCGTTGCTCTACCGACTGAGCTATCGAGCCGTTTATAACATGATCTTGTTATAGTTGTTGCCAACGTTATGTATGGAGGAGGTAGAGGGATTCGAACCCCCGCGCGGTTTGACCCGCCTGTCGGTTTTCAAGACCGATCCCTTCAGCCACTTGGGTATACCTCCGAATGTCAGTGGTGGACCCTGCAGGATTCGAACCTGCGACCGATCGGTTATGAGCCGATAGCTCTGACCAGCTGAGCTAAGGGTCCTTGGCTTTATTTATATGGGGCGACCGGTGGGGATCGAACCCACGCATGCCGGAGCCACAATCCGGTGCGTTAACCACTTCGCCACGGCCGCCATCAGAAAATGAATAGCGGTGGAGGGGTTCGAACCCACGACCTTACGGGTATGAACCGTATGCTCTCGCCAGCTGAGCTACACCGCCACATGACTTCACAGGCAGGATTCGAACCTGCGATCGATCGGTTAACTTCCGATAGATCTACCGCTGAGCTACTGTGGAATAATCAGTAATTCTATTTCCTGTTTCCCAACAGCGACGATATACATTCTATCACCCTTCCCGGAATTAGTCAACCCTCTATTCCGGGATATTATGTACGATACTGATATCGCTGCAAGAATTAACAACATTAGTAACTATAGCATGTTCAACCCCTATTTTCAACAAGAAACACAATATCCAAAAAAATCATCATATATCCAAAACAAAAACAGATAAAATACCGGCAACTGCTGATAAATTCAGTGCCGATATTCTCTATTCGTCCAAAACAGCTTCAGCAATATTCACCGCATGATCAGCAATACGCTCTAAATTGCTGATGATGTCAACATAGACGATGCCTGCTGATCCTGTACATACACCCTCATTCATACGAATAATGTGTTTTTTCCGATAGTCACGTTCCATCTTGTCAATCTGATCCTCTTTCTGCACAACTCCCAATGCTTTTTCACGGTCGGTGCTATCCAGTGCTTCAACGGATTCTTTTACTGTCATAACGGTTAAATCAAACATATTATTTAAATCTTCTTGTGCTTTTTCCGTTAAATGGACTTTGTTGGTTATTTTATAATCAATCAGTTCAATAATGTTTTCAAAATGATCACCAATTCGTTCAATGTCACGTACAGAGTCCATCAGCAGCGTATGTTTGGCACTATTCAATTCGGACATATATTCACCGGATAATTCCACTAAATATTCCGTTATCCTTCGATCGAGGTTATTGAGTGCGCCTTCGATTTGCATGGACATTTCCGAATGCTTCTGACTTTTCGTTGTTAAATACAGATTGGTTTCCTCAAGTCCTTTGTACGAGTACTCGCCCATGCGAATAATTTCTGCTTTCGCCTGATCGAGTGCCAATGTGGATGATTGCTGAATAAAAATCGGGTCCAAATGTTTTGGTTTGTATTCAACAACGGTGTCATCGCCCGGAACAAGCTTGGTTACTAACCACGCAAGCGCTCCAATAAATGGAAATTGTATAATTAGATTTGCGATATTAAAGCTGCCATGAGCAAATGCAATGGTCATCTCTGGATTCAATTGTAACGATGACTGCAGATATAGAGCATACTGCGTGAAGAAGCCGAGCAGTAATAACCCTAGCGTTGTGCCAAGCAAGTTAAATGCTACGTGAACCAAAGCAGCGCGTCTTGCTGCGATTGAGGTTCCAATAGATGCCAGCAATGCTGTGAGCGTTGTACCAATGTTGTCACCAAATAAAACAGGCAATGAAGCCTTCAGATTAATCGCACCCTCAGAAAACAATCCCTGCAAAATACCAATCGTTGCACTCGAGCTTTGAACAACAACTGTAAATACTGTTCCAATAACAACCCCTAAAACAGGATTTTCACTCATACTTAAGGTCAAATCATGGAATGCCTGAACATTTTCCAGCGGCGCCATTGCCTCTCCCATGAACCTGAGACCCAAAAACAAGGCACCAAAGCCGAAAATGGCTTGTCCTATATTCTGGACTTTTTGGTTTTTAAAGAAGAATAAGAGTAAGCAGCCTACTGCTATTATCGGCAGCGCATACGTTTCCAGATCAACCCCAATAATGAATGCCGTTACCGTTGTACCGACATTGGCACCCATTATGACACCAATGGCCTGCCGGAGAGTCATAAATCCAGCATTGACAAGGCCGACAGTTAATACCGTCGTCCCTGAACTGCTTTGAATAAGGATTGTCACAACAATTCCTGAAAGCACACCAAGAAATGGGTTACTTGTCGTTTTATCAAGCACATCTCGCAGACGATCTCCCGCTGATTTCTGCAGGCCTTCTCCCATATATTTAATACCGATCAGGAAAATACCGAGTCCGCCTATAAATTGAAATATCAGTGTCTGCACATCGATATCCAAAAAAACGCCACCCTTCTTATTGAAAACTGTCACATACCTTCCCTATTATTAAAGAATTCGACATGATTTGTAAAGCAAATCTAGAAAAATTAACATAAAGTTTACATTCCACTTTTTCACAACCCACACCATTTCCAACAGTAATAAATCAGAATGGTTGATCATACTATATTAAAGGGAAGTAGAGTGAAGGGTGATGACGTAATGAAACGATTTATTCTATATATGTTCATTATATTATTGGTCATCAGCATTTATAAAGATATGACAACAGGTATACTCCCCGATACGTCATCGAAATTGACCACTGATAATACACATGAAACGGAGAAATTGACTGTCGTTCGGGTGAAAGCAGGAAAAGGAGATACCGTTTTATCGATTGTGGAAAGTATCAATGAACTAAATAACCAAGTGGCTGTTTCAAAGATACTGGATGACTTTCGATCAATAAACCCAGATACTGATCCATTTCATGTCAAATCAGGTGAGTATTATTTTTTTCCATTGTACAAAAAAGGGGCCGATTAGAATCAGCCCCTTTTGTTTATACATATGGCAGTATAAATAAGCGTATCAGGATGGAAATGCCACCAGCTACAATCGCAGTATTACCCAGTGTTTCTGAACCCCTGTTTCGAGAAATAAATCCAAGGATAACCCCGGCACCGCCAAGAATAATTGGCATCAGAAAATAAGAAATGATGGACAATGCTACAGCTACCCAACCATAAATACTTGTCGCATCGGTATCATCATCTTTTTTAGCTTCTGCGTCATCCGCGGTTATTTCTGCGGCAAATTCCTCATCACGTCTACTTTGAACCTCATCCATGTCCCGTTTACCATCGTTAAAATTGGTTTCGACTATATCGCCCGTATCCGATTGTTCATCAAGCTTTGAACCATTTTCTGAATTGTTGGCTCTGCGGTTCGTTTCATCCATCGTCAAGACCTCTCTTTCCTTTCGAGGTGTATGTATAGTTTATGAACGATGGATGCATATATACTGGTACATATTGTTAAAAAGGGTGGGTAAATAAGAAAGTTTTTATAATTGGTGCATACAGTAAAACAGATCACTTTTTTAAGGGGGAGAGGCGTATGTCAACATTCATTAGACAAGTGGTGCGTAATAAACTCAAGCGGTTAACGACTGATGAGATTCTTCAATACGCACACAACTATCATTTTTCAGTGACGCGAAATCAGGCTGAAGCTATTACTGACTATTTACAAGAGCATACTGTTGATCCTTTCAGTCCACACAGCCGGGAAAAAATGCTTCAGGAGCTTGCCCGCATAACGGATCAGCACACGGCAGACAAAGCTCAGAAGCTGTTTGAGAAAATGATCCAATCGTACGGTCTGGAACATTTATTTCAGTGAGCATCAACCCCATGCCTAACAGGAATCGTGCACAAAGCGATATTCCTGTTTTTTTATTGCTTTATAATTTTTTCCTTCAAATCCGGTTCAAACGAGTCATTTCGAATCATATTTATCTCAAATTGGTACGGCGGCTTTTTATCCTTCTTATCTTCCCCTACAAATGGTGTCTCTAAAATTTTAGGAAGGTTTTCCAATTTTGGATGCTTAATAACATGGTTCAACGCTTCAAATCCAATATGACCAAAACCAATATTTTCGTGCCGGTCTTTCCGAGCACCTTGCACGTTTTTGCTATCATTCACATGAACAACTTGCAGACGATCAAGCCCAACAACGCGGTCAAATTCATCAAGCACACCATCAAAATCATGAACAACATCATACCCTGCATCGTGAATGTGGCACGTATCGAGACACACGGACAGTTTTTCATTATGGGTTACACCATCCATAATGGAAGCTAATTCTTCAAATGTGCGTCCAATTTCCGATCCTTTACCGGCCATTGTCTCGAGTGCTATCTGGACGTCTTGATGTTTATCAAGCACTTCATTGAGACCTTCCACAATTTTCGCAATTCCTTTGTCAGCTCCCTGTCCCACATGGGAGCCAGGATGCAATACAATCTGTTCGGCACCAATCGCTGCTGTACGATCAATCTCATTTTGTAAAAATTCCACACCGAGTTCAAACGTTTCTTTCTTAACGGTATTGCCGATATTGATGATATAAGGAGCATGTACAACAACATCAACGATTCCGTTCGCTTCCATATGTTGTCTTCCGGCATCAATATTCAATTCATCAATGGGTTTTCGTTTTGTGTTTTGCGGCGCACCGGTATAAATCATAAAGACATTGGATCCGTATGATGCTGCCTGTTCACTCGATCCCTTCAGCATTTTCTTTCCACTCATGGATACGTGTGATCCTATTTTTAACATTTCCTCACCCCAACATCATTTTCGTTTTTGGTTTGGTTGTTTCTTTAATTGATCTTTCACTTTTTCCTTTTGTTTTTTCATTTTTTTCTTATAGCCAGGTTTAACTTTTTTATATTTTTTGACTTGATTCCACGCTAACGAATCCATATCATGATCAGCTGTATTATCTTTTTTTCGTTGACTTCGATAATGGACAGGTTTCCAATCACCATCTTTAATATCCCAAAAAGGAACAGGTATGTCTTTTTGTTTTAACTTTTCCAACAACCGCACGTCTTCATCCTTATAAAGGCTTATAACCATTCCTTCCATGCCAGCCCGTGCAGTCCGGCCCGCGCGATGTACATAAAAGTCCGTTTCTTTTGGAAGTTGCGCATTGATAATATGGCTGACACCTTTAATATCCATGCCGCGAGAAGCAAGGTCGGTTGCTACAACATACTGATAACGGAGATTCTGAATTTCCTTCAGTACCCGCTTGCGCTCCCTTGATGCCAAGCCGCCATGGATAAGACCGGTAGAGAGCCCATTTTGTTGCAAAGAAACAGCCAATGCATCAGCTTCTTCCTTTCCGTTCGTGAAAATGATGGCCAAATACGGTTGAATCATTTTCGAGATGGAAACAATCACATCTGTTTCCGTCCTGTTTTTCAAAGGAATGAACCGATGTTCCAACGTTTCTGGTGCCATTGAATCATCTATTTTAACATGCAGCGGATTTTCCAAATATTTATGGTAAAACTGTTCAAGCTGTTGAGGAATCGTCGCAGAAAATGCGAGAATTTGGACATTTTGACGGGTGCGGACCAACAATTGATCAATGTCCTCGATAAACCCGAGTTCCAGCATGAGATCGGCTTCATCAATCACAAATGCCGATGCCGTAAAAATGGAAAGGCTTTGGTCGCTTACCAAATCCAACATTCGCCCCGGAGTACCGACAATAATATGAGGTGGTTCTTTCAGTTTTTCCATCATTCGTTGTTTATCCGTTCCTCCGACGAGTAGCTTGGCCTTCCATACGTCACCCTTACCGGCATAGTCAATAATCGTCTTCACTTCATCGTATATTTGCGATGCCAACTCCCGAGTCGGAGCTGTCAGCACCAGTTGTACTTCTTGTTTATCTGGATCAAGTTCATTTATTAGCGGAAGTAGGTAGGCATGTGTTTTCCCGGACCCTGTCTGAGAACGGGCAATGACACTCCTGCCTTCAAGTACGGCAGGTATCACTTGCTGTTGGATAGAGGTTGGCTGCTTAAATTGCAGTTTGTCAATAACGTCAGTCAGGACAGGCAGAAAATTAAATTGGCTGAAATGTTCAGTCATGATCGATTACTCCTTTTTATGCGTAAACTCAATCAAACGATTTGAAATGGATCAGTATTGGCTTGGGATACTATGACGTTCAATACGTCTTTAGAGAATTCTTTGTCCAGATAGGCTTTTGTATCATCTTTCATGACTTTTTCCGCATAATGGCCTGGGTCAATCATTGAAAGCCCCATTTCCTGTGCATCCTGCGCGGGGTGGAGTGTCATATCTCCGGTTATATATACATCAGCTCCCGCCTTTTTTGCTTCGTGCAGATATTTTTCCCCGCTTCCACCCAAAACTGCTATGCGTTTTACCGTTGCAGACAAATCACCGGTAACCCGCACACGAGAAATATTTAGCGTTTTTTTGATCCTATCGCTCAGTTCATTCAAGGACATGGATTCATCCATAACACCTATTCTTCCCAACCCATAGGAAGGACCGCTATTTTCCACTGGATACAGATCATAGGCAGCCTCTTCGTATGGATGTGCTGCCATCATTGCATCCACAACAGAGGAAAGCTTGTACTGTGGAATAATTGTTTCCATTTTTACTTCATCGACAAACGCTAGAGTGTCCTGTGATCCGATATAGGGGTCTGTGCCTTCAAGTGGTTTAAACGTTCCTTGCCCCGCCGATTGAAACGTGCAATGACTGTAATCACCAATATGACCCGCGCCTTGTTCACTCATAGCTTCCCTTACTTCATCAGCATGGGATTCAGGAACGAACACCACCATTTTGATCATTTTTTCCGTATAGTTGACTGAAAGAATATCTCGATGATAAATGCCGATCCGATCACAAAGCATATCATTGACGCCACCATTGGCCATATCCAGATTCGTATGAGCGGCGTATACAGATATGTCCCATGCGATCAATTTCCGAATAACCCGACCTTTCGGAGAATCAGTATCCAGCTGCTTGAGCGGCTTAAACAACAAAGGGTGATGGGCAATAATCAAATTAACGTTATTGGCAATCGCCTCATCAACTGTGGACTCAAGAACATCCAATGTAACCATTACCTTATTCACCGATGTTTGATAAGACCCAATCTGAAGCCCGACATTATCCCAGTCATACGCTAGCCATTTTGGTGCCCATGCTTCCATTGAGTTGAATACATCCATATTACGGACAGTCATGACCCAATTCCTCCTTTATCCACTTTGTTTCTTTTTCAATCATTGCAATTTTAGGATTATCAGGATATTTTGCATACGTCATCTGATCGATAATGTGTCTTTGCTTCATATGTTCTTTTTCCCATTTTCGATAAAACAAATCCGGTTTCTGCTTCAAAAGATGTGGGCCAAACAGTAGTTGTTTCCCTGTCAATTGTTGTGAACCAGCCATTTTATCAGCGACAATAATTTCATATATACGTCCGTTGTCTTCCACCATTGATTCACCGATAATACTGTAACCATGAGTTGAAAACCATTGACGAACATTCCGTTCATCCGTATTCGGTTGAACAATGATTCGCTCCAGTCCCATCAAGTGAGCCTCTCCATCGCTTAGAATGGTATGGATAAGGGAACCGCCCATTCCTGCTATCACTACTGTGTTCACTTCACCACGATGGAAAACAGCCAGACCATCGCCTGAACGAACATCAATCCTATCCGTTAACCCATTCCATGAAACGGTCTGTCGTGCACGCTGAAGTGGCCCTTTATTCAATTCTCCAACTATCGCATATGCCGAAGGATCCCTTAAGCAAACATAGCAAGGAAGGTAAGCATGATCAGACCCAATATCAGCAAATCGTGATCCCGGCAGTACAAATGAAGCAACCTTTTTCAAGCGTTTGGAAAGTTTAGTGCTAGGTTCCATCTCGTTCTCCTCATCTATTAACAGTTTCTAAGTACAAAAGAGCAAGCTTGCTGCATCATATCAGTAAGCTTACTCTTTCCTGCGCTGGCATAATCACTCTTATTTTTGTTTGGAAAGAAATTCAGCTACAGCATCAGCCTCTTTGCCTTTAACAATTCCCGGCTGCATCCCGGCGTCAGGAAAGCCGTCTTTAATAACTTGCTTAATTTCATCTTTGGAATATTTATTGCCGACGGTTTTCAAGGAAGGCCCCATGCCACCGGACAAATCGCTTCCATGACAGGACGCACAATTACTCTTGAAAATTTCTTCACCGTTGGCAGTTGTTTCACCGCCGCCACCAGAACCGTTATCCTGGGACTCGTCCTGCTGTTGTTCCTCTCCTTGTTTTTCCTCGCCATTTTGCTCATCCTTAGCTTGCTGCTGATTAAGTCCGACAACCGACACAATAATAACTAAAACAATGCCGAGACCGGCGATTAAACCATAGGCCATGATTGGATTTTTCTTCATAGCTGTTCCTCCTTATGTATTCCCTTTTATGATAAAAGTTGACGATACTTTTATTTTACTTGAAAAGCTATTAACTTTAAAGGAAAAGATGTGACATTTATAAAACAACCATGTTTATCATACATTACCGAACGAACCTGTCATACTCCCGCTTACAAACGTTGGATCAATCCACAGAGGAGGTCAGGAAACAAAACATTTTAGCAATCATACGCCACGCCCTTGACAATACAACTATGTCGCCATTGTAACTATCTTTGTCCAGTCGCATATCGTCTTACATTCCGCAATTATCCAAGCATTCCAAAGGGAAGGAAGGGAGACCCTCACAAAAACGATGTTTGACTTTATAAGGTCAATCATCGAACTATGACATTTTTTATGTTACGATATTTATATTGAAGTGGTCTATAAGATCTCAACCGATTGTATATGTATGAACAGTCATTGCACACAAAAAAATGGTGCTCAATGACTGCACACATACTATTCGAGAAAATCTTTCAATCGTTTACTGCGGCTAGGATGTCTCAGCTTTCTGAGTGCCTTTGCTTCAATTTGACGAATACGTTCCCGGGTCACACCAAACACTGTTCCAACCTCTTCCAATGTTCGTGTCCGTCCATCGTCAAGGCCAAACCGCAGGCGCAATACATTTTCTTCACGATCTGTCAGTGTATCGAGAACATTTTCCAACTGTTCTTTCAACAACTCATAAGATGCGTGATCGGACGGTGAAACAGCCTCTTGATCTTCAATAAAGTCACCAAGATGGGAATCGTCTTCTTCACCGATCGGCGTTTCAAGAGAAACCGGTTCTTGTGCAATTTTAAGAATTTCTCTTACTTTATCCGGTGGCAACTCCATTTCTTCACCGATTTCTTCAGGTGTTGGCTCGCGTCCATAATCCTGAAGAAGCTGACGCTGCACTCTGATTAGCTTATTAATGGTTTCCACCATGTGCACGGGTATGCGGATAGTCCGTGCTTGATCCGCAATAGCGCGCGTGATGGCTTGACGAATCCACCATGTGGCATACGTACTGAACTTAAATCCTTTGCGGTAATCAAATTTTTCCACCGCTTTTATTAAGCCCATATTGCCTTCCTGAATCAGATCAAGGAATAACATGCCGCGCCCGACATACCGTTTAGCAATACTGACAACCAAGCGTAAATTGGATTCCGACAAACGTCGCTTCGCTTCTTCTTCACCATTTTCAATCCGGTGGGCAAGATCGATCTCCTCAGCAGCGGACAATAAATCCACTCGACCGATTTCTTTCAAATACATGCGAACAGGATCGTTTATCTTAATACCGAGAGGAACACTCAGATCATTCAGGTCGAACTCTTCTTCTTTTGCGATTTCCTGCATTTTTGGGTCTTCCTCAGAGTCCCCAATTACTTCTACACCCTGATCTGTCAGGTACTCATAAAATTCATCCATCTGTTCCGATTCAATAGCGAAACTGGACAGACGCTCAGCAACTTCTTCATAAGCCAAAACACCACGTTTTTTGCCCATTTCAAGCAATTGTTCTTTTGCTTGGTCAAGTGTAAGCTCATTATTATTGTTATTATTCTCTTTTGTTTGTGAAGGTTTGTTTTCAGCCATGAGTCCCCCTCCTTCCAACTCCATTCAATTTATATTCTTCCGTTGTTTCTCCATATCCATAATTCGCTTAGCAATTTCAGCCGCTTTAATGGGATTGTTTTGCTGTTCAGCCATTTTTTGTTCTTCTTTTAATGAATAGATGTTTTGTTTTTTATGATTTTCAGCTTGGATGATTCGTATATAATCATTTATGACATCATCCGTCATATGGTCTTGGACAGAAATCATAGCAAGCTCTGTAACTAGCTTCTTAACCTGGTCGTCATTCACCATCTCGATAAATTTGCTTACATCTGCTTCATTATTTTCCTCATAAAAAGCATACAAGTGCGTAGCAATAATCTTATGCTCATCAATGGTAAAGGATGCACCTATTTCCTCCTGCACTCTATCAATGATGGACAGGTCTTGCAACATATATGCAAGCAGATGCCGTTCCGCATTATGAAAAGCGGGCAATAGCCTTTTCGACTGTTGAATCCCGGGTGCATGATTAGTATGACTGTTCTTATTGCTTTTATCCCCGCCAAGCCGTTTCTGCTGCCGATGGAATTGAATTTGTTGTGTCAGTGACTCCATGGAAATATCATAGTCATTGCTCAGCTCTTTCAAATAATATTCCCGTTCCACCGCACTGTCAATCATGGCGAGATGCTCGAGAACCTTTTCTATATAGTTTATGCGGTCACCTTCCAAAGTAAGATTAAAGTCTTTTTTAAGATACCGCATGTAAAAACTTGTAAATGTTAGGCTGGACGTGATAACATCATTCCAAAAGGATTCCCCGCCGAATTCTGCAATATAATGATCCGGGTCCATGTTGTCCGTTAAGTTGGCGACTTTCACAGAACATCCGGCCTTTTGCAGTGTCCCCGCGGCCTTGTATGTCGCATCATGGCCTGACTCATCCGCGTCATAGCAAATAATGACCGTGTCAACATAGCGCTTGAGAAGTCGCGCCTGTGTTTCCGTTAGCGAGGTCCCCAGTGTTGCAACACCATGCTGGACACCAGCTTGGTAAGCGGAAATGACATCCATATACCCTTCAAATAGAATGGCCTCTCCCTGCTTGCGTATATGTTTTTTGGCGAGATCAAAATTGTAAAGCATCCGACCTTTCTGAAATAGTTCGCTTTCAGGACTGTTCAAATACTTGGGCTCCTGATTCGTTAATGTCCGGCCTCCAAAAGCGATAGGCTTGCCCAGATGGTTGCGGATTGGAAAAATGACCCTTCCCCGGAATCGATCGCTCACACCGTTATCATCACGCTGTGATAAGAGACCTGATTTAATGAGCGTCTGCTGATGAAAGCCCTTCTTATCAAGAAATGAAGCCGTGAAATCCTTTGCTTCCGGCGCAAAGCCAAGTTGGAATGCGTCAATCGTCTCATCTGTTATTCCGCGGTCTTTCAAGTATTGATAACCTTTTTTCCCATCTTTTGTAAAACGCAGCAAATGATGATAAAGTTTCACAACCCATTCAGAGGCAGCAAGTATTTGCTGGTTTTCCGAAGATACGGATGACTCTTTTTGCCCAAACGACTCCGGTAGATCTGTTCCACTCTTATCTGCGAGAAATTGCAAAGCTTCGTAAAATGTATAACCTTCCATCTCCATGACAAATGTTATAACGTTTCCGCCTTTTCCGCAGCCGAAGCAATGGAAAATCTGTTTATCCTGTGTCACCGAAAACGAGGGGGTCTTTTCACCATGGAACGGACAAAGTCCAAAATAATTCCGTCCCTGTTTTTTCAGCTGAATATATTCTCCGATGATATCAACAATATCATGAGACGTGCGCACCTGTTCGATTGCTTCATCAAATTGTTGATCAGCCATTTGGACCACCATGTTTCATATTTCGATATGGAAGATAAAAATCCTCCATATTTCGACAAGTTTTTTAATCACCTCGAGAAAAAATCCTTCCAAACCAAAACAGTGTTTTACAAAAAAAGAACAATCATTTACCACACATATACTATTGTACCTCTTGAATCACCTCGATAAACATACTCCTCTAACATCTTGTACAAGATATATTCGACAACGGACGTGTTTTTCCTGCATGAATGTCACGATTTATTGTTTTAATCATTTTTGTGATTGCCCCTTTGTAACACCACTTTATTATATATATTTACAGAAACAACTATTATAATACAAACAACTTAAAAAAACCAGTAAAAAACTCTTTTATTGTTAATAACAAATGAAAACATTCTGCTTCGAACAGAATGTTTTCACCAACATTATTTCATCATGCGCATAATAGTATTAGCTGTTTCCTCCACTGCTTTATGGGAAACATCAATAACGTTACAGCCGATCTTTTGTACAACATCATCGAAATAGTCAATTTCCTGATGAATTCGTTCCATGTTTGCGTAAGTAGCGTGATCGTCCAGTCCTAATGCTTTCAGTCTTTCCTTCCGTATATCATTTAATTTTTCAGCATTTATCCGCAGACCGATGCATTTATCAGGGTTAACGTTAAACAATTCTTCCGGAGGGGCAACTTCTGGAACAATCGGAACATTGGCGACTTTCAATCGCTTAAGCGCCAAATGTTGCGACAATGGCGTTTTGGATGTACGAGAAACACCGATGAGAATAAGGTCGGCCCGGGCAATCCCACGTGGATCCCTGCCATCATCATATTTTACTGCAAACTCAATGGCTTCCACACGTCTGAAGTAATCTTCATCCAATTTATGAACAAGACCCGGCTGCATATGCGGATTCCGATGAAAAACCCGTTCCATGGCATTAAGCATCGGGCCCATAATATCAATCGCTTCTAGATTTTTAACGGCAGCTTGTTCATTCAGATACGTCCGCAGTTCCGGATCGACAAGCGTAAAACCAATGAGCGCCTGTTCTTCCATTGCCAGCTGCAATGCATCATCAATGGTTTTTCTATCATCCACATAAGGAACTCGTTGCACGCGATAGTTCCCATTATTAAATTGGCTTAATCCTGCTTTTATAACCAGTTCTGCTGTTTCGCCGACCGAATCAGACAGGACGTAAATAAGTGGCTTATCATCCATGGATATGCTCCTCTCTTATTAATGCTCATCCATAATTAATTCCACAAACGCTTTGGTAATCGTTGTTTTAGTAATCCTTCCGACAATCTCTTTTCCATTATCTGTTTCCTTGACTACTGGCAATCCGTCAATTTGATTATTAATCAGTTTTTTGGCGGCATCAATTATTAAATCATCTCGGTAACAGATGGTGATGTTTGGCATTCTAGACATAATGATATGAACCGGAATCGCGTCCAATTCCTGATTGCCGATACTGGCCCGGAGCAAATCTTTCCGGGACAAAACACCGGTTAGGCCCGCTTGTGCATTCACGACAAATAATGTTCCTACATCTTCAAGAAACATTGTGGATATAGCATCATAAACGGAAGCTTCTTCTTTCACGACGATTGGAACGGATTGATATTCATGCACCTTGAATTGTTTGATCTTTTCGGTCAATAATTCGGTTCCGGTCTTGCCTGTGTAAAAATATCCCACGCGGGGGCGTGCCTCCAAAAAACCTGCCATGGTCAATATGGCCAAATCCGGACGCAATGTAGCTCGTGTCAGATGCAGTCGCTCTGCTATATGTTCCCCGGTGATTGGACCATTTTCTTTGACGATTTCAATAATTTGTTCCTGTCGATTGGATAATTCCACCTTATTCACCACCCGTGCTTTCAATATGTCATACTACTCATTAATATTATAGCCTATTCATGGTGAAAAGGAAAAGGCTGGTCATACTGATTCAAACTGCTGTTTCCATTCAATTGCCGACAGATCCGCATAACTGTAGACCAAAGCAGCTATACGGTTTACGAGGGACAAACGGTTGTCACGAATAATCGCATCATCGGACATGACCATATTGTGTTCAAAGAAAGCATGTATGGGTTGTGCGAGTCGTGCCAATTCTTGTAACGCCTGATGAGCATTTTGCCGAGAATTTGCAGACGCAAACATGTTTTCAGCTTGTTGAAGTACTGCGAACAGGTCGCTTTCAGAGGCTGTTTGGAAAACATCCGGATCCACATTTTGTCGATTGGTTTTCCCGGCTAAATTAAGAGTACGGACAAGGGCTTCATGAACAGGTGTGAATGCTGAATTGTTCCGTTGCCATGATAATTCTTTCGCTTTGGCCATCGTATAAGGCATCACCCCGATATCATCATGCAACAAAGCTTGGGTGATATCCTGCCCGGATGCAACGTTTTGCAACAGATAAGCAGCACGCTGTTTCAAGAACTGATCCAGCTCTGACGCTGCTTTTTCATGGTCGACTTGTTCCATACCAATATCCAGGTAGAGCTTTTGCCCCAATTCCAGTAACGATTCAACGGTTATATCCCAATGCCGTTCATGCAGTATTCGTAACAAGCCTGTAGCCTGCCGTCTTAAACCGTATGGATCATGCGACCCACTGGGTATCAGCCCTGCTTCCATACAACCGACAACCGTGTCCAGCTTATCCGCCACGCTGACCATGGCTCCTTCAAGTGTATCCGGCAACTTTCCATCAGCTTGAGAAGGAAGATAATGGTCCGCTATGGCTTTAGCTACAGATTCGTTTTCGCCGGCATTCCGCGCATACGTTTCTCCGATGATTCCCTGCAGATTGGAAAATTCATCGACCATATGTGTCGGCAAATCAAATTTACAGATGTCGGCAGCTCTGAGGGCATTGGCTTGTGTCTGTTCATCCAATGCGAGCCTCTGTGACAGCTGTTCGGTTATTTTCCGCACGCGTCTTACTTTGTCACCAATAGTTCCTAATTTCTCCTGGAAAACAATGCGTTCCAATTTGTTTAAGTAGTAATCAATGGATTGTTTTTGATCTTCTTCAAAAAAGAATTGCGCATCGGATAATCGTGCCTGGAGCACTTTTTCATTTCCTTTTCTTACCGTGTCAAGTTTATAATCATCGCCGTTTCGCACACTTATAAAATATGGAAGCAGGTCTCCATTGCTATCTTTGACAGGGAAATAACGCTGATGCTCCTTCATGGATGTGATAAGCACATCTTCCGGCAGCTTTAAATAATTGTTATCAAACGAACCAGTGAAAACAGTCGGGTACTCCACCAGATTGCGCACTTCCTGCAGCAGTTCGTCATCTTCCGGAATATGAAATCCATGATCTGACTCAAGCTGTGTCATCCCGTTGGCAATTAACTGTTGGCGCTTTTGCGGATTTGCAATAACGTACTGTTCCTGCAAAGCTTTCTCATATTCGGTAGGGGATGTCAATGTTATGTCGTTGCCAAGGAAACGGTGACCGTATGTATGGTTACCTGTATGAACATCCGCCACTTCAAATGGAATAACGTCACGACCAAAGAGCGCCACGAGCCAGCGGACAGGACGCGCATAACGCAGTGATTGCTCCGCCCAGCGCATGTTTTTCGGGAACGAAATCGACTCTATAATATCTTTGAACGCTGGCAACAAATCCCGTGTTTCTTTACCGATGATCTGTTTTTCAACAAAAATATAATTGGATCCATTGACATCTTTTGTATAGATGTCATCAACCGTTTTTCCTTGTCCTTTGGAAAAACCAATAGCTGCTTTCGTCCAGTCACCATTCTCATCTTTGGCAATCTTTTCTGACGGTCCTTTCACCTCTTCCCGAATCGATGTCTGGGAGTCACTGGCTCCGTTTACCATGACAGCCAGCCTGCGCGGTGTTGAAAATGATGTAATGGAATCATAGGCAATACGCTGTTCGTCAAGCCATCGTTGCGACTTTTGTAGAAATTGCTTTTCCGCATCATCAATAAATCGTGCCGGTAGTTCTTCCAGTCCAATTTCCACCAATATATCTTCAGCCATCATTCTGCCTCCTCTTTCAGCATGGGAAAACCTAGCCGTTCCCGCTCTTTTACATATTCCTTGGAAATGCTTCGTGCCAGACTGCGTATTCTGGAAATATAGCCTGTTCGCTCGGTGACAGAAATAACGCCTTTGGCATCAAGCAAATTAAATGTATGAGAGCATTTCAACACATAATCATACGCCGGAAAAACAAGCCCTTTTTCCATCGCAGATGCTGCTTCTTTTTCGTATTTGGCAAATAAATCAAACAACATATCTGTGTCGGATTCTTCAAATGTATACTTGGAGTGTTCGTACTCCGGCTGAAAAAAGATGTCATTGAACGTAACACCGTCTGTCCATTCCAGGTCAAAGACATTCTCCTTATCTTGAATAAACGATGCTATCCGTTCAATTCCATAGGTGAGCTCGACAGAAACCGGACTTGCCTCCAGTCCACCTATTTGCTGAAAGTAGGTGAATTGCGTTATCTCCATTCCGTCCAGCCACACTTCCCAACCAAGTCCTGAAGCCCCCAAGGTTGGATTTTCCCAATTATCTTCTACAAAACGAATATCATGATGCAGTGGATCGATCCCTAATGCTTTCAATGAATCCAGATACAAATCCTGTATATTGTCCGGTGATGGCTTCATAATAACCTGGAATTGATGATGTTGATAGAGGCGGTTCGGGTTTTGACCGTAGCGGCCATCCGCCGGTCGTCTTGATGGCTCTACATAAGCGACATTCCACGGTTCGGGTCCCAAACTGCGTAAAAGCGTCATCGGTGACATGGTACCGGCGCCTTTTTCAACATCATACGCTTGCATAAGGACGCAATTCTGATCCGACCAATGTTTTTGTAGTGTTAAAATGACTTCCTGTATGGTCATAGTTTTTCCTCCACTTCCTGTGCATATAAATACCCGTCCCTATGCCGATACGACGGCATAGGGACGGGTTCAATCCGCGGTTCCACCCTATTTGCCCTTTTGATAAGAGCCACTTTCACATAATCGCTTGGGAGCGCCATTCCTTAAAGGCCTGTTATCCGGCTTGCACCATCCCCGGACTCGCTCGTAACAGGATTCAATAAGTACTATTCTCCCGCCTTGCGCGTATCATTTCATTATGTATAAAATATAACCGTAAAGTGTCTGGTTTGTCAAGAACGCCGTGCTAACGCAATTGATCCATTTGCCGAAGAAACCGTTTTGATTTCAAATAGTACCCACCATGAGCATCATAATACGCATCGATGAGTTTACGGAGCCACTGTTTGTTTTCGTCTTTGACAGAAATGGTTCCAACCCGTTCCAATTCCACTCCTGCAAATAGTCGCAATAATTGTGTCTGTTTGAGAGAAAGCGGAAACGTTTGTCGGTCATTATATTGACATTGCTCACAGAGAAAACCACCTTCCGCAATGGAAAAAGCAAATGGCCCTGTTTCCTCACCGCAAAGCACGCATTTGTCAAGAACTGGGGTAATGCCAGCTCTGGCAAATAGTTTTAATTCATACATCATAATGGGAACATCCATATCGTCCTGTTCTCCTATCCAATTCAATGTCCCTTGCAACTGGTTATAAAGATTCAGGTCAGGGAGTCGGGAATCCGTTAACTTATCCGTCAATTCAGCAACATAGGAAGCATAAGCCGTTTTGATGATATCTTCACGGATCCACCTGTTGGAGTCCAGGACCTCGCCTTGCTGTATGGTGCTCAATCCTGAGTTGACATAGATGAAAAACTCACCATTAATGAATGGCTGCGTAACAGCAGCCATTCGGCTTTTAGGTTTTTTAGCGCCTCGGGCAATAGCAGCGATCTTCCCCCATTTATTGCTAAACAATGTGACAATTTTATGCGTTTCTCCATAATCTTGTGTCTTTATGACAATACCCTGCATTTTTTCAAGCAAATCGTTCACCTTCTATGGACTATACCGACCATCTTAAATATCCGACGATGTTTTCGATTTTTCCTGCTGATCGGCCTTATTTGCAATGGAATGATGTTTCTCCAGTTCTTTCATCAATAAATAGGTTTCAATATTTCCCGTTTGACTGAATATCTTCCACGTAAAGTCGATCACAAGAAACCCGCCTTTCTTTTACATGTTGATAGCGTCTTGCAGTATTATGTTTTCCATGCATGGTGAAACCATAAGTATTAAAATTTACCAAGTCTAATATTCGTCACTGCGATAGCCGAGTTCCTGAAGCTGCGATTGCCTGTTACGCCAGTCTTTCTGAACTTTTACCCACAGATCCAGATAAACTTTGGATCCGAGCAGTGCTTCGATATCTTCCCGGGCTCTTTGGCCGATGTTTTTCAGCATGGTTCCCTGGTTTCCGATAATAATTCCTTTTTGTGTCTTCCGTTCAGTCATAATCGATGCTTGAACAAAGACGGCTCCGGAGTCCCGCTCTTCCAAATTTTCAATAACAACGGCAATGGAATGAGGCACCTCTTCTGATGTCAGCTGCAGAACTTTTTCGCGGATTAATTCGCTTATAATAAATCGTTCCGGGTGATCTGTCACATAGTCATCGGGATAGTATTGCGGTCCTTCCGGCATATGACTTTGCAGCTCTTCAATCAAATGGGTGACATTATTCCCGTATAATGCCGAGATAGGAAAAATAGCTTCAAAGTGATACTTGTCCCTGTACGTATCTATGAACGGAAGGAGTTCATCCGGGTGGACACGATCGATTTTATTGATAACAAGAAAAACTGGGCGATTAACTTTTTGCAGAAGATCCATAATATACTGATCGCCCTTTCCATATCCTTCTTCAGCATTTACCATAAACAGGATAGCGTCTACTTCATTCAACGTATCTTCAGCCGATTTCACCATGAAGTCTCCTAAACGGTGCTTCGGTTTATGAATGCCTGGTGTATCAATAAAAACGAGTTGGGAATCCGCATTGGTCATCACACCTTGAATCCTGTTTCGGGTCGTCTGTCGCTTTTCACTCATAATGGCAATCTTTTGACCGATCACGTAATTCAAAAAAGTCGATTTTCCTGTATTCGGCCTGCCAATAATTGCTATAAATCCTGATTTAAATGTGTTATGCATGATTTATTGCCTCCGAAGCATCTGCTTATGTTTTATCATACTATAAAAGCTTGTCCATTTCATGTGTATGGACAAAACCTTTAAAAACAACCATTATTTCGACAGGAAGTGACAAATAATGGTTGAAGCAATAGCCTTCACAAGTGGAAGGCTTAAGTTATTCGTGCATATAGTTCTGGGAGAAAGATAAACAGTCCGGCAGCAGCTGCAAAGACGGCTGATACAAGCACAGCAGCTGCTGCCATATCTTTAACGACTTTCGTACAAGGGTGGAATTCAGGGGTCAGGTGATCCATCATTTTTTCAACAGCTGTGTTAATCAGCTCAGCAGTCAACACCATTCCCGAGGCAAGCATCAAAATTGACCACTGAAGGGCTTCCAACCGGAAAGCACAGCCAGTGGCTATGACAAGGAAAGCAGCAACCACATGAAGTCTGAAATTCCGTTCTGTTCTGATTGCTGTTTTCAGGCCCTGCCAAGCATAAACAAAGCCAATCCTTCTTTTTTTAGAGTTATCGTTCAAGGCCAAACGCACCTAGCACCCAATCCTGTTTTGAGAACATGCGTGCCTCATCATCATCGTTCATATGATCATAACCGAGCAAATGAAGAAAACCATGCACCGTCAGAAACCCAAGTTCCCTTTCCAATGAATGCTCGTACTCCTCCGCTTGCTCCCTCGCTCTATCAATAGAAATAACGATATCACCGAGCATAAGCGGTAAATCAGCACCAACAATAGCCGTCTCATCCTCTGATGTTTCCTGCATCGCAAACGAAATGACATCGGTCGGTTTGTCCTGTTGACGATAATTTCGGTTGATTTCACGGATATCTTTATCGTTCACAAATATAACAGAAACCTCCGCGCCACTGGCAATGACCTCTTTTTCCGCTGTGAACGTTAAAAGACGCTGCAACAGATCAATATTATCGGCGTGGACGGACTGTGTTTCATCCTGAAAGTCTATATGCATGATGCTGCCTCCTTCATAAGGATATATGTTCCGGAAGTTCTGTTGGAGCCGGTATGCTGATATTACAGCTTATGAACCACATGGATCACATTTATACCAAACCGGCAGCTCATTCCGTTCCGTCATAAGCATCAATAATTTTTTGAACCAATGGGTGCCGGACAACATCCGTTTGATTTAAATAAATAAATGATATGCCTTCCACTGATGCCAAGATGTCGCCAGCTACACGTAATCCGGACCGAACACCATTTGGAAGATCAACTTGGGTAATGTCCCCGGTAATAATCATTTTCGATCCAAAACCGAGACGGGTCAAAAACATTTTCATCTGTTCCGACGTCGTATTTTGCGCCTCATCCAAAATGACATAAGCATCGTCAAGTGTTCGCCCCCGCATATAGGCAAGCGGTGCAATTTCGATGGTATCACGTTCGATCAGACGCATCGTATGCTCAGTTCCCAGTACATCATGCAATGCATCATATAGTGGACGCAAATAGGGATCAACTTTTTCCTTTAAGTCTCCCGGCAAAAACCCAAGGCTTTCTCCTGCTTCCACGGCCGGACGTGTTAAAACCACACGCTTTACTTCTCCTTTTTTTAAGGAACGGATAGCCATAACTACCGCAAGATACGTTTTTCCGGTTCCGGCCGGTCCAATCCCGAACACAAGGTCATTTGTTTTCATGGCAGCGATATAGCGCTTTTGCCCCAGTGTCTTAACACGAATGGATTTTCCTTTCGCATTTTTCGTTATTTCATCTTCAAATAATGTTTCAAACTGATTTATTTTGCCTTTTTTAGCTAAATCAACAGCATAAACGATATCCCGTTCTGTTATATCGATGCCTTTCTGTATAATAGGCAGTACTGTCAACAGGATATCTTCCACAAGTGCAATGTTTTCGTTTGCGCCTGAAACACTCACATCTTCTCCTCTTGTTATGATGGACACATCCAGTAAGTGTTCAAGCTGTTTTAAGTGCTTATCATTTGTTCCGAATAAAGCTAGTGCTTCATTGGAATTTGCAAGTTGAAGCTCGATGGTTTTCAAGTTTTCGGCCATAATCAATCTCCTTGGTCAATTGGTTCCTGTCTGACAATATCTTCTTCAGCAACCATATACAAGATTAATTTTACTTTACCATTCTCGGTGGATTGTTGCAAAATATTTTCGGATTTAATTTTTGCCTCCGGACCAAGTTTTAATTGAAGTTCTTTTTTCGCTTGTTTGATTCCGATATCCACCGCCTCCTCCACACTACGTTCTTTCGCTTTTTGTTTTTTCTCACTTATAATGGTTTCTTTTAAATTTAAGGGCAGCTTCCATTTGAAAAAATATAAATCCTTTACGGTGTTATCGCGGTGAATGTTTTTATAGTTCGAATCGCCAAATCCCCAAATCGGCAACTGAAACGAGCCGATTTTTAAATGATATTTTGTTTTCCGTTCACCCGTCAGCAATTCCGTACTAGCTTTTAGAGGGACCGTTACGTCTGTTTCATACCACGTCTTTGCAATGACTTCACCCTCAGCTTTTGTTAATTCATGCTTCTTTTCCTTATCTTCCTCGTCATCATCCGTTTCAGCGGCTTCTTCATCGGATAACGGCAATTTGCCCGATACAAGAACATCGCCTTTACTCACGTAGTCATTGACGCGAACTTTGGGTTGTCCCTTGGAAACATACATTTTTTCAATGACACCTTTTTTGGTTGCAATCAAATTTCTTGGTCCATCAACATGTTCTTCCTCCTCTTCCACAATCGTTTTTTCCACCCCTTCGAGCACATAGGTTGTCCCTTTTTGTTGCACACCAATCCACAACAATTCAGGAATATCATTCATTAATCGTTGTTGAACATCGCTCGGCGAATCCAACGTAAATGTCCATGAACCGCGACGAATACCATATTCATCAAGCTGTTCGCTTATTTTTTTCTCCAGATCTTTGGGGACATTGGTGATACGGACATCCCATATGATATTTGAAAGACAAAAAATAAGCAGTATACTGAGGGAAAGAGCGAGTACGAGTTCTTTTTTTCTGAAGAACTTTCCCGTGAGAAATGGGATCCCCCGCTTTTTCGTAAATGTCAGTTTATAGTTTGTCCCTCGTTTTAATTTTCGTAATCCGGAAACATCCTGCAATTTGATATTTCCGGTGCAAACATCGTCCGATTTCTTTGTAATATTCCAGACAGCGATACCTTTGTTTGTGCATTGTTGAAAAAATAATTCCGGACGCAACCCCTCAACCCGGACAGTAACGGATCCAGTGATGAAGGAACCTTGTATATGTTTCATGCCATCTTCCCCCAGACAAATGTTATTCGGCGATGAACGTTACTTCCTTAATTGTTCCTTCCAGCAATATTTCTTCAGGGAGCATCATTTTCAGCACAAATGATGAGCCCGTTATTTGTACATAACCTTTATTGGTCTTTAACGTCAGTTCATTTTCTGAATACACAGCCAATCCCTGATGATTCTCAATATAAACATGCAATTCGCCAATAATGGTAATCCTTGGAAGTTCCATCATGGCGTCAGAAGGAAGTGAAAAATATTTGGTAAGCCATGGAGCGATCTGTTGTTGCCATTTCCTCACGGATGCAGCCCCCTCTCATCACCATATTTATGATTTTGTCTGTGAAATAAGAACAAAAAAACACCATTATCAAGCAACCGTTTGGTATGCTCGATAATGGTGCTGCAACTATATACCGTTAAAAATCGTATTGGTTTATTTTTTCCGCTGGGCAATTATACTGCGGTAAGGTTTAAGTGCCCGCGGCTGGCCAAGCACTTCCGACATGACGACGCCATTGACTAAACCATTCCGGTTCAAATTAGTCACCATACGCTTTTTCAATCTTTGCCGTTCAACCGACGTATCATTGGCCGGCTGTCTTGGATGATGACTAAGATTTGCATCATGGCGCTGTTCCGTGTCTTCATTAACAGTCTCGGCATGATTCATACGTTTCTCCAGGTCCTCACGCTGCTGCTGTTGCATTTCTTCAATCGAAACAGGTGAAACCGTTGACTGGCTGTCGTTGTCAGTATTAGTATCCGTGTCGGTATCGTTCATAGTTTTTGGCGCTGTTTCCTGCGTGCGATCATTTTGTTTCGGAATGGGATCGCTGGATTCAGACCGGTCTTTAAAAAGGCCGGATATTGCTCCTATGATGGCAAGGATAACTAGAATTATTTCCACTATATCCCTCCTTGCTCAAAGATAGTGATGTCTTATTTGTCATCCTGATTATCTTCATTATCCTGATCTTCGGTCAATTTCCCGATGGTGTCACGCATGTCTGTATCAGCATTGATATTCTTATAGTTCATATAGTCCATAACACCCATGTTGCCTGATCGCAATGCTTCAGCCAACGCGCGCGGCACATCTGCTTCTGCTTCTACAACTTTTGCGCGCATTTCAGAAACGCGGGCATCCATTTCCTGTTCCTGAGCGACAGCCATCGCACGCCGCTCTTCTGCTTTCGCCTGTGCAATATTCTTATCCGCTTCTGCTTGATCTGTCTGCAGCGTAGCACCAATGTTCTTGCCAACATCCACATCGGCAATATCAATGGACAAAATCTCAAATGCTGTTCCGGCGTCCAACCCACTGCCAAGAACATTATGCGAAATAGCATCCGGATTTTCCAAAACTTTCGTATGAGCTTGTGAGCTTCCGATGGTGCTGACAACACCTTCGCCGACACGGGCAATAACCGTATCTTCACCGGCACCGCCGACTAAACGGTCAATATTGGCCCGGACGGTGATACGCGCTTTTGCTTTCACTTCAATCCCGTCCATCGCAATACCAGCTATAAATGGTGTTTCAATCACTTTGGGATTAACACTCATTTGAACGGCATCAAGCACATCACGTCCGGCCAAATCAATGGCTGCCGTACGCTCAAATGACAATTCAATATTCGCTCGCTGGGCGGCAATTAAAGCGTTTACCACTCGGTCAACATTACCCCCCGCCAAATAATGACTTTCCAATTCATTCGTTGTTACATCCAATCCGGCTTTATGCGCCTTGATTAACGGATTAATCACTCTGGACGGTATAACCCGTCGCAAACGCATTCCAACAAGGGTGAAAATTCCTACTTTAACACCCGCCGCCAGCGCACTGATCCATAGCATCACCGGTATGAAAGTAAATAATATGGCCAATGCGATCAGAATGATTAATGCTATGATAATTGGCATCCATTCCAATTCCATATCGATTCCTCCTATCTATAATACTTATTCCGCTTCTCTTACGACAACACGAACACCTTCGACGCGTATCACGTTGACACGTTTATCCTTTCCGATATATCCCCCCTCCGTTACGACATCCAAACGTTCATCCTGAAACACTGCAGTACCTGCCGGGCGCAAAGGGGTAATCGTTTTGCCTTCAAGACCAATGAGGTCCCGTCGACTTTCTGATGACACATACCCCTTTTCCGATGATGTCTGGTCTTCAAGGATGAGATATCGAAAAAATCCTTTGCGCATTCCCATCTTCTTAATCATTATCATAGCAGCAATAAACGTGATAATAAAAGCAATGCTAATACTCATTACCATATAACTCAAATCCTGACCGGAAAGAAGCAGAGACCAGACTATGGCCCCTGATCCAAGGAGCCCTGCTATCCCCCCAGGCAGAAAGAATTCAGCAACAATCAAGCCGATACCGATAATCAATAAAACGATTTCTTCCATTCCTGCCAGTCCGGCAATAGCATGACCGTAAAAAAACAGAACCAAAGCGGCTATTCCTATCCCCCCCGGAATTCCAAAACCTGGTGAAAACAATTCGGTAATAAGTCCAAGACTAGCTATTGATAAAAGAATGGGGACAACAACCGGATTTGTGATAAAGCGTGCAATATGTTCCGAAACAGTCAGGCTTTTTTCAACACGTTCAGCATCGCTTAATCCCAACTTTTTCAGAAGCGATTTCCGATTTTCAACCGTGCCAAGCGAATAACCGACTTCTTTGGCGTTTCTTGGTCCAAGAGTGAGAAATTTCCCTTTCCCCGCATCATATTTCGGGAGTTTAATGCTCGGATCGGCCATGGCAGCCGCATACCTTGGATTCCTTCCTTTGGATTGCGCAGCACTTTTCATGGCCGACAGCCAAGCCGACTGTGCTTTCTTATTCGCGGCCGTTCCATCCTGATTAATCACACCACTTGCTCCCATTGTCGCATTTGGCCTCATATAGATTTGATCGGCATTGAGCGCGATGTAAGAGCCGGCTGAAAGCGCTCTGTTGACGATATAGGCTGTTGTTTCTGTCTTAAGTCCCTGCATAAGTTCTCCTATTTGTTCAGCAGCCGCAACAGCCCCTCCCGGCGTATCAATTTCAAATATAATATGATCGGCACCATTTTCTTCCGCTTCACTAGTTGTGCGCTGGAGAAATGATTTTAGCCCCATTTCCACTTCTTTTTCAATAGGTATTATATATACAAGATCGCCATTGCCACTCTTCGCACCTGTTTGAGCAGTTGAAACAGAGCCAAAGACAAAAATACCTATTATCATAAAAGCCATTATACAAATGATGTAGCGTCTCACACGCCAACCCCCTTGCCAATCCATCTCTTCTGCTCGTTAAAATATGTGACCGAATATACAATGAATATCTTCTTTAAAACCATCTCATATGGAAAAGAGGCCCTGCCAGTTTGACAGGGCCTCTTACTCAGGCATTCAGATGTTTTTGAACAAGTTTATTAATCCGCGCACCGTCAGCTCTGCCCTTTACTTTGGGCATAATGGTATTCATCACTGTTCCCATATCTTTTTTGGAAGATGCATTAACTTCCTGAATGGTTGATGTAACCATCTCCTCAAGCTCTTCATCAGTGAGCTGAGATGGCATATAAGATTCTATTACATGAATTTCCGTATTAATCTTGCTGACAAGATCATCGCGTCCGGCTGATTCAAATTCCTGGAGGGAATCCTTCCTTTGTTTCAATTCTTTTGAAAGAACCGTCAACTCTTCGTCTTCAGAAAGATTATTCTTACCAAGTTTAATGGTTTCATTTTGCAATGAAGCTTTTATCATTCGTATGACAGCAAGTTTTTCTTTTTCTTTGTTCTTCATTGCATGTTTCATGTCCTCATTCAACTGTTCAACTAGCGGCATATGCCTGCACCTTCTTTTTTACTTGCGTTTCCTGGCAGCCTCAGACTTTTTCTTACGTCGCTCGCTTGGCTTTTCATAATGTTCACGCTTACGGTATTCCTGCAATGTACCGCTTTTGGATACGTTGCGTTTAAAGCGACGAAGAGCATCTTCAAGAGACTCGTTTTTACGAACGCGAGTTGTATTTGACATGCTAATTTCCCTCCCTCCGAAGCAAAAACAAAAATAAGACTATATGCGATACCTCACCACATATTAATGCATATTATAATATATTCGTATGCCAAGGTCAACTTAAAAATAGTTCTATGATTGGAAATAAGTCATATTAATAGGATGACGACCCATTTTTTTCATGAACAATGGATACACTGGCGCTGGCACCTATTCTGGTTGCGCCAGCTTCAATCATTGTCAAGGCAGTTTTCCTGTCCCGGATACCGCCTGATGCTTTCACACCCATGTCGTCACTGACGGATCGGCGCATAAGCTGCACATCGTCAACCGTTGCACCACCTCCGGAAAAACCAGTGGACGTCTTTACAAAATCCGCCCCCGCTGCATTGGCAAGTTGACACGCACGAATTTTTTCTTCATCCGTCAGCAACGATGTCTCAATAATAACTTTTGTAAGTGCCATTCCATCCGCCGTTTCAATAACTGCTTCCATATCTTTCTTTACCAAAGATTCATTCGATGCTTTTAATTCACCGATATTCAGCACCATATCCACTTCCGATGCCCCATTATCAAGTGCCTGCCTGGTTTCAAATGCTTTGGTTGCCGAGCTTGTTGCACCAAGCGGGAAACCGATGACTGTACATACTTTGACATCTGTGTTTTTCAGGTTTTCATGACAAAACGTAACCCAATACGGATTTACACAGACGGATGCAAACCCGTAATCACGAGCTTCCTGAATAATGTTTCTCATCGTAAATTTACTAGTTTCCGGTTTCAATTGCGTATGATCAATATACGCTGCCAGTTCCTGGTCCATGGGTGACCTCCCTTTCGCAAATGACTATGTGTCCCGTCATCCTGATGTTGTTATGGTTTTGACAGCGTCATCCATGACCCGAACAAAAACACCTTTGTTGTACGGATAGCCTGATTCCGTTATTTTCACGCGTACAATACTGCCGATTAAATCAGGGGATCCACTGAATTTAACTTTCAAATAGTTATCCGTATATCCTTGCAGAAGGCTGGGATCCTCATCGGATTGTTCTTCCGGTATGACTTCAAGTACCTCATTTTCATACCGGGAGGCATAGGTTTTAGCTAGCTGATTGGATAGCTCAATCATCTGATTGACCCGTTCGTTTTTCACATCGTCATCGACTTGATTATTCATACGGGATGCAGGCGTACCGGTTCGTTTGGAGAATGGAAACACATGAAGTTCCGAGTATCCGAGATCACGGACAAATTGATAGGTTTCCAAAAACTCTTCTTCCGTTTCACCCGGAAAACCGACGATGACATCCGACGTAATGGCAAGACCCGGAAGGGCCTGTCGAATTTTATCAATCTTTTGTTTGTAAAAGTCCGTGGAATATTTGCGGCGCATACGATGCAACACGCTATCCGATCCAGCCTGTAATGGGATATGAAGATGACGGACAATTTTTTCGGACTTATCCAGTACATCGATGACGTCATCGGTGACCTGACTTGCCTCAATTGAGGAGATCCGAATCCGTTTCAGGCCATCAACCTTTGTCTCCAAGTCCTGCAAAAGCCGCGCAAAATTGTAATCGTTCATGTCTTCTCCATACCCAGCCGTATGAATACCTGTCAACACAATCTCTTTATAGCCGGCATTCACCAGATTTTGCGCCTGTTCCAGTACGTTTTCGGGATCCCTGGAGCGCAGCAGCCCCCGTGACCAGGGAATAATACAAAATGTACAAAAGTTATTGCATCCTTCCTGAATTTTTAAAGATGCGCGCGTACGGTCGGTAAATGCCGGTACATCCATCTCTTCAAATACACGGGTTCTCATAATGTTGGAAACACCATTAACCGGTTCGCGTGTCTTTTTATGTTCCTCAATATAATCGATCATTTTCTTTCTGTTTTGTGTTCCAACAATGACATCAACACCCGGTATTTCCATAATTTCACCTGGTGATGTCTGAGCATAGCATCCCGTCACACAAACAACCGCATCCGGATTTTTACGGATGGCTTTTCGAATGACTTGCCGACTTTTCTTATCTCCGGTATTAGTAACGGTACACGTATTAATGACATAGACATCCGATTGACGATCAAAGTCAACCCGTTCATACCCGTTTTCTTTAAATATGTTCCAAATGCCTTCTGTTTCATATTGATTCACTTTGCAACCCAACGTATGAAACGCAACTGTTGTCATTTAGGTACACTCCCATTCTTCAAAATGATAGGAAATACTTGCAAGTGCATACATGGCAGCCGTTTCTGTTCTTAGTATGCGCGGGCCCAAACGGACAGGGGTAACCCCTTCCTGTTTCATCAGCACAACCTCTTTCGGTGAGAAACCACCTTCCGGCCCAATGACCAAAAGCACCCTCTCACCTGAGGTCATTCGTCCCACTGATTGTGCAAACGTTTGAAACGCGTCTGTTTTTGCTTCTTCTTCATAGGCAAACAGCTTATGGTCAAAATCATCACTCTGTGCCAGCACATCCGAGATCGTCTGCGCTGGATGCAGGTGAGGAACTTTATTGCGGTGACATTGTTCACTGGCTTCCTTCACAATCCTGGAATAGCGGGTCATTTTTTTGGTTGCTTTCTTATCATCCCACCGAACGACGGACCGTTCCGCCTGAATCGGGATAAAAGCTGATGCACCGAGCTCTGTTCCTTTTTGCAGAACGTGGTCGAATTTATCACCTTTTGCCAGCGCTTGGGCAACGGTCACGGATATAGGCATTTCGGTTGATTCCTGAAGCCATTCCCGGATCTCTGCACTGATATGGTGCTCATCCATCCCGGTGATTTCACAAATTGCCGCTTGTCCATCCGGATGATTACAGATAATGTCATGGCCTGTCCGGAACCGCATAACCCGGCTAATATGATGCAAGTCATCACCTTTAATATAAACGTTGTGGTCATCCCAGTTTTCGGATGGTACGAAATAACGCTGCAAATCAGGCACCACTTTCATTCGGAGTCTTTTTAGCCACAATGGAAATCCAGTCTTCCATCTTATTCACCTCAAGAATACGAAAACCTGTATCTTGCAATGTATCCTGCACCAGTTGTTGCTTGTCTTTAATAATGCCCGACGCAATGAAAATCCCATCCGATTTCAGAACATTCCAAGCATCACCGGCTAACCGTACAATGATATCCGCCAAAATATTTGCAACAACCATATCGGCTCGTAACGCTACGTCATGCAGCAAATGGTTTTGTGACGCGGTTATCTTGTTATTTATTTGGTTTAATTCTGCATTGATTTTTGTGCTTTTCACAGCGACATCATCCAAGTCAAAAGCATGTACGTCTCCTGCTCCAAGCAGTCCTGCTGCAATACTCAGCACGCCAGAACCGCATCCGACATCCAGAACAACATCCTGTTTCCGTATGTATTGTTCAATCGCCTGTATACTCTGGACCGTCGTAGCATGGGTCCCCGTTCCGAAAGCCATGCCGGGATCCAACTCGATAATTACTTCATCCCCTGAAGTAGGTTGATACGATTCCCATGTCGGAATAATGGTTATCTTATCGGAAATTTTAACAGGCTTATAATACTTTTTCCATGCCGTAGCCCAATCCTCTTCATTGATGTCACTAATCGTCACTTGATTTCGTCCCAGGTCAATACCGTATTGCTGCAGTTGGTTAATCGCCCGCTTTATGGCATCCACGGTTTTATCCAGATAAGTGTTCTCTGAAAGATAGGCTTTGATATAAACCCCATCAGCCGGATAATCTGCCGGATCCAAGTCATAAACCTCACCAAAAAATGTTTCCCGTTCTTTACTCAAATCAGCAGGATCCTCGATGGCAATACCGTTGGTTCCATGTTCATGCAAAATATTAGAGATTGGGTCGATAGCTTCATTTGTTGTTTGAATACAAATTTCAGACCATATCACGTTGTTCACCCGTTTCTTCAAAAATAGTGGCTTGGGATTTGAATGGTGGAGCTCATCATAACTAAATAGATACTATGAAAGAACTTCTGCTAAAACCCACGTTTAGTGGGCCATGCAGAAGTTACCACAGTCGTCCGTTTCGTTAGCTTTTAAAGGCGTTTTTGAAACGTTGGAACAATGACCCTTGTTCATCCGTTGATTCATTGCCTCCGATTTCATTGAATTCGCGCAGCAATTCTTTTTGTCGTTCAGTCAAATTGTTTGGAGTAATTACTTTCGTCTGCACTTGCTGGTCCCCATGTCCGTATCCGCGTACATTGGGTGCCCCTTTTCCTTTAAGTCTGAAGGTTTTTCCTGCTTGTGTTCCAGCAGGTATTGTCAGCATGACTTTACCATGAACCGTCGGCACTTCCACTTCGTCGCCAAGAGCGGCTTGAGCAAACGTTATAGGCAATTCGCAGTATATTTGATCGCCATCCCGTTCAAAGAATTCGTGCGGTCTGACTTTAATAACGACAAATAAGTCTCCAGGAGGGCCACCATTGACACCCGCTTCACCTTTTCCGGATACACGGATCTGATGACCTTCATCAATCCCTTTAGGAATAGAAATATGAATGGATTTGTTCTGTTTCACCTTACCGGCTCCACCGCATGTACGGCACTTCTCCGGAATAATTTTTCCGCTTCCATCACAATGGTGGCACACTCGCCGGTTCACAACACGTCCAAATGGCGTGTTCTGTTCCATGTTCAATTGGCCGGATCCTTTACAATAAGAACATGTTTCAGTTTTCGTTCCGGGTTTGGCACCGGACCCATGACATGTATCACATTCTTCATCAGTCGGTATATTGACATCGGTTTCTTTGCCGAAAATGGCTTCCTCAAAGTCCAATGTCATCGTATATTGTAAATCAGCACCCTGCTGCGGTGCATTCGGATCCCGTCTTCTGCCACCTCCGAAAAACATATCAAATATATCACCGAAGCCACCGAAATCACCAAAATCCTGCGCACCGCCAAACCCTTGACTTTGCGCTCCGGCATGACCAAACTGATCATATTGGGCACGTTTTTGTTCGTCGCTTAACACTTCATACGCTTCTTTGGCTTCCTTAAACTTGTCAGATGCGTTCTCTTCTTCACTGACATCGGGATGATATTTCCGTGCCAGTTTCCGGTAAGCTTTTTTTATATCATCTTTGGAAGCATCTTGATCAACACCAAGTACGTCATAATAATCGCGTTTACTCACGTTCGCATCACTCTCCCGACACTATTGCATTCATTTTATCATACCATTAGTTGTGTTCTACTAGCAACCAAGCATGATTTAGACGCTATTTTTTCAGTGAAAAAAAGTCAAAGTCAAGAGAGTCCTGACTTTGACTTTTCCTTCATGTCCTACCGGTTTATTGCTTTTTATCTTCCTTATCTTCTTCGTCATCAACTTCTTTATAATCCGCATCGACGACGTCTTCATCAGAACCTTGAGATCCGCCCTGCTGGTCTTCTGAACCCTGCTGCTCTTGCGCCATTTGCTCATACATTTTCACGGAAAGCTGCTGCACTTGTTCTTGCAGTGCATCTTTCTTCTCCCGGATCTGTTCCAAATCATCCGCATCAATGGCTTGCTGCAATGCATCTTTTGCTTCTTCAGCTTTTTGCTTTTCTTCCTCGGTGATGTTGTCACCAAGGTCATTAATAGTTTTATCCGTTGTGAAAACAAGTTGATCGGCTTCATTGCGCAAGTCAGCTTCTTCACGGCGTTTTTTGTCTTCCTCAGCGTTCTCTTCCGCTTCTTTAACCATTTGTTCCACTTCGTCCTCTGACAGGCCTGAAGAGGATTTAATCGTAATCGATTGCTCTTTGTTTGTGCCTTTATCTTTTGCGCTTACGTTGACAATACCGTTGGCGTCAATATCAAAAGTCACTTCAATTTGTGGAACTCCGCGCGGTGCCGGCGGAATATCCGTCAATTGGAAACGGCCAAGTGTTTTGTTGTCGGAAGCCATTTCACGCTCACCCTGCAGGACATGAATATCGACAGCCGTCTGATTGTCAGCCGCAGTGGAAAATACTTGCGATTCGCTTGTTGGAATGGTTGTGTTACGTTCAATCAGCTTAGTTGTGACACTGCCCATCGTTTCAATTCCCAGTGACAATGGTGTAACATCAAGCAGAACAACATCTTTTACATCGCCCTGAAGGACACCAGCCTGGATGGCTGCACCAACAGCTACCACTTCATCCGGATTAACGCCTTTTGACGGGTCTTTGCCGATATTATTCTTAATCGCATCCTGTACGGCAGGAATTCGTGTTGAACCGCCGACCAGAATAACTCTGTTAATATCCTTAGCAGCCATACCCGCATCTTGAAGGGCTTTGCGAGTTGGCCCCATCGTGCGTTCCACCAGGTCGGATGAAAGTTCCTCAAACTTGGCACGTGTGAGATTCATTTCCAAGTGCATTGGACCATTTTCCCCAGCTGTAATAAACGGCAATGAGATTTGAGTCTGGCTAACACCGGAAAGTTCTTTTTTAGCTTTCTCCGCAGCGTCTTTCAAGCGCTGTTTTGCCATTTTGTCTTGGGAAAGATCAATGCCATTTTCTTTTTTGAATTCCTTAACCATATGGTCGATGATAACTTCGTCGAAATCATCACCGCCAAGACGGTTGTCACCGGCTGTTGCGATAACTTCGAACGTACCATCGCCAATATCCAGGATGGAAACGTCAAATGTTCCCCCACCAAGGTCATAAACAAGAATGGTTTGATCCTGGTCTTCTTTATCAATGCCATAGGCCAGCGATGCTGCTGTTGGTTCATTAATGATACGTTCAACTTCCAGCCCGGCTATTTTGCCCGCGTCCTTGGTAGCTTGACGTTCCGCATCATTAAAGTAAGCAGGAACCGTAATAACAGCTTTATCCACTGTATCCTCAAGGTATTCTTCGGAATAAGATTTGATATGCTGCAGAATAATCGCTGAGATTTCTTGTGGTGTATATTCTTTCTCACCGATTGTTACTTTGTATTCCGTGCCCATGTGACGTTTGATGGACTGAATGGTATCCGGGTTCGTGATAGCCTGGCGCTTAGCTACTTCACCGACTTGACGCTCACCGTTTTTAAACGCGACCACAGATGGTGTCGTGCGGTTGCCTTCCGGTGTTGGTATAACAACCGATTCGCCACCTTCCATCACTGCTACGCAAGAGTTTGTTGTCCCTAAGTCGATTCCAATTGTTTTACCCATAATCAAATTCCTCCTTCACTGCTGATCCAATTGATTATTTATTTACTTTGACCATTGCTGGTCTAATTACGCGGTCTTTTAGATAATAGCCTTTCTGCATTTCTTCAACGACTGTTTCTGATTCCGCTTCATCATCTTCCACCTGCATCACGGCATGATGAATATTCGGATCAAACGATTTTCCAACTGTCTCCATTTCCTCCACACCATGTTTTGCCAAGGCTTCTTTCAGTTGGCGATAGACCATTGTTATCCCATCTGCAAAGCTTTTAGTCTCCTCATTAACGTCAACCTGTAAGGCACGTTCAAAGTTATCCATTACAGGTAGCAAATCTTGCACCATTTCTTCAGCTTTATATTTTTGATTCGCTTCTTTTTCTTTTTGCGTCCGTTTTTTAAAATTGTCAAATTCTGCTTGGACACGAAGCACTTGTTGGTGCATTTCCTCTTTTTCCTGCTTTTCCTTATCCAGTTGTGCCTGCAACGAAGACGAATTCTCTGCTTTTGTTTCCGTATCCCCTTCTTCAGTTTCGACCTGATCGTCGGCATCCATGACTTCTGTTATTGTTTCTTCATGAACGTCCGCATCCTTCTGCTGTTGATTTTGTTCTTCATCAACGTTATGTTCTTCTTTTTGATCTGCCACTCCTGCCACCTCCAATATCAAATTGTCACGAAAGACTATAACATGATTTCTGCAGTAAATAAATGAATATACATAAAAGCTGTGGAGTGACCCCGTCAGCTATTTTTATGCCATTTATATAACACATTCGACATCTCATTGGATAAGCCGTTTAATAAAGCAATAACTTTCCGATATTCCATCCTGGTAGGCCCGAGCAATGCAATCGTACCCATCTGTTCCTCATCCCACTCATACGTTGCTGATATCAGCGTACATTCCTTTATGGCATCCGCTTGATTTTCGTGCCCAATTCTAACATTGATGCCGCCAGCATTGTTTTTCAGCAAGTCCGCTAATCGATCTTCGTTTTCGATCATGGAGTAAAATGAGCGCACTTTTTCAATGTCATTGAATTCTGGTTGCATCAATATATTCGTTTTGCCACCAAAGTAAAGCTTAACGGGATTATCCGAAAAAAACGCCGCCTTCAAGTATTGAAACGACTTCTCAAAATCATTGACATACGATCCCATAAGATTGATAACTTCCGTGTTGAGTTTCTCATGCAAATGAATAAGCGGAACGCCATAAAGGCGATCATTCAAGATATTCACTATTTTCTCCAAATCTGAGGTGTCAATCTCCTCCGGAACCGAAAATGACCGGTGTTCAACATGACCAGTATTGGTAATTAATATGGCTACAGCGGTATATGGTGACAGTGTTACCATCTGCAGTTGTTTCAATTGCGTTTCAAACACTTCCGGACCGAGGATGATCGATGTATAGTTTGTGATCTCGGATAGTATCTCCGCAGAGTGTTGAACAATTTGTTCAAATTCGAATAAACCTTCCTGCATCACGTTTTCAACAATTTTAATGTTGTTCATTGTTTCTTTGAGTGACACCAGATGATCGACGTAATAGCGATAACCTTTCTCAGATGGGATGCGGCCGGATGATGAATGGGTTTTTTCAAGAAACCCCATGTCTTCCAAATCGGCCATATCATTGCGCACAGTGGCTGGACTGTACCTAATGGTTTCTTTTTTTGCAATGGAACGTGACCCAACCGGTTGCGCCGTTTCGATGAAATCATCAATAATCACTTGCAGAATCAATAATTGTCTTTCCGTTAACATGATGACCACCTCTGTTAGCACTCTTAGCTAATGAGTGCTAATGCTATTGTTAAATTATCAGATTGGTGATTTATTGTCAACGCACAAGATTCAAGTCATGCTCTTCCAATAAGAATTGTGCAAAAACCTCGTTTCCAAACAACATACCTTCATCAGTCAGACGGAGCTGTTTTCCACTATCCTCAATCCATCCCTTTTGCGTAAGTGCGTTAATGACATCCCCATACAAATCGTCATAAGGGAATCCATATTTTGCCTTAAACTGCTCTTTATTAATTCCTTCCATCTTTCTAAGTCCCAAAAACATTTCTTCTTCGATCATTTCACGCTTACTAATTTCTTCTGTATGCAAAACCGGTTTGCCAGTTTCCTTTGCCTGTTGCACATATTGTGGAAGAGGTCGGATATTTCCCATGCGAACCCCGGACAAATATCCATGAGCGCCAGCTCCAAAACCATAATAATGCTGATTATTCCAGTACGTGAGGTTGTGTCTGCTTTCGAAACCGTGTTTGGCAAAATTGCTTATTTCATAGTGATTCAAACCATTTTTTCGCATAGTATCCTTTAACAGCTCATACATGGATACCTCCTCTTCTTCAGGAGGTCTATGTAATGTGCCTTTCTTATACCGCTGATAAAAAATGGTTTTAGGTTCAATCTGCAGTGCGTAGGCTGAGTAATGCGGAAGATCAAAAGCAACAGCCTCATTAAGTGTTTGGCGGAAATGGTCCAACGTTTGGTTCGGCAAGGCATAAATGAGATCGAGACTGATATTATAAAAATGATTTTTTTTCAGCAATTCAACGGTATGATAAACATCTTTCACTTCATGGATCCTACCCAACTGTTCGAGCATCGCATTATCAAATACCTGCACACCAAGCGAGACTCGATTCACGCCATAACTGTTTAACAACTTTGCTTTTTCTCCGTCAAAGTCACCAGGATTCGCCTCTATGGAAAATTCCACAGTCCCAGCAATATCAAATTTTGTATCAATTAGCTGCATTAGGGATTTCAGCTGTTGAAATGTTAAAGCCGTTGGTGTTCCACCACCAATAAAAATCGTTTCCACGCTGTTCTTTTCACCATCTATAGCAGTATTCACCTCATGTTTCAAGGCTTCTATATATTCATCTGCAGACTGCTCATCATAAAAAAACTTGGTAAAATCACAATAATGACAAATCTGCTGACAGAACGGAATGTGGATATAAACGGATTGTGCTTTCATTATGTTCGCTCCTATACGAAGAAAAGGGATAACTTAAGCGTCTGGCAAATGTTTCCCATTTCAACAATTAATTAATCATCATCCATCTCAAGTATGGCCATAAACGCTTCTTGCGGTACTTCCACAGACCCGACCATTTTCATTCGTTTTTTACCTTCTTTTTGCTTTTCCAGTAATTTACGTTTTCGTGAAATATCGCCACCGTAACACTTGGAAAGCACGTTCTTTTTCATGGCTTTAATTGTTGATCTGGCAATAACTTTATTTCCAATCGCCGCTTGAACTGGAACCTCAAATTGCTGTCTCGGTATCAGATCTTTCAATTTGTCGACTATATGCTTCCCCCGTTCATAAGCAAAATCACGGTGAACAATAAATGACAGAGCATCAATCGTTTCCCCATTCAGTAATATATCCATCTTGACAAGATTGGATGAACGATACCCGGAGATATCATAATCAAATGAGGCGTACCCCTTTGTCCGAGATTTTAACTGATTAAAAAAGTCAAATACTATTTCCGAAAGCGGAATATAATACGTAATATTCACCCGGACTTCATCAAGATACTCCATAGTGATAAATTCGCCACGTTTTTTCTGGGCAATTTCCATAACTGATCCGACATAGTCATTCGGTACCATTATAGTCGCTTTTACAAAAGGCTCACGAACGTCCTTAATGAGCTGCGCATCCGGCATAGCCGATGGATTCTCAACTTCAATCGTTTCATCATCCGTTTTTTCCACTTCATAAATGACAGATGGCGCTGTCGTTATCAGACTGATATTAAACTCCCGCTCTAATCGTTCCTGAATGATTTCCATGTGCAGTAATCCCAGAAAACCGCAACGAAATCCGAATCCAAGGGCTTGCGAGCTCTCCGCTTCATACTGAAGAGACGAATCGTTCAGCTCAAGCCGTTCCAACGCCTCGCGCAAATCATTATATTGACCGGAATTAACCGGAAATAGTCCGCAGAACACCATCGGATTCAATTGTTTATAACCCGGAAGCGGATTTTCAGCAGGGTTTTTAGCATGGGTTATCGTATCACCAACACGGGTATCGCCGACGTTTTTTATGGATGCCGTCAAATAACCAACATCCCCAACAGTCAATTCGTCTCGTTTTTCCGGATTTGGAGCAAATACACCAATTTCATTAATTTCAAATTCCTTTCCATTCGCCATCAATCTGATTTTGTCACCAAGTTTGACGGAGCCTTCGCGAACACAAATATACGCAATAGCACCACGATACGGGTCATACAGCGAATCGAATATAAGCGCTTGAAGTGGGTTTTCGGAACTGCCGGCCGGAGAAGGGATATCCGATACTATCCGCTCAAGCGTCTCATCAACGCCGATGTCATCTTTTGCCGACGCCAGAATCACATCATCCCTATCAATACCAATCACATCTTCTAATTCCCGAGCCACTCGATCGGTATCAGCATTAGGCAAATCTATTTTATTAATAACCGGTATGAGCTCCAAATCATTATCCAGAGCTAAATAAACATTGGCCAGTGTCTGCGCTTCAATTCCTTGCGCAGCATCCACAATGAGAATAGCACCTTCGCAGGCTGCAAGGCTTCTCGAAACTTCATATGTAAAATCGACGTGACCAGGTGTGTCAATCAAGTGAAACAAATAATCGTCATTGTGTTTATCCGTATAGCTCAACCGTACCGCATTAAGCTTGATTGTAATGCCACGTTCACGTTCCAGTTCCATCCCATCCAGAAATTGTTCTTTCATTTCACGTTGCGACAACGCTTGTGTCTTCTCCAAAATGCGATCGGCAAGTGTGGATTTACCGTGATCTATATGCGCTATAATGGAGAAATTACGTACGTTTGCTTGGTTCCTTATCATAAAAGATGTCCACTCCTGACATGCCTACCGATATTCAACCAGTAAAAGGCCAATTTTCAACATTTGTCACCAGTGTGGATTATAGCAATTGAACAGCAAACATTTCAAGTAAGAACGTGCTGATCATGACTAGCGACATCAGAAAAAAACGTTTGCCAACTGGTATGCTATACGGACGATCCCTTCATAAACCCCGGTTACACAAGCTTCCAGAAAAGAAGCTGCTTTTTGAATAAAATGATCCGACGCATCCGGTTTTATGGCTTCATGATGTGTCTTATCCTTATGTTTATCCGTAGTTATTTCGATGGTTTCTTTCGTTGCAGTCCCTTCAACAGTACCGTCTTCACCCGTGTCTGCATCATGACTGCCACGATCCATTCCTGCGATCAGACCGGTTAAAAAAAACAAAATTAGCAGTAAAAGAACAATAAGGGAACGCATCGTTTTCCCTCCTCCTCTATATGTGCTTTCTGTTTAATCTATGAATGGAAGCGGTAAAATAGAACCATCCATGATTCTACAGGCGCCGTAATAGAGAAGAAATAGTATTACCGTGTATAAGAAGCAGCATTGTCCACTGTCACCCGTTCATGCAGCGCAGCATTCAAACCGGTTGAGATCAGAAAAGCCATATCATTCATTAATCCATCCACCTCTTTTGGCGTGACCATCAGATTGTGTCCAAGCGGTGTAAGAACCTCTTTAATCAATGACTTTTTCTCCTCCTCGGACAGGCCTCCAACCATTCCGAAAAAGGTTTTGCGCTGCTCGTCATTCGGCAAATCCTCATCTTTTAATTCTTTGCTGCCGAACGATAATCCAGCTGGCGTCAGCGATTTGGAAGGGCTATCTTTTTCACGCCACTCTTTTCCCAAGTGTTTCAGCATAAAATCAATCGTATCGCTTGTGATAGTAACCGCGTCAACGACCGTGGGACAACCGATAGCCAGAACCGGCACCCCAAGTGTTTCCTTACTTAACTCTTTCCGTTTATTACCGACACCTGAACCGGGATGAATGCCAGCATCCGACATTTGAATGGTTTCATTGACCCGTTCAACGGACCGCGATGCAAGTGCATCAATGGCAATGACAAAATCAGGATTGAATTTTTCAGTGATACCAAAAATAATGTTGCTCGTTTCTATACCAGTCACTCCCATAACGCCCGGTGTAACAGCAGCAACCGAACGATACCCCTCGGAAACAGATTCATGTTCCAGTGCAAATAAATGGCTGGTCACAAGTGTTTTTTCAATAGCCATAGGACCAAGTGCATCGGGGGTTACATTCCAATTTCCAAGACCCACGATCAAGCCGGTGCCACTCGGTGAAATTCCATTTTTTTGCATAAGTACCTTCAATTCCTTGCTAAAAACCTTCGCCGCCTCTTTTTGACTGACTGTATCCTGATTTTTGACACCATCGGCATAGATCGTGATATACGACCCTTGTTTTTTGCCGATCTGTTTTTCACCCTTTCCATCAATATCCACATACGTTATGGCAATATCTCCTTCTTGTTTTTCTTGAACAGTCACACCCTCTATATCGTTTTTTGTCTTGTTTTCATTCTTTTCCACAACCATATCCTTTGCTTCGACAGCAAGATCAGTCCGTACATGATAGCGCTGGTCCTCGTCGTTCATTCTGATCCTCCTTATTGATCAATGCATTTATTCTCTAGACTGTACGTTTTCATCCCGAATCATACAGAATGCGGGCCCAGTTGTTGAAAAGGAGATGAACGTTTGGTAAAATGAAGTTTGCTGAACTACATCAGGCAACTTACCAATAATCTATAGCATTGATGACAACGGAGGTGAAACACATGCCAAATATTAAATCAGCAAAAAAACGTGTGGGCGTAAACCAAAAGAAACGCGCTGAAAATATAGACTTCAAAACCGAAATGCGCACACATATTAAGCGTTTAGAAAAAATGATCGCAGCCAATGACGCTGAGGAAGCAAAGGCGGCTTTGCCAGTTACATTCAAAAAGATCGACAAAGCTGTTCAAAAAGGCGGCGTCCACAAGAACAATGGCAACCGGGAAAAATCCCGTCTGGCTGAAGAAGTCAATAATTTGAGCGCTTAAATAAGCCATTCCTATAATAAAAACGATCCTTGTGCAAGGATCGTTTTTTAATGGCTCATATGTAACCAACAGTGAGAAAATGATACGTTATTGAACGAGATGATACAGTAATAATTCGAAAGCGAGCTCTTTCTCCATGCTCCCGTCTTTCATGGCATGATCGGTTTCCGCCAGCTTATCCATTATATCCTGTAAACGGGTGGCAGTGAATTTCTTTTCCCGCTGCAAGGCCATTTTGATGACATAGGGATGTGTTCCTAGCTGTTTTTGCATCTGTGATTGACTGTACCCTTTCCTGTTCAACAATTTCACACGAAGAATGGCACGGAATTGGAATGCAAGAAGAGCTACCAGACCTACTGGTTCTTCGTTTATTTTTTCCAAATCTTTATAGATCAAAATGGCCCGGTGCAAGTCCCGGTCAATAACGGCATCAACGAGACGTAACGAGGTGCTGTTTCCCGTATAAGCAACGAGCTTTTCCGCTATTTCCCTGGTGACTGTACCATTTTCACCAACATACAGTTTGAGTTTGTACAATTCATTGCGCAGCAAATGCAAATCAGCCGTCAATTCTGATTCGAGTAATTCATAGACATCATCTTGTATGGACAGCCCCATACTGCTGGCGAAATTCGAAATCCAGCTGCGCAAATCATATTCTTTGATGGGATTGCATTCGGCAGTAGTACCATTTTGTTTCAAAAGCTTGGCCACTTTTTTTCGTTCATCGATTTTTTCATATGGTGCAGTAAATATGATGATGGAATAATCAACAGGCTCTTGAAGATACCAGGTAAGCCTATCAAGGTCATGTTCAAATGGTAATTTATCCGGTTTTGTTTTTAAAAAACTTGGGTTAGTAGCGATAATTAATTTCATTCCACCGAACAATGGATACGTTTCTGCGTCTGCGATTACGTCCTGCACGGGCGTTTCTTCCAGATCATAAATAGTAAAGTGTTCATCCGAATTGGCATCATTGGATAGCACGGCCGTTTTAATCGCTGTTGTTATTTTTTGTATGAAATACGATTCGGTACCATATAATAAATACACCGATTCCAATTGTTTTTTCTTTACTTGCTGCAAAACATCCATATATGTCATACTTTTCACCCCGTATGGTATATGGTAAAATGGATTCATCTAAGTCGCAAGCATTTTTATATGGACATATCCTGCCATAAAAAGGACATGGCAGGATCATTTTCAATACAGGCAAAGGGGGACATAAGCCCTTCATCCCCCCCTTGAATCTATATAAACGTTTAGCGTTCAGCCCTAGGAACTGAATACTAAACGGGATTTGTACTTTTAGGTTGACCGTTTTTACTAAAAATATGGTTGTTAAGTCTTTCTAATGAAGCCATTTATTTTTGTGACATTATTGATTACAAGTGGATTTTTTTATGTATTTAATTTAAACTGTTAACTGTATAGGAGGGATGGATATGAACGAATTTGAGCAGGACGTGCAATCAAAAAATAATGATGTCGTTGATTCCATTAAAGGGTTTGGATTTTCATTTATTTTCTTTGTACTGATTTTTGCTATCGGTGTTATATTCAATGTTTTAGGGTCATGATTGGCCATTGGTACCATCTCCGGAATGCGACACGACACACATGATCACCCTAGGTTGACTGTATTATCCGATGAAAAGAGACTGCTGCCGGCAGTCTTTTTTTCATCAGCCACTTATAGCCTATGGCAAAAACGTGGAAAATGTTCCTTCCTTCCCCCTGAAGTGATACTGTATCGCTCCGTCTTCATCCGTTCTGAGCTTTTGTACGTTTTCCTTCTTCAATAAACGAATGACGTCAGCATCCGGATGACCGTACATATTATTTTCGCCCACGGATAGAAGCCCGTAAGCGGGTTGAATTTCTTTGAGAAAAGCTGAATCTGTCGATGTTCCGCTTCCGTGATGAGCCACCTTCAAAACGTCAGACTGTAAACCTGGATAGTCACGGATGATGCCACTTTCCGTTTCTGTTCCTATATCCCCCGTAAAAAGCCATGTCTTTCCACCCAATTCCGAATATAGAACAAGCGAATTTTCATTAGGAGATCCATTGTCCTCATCCGGCGACAAAACTTTAAACTCATGACCACTAATGGTCAAAACGTCCCCGGATTCAACTCGGACGATGTCTGTCTCAGTACCTCTTACCGTTTCATGCACCGAATCGTCCAGCGAATCATAATGGCTAGTAATAATGTATTGGACTGGGAAGTCAGCAGTTATATACGGCAAACTTCCTACATGATCCATATCCCCATGCGAAACAAAAATTGCATCCAATTTACCAATGCCTTGTGACAGCAAATAGGGCTTAATCCTTTGTTTGTAAACATTTTCAGAGGGCTCTCCTGTATCATAATCGGTTGTTGCTCCAGCATCGATAAGAACAACACTTTTCCGATAAGGGAGCTCAACAACGATGGCATCCCCTTGACCAATATCAAGCATGGTCACCTTCCCATCAGGGGATACATATGGTTTACTGACAATGATGATGAGCAGAAGTGTCAAGCTGCATCCCCACGCAAACGCTGCTTTGTGACGGGCCGCTTCTGCTTTCATCATAAACGAGACGAAAATAATGTAGTATAACACGGTACCTGCGAGCGGAATCGACCCAATAATCAGAGGTTTATACGCCACCTGGTCAACCAACTGCATAAACAGAAGGAACCAATCATGAATCTGAACGAATAGACCATCCAATAACGGAAGAAGGAATCCTGCAACGGGAGCAAGCAACAAAACAGCAAACATTAACGGGATAACAAACAGGGTAAAATAAGGAACGATAACCGTATTCACTAGAATGGATAAAGGTTGGAAGGTGAAGAAATACGCTGCTTGAAGTGGAAGAATCATCATTTGTGAAATAAAGCTTATTTTAAGAATAGAGAAAAAGGAATTCGTCGTCGCAGCTATCCAATCCTTTGATAAAAGCAGTCCAAACGTAACGCAGAATGATAATTGAAAACCTATTTGGTACACGATGTATTTATCAAGGCAAATGAGCGCAATAAAAACAATACTCAGCACATCCAATGTACTGCTTCGCCAATGAAGCTTGCGCGCCAGTATGAATAAAAGCACCATCGTACTGGCACGCCAGACGGATGGTTCACCGCCAGCGAGAAATGCGTAAATCGGCAAAAACATCATGACCGTCCATTGTGCTTTTTCCTTTGTCATACCTGCATAGGTCACCAGCAAAAGATAAAGAAAACCGACAATCAGTCCAACATGCAAACCGGAAATAGCTAAGAGATGAGTTAAGTTCCAGCGCTGGAAACGTTCTTTTGTTTCATCGCTGATTCCACTGTCATCACCCAACACAAGAGCATTGAGCCATATGGCTGTCTTCGGACTTACCTTTTGATGGATATATTCCGTTAAGTCGGACCGCAGCTGGTAAATAGGCTCTATGATCGACCCTCCACTGCATGTAACAGCATCCGGTGAATCAAGCATCACCTGATAATATACTCCTTGGGAAGCTAAGTAATTACGATAATCGAACTGTCCGGGATTCCTGCCTGTTTCGGGAAGCTCCGGTGTACCTTCAATGGTGCATGAAGCTCCGAATTTCACAGATTCATCCACAAGCTCATCACCGAAATAAGTAATTAAAAAATCCTTTCCAGTGCCATTATCAGTCAAAGTAAAGTCAACCGTCGTCTCTGTTTTATTCACTGGACTTGTTATCTGTCCTGTAATAGGCTGCTGTTGGCTGTACGGTAGGTCCGGTGGCGGGTCATTAAGATCAGGAAGATAGAAAAAGGCGAGCAGGGAGGCGGCCAGAGAAATAATAAGGAGCCATTTCCCCAGCTTTTTGCGGGCATAGAGCCAGATGATCCAAAGGGTGAATATCCCAATAATCCATACATGTTGGAATAAAATAGACAATAAACTGCTGATTATGCCCAATGCGGGAATATACCAATAACCTCGCATAAGGGGCACCTATAATCGGAAAAGAGCGTCAGCCTCGGCTTTCAAGGTCTGCAAATTTTCCTGATCATCTGTCTGCCTCTCCAATTCCTTTAAGAGCTTCTGTATATAGGTTTCTTTCTCTCGATAATTTTCATCGATTGACAACTCTGTCAACGCCACTTTTTTTGTATGTATGCCAGCATCATCGAACAATTCAAGCGCATATGGGTGATTTTTATAATCGTTGGCATAGTAAACGGCCTTGATACCACTTTGAATAATTTGTTTGCAACACTGAAGACACGGAAAATGAGTCACATATATCTCTGCACCGTCCGTCGGTACTCCAAATTTGGCACATTGCAACAGGGCATTTGCCTCGGCATGAACGGTCCGGACACAATGACCATCAATAATATAACACCCTTCATCAATACAATGGACACCACCGGAGACACTGCCATTATATCCTCCGGCAATGATTCGTTTATCCCTGACAATGGTAGCGCCGACCATCAGCCTGGTACAGGTACTGCGCATAGCCAACAAGTGGCTTTGTGCCATGAAATATTGATCCCATGAAATTCGTTTCATATTGTTTACCACCTTTTCACTATATCGTCAGTTTACAACTGCTTTTTTCCATTCGTCAATAACGCTCGTTGCAGGTAAAACAGCAGTTGCAAACGGTTGACTAAGGAACTTGAATATCATCTTTTAATGCTTCCAACGTTTTTTCACCAATGCCTGATACGTCTAGGAGATCATCAGCTTTTTTAAATAATCCATTGTCGTCACGATACTGAATGATAGCCTGTGCTTTTGAGGGGCCGATTCCATTTAACGTTTCCATAGTTGCTTGGTCTGCATTATTGATGCGAACTTTATCAGAGGCGGATTCAGGGGACGATGGGGATACTTGATTGTTGTTTGCCTTACTTGAAACCATAATAACCATCTCGTCCTGGACTTTTTGGGCAAGATTGACAGTGGTCCGGTCAGCTTGTTTGGTGAAACCGCCGGCCATTTGAATCACATCATGAACACGGGAATCCGGCTTAACGTCGTAAACACCGGGATCAACGACTTCACCCTTTATGTCCACGATGATCGCAGTAGGTTGATCATCTTTTTTACCGTCCACAGTCATATCCGTGTCGTTTTCAGTAGCATCCGTATGCTTTTCCACATCTACGTCGCCGGTCTTATCCATGTTCCAGAATAAAAAGACGGCAACAGCCAACACAAGAATGATGGGAAATAGATATTTTTTTAGCGGATGGAACAAGAGGCATCACGTCCTTTGAAGAGTTTGAGGATAGTCAAAAAAGAGGTATACTCATCCTATTCGACATCACCCGCCAAAATCCTTTTTTATTTTGATTTTTTGTGAACGTTTTAAAACGACCGGACGTTGTTAATCATCCGGCCGTTTCGCAGCAGTGATAAATAGTCTCTCGGATTCCGCGTCAATGGCATTATTTTCTTCTAAAAAATCGCTGGATACATGACGTATTGTAAAACCCGCTTCATCCAACAATTGCCTGTAAAAATGAATGGAATATGTTCGTTGATGATGGTATTCATCAAATCGAATGTAATGGCCGCTGCTATGGTCCCAGGCAAAAAAAGTTACGTCATGATGCATTTCGCCTTCCCTTTCACCAGGTGTACAAAACCATATATACGCGACGTCATCATCAACATCCGCAAACGTTTGGTTCTTGTAATAATTATGTACGTGTTGAAGCGAATGGACATCAAAAATGAATAACCCCCCTGTGCGCAGTAAACCGGCCACACGTTGAAAGACGGTACGAAGCTCTTCTTCATCGGTTATGTAATTTAAGACGTCGCAATAACTGACGGCCGCATCATATAGGGGGAATCCTTCCAGCATTCGTAAATCCTGCTGAATAAACTGTATTGGCACCCGCTCGCTGTCCGCGCGCTGTTTGGCTACCGTAAGCATATCACTGGAATAATCCACACCTGTCATATGATAACCCGATTCGGCTAGACGAGTCGTAATCTGCCCGGTCCCGCATCCTAAGTCAATAATCGAAGAAACCGATGTTTTCGTCTGTTCGATCATGGCTTCAGTGAATGATTTCCATTGATCGTATGGGGCTTCCGTCATTAAAAGATCATAATAATACGCCATCTGCTCATAGGTCATAGCTATCGCCTGCATTGTTGACGGAAAGCTCAATCCGTTCCGCATCCCCCCATAATCGTTCCAAATTATAATGCAACCGATCATCTTTATGGAAAATGTGACAAACGACATCGTCCAGATCGACTAGAATCCAGCGTCCCTGTTCAAACCCTTCCATTCGTTTCAATGGCAAATCCATGTCGTCTCTTACATCCTTAATCGATCTGGCAATGGCCTGAACCTGTCGCTCGTTATTGCCATGACAGATGAGAAAATAATCAGCTACGAGGGAAACATCGCGCATATCCAACGCTGTTATATTCTTTGCTTGTTTATCATCGCACGTTTGTGCCAATTGGTGAATAACTTCTTTACTGTTCATGAAATGTCGCTACCTCCAGCATTTAGACGTTTTGTTAAATCATTGTATGCATAGAATGTATCGGGATAAACGGTATTATGTTTACCAACCAAAAATTGAATGGTATTTCTGAGTGCCATCCAGGCTGCTCGGTATAAGTTTGTCTGCGCCGTTTCCCTTACATCATCAACCCCTGGAAAAGACCGCCCTGGTTCAATGTAGTCAGCCACAAACAGAATGGTCTCCATCTGACTCATGTCGGCTCTTCCAGTTGTATGATAATATATGGCATTTCGTATATCCTTATCGGTTATACCATGTCGCTGTTCGACTAAAACCGATGCTGCCGGTCCATGCCATAATTCATGATGATAGTCCAACAAATCATTGGCTGGATCATTTTCTTTAATGAGCTGTTTCATATCCTCAAGTGGAAAATATTTGGCGTAATCATGCAGAATGGCTGCCAATTCTATCTTTTCCGAATCCTCATCGTATTTCTCCGCCAATTGTACAGCCGTGTCAGTCACGCGCAATGTATGTTCCAAGCGTTCCTGTTTAAGGTGAGGTCTTACAATATCAATGGCTTCATCTTTCTTCATATAAATGGTTCTCCTTTATATAGTTCTTTACACCTTCCGGAACCAAATATCGGATGGATTGCCCGCGGCCAATACGCATTTTTATATCCGTTGACGAAATATTGATCAACGGCGTGTCCACCTCCGTCACCGTATAAGTGCTTTTTATATTAAATCCGTTTCGTTTCACGCCTACAAATTGTACCATTTCCATCAGCTTGTCAATATGTTTCCAATTCGGCAAATATTCCACCATATCGGCTCCGATAACAAAATAAAAACAAACATTAGGATGTTTTTCCATCAGCAATATAATTGTATCATATGTGAATGATTTGCCTGTACGGTCCATTTCAACGGTACTTATGTGAAAATAACCATTGCCAGCAATGGCTCGTCTGACCATCTCTGCACGATCCGGGGCTTTAGCAGCCGCACGCTGTTTATGAGGAGGCTGCTGTGACGGCATAAACCATACCTCGTCAAGCCCCAACGTTTCCCGAACTTCCTGAGCGACGATCAAATGGCCAATGTGCGGGGGATCGAATGTACCGCCCAATAGTCCAACATACTTCATGGCTGGCTCCTTGATGGCAGATGAATGTGCTTGTTGTCCTGTGACTCCTTGTAAAGGATAATATTATGTCCAATAATCTGGACAATGTCACTTCCGGTACCATTGGAAAGTTTGTGGGCAACAGTATGCTTATCCTCCATACAATTCTGCAGAAGACCCACCTTTAAAAGTTCCCGTTTTTCAAGAGCTTCGCTAATTTGAGTTGTCATATGATCATTCACACCTGATTTGCCCACTTGAAAAATAGGCTTTTCGTGGTGTGCCAAGGAACGCAAGTATCGTCTTTGTTTTCCGGTCAGCATATTATCTTCCTTCCAATTTCTCTTTTAATTGATTTTCCATATCATCGATCGGAACATTTTCCGAGGTCCATAATTGAAATGCGTATTGCGCTTGATATAAAAGCATCGTGTGCCCTTGTTGAATCGATGCCCCCTTTTCCTGTGCTTCCTGCAGAAATCGGGTAGTGATCGGCTGATAAATAATGTCACTGACAATGCTGTCTGCGCGCAAACGCTCCAGTGACATAATCTGATCGTGCGTATTTGGCTTCATACCAACAGCGGTTGTTTGAATAATCAGGTCATAATCAGCAACGTTTTCCTCGGCTTTTGTCAAATCCAAGACGGTTGTACGAACACTGTCAGGGCCTGATGCAGCAATTGCCTCCGCACTGGACCGCGTCCGGTTGGCTATGTCTATATGAGCAAATCCCTCATCAGCCAACGCTTGATATATGCCACGTGCAGCACCGCCTGCTCCAATAATTAATATGCTGTCCACGGTGTGTTTGGAAACAGTTGGATACGTTTCTGTCAGTCCAAATACATAACCCGCTCCATCCGTGTTGTATCCTATCCATCTGCCGCCACGTTTGACAACCGTGTTGACCGCACCTGTCATTTCCGCCTTTCGGTCCAATTCATCAAGATAGGGAATAATCTGCTGCTTAAACGGAACCGTTACGTTAAACCCGTTCAGTTCTCTCGTTTTCAACGTCTTTATTTCTTCTTCAAATGAATCAGGATTAATTTCAAACAACGAATAAGTTCCGCTTGTCCCTGCTTTTTCAAGAAATTGGTTATGAATCCAGGGTGAGAGGGAATGTTGAACAGGATAACCGATGAGACCGAGTTGTAATTGCATTTAGCAACCTCCTACGTAAATGATTTTCTTACGGACACCCGCACGCCTTCCGGGCTGTGTGCAGATACCATCACATTGTCTCCTGGCACTGTAATCCATCCGAGCCCGGGAAATACAATATCATTCTTTTCATTATCCAGGCGGAATGATTGTTCATGCATATCCGGAAGAGAAGCCAGTGTCTCATGGTCAGGTGGCGATAGAAGCTCCCCAAGGTGCTTTTGATAAATATCATCCGCCTTTTGCAGTTTTGTTCGATGGATGGCCAGTTCATTGGAGAAATAACAAACAAATGACTGGCGTTCGCCCTGAAGAAAATCAAGCCGTGCCAATCCCCCAATGAAAAGAGTTTGTTGGCTGTTTAACTGATAAACTCTGGGTTTGACTTCTTTTTTTGGTGTGATCACTTTTAGATCATTGCCGGAAACATAATGAGCCATTTGTTCTTTATTGACAACACCCGGTGTATCGATAAACGATGACGTCTCATCAAGCGGAATTTCAATAAAACCCAGTGTTGTTCCAGGAAAATAAGACGTTGTAATCGCATTATCTGTACCGGTTGTTTTCTCAATCAGTTTATTAATAAACGTCGATTTTCCCACATTCGTCGTTCCTACAATGTATACATCTTTCCGGTTGCGGCGATTCTCAATAGCCTCTGTTAAATCAGCCAGACCATGCCCTTTGACAGATGAGATTAAAAAAACATCTTTAACCGGTACACCCGCTTTTTTGGCTTCTGACCTCAGCCATTGGGTTAATTTTCGACGATTGGTCGATTTCGGGAGTAAATCCATTTTATTCCCCGCCAATATAATCGGCTTGTCACCAATCATCTGTGGCAAATTCTTTATAATTGTCCCTTGCACGTCAAAAATATCGATCAAATGAACGACAAGTCCTTCCTGTTTCTTCATTTCATGGATCATTCCCAAAAAATCATCGTCAGACAGGGACACATTCTGTATATCATTATAATGCTTCAGCCGAAAACAACGCTGGCATAAAACCGTATCCCTTTCGAGTGCACTTTCCGGTGTGTAGCCGTCCTGATCCGGGTCGGTTGTCTGAATCGAAACGCCACAGCCCTGACAAGTCTTTTTTTCCATAGTTACTCCTCCCAGGTTATTTTACCCTTCCTGCGCATATAACTTAAAATTTTACGCTCAATTTTCCGGTTAAACCGGGTAACCTTCCCATCCGTCTGTACAATAGGTGTTACAAGGATGGTATAAAATCCGGCAAGGTTACCGCCGAGAATATCCGTTAGAATCTGATCTCCAATAACGACAACCGCGTCTTTCGATAATTCCATTTCTTGGGTTGTACGTTTGTATGCGTGGCTGAGCGGCTTTCTTGCACTGAATACAAATGGTGTTCCAAGCGGTTCAGAAAATATCTTCACCCGTTCCATTTTATTATTAGATATAATTGTCACCTTTATATTATGGTCATCCATCCGTCTGAACCATTCTGTTATTTCCGGTGTTGCATCTTTAACGTCCCATGCGACAAGCGTATTGTCCAAATCCGTAATAATCCCTTTAATTCCGTTTTTTTGCAGTTCAGCCGGATGAATATCAAAAATACTGTTGACGTGCTGATTCGGCAATAGTAATTTAAACAACCCATTCACACCTCTTATGGATTCTATTTCAAATGGTATGTTTCCTTTTTGAAAAACGTTCATTCTTCATTTAATTGTAATAAAACATACAACATTTGCCTATTATAACGTATATTAATGGTACCTTTCCATATAGAGAACTCTTTTTTATCCTTCAATTTTTATACCAAGTAGCTCCTATGCTTAAAAACGTTCGACAATTTCGCGCATGTTTCGCGTTGTGGATAGTTGCATACACATTATCCACATTGATATATCAACATTTTTCGCCCACCTCTCATGTTTGTTCACAAGTTATCTACATCCATATGTGGATAACAGAATGCTTGTTCTGTTTATTATTTCGTGATAAATTGTTAACTATCATCACGACTTACAGCAACCGTTCAACTCATTAGGAGGGGTCTGTTCATGGAATACTTGTCAGATGAACTGCTTTTGGAAGCCTATTACAAAGCGAACGAATTAAACTTAAGCCCCGACTTTATATACCTTATTGAGAGAGAAATCAGCAGAAGGAATTTGACGCATAAAATGAAATTGTACAACTGACCAACATCGACGCCAATTCCCTTGTCATCAAATCGACAGGAGTTTTTTGTTTTCTCCATGACAGGAGTATGATAAGCTGACCATGATGCTGACAAAAACACTGGCTTAAACTACATATACAATAGACAAACTGCCTTTATTCTTGAGGAGGATTTTTACCGAATGCTATACGTCGTACTTATACCACTTTTATTAGCCTGTCTTATACCTTTCATCAGCAAAATGAAACATAACATACATACAGGTATTCCCGTACTCCTTATCCCATCAGCTATCTTTATTTACTTTATCCGCTTTGTTGGTACAAATTTTGAGCCTATGCGACAATCGTACAACTGGATACCGTCTCTCGGCATCAATTTTGACTTTTACCTTGATGGTTTGAGTCTTTTATTTGCACTGCTTATCAGCGGAATCGGCGCCCTAGTGGTTTTATATTCCATTTACTATCTGGATAGTCAGGAGCGGCTCGGTCATTTTTATGTTTATTTGTTGATGTTTATGTCAGCAATGCTTGGAATCGTGTTATCCGATAATATCTTTGTGCTGTACACGTTTTGGGAATTGACATCCATTTCATCATTTCTACTGATCGGTTATTGGCATTTTAACGAAAAATCTAGATACGGTGCGTTGAAATCCCTACTTATAACAGTTTTGGGCGGACTAAGCATGTTTGGCGGATTTATTCTGCTCTCGGTCATGACAGGAACATCGAGTATTCAAATCATGATTCAAAATGCAGAAGTTATTATGAACAGTCCTTACATGCCGCTTGCCCTAGGCTTTATATTGCTGGGCGCATTTACCAAATCAGCTCAATTCCCGTTTCATATTTGGCTCCCAGACGCGATGGAAGCACCGACGCCTGTAAGCGCCTACCTGCATTCGGCCACCATGGTGAAGGCGGGACTTTTTTTGGTGGCGCGGTTTTCACCCATTTTTGCCGGTTTCGAATGGTTTTTTATTATCGTCAGTATCGCAGGGATTGTCACATTATGTTGGGGGTCATACATGGCCGTCCATCAGACAGACTTGAAAGCTATTTTGGCCTTTTCAACCATCAGCCAACTGGGTATGATCATGGCTATGCTCGGCTTCGGTACAAAGTTGGCCATTTTTGCTGCTGTGTTTCATATCCTCTGCCATGCCACGTTTAAGGGCAGTCTGTTTATGGTGGCAGGTATAGTCGATCATGAAGCAGGAACACGTGATATACGCAATCTTGGCGGACTTATGACGCTTATGCCAATGTCCGCGGCACTAGCCCTTTTTGGAACGTTTTCCATGGCAGGTATTCCTCTGCCATTTCTTAACGGTTTTTACAGTAAAGAACTGTTTTTCAAATCTACACTGAAACTTCCAGAAGGGACGCATGTTATAACGACCTTTCTTGTGGAAGTTATTCCGTATCTGGCCGTGTTTGGCAGTATCTTTACGTTTGTCTATTCGCTCTATTTTCTGTTTGGCACGTTTGGGGGCCAAAAGCAGCTGGACAAACTGCCTAAACGTCCGCATGAGGCCCCTGTCGGAATGCTGATAGCACCCCTTGTTCTGGTACTGGGCGTTATTATCATTGGGCTGTTTCCCAACGCATTCAATGGAGCATTTATTGCCCATGCAGCAGAATCCGTCGCCGGAACGGAGGTTATCAAAGAAATCACCTTTTGGCATGGCTTTGGTTCCACTGCCTTTCAAATGTCGCTTGTGGTTGTGGCCGCTGGTATTCTTCTCGTTTCAACCAGACGGAAGTGGAGCATGATTTATAGTTTTGTTCCCGGCCGGGCAAGTGCCAACCATATTTACGACGCTGCCATCGCCCAATTGGACAACGGATCGCGACATATTAATACGTTTATTATGACAGGGTCACTGCGTCGTTATATGGCTATTATTCTGGGCACTGTATTTTTAATCACGTTTGGGTTCATGCTGGCAACAGGTGGATTCACCATCGATTTCAGCAACCTCGCCGATGTCACCATCACTGAAATAGCTGTCGTTCTTGTCATTATTGCTGCTGCCGTTGGAACCATTTTTACAAAACATAACCTAGGGGCTATATTGGTTGCCGGTGTTGTCGGGTATGGAGTTTCCCTCTTATTTGTTATCTACCGGGCACCTGATTTGGCGTTGACTCAGCTTGTGGTTGAGACCATTTCCGTAGCACTTTTTTTATTGTGCTTTTATCATTTGCCGAAACTGCGTAACGAAAAGCCACAGGTGCGTACACGATGGATCAACGGCACTGTGTCCATCGGTTTCGGTGCTCTGATGACACTGATCGGCATCTCCGCCCACAGCAGCGACTGGTTCAGTTCTATTTCCGATTACTTTTTGGAAACATCACACTCTCTCGGTGGCGGCGATAATGTTGTCAACGTTATTCTTGTGGATATGCGTGGCCTTGACACCCTATTTGAAATAACGGTTCTCGGTATTGCAGCACTTGCCATCTACAGCCTCATCAAACTGAAAAACAATAGGGGGGCAAAATAAATGGAGTTTATCATATCCATTTTGGCTGGTGTTTTATTTAGCACAGCCATTTATAATTTGTTACAAAAACAGCTGTTGCGGGTCATCATTGGAACGGTCCTGCTGAGTCATGGTGCCCACTTATTCATCCTGACCATGGGAAAATTAAAACGGGGAGCGCCACCAATATTAACAGAAGAAGGCGGCCCCTATACCGATCCGTTGCCACAGGCGCTCATACTGACATCAATTGTGATCAGTTTTGGGATTACCAGCCTGCTCCTCGTGCTTGCATACCGGACAGCAAACGAAAACGATACAGATAATATGGAACAATTAAGGGGTAACGAAAATGAATAATCTTGTTGTTTTGCCTATCATTACACCACTGATTGCGGGCATTATCCTGGCGTTTTTTCCAAAGAAATTGCAATGGGTCCGTCCGCTGTCCAAGCTTTTTATCCTTTTCAATTTAATCTTAGCCGGTGCCTTAGTATGGGTTGTCTTCACCAATGGTACCACTATTTTGGAAACCGGAGACTGGAAGGCGCCATACGGCATTGTTCTGGTTGCCGATAAACTGGCTGCACTTCTTGTTTTTACAACAAATATTGTTGCAGCAGCCTGTTCGTTCTACGCCCCCCACTCATTAACAGATAGAAAAGAAACGTACTATTTTTATTCGTTCTTTTTCTTTTTAATATCCGGTGTTTCCGGCGCCTTTCTGACCGGCGATTTATTCAACATGTTTGTTTTCTATGAAGTGTTGTTAATGGCGTCTTATGCCCTGATCGTTCTTGGCGGGGATAAGGTACAGTTGCGCGAATCCATTAAATATGTATTCATTAACCTATTTTCGTCTATGCTGTTTGTAACAGCGGTCGCCTTCGTTTACGGCACCGTCGGCACTGTTAATATGGCTCAGATTGCCCAGCGTGTACATGAGGTCGATCAACAGGGGATTCTGACAACCATTGGCATCCTCATGTTTTTTGTCTTTGCCGTCAAGGCTGCGCTATTTCCTTTGTATTATTGGATGCCCAACTCTTATGCCGTACCCAATCCGGTTATTTCAGCATTATTTGGAGCCCTGTTAACCAAGGTGGGCATCTATTCCATCATCCGTGTATTTTCTTTAATTTTCGTACATAACGTTGAACTGACACATGACATGTTTATCTGGATCGCAGGACTCTCCATGATTTTCGGTATTATTGGTGCTTTGTCGACAAATAATATTAAATTAATTATTGCTTACAATATTATTCCTGCTATCGGCTTCATTTTAATGGGGATTGGTGTTTTTAATCAATTTGCGCTAAGTGGGTCCATCTACTATTTGATTCATGACATGTTTATAAAATCCAGTTTATTCTTGCTTGCGGGAACGGTCGTTTATGCCGCCGGCACGTCCGATTTGCGAAAGGTTAGTGGGCTGATTCATTATTATCCGGTTCTCGGCTGGCTGTTATTCCTATCAGGGTTTATCCTTGCGGGTATCCCGCCATTCAGTGGATTTATTGGTAAACTACTGTTGCTAAAAGGTGCTTTGGCAAGTAGAGAAATAGCCATTGTTATTATTGGACTGCTTGCGAGTCTTTTAATTCTTTATTCCATTATGAAGATTTTCATCAACAGCTTTTGGGGCGAAAAAGACGAATCCATTCAACCGATTTCGTTAAAGGGGCGGATAGCTCCTATTGTTATTCTCTTGGCGCTGTCCGTCTTCCTCGGAATAGGCGCGGAGTTTATCTACCCATTTATTGAATCCGTATCCGCTGATTTGCTTCAGCCGGAAATCTATATCGATGCTATCTTGAAGGAGTAATATATGATGACCTTTCAAATTGTTATTAACTTGATCATAGCGGTCATGTGGATGTTTTTAAGTGAAACCTATACCCTTGCCAGTTTTCTCTCCGGCTACATACTGGGTATCCTGTTGCTGCTTTTGTTGAATCGATTCATACCGGGGACGTTTTATTTGCGCCGTGTTTGGAAGATAATGAAATTGATCTTTTTGTTTATTAAAGAGCTTGTGCAATCGAACATCGATATCGTCCGGTTGGTTTATAAGCGAGATACGACATTTGAACCCGGTATTTTTGCAATGCCGACTGATCTAACGACCGACTGGGAAATGACGCTTCTAGCAAATTTAATCTCTCTTACACCTGGAACATTATCTGTCGCCATTTCACACGATAATGCCTATATTTATATTCATGCAATGGATATTGATGATATCGATGGGTCGATTCATTCCATTAAAAATACATTTGAAAAAGCCATTTTAGAGGTGACACAATGAACAGTTTTCTTTCTCTTACTGAAACGATTCTGTATGTTGCAACGCTCGTCAGTCTTGCAGGGATTTCGGTATCCTTACTCCTGCTTGTGTACCGTATTATCATAGGACCTACCAACGCCGATCGTGCGGTGGCACTTGATTCCATTGGTATGAATCTGATGGGACTAGCCGCTCTGATGGCCATATTGATAGTTACAACAAAATTCAATGACATTATCCTACTGATTGGAATCCTTTTATTTATTGGAACAATAGCGGTCGCCAAATATCTGGAAAGGGGTGTTATTATTGATCGAAACATGGATTGAAATCATCCTGAACATTGTTGTTGCGTTTTTTTTGCTATCAGGCACATTTTTCATTCTGTCCAGTTCCATTGGCATTGTCCGCTTTCCAGATGTTTATACCCGGCTCCATGCAGCCACAAAAGCTGCCACACTCGGTATTGCCGGCTTATTGATCGGTGCCTTTCTATTTATGTATGTCTCCCACGGAATCGCCAGTGGAAAATTGCTTCTCGCTATTATTTTCACGTTGCTAACCGCACCCGTATCCGGACATATGATTTCACGCGCCGCGCACCGTAATGGTGTGAAGCCTGTTGTCAAGAACCGATCCGATGAATACGAACGAACGATAAACCAACATATGCAAAAACAAAAGTGACGCCAGCTGCACAAGCGGGTCACTTTTTTTACTGTGCACTTGCACCTTTTTCCTTTACTCCCTATTTTTGCCTTTCTTCGCTCGGAAAATGAAAATCACCATTTTCTTTTTCAATCGGGACAGACACAAAAACGTCATCTTCTTCATACACATGATGATATAGGCAATAGCCCGGGCCACAAGAAGGAGGTGCATTTGTGTGTCAAGTATTTTAAGTTTTTTGGCTTTACTTATTAAAGAAACACTCTTTTTTGTCTCCTATGTGAAAAATCATGCATTCCCCCAACCGCTTCCACCTGAAGAAGAAGCGAGATACATCCAACAAATGCAGGAAGGTGACCAAGACGCCAGAAATAAGCTTATTGAACACAATTTGCGACTGGTAGCACATATTGTAAAAAAATTTGAAAACACCGGAGAAGATATGGAGGACCTCATCTCCATCGGGACCATTGGACTGATTAAAGGAATAGAAAGTTATTCTTCAGATAAGGGGACAAAATTGGCTACGTATGCAGCTCGTTGTATTGAAAACGAGATCTTAATGCACTTGCGATCTCTGAAAAAAGTAAAGAAAGACGTTTCCCTTCAAGATCCAATTGGTCAGGACAAAGAAGGGAACGAAATTAGTTTGATGGATATTATGGAGGCTGAAAACCAAAATATTATTGAATACATTCAACTGAATATGGAAATTGAAAAAATGAATGAGTATTTAGCTGTTCTGGACAGCAGAGAAAAAGAAGTGGTGATGTATCGTTACGGACTGAATAATTACAAGGAAATGACACAGCGGGAAATTGCGAAAATGCTGGATATTTCAAGGAGTTACGTATCAAGAATTGAAAAAAGAGCGTTAATGAAGGTATTTCATGAATACTATCGGAAAGAAAGAGGCAGAGAATGAAGGCGCTCATTTTTATTCTGAGCCCTCATCCTCAGACATTTTAATCTTTAAACGGTGAGACTGTATTATAAACAGGCCGGCAGCAACAGTGACAGCCATCGTCAATAATGCAAGTCCTTTTCCGTTAGGAGAGTAATCGATATACGTGTTGATAATCGTTCCCATATATAAATAGATCGCTAGAATAAACAGCGTGGCCGTAAAACGACGAAAATCCTGCAGTTTAAGCGCCAGTTTCTCCTTATGGTGCTTCATATACATTTTCCCCCTTCCACGACGTATCATAACATATAAAACGACTCGCGGTCGGAGGTAAATCGTGGTTGTTTACTAATGCAACGATTCGGTCATCGCCATAATTAAAGATGCTGCATTTTCAGCTGCTGTTTCAAGGAATGCGTCGAAAGATACGGATGACTGTTTTCCGGCAACATCCGATAACGCTCGAATCACTACAAATGGTGTCTGATACTGGTAACTCACTTGTGCAATCGCTGCTGCCTCCATTTCTGCAGCTAGCAGGTCAGGAAATCGTTCACGGACAAACGCAATTCGATCGGCGTTGTCCATGAACGAATCACCAGTTGCAATCAGTCCTTTTTTCCAGGTCAACCCCAACTGTTGTATAGCCTGTTCCGCTTTCTCAACCAGTTCATAATTTGCTGTATACATGGATGGCATTCCAGGGACTTGTCCATACGTATAAGCAAATGCTGTTGCATCCACATCATGGTGAACAATGCTGGTTGAAATAACGACATCCCCAACATCCAGTTCTTTCGTGAATCCACCGGCCGAACCGGTGTTAATGACCCGTGAAGGGCGAAACCGTTCAAACATGACCGTTGCTGCCATGGCTGCATTCACTTTTCCGATCCCTGACTTTAATAATACGGCATCATGTCCAAAAAGTTTGCCATGTATCAATAGGCAGCCTGCAACTGTTTCCTCAGTAGTGTTTGTCATGTTTTCTCTTACTGCATTTATTTCTTCATCCATTGCTCCAATGATACCAACCGTCATCATTTTTCCTCCTGATCAATATCCATTATTCGTAGCGCCATTTCTGATCGTTTTCTTTTAATCGTTCCACTTTGGTCGGTTTCCACCCTTTATGTTTGATCCAAGACAAATAAACTCGATAAACAGTCGATTCATCGTTACTGGAAACAGTTGTCAGAACTTGCTGGTCACCATTTCTGGAAACATACCACATAGTAAATGTATCCACATTTAAGCCTGTAGCAGCTGCAACTGCTTCGCGCATTTCCTCTCTATCCTGCGATCCTTCATTATAGTCAGTAGTGTGCGGCCCCGACTGGTCAGTACCGACCGGTTTCCAATCTCCGGTATAGGCCTTAATGACATTGTCATCGGATGGGGACACTTGCTCGGTATCGACACTGTCCATAGAATCATTATTGTCGTTGTTATCGCCGCTGTCATCTCCATCCGTTTGGTCGTTCGTGCTGTTGTTATTCGCAGGCTTATCCATACTGTTTTCGGAATCAACACGATCATTGGATGACTGAGACTGACCGGTTTCATCATGTTGCTCCGCTTCCTTTTGCTCCGTATCGTTGTTTGACGATGTTGATGATTCATCTGTCCCGGTGTTCGATTCATCACCTCCACTGAAGATAAGAACCAACACCAATGCGATTAGAAGTATACTTCCCAGCACGATGAATACAGACAGCGATCTAGTATTTTTTCGCCGTTTTTCATATTTATTGATTCTTGATAAATGATCATCGTCAGACACTGATTCACCCCTCCAATCGTATCTCTCTATGATAATATCATATTTTTTCATCAACGTTATATGCCATTAGAAGCACATTTATGGCAAATAGATCTTGATTACAAAAAAAGAGAAGCCCATCAGCCTCTCCCCTTTTGATGCGCATATATGTGATTTCAAATGGAAAATATGGTATAGTCATTCGACATTTTCAATACGTACAAACAAATCGCCACCCGGAGTTGTTACAGATACTTCCGCCCCGATTTCCTTACCGAGCAGACTCCTGGCCATAGGAGAATCATTTGATATTTTCCCTTCGAATGGGTCCGCTTCGGCACTGCCGACAATTGTATACGATTCCGTATCGCCGTCAGGCATTTCCTTAAAAGTGACAGTCCTGCCGAGCGACACAACGTCCGGGTTCTGGTTATCGTCTTCAATAATAACGGCATTCCGGATCATTTGTTCCACTTGCGATATACGCGATTCAACAAAAGCCTGTTCCTCTTTGGCAGCATCATACTCGGAGTTTTCGGAAAGGTCTCCAAAACTTCGCGCTACTTTAATCCGTTCCACGACTTCCTGCCTACGCTCCGTTTTTAAATAGTGCAACTCCTCTTCGAGTTTCTCTTTTCCCTCTTGTGTCATATAAAAACTTTTCTCTGTTGCCATTCTTCACACACACTCCTTTTATCCTCATTAAATGACGATAACATACTCATAACAAATATTTATGCTTTTTAATTCAAATAACTTAGAAACCACTATGGCAGATTGCGTTTAAATTTTCAATACTTTTCCCAGCAATTTTTCTCATTCGACGACTCGCCTTCTCCCTACATTCTGTGACTGATGGCGATGCCGTCCCCGATTGGTATAATAGTTGTTGTGAAGTCCGGACGTTGTAAAAGCCAGTCGTTATATTCTCTAATCTTTCCGGCAATCTTTTGATATCTTGGATGCGATTTGCTGGCATCGGCAACATATCCTTTAAATAATACATTATCGGTCAGCACGATGCCACCGGATGATAACAGCGGCTCTGCTTGCTGAAAAAATTCCTTATACATCCCTTTTGAGGCGTCAATAAGTACCATATCAAATGTGTTATCAGCCATCCTGGGCAGTTCTTCTGCAGCATCACCCGGAATCACATCAATGGCATGCTGTTTTCCCATATGGCGAATATTTTCCAACGCACACCTGTATCGCTCGCCATCTTGTTCAATCGTTACAATCGAAGCTTCAGGGCGAGCCTGAGCCATACGCAAAGCCGAGTAACCAATAGCAGTACCGATTTCCAATATACGCTCTGGTTTCGTCAGCCGGATCATTTGTACGACAAAGTTCATTCCCAATGGATCCATAATAGGAATTCCGTCATTTTTTGCTTGCCTCTCTAACGTTTTGATTTCATCTGTTCGTTCGTCAAGCGACGCCATTAAATAATGGGTCAAGGTATCAGACATACGTATCAGCCTCATTTAAAAAGTTATGCAGTAGACGTGTCTTACCAAATACAGAAATGACAACGGATTAATCCCTGCGAAAGTAACGTTAATCAATATATTGTGCCTTTAACTGTTTGTGTTTCTTTCGGGTTTTTGCATAATGAATATTGCCTTTATCATCATGCAAGAAATATATATAGTCTGTATTTTCCGGATTGATCGCTGCATTAAAAGATGTTTTAGAAAAGTTAGCTATGGGACCTGCAGGAAGTGTGTCCACATGATACGTATTGTAGGGGGATTCTACTTCCAGATCTTCCAGTAACACTTTTTCTTTATGTTCGCCCAGCGCATACAAAACGGTTGGATCAGTCTGCAGCGGCATATCTTTTTCCAACCGGTTATAAAATACTCCCGCAATTTTTCGTCGTTGCTTTTTGGAACGTGCTTCTTTCTGCACAATCGAAGCCATCGTAAGCGCTTTGTGCACTGTTAAGTCCCGTGAGGCTATGTCGTCCAGCCGTGGCTTGACAACCTTGGCTGTTTTTTCAAGCATTTTAGAGACAACCTTCTCAACACCCGGCTCTTTGCTGTAAAAATTATATGTCGCTGCAAACAGATAACCTTCCAATGGTGTTCTTATTTGTGGATCTAAAATCGCATTGGATAAAATGTCAGGGTGCGTATTGATAAGATTATCCATATAATGTGGATCATTCACCTTATTTAAAAATGCCTCTTTACTGAACGGCAAAGCAGCAGCATAAATCGAGGCCATTTCCTTGATGGTTTTCCCTTCAGGGATCGTAACAGAGTACATGGGTTCTTTCAGTACTTTCCCCTTTTTCAGTACTTTCACTAATTCATCTATTTCCATAGACGGTGAAAGGGTATAGTCACCGGCTTGAAATTCTGATTCATTTTTAAACTTTAAATAAAAGCGAAAAATGGTACTGTTCTTTATAATTCCTTTCTCTTCAAGAAGTGAGGCTATGTCTGATGTAGAGGAACCCAACGGAATATCCACTGATACATCCTTATCGCTTTCAGGATCAACCGGCTCAAGCGCCGATTTTATATACCATAACCCTGATATGCCACAGATGATAAAAATAAGTATGAATGCAATTATAATGAACGCTGCAATCCGCCGTACGATTCCGGCATCGTCACGTTTAGTTACCGGATTGTCCTTATCATTATTCGGTGTTTTCTTATCGGACATGCAGCTTCCCTCCTTCACGACGAATATTATACTAAAAAAGAACGGGATTAGCCACATAAATCCAATCGTTAAAGACAAACACCGTAAAGATAAGTCAAATGATAATTAACCGATACAACTGATTTCCCAATGCCCAGTGTCACGTTGCACTCAATCAAGGAATAAGCTGGTATCCCACCGAGATACCAGCTTCCCCAATCAAAGCACGCTACTGATCATCGTGGTCCTCATCAATCAAAGTGTTAAGCATTTCTTCCACCATTTCCCATTCTTCATCCGATTCAATTGGGAACAAAGAAAGATCATCATCTTTTTCCTGTTCCTCATACCGGAATGCATACACTTCCACTTCTTCATTTTCTTGCTGATCAACCGGCATTACCGCAATATAGGAATAACCTGTTTTATCAACATCAAACGTAAATAATACTTCGAAGAGATGTTCCTCTCCGTTTTCATCGGGGATAATAATCCGTTCTTTTTCTTCAAGTGCCATGCCTACACTCCTTTTTGATTTTCCTGATCGAGATAACCCTGTAAAATCATTACAGCTGCCATTTTATCGATCACTTTTTTTCTTTTTTTTCTGCTTACATCCGCCTCAAGCAATACACGTTCAGCAGCGACAGTCGATAATCGTTCATCCCACAAAGCGGTCGGTATGCCAAAAACGTCTTCCACATGCTTAGCGTATGTTTCCGAAGCCTTTCCACGTTCGCCGACTGTTCCATTCATGTTTTTCGGGAATCCTATTACAGCCTTCCCAATTTCATGGTCATCTATTATTTCCTGCAGCTCCTTGTCTGCCGAAAAAATGTCGTTTTCATCCCATTTAATCGTTTTAATGCCTTGGGCCGTCCAGCCAAACGCGTCACTGACAGCCACTCCAATCGTTTTTGAACCGACGTCTAAACCAATTATTTTCATCTAATTCCCTTCTTGCTGTTCGTTGAGGTAGAATTTGACAAGTTCTTCGATAACCTCATCCCGTTCCACTTTGCGCATCAAACTCCGTGCATCATTATACCGAGGAATATAAGCAGGGTCACCAGACAATAAATAACCGACAATCTGATTGTTCGGATTATACCCTTTTTCCTTCAAGGCTTTGTGAACGGTCAACAGAATTTCTTTAATATTTTGATCAAAAGGGTCCTCTGAAAAGTTAAATTTCATTGTTTTATCAGAACTCATCGTGACACCCCATTCCATATATTGCCTTTATCTATCATTTTAACATGCTTGTCTTGCTTCGTGCATGTTTTTCTTTTAATGATAAAATCGCATTTATTTCCTTGTTACTGTTTCAATGTATTCCTTAGCCGCGAGAAGTGCGTCGTTAATATTGCTGGGATTTTTGCCGCCGGCCTGTGCCATATCCGGCCGACCGCCTCCACTACCGCCGCAGCGTTCAGCAGCTTGTTTGACGAGATGGCCCGCGTGCAGACCACTTTCTGTCCAATCCTGTGTCATGCCAGCTGCAAACTGAACCTTTTCATTTATTTCCGCAGCCAATAAAATAACGCCAGACCCCAATTTCTGTTTTAACTCATCCACCATATGACGAAGCTGATTCATATCTTTAACATGAACATTTTGTGTAATAACGGGCACACCATTAATGGTCTCTGTTTGTTCCGTCATCGATGAAGCTTCTGCATTGGTTAATTTAGCACTCAACGATTCATTTGTTTTCTGCAAATCTTTTATTTCCTGAAACAGGTGCTCAACTCGTTCCGGCACTTGATCATCGCTTGTTTTCAACATGTGAGCAACTGATTGCAACATGTGCAATTTTTCGTTGACATGCATATACGCCTGTTTGCTTGAGACAGCTTCAATCCGACGGGATCCGGCTCCGATACCGGACTCAGACACAATTTTGAACATGCCAATTTCGGCCGTATTCCGGACATGACAACCACCACATAATTCAATACTGTAATCATTGATTTCAACCACCCTGACAATATCACCGTATTTATCGCCGAATAATGCCGTGGCTCCGATTTCTTTGGCCTCATCCATTGTTTTATAGTTAACAGTTACCGGAATGGATGCCCAAATTTTTTCATTAACGAGCTGTTCAATCCGCTCCAGTTCAGTTTCACTCACTGACCCGAAGTGGGTGAAATCAAAACGGAGTCTCTCGGGTTCAACAAGCGAACCAGCTTGGTTCACATGCTCGCCCAGCACATCTTTTAATGCTTGGTGCAACAGGTGAGTAGCTGTGTGATTCTTGACGATGTGAGTGCGGAAGTCCGTTTCCACCAATGTCTTTATTGAATCACCTGTCCGGATTTCCCCTTCATGAACATGTATTTTGTGCACATGCTGACTATGTGGAGCCAACTGCACATCACCAACATATGCTGAGGCTGTCTCCGTGTACAACCAGCCTTTATCTGCTATCTGTCCCCCGCTTTCGGCATAAAATGGTGTCTCCTCTAAGAAGACAAACACGTCCTGACCTGCCTGGGCAATATTTGTCCATTCTTTTCCATCCACAATGGCTTGCACTACGGTTTCCGTTTGAAGTTTATCATAACCGACGAAGGTGCTTTCCAAGGTGAAATCCCTAAGCACACCTTCCTGCACCTGCATGGAATCAGACTGTTGCTGAGCATTCCGTGCTCGTTGTCTCTGCTTCTCCATTTCTTCATTAAAACCTTGTTCATCTATTGAGAATCCATGCTCCTGAACGTACTCTTCCGTCAGTTCTTTTGGAAAACCGTACGTATCGTAGAGTCGGAATACCTCTTGGCCTGGAAAAACGTCTCTTCCCGAACGCTTTTCTTTGTCAATGATTTTACTGAGAATTTCCAATCCATCATTCAATGTTTCATGGAAACGTTCTTCCTCTGATCGTATAACTTGACTGATATGGTCATGGCTCTTCACAACCTCCGGATAGAATTCTTGCATGATGTCACCAACAACCGGTACCAGCTTATACATGAACGGTTCATCAATACCAAGCTGTTTGGAAAACCGTATGGAACGGCGCAAGAGCCTGCGAAGAACATACCCTCTCCCTTCATTGGAAGGCAGAGCTTTGTCACCGACAGCAAAGGTCACCGTTCGGATGTGATCGGCAATCACTTTAAATGCGGTATCATCGTTTTGCGTCTCACCATAGGTTTTTCCCGATATGGCTTCGGTTTCCCGAATGATCGGCATGAATAAATCCGTTTCAAAATTGGTCGGCACGTCCTGAATGACGGAAACGATTCGTTCGAGTCCCATACCGGTATCGATGTTTTTCTTTGGCAGTGGTGTATAGGTGTCATCAGGATTATGATTAAACTGGGAAAACACCAGATTCCAAATTTCCAAATAGCGTTCATTTTCACCACCGGGATAGAGTTCAGGATCATTCTCGTTGTTGCCGTAGTCCTCTCCCCGATCGTAAAATATTTCGGTATTCGGCCCACTTGGTCCTTCTCCAATATCCCAAAAGTTTTCCTCCAAGCGGATTATTCGCTCTTTCGGAAGCTGTATATCATTCAACCAAATATGATAAGCTTCATCGTCCTCCGGGTGGACAGTAACGGCAAGCCGATCCGGGTCAAATCCAATCCAACGATCATCTGTCAGAAACTCCCATGCCCATGCAATAGCCTCTTTTTTGAAATAATCACCAATAGAAAAATTCCCGAGCATTTCAAAAAACGTATGATGTCGTGCCGTAAACCCGACATTTTCAATATCATTCGTCCTGATTGATTTTTGAACATTGACGATTCGCGGGTTGTCTGGAATCACCCGGCCATCAAAGTATTTTTTTAACGTTGCGACACCGCTGTTAATCCAGAGAAGTGTTGGATCTTCGCGTGGTATAAGCGATGCACCAGGTTCCACTCGATGCTCTTTATCCTTAAAAAAGTTGAGAAACATTTGACGTATTTGTGCGGATGTAAACTGTTCCATGTTTTACCTCCATGACGATTATCCTATTCCAATATGTATTACACCAATTAAAAAATCCCCTCTCCATATGATTGTTAGAGACGGGATCACTCCGCGGTACCACCCTAATTATGAATGGATGTCCATTCATCGCTTCACATGATAACGGTTTGAAACCGACAGGTATTAACCCATACTCCAGCTTAGCATTCCATGGCTCAACATCCGGGATTTCTTCCAGCCTGTGGAAATCCCTCTCTGCATGATCGAGATACATGTACTCGGAACCTTCATTGTTTTTACATATAGCCTTCCAGTACGGTGCGATTGATATATGAAATTATTATAGACAACCTTATTTAAAATGTCAATTGTGTTGTCTGAGTGCTAAAATATGTGGAACGGCTACATTCAAAACGGCCAAAATCGGAACCGCCAGAATCATACCAGCAATGCCGACTAACTGCCCACCCAGTAATAAAGCAAATATAATAGCGATGGGATGTATTTTAACACTTTTGCCAACAATATACGGCGATAACAAATTGCCGTCAATCACTTGAATGATAAAAATACTGATAACGACCATCAACACCAATTTGCCGGAAGTTGTCGCGGTAATCGCTATTGCCGGAACCGCACCCAAAATCGGACCAAAGTAAGGTATGATATTGGTCACCCCCATAATTATCGCCAGCAACAGACCATAAGGAATGTCCAAAGTGCGAAACACAATCAGAGCAGCAAGACTGACAAACAGACAAACAACCAACTGCCCCCTGATATAATTGCCAAGTCCTTCATTGATAGCGTGGCACAAAGCACTTGCACGTTCGTGATACTTATGAGGAATCCATTTCTTAACATACGTTTTTATCACACGGAAATCCTTTAAAAAATAAAAAACAAGCACCGGGATAACGGTGATAATGATAATCATATCGACGATCTTAGTAAATCCTCGGACGATATCGGACAGCAAATTTTCCATATATGCCTCAAATTCAGATATGAGATCATCCATATTATCGTGGACGGTTTCCGGTAAAAACGATGTATACTCATAAAGGCTGTAAATTAAATTGCGATACATTTCTATAAGTTGCGGCAACTGCTCACGAAGATCACTTAATTGGTGCAAAACGGTTGGATAAACCCGATAAAGCAAATAGATGCCCCCGCCGAAGAAAATAAGATAGATGAGGAGAATGGCCAAGCTTTTCGGAATGTTCCACTGATGCATCTTTTCAACGACTGGGTATAGTAGATAAGCAATAAAAGCAGCAATTAAAAAAGGAAGGAGCAAATGCCATAGAAACGAAACGACAGCATCATACATCGGAAATAACTTAACGAGAAGATAGAAAAATAAAAAGACAAGAATCCCTGCTGCCGTCCAAAAAAGAAAGTTTAACGGCTTACTGTTTTGAAACATGTCCCGCATCCTTTCTTCGAGGGAAATTCGAGGGAAAGATAATAGATGACCAATGCATTACCATTGAATTTTCCGTTCTTCTTCTGTGAATAAATCATCCAATGAACTCAATGATCCATCCGCTTCCACTTCATGAATCGTCAATGTATCTTCCCATATGGCCAACTCAATTAAGCAATTCCAACAATAAAATTGATGTGTGCCTATTTTTCCTATGTCTTTCTCATTGCAATTCGGACAAATCAGCATACCCCGTATACTCCTTTTTATTTATTTATGATTGCCCAAATGCATAAAAATATACGTCTTGGTTATAAAAAGTCATAAGGGGTTATGCCACTGTCGTCCGAATGTGTTGAAACTTCTGGATTGGTATCGTGGTCTCGATCGAGAAGATGTTCCTGCAGGGTGGTGTAACGCTGATTGGAATCATGTGTCTGTACCCCGCGTAAAAATGCGTCCTGATCACCACAAATAAGCAAGGATTGTTTGCTGCGCGTAATAGCGGTATACAGCAAATTTTTTTTGAGCATCCGCCGGTATGCAGGGAGAACCGGCATAATAACAATCGGAAATTCACTCCCCTGAGATTTATGAATGGAAATACAATATGCATGCATAATATTGATATAATCGTTTCTTTCATAAACAACTTCCCTTCCTTCAAAGGAAACGACAAGCTGTTCTGTTTTATCAACCGTCTCATTGGACCGAAAGATAGCGACGATTTCCCCTATGTCCCCATTATAAATGCCATCTTCGGGCTGATTAACAAGCTGCAGTACTTTATCTCCCACCCGATGGATGGCATCATTGGTCAACACTTCTCGTTTGGAGGGAGATTCGGGGTTAACGAGTTTTTGCAATTGTTTATTGATAGTGTGTATTCCTGTTTGTGATCGGTACATGGGTGCAAGTACCTGAATATCTTTCCGATCGATGCCTTTTGCTTCTGCTTTATGGAATACAGTCATCAGAGCATCCAGAAGCTGCGATTCATGACAAGGGATAAAACTGAAATCCTGATCATTTGTAAGCGCATCCGGTCCACATCGATCCCTTTTTATCAAATGGGCCAATTCAATAATTTTGGAGCCTTCCTTCTGCCGGTAGACATCGTGAAGGCTTACAAACGGAATACGTCCGCTTCCAAGCAAATCGGCCAGCACTTGTCCCGGCCCCACCGACGGCAACTGATCCTCATCCCCAACCAAGAGTACTTGCATGTCTCCGGGAATTGCTTTAAATAGACTGTTAGCAAGCCAGATGTCAACCATGGAGAATTCATCAACAATCAAATATTTACCTGATAGCGGTTCCTGATCGTCTTTGTCAAAACCTGTCTTCCCATCCCATCCTAATAAGCGATGAATCGTCACTGCCGGAAGACCGGTCGATTCACTCAATCGTTTCGCAGCTCTCCCTGTCGGTGCAGCCAAAATAAACGGATAATCTGCTTCTGAATCATAAGCATCAGGACTTGCTTTGATAGCGTTCACCGCTGCATAGGCGTGGAGGATACCTTTAATGACGGTTGTCTTCCCGGTTCCCGGCCCGCCGGTCACCACCATAAGTCTGGAATTCAATGCCTGCTTAATTGATTCAAATTGCTCTTTTCCATAGCTGATCGTTTCTTGCTCTTCCATATCACCAATAATTTTCATAAGCTCTGCAATGGGAATCTCATACTCAACAGGTTTCGCTATAAGCCGGTTGACATGGGCAGCAAATCCATCTTCCGCATAATACAGCGATGGCAGATAAACCTTGTCATCGATCATAATCAGCTGTTTTTCCTTGTTCAACGCTTCCAACCGTTCATTTAAAACATCCTTAGTCAATATACCATCCGGTTCAGACAAAATGGCCATTGCTTCGCTTATGCACATATCAACAGGCAAGTAAACGTGTCCGTTCTGTATATTTTTTTGCAAAACATAAATACATCCGGCCCCAAGCCGGTTAGGGTGCGTAGGGGAGAGCCCATTTTGCCGGGCTATTTGATCGGCTGTCTGAAACCCGAAACCGTTAATATCAAATACGAACCGATAAGGGTCATCTTGAAGCACGTCCATTGCTTCTTCTTTATACTCGCGGTAAATGGTTTGGGCCAGTTTCAACCCAATGCCGTATTTGGATAAATGGATGGCTACTTGCTCAAACCCTTGATTTTCCATCACCGCTTTGGAAATGAGGTCCTTTTTATCTTTTTTCAAACCGGGCACCTCATTCAAAACATCCGGATCGTTTGCGATTTTTGTAATGGCGCTTGTGCCGAGATGAGTGACAATTTTTTCGGCTGTTTTTTTGCCAACGCCGTGAAACAAATCACTGGATAAGTAGCTTACGAGACCGTCTTTGGTGTCAGGGATAAATGTCTGATAGGAATGGACTTTATATTGCATCCCGAATTTCGCATGGTATTCCATTGTCCCATAAAACGAATAAATAGTGGACTCCTGCAAATCCGCCAAATAGCCTTTGATCACAATCTCATTCTCGTGATAGTCTTCGTCTGTTTCGTGTATCTTAATTTTAGCGATCGTGAAATACTCCTGCTCGTTCCGAAAAATCGTGTACAGAAGCTCGCCTTTTATAAAAGTCCAGTCGTTGTTGGATGGTTTATCCGACGTCATTGCAACCAACCTCGCTTATCTCATTCAGCTATTGTCCGAATTCATGGCATCCGTGATCTGTTTTTTGGCATTGGCTGCCAGAACATGCTCTGGCTGTATGGTCAACGCTTGGTCAAAATGGCCCATGGCAGTGGAAAGGTCATCGTTATACAACGCAATAACACCAAGATTGTAGTAGGCGTCACTATGCTGCTCATCAATAGCCAGTACCTGCTGAAAAATAGGCTTTGCTTCGGTTGTATAGTCGCTCTGGGCCAGAGCCAGCCCATACTGGAACATATACTCCGAATCATCGGGGGCCACTTCCGATGCACGCATGAGATATGGCAATGCAAGCTTATAATGCTCCTGATGAATGAATGTCATCCCGAGCAAAAAATACACATCCGCTTCGTCAAGACCGATATCAATAGCTTTTTGAAAATGTTCTTGTGCCTTCGCGTAGTCCTCCTTTTCATAACAAAGGCTTCCGAGTCCATAATAGGCTGTTGCAGCTTTTTCATCGAGTTCCAATGCGCGTTGGAAAAACCGTTCTGCCCGCTCTGCATCATGGACATGCAAAAGCAGATTGCCAAAGTTAATATAACCAACCGGATCACTTGGGTTTTCTTCGATAATCTCATTAAACAACGACGCTGCTTCGTCGTACTTCTGTTCTTTCATCCGTTCAATCGCCTGCTGATTCTTATCCATTGTTTTGCTCCTTTCCGATGAATCATCCGACATAAGCGAGCGTTTCCCCTTCTTTTAGCACCGTATCAATAGTGGCGCCGCCCAAACAGACCTGTCCATCATAAAACACGACGGCCTGGCCCGGAGTTATGGCCCGCTGCTTTTCATGAAATGCCACACGGACACATCCGTCCTCCATCTGTGTGACAGTGACGCCACTGTCTTTTTGCCGGTAACGGAACTTAGCCGTACAGGTGAATGTTTTTTCTGTCATGTTATTAATCCAATTAACATCCGATGCGATTAATCCATCTGAGTACAACTTATCATTATCAAACCCTTGACCAACGTATAAGATGTTATCTTTCAAATTTTTGCCAAGCACAAACCATGGTTCTCCGGATCCACCGATTCCAAGTCCTTGACGCTGACCGATCGTATAGTACATCAAGCCTTCATGCCATCCTTTTTCCGTACCATCCATTGTTTTCATCAAACCGGGCTGTGCCGGAAGATATTCACGGAGAAAGGATTTGAAGTTCTTTTCACCGATAAAACAAATGCCGGTACTGTCTTTTTTAGATGCTGTCACTAGATCCCGTTCTTTGGCAATGGCACGCACATCCTGTTTTGTCATATGGCCCAGAGGAAACATGACTTCGGCCAATACATCCGATGTCAGCTGATTCAGGAAATACGTCTGGTCCTTGTTGTTGTCTGCTCCGCGCAGCATCTCAAAAGATGACCCTGTATTCCGGACTTGTGCATAATGGCCGGTAGCTAAATAATCGGCACCAAGGGATAGGGCATGGTTCAAAAATGCTTTGAATTTAATTTCCTTATTACACATAACATCCGGATTTGGCGTTCGTCCAGATTGATACTCATTCAAAAAGTACGTGAATACGTTGTCCCAATATTCCTTTTCAAAATTGACAGCGAAATACGGAATATCCAGTTGATTGCACACCCGTACAACATCATCAAAATCCTCTGTTGCCGTACAGACACCGTTGTCATCCGTATCATCCCAGTTTTTCATGAAAATGCCAACGACATCATAGCCTTGTTCTTTTAATAGCAAGGCGGCCACAGACGAATCGACACCGCCGCTCATGCCAACAACGACGCGTGTATCTTCATTTCGTTTCATGTTTCCTGCCTCCTTTCATTGGTCAGCCGCTTGATAATTTCAGCCACTCTGTCCGCAGCCTCAGACACATTGTCAATCGTATTAAACGCACCAAAACTGAACCGGATTGAATTCGTGATCCGTTCATCCCCTCGCCCGAACATGGCAGCAAGAACATGGGATGGTTCCACCGAGCCTGCAGTGCATGCACTGCCGCTGGATGCTGCAACACCATCCAGATCAAAGTTTGTTAAGAGTGTTTCCACATTCGTTCCGGGAAAACTGATATTAACAATCGATGGGACCGTTTGTTCCGCGTCACCATTCACGTAATAACGAATGTTATGGTTGGCAAGTGCTTCTAAGAACGTTTGTTTGTACTGTTCGTACACATCATTTCTTACTAATTTATATTCCATGGCCAATTCCAAGGCCCTTTTAAATCCAACGGCAGCCGGAATATTTTCCGTACCCGGTCGGCGTTTTCGTTCCTGTTCCCCACCAAATTGCATCGATGCCATGGCTATGTCATCACCGGCATACAAAACACCAATGCCATTGGGGCCGTTGATTTTGTGGGCAGAAGCACTTAGCATATCAATGCCCTCTCGGTTCACGTCAATATCCAATAATCCAAATGCTTGCACAGCGTCCGTATGAAACATAGCCTGATGATCTTTTAATAATGAACCTATGGCCTCGATCGGCTGAATAACACCTGTTTCATTATTGACATACATAACGGACACAACAATCGTTTCATCGGTCAATGCTTCTTTCAGTTTATCCACGGAAACAATCCCGGTTTCATTAACCGGCAAATATGTCACATGAAAACCCTGCTCCTCAAGATATTGTACCGCATCCAAAACAGCATGATGTTCCTGCATTGTCGTAATAATATGATTTCCTTTATCTCTGTTCGCCATGGCTGTTCCAATAATAGCCAGATTATCCGCTTCCGTTCCACCACTTGTGAAAATCATTTCTTTTTCACGTGCTTGGATACTCCTGGCCAAGGTACGTCTGGCCGAATCAAGATACTGACGTGCCAATCGTCCAAACGCATGGACACTGGACGGATTCCCAAAAACTTCAGTGAATATGGGAGTCATCGCTTCAGCAACACGCTTGTCCATTGGAGTGGTTGCGGCATGATCCATATAAATACGTTCCATGGTTACAATCCTTTCTATTTTCTGTTGTTCTATATATAAAACATGTAGGCATCCTGATACCCATCATGTTCATGACGTCGTAAATCTTCAAGCGTTGTCGTATCAAGGACATCTTTTACAGCATCCCGGATACGAATCCACAATGCTTGTTTAGCCGGTTCTTCATTTTCCATTCCTTCCACAGGAGAAATAGGTCCTTCCAAAACACGAATGATATCCCCGGCTTTGATCTCATCGGGATCCTTAGCCAAAACATAGCCTCCGTATGCTCCCCTAATGCTTTTAATCAAACCGGCATTACGCAACGGTGACGCCAGTTGCTCCAAATAATGATCGGATAAATCGTTTTCCCGTGCTATCGCTTTTAATGATAATGGACCTTCCCCATGCTTTCTGGCAAGCGCCAGCATGATGGTCAGCCCGTATCGTCCTTTTGTCGATATTTTCATTCCCAACACCTCTATAAACAGTTCATCATTCCTTAAAATAACAATACAGCTCATTATAGCATGAATCGCCTGTTTCTTGCATTTTAACATAATCGCCATTACGCTTTATACATAACCTATTCTTATATAAAGGACGATCACAATGGACCAACAACCACTTGCATTTCGCATGCGCCCACAACATATTGACGATATTATTGGCCAAGAACATCTGGTAAATGAAGGGAAAATACTCAATCGCATGATTCAGGCAAAAAGACTTGTATCCATGATTTTATTCGGTCCACCCGGAACAGGCAAGACATCTTTGGCATTTGCTTTGGCAAGAAGTCTCGACATTCCAGTAAAAAAATTGAACGCTGTTGTTGATAAGAAAAAAGACATGGAAGTTGTTGCCGAAGAAGCTAAAATGAGCGGTCAGGTGGTGCTCGTGCTTGATGAAGTGCACAGGCTTGATAAGTCAAAACAGGATTTTTTGTTGCCACACATTGAAAGCAACCGTGTGATATTGATCGGCTCCACGACAAGCAACCCTTATCATTCTATCAATCCCGCGATCCGCAGCAGATGCCATTTATTTGAACTGCACCGCCTGACGGAAGAACATATGAAAACCGCTGTGCATAGGGCGGCCCAGGATGACGAAAAAGGACTTGGTGACCAGAAAATAAGGTTGACGGATGACGCACTGGATCACTTTGCTCTAGCTTCCAACGGCGACATGCGTTCGGCACTGAATGGATTGGAACTGGCCGTTTCATCGACACCAGCCGATGAAAGCGGCATTATTACGATAACATTGGATGCTGCTGAAGAATGTATGCAGAAAAAAAGTTTTACACATGATAAAGATGGGGATGCGCACTATGATGTTCTTTCTGCGTTTCAAAAATCCATCAGAGGTAGTGACGTTGATGCAGCCCTTCACTATTTAGGAAGATTGATTGAAGCCGGTGATTTGGACAGCATCGAGCGACGTATGATTGTCTGTGCCTATGAAGATATCGGCCTGGCAAACCCGCAGGCAGGACCACGTGCCGTAGCCGCTGCTGATGCTGCTCATCGTCTCGGATTTCCTGAAGCCCGCATACCACTGGCTAATGCTATTGTCGAGCTTGCCCTTTCCCCTAAATCGAATTCAGCATATAAAGCGCTTGATGGTGCACTTTCCGATATACGCAGCGGAAAAAGTGGTGATGTGCCGGCACATTTAAAAGATACACACTACCAGGGAGCCAAAGAAATGGGCCGAGGGATCACCTATCAATACCCTCATCACTATACAGAAGGATGGGTGAACCAGCAATACTTACCGGACGCTTTAAAAAACAGTCACTATTATGAGCCAAAAAACACCGGTAAATTTGAGCAAGCTCTGAAACAGGTACACGATAATATAAAGACTGAAAAAAATAATACTAGATGATAGACGTATAAACCCTTTTCCAAACGGCCACACTAATCAATAACGATAAAATCTATGAATAAACGTGTTCACACGGAAAGAGTTGCGTGATCGTTGTAACCTTTAAAACTGTTATACCAATCGCCGTTACCGTTATGGAAAAAGGAGTTGAACAAATTGGCTAAAATAAGACAAGATGCTTGGTCACATGAAGATGATCTGTTATTGGCGGAGACTGTTCTGCGGCATATCCGGGAGGGCAGTACCCAATTAAATGCTTTTGAGGAAGTTGGTGACAAACTGAACCGGACATCTGCCGCTTGTGGTTTTCGATGGAATGCCGAAGTAAGAAACACATATACGGATGCGATCGAATTGGCCAAACGCCAACGCAAAGAAAAGAAACGTGCAAATGCGGTCAATGCGAAACAACCAATCGTAAACATGCCGCAAATGACCCCGGATGAAAATCCTGTTGAAAAAGAATCAACACCTGAAACAGTTGAACAAATGCCTGAAATGCCTGAAATGCCTGAAAAAGAAAAGACAACCGCGAATACTGAACCAGTGGCGAATACAGACAAGGCATCAACACTTACGATGGATGACGTCATTCGGTTTTTGAAACAAGTGGAAACAGACTATCATGCTTCTAATCAATCAAAAGCATCGGTTGAGCAATTGGAAGGAGAGAATCAGACACTTAAACAAGATGTAGGCTACCTGAAAGAACAGTTATCCAAAACCGAACAACAACTAGAATCGCTGCGGGAAGACTATCACGTTTTTATGCAGATTATGGACAGAGCCCGTAAAATGACTGTTTTTGAAGACCAACATTCCTTACAGGCTCCATCATTCCGAATGGATAAGAACGGGAATCTTCAGCAGGTTTCAGATGGGTCTTCCCATCAATAAGAGATAGCAAAAAAATCGGCGAATAGCCGATTTTTTCTACCTTATGCAATAAACAATCCCAATAGTGCCGTCTGCTTTCAGTTTTGATCCCGCTCTTGGCAGGTGGGTGTCCTGTTCCATGTTTATTGCACTTCCTAGATATAGGCATGCACGCAACATGAAAACCTATGCGGACTCCCTTTCATAAAAATTGTTCGGTCAAAACGAATGCTCCAGACGTACACATCAGGATTGCCATGGCTCATAATCTTTTATTGTGTATTCAATATAACATACACCTAGGGGCTAGGCAATATATAATTTAAAAAAATAAATCGTTCATCAACAGTAGCGTCAACACACGCACAAAACGTTAATGCATGACACCATTAATAGAGGAAAGGAATCCCTATTGAATGATTGGGTTGCTCATGTTTCTTTTTCTTCGACGTTAATGGAAAGTTCATCTAATTGTTCGCCGCTTACATGGCTTGGTGCATTCGTCAACAAGTCGGAAGCTGAAGCGGTTTTCGGAAATAGAATCGTATCTCTTAAGTTCGACCGACCGGTAAAAAGCATGACAATACGATCAAGCCCTAAGGCAATTCCGCCATGCGGAGGTGTTCCATATTCCAATGCTTCCAAGAGAAATCCGAATTGTTCTTCGGCTGCTTCTTTTGAAAAACCGAGTACGTCAAACATTTTGTCCTGTTGTTCTTTTTTATAGTTACGCAGGGATCCACCGCCCAACTCGTAACCATTTAAAACCAAATCATATGCGTTGGCACGTACGTCACCCGGATTTGTATCCAATTTTTCCAGGTCTTCGTCAACCGGACTTGTGAACGGATGGTGTGCTGCAACATATCGTTCGAGATCGTCATCGTATTCCAACAATGGCCAATCCGTCACCCATAAGAAATGAAACTTATCCGAATCAATTAGACCTAATTCTTTCCCGAGTTTCAGCCGCAGGGCACCTAGGCTGTCAAAAACAACAGATGATTTATCAGCGGCAAACAATAACAAATCACCATTTTCCGCCTCTGCACGTTTCATGATACCGTCTTTTTCCTCATCAGTCAGAAATTTAACAATTGGGCCGCTGAGATCGCCGTCCTGAACTTTCAGCCACGGCATTCCTTTTGCACCGTAAATCTTCACAAATTCAGTCAACTGATCGATATCTTTGCGTGAATAGGTCTGCGCTTCATTTTTTACATTAAGAAGAGCGACTTTTCCACCGGTTTCAATCGCTTCCCTGAATACCTTAAACGAGGAATCCGTAACCACGTCTGAAACGTGTATCAGTTCCATGCCAAATCGTGTATCCGGTTTATCGGAACCAAAACGTTGCATGGCTTCATCGTAGGATATTTTCGGAAACGGGGGCAAATCGATGTCTTTCACCTTTTTCATGACATGGTTCATCATTTTTTCTGTCATCGTCATAATCTGTTCACCTGTCATAAAAGAGGTTTCAATATCCACTTGAGTGAATTCCGGCTGACGATCAGCCCTTAAATCCTCATCACGGAAACAGCGCGCAATTTGATAATACTTTTCAAACCCACTCATCATAATGAGTTGTTTGAACAACTGCGGGGATTGTGGCAATGCGTAAAATTCCCCTTGATGCACACGACTCGGTACAAGATAGTCCCGTGCCCCTTCCGGTGTGCTCTTTGTCAACATGGGCGTTTCCATTTCTATAAACCCATCATCATTTAAAAAAACTCTTATAGCCTGAGTTATGTGATGCCGCATCTTAAATGTTTCCTGAAGGTTTTGTCGCCGCAAATCAATATACCGGTACTTCAGACGCAAATCCTCAGCCACATCGGTGTCTTCCTGAATCATAAAAGGCGGGGTTTTGGCTTTGTTCCAAATGATGGCGTCAGATGCAAGAACTTCAATGGTCCCGGTTCCAATTTCCGGATTAACTGTATTCGGATCACGCTCGACGACTTTGCCGTGCACTTCGATGACGTATTCATTTCGTACTGTTTCCGCCACTTTGAGCGCATTTGATGAATGATCTGGATTAAAAACAATTTGCACCAAACCTGACTTGTCACGCAAATCAATAAAAATTAGACCACCCAAATCCCGGCGTCGCTGTACCCAACCTTTCAACTGTATTTCCTGATCAACATTTTTCTTACTCAGCGTTCCAGCCATTATTCGTTCATTCATTGCTATTTCCTCCAGACAGTTTTTCCTGCATATACGCCACTGCTTGGTTCAATGGCACTTCTTCTTGATTGCCGGTTTTCATTTCTTTCACATTGACCAATTGCTGGTCCACTTCATTCTCGCCCAAAATGAGAACATATTTGGCACGATAGCGGTCAGCCGCTTTTAGCTGAGCTTTCATCTTCCGTCCCTGATAGTCTCTGTCAATTTGAATGCCATTTTTTCGTAAATCGTGAATAAGCCGGACAGATGCCTTATCTGCTTCATCACCCACTGCCACAAGAAAACAATCCAATTCGTTTTCTGAAGGGATGGCTACGTGCTCCGCCTCCAATGCCATAACCAGACGTTCCATGCCCATGCCAAAGCCAATTCCCGGTGTCGCAGGACCTCCAAGTTCTTCAGTCAAACCATTGTATCTTCCACCGCCGGTAAGGGTTGTAATGGCACCAAAACCTTCCGCTTCACTCATAATTTCAAAAGCAGTGTGGTTATAATAGTCAAGGCCTCGGACAAGATTGGCATCCACTTCAAAGTCGATCCCCATTAACGTAAGATAGTTTTTTACTTTTTCGAAATAGTCTTCGGAATAAGCATTTAAATGATCAAGAACTGATGGAGCGGTATCCATTGCTGCATGATCTTTGTCTGTTTTGCAATCCAGGATGCGCATTGGATTTTGTTCCAAACGCACCCGACAATCACTGCATAATTCATCCTTATATGGCATAAAATGATCCACCAATGCTTGGCGATGACTTTCACGACTTTCTTGATCACCAAGTGAATTGATAATCAATTTCAGTGAGTTCAAGCCGAGCTCCTGATAACAAGACATCGCCAGATCAATCACTTCCGCGTCCACGGCCGGGTCAGAACTGCCCAGAACTTCGACACCGAACTGATTCAATTGCCGCATTCTTCCTTTTTGTGGGCGCTCATACCGGAACATCGGTGCAAAGTAATAAAGTTTCACCGGCTGATCAGCATAGCCATGCATCTTATGTTCGACAAACGAACGCACAACAGATGCTGTTCCTTCCGGCCGGAGTGTCAAACTCCTTCCGCCGCGATCCTCAAATGTATACATTTCTTTCTGGACAATATCCGTTGAATCACCGACCCCTCGCTGAAAAACTTCTGTATGTTCAAATAAAGGTGTTCGTATTTCATAAAAATGATAGTTATTGCAAATATCTTTCAGCATTTTCTCTACATATTGCCACTTAGCCGTTTCTTCCGGCAATAAGTCAACAGTACCGCGTGGCGCTTTCATACTGCTCATCCTGTATACCCCCTTGGATCAATCTACAAATAAAAAAGACTCCCATCCCTTGATAAAAGGGACGGGAGTCTGCCCGCGTTGCCACCCTGGTTGATGTCATTTGATAACATCCACTCTGCACAGTTAACGCCTGTGAACGTCTATATCTACGTTTGTTAATTCGATATAGAACCTAAGGAATGTTATTCATCAGAGCAACATGCCAAATGTTTTCAGCCGTTGACATTTTTCTCTGTGCATGTGCGATCTGACTACTGTTTCCCTCATTGGTGATGAACGTCGTCGCTTGGAATAATTCTTATCTTAATGTTTCCTACGTCTGTTGTCAAGAGCGGGTGATTTTTTTCTTCAGTCGTTTCACCTCACCAAGGTTAATGCCAAGTTCTTCGGCGATGTCCATATGATGAGATTGGTCTTCCATCTCCATGAAACGATGAAAGTCAGCACCATATATACTCTTAGAAACAACAGCGTTCCATTGTTTTTCGTTCACACGCATCCCTATCCCTCCTTCACTCCTTTTCAGTTTTTCCGTGAAGGAGAAATTTTATAAAAAGGGGGGTAAGATGAAAGCAACATCTTTTCAAGCCAATGCGTATGTTTATCGATCCTTGCTGTCAATTATAATGGTAACAGGCCCTGAATTGACAAGCTGAACGTTCATCATTTCACCGAACTGACCCGTTTCCACTTTGATATTTTGCTGTTCGAGACGATGGTTAAAATAACGGTATAGGCTTTTAGCCTGTTCGGGGCTGGCCGCTTGCATATAGCTGGGTCTCCTCCCCTTTCGTGTATCAGCGTAAAGGGTGAATTGGGAAATAGACAAAACGTGACCATCAATATCCTTTAAAGAATCATTCATTTTTCCATTTTCATCGTCAAATATACGCAAATGAACCAATTTATTAGCCAAATAGTCCGCATCCTCTTCTGTGTCCTCATGGGTTACCCCGACCAGAACCATCATACCTTGTTCGATGGCGCCGAACTCTGTGGCGTTGATGGTTACATTGGCATTCTCCACTCGTTGGGTGACTGCTTTCATGGTCTCATGGCTCCTTCAACTATACATTATTGAATCGTCCGTTGAACGGAATAGACATCTTTTATCTGTTTAATACGTCCGACCACCTTCTTTAAATGACCTGTATTATGAATCAGAATGGTAATATTAATAACAGCCATTTTATTTCGGTCAGATCGGCCATTGACATGCGTAATATTTGTTTTCGTTTCATTGACCGCCTGCAAAATTTCATTCAGGAAGCCGCGCCGGTCATATCCGGTTATTTCGAGATCTACATGGAATTGCTTTTTTTCCGTTTGATTCTCTTCCCACTCCACATGCAGGAACCGATTCTCAGCTCCATCTGACTGAACATTGGGACAATCCTTCCTATGTACGGATACACCCCGGCCTTTTGTTATATAACCAGTAATGGGATCACCCGGAACAGGATTACAGCATTTGGACAGACGAACCAGTAAATTGTCAACGCCTTCCACTTTGACACCGGAATCACGCTTTTGAACTTTTTTCGGTGCTGTCTCGCTTTTTACTGTTTCCAGTGTGTCTTCAAGATTCTGTTCTTTTTCCTTTGTTTGACGAATTTTTTCCGTCAGACGAGTCGCAATCAAGGCGGCGGTTATTCCTTGATACCCAACAGCGGCATACATATCATCTTCATTGGCAAAATTAAATTTCTCAAAAACACGTTTCATATTTGTTTGTGTCAGTGCGTCTTTCGGTTCAATACCCATTGTCCGAATTTCTTTTTCAACGGCTTCTTTCCCTTTGCTGATGTTCTCTTCGCGACGCTGTCTTTTGAAAAATTGCTTGATCTTGCTTTTCGCCTGAGATGTCTGACTGATGGACAGCCAATCCTGAGACGGACCGTATGAATGTTGGGACGTCATGACTTCTACAATATCACCATTTTTAAGTTTATAATCAAGTGGTTCCATCTTTCCATTCACTTTGGAACCGATCGTCTTATTCCCGACTTCCGTATGAATCCGGTAAGCAAAATCGATGGGCACCGATCCGGAAGGCAATTCAATAACATCGCCTTTAGGCGTGAAAACATATACCATATCCGAAAACAGATCCACTTTCAGCGTTTCCATGAATTCTTCCGCGTCATGCGTCTCACTTTGCCAATCGAGTATTTCCCGGAACCATGTCAATTTTTCTTCAAATGATTGATTATCTTTCGACGTGCGCTTTCCTTCCTTATAAGCCCAGTGTGCTGCAATGCCGTATTCTGCGATGTCATGCATATCTTTGGTCCGGATTTGCACTTCAAGCGGATCCCCTTTTGGACCGATAACCGTTGTATGCAAGGATTGGTACAGATTTGGTTTTGGCATGGCAATATAATCTTTAAATCGGCCGGGCATCGGCTTCCAACATGTATGAATAATCCCAAGAACAGCGTAACAATCTTTAATACTGTTGACGATAATACGGACGGCCAGCAAATCGTAAATTTCATTAAATTGTTTGTTCTGTTTAACCATTTTTCGATATATGCTATATAAGTGCTTTGGTCGTCCTGAAATATCCGCTTCAATATTTACATCGTCCAGTTGTTTTTCCACTCCCTGGATAACTTCATCAATATAGGATTCCCGCTGATTCCGCTTTTGTCTCATTAATTGGACAATTCGGTAGTATTGTTGCGGATTTAAATAACGCAGGGCTGTATCCTCCAGCTCCCATTTTATTGTGGAAATCCCCAAACGATGGGCAAGCGGTGCAAATATTTCCAAGGTTTCATTCGATATACGACGTTGTTTATCCGGCGGCAAATGTTTTAACGTTCGCATGTTGTGTAATCGATCAGCAAGTTTAATCAGGATAACCCGGATATCCCTGGCCATTGCAACAAACATTTTCCGATGGTTTTCAGCCTGAATAGCTTCTTTTGATTTATATTTAATTTTTCCGAGCTTGGTGACGCCATCGACAAGCATCGCCACGTCCCGGTCAAAATACGCTTCCAGATCTTCCAGTGTCACATCGGTATCTTCCACAACATCGTGCAGAAAGCCGCCCGCGATAGTCACCGGATCCATTCCGAGTTCAACAAGTATTCCAGCAACCTGGACGGGATGTACAATATAAGGCTCGCCGGATTTCCGATACTGTTCATCGTGTGCGTCCCTGGCGAATGCATATACCTGCCGAAGGAAATCAGCATCTTCTTCTGTCAAATACTGACGAGCCCGATCAATTACTTCTTCACTTGTCAGTATTTCTTCTTTTGCCATAAACAATCACCTGAATTCAGTTGGAAAAGATGGTTTCCCGGGATACTAAGCTGTCTATTCTTATACTGCATAGCCGTGGTTCGTTCGGAAAATCGTCATCAATCTTTTCCCTATCGTATTAAAAAACATTTGAAAAAGATAAACTCAAACATTAAGCTGTTGTGTTCGCCGGATTCCTTTAATAACAACAAGACTGATCTACCAATCGATCAGACCCTTTGAATCATTATTCAAAACTTGTGAGCGTTAAAATGTCATAACCTTTCAGTTTATCCGCTCCGTTCAGATAAGACAGTTCAACCAAAAATGCACAACCGGCCACAATGCCACCCAATCCTTCTACTAATTGAATCGTTGCTTCAATCGTACCACCGGTGGCCAGTAAGTCATCGGTGATCAGTATGCGTTGTCCAGGTTTGATAGCATCTTTATGGATAGTTAGAACATTTTCGCTATATTCCGATCCGTAATCAACCTTCACCACATCGCGCGGAAGTTTACCTTCCTTCCGCACAGGTGCAAAGCCAACTGATAATGCATAGGAAACCGGACAACCAATAATAAAGCCTCGTGCTTCCGGTCCAACAACAAGATCAATGTTCTTCTTATGTGCATAGGTTACGATGTCATCAACAGCTGATTTAAAAACGTTCCCATCATCCATTAATGGGGTAATATCTTTAAACTGAATACCTTCTTGCGGCCAGTCCTCAACGATTTTTATATATTGTTTATAATCCATCAATCATTTCCTCCTCGGGCTCCATCCTTTGTTCCAGACAGCGGGAAAACCATGCTTTTAATTCGTGATAGGGCGAATAGTAAAGCGTTTTTTCGATGTCTGTTCTGTTCAGACGTTCCTGATACAGAGATGATTCATGTAAATCCTTTTGTGATGGATTGCTGTTCAATTGCATGATGTTATCTTCTATTTTAACAAAATTCAGTTCAAAAAACACGTTAACCATAAACATCACCATATCATTTGTCCAACCCTTAGCATCCACAATCAACGGCAAGTCATCTTGCAAGTCAATTGTTTGCCGTTTGCTCAACAAGGCATACAACCATTTAAAATCTTCCCTTGCCGGAAAAACCTTCAAAAACGCGCTATCCCTTAGATAAAAGCACGCATGAATCGTATCAGGATGGAGTTCTTTCACCAAGGCTTCCAGTCGTTGCAAGCTGGAAGGCATATCGTACAAGTACAACGTATGAACCCCTTCCAAACTGCTGACGTCGGTGTCGTAGGTCAAACATACAACATGATCGGGAATTTGTTCTTCATCGGGAAGCTGTTGAAAAACAGCTGCTTTTCCTATCGTATTATGTGTCGAACACAACATATCCAATCTGTTTGCTCCTCGATGATCAAACAACTGCCATTCATCGATTTGCATATCGCGAATGATCATTTGAACTTTTCGGAAACCATTCCATTCGTTGATACCAAGCTCACCAGCGACTGAAACGGGGGTTTGCGGTGACAACTGATGATAGAGGTAACCCAGTCCAAATCCGATTCCATCCAGTTCTCGATCGTTTTTCTGAAATTGCATCTTTAAATGATTCTTTCCATTGCCAATCTGACGTTTGGCAGATGGCATATCTTTAACATGGAATATCGGCTTTGGATTAGCGATGCCAAATGGCGCCAATTGATTAATTTCCGCCACCAGTTCGTCATCTATCTCAGGGACAGTGATGGTTTTCGATACTTCCAATTCCTGTATAAAGTCTTCGTCTGAAAGCTGCTGAAAGATCATAGAGTCCAGTTCCTGTTTCAAACGCTCGATGTTTTCATAAGCCAGTGTCATGCCGGCTGCCTGAGCATGTCCACCAAAATGCGTGAAAACATCTCTTATTTTCATACAGTTTGCAAACAAATCAAAAGCGGGGATACTTCTGGCTGATCCTTTTACTTCCCCTTTTTCCGGAAAAAGGGATAAGACGATGGCCGGGCGATCGTATTTCCGGACCAGGTTGGACGCTACAATGCCGAGCACACCTTCATTCCAGCCTTCTTTAGCAACTACAATGACACCTTGACGGTCAACCGGATGTGCCATCTCCTCGGCTTCTTTCACTATGTCATTGACGATTTTTTTGCGTTGTTGGTTAATGGTTTCCATATATTGGGCTTTTTCAGCTGCTTCATCCGACAGCTTACAGAGCAACAATTGAACAGCCAGCGTAGCATCCTGCAGTCTGCCTACTGCGTTAAGTCTGGGACCTATCGAGAAACCGACATCTTCTTCATTAATACGGGCGTCCAAGCCACACACGTACTTAAGAGCTTCCAAACCGGGTCTGGATGTGTTGGATAGCTGCTCTAATCCATCATGAGCAATGATTCGGTTTTCGTCGATTAATGGAACCATGTCAGCAATTGTTCCAATAGCTGCTAAATCAAGCAGATGCTCGGGAAAACGGCCCAGAAGACCTTCCGACAGTTTAAGCGCTACGCCGACCCCTGCCAGTTCTTTGAATGGATAATCCGGTGATCGTTTGGGATGAATGATGGCAAACGCATCCGGCACATCTGTCTGCACTTCATGGTGATCGGTAACAATCAAGTCCATATTGAGTTGCTTGGCAATCATTGCTTCATGAACAGAAGCAATGCCTGTATCCACCGTTAAAATCACCCGAACATCGTTGTCATAAGCGGTACGGAAAGCTGCTTCATTTGGGCCATATCCTTCAGTAAAACGGTTGGGGATATAATAGTCACAATCAGCCTCAAGTTCCTGAAGAGTTTCCATCAGAACAGCTGTTGAGCAGACGCCATCTGCATCATAATCCCCGTATACAAGAATTTTTTCACCGTCTGCAATGGCTTTATGTACACGATCAACGGCTTTGTTCATATCAGATAACCGTTCAGCACGATACAAACCCGCCCGATCAGGCGATAAAAATTTATCAGCTTCTTCGGTTGATGTGATGCCCCGTTGTATTAATAATTCCCTGGTAAGGGGTGAGAATTTATCGGCATCCAAATGTGCCGTCTTTGTTTTTGAATCCGGAAACATCCATTTCATTTTGCTTTGTAACATGTCGTCACTCCTGACCAATACAGTATACAAGAGATAATGACCGGGATCAATGACGTTTCCTGGTACATTATTCTTCCGTCGAACGATGATCATCTGTCCCGGCTGCCGCAATATCTTCGAGGCCATGTTCTGACAACGTCGTCTCCATTTGATCCCGTTCCGCCTGCAATGATTTCAATTTTCGTTGCAGCTGAAATAGCTTCACAGCACCTGCTGAGACGGTAATTAATCCTCCCATTAATACTGAAAACAAAATAACGAAAATCAGTGGTACTTCTCCAGTTCCAAACAGATAATTGATTTCCACTAAATCGACGTTGGCCACTGAAAATGCTGAAACGATAATGACAAATAAAATGGAAAGAATGATATAGCTTTGTCCCTTCATCGATTTTCCTCCTGATCATAAGGTTGTTATTTTCAGAATTTTTCCATCTTGGTTATCGTACAACCTTGAAGAAACCCCCAAAACAATTGTTTCAGGGGTTGTGTCCATCCTCGTTCCATTATACTTGGGGACCTTCCGTACGTTTCTTTTCACTGAAGTCAACCGGTTTGTCTTTAATGTTTCTGCCCCGCCAGACGAGCCACAGTTGGGATGCCAAAAACAGAGAGGAATACGTACCTGCCAGCATCCCGACGAACAATGCAATAGCAAAACCGGTAATGGACTGTGCACCAAGGAACAGAAAAGCCAAAACGGCAATCATGGTTGTAATGGTTGTATTGATACTCCTGGTCATCGTCTGCACCAGACTTTTGTTGACAACACCGGCAAGTTCTTTAAACGATCTGACCCGCTGTTTTAATCGCAAATTCTCCCGTATTCGATCAAACGTAACAATCGTATCGTTAATCGAGTACCCGATGATGGTGAGTATGGCCGCAACAATCGTTACATCAAACTCAATCTGAGTCAAACTGAAAATAGCCAGTATGAAAAAGGCATCGTGGACCAGTGCGATAATGGCTGTCATTGCAAAAAACAGCTCAAATCGCAGTGTGACGTATAGAACAATACCAATCGATGCAATGGCCACAGCATAAAGCGCATTTTTAACCAATTCTTCTGCAACGATTGGAGAGACAACACTGACACTGGTGTCTGCATCAAAATTTTTCTTGAAATACGCTTGTACATCAGCGATTCTGTCCTCATCAATCACTCGGTCGTAGCGGAGGACAGCACCTTCTTGATTATTGCCGGTCAGGACAACGGAATTGGCCTGCAGCTCAAGTTCTTCGAGTCCATTTTTTATTTCCTCTGTACTGAGACTGTCCTCTGCTGCCAGCTGGATGCGTGATCCGTGAGTGAAATCGATACCCGGATTCAGCTGAAAGATACCGAGTGAAACACCGCCAAGAACAACCATAATTGCTGAAGCTATGAAAAATTTCTTTCGGTGCGGAACAACATCCGGCTTTCTATTAAATATTTTCGGTTCGTATTCGGCAGTGTCGGATATATCCTTTATATCCCTCTGTTTTACAGCAAACCAGCCCGGACGATTCCGCAAAAACTTGCTCCTGACCCACAGACCCATCAGTAAACGAGTACCATATACTGCGGTCACGAAACTGATAACAATACTTAGAATAAGCATTGTTGCAAATCCTTTAACAGAGCTGGTACCAAAGGTAAACAATACCACAGCAGCCAACAACGTCGTAATGTTGGCATCAACAATGGCTCTTAAGGAGTTTTTCGAACCAGCCTTAAACGATGCAAAAATGGATTTGCCTTCCCGAAGCTCCTCTTTGATCCGCTCAAAGGTGATAACGTTGGCGTCAACAGCCATACCAACACCAAGAATCAGTGCGGCTATCCCCTGGAGTGTCAGCACACCATTCATCAGATTAAAGACCAGTAAAATCAAGTAGATGTATACACTTAAGTTGATGGCAGCAATAACACCTGGAAAACGATACACCGCCATAATGAATAAAAAGATGAGGCTGATACCAATGATTCCTGCAAACACTGTTTTATCGAGTGCTTGTTCGCCGAACTGTGCTCCTACGGTATTGGAATATAACTCTTCCATATTAACCGGCAGTGAACCGGCATTTATGATGTCAGCCAACCGCTGTGCCGATTCAACGGTGAAATCGCCTGTAATCATGACATCCGTTGTATTCAACGGTTCATCAACACCGGCTGCGGAAACATATTTTGGATCTTCTTTCTTCACTTCTTCCTGGAAGGAATCGCCTTTTTGATAATCCATCCAAATGACGAGGAGATCCTTGCGCTGCGGGAATGGGATACCAGGTTTATATTTCTTCGCCAGCTTACTGGTAATATCCCGGAACTTCGAAGCGTCTTTCAACGTTAATGTAACAATCGGCTGATTCGTTTTAGAATTGAAGTCCTGCTGCGCTCCATTCTTAACCAAATTGCTTCCATCCATCAGTTTTTTATCGTTGACATTTCGGAACGAGACTCGTGCCGACGTCGATAAAATTTCCCGCGCTTCTTCCGGGTTATCGATACCGGCAAGCTGAACGCGAATCCGGTCGTCCCCTTCTATGTTAATATTCGATTCACTGATTCCCAGACGGTTCACGCGTTCGTTCAGTATCCGGACCGTTGATTCAAGTGATTCTCTGTCAATTTCCCCACTATTTTCCACAGGTTCCACTTTATATAAAATCTCAAAGCCGCCCTGCAAACTAAGCCCTAAGTTAACATTCTTTGTAATTCCTGTCACCGTTGTTCCGATCGTGCCTGCAAGCAGTAATACAATCAGAAAAAAGGCAACAATTCTGCCTCTGTTTTTCATCCAATGGTAGCCTCCCTTAATTGCGTCAATTCAATTATGTATAATCATTCTGTTTCATGTGCATTGCTTTCGGTCAGTGCAGCAATGGAAGCCATTAAATTATCATCCTGATGGGCATTTATTGTCAAGTAACTCATATACGTATTGGATGACAACTGAAAAATATCCTGTACAATTTCATACAGTCGTTTAGTTGGATTATTTTTCCAAACCTTTTCGTTTAAACATTCCCACACATCGCCCGACGTTACGTGATGATACCCCAAAAGCCGCAGTTCATTTGCTTTGCTTTCCAGTGCGGGCATTACGTCCGTTTTCCATTCGTGAACCGTTTTAATTGTTCCCACAAAAATTCTCTCCCTTTTTATGACCTTATCCGCTTTTGGAATGCTTGTCATGCTTGGCCCACTCAAATGCATATACATTATTGTATCTGAAATTTTATTTTTTGAGAAGGTAGGTCGACCACATTGACCAAACAAACATTTCTGCAGGGAACATTAATCCTGATTATCGCAGGTATGATAACCAGATTACTTGGCTTTATTAATCGACTTGTTGTGGCCAGGGTTATGGGAGAAGAAGGCGTTGGCCTTTATATGATGGCACTGCCAACATTATTCCTTGTCATTACCTTGACACAGCTGGGACTCCCTGTCGCCATATCCAAACGGGTGGCCGAGGCGGAAGCTAGATACAATCATGCCAAAGTGAAGCAGATACTAGTCATATCCCTTGTTTTGACTAGTATAGCGAGTGTTATTTTTACGGCAGGTATGATCCTCGCTGCACCATTGATTGCGACAACCCTTCTCACCGATGAACGAACAGTCTATCCGTTAATTGCCATTAGTCCCATTGTTCCTATTATTGCCCTATCATCGATTCTGAAGGGGTATTTTCAGGGTCGGCGAAACATGACACCACAGAGTTATTCACTCGTTATTGAACAAGCTGTTCGAATTACGTTTGTGGCGTTTTTTATTCATTTACTTCTTCCTTATGGGGTGGAATTTGCGGCGGCAGGAGCTATGTTTAGTGTAATCCTCGGTGAGTTTGCGTCACTGATGTTTCTGATCTGGTTGTTTAAACGAAAAAAAATCGTACGAATCAGACATCGTTTTTTCCAATATATCACGTCTAGCAAACAAACGATAAAGGAGCTTTTTTCGATTGCCCTGCCAAGTACGGGAAGCCGATTAATTGGAAACATATCGCATTTTCTCGAACCCATTCTTGTAGCACAAAGTCTGGCACTTGCAGGCATTTCCAGTTCGATGGCAACAAAACAATACGGGGAATTGACCGGATATGTTTTGCCATTGCTGTTTTTGCCTACGTTTATTACCAATTCATTATCAATTGCTCTTGTTCCAACCATTTCCGAAGCAGATGCCCATAAACATACACACACTATCCATTATCGTATTCGCCAGGCCATTCGTATTTCCTTTGCCTCCGGTGGATTAGCAACGGTTGTTCTTACATTGTTTGCTAGCCCTATCTTGACATTCATGTATGGAACCGCTGATGCAAGCCATTTTTTAGTGTTAATGGCGCCGTTTTTTCTTCTTTTATACATCCAGTCTCCGCTGCAGGCGGCCCTGCAAGCAATGGACTTAGCCCGGCCTGCCATGTGGAACAGCCTGATTGGGGCAGCTATGAAACTATCAGTGCTTTTCCTGCTTGCATCCAATCCGGCGTTCGGAATCAATGGGGTTGCCATCGCTATGTCCGCCGGAGTCATTCTCGTCACCTTACTTCACTTGGCAAGCCTTTACAAGGAAATTAAGTTCTTTATACCATGGAATGATCTCTTAAAAATGATGGTACTAGTGATCGCAACATGGTTATGTGGTCACTATTTAAAAAATATCTTTACAGGTTTTGAATCAAATTTGTTTGCTCTCATTCTTATCATCTTTTTTCTATCCTGCATCTATGTTGTATTGTTGCTGGCATTACGGTTCATAACCAAAGAAGAATTAAGACAAATACCGTTTTTACAAAAATGGATACATTAAAAAACATAACGCCATGATTCGGCGTTATGTTTTTTATTGAAAACTTATCTCTATCCCATATATGGAATTAAATAACGGACATACAAATAAAGGGTAGCGACACCAAGAGACAGCAAAACAAAGGGAACACCGTAGAGCATGAATCGCAGAAACGATAGTTTTTCACCATTTCCTTCTGCTAAACCGGCAACGACGACATTGGCTGAAGCACCGATTAAGGTTGCATTTCCTCCCAAACAAGCACCAAGTGCCAGTGCCCACCATATCGGATCGAGATAGACCATCCCATAGCTTTCAAATTCTTCAATAATGGGGATCATTGCCGCAACAAACGGAATGTTGTCCACAATACCGGAAAACAATCCGGACATCCATAAAATGAGAATGGCTGTACCGACGTAATCCCCGTCCGTCCATCGTACGATTCCTCTGGCCAGCTCATCAATAATGCCTGCTTCCTGCAAACCGCCAACCAATGCGAACAAGCCGACAAAGAAAAACAGGGTCACCCATTCCACACGCGAAAAGACTTGTTCCGTCGGTATTTCTTTTTCGGTCAGTAATAGCAAAAGAATAGCTCCACAGAGTGCCACAACCGTCAAATCAATGTGAAGAAATGCATGAAGGACAAAACCTGTCAATGTCATCAAAAGGACGGTAATGGACTGGTACAGCATCGGACTATGAACGAGATAGAGTGATGCATCCATCTCCATCAGTTGCTTCTTATTTGCTTCCTTCGTCTGCAATTTTTTTCGAAACATCGGCACGAGCATAAGGATCATAATCATAAACATAATGACCGCAACGGGAGCCAAATGAATAACAAATGATAAAAATGTAAAATGCTCTACAGCTTGTCCGATCATAATATTGGGCGGGTCTCCGATAAGAGTAGCAGTACCGCCAATATTGGAACTGAAAATGACAGCCAGCAAATACGGGAATACAGGAAGTTGGAGTTGCTTGGTAATTTTCAGCACAATCGGTACCAGTATAAGAACCGTTGTGACATTATCCAGTAATGCCGATCCCAGCGCAGTCAACCCACACACACCTGCCATTAACGGAATGGGGGACCCTCCGACCTGCTGGGCTAAGCGAACCGCAATAAATGAAAATAAGCCCGTCCTCTCTGTAATGGAAATAAGTACCATCATTGAAAATAATAATGCGATGGTGTTCCAGTCAATATATTGAAAAAACACGTCATTCACATCATACACACCCGTCAATAGCAGAAGCATTCCACCAGCAAGGGCGACAATGGCACGGTTTATTTTTTCCATCATAATAAACAGATAACTGACAACGAAAATGACTGCTGCCAACAAGACATCCATACGTCATCCTCTTCCTTTGTTAAAAATCGTCCTTGTAACACTATATGATGCAAAAACAATAATTATTTTCCGTCTATTTCAGAGGTTGTCTGAATAGGATGGTAGTACTACAAATGATCAGGAAGAAGGGGGAACGGATGGCATGCATAAACAATCATTCACCGCGTTGCTGTACGGGTGGATTGCAGTCCTAGGATTAATGTTCGTAACGAGCATCGTTATTGCTTTGCTTTTTCAGTTGACAGCCATGGATCAAAATGTGCTGTCGTGGGTGACACTCACCGCCGGATTGATTATTTTATTTATTGGAGGAATAACAGCAGGTGTCAAAGGAAAAGAAAAAGGCTGGGCGATTGGTGCCGCAACGGGCCTTGGATTTACATTGTTCATATTTCTAATCCAATTTCTTGGCTATCAGCAGACGTTTTCCACTGCACAGTCGATCAACCATGCCGGATTTATCCTGGCTGCTCTTGTTGGAGGCGTTATCGGTGTCAATATGGTCAAAGGCGAACAATCCTAATACCAAATAAAAAAGCCGATCCAGATGGGACGGCTTTTTTATTGGCTTTATGTACACATGCATAAAGTATTATTGATCACTGTTTTTAACTTCACGAATGGCAGAACGGTCAAATGTCAGCTTCGGACCATTTTCTTCCTGCAACACAACCGTATTTTCATCAAGCGCATGAATCGATCCATGCAACCCGCCAATAGTTACCACTTTATCTCCTTTTTGTAAATCCGCCTGCATCTGTTTGACCTGCTTTTGCCGTTTTTGCTGCGGACGAATGAGCAGGAAATAAAAGATCACAAATATCAAAATGAGCGGCAAGAACGTTAATAATGACGACTCCATTTTCCATTCCCTCCTTTATTAGAAATTCTTTGCATCCTTTTCATGAAAACCGTATTGTTCAAAGAATGCTTCCTTAAAATCTTCAAGTCGATCCCCGCTTATCGCAGTTCGCACTTGTTTCATTAATTCTAACAGAAAATAAAGATTATGGTAAGTAGTAAGTCTAAATCCGAATGTTTCATTGCATTTGACTAAATGGCGAATGTAAGCTCTTGAATAATTCCGGCATACATAACAATCACAATGGTCATCCAGCGGACCAAAATCACGGGCGTACTTAGCATTGCGGACAACCAGTCTGCCGAAGGATGTCATGCAGGTACCGTTGCGGGCAATCCGCGTCGGCAGCACACAGTCAAACATATCTATGCCGCGTATAGCTCCGTCAATTAAAGAATCCGGCGACCCGACTCCCATTAAATAGCGCGGTTTATGGAAGGGCATTAGCGGTGTTGTAAATTCTAGCATCCGGTTCATGACATTTTTCGGTTCCCCAACGGATAAACCGCCAATGGCATAACCCGGAAAATCAAGGGAAACCAAGTCCCGGGCGCTCTGTTTTCTTAAGTCTTCATGCTCACCACCTTGGATGATGCCAAACAGTCCTTGGTCATCCGGATGTTTATGCGCTTGTAAACAACGTTCCGCCCATCGTGATGTCCGTTCCACAGAAGCCTTCATATACGCATGCGAAGCTGGGTATGGTGGACATTCATCAAATGCCATCATGACGTCGGATCCAAGCGCATTTTGAATAGTCATGGCTTTTTCCGGTGACAAGAACAGTTTCTCTCCGTTCAGATGATTGCGGAAATGAACACCTTCCTCTTTGATATCACGCCGATCACTCAGGCTGAAAACCTGGAATCCGCCTGAATCCGTCAATATGGCACTATCCCAGTTCATAAACCGGTGCAGACCACCGGCTTCCCGGATGATATCTTCACCCGGTCGAAGCCATAAATGGTAGGTGTTGGATAGGATAATACCTGCGTTCATCTCGTCTAACTCTTCCGGACTCATTGTTTTAACAGTGGCCAATGTCCCAACAGGCATAAATGCCGGTGTGTCAAACGAACCATGCGGGGTATGAACCCGTCCCAGTCTGGCTCCTGTCTGGTTGCATGTTTTTATATGTTCGTACGTAATAGCTGTCATAGTCACCCGATCCTTCACTATCTATTAAGACACCCACCAAACCCATTTGCTGACGATGTCTTTAAATCTTGCTGGCTGTCCCATATTCGGTGACCGCTCGTCATATCTTACAGAAGCAGCATGGCATCTCCAAAGCTAAAAAACCGGTAACGTTTGTCAACTGCTTCCCGATAGGCGCTTAAAATCCGCTCTCTTCCCGCAAACGCACTCACCATCATAATAAGCGTCGATTTAGGCAAATGAAAATTAGTGATCAATCCATCAATGGCACGAAACTGATATGGCGGATAAATGAATATATCTGTCCAGCCACTGGACTCTTTGAACTCGCCATCATTATCCCGGACAATTGTTTCCAGTGTTCTGGTTGACGTTGTCCCAACGGCAATAATCCGACCATTGGCTGCTCTTGTATTGGATAGGATCGCTGCTGTTTCCCTCGACATGTGATAAAATTCAGCGTGCATGGTATGATCATCAACGGACTCCACACTCACCGGTCTGAACGTACCAAGACCAACATGGAGAGTAATGAATGCAATGGTGACGCCCTTTGCCCGGATCTCATCAAGCAGCCCAGTGGTAAAATGCAATCCAGCGGTCGGTGCTGCCGCCGACCCTTCTTCTTTGGCATACACCGTCTGATAACGTTCTCTTTCTGATAATTGCTCTTTTATATACGGAGGAAGCGGCATTTCACCAAGCTCATCCAATATTTCATAAAGTATCCCCTCATACTCTAACTGCATCACACGGCCGCCATGGTCCTTCATGCCTGTGCACCTGGCACGGAGTTGTCCATCGCCGAACGATAAAACAGTCCCGATTTTTATTTTTTTCGCCGGTTTAACCAACACTTCCCATTGATCCGCTTCCTGCTGGTGAAGCAGAAGCATTTCCACGTTCGCACCGGTATCATCCTTTATGCCTAAAAGTCTGGCAGGAAGCACACGGGTGTCATTTAAAACAAGACAGTCGCCCTTTTGCAAATAGTCTGTGATAGCAGTAAATGGTTTATGCTCCAGTTCGTTTTTATTTCGATCAAGCACGAGCAGACGGGAAGCATCCCGGTTTTTCAGCGGTGTTTGGGCAATCAGTTCTTCTGGCAAATCAAAATCGAAGTCTTCTGTGTTCATGATGTTCTCCTAACTATTTTAACGAAATTTCCCCACAATATAAAAGATAAGGGACAAAATAATGCTGACAACAATCGATGTCATGATAGGAAAATGAAAGGAGACATTTTCTTTTTTTATAACAATATCTCCCGGAAGCTTCCCGACGAGGGACCAAATCAAGCCAATGGCGATGAAAATAACGCCAATAACGATAAACATTTTTCCCATTTCAGCCGTCATCCTTTTTTAACCCAAGATGCTGGTACGCTTTCGATGTTGCCAGTCGTCCTCTGGGTGTGCGCTGAATAAAGCCAATCTGCAGCAAATAGGGTTCGTAAACGTCCTCGATTGTCTGTGACTCTTCCCCGATGGTTGCAGCAATCGTATCCAACCCAACCGGGCCTCCTTGAAAACCATCAATGATGCCTGTTAACAGCATGTGATCGATATGATCCAAACCTTGCTCATCAACCTGGAGCATTCCCAGTGCATGCGTTGTCGTCGACAGGCTGACTTGATGCTCACCTTTTACTTGGGAAATATCGCGAACCCGTTTCAGAAGCCTGTTGGCAATACGGGGGGTCCCACGTGAGCGCCGAGCGATTTCAGCGGAGGCGTCATTCGTAATGGCTGTTTCAAAAATAGCAGCAGTGCGTCCCACAATTTCACACAAAGCATCCGGATCATAGAAGTCCAAGCGGCTCATAACCCCAAAACGATCTCTTAGCGGCGCTGATAGCAAACCGGCTCTTGTTGTTGCTCCAACAAGCGTGAACGGCGGCAGATCAATCCGGACGGAACGTGCACTCGGACCGGTTCCAATGACTATATCCAAAAAGAAATCCTCCATGGCCGGATACAAAATTTCTTCAACAGACCTCGGTAGCCGATGAATTTCATCAATAAAAAGAACATCACCAGGTTCCAATGAGGACAAAATCGCAGCCAGATCACCGGAGCGTTCAATGGCCGGACCTGACGTCGAACGGAACTGTACACCCATTTCATTGGCAATGATCGATGCCAAGGTGGTCTTTCCCAGTCCCGGAGGTCCGTATAAGAGCACATGGTCCAGCGCCTCTTCTCGCATTCTGGCCGCTTGAATGAAGATGCTCAGATTTTCTTTCACCTTTTGTTGACCAATATACTGGCTCAAATTGGCGGGACGGAGACTCCGTTCATCCGAGTCTTCGTCATGCTGCAGCTCCCCTGTCACCATCCGTTCTTCCATCATTATCCCACCTTATCACTATTCCATTAGTAATGCCAATGCTTTGCGCACCAGTTCATCCGTATTGGTGATGTTTTCTTCACGCAACCTAGGCGCAACCGCTCTGATCTCCCTGTCCGTATAACCAAGCGATTGCAGGACTTCTTCCGTTTCCTGAAGTGTCTCCGGCGCAGCATGTTCATCTTCCGCTGCCTTCGAATGATTGTCGGCACTCGCTGTAATGACAGGCATTTTCCCTTTCAAGTCAAGGATGATTTGCCTGGCTGATTTTTTGCCAACACCGGGCAAGCGTACCAAAAAAGAGTCATCTTCCCGCTCAATGGCATTCACAAGTCCACCGGCATCTGTGCTTCCAAGGATGGCCAATGCCCCCTTTGGACCAATACCCGAGACGGTTATCAGCTTTGTGAATAACTGTTTTTCTTCATTGTTTTGAAAACCATAGAGAATTTGTGTATCTTCGCGAACATAATGATATGTACTGATCGTTACCGGCTGGTTAATGTGAGCCTGAAAAGCGAATGGATTCGTGCAGACAATTTCGTAACCTATCCCTTGAACATCCACAATCACCGTTTCCGTTTGAACGCTGATAAGCATCCCATGAATATACGCTATCATTCGACCTTCCCCTTTTACCTATTTTAACACAATTGCCGTTCGACGAAAGAAAGAAACTTCCATTTCCTGTTTCAGCCGGAAATAGAAGTTTCACATGCTTTAACCGTTGTATATAGCGTCACTCTGTCGTTGCCATGTTATGATGGATATCCTGTGTATCTTCGTTGTCCTCAAGCATATCAATCAGATGAATCATTTTTTCCATATCTTCTTCATTAGGATTTGCGTATGTTTGCGGAAACATGGTCACTTCAGCCTCAGCAAGCTCATATTGATGCTCCCGCAAATAATCGCGCACATCTTGAAAATCTTCAGGAGCTGTATAAATTTCATAAGCCTCTTCCACCAGAGCGATATCTTCTGCGCCTGCTTCAATGGCTTCAAGCGTCATCTCTTCCTCATTAATTGTGCCATTCGTATCTTCAACAACGATGTAGCCCTTCCGATCAAACATAAATGACACACTGCCATTTTCCCCAAGGTTGCCGCCATTTTTCTTGAAAGCATGCCGGATTTCCCCCGCAGTGCGATTTTTACTGTCGGTCAACACATGGACGATAATGGCAACACCGCCGGGGCCGTATCCTTCATAGGTAATTTCCTCATAATGAACACCGTCCAAGCCACCGGTTGCTTTCTTAATGGCACGATCAATATTGTCATTCGGCATATTATCTGCACGAGCTTTATCGACAGCAAGTCTCAGTGATGCATTGGTATCAGGATTCCCATCGCCTTCTTTGGCTGCCGTATAGATTTCTTTGGCATGACGCATAAAAATTTTCCCTTTTTTTGCATCCTGTGCATTTTTGCGCTTTTTTATATTGTTCCATTTGGAATGACCAGCCATTGGACAATCTCCTCTCTCCGGAATTTCCTTTTTCACTATATCAAATATAGCCTTGTGGATAAAGAAATTCCTGCAAAGGACAGTACAAAAAAAGTGCCATACGCATGACACTTTAATCATATGGGTATTTTTCCGGTTGTTAAAAATCTTCTTCTTTCCTGTCCCGATTGAAAAACTCTCGCATAAATTCTTCCATATCGCCATTCAACTGATCCGGCTTGGAATCTTTATTGCGCATACGATCCCAAAAGATATCATCCGTATAGACATAAACCTCTTTCTCAGGGACCATATTCTGTACTTCTTTTTCCAAACGTTCTCGCATATCCGGTGGAGCAGAGGCATTGATCATAACGCCGACAACGATACGGTCATCAGCGACAGCCACTTGCGCTTGTTTCACTTTACGCTTTTGTTTTAATTGATCAGCAATCGACATGGACATTTCATTGGTGAACGAATCGCTTTGTGCATTTTCATCGCCATCATTCAGCCTCTTTTGTTCCGTCTGAGGATATCCGCCACGTTCACCGATATTTTCATCTTCCACGCCCTGCCGATCTTTTCGTTCCTGTTCTGTTTCATAATTGATTGGCTGTGTATCATTGTTATCCTGAGTTTGTTGACGATCATCGTCCGTACCGCAGCCAATCAAAACGAACGACATTAGTGGTATTACCACCCAATTCATTCCTCGCATGGAATTCCTCCCTTATCCTTAGCTTGGATAAAGGAGATATTTTTACAACCGTTAATTAAAGGAATTTAGAACGTACGATGGAACTGTTTCGCCGGATTCCGTTTATGCGCTGTCCGGCGATGCATGCGCTCGATGATGTGCTTATCCTTATCCGGGATGGCTTCCCCGTTCAGATAAGCATCAATGGTTGCATACGTTGTCCCCATTTCCTTTTCATCCGTTTGCCCTTCCCAAAGGTCAGCGCTCGGCTGTTTTGCCAGAATTTCCTGCGGCACGCCCAAATACTGCCCCATTTCTTTTACTTCACGCTTCAAAAATTCAACAAGGGGCAATATATCCACACCGCCATCCCCATATTTGGTGAAATAACCTGTATACCATTCCGCAGCGTTGTCAGTACCTGTAACCAAATATCCGTAATGGGAGGCAACCGTATAAAGGGTGCTCATCCGCAGGCGCGCACGCAAATTCGCATCGGACATCTGGTCACGCTCAGATCGGAAAGCCTCTTTTTGTTGCAATTTTTCCTGTATGTGACCATACATTATCTGGTGTGTCTCCGTCAGATCAACAGTCAAATGGTTGATGCCACTTGTTTCGATCACTCTTTCCGCATGTTGTACATCCTCGGAATGATTGTTAAGCGGCATTATAATAGCTAATGAATCATCCGGAAAAGCCCGTTGGATAAGATGAGCAATAACAGCTGAGTCGAGTCCGCCGCTCACACCGATCACCAAACCGTTGACACCGGCATCATATACAGCCGATCGCAGCCATTGCACGATATCATCAATCATTTTTTCCACAATCATCACCCTTGTTTGGTTCGTTTCTGTGTTAATCATATCATGTTTACTGTATTATTTAAAAAGAATGGTGACGTCTTACCCGCTTTTTCACACTGAAGACGTATATTTTTTCCGGATGATTAAATCATTATAAGCCGACTAATGGTACCTTTGTGTTTTAGTTACGCATGCCCCTGTGATTCACCATCATCGCCATAGGCAGCATATTGGGGGTCTCTATAACCTGGCGGCATCGGTTGCTGATAATGCGTATCCGGCGCACATGGATAAGTGAGCTGTGGCTTGGGTTCATGAATACCAAAATTCATACCTGGTTGCGCTGGCGGACATGGCGGTTGATGTGTTTGATAGGCCGTCATCGGATGATGCATTGGTTTTGCCGGCATTCCCATGCTTGCTGACGGGGCCATCATCGGTTGATATGGTTGGGGATGATGCATACCGGGATAATTCGGTTGAGGCTGATGGACGGGTTTATGCGGCATTGGTTGCTGCATCGGTTTATACACTGGGTGGTGATACATTGGTTTGGCGCCGCCGCATCCACAGTCGGGTTGGCCAGTATATGGTCCCATTCCGGTTGCGGGGGGACCTGGAAACGGTTGACCATGAAACGGTTGTGGCTGTGGCGGCATTTGTGGCACTGGCTGTGATGGGTGATGATACGGCATGGTTTCTTGTTTTTTAGATGGTGACCCCGGTGCTTTCTCCGGTGTTTTATAAGCTGGCACCTGTGGAAGATTAATGGTTGTGTAATGATTTATTTCCTGATCCATGTCTTGTTCTTGCTCCGTGCTTTGTTCCATGATAGGCACTTGCACTGTCTGTTGCTTCGGCACTTGAGGTTGGACGGAGCTTGGTTTTTTATCATCATCTTCCTTCATGATAGGCGTTGGCTTTGGAGATGTATCTTTATATGGTTTCTCCGTTGGTTTTTGTTTGTGTTTCTGGTCCGTATCATGCGTCTTAACCGGCTTTGATGAACCGGGTATTTTAATCTTCATGCCCGGCATAATCATATCTGGACTTGAAAGCTGCGGGTTCATATTCTTCACCTGTTCAAAATCTACATCATACTCCTTCGCTATTTCCCATAACGTGTCACCTTTTTGGACAATGTGAATTTTCAAATCCATTCCGGCTCCTTTCCCTGTCATTTCTATTTGGGCTAATCACACGTTATCAGCATATGCAGCAAAGCGGCAAAAGTTGAACTGTAATAAAACATAAAAAAGAAGCACCCGTTAATATGGATGCTTCATTTACGAAATGCCTAAATGTCCATATGATAAACCGGATATGTACCAAGTATGGTGACATTACATCCAAGTGCTTCCAACTCAGCGATCACACCCGGAAACAATACATCGTCATAGGATTCATTGACATCAACAATGAAAAAATAATTGCCGAGGCCTGTTTTCATGGGGCGCGATTCAATTTTGGAAAGATTCATATTTCGCCATGCAAAAGCAGCCAACACCTGATATAATGCTCCTGCATAGTCACTCGGAAGTGTGATCAGTAGGCTTGTCTTCTCTGTCTGCACCTCATGGTCAATGAAAACCTTTTCTTGATCACTGGCTAGTACGGCAAACCTAGTATGGTTATTTGTGTAATCATGAATGTTTTCCTGATAGATAGTCAACCCGTATTCACTGGCAGCAAGTTTGTTGCCAATGGCAGCAATACCACCATCGCTGTGACTGACCATTTCGGCTGCTTTCCCGGTTGAAGATGTGAAATGCAGCTCCGCATCCGGCATGTGTGCATGCAAAAATTGATGACATTGTGCAATAGCATGGCTATGGGAATAAACATGACCAACAGATGACAAGTCCCCATTGAAACCGGATGTAACAAGCAGATGTTGCTCGATGGGGACAACAATCTCGGCAACAATCGGAAGCCGTACCTGGTGAACCAGATAGTCCACAGTTAATTGCACCGTTCCCTCAATGGCATTCTCAAGCGGTACCACACCAATATCGATTTGACGGTCATTTACGGCGTCAATGCACTCCGGAATCGCTCCGAAGCTCTGTTTATTTTCCCCATTAAAAGCTGTATCAACGGCCAATTTGGTAAATGTCCCACGCGGACCTAAGTAGCCAATTTTCACCATCAATTCGTCCTCCTCTGCGATCAATCCTGTTGTGGTTAATCCATAAATTCAAACTCTGTCTCGAGCAATCGTATAATATCCCCGTCCTGGGCACCACGCTGGCGCAGCTCATCATCCACACCTATCTTCCGCAGTTGTCGTGCAAAACGCTGTACAGCTTCATCCTGTGTAAAATCGGTCATTTTATATAATTTCTCGACTCGCGGACCTGATAAAACAAATGCACCATCCGGATCCTTTGTAACCGTGAACGGAGTTTCCTCCTTATGATAACGGTAGACAACCTCCTTATCTGCATCTTCCTCCGGTTCGGATGCATGCGCCGGCATATCATCAAGCGTATCAGCAATGGCATACAGCATGTCCTGCAGTCCTTGTTTTGTCACGGCAGAGATCGGATATACCGAATCATTGTTTCGTAATGTCGCCTTAAATTTTTGAAGGTTCTCCTCAGCACCGGGCATATCCATTTTATTGGCAGCGATAATTTGCGGCCGTTCCATCAGCTTAGGATCATATGCTTCCAGTTCCTGATTTATTTTCACCCAATCAGCATACGGGTCACGTTCTTCAGTACCGGCCATGTCCACAACATGCAAAATAACTCTTGTCCGTTCAATATGACGCAAAAATTGATAACCAAGACCGACGCCTTCATGCGCACCTTCCATCAAGCCGGGTAAATCAGCAATAACAAAACTTCGCTGATCTTGTGTATCAATGACCCCGAGATTGGGCGCCAACGTTGTAAAATGGTAATCAGCGATTTTAGGTTTTGCTGCACTTATAGTGGATAAAAGGGTGGACTTGCCGACACTTGGAAAACCAACCAAGCCAACATCTGCTATTACTTTCAATTCCACTTTAATTGTCCGTTCTTGACCGGGCTCTCCGTTTTCAGACAATTCTGGAGCAGGATTTCTGGGTGTTGCGAACCGTGTATTCCCACGTCCGCCCCGACCGCCTTTGGCAATGACCGCTTCTTGCTGATGCGTCGTCAGATCAGCCAGCACGTCATCTGTTTCAGAATCCATTACAGTCGTACCAGGGGGAACGGCGACGACAAGTGGATCTGAATTTTTTCCATGCTTATTTTTGCTCATGCCATTTTCTCCACGCTTGGCTTTGAAATGACGGTTATAACGAAAATCCATCAGCGTATTCAAGCCTTCATCAACTTTAAAAATAACATCACCGCCATGACCACCATCTCCACCGGCCGGACCACCCTTAGGAACATATATCTCCCGTCTGTAAGCGGCAAGTCCGTCACCGCCATCTCCCGCTTTTACGTAAACACTAACCTGATCTACAAACATTTTGTCACCTCATTTACACGGAATGTCTGCGGTGCATAATAAGCCATTGTCGTGTTCAATGGCTTTTACCGTTTGTCCGATATTATTTAACATATCCTTTAATGCCGGTAAATCCGCAAATGTGCCGGTTATCAGCCATCTCAATTGCAGCATATCTTCATCGTTGTCATCAATAAGCACATGTATGTCATACAGTTTCGAAACATCAGCCTTGCTTTCTGCCGAGTGCATGATAGCGTTACACCATTTCACCAGCAACGAATCCATATACTGTAAATCCCTGTTTTTCGTATGTATCGAATAGGTTAAACGAAAGTTGGGATGAAATGTATCCCATTGAAAAACATATAAGGCAAAAAAAGGAGCATTCAAGTTTACCAGTTTGCTTTCTTCCTGTAATTGTTGGGTGTAATCCTTTAGTTTCGCTCTCGCTTTTTCCAATTTCTCCATACTCAAATAGCCATCCACAACCTGGAGCTGATTCAATACATCATGCCGATACCGTCGCAGCAACTGTATGACATCCTGTTCCTCCATGGTTTCCCCCTTCGACTCATGACTCATACTCATGGGTCCAGTTGTTTGCAAACAAAACCACCAACGAAAAAATGATACCAAAACCGTCCCAATATCATACAAAAACCCCAGCCAAACATGACTGGAGTCTGTTCTTTCCGCTTATTAAGCTTATGCTTCTTTAGCAACCGGATAAACACTTACTTTTTTACGATGGCGGCCCATGCGTTCGAATTTAACAACTCCGTCAATTTTGGAGAATAACGTATCATCGCCTCCGCGACCCACGTTCATTCCTGGATATATTTTCGTACCGCGTTGACGAAAAATAATCGATCCACCAGTTGCAAACTGACCATCTGCAAGCTTGGCACCCAAGCGTTTTGATTCTGAGTCACGGCCGTTTTTCGTGCTTCCAGTACCTTTTTTCTGAGCAAAAAACTGCAAATCGAGACGTAGCATCCTATTGCACCTCCTTTTTAGTCGTGAATATAAATATTCTCGCCGTATTCTTTTTCAATTGTCTTGAGTGAAATAACCATTCCTTCCAACAAAGTTTGGGCTTTTTTCATCGCATCAACGGTTACTTTCTGTGGAACGGTAACGCGAAGAAAGCCACCTTCACCACCCTGCTCGATTGGCAAGTCCATTTCACCCAACTCCATTATCGCGTTCACAGAACCAAATGTTACGGCTGAAACTCCAGCACAGACTAAATCATAGCCATATGGTCCGCTTTTGGCATGACCGGTTACTGTAAACTGTTTTATTTGACTATGTTGACGATATATATCGACATAAATCATACCGATACCTGCTTATCCATTGATTTGATCAATGACTACTTTGGTATACGGCTGGCGATGTCCTTGTTTACGCTGATAGTTTTTCTTCGGCTTGTACTTGAATACATTAATCTTCTTTTGACGTCCATGTTTTTCCACTTTCGCTGTAACCGAAGCGCCATCAACATATGGAGAACCGACTTTCACATCGTCCCCACCGATAAGAAGGACGTTATCAAATGTAACAGATTCGTCAGCGTCTGCGTTCATTTTTTCGATATAAACTTCTTGTCCCTCGGTAACCTTTACTTGTTTACCGCCTGTTTCAATGATTGCGTACATACTTGCACCTCCCTAATGACCAAGACTCGCCATCACAGGCATCCCCGTACAGACAAGGATTTATGAGCCTGTTGCTGAGCGGTTGTAGCATTGGTGCTACGATAAATAACGTGTAGATAATATCATGATCGGGTGGCTGTGTCAATAAACGGCACATAAATCATCATGATATATGGCGCATGATTTCCCCCATTGGCTTATCGTACTGACGTTTATAGAAATAGTTGTGTAAACAATCCATTTCATTAATGGATTGACGGATACCCCCAGGAAATATGACATGAATCGTATGCTGTTTATCCCGGTAAAACTTATGGAACACATCCATCAATAAGCCGTAGCAAGAGACTTCTATAAAACCGGTGTGTGTTACATTTATGTCACCTTGATACCTGCGCAGAAGGAATCGCATAAACACATACGATCGTTCCTTCCAGTTTTTTCGGTTATCCATGGTCAGAAAGGAAAACAACAAAAATGCACTCAATGTAAACGGAACAGCCGACAATAGCAAAACGATAAGCAAAACATTCAAACACAACGAAAATAAAATAATGGAATAATACGCCTGGCGATAAGGGAAAAACGCCGACATAATCAGAAAGACCAGTTTCCCTCCATCGAGTGGCCATATTGGTAACAAATTAAACAGCAATATAACCGTATTGTAAAAGAAAGCGATATCTATCATTCCAGCAGGAACGAACTGATTACCGGAGAGCAGAAACAGAATGATATAAATCCATACGTGCTGCATTGGGCCTGCAATGGTAACCAACACTTCCTCATGAAGCGGTCTTGTTCCATGTTCGTCTGTATCCATCACTCCACCGAATATCCACAAAATAATACCTCGTATCCGCCAGCGAAAGATGCTTGCCATGATAAAATGACCGAATTCATGAACAACAACAATGCTTAATATTGTCATTAATTCCACAAATGTTCCTGTTAAAAAAGAAATGATAATAAACACGAGCAGCACAGGATGTATATGAATGGACGGCAGCAGTTTACGAAGCGTCGTCAACTTTAATCACCTGAACAGGATCCACATATGCGTCTTCTTTTTCAATGGCAAAATAAACATTTTTGCTGCCGTTATTGGGATTAAAAGTCCCCAGGGCTTGTCCGTCCTTAATAAATTGGTACAAATGAACATCGATAGCATTTAAATGACCGTAAACTGTTTGACTGTTGTCAGCATGCTGAACGATAACTTTTTTCCCTTTTTGTTTATCATTTCCAGCGAATATAACGACACCGCCCTGTAATGCGGAAACTTTAGATGTCGTCTCAGGTGACAGCATAACGCCTGTGCCATTCGCCTGGAACGTTTCAGAAACACTTCCGTTAACCGGAAATGCGAGTGCTTGTTCTTGATCCTTTGTCTGGTTACCGTCAGGTGTTAATGCCAACGGTGCACCGAATGTTTCCTGGTACCATTGATTCACGCGTGCAAATGGAAATTCTTCCGTCAATGCATTTTCCGTCCATTGTTTCGGTTTAGACAGCATAGGATGGTCTGTTCCGAATAATAAAGCCGCAGCAAAGAAAAGCATCACCGACAGCATGCCTTTCAGGACAATGCCGGAAATATTGCGGTCTTTGTTTTTCGGAGATAATGATGAACGATCTGTGAACACAGGAAAATAACCGTGTTTTTCCTCTTCTTGTGGAAAGGACGTCGATAATAACTGTTTATCCGCCCGTTCATCAGACGTTGGTCCCCGCAATCTTTTACGGCGGTTAATAGATTTTCTGACTTTGTTGATCCCTTTACTCATTTATCTCACAACCCTTATCACACGTTTGTACGAGTATATGAGATAAGTTTGCGAACTATGATGGACGAGCGAATGATTCATTAGCATTCAACCGAACTCTGCTGTACTTTTTACTTGTCGCTCAAGACCGTATGCCCAGAAAATGCTTAACCTTTTTCAACATTCCTTTGTCTTCTTCCAAGGATTGTAATGGTACTGTCTCCCCCAATATTCGCCGGGCTATGTTTCTATAGGCAATAGATACTTTTAAATTTCCTTCAAGTGCAATAGGTTCACCATTGTTCGAAGCCTTGATCACTTCATCGTCATCCATGACAATGCCAATAAGATCAATGGAGAGAATTTGAATAATATCATCTATATCCATCATGTCCCCATTTTTCATCATATGATTCCGGATCCGGTTGATAACCAGTTTTGGCGGGTCAATCGATTCATTTTCCAATAATCCGACAATACGATCGGCATCCCGGACACTCGACTTTTCCGGTGTTGTTATAACCATCGCTTTGTCGGCCCCTGCCACAGCATTTTGGAACCCTTGTTCGATACCGGCGGGACAATCAATAATAATATAGTCATAGTCTTGTTTCAATTCACTGATGATGGCCATCATTCCATCCATAGTGATAGACGTCTTTTCACTCGTCTGTGCAGCGGGCAGAAGCGCCAAGTCATCAAATCGTTTATCCTTGATCAATGCTTGTTTGAGTTTGCAACGTTGTTCCATAACGTCGACGATATCGTAAATAATCCGATTTTCAAGCCCCATAATGACATCAAGATTTCGGAGGCCTATATCTGTATCGATCAGGCAAACCTTTTTCTCCATCAAGGCGAGAGCAGTACCAATATTTGCAGTTGTCGTCGTTTTGCCTACGCCTCCTTTACCAGAAGTGATCACAATGGCTTCACCCATTAAGCATTCTCCTTTCGAACCCGTTTATATCCTTCCGTTTATGTGAAAGAACTTGCAACCGGTCAATCACGATTTTATCCTCTTTTTCGTCAATAAGTCCGCATTCCATATAAATGCCTTCTGCATCATAGTCCGGAGCGCGGCTGATATAGTCGGCAATTCGGAGTTGATTCGGTTTCATAAATGATGCAGCAATCACCGCATCACGATCACCGTTCGATCCGGCGTGGGCAATACCATGCAAACTCCCCATAATAAAAACATTTCCTGTTGCAATAACCTTGCCCCCAGGATTAATATCGCCCACCAATAATAAATCACCGACATATTCAAACACTTGACCGGAACGCACAATTCGATTGACAACTTTGATATCACTTTCCTTTTTCCATGTTAAGGCTTCGTCGCGGTGGACAACATTAGAATCAAATGATTGGATAACAAAGCTGTTTTTGGAACTTAACTGTTCACTTATTTGTCTTTTTTGATCATCACTCAAATAGCGATCGCCCAGTTTAACGGTAACGGGAACAACAGGCTCATCTTTTTTGGGCCTGTATTCCGAGAGTTTATCACTGAGTTCGCTCAGTACATCCTCAAATGAACTGTGATCATCAATAAATAATGTCAATCCTTCCTTTGTTCCTTTAATTGTAATCATCTGTTTCGAATCAAGCACGATGTTTCCCCCAATCATTCCATTGACATTACCATTAAAAATAGGCGGAACTTTTGGAGAAACGTTCCGCTTTCCATTTTTCCAGCCATTTGGCTAATAATGGGTACAACACTAACAAAAAGAATACGTTGGCTAAAACTGTCGGTAGCATACGGTACAGCAAATATTGGCCCCAGATTAAATCCGTTATCCCTGAAGCTGAAAATAGAATATTAATCACCATATCAGCAACAGCCACTCCGATGACACTGAGCAGAATGGTTGTATAAACGTTGGCATGCAATAGTCGTGACAGTCCGTAAAGCAAATAAACAACGATCCCGTAGCTGAACATATAAACACCCAGTATCCCCGTATAAACGACATCAATTAGAAGACCGAAGATAAGCCCGTGGATGACAGATATATTGGTGTCTTCCTTGTCGAACAACATGATTTTCAGGGTTAAAAAAATCAACACCCAATGTGGAACAAGCTGCCATTCGTGACGGACAAGCGATGCGGGGAGAAGATCAAGTGCCACGCCTTCCAATACAAGTAAGAGGAAAAGCAAGATTGGAATCACGATTCTTCTCATGATGTTACATCCTTTCCGGAGCCGCTTTGGTTACCTGTATCATGCTCACGGTCTACAACAATGACATGATCAATTTCGTACATATCCGCTACAGGCTCCACAAACGCGGTTCGTGTCAGTCCATACTGATCCGGTTTCACGTCTGTCACTTTTCCTATGGGCAGCCCTGAAGGAAATAATCCGCCCATACCGGAGGAAGACACCAATTCACCTTTTTTCAAGTCTGAATCAGATGACTCTATAATTTTAAACACAAGTTTTTCTGATGTTTGATTATACCCTTCAATCATGCCGTGTATATCACTGTCATCTTCGCGGGCGATTGTTGCAGAAATTCTATTGAATTGATCAAATCCCGTCAGTAACTTCACTGTCGACGTGAATTTCGAACGTGTTTCTATTTTACCAATCATACCCTTCGCTGTAATAACAGCCATGTTTTTTTTAATACCATCCTGATTTCCTTTATTAATCGTTACTTTTTCCATCCACTGCTCCGGTGATCTGGAAATAACCGAGGCTTGAATTGGTATGTAAGATCGAATGGAATTGGCTTTTTCCAATAAGTCACGAAGTTCAGCATTTTCCTCTTCCAGCTTCTGCACGTCATAAAACAATCCTTTGTATTCCGCTATCTTTTCTCTCAGCACCTGGTTTTCGTGAAAAGTGTCCTGAAGATCGTCTATATTGTCAAAAACAGTTGTAACATAATCAATCGGGGCATGCACAAGACCTTGAGTCCATCCAACAGCGTCTTTTACAAATTGTTCGACACTAGTCGGATTTTCTCTATCACGCAGAGAAAATCCAATCAAGGCAACGAGAATAATAAATCCTATTAAAAATATAAACAATCTTTTTTTATGAAAAAATGGCATAGGTACACCTACTTATTCGAACATCGACTGGGAGGAAACATTCGGATGGGACCGAAAATGTTGGATATATTCCAATGATTTACCTGTTCCGTTTGCAACACTTTCGAGTGGATCATCCGTTACAAATACGGGCATTTCTGTTTCCTCACTAATGACCTTGTCCAAATTTTGCAACAAGGCCCCTCCGCCGGATAAGACAATTCCGCGATCCATGATGTCAGCAGCCAACTCCGGTGGTGTTTTTTCCAAAGTGTCTTTGACAGCTTCAACAATCGATTCAACCGTATCTCGCAATGAAACTGCAATCTCTCCGGATGTAATGGTGATGGTTTTCGGCAGTCCTGTCAACAAATCACGACCTCTAATATCTATTTCGACATTTTCCACAACTTCGCCAGCAACACCGATATCCATTTTAATGGATTCCGCGGAACGTTCACCAATCATCAGATTATAGTGTCTTCGAATATAATTTGTAATGGAGTCATCCATTTCATCACCGGCTGTACGAACCGATTTGCTTGTCACAACGCCGCCCAGGGAAATAACTGCCACCTCTGTTGTTCCCCCGCCAATATCAACAATCATACTGCCTGTTGGTTCCCATACTGGAAGTCCGGCACCGATAGCCGCTGAGAACGGTTCCGCAATTGGAAAGGCTTCTTTCGCGCCAGCTTGTTTCGTCGCATCCACAACTGCCCGTTCTTCTACCATAGTAATTCCGGATGGGACGCAAATCATCACATTCGGTTTTCTGGCTAAAAAGGACCTGATGCGCATGGCTTTTTTAATAAAATATTTCATCATAATGGCGGTGGTGTCGTAATCGGCAATAACGCCATCTTTTAATGGACGCACCACGGAAATATTCCCCGGTGTTCGTCCGATCATATTATGTGCTGAACTGCCCACAGCCTCCACGTCATCTGTTTGGATATTTTTCGCCACAACTGTCGGCTCCCGCACAACGACTCCCTTACCATTAACAAAAACAAGGGTGTTTGCGGTTCCTAAATCGATTCCTAAATCTTGCGACAAGCTGATTTTTCCCAAAACAATCTTCCTTTCCAAGCAGCAATTCATTTATGGCAATGGCTTTCCACCATTCGCTGAAGCAGTCTCTATGTCGTCAGCTATTTTACCATCTTCCACAGCAAAGTAAATAATGGTATGTATACCAAAGTAGAAAGCGCCAATTTCAATCACAGGCTGAAAACTGGCGCTTATGGACAATGTCTATTTAATTATACGGTAAAAATCCAAAATTGGATAGTGATTGAAGTATCATATTTTGATGTTTTTATCTTATTAAGAGTTATCGCATCCATAGATAGTGTTATAGATACCCCTTTTCTTTCAATGAGACAAATTTTCTATCTCCAATAACCAAATGGTCTAAAAGATCAATGCCGATCATTTTCCCGGACTCAACCAGCCGTCTTGTCACATGAACATCTTCCTGGGAAGGAGCGGGGTCGCCTGAAGGATGGTTATGCGCACAAATGATGGAAGCAGCCGATCGTTTAACAGCCTCCCGGAATATCTCACGTGGATGTACGATTGAAGCATTCAGACTTCCAATAAACATTGTCTGTCTATGGATAATTTGATTTTTTGTATTGAGAAACAGTACAACAAAATGTTCCTGATTCAATCCGCGCATTTCCTCCATGATATAATCCGCCCCATCTTCCGGGGAATGAACAACATATCGTTCATTCGGTTGCAATCGATTCATACGGCGTCCCAATTCCATGGCAGCAAGAAGCAAAACAGCTTTTGCTCCGCCTATGCCTTTGATCGCTGTCAATTCTTCAATGGTTGCATCTTTAAGCAAATTAATTCCTTCAAAATGCATTAATACCCGGTTAGCCAACACCATAACTGACTCATCTTTCGTACCACTTGCAATTAGTATTGCCAGAAGTTCTTGATTAGATAAATGACCAGGGCCAACTGACACCAATCGTTCACGCGGCCTATCTTCTTTTGGAACATCTTTGATCATAATAGACGTAGGTTCCATACACGGTCCTCCCTTAGCTATGATACGTCCATCGTACCCATTTCGCTTCGGGGGAACAAATGGCAAAAAAATCGTTTTGACCAATTGAAACAAACAAAAAGTTATTTTTCACCCAGCTGATAATGCATTTTAAGCAACCATCTATTTTGAAAAATACCTTAATGTTTGTTTTTCCGCCTTCCGTATAATTAGTTTGTAACGGTTTGATGAAACTGTTTCCATAATCGCAGCACCTGCGCATGATCCTTCCATTTATCCGTCTTTTTCATGTTTTCATATGCTTTTTTTACTGAAGATGTGAGATCTTTAATATGTTCCTGTTTTTCGGGGATGGCTCCAACGACGCCTTTCCATCCTTCAGCGGCTACATTATTTCCTTTGCTGACGGTTTCCAGCGCCTTGTTCCATTGCGTGCGATACGTCTGCAACCATTTCTTTTCAGCTTGCTGCAGGCGCGTTTCTTTTTCGGATGTCTTCCATGGTTTCACATATACTTTCAAACCTTTATCGGTCATCGTATCAGCCAGATGAGAAGCATGCTCTTCCGTTTCAGCGATGCCTGAGAGCACAAAAAAGGAGTCGTTTTTTTTCCAGATCATAGCTGCAAATCCTGCCTGCTGAAACGCTTTTGCCATTTTATCCGCATTTGGTTTTTCAGTGAATTTCCCTGCCTGCAATACAAATGCGGTTTGCGATTCTATTGTTGCTGTTTCCATCTGTTCTGTTTCATTTTTCTTATCATTATCATCAGCCATTGGTATGGAGGCGTTTTGCTGACTCATTCTTTTATCAATGTCCACGAACAATTGCAGCATAACAATACCGAGGAATGACCCGATGATAATAGCTGATATGGACGCAAGCAATAGAGGCTTGAATGGCTTCAGCTTGGATTTGCGGCTAGAATAATAACTATCGTTCCCATCAACACCTTTTCGTTTTACCAACTCGGGGATATCGGAGTCGTCAATCGATGCTGCTTGTTCCCTGTTAAATTCTTTAATGGTATATTTTTTATCCGGACTGGCATGTTTGTTCTTCAGTCTAGCTTTTTGACCATCCATCCAAACAAATAGGTTCTTTTTGACCAAACCGATTTCCTCCTATGCATCAGTTTGGTCAAGCCTAGCACAGGCAAAACAAAAAGTAAGGCGATTATTGTCAAACTCTCAAAAAATCTTTCAACATAATATAACAGTGCTATTTCCATTCACGAAAAATACCGGCTATCCTGGATGATAAGCGGAAATCACACAACCATTCCTTTTAAACTACATTAATCTCCTATCAGCTCATCCTTCAAAATATTTCCTTACACTGGCAATAAAATGTAGCGATCCGGTTATAACATAGCAACTGTTTTGTTGTAATTGATATACATTGTCGACAGCTTGTTTCCAATCATCTATCAGTCGAACGTCCGAGCGCTGACTGTATTGACACAGCTCTGTGGTGCTTGCGGCACGGGGATGAACAAAGGTTGTCAGTGTAACCGTGGCAAACTGATTCTCCAGTCTGCGAAGCATTTCTTTTATGTCTTTATCTCTGAACGCAGCAAAAATAAGGTGGCAATTCATACCGGCACATTGAACGGCGAGGGTGTTTGTTAATGCTTGAGCGCCTGCCGGATTATGAGCACTGTCGACAATAACAACGGGGTCTTGACAAACATATTCAAACCGCCCTGGGATGACAGCGGTGGCCAACCCTTGCAACGTTTTACCCCAATTAAGCTGAAAACCACGTCGTCTCATAATGGACAGTGTCATCATGGCAAGAGATGCATTATTGATCTGATGACTGCCGCTTGCTTTAATAGAGACATTCAGCACACCTTCATGCGCGGCCTTCCACCGAAAGGTCCAGTTATGCTTATCAGCATATATTGTTTCCGTCTGAAATGCTTGTCCGGCCGACAGCATAGGGGCATTCTTCTGTTGCGCCTCTGCAACGATGCTGTTATATGCTTCTTCCGTTATTTCCCCGGTAATAATCGGTTTGTTTTCCTGGATGATTCCTGCCTTATGCCACGCTATCTTTTCTATCGTATCTCCTAAAAATGCCGTATGATCTTTTTCAACATTTGTTATAATGGCTATAAGTGGTTGAAAACAATTCGTTGTATCATAGCGGCCGCCCATGCCAGCCTCGATGATCGCAATATCGGCATGATCTTTAAAATAAACAAAAGCGATTGCGGTTATAATTTCAAACATCGTTGGTGCATGGTGCTTCTGATCCATCTGCTTAATACATGGATATAACTGATTCATTAATGATATGATGGTTTCTTCCGGAATATAATGATGACCCAACGAAATATGACCTTTGATCCCATCCATGCTTGGCGACTGAAACACCCCAACACGGACGTTGTTTGCCATTAATCCGCTTTTGATATACTGTACCGTTGACCCTTTGCCATTTGTTCCTGCAACGTGAACCGCTTCGACCTGCTTTTGCGGGTTGCCGAGATATTGAAGCAATTGCTGAGTTCGGTCCAGGCCGGGTTTCATTCCAAGTTGTTTACGATCATGGAAAAAGGTCTCCACTTGATAATAATAACTGAACATATTGACACCGCTTTTTCTAAATTGATGTATTACCTTACTAGCCGCAATTGTGTTGGCAATGTGTTTATTATAGCAGCAATGATTAAATTAAAGAAAGGACGAAAGCAATTGAATCTGCATGGCTGGGTCATTTATAACGGGTACCTGGAAGGAAATAAGTTTCTAGATTTTGCTGAAACAATACAGCAGGCTGCCGCTGAACAACACATTTCCATAGACATATACCGCAATGATGAATTGCTTAGCGTTATGGAGACCGATTCCATAGGATTGCTCCACATCAAACAAGCTGAATTACCGCATTTCGCAGTGTTTGCGGATAAAGATATTTATTTGGCAAGGCAGCTCGAGTGGTTGGGAGTCCGGCTTTTTAACAGTGCAGAGGCGATCGCCCGCAGCGACGATAAAATCGCCTCGTACCAAAGGTTTGCTGTCAACGGATTATCCATTCCTAAAACGATTGCTGCACCAAAGGCGTTTCATCGTACAACAGATATAAGCGCAACGGACTATAAGGCGGCAATTGAACAGCTGGGACTACCTATGATTGTAAAGGAAGCATTCGGATCATTCGGGGAACAAGTTCATATGGTATCCACCGAAGCAGAACTTTTTGCCAAAATACATGACATGCAGGGAAAACCGTTTATGCTGCAGGAATTTGTCGCGTCCAGTTATGGCAAGGATATGCGGTTGCATGTTGTCGGTGATCATGTTGCTGCAGCCATGAAACGACAGGCATTCAATCACTTCCGAGCAAACGTCACCGCCGGGGGGACGATGCAGCCATATCATCCATCCGAAAACGAACAACAGCTCGCCATTGCAGCAACGAAAGCGATAGGTGCCGATTTTGCCGGGGTGGATTTGTTGTTTGGCGAGCAAGACCGGCCGATTATTTGCGAAGTCAATTCCAACGCTCATATTCGGAGTATGTACGACTGTACGGGAATTAATATTGCTGATTTCATGATTGATGACATCCGCAAAAAAATGAAATGAGGTGCTGCTTTGCAAGGGTGGCTAATCTACAATGACGCTGATGCAAAACAGAACAAATCATTTATCGAATGGTTTTTGAAAGAAGCACGGTTGCAGCGTATCAACCTGCATTTCATTCGCAGAGAAGACATGACAGTAGGTGTTTTCAAGAACAAACGAACGATTCTTTTTCAGAATAAACCGGCTGAATGGCCTGATTTTGCTGTTGTACGAACGATTGATCCGATGCTAAGTATGCAACTAGAGTCCCTGGGTGTTACCGTTTATAACCCGTCTGAAACAGCGGCAATTTGCAATAACAAAGCACAAACCCATTTTCATGTGAGCAAATTAGGGATACCGACAGCGGATACCATTTTTGCAGCCAATACAGACAGTTTGCCGGATGAGCCCCCTCTGACATTCCCCTTCGTTATAAAAGATACTGGCGGACGGGGTGGAAAGCAGGTCAAATTGGTGAAAGATAGTTCATCATGGAACCAATTACAGGAGCAATGGCCGACCGGAAGTGACTTTATTTTTCAGTCCGCCAAAAACGTACAACTTGGAAAAGATGTACGAGTGTTTGTCATAGGGAAACACATTATTGGTGCCGTGCTTCGGGAAAACGAAACAGACTTCCGAGCTAATTATAAGCTTGGAGGCTCGGCTTCCTGGTATGTGCTGCGGGAGAAAGATAAAAAACGGATCAATCAAATGACTGACTATTTCCGGTTTGGCATGGCTGGAATCGATTTTCTTCTCGATACAGAAGGCGGTTTGCTGTTCAACGAAATCGAGGACGTCGTCGGTTCCCGTACACTTAGCGCCGTATCGGATAAGAATATCGTCCGAGACTTCCTGGCCTATATTAAAAGCGGAAACGCCTATTGATAGGTGTTTCCGCTCATCGGATGGCTGTTTAGGATGATTGGAGTTCGTCCAGTCGTGCTTTCACTTTGGCTTGCTTTTCCAGATAATCGGCTTCTTTTTGCCGTTCCTCATCAACAACTTTCTGCGGTGCTTTGCTGGTGAACCCTTCATTAGCCAGCTTTTTCTGGACACGATCCACTTCATCTGTCCATTTAGCCAATTCTTTTTCCAGCCGGTTGATTTCTTTATCGACGTCAATCAGCCCTTCCAGCGGCAGAAACAATTCTGCTCCTGTGACAACCGCAGACATGGCTTTTTCCGGTGCTTTTAAGTCGGTATCTATGACTAATTCACTTGGATTGCAGAAGCGTTCCAAATAGCCGCGGTTATATTCAAGCTCCTGAACGATAGCTTCGGATTCAGCCTTAATATATAATTGAACCGGTTTGGAAATAGGCGTGTCCACTTCTGCGCGACTATTGCGCACCGATTTGATGATAGCGACAAGCCGCTTCATTTCATCTGCCGCTGCCTCATCATGGAAAGACGCTATGGGCTCCGGCCATTTAGCAACCGTTATGGAGTCTCCTTTGTGCGGAAGCTGTTGCCAAATCTCCTCGGTAATGAACGGCATATAAGGATGCAGCATGCGCATTGTTCGGTCAAGCACATACGCCAGTACCGATCGGGTTGTCTTTTTGGCGTGTTCATCATCTCCATATAACGGCAACTTGGCCATTTCAATATACCAATCACACAACTCATCCCATATGAAATTGTATAAATGGCGTCCTGCTTCACCAAATTCATATTTATCCGTATTCCTGGTGACATGTTCAATTGTTTCATTCAGTCGTGTCAATATCCATTTATCCGCCAGTGATTTGTCCCCACTCAAATCAATGTCTTCATATCTAAAGTTGTCCATATTCATTAAAGAAAATCGGGATGCGTTCCAAACCTTATTGGCGAAATTCCAAGTAGCCTCCACTTTTTCCCAATGAAAACGTAAATCTTGTCCAGGGGTTGACCCTGTCAGGAGAAAGTAACGCAATGAATCGGCACCATACTGATCAATAACATCCATCGGATCAACGCCATTGCCGAGTGATTTGCTCATTTTCTGTCCTTCCGCATCTCTGATCAGCCCATGTATCAGGACATCTCTAAAGGGCCGTTTGCCGGTGAACTGTTTCGACTGGAATATCATCCGTGCTACCCAAAAGAAGATAATATCATAGCCGGTGACAAGGACGTCAGTCGGGAAATAACGGTTCAAGTCTTCTGCATCGTCATCAGGCCAACCCATCGTTGAAAATGGCCATAATGCCGATGAAAACCAGGTATCCAGCACATCGTCATCCTGTTCCCAGTTTTCAAGGTCATCGGGAGCTTCTCTTCCTACATACATGTCACCTGTTTTTTTGTGATACCATGCCGGAATACGGTGTCCCCACCAAAGCTGGCGAGAAACGCACCAGTCTCTAATATTTTCCATCCAGTGCAGATACGTGCGCTCAAATCGGTCCGGAACAAAATGAACCTTTTCGTCATCCTGCTGCTGCAAGGCAATGGCATCATCTGCAAGTGGCTTCATATAGACAAACCATTGCGTGGACAAATAGGGTTCCACCACCGCGCCACTGCGTTCCGAATGCCCAACCTGATGCACGTGATCTTCAATTTTTAACAAAAATCCTTGTTCCTGAAGGTCCTGCACAAGTTGTTTTCGGCAATCAAACCGGTCAAGCCCTTGATAATCCAGCGCGTTTTCATTCATACTCCCGTCTTCATGCATGACAAGGATTCGCTCAAGATTGTGTCGATTGCCGATTTCAAAGTCATTCGGATCATGAGCGGGCGTTATTTTCACAGCCCCTGATCCCATTTCCATATCGACATACCAATCCGCAACAATCGTGAGTTCCCGACCGACAAGCGGCAAAATAACCGTTTGACCAATCAAATGTTTATACCGAACATCGTCAGGATGAACAGCCACCGCTGTATCACCAAGCATCGTTTCCGGACGCGTTGTGGCAATATCAATCGTCTCATTGCTGCCTTTTATGGGGTAGCGCATATGGTAAAATTTACCTTCGACTTCCTCGTACTCAACTTCAATATCAGAAAGAGCTGTCTGTGTCACAGGATCCCAGTTGATGATATATTGTCCGCGGTAAATCAGCCCTTTCTCATACATTGTGACGAAAACTTCCCGGACCGCCGCTGATAATCCGTCATCCATAGTGAAGCGTTCCCGGGAATAATCCAAGCCAAGACCGAGTTTTTCCCACTGGGATCGTATGAAATCAGCATATTCCTCTTTCCAGTCCCAGGCAGCTTCGAGAAACTTTTCACGTCCAAGTTCATGTCGGCTTTGCCCCTGTTCTTTCAGCCTCGCCTCGATTTTCGCTTGTGTAGCAATGCCCGCATGGTCCATACCCGGCAGCCACAGCACATCATACCCCTGCATGCGTTTCATTCTGGCAATGGTGTCCTGCATCGTCGTATCCCACGCATGACCCAAGTGCAGCTTGCCGGTGACATTAGGCGGGGGAATCACAATGGTAAATGGTTCTTTTTCTTTATCGCAATCCGCTTCAAAAAAATTCCCGTCCACCCAAAATCGGTAACGGTCCCGTTCCACCTTAGCTGAGTCATATTTGGATGACATAACGGTTTTGTTCTCTTCTTCCATGGCATATGCCTCCTCCATTAAACTGTTTCACCAATAAAAAATCCTCTCCGTCCTGTTATAAGGACGAAAAGGATTTGCTTTCCGTGGTTCCACCTTTGTTCATAAACAATCATTATTTATGCACTCGTTGATCGTTAACGGTGATACCGGCATTCTCCTACTTTCTTTCAGAGAAGCTGCTTAAAGGGCGACTTCAGAAATGACCATTCCCGGGAAAATCCCACCAGCATTCCCTCTCTTCTGGGCAGTCATTGCCTACTATTCCTTATTGCTGCATTTGTGCTATGTCGTTTATGTTATTACATTTTACCGTTTATAATCGGTAAAATCAACTGTTATGTCACTCATTGCACATAAGCACAAAAGCCATCCAGTTATGCATACAATGATACAAAATGGAAGAGGTGAAGAAAATATGGCACGTTTTTACCGCTACCGACTACCACCGTGGGCAAGACGCTGCATCATTGTTATTGAAAAAATAACTCTGCCCATATTGGTTTTTCAATTGATTCGTACATTATTATTCCCAACATCACTGGATGTATTTTTGACAGGGTTTTTCGCCGGTCTTTTCTTTGCTTTTTATTTCGAATGGATTTAAGATTCATCGGGATATTCTTGATCATCCGCACTATCGTTATTTGCAGAAAGAGACCAATCCAAACCAAGTTGCAATTGACGTCGGGTGTGCAAAAGCTTTTGTTGCTGCATAATCATAGAGTGTCTGGACTGCGCGGAACGATAGTCTGTAACAAGCTGTATGTATCGGGAAACATCCAGCAAATGAATCATCAAAAAATGCCATTCCTTAGTTGTTAATGGGTTTTTCTGCTCATACGAAGAAAATAATTGCGCTAATTTCTCGGTCGACTGATCGTAGTAACGAACCTGTTCCTGTAACAATGGGACTAAATCAGTAACAGCATGATCATAGTGAGCATCTTCCCAATTGACGATGCAGAGACGCTCCCGACCAAGAATATGGTCAGATTGCAAATGCCCGTGACACAAATTGACATTCCAATGATGATCCTCTTCCCAGGCATCCAGGAAACGGTCGATCTGCCTATCCAACTCTGTCAGTGCATGGGTTAGTACATGATAATCCGTGCACACTTGCAATTCAAACGGAGACATGAATCGGTTCTGCTCAAATTGCTGTACAAAGTCAAGCAATGTTTGCTGCTGGTTTTGACATTGGCTGCGATAATCTCGAAATCTCTCATCGACCAAGGTGGCATTCGGTGACTGTGCCTGTCTCGTTTCAGCATGAATTTCCCCAATCATATTAAAAGATTCGCGTAGATGCTGCTCATGATTCAAATCGGAGCGCTGCATCCACGGCATCATATAATAACAAACGCCATCGACCGATGCATACAGATTGGATTCCTTCGTTAAATAAACAGGCAAAACACCTCTCAATGACAACTTATACGCTTGATGGAATACATGCTCCCACAATGGAATCGTTTCCTCGGTCAGCTTGCTTTTTTTCAATGCGTAATCATAGCGCCCGTCGTTCACCTTGAATAAACGAGGTGATATTTGCTCCATATAACGGGGATAGATACCATACATGTTGGCTACTTTTTCAATCATTGTCACCAGTAAGGTCACCACCTTGCCGATCAGATAGAACGATGCCCACGCAGTTAGACACATAACGGATGGCTCCAGTGAATGAGCAGAGAAAGGTTTCTTTCATGCATAAAAGGACGTTATACCTACTCTAAACGTGGAGCAATCCATGTGTGGGCGGGAAATAAACAGTGGTCAATTTCCACAACCAATTTGCGAACGATTAAAACATCCACTGTTTGACGTTTTGCCTTATGTTTCTGTTTACGACGGGATATATAATAATTGTCCTTCTTCCAAACTTTCCTCTCCCAGATGATTTTGTCTCAGCAGTTGCAGGGCGGATATACCGTAACGTTCGGCAATCGATTCGACGGTATCGGTTTCCTGAACGATGCACAGCCGCATTTTAGCGAATGATTCTTCCTCGTCACGTCGGAACATATCCGCCAAATAGCGAACATCTTCTGCATCAGACACGATTGCATCCGTGCTTTCGCCTTGTTCGTCCACATCAGCTGTCTCGGAAATCGTTGCTAAGGATGGTGATTCATCCACATTTTCCTGATTATCATCCTGTCCATCCGTTTCATCAGCTTCCACACTGTCATCTCCGGACGTTTTCTTGTTTTCTGTTCCAAAAAATTCAGCCAGTGTTTGTGTTTTTTTCCCTTTCCAACGATCTTTCTCATTTGGTGTGTCATCGTCTTTCTTAACTGTGTCGTCTCCGGTATCTTGGGCGTTGTCCTCGTTATCCTGAACGTCATCTGCGGTACCCTGAACATCGTTTCCGATATCTTCCACGACTGATTCCTGATTACTTTCTTCAACAGATCCCTCAGGCCATATCGGCGCCGTTTCCGAATCATGAAGCGTTTCTGAGGTGTTCTCCTCTTCGTTTTCCATTTTTATATCAAATGCAAATGTTTCATCATCCCTCGGAGGTGACGATGAATCCACCTCTGAAGATGCTCCATCTGTAACGTCGACCTCATCAGCAATACCATGTATCCCGATAACTGCATTTAACTTTAGCTGCTGTTCATCCGGTATTTCATAATCCAACGATTCAATACCAACGGTTACGTCGTCCAAATCTGTTACACGGTTGGCAGGCACCGAAATTTCGACTGGAAAACGGTGTGTGAATTCAGCCTGGTTATCATCAATATCATTCACTCTTTCCATGTATTTACGGGCGTGATCATCATCTACATCATAAGGATCTTCTGTTTCGTCAACATCTATCGTTTCTTTTTGATACGTACCGTTGAGCTCGATCACACCCCGGATGGAAATGTAATCACTAAATGAATCTATGGAAATTTCCGGGTCCAATGAGACCCCCATCATGTCACTGACTTCCTGTCCTCTGGCAAAAAAGAGGGATTCGTTTAATTCAAAACGAAAAACATTACGATCATTTTCCAACGGTCTTCCTCCCCTCAATCGATAATCCTTATGCTTATATGTCTCATTGCAACTATATGTCTGGTGCCTATGGTATATGCCTACGGAAACAAAACATGCTGCTATTTTTCTCGGCGAAGCTATAAAAAAGCTGCCCTGGCTTTTGCAGAACAGCTTTTTTACTGAAAACCTATTTTGTTTCGATTTTGGAAAAGGCCGTACGTACGGCTTGAATGGTTTTGTCAATATCCTCATCCGTATGAGCTGTTGACATGAATACAGCTTCAAATTGTGATGGCGCCAGAAAAATGCCTTCGTCAATCATGGCTCGATAATACTGAGCAAAGTAGTCGAGATCTGCATTTTGAGCTGTTTCAAAATTAAAGACGGGCTCATTGGTGAAAAAGAAACCAAACATGGCTCCTGCCCGATTAATCTGCAACGGAATGTCATAATCTATGGAAGCTTGTTTATACCCTTCCACTAATCGATCCACTTTCCGGATTAATTCCTCATAGGTTGATTCATCCAAAGCATTCAATGTTTCGTATCCGGCCGTCATAGCCAATGGATTGCCGGATAACGTACCGGCTTGATAAACAGGACCCGTCGGTGCAACCTGTTCAATGATCTCCCGTTTACCACCATACGCTCCGACCGGCAGGCCACCTCCAATGACTTTTCCAAGACAAGTTATATCAGGGGTGACACCAAAATAGCCTTGCGCACAGTTATAACCGACTCGAAATCCTGTCATCACTTCGTCAAATATCAAAAGGGAGCCATAATCATTCGTTACCCTCCGCAATTCCTGCAGAAAATCTTCTGTGGATGGAACGACTCCCATATTCCCGGATACAGGTTCAACAATGACTGCAGCGATGTCATCACCATATTCTTCAAAGGCATACCGAACACTTTCCGAATCATTATACGGAACGGTTATGGTGTTTTCCACAATGGACGACGGAACACCCGGGCTATCAGGTAAGCCAAGAGTTGCAACACCGGAACCGGCTTTGATAAGCAGTGAATCACTATGACCATGAAAATTACCTTCAAACTTCAGGATCTTGTTTCGTCCGGTATAGCCGCGGGCAACACGCAATGCACTCATGCCTGCTTCTGTGCCGGAGTTGACCATGCGGACCATTTCAATGGACGGAACACGGTCAATGATCATTTGTGCCACTTTATTTTCCTGAACAGTGGATGTACCAAGGCTGGTCCCGCCTTCAGCTGCTTCTTTCAGTTTGGAAACGACTCGTTCATCGGCGTGACCAAGGATTAACGGCCCCCAGCTCATCACATAATCAATGTACTCGTTGCCATCAATATCCGTAATCTTTGAGCCTTTCCCGTGATCCATAAAAATCGGGGACATACCGACCGATTTAAACGCGCGTACAGGGGAATTGACACCACCGGGCATCAGATCGACTGCTTTTTCATATTCCTGTTTGGACTTATCAATGTTTCCCATCGTTTATCACCTCAATGAAAAATGTGTTAATCGGTTATAACCACTTTGCAACATCTTTAGCAAAATAGGAAATAATTAAATCCGCACCAGCCCGTTTCATAGCCGTCAACTTTTCAAGCACTAGTTCTTTCTCGTCAATCCATCCATTCAACGCAGCGGCTTTCACCATCGAATATTCACCGCTTACATTATACGCAACGACCGGGGTGTTCGAATGATTCCGCACATCTCGGACAATATCCAAAAATGACATGGCCGGTTTAACGATCAGGAAGTCCGCACCTTCCTCAATATCGGATTCTGTTTCCCGCAGTGCCTCCAGTCGATTGGATGGATCCATCTGATACGTCTTGCGGTCACCAAACTGTGGTGAGCTGTCAGCCGCATCACGAAATGGGCCGTAAAAAGCTGATGCATATTTAACGGCATAGGACATAATGGGAATATTGTTATATCCTGCTTCATCCAGTGCCTCGCGAATGACAGCAACAAATCCGTCCATCATGTTTGACGGCGCAATGATATCCGCACCGGCTTCAGCTTGTGACACAGCTGTTTTTGCCAACAGTTTCAGCGATTCATCATTGTCCACATCTTCATGGTGAATGACACCGCAATGGCCGTGTGATGTGTATTCACACAAACACGTGTCAGCAACAATAAGCAATTCCGGAGCCTCTTTTTTCATAAGACGGGTTGCTTGTTGTACAATGCCGTTTTCCTTGAAAGCGCCTGTCCCTTGTTCATCTTTTTCACTGGGAATTCCAAACAGCATGATAGCTTTGATGCCAAGTGACAGCAATTCATCCGCCTCTTCTTTTAGGTTGTCAAGTGACAGTTGATAAACGCCTGGCATAGATGGCACTTCATTTTTTATATCGTTTCCTTCCATGACGAAAAGCGGATAAATAAAATCGTCCATCTTTAATTCATTCTCACGTACAATCGAACGCATGGCTGCTGACGAACGAAGTCGGCGATGCCGTTTAAATGATTCACTCATCATCCATCCATCCTTTCTGTTCAATATATTGGCCTATTTGGTCCAGCATTCCATCAATCGTAAATTCATTGGGGACCACGGGACAACGAAAACCGAAATCAAGTGCCCGTTCCCCTGTTGTTGTCCCGATACAGGCAATAGTGGCATTCACCGATATCGCCGTCTCTTTCAAGGTCATAAATGCGTCAACTGATGATGGGCTGGTAAATGTAATAATATCCGGATGATTGTACCGCAATTGTCTGTTCAGTTCGTCTTTCGAGGCGTCATTGCGGGCTGTTTCGTACACTTCCATTTGTTCGAATGGAATCCCTTGCTCTTTGAACCAATCCGGCAGAACACGACGCGACCGGTTGCCTTTAATAAGAAGAATGTGTTCATCAGTGTGTGTATTCGAATAGTTGAATTCATTTCGCATTGTTTCCGCATTGTAAACAGACGGGATAAAATCAACCTGATAACCGTATTCATCCAATGCTTTGGCCGTTTTTTGGCCAACAGCAGCAAGCTTGCTTTCTGCTAGCACCGCTTTATCTATGTTGTAAAAATTTAGAAGCTGAAAAAAACAGTGAACACCATTGACACTTGTGAAAAACAGCCAGCTAAAATACGTATTCTCCTGAAGAGGTTTCATAACGTCCTGATGGTTTTTGCATGAAATGGTTAACAGAGGTACAACGCTGGGGTTACCACCACGCTCGAGCACCTTATCGGAAAAGATCTGCGCCTGTTGTTTTTCCCGGGTAATGAGAATGTTTCTTCCATACAGCTTGGGAGGCATCAAAGATCAAGCTCCTGTTTCACGTTTTCAATAATGTCTTTGGCACCCTGGCTGATCAGCTTTTCAGCTACTTCCGACCCAACGGCCTCTGGATCAGTTCCTCTGACAGTTTCCTTTAGGATGGTTTGACCATCAGGTGTTCCAACAAAGGCAGTAATGATAATAGCGTTATGTTCGAGATGCGCATACGCACCGATGGGTACCGAACAACTTCCTTCCAGAAGTTGAAGAAACGTCCGTTCAGCCGTCACCGTTTTTTCTGTATCGGGATCATTAATCTGTTGCAACAATGCGTGCAAGTCATTATCATCGTCACGGCACTCAATGGCTAGAGCACCCTGTCCGGCCGATGGTACACACACATCAGATTCCAAGTACTCGGTAATAAGCTCTTCACTTAAGCCAACACGTTTCAAACCAGATACAGCCAAAATAATGGCATCATAATTCTCTTCATGCAGTTTTCGGATGCGTGATTCAATATTTCCACGAATCCATTGTATCTCAAGGTCGGGCCGCGTCGCCAAAATTTGCGACTTACGCCTAAGACTGCTTGTGCCAACAACAGCTCCGGCGGGCAAATCCTTCAATAGAATATTATTTTTCGCGATATAGGCATCCCGATGATCTTCCCTGACAGGAATAGTCGTAATGGCAAGACCTTCCGGCATTTCTGAAGGCATATCCTTCATGCTGTGTACAGCAAGATCAATTTCTTTTTCATACATGGCCTTTTCAATTTCTTTAACAAACAATCGTTTTCCGCCAACTTTGGACAAGGTTACGTTCAGAATTTGATCCCCTGTTGTAACAATTTTTTTTACTTCAAATTCATTGCTTGCCCCAGCCTTCTTTAATCGGTCAATCACCCAATCGGTCTGTGTCAGAGCAAGGTTGCTCCTTCTGGAACCAACAACAATTTTGCGCATTCAAGCGTCCTCCTCAATAATTCTATTGTAAATGAAAATTGGATAGCATGCTGAACAAAAAGAAATTAATCAGCAACAATAAAAACGCCGCTGAATTATAAATGGAGATGGATTTTCCGAGATATCCTTTTCCTAAACGAAGCAGTAAGTAAATGATATAGACAATCAGCATAAGGATCGAGCCGATTGTTTTCAAATCAAACCAGTAAAATTCGGCGTTGGCCACATACGCCCAAACTACCCCCAGTATAATAGACATGGTCAATAAAGGGACACCAAGTGTGACAGCCCTGAATGAAATCGCATCCAGGAGGTTTAAATCCCCGAGCCTCCATATCCAGTGGAATCCCTTTTTTTCCTTTAGAAACTTATATTGTACGAGATACATAAGGGAAAGAAGGAAAGAAACAGTGAAAAAACCATATGATATCAAAGCCAGTGATATGTGTGCGATCAGCATTTCATGAACGAACTCCACACCCTGTATGTGCATGTCTTCTTTGGCTTTGCCTGAAATATAAAGTAATAAAATAAAAAATCCCAATAAGTTCATAAAAAATAACATAGATTGTATTCGGAACCATTTACTGAGGATTAACGAAAACGTCATGAGCACCCAAGCATAAAATGACAGGCCGTCATACAATGTTATAACAGGAAAGCTCTCGGTAATGAGCCACTGTTTTAATAAAAAAGTGGTTTGCATAAGCCAAACCATACAAAGTAACCAGAAGGCGACTCGGTTTGCCCTCCGGTTATGTTGTATAAAATCAAGGAAATACCCCACCAGACTCAGCCCATACGTAATAAGAATCAATTCATAAAACCATTTTGCTTCATCCATAGTGGTGACCCTTTCTTCTTATTGAGTGGTGGATGGATTATTATTCACAAAGGGAAAAGATAACGTTTCATCTGTTTTTCCTGTTTCATTATTTTGTTTCACCTGTTTACTCAATTCCTCACGTACCTCATCTTCAATTCCGAAAATATCAACAAACAATTCCAACGCTTCTTCTTTACGATCAAGGGCAGCAAGTTCTTTAGCTTGAGTTATAGGCTCTTTGAGAAGTTGATTAACAATACTTTTGGTGTGTTTATTGAGCACTTTCTTTTCACGGGCGGTTAAATCAGGCATTTTCCGCTCAATGCTTTTCATGGTTTCCGATTGTATGCCAAGTGCCTTCTTGCGTAACGCAGATATAACCGGAACAACACCCAATGTCTGTACCCATTCGTCAAAAGCGACAATTTCTGACTCAATCATTATTTCGATCTTTTCTGCTGCTGTTTTTCGAGCAGCTAAATTTTCATCAACAATATGCTGCAAATCATCAATATCATATAAGAACACATTATCCAAATCGCCAATGGATGCGTCCAAGTCCCTGGGAACAGCGATGTCAACCAGGAAAATCGGTCTGCCTTTTCGTTTCTTCTGTATGGACGCAACATCTTCTTTTGTTAATACAGCTGTCTGCGAACCGGTTGAGCTGAACAAAATATCCGCGTCCTGAAGCTGAGCATTCAATTGGCTAATGGACTCGGCCCGTGCATAAAATTTTTCAGCCATTGTCTGTGCTTTCTCCAATGTACGATTCATCACCGTTATATCAGAAGCACCTGCGTCCACAATATTTTGCGCTGCCAACTCGCCCATTTTTCCGGCACCTAGAACAAGCACTTTTTTACTCCGCAATTGCCCAAAGATTTTTTCAGCAAGTTGTACAGCTGCATAACTGACCGATACGGCATGCTCACCAATGGATGTTTCTTTATGTGATTTCTTTGCAAACGTAATCGCCTGTTTAAACAATTCGTTAAAAATTGTGCCGGTTGTCTCCTTTTCCTGCGCTGTCGTAAACGCTTGTTTCACCTGGCCGAGTATTTGTGTCTCTCCAAGAATCATGGAATCAATTCCGGCGGATACACGCAGCAAATGTTCAACGGCACTATCCCCTTCACTGATTTGCAAATATGGTGAGAAGGCCCCTTTATCCACTTGAAACCAATCAGCAAGAAATTGTTTGATATAATGTCGTCCTGTGTGAAGCTGATCGACAACAGCATAAACTTCTGTACGATTGCACGTCGATACAATAACATTTTCAAGAACGCTCTTTTGCTCTTTCAATGTCACCATTGCCTGATCGGCCGTATTTTCGGAAAAAGTAAATTGTTCCCTCAATTCCAAAGGGGCTGACTGATAATGAAAGCCAACTTTAAGAATATGCACAGTTATTACCCCCAAAACGCTATGAAACGTCAATTGCCTCTAGTGTAACACAGATTGCCAACAGATTTGCATCGATTTGTGAACATCATTTAACATCTGTCCGGATAATGATCTTCGTAACGATCGCATTTAAACTGTTGGCAACGTATCACATGCCTCAGACTGAGTTCAATCATCCAGCCTCGTGAATCGGATTGGCACCAGTATTTCTTTTTGACTGCGGAATCAGATTGCCCTTTATCGTTGTTTCAGTCAGAAAATGTCCTTGTTATTATTGCAATGTATGTTTTATACATAGTTATAGTATATCAATAAATACCCCTCCCTACGACGGGAAGGGGATATTATTAATGGTTCATATATTGGCTAAGCATCCGCCAGGCTTCTTTTTTTCCTTCTCCGGTTTCAGCGGAAAAAGGAATAACCGTATCATCCGTCCCCACTTGCAGCGTCCGGATGGTTTGCTGCAAATGGCTGGCCCGCTTGCCCTTGGCGATTTTATCCATTTTCGTCCCTATCACAACGACCGGAAGTTCATAATGTTTCAAAAAGGCATACATCTGAACATCGTCTTTTGTTGGTGGATGACGTAGGTCGGTAATCATCGCGCATGCTTTCAAGGATTGTCGTGTGTCAAAGTATTCTTCCATCATGACACCCCATTTTTCCCGTTCCGTTTTGGACACTTGAGCATACCCATAGCCTGGTACATCAACAAAATAAAACATGTTATTTATTTTATAAAAATTGATTGTCTGTGTCTTTCCTGGCTTGGATGATGTTCTGGCCAGACTCTTCCGTTGGATAAGCTGATTAATAAAAGATGATTTTCCAACATTGGAACGACCGGCAAGCGCGATCTCCGGCAAATCGTCATTCGGATATTGATCTTGACCGACGGCACTTATAACCAGTTCAGCTTCCGTTACTTTCATGTTTCTCCTCCGTTAATGCGTGTTCGAGCACTTGATCCAAATGAGTCACTTTTATAAACGTCAAACCGTCCCGAACACTTTCTGGAATATCTTCTATATCTTTTTCATTTTCTTGCGGTATAATAATCGTTGTAATTCCTGCCCGGTGCGCACTGAGCGATTTTTCTTTCAGTCCGCCGATAGGAAGCACACGGCCCCGCAGTGTCATTTCGCCGGTCATGCCGACATCGTTTCGAACTGCTCTTCCGGTTAATGCGGAAACAAGAGCCGTCGCCATTGTTATGCCTGCTGAAGGGCCATCCTTCGGTGTAGCGCCTTCCGGGATATGAATATGAATATCATAGGTTTCATGGAAGTCTGGATTCACCTTTAACTCCTCTGCCCTTGAGCGAATATAGCTGAAGGCAGCCTGAGCCGATTCCTGCATGACATCACCGAGTTTGCCAGTAAGCGTCAGTTTTCCTTTACCCGGATAATGAGAAACCTCTATTGACAATGTATCGCCTCCGGCAGCTGTGTAAGCAAGACCGGTTGCAGCACCAACCTGATTTTCATCTTCCATTTGCCCGTAACGGTAAAGCGGCTTTCCGAGCAGTTCTTCCAAGCTTTTTTCTGTTACAATGACCCGTTTTTTCTCACCGGAAATAATCTTCTTAGCTGCTTTCCTGCACAACGTTGCCAATTGTCGTTCCAAATTGCGCACGCCAGCTTCCCGTGTATACGTTCGGATCAGTTTCATTAAGGCATCGTCACGAATTTGCAGATTGGCTTTTTTCAAACCATTCTCCCTCAATTGCTTTGGGATTAAATGTTCTTTAGCAATATGCTGCTTTTCTACTTCGGTATAACCTGCAATTGTTAAAAGTTCCATACGGTCAAGCAATGGTCCGGGGATGTTTTGAACGTAATTAGCTGTGGCAATGAACAGCACGTTCGACAGGTCGTATGTCTCTTCAATGTAGTGATCACTGAATTGACTGTTCTGTTCAGGATCCAGCACTTCCAACATAGCTGCTGATGGATCACCGCGGAGATCGCTGGCCATTTTATCCACTTCATCCAGAAGAAACACCGGATTGACTGTTTCTGCTTTTTTCATTCCCTGTATAATTCGACCAGGCATAGCTCCGATATATGTGCGACGATGACCACGAATTTCAGCTTCGTCACGAACACCACCAAGAGAGATACGGACAAAATGACGATTAACAGAACGGGCAATAGACTTTGCCAATGACGTCTTTCCAACACCAGGCGGCCCGACAAGACAAAGAATGGGGCCTTTAATGGATTCGGTTAGTTTTTGAACCGCTAAATACTCAATGATACGTTCCTTTACTTTTTCAAGGCCATAATGGTCTTCTTCCAAAATGTCTTCGGCTTTGTTAATTTCTATTCTGTCCTGTGTTTCTTCAGTCCATGGAAGTGCGAGAAGCCACTCAATGTAATTGCGGATGACGGAACTCTCAGCAGAACTTTGCGGCACTTTCTCAAACCGATCCAGTTCCTTTTTAGCCGTCTCAGCGACATTCTCGGGCATAGTGGAGGCCTGTACTTTTTGACGCAGTTGCTGCGCTTCACCGGATGTTCCGTCTTTTTCTCCCAATTCTTTCTGGATAGCTTTCAATTGCTCCCGTAGATAATATTCTTTTTGTGTTTTTTCCATGGAATTTTTGACACGTTGACCAATCTTTTGCTCCAAATCTAACACTTTTTTCTCATTGGACATGAGATGGAGCAAATGTTGCAGACGGTCTTTGACATTGGCAATTTCCAATAGGTCTTGCTTATCCTTAATTTTAAGGGACAAGTGGGATGCAACGATATCCGCAAACCTACTTGGTTCTTCAATATCAGAAACGGTTGATAGTGTCTCCTGATTAATTTTACTTGAGACATTTATGTACTGTTCAAATTGTTTGAGCAATGAACGCATTAGTGCTTCTTCTTCATCCTGTTCAGCGTGTTCCTCTTCCAGCTGCTTAATTTCAACTGTAAATGCTTCGTTTTCATCAATAAATTCGGTGATTTCTCCCCGATAAAGTCCTTCAACCAAAACACGCATGGTGCCATTCGGAAGATTGAGCATCTGTTTGACATTGGCCACGGTTCCCACCCTGTAAATGTCTGAGGGTTCAGGGTTTTCCATGCTCACTTCTTTTTGAGAGACAAGGAATATGGTCTCTTCATCCATCATGGCTTTTTCCAAGGCAGCTACGGATTTATCCCGGCCCACATCTAAATGCAGAACCATCGATGGAAAAACAAGTAATCCGCGCAATGGAAGGAGAGGAAATTGGGTAGATTCTGTTGCCATAACGATATGTACCTCCATTGTTACTGGAATTTCTGTACAGCAGGTGTTCATTCTGTAAAGTTTATAGAAAAAAGATATGCTTGTAAATATCAATAGCTTTTTTAGTATTGCCTCATATAACAATACTACTCACAGAAGATAAAGTAAAACGTATTCTGTGAAGGTTTGCTGACTGATTTTGCAGATAATACAGAAAGAGACTGACATCAACATTTGGACAGCTCCATCTACGTTCACGGTAAATAAGGAGTCAAATGTAATGTCAGTCCCGGAACACTTATTTCAATCTAATTCGTTAAGCACTTTCTTTGGGTATTTTTTCATTTTCATCCTGAACAGTGCCGTCCTGGAACACCAGTTTCGGCTTTCCATTTTCATTTTCGACTGTCTCATTGGTAATAATGCACTTATCAATGTCCTCGCGGGAAGGAAGATCAAACATGACATCTAACATGGTACTTTCAATAATGGACCGCAGACCGCGCGCTCCGGTTTTTCGTTCAATGGCTTCATGAGCAATTGCCCGAAGTGCTCCTTCCTCAAATTCGAGTTCGACCTCATCAATGTCAAACAGTTTTTCATACTGTTTCACCAATGCGTTTTTCGGTCGAGTTAAGATATCAACAAGTGCATCCTCATCCAGCGGTGTCAAACTGCCAATGACCGGGATCCTTCCAATGAATTCAGGAATCAGCCCATAGCGAAGAAGATCTTCGGGAAGCACTTTTTCAAGCAAGTCGCTTTCATCCAAATCCTCTTGTTTGTCCTCGGAACCAAATCCAATAACTTTTTTGCCCAACCGGCGCTTCACAATCTGATCGATACCATCGAATGCGCCGCCGACAATAAACAATACGTTTGTTGTATCAATTTGAATGAATTCCTGGTGCGGATGTTTGCGTCCTCCCTGTGGAGGCACACTCGCAACAGTTCCCTCAAGGATTTTCAATAATGCCTGTTGTACACCTTCACCTGACACATCGCGAGTGATTGACGTATTTTCTGACTTACGGGCAACTTTATCGATTTCATCAATGTAAATAATACCCTTTTCCGCTTTTTCCACATCATAATCAGCGGCTTGAATCAGTTTCAACAAAATGTTTTCCACATCTTCGCCGACATAACCGGCTTCGGTCAATGACGTTGCATCCGCCATGGTAAATGGAACATTCAGTATTCTGGCCAGTGTTTGAGCAAGAAGCGTTTTACCGGATCCTGTTGGTCCAAGCATGGCAATGTTACTTTTAGCCAATTCAACATCGTCGGAATTTTTCTTCGGTGCATTTATGCGTTTATAATGATTATAAACGGCTACTGAAAGATTCTTCTTGGCTGTATCTTGGCCAATGACATAATCATTCAACGTTTCATTGATTTCTTTCGGTTTCGGAAGTTCTGTGAATTCTGTTTCCTCTTCCGTACCAAGCTCTTCTTCCACGATTTCTGTACAAAGTTCGATACATTCATCACATATATATACGCCCGGCCCGGCAACCAATTTGCGGACTTGATCCTGACTTTTGCCGCAAAATGAGCATTTCAGCTGTCCCTTTTCCTCACTAAATTTAAACATGATATTCACTCCTAAAAGGTCAAATCTGCTTGCCAGTAGTTCCCCTACACTTTTCAACTTAACGTCATCATATCAAATCAAATCGAGAAAACAAAACAATAACTCTTGTTATCCATTTGATTTATTGTGGCTGCTTTTAACGCAACAGCTTCTTAACGTTATGTATCATGTAATAGCAGACAGATGTTTCTTCAATCAGTTTATGACAGTTGAACTGGATACATAACTTAAAATTAATGATGGGCACAGGGTGTGGTATTAAAGTAAAGGATGGGATAATGCAAAACAAGGTGCTAATTTGGCACCTTGTTTGACGTTCGTTTCTTCATGGTTAAAACCATTCCCGTTGACAATGGTTCGGTTATGCAGATTCGGATTCAACAGCTGTGCTGTGTTCCTCCAGAAATTCAATGGACTTACGCGTTTTCAGCTCTTCTTTCAAGGCATCGGTGTTCCCGCCGAGCATTTGTTTCAGTTGATCGACATCCACACCATACATGGACGCCATATTGCTGAGTTCATGATCCACATCTTCATCTGTCACTTCCAGATTCTCAGCATAATAAATGGCCTCCAGCGTCAAGTTCGTTTTAACGCGTTTTTCTGCATCCTGCCGCATTTGATCCTTTAGCGCATCCTTGTCCTGACCGGAGAATTGATAATACATATCCAAGGTCATTCCCTGCATTTGCAGTTGCTGTTCGAATTCTTGCAGCATACGATCAAGTTCACTCTCTACCATGGCATCCGGAATCGTAACCTCTGCATTTTCCGATGCTTTTTCAATCAATGTTTCCCGCTTTTGATTTTCCGCATCCTGTTCCTGTTGCTTTTGCAATTCATCTTTTTTCTTTTCTTTTAATTCCTGAAGGGTTTCGACTTCTTCATCAGCGTCTTTGGCAAATTCATCGTCCCATTCAGGCATTTCTTTTGTTTTAATATCATGAATTGTCACTTCAAAAACAGCCTGTTGTCCGGATAAATGCTCTGCATGATAATCTTCAGGGAACGTGATTTCAATTTCAGCTTCTTCTCCTGCTGACATGCCGATCAATTTTTCTTCAAAACCCGGGATAAACTGGCCGGATCCAATTTCAAGCGAATGATCTTCCGCTTTACCGCCTTCAAATGCTTCTCCGTTAATAAATCCTTCAAAGTCCAATACAATGGTGTCGCCTTCTTCGACTGTACCACTTTCTTTTACAACCAATTCCGCATGCTGTTCGCGCAGATTTTCAAGTTCTTGGTCAACATCTTCATTCGTTACCTCAACGGACTGCTCTTCCACTTCCAAACCTTTGTAATCACCAAGGTCAACCTCAGGCTTAACATTGACGGTTGCTTTAAAAATGAGATCTTTTCCTTTCTCAATCTCCTCAATGTCAACGTCCGGCTGTTCAATCGGCTCTATCCCTGTTTCCTGGACAGCCTTGGAATAAGCATCCGGCAGCACGATATCAACAGCATCCTGATACAGTGACTCCACACCGAAACGGTTTTCAAAGATTTTACGCGGAACTTTCCCTTTGCGGAATCCTGGAATCTGAACATCCTTTACAACTTTTTTAAAAGCTTGGTCCAAAGCACGATCAAATTCTTCAGCATCAACTTGTATTGTCAGAATCCCTTGGTTGCCCTCTTGTTTTTCCCATTGTGCAGACATAAAACACCCTCCAAAATCTATAATTCGTTTTGAAATTTCTACAATAATTTATACATATAAAGATCAAATTTGCAACCAACTCATTATAACATATATACTGTGCCTTTCAAGCATTTCGGGCACTCCCGTCTTATGGTTATGCATCCATTATGGTTGCGTATAATGCCTTGCACATGTTGATGTCTTCCATATAAGTTGTTATTAACTGATTACCTTCTGTTGTCTTTCGCATATGTATATTCAAACAATCCTCACCGATATTAATCAATGCCTGGGCTATGTGTTCAACATGCGCAACCCCCGGAATGATCGGATACCTCACATAAAAGTAGTGATACATAAGTTCATCGATTAATGTGTGCAACGATGGGTTTTCCTGTTCCAGATCACCAATGATAAGACGGGTCTGTTTGAGCACCGGATGCGAATCAAGCGGTGTCAGCTCTGATGGATTCACCTCCATTTGCACCCCTAACTTATGGATCATCATTTTATCATTTATTTCCTGTTCCTCATACCATATCAATAGCGCCGTTTTAACCACTGGATGAACCTGGTCGTCACGTAATAGCGAAAGCAGATCCTGGGTTGGATTGGTTTTTATAGTACGCATGTATTCAATCAACCTGTACTGTTTCCGGTGATCCTGTTCATTTACAGATCTTAACAATTCATCGATGTATTCGGATGACTTTTCCACTCGTAATTGTTTTTGTAGATTCCGACTCATATCATAAAGCTGCGTGAATGGGTCTTCCATCTCTTTTGGAATCGTATGTGAGGCGAGTTCCTTTTCAATTTGTTCCATCAACAGTTGATACTGACTGGTATGAAATAAAACCGTTAAATACATATGTACATATTGATAATAATGCTCGTCGGGAGCGAGAAGCAACTCTTCACAAAAATCCTGGGCTTCATGATACCGATTCAGTTCCATAAGGCATATGAGCCGGCCTATCATAATTTCATGATCGCGTACACCGTAATCAAGCAATTGATTCAGTTTTACAAGTGCTTCGTCGAATCGCGTTTCTTTTAATGCTTGAAGACTTTCTTCCTCTAGCGTTGCCCGCCACTTTGGAAAGAGAATGACGTTTTCGGAATTCTCGGCCATTTGCTCACTCCTTTTAAACACATTAATGAGCTATCATACCCCCACCGCAGGCATCAACATGAAGGCGAGGATAAAAACTACATTTTATAGTTGAACGTCAGTTTACTTATCATAATTCCCGGGACAAGGGGAATATAACCCGTTTTTCCCTTCCGTTTTACATTTAATAAGAAAAAAGAAACCTATTTACTGTCAAACAGGTTTCTCAACTGAGTGTCCCAGGCAGGATTCGAACCTGCGACCTACAGCTTAGAAGGCTGTTGCTCTATCCTACTGAGCTACTGGGACATAGGTATGTATGGAGCGGGTGATGGGAATCGAACCCACGACATCAGCTTGGAAGGCTGAGGTTTTACCACTAAACTACACCCGCATTTTTCTATGTTAATAGACGGACAAAAATAATTATATCTACTTTATCATCATTTGTCAACCTTTAGATATTTTTCTAAGGGATCAGGAAATCGGCTGTGATTCCGATTTCCCTGCCTACTCATTTTACGATAAAGATATTTGCCGTGACAATTTCTCTATGTGATTACCATCAACAGTGAAAAAGTTGACACAAATGGCATCTAACGTATCCCATGTCATAATGGCATATGTTTTTTCAGTGCGACCGCGCGGCAGAAGGACACTGCCGGGGTTAATCAATAATTGTTGACCCAATTTTTCGGCCCCTGCTGTGTGAGTATGCCCAAAGCATACGACGTTAGCTCCCACCTCTTCTGCCCGGTATGCAATCACCATCGGATTGGTTTTAACTTGATGCAAATGACCGTGCGCAATAAAAAAATTGAGACTGTTGACAGTGCTTGTTTGTTCTTCAGGGAATCTTGTATCCATATCACAATTGCCTGCCACTTTAATAAATCCGTCCAATTCCGGAGCATCCATATCTAATTCGGAATCACCGCAGTGAATCATCAATTCCGGTGAATGACGCTCTTTAATCGCGTTAAGCTCTTTCGTCGAACCATGACTGTCACTTATAATCAGTACTTCCGGCATACGCCCCCCCCATTTGTTTCCAATTTTTCAACCATTCACCCAACTGAATGATCGCATCTTTTCGGTGACTGATTCCATTTTTTTCATCCGACGAAAGCTGGGCCATAGTTCTGTCGTAACCGCTTGGCACAAAAATAGGGTCGTAACCAAATCCATTCGCACCTGCTTGTAAAAAAGCAATAACTCCTTCGCAAGTGCCTCGCTTAAATATGGTCTCTTCGCCTGGAATAGCCACCGCTAATACACAGACAAACCGTGCTGTTCGTTCCGATGCTTCCAACCCTTCCAATTCCTGTAATACCTTTTCTACGTTCGCCTGATCATCTTTCGGTTCACCAGCATAGCGTGCCGAAAAAACACCGGGTCTGCCGTGCAATGCATCAATCTCGATCCCGGAGTCATCCGCCAAAACCGGCCGTTGCATCATGTTTGCTATGTGTTCAACTTTTATAGCCGCATTTTCTTCAAAGGTAATCCCTGTTTCGTCGATATCATCCACGTCTCTATCCAAATCAAGTAGTGATATCGCGCCTATTTGATAGTCAGCTAAAAACGTCTTAAATTCATTGGCTTTGCCGGCATTTTTCGTAGCAATAATCATTTCTTTCATGGTGTGTCTTCCTTTGTTTTTTTCGTCTCACCGATGCTACCGGCAGCCTGACCAAGAGCATCTTTTTGTATATCATTAATTCGTTTCAGCCCGTCAGAAGCGAGTCCAAGCATAGCCTGCAGCTGATTGGTGGTAAATGTTGCTTCTTCCCCTGTTCCCTGTATTTCAACGAATTCACCTTCACCTGTCATAACAATATTCATATCAACATAGGCCTCAGAGTCTTCGCCATAGTTTAAATCAAGTAGTTCGGTGCCATTTGAGGAAATACCAACCGAAATCGCTGCCAAAAAATCGGTGACAGGCATCTTTTTTATCTTTCCTGCTTTTATTAATTGATCAAATGCCAGCACGACGGCTACAAATGCCCCTGTTATGGAAGCCGTTCGTGTCCCGCCATCCGCCTGAAGAACGTCACAGTCGACCCAAACGGTCCGTTCTCCGATTCGGTTCAAATCAACCACAGAGCGCAGTGCTCGCCCGATTAACCGCTGTATTTCCATTGTTCGGCCGCCCACTTTACCTTTGGAGGACTCGCGTATATTCCGTTTTTCTGTCGCCCGTGGAAGCATTGCATACTCAGCTGCTATCCAGCCTTTTCCCTGTCCCCGCATAAATGGCGGAACACGATCTTCAATACTGGCATTGCATATCACCTTTGTATCCCCAAATTCAATCAGTACCGAACCCTCAGGGTATTTTATGTAATCCAATGTCATTAAAATGGACCGTAATTCGTTCGTTTTTCGATTGTCCTTTCGCAATGACTTTAAACCTCCTTATGATAAGGTGAGCATTATTTAATGAAGGGGCTTCCTCCCACTTAGTGAAATAAATTAAGAAATAAAGGGCTGTTCACCCCCTTATCATCATGCACAGTCGGGAAGGTATGACAGCCCACAATACATCCAAGCTCATCTTAACATATTTTAACCAGTGACACATGTTTTATCATCTGACACAAAAAAGACTGTATGGAACAGTCTCGTACGAGAATACAGCAGTTCTGGCAGCATTCACCATTTAACATAATACCGATATTTTAGTAAAACAAACGTGTTCTCATATTTAAATCAATTTGTTCTTTTATCTAAAGCTTCTCTGTTTCCATGAATTTCTGCTTTGTCACCGGTTCGTTGTATGGTTTTCCATTCTCATTAAAAAGTGTTTCAATATTTTCCACTTTCACTTCTACAGCTTCCACTGCTTCGTCCTGTGTTAATGTCCGGACAACTGATTCCATCACTTTGTCGGAAATAACAGGTTTATTTCCATCCTGTTTTTTACTGTCTTGAAGCACATCCTGGCTGAACATCACTTCCAGAACACCATCTCGCAGGCTAGGATTGTTCGCCAGCTTAGTCTGGCTATTGAAGACATGCTGTAGATTGGTTTTGAAATCGGGGCCATCCAATAAAGCGTTAATCATCGAACCATAAATATTTTGATCGCTTACATCTACGTATTGCGTAACCGGAACAAAGTACTGGTTATCGCCCTGGACAGAAGGATAATACAAAGTAACCGGTTCACTCTTCATCAAATCCACACTGTCCGGCTGTAAAAGGTTAATACCATCTGTCCGCGAAACACCTTTTCCAATTGGTGTGCCATTGACAGGCATCGTATCCTGAGGTTGTCCATCAATTTGCAGCTTCATGCCGTCCACCTGTTTAAATTGTGTCAACGTGTGTGTCATCGCCTGCAATATTTTTAATTCATTTTCTTTCTGATAATTTGTAAACTCGTCAGACACATTGACAACCATTTGCCCATTATCCGTTGGGTTCAAACCAAGTATTTCTGTCCCGACAGGCAGCACCGCCTGGAACCCATTCGGCAAAAGCGACGTGACCGGACCATCCTTAACAAGATACTCCAATGCCTGGGAAGCCACCTCTTTTGATTCCGGTTGTGGCAATTCCAATGTTTGTGGTGCTATCATGCCATCCGCATCCATTAAATACAATTGTCTTTCCACTGTATCGGAGGATATATCTGCTTTTTCTTCACCCTCGTCACTATTTTGTTCACCGGTAGAATCGTTATGGTGGACCGCTTCAGCATCTTTCGGCGGATCAATTTCTTCTTCATTATTCAGGGATTGTCCGCCCTGAAAACACCCGGTTAACATAACAGCAAGCGTTATTGCCAGGCTAATAATCAATAGACTGCGCTTTCGCATGATTTTCCCTCCTACGATGGTTTGTACTATTATATATACGAGCGCAGCAAAGATTTAGACCAACCTTTCTAAAAAAATTGCAATCTGATTCGATTTCAATTAGAGAATAGCTTTTTCAATGGTTACCGAGTGAAAATGATCAATAAATTCTTTGAAAATCTCTTCTGTAATCGTCGCAAATACCTCCATCTGACCCGTCGAGTAAAATTGATGAAATGGGGTGTTATGGCCTTTATATAAGAGATTGCGAAATTCCAGAATAGTACTTGCCTCTCGGGCAGTCTCCTCACTTGATGATATAATGGCAACGTCTCTTCCCATAACGTGCTGAATCGTATGTTTGATAAGAGGATAGTGGGTGCATCCGAGAATCAACGTGTCCAATTCCTCCTGCTGTGTCAATGAATAAAGCGAGCGTGTAACCATTGCTTCCGCTTGCTCACCATTGAGCATTCCCTGCTCGACCATAGGAACAAATGATGGACAAGCAAGGGATTGAACTTGGAGGCCGGCATGAATGTCGTTCAATGCTTTTGTATAAGCATTACTCCTGATGGTTCCTTCTGTCCCAATAACACCTATATGATTCGTTTTTGTCTCGTTGATCGCTGCACGTGCCCCCGGCTTAATAACGCCGATCACCGGAATAGACATATTCGACTTCAGTTCATTTAATGTAAAAGCCGTAGCTGTATTACACGCAACGATAAGCATTTTTATATCTTTTTTCATTAAAAAGTCAACCATTTCCCAGGTGAATGTTCTCACTTCATCATTGACCCTTGGTCCATACGGGCATCGTGCGGTATCCCCCAAGTAAATCAATTGTTCCTTTGGAAGCTGCCGCATCAGTTCATAAGCCACTGTAAGACCGCCAACACCAGAATCAATAACCCCAATTGCTTTGTTCAAATCTATCGCCTCTTCCCCGCTGTTTGTTCTTGATCTTTGTCGCATCATCATTTTTATGGACGCTCGACCCATTTTTTCTGTACAGTAACACTTTATCATAATTTAATAACTATTGGTTTGTAGAGGTATACATAAATTTCAGATCCTAAACACGTAATTGGTGGCATTGTTATATTATTAATAATGATCGAAAAATGTGCTCACCGTTTACATGTGATGTCATAAACTATAGTGACTAAATAATTCACCCTTCATATGCAGCTCTTTGATAGCAAGGAGGGGTTATCATTTGAAGGACAGCAACTACAAACCAAAGCAACTGCTCACAAAACGTGAAAAAGAAGTATTTGATCTTCTAGTACAAGATAAAACAACAAAAGAAATTGCCCAGGAACTGTTTATATCTGAAAAAACTGTTCGAAACCATATTTCCAACTCAATGCAGAAGTTAGGTGTTAAGGGGCGCTCACAAGCTGTAGTGGAATTGCTTCGCATGGGGGAGTTACAACTCTAGGTGAGGTACAGCTTCCAAATAGTGTGGGAGTCTTCCCACACTATTTATTTACGTTTAATAGTAAAGAAGATTGTTTTTTGCCTGTTCCGATAATGGCACAGGTTTTCCGAAATCCGCATCCAGATTCACCATTAGTCCCCCACCCGTCAAGCATAATTTATTATCACCATTGACACCCAAAATAAGAAAGACCCTTACCATGGGGCAAGGGCCTTTCTTTCATAGATTGCTAGTTTAATGCGCATGATCACTACCAAAGAAATTCTTAAATGATTGAATGTTAGTTGCACGATTCATAGCAGCAATAGATGTCGTCAACGGGATACCCTTAGGACAAACTTGTACGCAGTTTTGTGCATTACCGCAGCCGGAGATTCCTCCATCTTCCATGAGTCCTTCCAATCGTTCACTCTTATTCATTTCACCTGTGGGATGAGCATTAAACAGACGGGCCTGTGACAAAGCGGCCGGTCCAATAAAGTCTGACTTGTCATTGACGTTTGGACAAGCTTCCAGACAAACACCGCATGACATGCATTTTGACAATTCATATGCCCATTGCCGTTTTTTCTCTGGCATCCGTGGTCCTTCACCAAGATCATACGTTCCATCAATCGGAATCCAGGCCTTAATTTGCTTCAACGAATCAAACATTTGCTCACGGTCAACGAATAAGTCCCGGACAACCGGGAATGTATTCATTGGCTTAAGTCGAACGGGTTGCTCAAGTTCATCAATAAGCGCCGCACAAGATTGCCGCGCTGTTCCATTGATGACCATGGAACAGGCTCCGCAAACTTCCTCCAAACAGTTCATATCCCACTGGACGGGTGAGGTCTTTTCTCCATTTGCATTGACAGGGTTTTGACGTATTTCCATCAATCCGGAAATAACGTTCATATTTCTTTTATACGGAATGTTAAATGTCTCTTGATAAGGAGAAGATTCCGGACTGTCCTGACGGGTGATAATAAATGTAACAGTGCTTTGTTCAGCCATCATCACTTACTCCCTTCACTTGTTTTTGCTGTAATCACGTTTGCGTGGCTGAATGTGAGAAACATCCACATCGTCATACGTAATATGCGGTTCATTCGATTTATCCAGTTGAGCAATGGTTGTTTTTAAGAAATTCTCGTCATCACGTTCCGGAAATTCGGGCTTGTAATGAGCACCGCGCGTTTCATTTCGATTAAGGGCGCCATTCGTTATAACCCGTGCCAGATGAAGCATACTTTCCAACTGACGTGTGAACATGACACCTTGATTATTCCACCGGGACGTGTCATTGATATTAATATTATTCCATCGCTCCATCAATTCTTTAATTTTTTCATCTGTTTGTTTCAACTTATCGTTGTGACGTACAACGGTTACGTTATCAGTCATCCATTCGCCTAATTCTTTATGAATTTGATAGGCGTTTTCGTCTCCATCCATTTTCATCAGGTTTTCAAAACGTTCCTGCTCTTCTTTCTCGCGGTCATCAAATAATTTGGACGGCATGTCATCCACATGTTTGTCCAATCCTTCAATATAATTGATAGCACTTGGTCCGGCAACGGATCCACCATAAATCGATGAAAGCAGTGAATTGGCCCCAAGGCGGTTTGCACCGTGTTGTGTATAGTCGCATTCGCCGGCAGCAAAGATTCCCGGGATGCTTGTCATCTGATCATAATCAACCCAGATGCCACCCATTGAATAGTGAACAGCAGGGAAAATCTTCATTGGTACTTTGCGTGGATCATCACCAACGAACTTTTCATAAATTTCCATAATGCCGCCCAGTTTAACGTTAAGTTCTTTTGGATCTTTATGGGACAAATCAAGATAAACCTGGTTTTTTCCATCGATACCGAGTTTTTGATTAACACAAACATCAAAAATTTCGCGTGTTGCCACATCACGCGGCACCAAATTTCCGTATGCCGGATATTTTTCTTCAAGAAAATACCATGGTTCACCATCTTTATAAGTCCAAACACGACCGCCTTCGCCACGCGCGGACTCACTCATCAAGCGTAGTTTGTCATCGCCCGGTATTGCTGTGGGATGAATTTGAATAAATTCGCCATTCGCATACTTAGCACCTTGATTATAGAGAATACTTGATGCTGAGCCGGTGTTAATCATCGAATTGGTTGATTTTCCAAAAATAATTCCCGGTCCGCCGGTAGCCAGGATAACAGCATCGGCCGGGAAAGATTTAATATCATGGGACCGAATATCCTGAGCGACAATCCCGCGTCCAACCTGATCCTCATCGGTAATAGCACCAATAAATTCCCAATTCTCATATTTATTAACAAGACCCTCGACTTCATGGCGACGAACTTGCTCATCCAGTGCATACAGCATTTGTTGGCCTGTTGTGGAGCCAGCATATGCTGTACGGTGATGCTGTGTCCCGCCAAAACGTCGGAAATCGAGCAGTCCTTCCGGTGTCCGGTTGAACATGACTCCCATCCGGTCCAATAGATGAATAATCTTTGGCGCAGCCTCACACATAGCCTTTACCGGTGGCTGGTTGGCAAGAAAATCTCCGCCATAAATCGTGTCGTCAAAATGAATCCATGGTGAGTCTCCTTCGCCCTTAGTATCGACCGCACCATTAATACCACCTTGAGCGCAAACAGAGTGAGAACGTTTTACCGGTACAATGGAAAACAGGTCAACTTCCACGCCTGCTTCTGCAGCCTTTATTGTTGCCATCAAACCGGCTAACCCGCCGCCGACAACAATGATTTTTCGATTACTCATATGAAATGCTCACTCCTTATTGTTATATTAAACTCCGTAAGCAAATTGTATTAGTGCCCGTACACCGATATAGCTAAGGGCCAAGAAAACAATCAGTGTGGCGTATGTAGCAACTTTTTGCGACTTCGGTGACTGTGTAATGCCCCATGTTACCATGAAGCTCCAAAGTCCATTCGCAAAGTGGAACGTTGTTGAAATAACACCGACAATATAAAACCAGAACATAAATGTGTTGGATAGAATATCTTCCATCAGATTATAATTCAGGTCCTCCGTTCCTAAGCCGATCTGCACACGTGTTTCCCAAATATGCCATGCAATAAATACGAAGGTGATGATACCGGTTATCCGTTGAAGTACAAACATCCAATTACGGAAATAACCATAACGTTTTGTGTTACTTTTAGTCACAAAGACAATGTAAACCCCGAGAATGGCATGAAATAAAATCGGCAAAAAGATAACAATTATTTCCAATGCCAACCTAAACGGCAAATCGTGCATAAATGATGCCGCTTTGTTAAAGCTTTCTTCACCATAAACAGCAAAATGGTTCACAACCAAATGCTGAATGAGAAAGATTCCAATTGGAATAACTCCCAACAAAGAATGGAGCCTGCGGTAAAAAAACTCGCGGTGCTCGACCATGCGTTACCCCCCTCAAAAATGATATGTTAATTGGATACGGTACACCCTTTCGACAAAGCCTTCTATTAGTCATTGCCCAAAAAATGTATCATTTATGACATATTTATTGTACTTCTATCTATGAGACCCGTCAAGAAAACGATGTGATAAATATATCCTTCCGAGAAAAAAGCAGTTGCACGCACGTTGATTTCCATTGATAATAATGATGAAAACATACGACAAAGATTCATGCTCACTTTGGAAAGGATGACACCCATGTCAAAAAATCATGAAACTCCACTGCCGATTACAACGCTCGAGGAATTTCATACAGTTGGGGCTGGTTATGATATCGTCCGCTATATCGGACTGCCCGATGTATTCGGTCATCAAGCAAATACATTGCTCTACTTTATGGGAAAAAACATAGCTAGAAAATTCGTATTTCAGTCTGTTTCCGATATCGTCTATGCCTTTGATAAATTAGGATGGGGATATTTAGAAGTCCGGTGAAAAAGTCAAATTGTACTAGGAATTTCATTGCTTTATGTCGAATATAGTCTATA
>NZ_BAAADM010000053.1:0-6661 GCF_039522485.1 Lentibacillus halophilus | reverse complement strand
GCTAACTCTTACTCGGCGGGCATCCCACCCACTATATGTTACGACCTAAGCCCGGTCGCTCTGCCAGGCACTTCTTCACGAATCCATCAAAAAAAGCCGGCAGAACAAGCAGCATGACATGACATACAGGTTCAGGCAGCTATATAAATTGCTTTATCCATTCATCGAGTACTTGTTCTTCTAACTTCACTTCTGGATTTTCTTTTAAATATGATATATCTAACTCTTGATAATTCCTAGAAAAATTATTAAATACCCACAGTAAGTCATCCTCCGACTTCCAGTGTATGCCTGCTCGCAGTCGATCTAAAATAATATCCTCAACTGAAATAAGGTAGATATAAGAATCATCATTAAACATACCGTACCAGCCTATCCATGCTGCCAGCTAAATAATTATCAGGAATTTCTACGGCTATCTCTATAGCATCATGATAAAAAATTCGCCCTTTTTTACTAAAGCCCAGTTCTTGTATAATATCGTAGCCATCCGATACAAAATCTATATCCCTAGTTGCATATTCTTGTTGAGTGTATATTTCAACAGATAATCCTCCAACTACAATTGGTCTAATATTTTCCTTTTCCAAAAGCTTCGTAATAATAGCAGCTGCCCCAAGCATTTTCTCATGTTTTGGCTCGTTGTTTAGAGAATATAGTTTAGATTTTGCTTCTTCAATATTCATAATTGCTCTTTCGTTCAAAGCGGGACAATACTTCTGCTTCATCAGGGTCTCTTGGACGCATACGACCACGATTTAGATTTTTGCTCCGTATATTTGACCGAACGCGCCTAATGCTTTCATTATATTGGGCAGTATTTTTGAAAATCCTCTTATTCAAATCATTCTTTATGAGCGTTGGCATTTTTTTATTCCCCTCACTCCGTTTAATCATAGCATATACCTCTTTTTCAAAAGTATATGCATATCTAACTTTCATTATACCATAAAAAAATGCGATTAGTGCCGGATATCCAGTGAAAAAAGCTACTTAGCCACTTCTTTACTCAACCCCATAATATCTCACATACCACTCCGTTGAAGCGCGGGGACGGTTCCCATGCTTCCAAGAGAGCTTTGCAAAGTCAGCTGAGAAATTTAAGCTCAACCCCAAGCTCACATAAACAGGCAAATTGTGTTTTGGTAAAAGAGAAACATGAGAACCGTCCCCATGCTTTCACTTTCCACCCCATGCTTTCCCTTTTCTGCTTCACGCTTTAAAAATCAAATTAGCTGATACCCCTGAAATTCTTGCAGCCTGCCGTTGGGATAAGCCTTTGATATGCTTTACTCTTCTTAAGATCGCGTTTCTTTGAGATCTAGGTAAACTCTTCACATGAGCAATTTCAAGTTCTCCCAAGAGCTGCTTAATTTCCACCCTGGCTTCGTCATCCGCCTTTCTAATTGTGTAAAAACGGTCTTCCAAACATTGCTCATGATTGAGCTCTTCATTAAATGCTTTAAATCGTCCTTGTGCCGTTGCCTCATCGACAGAAAACATGCCTAACACCAGATCCCTGTCCAGCAGGCCCCTGGAAAACAGGGCTGACCATAATAGCCGAGGCAACTGCTCCACTTCCATTTATCAACCTTGGTTCTGATCGCTGCTTTAACCGGGTTCTGATGGATGTACCGAGTCACCGTCAATAAATACGTGCTCGTTTCTACATTTTCACTTCTAAATCGACCTTGAAACAGGTGACCGGTTGTTCTGTACGTCCAATTATAATACCGGACATAGCTGACCCCTATCCGTTTCATGGTCGTTGCAAGCGGTTCGTTCCCTTCTTTCAACAACAAATGGACATGATTATTCATCAAACACCATGCGTAGACTTTTATGGCCGTTCGGGCTTTATATTTTTTGATGATTTCAAGATATTTCTCACAGTCCTCATCCTCATGGAAGATTTCCTGTCTGTTCACGCCACGAAGCATAACATGGTAGATGCCACTCTTGCTTTTCACGCGGGCTTTGCGGGCCATTTTTTCTACCTCCCTCGAGCTTGATCATGGTTCTTCATGTTTCATCCTAGTGATCTGCTGTCGCTCTTTTCTGCCCTAAGCTCGAGTTGGAGCGGCGCATTGTAACGACTTCCCAAATCGCTTTATTGAAAATGTCCTCATGACCGCTTAAGTCAGATATTGTTCTCGCTAAGCGGATCGTGAAGAAACGTTCAATTGCAATTGACCAGAAAAAGATTCGACAACATCCAACCGTAAATTTTTCTCATCCATGAAAAAAGCTACTGGTCTCACCATACCAGCAGCCACTTTTACAAAAGTTATGTTCGACATATTTTTACAAAATTCGGGCGGCGACAAGCATCCAAATTAAGAGGCACCAAAACCCAGTCACGCATAAAGAAAAAGTCCCGCAGAGATTTTCTTTCCACAGGACTTCCTTCTTGTCAAAAACAGTCGTTCTACAAATTACAGGATTTGACAGGCATTGAATCCAAATAACTAGATTTTTAAAAATCTAATATTTAATCCATTTTCATTTCGTTGTAACTGTTTAAAACCATTTTTTTTATAAAATTCTTCTAACTTAGGTTCATCTTTGTACTCTACACACACCAATTTAATAGCCGTCATATCTTTTATTAAAGAGCATTTATAAATTGCTGCCTTTAAAATTTCCGATCCTTCTACCTTATATTTATACTTGTCACTTCTACCAATTTTTGCAATCAGAATACAATTAAAGTCCGTGGCAACTTTACTTCCTGCTAGTTCTTTTCTATTGTTATTACTAGCATCTGTAAACGAAAAATTTTCTATTAATAAAGTAAAATACCCTACAATATCTCCTGTATGATCATCAATAATAAGAGTTGTTCTAGCATTATCCTCGTTCTCCTGTTTAATTGCTTTACAATGCAAAAAACTTTCTATGCTTTTATTCATTTCACATGAAAAAGAATGAAGCATTGTATTCAACTCTTCTCCATCGCTCTCTATTAAATCAATTAATGGAACAGGATTTAAAGATATTTCCATTTATTTAATACTTCTGAAGCCCTTTTTTCTCGTTCTCTCGAGGATAGCTGGAATTTTTTTGCGTAAGATGGTATTTTAACTTTTGTTTTTGGTGCGTTTGCAATACATTTTGCTTCACGTTCATTAATTGTGTATTTTTCTTCTAATGATACCGTAGCCATATCTTCATCCTCCTTATTATTGTTTTTAATGCATTTTTCTTTTTTGTAATTCTCATTTTTGTTGTTATTTTCGCCACACACTGCATATCACTTCCCTTTAAAGGATATGTATGCAGTTTTTCCTTTATCTAAAACAATCATAACATAAAAGTACACTTTTGGGTCATCAAATGTACATATTTCAAGAAGTGACGGGCACTTTCAAAGCGGGGGACGGGTGCCTGGCACCGACACAATTCTGAATTGTTTATGTGCCAGGCACCTAAGCTAGGTGCCTGGCTCCGAATATACGAATAATTCGAAATTTTCTCGGTGCCTGGCACTTGTGTTTGTGTAAAAATAATCCCCACCTATAAAAGGATGGGGATTATTTTACACTTACAAAGAAGGCACGCTATCAGAAGAGACCTTCTTTTTTGATACCTGATACCGATATTAATTGATAAAATCGATGAATTTCAAGTAGTTATTTAAGACCACTGCTGTTTGAGCACGTGTTGTTGTGCCGTTTGGGTCAAAGATAGTTCCATTATCTCTACCATTGAAAATACCGGCTTCAATCATTAATTCAACGTCATTTTTACTCCAGTCGCCAATTTTTTCACGGTCAGAAAATTTATCAATCGTTTTGGATTTATCTAGTTTTTCTTCATCGAACCCAGTAAATTCAATTGCTCGTGCAAGCATTACGGAAGCTTGAGATCGTGTTACTTTCGCGTATGGATCAAATGTCCCATCTTCTTTTCCACTAACAATACCAGCCTCAAGTGCCGCTTCTAATGATTCGATGTACCATGCGTCATCTTCAACATCCGAAAATCTACCATCGTACTTACCACTAGCCGTTAATCCCAGACTCTTCACAAGCAGAAGTGTCATTTGGATACGATTTGTTGCTTCATCCGGTGCGTATGATCCATCTTCTTTTCCATGAATAATTAATTTATTTCCTAATTTGTTAATAGAGTCAGCTGCCCAATAGTCAGCACTAACATCACTGAATGATACATTGTTTTTTACAACAGTGTACTTACTATTTGTTTTACTCAGGAACGTCGCTGTTCCGTCTTCGAATACTGTTGGTACAGGTGTTAGCGAACCATCTGCATTAATACGAACGGCTGTTAATTTATTGGTGTCTGTTGACTCAGTTGCAGACATTTGAGCAAGTGGAATCGAACGTGAAACATAGCCAGAGAAGTTGTTCACTTCTGCTTGCTTGTCCCCTGCTACTGCTACAACTTTAAAATCCACCACTTGTGCAGCAGATTCCAATCCATTTTCTACAACAGCATTGTCAGTATCCTCAGATTGCGTAATCTCAATGTTAATGTTTACATTATCAGAATTGCTTGATCCTAATGATGCGGCAATTTCATCCATGTTTACCTCATTTACACCTAAACGATAAGTGCCTATTTTAGTACTAACGTTTACTGTAGCATTCGGATTCTTACTTTCCAATTCCATAAATGCTTGTGCTGGAAGACTAACCATTGTTGACTCACTGTCGATATCATCAGGCACAGTAACAGTAATCTCCTTCACTTCTTCTTGGCTGTTTACAATGTCTGTTATTTGATCAACATCGATGTTAACCTTCGTTTGCTTACTACCATCTGGAGTTGTTTCTGTAACAACATCATCGGCATCTACAATGATATTTGTAGCGTCTTCAGGGGTCGTTGGTGTGTCAGATTCATCTTTGTCAGTTGGCGTGCTACTACCACCACCATTTGAGTGATCACCGGAAGAATCATTAGAATCATCGCTATCATCTAATTTTGCATCAATAGCACCATTAAGTAAAGCATCCCTTGCCTGTGTAGCTACATTACCTAGTTTATCCTCAAATTGTTCCTTAACAGTAAATATGCCACTAATTCCAATTCCTAAATTTTGATATAGTACTCCATTTAATTCCTCAAACTCGGCATCTTCTTCAGTAAGTTCATTGATTGTTTCTTTAATCTTCTCTTCAAAACTGGTGCTTCCAAGAAATATTTTCATGATATCTTTGTTAACCTTAGATTCTAGTTTTTCTTCAAATGCTGAGAAAAATGCTAGCATCTCATCTACTGTTAGGTCACCCTGAAAGATATCGTAAAATGTTTCACCATGCTCGGTACGAACACGATCGATTTCATCCTCTAATTCATTACCAGGTGTGTATACTAGTTCTGCGGAGTCTCTAATAAGATCGATAAAATCATCATTATCTAGAACATCCTCGTTGATTCCAACTCCACTTAGAATATTTTTCACGTCTTTATCTGACAGCTTTCCTGTGGCCTCTCTAGCTGCTTCTACATCGTCCTTTTCCGTTTCGGTCATGTGATTGTATATGTCCTTGACGCGTTTAACCAGTGTATCTGTTGTTTCGTCTGCTTTTACTGTTAAAGGATTCACTGGTAGGATGGTAGACATAAGTATCAATAATACCGACATAAAGCTAACCATTATTTTTTTATTAACATTCTTTTTCATTAAATCGATCTCCTCCCCATAAGTTAATTTTACTGAAATATATTATTAATTATATTAAACCGTTTGTCTTATGGCAACCTAATTGGAAAAATTATGATAAAATTACTCTAACACTTTTTACTGGAGGACTTAGATGAAAAGGGCAATAAAATATGGGTTGTTAGGTGTTTTACTAGTTTTGATACTTGTTAGCGGATGGGTATATTATTTGTTTAACATTAAAACATATGACACGCAAGATGACAGGGTTAGTGAGATTACAGATTCAACCTATGCACTTGACATTCCTACGTTTACAAAGCAACAACCGGATACAACAAAGAGCCAAGATGCCACTGCCAATAATAATGAGGTCTCTTCACAGGTTAATAATGATAAAAATAATGAAGATCCTGAAATAAACGCTTCTAATGACCAAGAGAAAGCAAATGATCAAACTAATACGCCATCTACACCACAATCGAGTAAGGAGGATTCAGCCAATACGTCCGATTCAAACACAACGAAATCAACTTCAAATCATGGATCAGACAAACCTACACAAAAAGAAATAAAGCAGGGTTATCGTCCCGCCTTTAAAGGCCTTCAGGACCAGGCAACGGAGAAGCTGAATCGTTTATTATCGTTAGCATATAACGAGTATAAAGATAAGAAAAGTAATAATAGTGACATATCCTATTCCTATTTTTATCAAAAATACAAAACGGCCGGAGAAAAGTTAGAAGCTAATACAACGGAGGCTTTCCAACAATTGTACAGCGCGCTACAAGCAGATCTTAAGGCCCATGGTTATAGTGCAAGTGCCGCTTCTGAATTCAAAGAAGATTACGAGGAAGCAAAGGAAGCCCGCAAGAATGCAATTATTCAGAAAGCCAAAAGTATATTAAAATAGATATGAGCGACTACTGGCGAAATCCTCGAAATTCATTAACAAAGGGTCAAGTAGGAGTGAACCTCTCAGCCTAACGGCTGATTGTGTATCACTCCCCTCTCAGAACCATGCGAGCG
>NZ_BAAADM010000052.1:0-6129 GCF_039522485.1 Lentibacillus halophilus | reverse complement strand
GCAACTTATTTCGACAAAAAGACGCAAAGTTCCTGTCCAATCAGTCATTTTTATTTATTCAGCAGCCCCTAAATATATTCCAATTTCCGATATTTCTACTCAGAAGAAACAATGAAATTATGTCGACCTATTTGGACATTTAAAAATCCAATGTCGAATAATGGAGGACGTATGTCCAAAATAAGGATGATTTTCGGCAGCTGCCGAAAATCATCCTTTGGAAACGAGGTGAAGGAATTGTGGTGATAAGTGCCTGACACTTGATGATTTCCTACTCCGCTAAACTTCGCCAACAGCCGTTCGGTTTCTTCCCATTCGGCGGTCTTATCACGGGATTCGTCTGCTGTCTGCTCCCGCTCTTGCTTTAGCTTCTCCCGACGCTTTTGCTCCCGGAACCAATCCGGAATAACTTCCTCGATTCGGGCGGCATTCGTACGCTGCCCATGCTGCCTGCTCCGACGAAAGGCCGCTTCTTCGGCTTTGTCATCTTCAACTGTCGCGATGCCCTTTTTCGCCAGGCTTGCAAAATAGCCTTGACATAGCTCCAGTTGCTCTTTCCGCATTCCACCGCCCGTTTCATCGGTTCCATGACGAGCCCTTCCCTAACATCATCCATCCAATTCATCAGGGAATCAGACACAAATGGGCTAATGGGCTCGAAGTTATTCTGGTAAAACACGAACGTGTAACAGTGAGAACTGTCCTTAATATACCAACATAACTTGACAAAATCCTATAAGTGCCAGGCACTCGAGTACGAGTGCCTGGCACCAACACAATTACTGTATCTTTATTTTCATTAATCTAATAAAGGATAAGTACCGTCTTTATCATGTGTCTCATTCCCAGTTAGTGCAGGATTGAAAACGCATATAAGACGCATATCTTCAGACGTAGCTCGTAAATAATGTTTTTCATTCCCATTTAGTGCGTACATTGTTTCCGGTCTAATTTTATAAATTTCACCTGTTTTCTTTCCATTCTCATCTGCCAATTCAAGTTCTCCTTCCCCTTCAATACAATAACAGGTTTCGTAATGATTTTTATACCAAATAAAAGTTTCAGTACCTTTCTTAACAACAGTATCCGCCATCGAATATCCCATTCCATCTTTTTTCAGTAGTATCCTTCTACTATTCCAATTATATCCATATATATCATTTTTTGTATCTAATATGTCTTTCAACTTTTTTACAATCATGGTATTTCCCCCTTCTATTTATAATACACGTGTAAATTTTTAAATTTATCCTTTCTCACTTTCATCTCATCAATTTTGTAAGGCTTGCTCAAAAGCATAACCAAATCGATATAAATTGGCTTCGTCATATTTTTTTCCAATCAATTGCATTCCAATAGGTAATCCGGAAGCAGAGAAACCACAGGGTAAAGACAGACTAGGAAAACCGAGTAAATTTGTTGGAGATGTAAAGCGTTGAAGCGACTCTCTTACGTCTTCACGTTTGTTTTCCACTAATGACTCTTTTTCCCCTAAGTTCGGTGGTAACATAGGTAGTGTTGGCGTAATCATAACATCAACATCCTTGAAATGATTATTATAATCCAATATGTTTTCAAATTTTATTTGTTGGGCTTCAAGATAGTCACTCGCTTTATAATTAGCACCTTGTAAAATTCTCTGCCTTGTTTCATCTCCTAATAAATTGTTAAATGACGAAACTAAATTTTTATTAACGAGATATGCCTCGCTTTCTGAAATAATCTTGCATGCATATAAAACATCATTTGTATTAGATACATGAATTGGTTTAACTTGTGCCCCTAAATTTTCAAATACTTTTATTGCATTTTGTATAGCATGTTTTATTTCATTTTGTATATTTTCAAAACAGAGATATAAAGGTATACCTATAACACTTCCTTTTAATCCTTCTCCAACTTTTGAATAACAGTTTTCCCATTCCTTTTCGAGCGATAAAGGATCTTTATCGTCTTTCCCGGATAAATAAGAAAGCAAGACGGCATTATCTGCAACTTTTTTTGTTATTGGCCCTACATGGTCCATGGTCCAAGTCAAGGGGTGAACTCCGTATTTACTAATTCGTCCAAATGTTGGTTTCATCCCAACAACTCCAGAACAAGATGAAGGTATTCGAACGGAACCACCAGAATCAGTTCCTAAAGTACCGTAACAAAGGGAAGTTGCAACAGCTGCGGCCGAACCGCCACTGGAACCGCCAGCAATCTTAGAAGAATCATATGGATTTTTTACTGAACCAAAATAAGAATTATCAGCAGTAGGTCCATAAGCCAATTCATGAGTATTTGTCTTACCTATTATAATAGCTCCTGCCCCTTTTAACTTTTCCACAACAGTTGCATCATAATCAGGAATAAAATCTTTAAAAACACCCGATCCCATAGTTGTTTTAACATCTTTTGTATAAATTAAATCTTTAATAGAAATCGGAACTCCATGAAGAGCACCTTTAACACCTTCTAATAACATTTCCTTTTCCGCTTTTTTAGCTTCCTTTAAAGAACTCTCAACACAGACATCAATATATGCATTAGTTTTATCGTTTTTAATATCTATTTGATTTAATAGTAAATCAACAACCTCAACTGGTGATATTTCTTTTTTCTTATATAAACTTGATAGCTCCAGCAATCCAATATTTAAAATATGTGAGGATATTTCGGACAACATATACCCCCTCTCTCTATATAAAATGTTTAGGATTACTTTCTTTCATTTATAAGCTTTTCATCTTGCTTTTCAGGAAATATTAAACTGAAAACGATTCCAAAAAACAGTGCTATAAAAAACGTTACAAACCGAGCACTTAGTAATTCATCAAGGGGTGAATTTATCCAGATCAATGTCCCTATTAAACCTGAAGATATTGTAGCAATGACACCGATACCAGAATAGCGTTTCCAAAAGAAAGTGAGTAAAACGGCTACTGATAGTGTAGATCCTACTCCAGCCCATGCCCAACCAACAATTGTAAGGACAAGAGATTTGGAGATAAGTGCCATCAATAATGCTATCAATGCTGTTATTGCTATAACCAGACGAGAAACGAAAACCCAATTCTTTTCGCTTAATTCTATTTTAAAGTTTTTGTGCACAAGATCTTCACTTATAGAACTTGTCACAACCATAATTTGTGAAGTAGCAGTTGAAATCATTGCAGCGAGAATTCCTGACAATAAGATACCTGAAATCCATGACGGCGTTAAATCCAAAATCATTGTGGGTAATATCGTTTCTTCATCTGGGAAATTACCTATATTGTATAGAGCAATAGCTGTTATACCTATAAAAAAGGCACCTGCAAAAGCCATAACCGTCCATATGATTCCTGTAATACCTGCTATCTTCGCATCTTTTGCATTCTTTAAAGCCATAAAACGGGCACTAAGTTGAGGTTGACCACCTAGATAACCAAAGAAATATGAAAAGTTATTGAAAAACAATGCACCAAAAGCAAAACCCGTAACTCCTCCATTCCAAGAACTGACATTATTACCCGCTGCATTCAGTTCATTCATTATGGATATGTCATTATTACCTATCTGAATAAATGCCAATATCGGAATGACTATTAAGACCAGAAGCATCATAGCACCCTGTATCATATCAGTCCATACGACAGACACAAATCCACCTGCAAGGGCAATAATTGCTACCCCTAACGCACTTAAAAGAATACCTACTATTGGATTTATATTAAGCGTTGTTAACAATGTCTTTCCTACTCCAGATAACTGGGCACCGACATAGAAAATAAAGAAAACGAGAATTAGTACTGTTGCAAGAAGGCGAATGTATTTGCCATGTGCCGGAAAACGTACAGCTAGATAATCAGATAGTGTAAGAACTTCATATTTGTTCCTTTCATTCATAAATCTTTTTGCTAAAAATAACCATGAAAAACTTATACCAAGTACCATACCCACTATCGTCCAAATAGCTGATAATCCTGTTAAAAACGTAAAACCAGTAAAACCAAGCAACAACCAAGAAGATTCTCCAGTTGCACGTTCAGAAAAAGCGAGTACCCATCCCGGTAACTTTTTTCCGCCTAATAAAAAATCCGAACGATCCATATCCTTACGACTAAAATAAGCACCTATCCCAATTAATAAACAGAAGTAAAGAATTAACTCAACGACAAGAACGATATTCATTTAATCCCTCCTTTTGGTCTTGTAACTTTAATTATATTCAGCATATTACAAGCCTTATGATAAAATTATTGATTATTCATTCACACAGCTTAAGTTGCTCTTAATGTTCTAGCTACCGTTTCATCGCGTCCAAAACGAGGTCTTCCCCGGCGTCATACACCCAATTCATCAGGAAATCAGACACAAACGGGCTAATGGGTCCGAAATTATTCTAGCAAAACACGAACACGTCAGCTGCAGCAGCAGTATTATTTTGTTTTGTCTGGTTTGGTTTCGTTTTGTATTGTTTAATTAATGGGGCCGTACGGTGGTCCGTAGGGTGGTTCGTTTCGTGGGCCGGCTGGTGGTTCATCAGGTAGGTCACGTTCCGGTTCATGGTAAGGCTCTCCTTTGCCAGTCCACTAGGTGATCTGTTTCCTGGTTTGTATCGTGTGAACTTGAACGAGCCTCCCCCGGTAGACGATTTTCGGCAGCTGCCGAAAATCAACCTTTGGTTCGGGTGCCTGGCACAGACACAATTCTGAATTGTTTATGTGCCAGGCACCATCCAGAAACTGGTACTATCCGAACTTTGCCAATAGCCGTTCGGTTTCTTCCCATTCGGCGGTTTTGTCACGGGATTCGTCTGCTGCCTGCTCCTGCTTTAGCTTCTCCTGGCGCTTTTGTTCCCGGAACCAATCTGGTATAACTTCTTCCGTCCGGGCGGCATACGACGGCCCGCCTCGCCCCTGCTGCCGACTCCGACGAAAGGCCGCTTCTTCGGCTTTGGCATCTTCAACCGTCGTGATGCCCTTTTTCGCCCAGGCTTGCAGGATCGCCTTGACATAACTCCAGTTGCTCTTGCCGCGTTCCACCGCGCGTTGCATGGCGTCCATGACGAGCGCTTCCCCAACGTATCCACCCAATTCATCAGGGAATCAGACACAAATGGGCTAATGGGCCCGAAGTTGTTCTGGTAAAATACGAACGTATCTGCGTCAGCTGCAGTTGTATGGTTTTGTTTGGTCTGGCTTTGTTTCGTTTCGTATTGTTTAACTAATGGGGCCGTGTGGTAGTCCGTAGGGTGGTTCGTTTCGTGGTCCGGCTGGTGGTTCATCAGGTGGGTCACATTCCGGTTCACGTCGTGGTTCACTTGCTCGTTCGCCAGGTGATCTGCCTCCTGGTTTGGTTCATGTCGTGTGGCAAAGCCATCGTTCGCTTGGAGCGTGTTGTCTATTATGTATGAATCATCGTCGGTCGAGTGCATCGCCGCGTCGCCTGAGTACACGGCGCTCTCGCTCGACCCGACTGCCCTGTCGTTCGAGTTGACTGCCCTCTCGCTCGACCCAACCGCTCCCTCGCTCGAGCACAACCCCGCGTCGCTCGAGCCACACCCATCCCCCGACCAACTCAACCCAATCATCCGATACTCAGGCGCCTGATTCCGGCCGCGCGATTCATACACCACATACCCCTTCTCGTGCAACTCAGCGCGCGCCCGTTTGAATGAGCTGTCCGTCAACTCTGCTTTCAGCCGCAAGACCGGCGCGGCGACCGTAAACGTTTTCCGCCACATGGCTTTGTTATTAATGTGCATGAGCGCGTGCCACAGCGTCACGGCCGATCCTGATAAAGGAAATCTAGAAGGAAATGTAAAAAAAGAGCACCAGCCACCGCCAGGCCAGGACACTCTTCTATGTCGAAAAAATTACCATTCCTTTTCCATTTAATACCAAATTAGAGCGTTTATGTTGTGTCGTTTCCTCCAAGCTAATAGATAATAGTTCGAAAAAGGGAGTTTCACCGTGGAAAAAAAGACACTTATACAAAACTACTGGGAAAGCATTTACGAATCATTCGGTTAAGACACGACTTCTCGTTGTTGTTTAGAGCAAAGTGTGGTACGAGTGCTTGGCACCAACACAATTCTGAATTGTTTATGGTCAAGTAGGAGTGAACCTCTCAGCCTAACGGCTGATTGTGTATCACTCC
>NZ_BAAADM010000051.1:0-24606 GCF_039522485.1 Lentibacillus halophilus | reverse complement strand
ATTAAAGAACAATTCAGGTTCTTGTTCGCATCTTTGATGGATCAAAACTGTAGTTTTTCACCAGTCTTCTAGATGCCAATGAAAGAATAAATAAAAATAAATCGGACAGTAATAAGAAAGAACCTTTATTTTGGGGAAGATCTATGACATATAGTGAGGGTGAACAGAGTGGATCAACATGTAAAACCGCGAAAGCCAGTCATTTTATTAAATATTGATTCTTTGATGCCTGAACCGCTAGAAATAGCTGTACAAACCGGACGTGCACCCGCTTTGAAGTTTTTAATGGAAAATGGCAATTATATTCCTAATATGGTCAGTTCATTTCCTACCATGTCAGTAACCATTGACAGCAGTCTTTTGACTGGTACTTATGCTGATAAGCACAAAATTCCTGGTTTAAACTGGTTTGATGAGTCCAAAAATGAAGTTATTAACTACGGGACGGGATTCAGGGAGACGAATAAGTCAGGGCTCAAAAAAACAGTCCATAACATGCTTTACCGGTTGAATAATCAACATTTGAGCAGTAATGTCAAAACGATTTATGAAGAATTGGCCGATAAGGGAATTCGATCGGCTTCCATTAATTCCTTTGTCTATCGCGGCAATACTCCACAAAAATTGCAAGTTCCCGGACTGCTTCGCGGATTGACCCGATTTAAGGATGGTCAGTGGACAACGGAAGCACCATCGATTTTTTCGTTAGGTGTCTTTTCCAAACTGCGTAAAAGAAGTATGGCAACTCAAATTGCTGCCGGAAATTATAAATATACAGCCCGTGAGTTGCGTCATTTAATTCGCCAAAATAAACTTCCGGGATTTACGTTTTGTATCTTTCAAGACTTGGATTTTCGTATTCATTTTAAAGGACCCATGGATATAAAGGGGATTGCCAAAATTGACCGCCAGATCCAAAAAACATTGAATCTATACTCAAGCTGGGAAGAAGCGCTTAACAGAAATGTATGGATGGTTATGGGCGATAACGGTCATGCCCCGATGGGTTCCAATTATCGAGATTTCTTAATTGATCTGCGTAAAATCCTGAAAAACTATCGTATCGCACGAATTCGGCGATCCATACGCAAAAAAGACCAGGTGGTACTAAGTGTGAACCAGCGCATGGCTTATATTTATATACTGGATAATACATTGCCACTCTCTGCTATTGTCGAGCAACTGAAGAAAGATCACCGGATCGATGTCATTGCCAGGAAGACCGACGACGGCATTTGCATCGACTCAGGGATGAGAGAAGGGTCGTTGTACTATCGTCCAGATGGCGACTATTCGGACATATACCAACAAACATGGGACATAAAAGGAAATACTGAACTTTTGGATCTAACGGTAACGCGTAACAAAACCATTTCCTATGGGGATTATCCCGATGCATTAGCTCGTGTTTATGGTGCATTACATTCTCAGCCAGGTCGTTTTATCGTCGTTAATGCCAAGCCGGGTTGTGAATTTAAAGCACAGTCGACACCATTTCATCTTGGTGGCGCTGCGCACGGTTCCTTGCATAAACAAGAAACACTAGTTCCTTTGATGATTGCAGGAACCACTCTTGAGCCAAAATACCCTCGGTTTGTCGATATGAAAGCTTTTCTGTTGGAGCTCATAGAGAAGAATGGAAAAGAGACGAGCAAGGACAGTTATTAAACAGTAAACAAAAAATCCCGTTCCCCATATAAAGAGGGATACGGGATTTTCATCGTTATACCGTTTTTTCGTTAATAAATTCAATCACTTCGTCCGTCGTGTTCATTGCCAACAGTTTTTCGTTAAAGGATGCCATTGTTTCTTTGGACAATCCTCTGATTTGTGTGCGGGCCGGGAGGATGGACGTTGCGCTCATGCTGAATTCATCAAGCCCGAGCCCTAATAATGCCGGGATGGCGATCGTGTCACCGGCCATTTCACCGCACATGCCGACCCATTTATTTTCGTTGTGGGCTGCGTCGATCACATTTTTCACAAGGGTCAAAATAGCCGGGTGGTACGGCTGGTATAAATACGAGACGCGCTCGTTCATCCGGTCAGCAGCCATAGTGTATTGAATCAAGTCATTGGTGCCGATGCTGAAAAAGTCTACTTCTTTGGCGAATTGTGGCGCTGTTACAGCAGTGGAAGGAATTTCGACCATAATGCCGACATCGATATCATCAGCAACATCCGTTCCTTCCTTGGTCAGGTTTTGTTTTTCGTCGGAGAAAATCGCTTTAGCCTGACGGAACTCGTCAAGCGTGGCAATCATCGGAAACATGATTTTAAGATTGCCATACACGCTGGCACGTAATAGAGCCCGCAGTTGTGTCCGGAAGATGCCTTCGTTTTCCAAACAGAAACGAATGGCCCGGAATCCAAGAAACGGGTTAAGCTCATCGGGCAAATCCAAGTAATCAAGTTCCTTATCCCCGCCAATATCAAGGGTGCGGACAACAACCGGTCTATCTCCCATTTTTTCCAGAACGGATTTATAAGCGTCGTACTGCTCTTTTTCGGTTGGAAGCTGGCTTTTTCCCATGTATAAAAATTCGGTGCGGTACAAACCAATGCCTTCGCCGCCGTTATCAATGACGCCATCAACGTCTTGCGGATTTCCAATATTGGCCGCCAATTCTACCTGGTTGTTATCAGCAGTCATCGTCGGTTCATCTTTTAGCTTGGCCCACTCCTGTTTTTGTTCTTCAAACTTAGCTTGTTTCTTTCGATAGGCATCAAGGTCTGCTTCGGAAGGACGGACGACTACGTTTCCCTCGAGACCGTCCACAATAACTATGTCGTTTTGCTGGACGGAGCTGGTTACTTCTTTGGTGCCGACGACAGCAGGGATCTCCATTGAACGAGCCATGATAGCGGAATGGGATGTTCGTCCACCTGTATCCGTGGCAAATCCCTGGACAAACTGACGATTTAATTGAGCGGTGTCAGATGGTGTCAAATCTCCGGCAATGATAATGACTTCCTCATCAATTAATGCAGGATCCGGAAACGTTACCCCGAGCAAGTGGGCCAATACCCGTTTGGTGACGTCCTGAATATCAGCTGCACGTTCGCGCATATAGGCGTTATCCATATTGTTGAACATGTCAATGAACGTGTTGGTTGTTTCTTCGAGTGCCGCTTCGGCCATAACGTGATCGCCAGTGATTTTATCTTTTATCGGTCCAATCAGTTCCGGATCGTCAAGGACAAGCAAGTGTGCTGAAAAAATTTCTGCCTGCTCGTCGCCCATTTCTTCCTTCGTATGGTCTTTTATTTTTTCCAATTCCTGTTTGGACGCAGCAAGTGCTTCGTCCAATCGTTTAATTTCGCTGTCCGGGTCATCAATGGGTTTCGTTTCATATGTTAGCTCCGGTGTGACAAGCTGATAGGCTTTAGCAATCGCTATGCCACTGGATGCAGCAATGCCTTCGATCATTTTGGGACCAACCTCTCCAAAGAATTTACTTCTTCACTTTTGTATTATTTTACACGTTTTTGTCGGATTGAATCAAGACATGTCAACTTGCGGTATGAGCCGGTTCAACCACTGGAAGATATGGGTGTACAGTTGTATGAATCATTCATCCATTTCAACAAGTTGTCGCGTTGATCATATTCCAACCAAACTCAAAAAGCTTGCGATAAATCGTATGATTATGCTAAAGTACAAATAGGTATTTGCCGGTTGAGGAGGTGCTTGAAGGAATGGAAGGGTTTGTCCATATTGTATTGCTGATTGATGCTATTATTATGATTGTTCTTGTTTTGCTGCAATCCGGCAAAAGCGCTGGTCTTTCCGGTGCGATTTCCGGCGGAGCGGAGCAGCTGTTTGGTAAACAAAAAGCACGCGGCGCAGACTTATTCCTGCACCGTGCCACCATTGTGACTGCAGTATTGTTCTTTGTGCTGGCTTTTTTAAGTGCATATATTTTACAATAATCTATGAGCCCTTATCGCAGCAATGTGATAAGGGTTCATTTATTTTTAAAAGATCGTCATCAGGGTAATGTATAACAGATGGCACGATGCACAAGAGGAGATGAAACCGTTATGAAGATAAAATTGCCGCAGCCATTCACGTTTGAAGCCGGACCTAGGGCAGTATTGCTGCTGCATGGGTTTACCGGACATACAGCCGATGTACGCATGCTTGGCCGTTTTCTGGAATCGAAAGGGTATACGAGTCATGCCCCCATATACCGCGGCCACGGACAAGAACCTGAAGAATTGATTAAAGCCGGGGCGGATGAATGGTGGGAAGACGCTGCTCAGGCTTACCATCATCTGCAACAACTCGGGTATTCTGAAATAGCCGTTGCCGGATTGTCCCTGGGAGGCGTGCTTGGATTAAAATTGGCCTATTCCAAACAGGTGAAAGGGGTTATCCCGATGTGTGCCCCCATGTTTTTTGATAACCAGGAACAATTGACGAAAGGGTATCGGTGGAAAGCGAAACAATTCAAGCAACTGGAAGGTAAAGACCATGATACGATCGAAACCGAAGTCCAGGCGCTTGTTGATCAGTCCCGTGGCATGTTCAGTGACCTGGGTAATTTAATAACGGAAGTCCATGACCATGTCGATACGATTTACACCCCGACATTCGTTGTTCAGGCCGGCCAGGACGACATGATCAACACCGATAGCGCGGCCTATATTTATGACCATGTGGAAGCGGATCAGAAAGGCATCAAATGGTATAACGAATCCGGTCACGTCATCACCATGGACAAGGAAAAAGAGCAGCTGCATGAGGATATTTATCAGTTTCTTGAGTCGCTTGATTGGAATATATGATTATAAATCGGAAAAAACGTGAATAATACCAAAGAAAGCAGGTGAAAAAATGACTGATACGATGGTTGAACGAGTACGAAATTACTTTAACGAACATAGTGAAAAACCGCTGGCTGTCGATGAACTGGAGGAAGAACTGGGGTTGCAGGAAGCCGTGGAATTCAAGGAGCTAGTGAAAGCTCTTAATGAACTTGAAGAAAGCGGTGAGCTTGTCCGGACACGGAAGAACCGCTTCGGCCTGCCGGAAAAAATGAACCTTGTCCGCGGCAGTATTCAAATGCACGCGAAAGGATTTGCTTTTCTGATTCCGGACGATGAGAAACAATCGGATATTTACATTCATCATTCCGATTTGTCGTCTGCGATGAACAAGGATAAAGTTCTGGTCCGTATTGAAAAAAGAAATAGCGACGGAAGCAAGCCTGAAGGAACAGTCATTCGAATTTTGGAGCGTGCCACCCATCAAGTTGTCGGAACGTTTGACGATAATGGATCGTTCGGCTTTGTCATTGCGGATGATAAACGGATACCCAACGATCTGTTTATACCGAAAAATCAAACGGGTGGTGCTGTCACTGGCCATAAAGTCATCGCGTATATTACTAAATACCCGGAAGGACGGATGAGCGCGGAAGGCCAGGTTGTCCACATCCTTGGTCATAAGAACGATCCCGGCATTGATATTATCTCGATTATTTATAAGCATGGCATTAAAATGGATTTCCCGGAAGAGGTGCTGGAACAAGCTGCTCAGACGCCGGAGGAAATCGATCCGTCTGAACTGAAAAACCGGCGTGACCTGCGCGACAAACAAATTGTCACCATTGACGGAGCGGACGCCAAAGATCTCGATGATGCTGTATCCGTTCAGAAATTGGACAATGGCCATTATCAGCTCGGTGTCTATATTGCTGATGTCAGTTATTACGTTGAAGAAAACACACCGATTGACAAGGAGGCATTGGAACGCGGAAACAGTGTCTATTTGGTCGACCGGGTCATTCCGATGATTCCGCATCGGTTATCCAATGGCATTTGCTCGCTTAATCCGCAAGTTGATAGACTGACATTAGGGTGTGAGATGGAAATAAATGAGAAAGGTAACGTTATCCATCACGAGATTTTTCAGAGCGTGATTAAAACCGACGAACGCATGACGTACCGCGATGTCAATAAAATCCTCGTTGATCAGGATGAACAAGTCCGTGACCACTTTAAAACGCTCGTCCCTATGTTTGAAAATATGGAGAAACTCGCGGAAATATTACGCGGCAAACGAATGGGGCGCGGTGCCATCGATTTTGATTTTAAGGAAGCGGAAATATTGGTGGATGATCAAGGCAACCCGGATGATGTTGTGGTAAGAGAACGATCTGTTGCTGAGCGTCTGATTGAAGAATTCATGCTGGCTGCCAATGAAACCATTGCTGAGCATTTTCATTGGATGGATGTCCCATTTATTCACCGGATTCACCAAGACCCGGATGAAAGCAAACTTCAACATTTTTTTGAGTTTATTGCCGGTCTCGGATACGTGGTGAAAGGAACGGCCAATGACATTCACCCGCAGGCGTTGCAGAAAGTTATTGAAGAGGTGAAAGGCAAGCCGGAAGAAATGATTGTTTCCAAGCTGATGCTGCGCTCTATGCAGCAGGCAAAATATGACCCGCAAAGCGTGGGGCATTTTGGGTTGGCAACGGATTTTTACACCCATTTCACATCGCCCATTCGACGCTATCCGGATTTGATTGTACACCGATTGATCCGGACGTATCTGATTGACAAACAGGTTGATAAGAATACGGTGCAGTACTGGCAAGACCGGATGCCGGAGATTGCCCGCCACGCTTCCGAAACCGAACGGGCGGCAGTGGACGCGGAACGAGAGACGGACGATTTGAAAAAAGCCGAATTTATGCAGGATAAACTCGGTGAGGAATTCACGGGTGTCATTAGTTCCATTACGAATTTCGGGCTGTTTGTTGAACTGGAAAACACGATCGAAGGCCTTGTGCATGTCAGTTATCTGACGGATGACTATTACCACTATGACGAACGCAATCACGCCATGATCGGTGAACGGACCGGCAACATGTACCGTATTGGTGAAGAAGTCGATGTGCGGGTGGCCAAAGTCGATTTGGAGGAACGAGGGGTTGATTTTGAGCTGGCGAATCCCGCCCCCGGAGCAAAGAAAAAGGGACAAAAAAAGATAAAGGCAAAAAAAGCTAAAAAATAACCTGCGTAAAGATGTTTATGACAGGAAATGGACACGGTCATTATTGGCATAGCTGCTTTTTTTCTGTTACAATAATATGCACGAGGTAGTGGGAGGAAAGTACGTATGCCAAAAGGAACCGGAAAAGTCATTGCACAGAATAAAAAAGCAAGGCATGATTTTTCGATAGAAGAAACCATCGAAGCGGGTATTGTTTTAAGAGGAACGGAGATTAAATCCATTCGTGCCGGGCGCATTAATCTGAAGGACTCTCACGCCCGCATTGATCGCAATGGGGAGTTGCAGTTAGTCAACATGCATATTGCGCCATATGAGCAGGGCAATCAGTTTAATCACGATCCCACCCGGTCGCGCAAATTGCTCCTGCACCGTAAAGAAATTGACAAACTGATCGGTCACATTCAACAAAAAGGCTACTCCCTCGTTCCATTGAAAGTTTATATTAAGAATGGTGTTGCAAAAGCGCTTATCGGAGTAGGGAAAGGGAAAAAGAAATACGATAAGCGGGAAGACTCGAAACGGAAGCAAATGAAACGTGATGCTGATCGTGCTATTAAGGAAAGCATGAAGTGATCACCAGTTTCAGTTGACTTTTGCTTCAGACGTGTTATAATAAAACTAGTCGCAATGGCGACATTAAATGAATAGTGCTCGTTCCTTCCAGGCGCATTCTCCATCTTTTGAATATGGGGGCGTTACGGATTCGACAGGGATGGATCGAGCTCGGACTGCGCGTCGAGGTTACGTCTCGTAAAACGTTATCGCTAAATATAAACGGCGAAGATAACGAAGAACCTGCTTTAGCAGCTGCCTAAGCAGTGCTAAAGCGATCCTTCCTGCCATCGCTCGCGTGGCAGATTGAAGGGTCTCAAATGAAGCGGGCTATTCCTTCATCCACCGTCTGAGGATGTTGGCTGAAACGAATCAGACTAGCTGTCCGGAAGCCCGTTGGCAGGCTGAAGGATATGCGAATCACAATATGCTAACTATGCGTGTAGACGTCCGGGTGGCGATATCTCTGGACGTGGGTTCGATTCCCACCGTCTCCACCAATACATATGTTGGTGGTTTTTTAATGTTTTGACATTTGGCATCACATATTTCATATATTGTAATGAAATGGAGTTAAAAAAGTGACGAATGATGCCAATAAATATCCGATACCGAATCCCCTGTTGGTCATGCTTCCGTGACTGTTTCAAAGGGGATTTTTTGCTTGATTATATAACATGTCATAAAAGAATTCTTATCAGATGGAGGTGCATTCATTGGATTCATCAGATATTATCGCTAAGCTTAAACAGCATGAACCATCCATTCTTGGGCGGGAAAAATACCGGGAATATGGTGTTTTGATTCCACTCATAGAAACTGAGCAAGGGGAGACTCATGTTTTATTTGAGGTGAGAGCCATGACCATGCGCAGCCAGCCGGGAGATGTATGTTTTCCGGGTGGCAAGATGGACGGTTATGATGAGGATGAGCAGCAATGTGCCATCAGGGAAACATCGGAGGAATTGGGACTTGACTCCTCAGCCATACGGGACGTGTTTCAACTGGATTATCTTATTTCTGAATCGCGGATTGTTTATCCGTTTGTTGGACGAATCATGCAACCGCAACAAATGAGCCCAAATGAATCGGAAGTGGAACGGATCTTTACCGTGCCGCTGTCTTTTTTTTTGCATAGCGAGCCGGAGATCTATCAAGTTGCGTATCATCCTGTGCCTGAGAAGGACTTCCCATTTGAACTCATTCAAGGCGGTAAAAACTATAACTGGAACGCACGTAGCAGAGACGAACTTTTCTATCAATACAACGGGAATGTCATTTGGGGCATGACGGCGCTGATTATAAACCATTTCGTTCACCTGATACAGGCTGCGGATAAGACGCGGACAGAGGGATGATCAACGGAACGATACCTTACCCGCATGCCGCTATATCCCGCTATCCCAGTGCGACATCGAGTATCATCATAATGGTAAAACCGAACATGATACTCATGGAGGCGAGGTCGGTATTTCCATTTTCCTGCGACCCCGGAATAACTTCTTCAGCCACAACGAAAATCATCGCACCTGCAGCAAAACTTAATGCATAAGGCAACAGGGGTTGCATAATGGTGACGGCGAGTGCTCCGATGATTCCGGCGATGGGTTCGACGACGCCGGATGCCTGCCCGTAGGCGAAACTTTTTCCCCGGGACATTCCTTCACGTCGGAGCGGCATCGACACGGCCAATCCTTCAGGAAAGTTCTGAATGCCGATACCGAGCGCCAGCGCAATGGCTCCTCCTAGCGACGCGGTCGGCAAATCGGCGGCAATGGCTCCGAACGCGACACCAACCGCAAGTCCTTCCGGAATATTATGCAGTGTGATAGCTAAAACAAGAAGTGTACTGCGTCTTTTTCTGTCCGGATTGATCCCTTCAGCCTCATCCATAGCTAACCCGGGATGAAGATGCGGGAGCAGTTTATCGGATGCCCAGAGGAAAACGCCGCCAAGCAAAAACCCTATTGCGGCTGGAGCCCATGCCGGTAAGGGTCCGCCTTCCGCCTTTTCCAATGCCGGTGACAGCAGGGACCAAAAACTTGCAGCAATCATGACACCCCCGGCAAAGCCGAGCATACTATCCATGAAACGCTGATGGAAGCCTCTCGTTGCAAAAACGAGCGCGGCACCGAGTGCGGTCATGCCCCATGTAAAAAGTGTGGCAATGGTTGCCTGTGCGATCGGGTTTAAATCCAAAAAATAATCAAACATGATGAATGGTCTCCTTCTTTTGTTTCTTCACTAACAAACTATGTTTAATTAATGAAAACTTGATTCAAGTAACTATTTTTATTTTGCATAGCCTTAAAAGTTTACCTCAGGAAACTTTTATTGGTTTCAGAAACATAGTACAATCATTACCATCCCATGTCAATTATAGGATCTGTCTATTGAAAAAAATCATACCGCTTGGCATCTCTATGACCGTTGTCCACAAAAAACTTCCTCTTAGGTTGTCAGGCAGACACAAAAGAGGAAGTTTCCAGCTGTTGTTAGACGGTTTGTGCAACAGGCCACATGGATATATTTTCTGCCATATCCCAAAACATATACTCAAAGTAACTCGTTTTGACGACGATTTCCTCCAATTCTTTTAGTTCGTGTTCCGGTTTGTCTTTCCCGATGTCGTCAATTAGATCAATGCAGTTTTTGGCAATGTTGGCAAACGCGTCAGATGAATACATTTTGACCCAGTTGCCATATAACTCATGTTCGGTACCATTTGGCCATGTGGCAAGTTCGTTTCCGATAAAGTTATAACTCCATGCGCAGGCAAGAACCGCTGCGATTGCGTTTTCAACACCGCCGCTCTGCGCTTTGTTCAACATATAGCTTGTATAGGCAGTGACAGTGGCGGATGGTTCGGTTGCTTCCAATTCATCTTTTGTAATACCGAATTTGGATGCGTATTCCCGGTGTAAATCCATTTCTTCGTTCATGGTCCCGTGCAGAAGATTGGCGAAAATGGTCATCGTCTTTAAGTCACGCGCTTTTGATGCCCCGATGGCGAAAATGCGCGAGTACTCCATTAAGTAAATGTAGTCCTGTTTCATAAAATGCTTAAACTTTTCCACATCGAGCGTTCCGTCCCCAATCCCTTTGACAAAGGGGTGCTCCAAATACGAGTTCCATAAAGGCTCCACCCGTTTAAAAATACGATCGCTGAACGATTGTTCCAAAATAAAAACTCCTCTCTTAATCACTAAGAGGGAGCAGTTTCTTATGTACTCGGTAACTATCGCCATTGGATAGTGTGGCGAATCATACAATCATCTCCACTTCCCTACGCCAGTATGAACTGGATCAGGTTCAAAGGGTCAAGTCTTACCTTTCTCAGCAGCGAAATGCTCCCCTAGTGTCGTTGTTTTATTATTGTATTTGATTCAATCAAAACATATAACGTTATGCGTGTCAATATATTTGTCAAAATTTTTACTCATTGGATCAATGGGTGTCATTTGCCACGTGTTCAACGCGTTATGCTATGATGTATACAATGACCAGGCTGAAAGTGGGGAAAGGATGCAGTATTCAACAGACGGGCGAATGACGAGGATCAACCGTAGCGATAGAGAGCAGGAACAAGCTGTTGCCAAAAAGTTTTACGCAGACTATCGATACGTATGGCAAACATTGGTCGCACACGTACAGAATCAAACGACGGCGTACGGTGCGCCGGTGATGTTTGAAACCATACAAAAGCTTCTCAACCGATTGCTCGTTGTTTGTTTTTGTGAAGATAACCATTTGCTGTCAAACAATCGATTGCGTCATCTTGTGCAAGCGGCCAAACAGTCGTCGGACGACAGCGGTACCGGAATATGGTGTCGACTGAAAGAACTGTTTTTTTCGATGAATCAAGACAACTTCAATCGATTGAATGGTGAGTTATTTCAAGTCGATCCGGTACTGGACCAAATCATTATTCAAGACCATATGTTCTGCCTGGTTGAAAACATAACGAGATACGACTTTTCCACAGACGTTAGCGTCAATATACTCGGCTATGTATTTGAACAATCGATGAACGATCTGGAAAAAATAAAATCGGATATGACAGAGGCCCCGGGGCAGGGGAGACGAAAGAAAGAGGGGATATTCTACACATCCCCCGATGTTACCAAGCGATTGCTGGACGAAACATTACAGCGATGGATGGATGATAGAAAACGGGAATTGCAAGCGGTATCCCGATCACACCTTTACGATCAACTTCAGAAACAATTGCAATCTGTTACCATATTGGACCCGGCTGCGGGCAGTGGTGCTTTTTTGAACATGGCGCTGGACAGTGTCGTGTCAGAATGGGAAACAATCCATAAAAAACGCCAGGAAACACAAGACGGACAAGTAAATATAACCGATATCAGCCGATATATCGTAAATCATAATTTGTTCGGTGTTGACCGGAATGATGAGAGCATTGAGATAGCTAAATGGTCGCTATGGTTAAAAACAGCGACTACATATGATGAATTAACGTCACTTGATGCTCATTTGCAAACGGGAAATTCAATTATCGATCAACCGGATGTCTCGGATGAGGCATTCGACTGGCATCAGGCATTTCCGGACGTCATGAATGCGGGCGGATTTGATATCATTATCGGCAATCCTCCGTATGTCTTTACCAGAGATAACGGGTTCAGTGATGATGAAAAAGCCTACTTTAACAGCCATTATGATTTAGTGGACTATCAAATGAATACCTATTTATTATTTATAGAACGGTCGTATCATTTGTTAAAAGAAGGCGGGTGGTTTGCGTTTATTGTTCCTAATACGTGTTTGACGATTGATTCATGTAAGAAAATGCGTCGTTTTCTGCTGGAGCAGACGGGTCATTTAAAAATCATTAATATATACGACCGGATGTTTGAACAGGCCGGTGTTGATACATGTTTTATTATTTTTCAAAAACGTACACCGACAACTGTCAAGCTTGGGGAGTTTACTGACGGTCATGTCACAATTGTTGCCGACGTGGAGCCGGATGAATTAACGGATGAGCAAAGTATTATAAATATATCACTCATGAAAAACAAACAAGCTGTGGAATTGATGAAAAAAATTGAAAACACCAGTTTGGATCTGGGCTCCGTTGCGACTGTCAAGTCAGGATTGGTGGCTTATGAGGTTGGTGAAGGCATTCCGGTTCAGACAAAAGAAATGAAAGAAAATCGAGTCTATCACAGTGATTATCAAGTTGATGACACCTACTGGCGATACCTCGATGGGCGTGATGTTTGCCGGTATCATCTGAATTGGGGAGGGAAGTGGCTTCAATACGGTGCTAATCTGGCTGCCAAACGGCAAAAAGAGCTATTCACGAAACCAAGAATTTTAGTCAGACAGATCCCCTCTCAAGCAATGTATGCGATTCATGCTGTCTACACGGAAAAAGCGCTATTAAATGATCGCAATGCCAATAACATCATCGACTGCCGTATGGATCCCTTGTTTTTATTGGGTGTGATTAATTCCACTGTGATGACGTTTTGGTTTATGAATAAATTTGACAAATTTCAGCGAAAAACATTTCCGCAATTGAAGGTGAAGGATCTGAAAATGTTCCCTGTACCGGATGTTTCCGAACAAAAGCAAAAACGTATTTCCCAATTCGTGGAACAGATGCTGCACGTTCAACGTGATAAAAATACGGATGAATGGAATGAAGAGGAAGCCCGGTTAAATAAACAGATCGATCAGTGGATAGCAGATGCGTTTGGTCTAAGCGAGGAAGAAATCAAACGAATGGAAGCGAATCTGGCAGAAAGTGTGAATTAAGCTTTTGGGAGGCTTACGTTATTTGTGATATACTGATTTAAATGATTTGAAGGAGTCGTTGCTATGGCCAGTGGATCGCATGAATACTAGAATGGAGCAGATATAGTGTGAACCAACCTTCTGTAGGTATGTGCAGAGGGTTGGTTCAATGCTCGTCACATCATTTTAAAGGACGTAACCATACACGCAAATAAAGTGACATAGACTGCCGACTAAAATGAATATGTGAAAAATCTCGTGAAATCCCATGTGTTTAAATGAGAGAAATTGTGGTTTCTGCCAATATATTAACGCACCGATCGTGTAAAATACCCCGCCGAGAATGAGCATCAGCAACCCGTTAGTGCCAATGATTGGTGCAAGCGCCGGGATGTAAAAAATAGCGACCCAGCCCATTCCTACATACAATGCGGTTGACAGCCACCTGGGTGCGTGGAACCAGACAAGCTTAAAGGTAACCCCCATGAACGCTAGTCCACTTATAACGGCAAATAAAATCCATCCCACCGTGCCGCTTAAACTGATCAGGCACAACGGGGTATACGTGCCGGCAATCAGGACAAAAATCATGGAATGGTCAACGCGACGTAAAAAAGCGATAATATGGTCGCGTGCAACAACCATATGGTATGTCGCAGAGGCGCTGTACAAGAGAATCAAACTTGCACCGAATACGACTACGGCCGCCACTGCCAGTCCGGACTGGGACGTGACTGAGGCTTTCATAACCAATGCAAGTAATCCGAAAACAGACAATATGGCCCCGAATAAATGGGTCAGTCCATTTATAGGTTCGCGAATAGACATACGCAAAACATCCTTATCTGACGAGCTGTCATCCTCATCTCTGAACATGGGTCACACCACATTCAGAGGGGATAAACCGCCCGTATTTCTGATTCCTTCAACGAATCATCGGTGAGTGATAAAACCGCCCGCTGATTGACGTTTCGTTAAAGTATGTATCCACCATAAACGTCCACGCTATTGTTTTCAACCCAAATGGACACATCATCGGTATTATCATGAGAAAGAAGGGTGTAATATGAAACTAAGCATATTGGATCAATCCCCAATTTCAACGGGCGCATCGGCACGTGAAGCACTGCATGCATCGGTGGATCTGGCCAGAGAAGCTGATGCGTTAGGGTATCATCGCTATTGGATAGCTGAACATCATGACATGGATGGGTTGGCATGTCCGAATCCGGATGTCTTTCTGGGAATCATCGGGTCGCAAACCGAACGAATACGGATAGGTGCGGGTGCCGTGTTACTGCCGCATTATAAACCGTTCCGTGTTGCGGAAACGTATAACATGCTGGCAACCTTGTATCCAGGGCGCATTGACTTGGGAATCGGCCGTGCGCCGGGAGGATCTGCGGAAGCATCCATCGCGCTGTCCGGCAATTTTTTGAAAAATGTCCGTCATATGCCGGAAACCATTGATGAATTGCGTATGTTTTTACATGGTGGTTTTCCAAAGGATCAACATAACGCAAAAATCAAACCGTCCCCTGTGCCAGCCATCCCACCCGATATGTGGTTGTTGGGAACAAGTGAAAAGAGTGCGCAGGCAGCCGCTGAACAGGGTATTCCGTATGCATTCGGGCAATTCATGAGCGATCAGGATGGCCCACGGGTTATGCAGACCTATATGGATACCGTCACGGCAAACGATCAATATACCCCGCCACGTAAACTCGCAGCGGTATCGGTTGTCTGTGCTGAAACGACCGAAAAGGCGAGAGAACTCGCTTTAAGCAATCAGTTATGGCGAATTCAGCAGGCAAAAGGGGAGGGGGATGGCAAGGTACCTTCTGTTGAAGCAGCAAAACGTTACAAATATACCGACGAGGACTTGGCCATGATTCGCGAAACAGCCAATCAAATGATCATCGGCAACCCTCAAGACGTCAAGCAAGCGCTCACCCAAATGCAGACGTTATATAACACAGATGAATGGATGATTGTGACCATTACCCACAGTTATGAAGCCAGAAAAGAATCATACCGGTTAATCGCCGATGAAATGTTGGCGGACAGCTGATCATCCGGGATGGTCCATTCACGAAAAAAATGATTCATCCCGAATGGACCATTTACTGTTTTTGATAATATCGTTCGACAAGGTTATAGATGGAGACAAGCTCATACAGCATAATAATCCTTGGACGAAAGCTGGTTCGATACTGTTTTTTATTGATAGCGATCTCCTCACTATGATCCCAAAATAGTCCGGTCAATTGCTCAAGCCGTTCCCTATGGTCCTCTTGATTATATAAATGAGGATCTTTAAGGGATGCGGCCAATTTTGTTGCGGTATTCCGGATAATCACCTTGTCGTCGTCGGTCAATTCCAGATTGTTGAATGACGTATGAATCAAATTGCCGATGTGATAATGAATGACTTGCAGACGCTTGAGTTGATACTGTTCCGCTTGAAATTGCTTCCATTCATTTCCGGTAAGTGGATGATATTTGGTCTCCTCTTTTTGATACCGGATGAGCTCTTCCGTTTGATGAATGAATTCATCGACTTGGTCGGCCATTTCCTCCTCGATAACAGTGATGCGTTTTTCCCCATCCAGTATGTCATTAATCAATTGTTCAAAGGAAACCCCTGTTTTGTACGCAATTGTACGCAGGCGTTTGCTAATTTCTTCTGTATAGTCCGGTGGCAACATAAACAAATTAACGACTGTTGAGACAACCAGACCTGTTGTTGTCGTTCCAAGCCGGATAAAAAATGACATAAGGAAACTGCTGTGTATGACTTCCACCATAGCAACCGACGTCAGTGTTGCAACAAGCACACCTGAATGCAGTTTAAACCGCACGCACGTTGTAATGGTAAATACAGCAGACAGCGTGTAGGTCAATGGCGAATTGCCGAATAATGATATAAATAGCACAGCATACGCTGATCCGATGGCCGATGCTGGAAAACGCACAAACCCTTTCTTGATGGAGTCTGATACAGTCGGTTCCAATGTAACAATGGCTGTTATGACTGCAAAAACAGGCGGCCAGTCCAACAGAATACAAATCCACGCTGTAATAAAAATGGCTACACCGGTTTTAATGATGCGGCCGCCCATCAACTTCATATGTTTTTTCCGTTTCATCTGTTTCACTCCGCAATAATTTCTACCATCTATTTTTCCAATTTATTCGTTCATTTGCAACCATTTGTAACAAGAAAAGCCTGTAAAATAAAAAACAGTCATTTGAAATACAATTGTAATATTCCTATTATATGTATGTCATATTTAAATGTTATAATCCAATTATCATAAATCTATTAATACCTTTTTTCAAACATAGATTATTCGAACGATGGGCAATAGGTACATAGATTTCATTTCAAAATTTCAAGTAGAATGGGGGAGTAACTGTTGAAGCGAATTATTGGTTTCACAACAGGCATGGTCCTGGCGGGGAGTTTGTTTGTCACGGCTCCAGTCGGTGCGGAAACGTCGCATGATGTTAAAAACGAACGGTTATCGGTCCAGTCCAATCTGTCGAAAACGGAAGATGAAAATGACGATTTATCCGCTGTTATTGATGCCGGATATACACAAGTAGGAACGCCGTATGTATTTGGAGGAAAAGGTCCTGATGGTTTTGACTGTTCCGGATTTATATCATGGGCATTTGCACAAGCAGATATCTCCATTCCGTCAAGTACTGCAGCATTGCAGAATACGGGTGAACGTATCTCATACAGCGATGCACAGCCTGGCGATCTTGTTTTCTTTAATACATACAAAACGAATGGCCATGTAGGCATTTATCTCGGCAATGATAAATTCCTGGGTGCTCAATCAAGTGACGGGGTCAGTGTGGCCAGCATGAACAATACATACTGGAAGTCGCACTTTGCTGGACATGTGCGCCGGGTACGTTAATCAGATAAAAATCACAATACATATGAAAGAGTCACGTATAGTTCCTGTCCATTTGGATAACAGGAACTATTTTTTTATGACTTAAATGTTCTTGTTATAAAAGATGTTGTCAGGCTGATGAGAACACGCTCTATCATGAGGAAAGCAAAGTAGTAGAAAAGTGGTTGTCTGATGTTTATGAGTACCCAAAACAAGAGTGGATCCTGGGAAAAGGCAACAGCATCAGAACAATGAAGTTACTATAAAGGACTTGATTATTCAAGGAAACCTTATCCAAAACACTGAAACATGTGATAAGTTGAGGTTAAGTAAATTCACGTTATAGAGTTGTTTCTCGTTCATATATTTAAGGAAGCAGGGGTTGTCTCCTGCTTTTTTTATTCCGGTATGTTCAACTGGGCAAAAAAAGTGAAGCCAAATAATGATAACGTCCGTCTAATGGATAGGAATATATTCAAGGAAATGAAGGTGAGTGACAATTATTGATTTAGTTCACAAGGCTCAGAAAGGTAACGAAAAGGCTTTTTTAAAATTGTTCCAAGCGTACGAGGAGTACATTTATCGAGTGGCGTATTTGTATGTGAAAAATAAGGATGATGCCCTCGATGTTGTTCAGGAAACGGCTTATCGGTCGTTTAAGAAAATAGGCACACTAAAAAATGCGGATCACTTTAAAACATGGTTGATAAAGATAGCCATAAACTGTGCAACCGATATGCTGAGAAGGCAGAAGAAAGTCATTTACTTAAATCCCGAACACACGGATTTAACTGACACCGATGATAAGGACCTCCCATTGGCTTTGTCCTTACATGATTTGCTTGAAAACTTAAATGAAGGGGAAAAAAGCATTATTCTTTGGAGATTTTACCATGGTTATACGCTCAAAGAGATTTCGGAAATCGAGGAGCATCCATTGGGTACAATAAAATCGACTTATTATCGATCGTTGGCAAAACTTCGCAAACAGGTAAGGAGGGCTGATATGTATGAGTAATAAGGTCAAACGCGAGTTAGAAAAAATCGACATTCCAGACGAATTGCACGATAGAGCCAAATCAGGGGTGAAAAAAGCTAAAACAGAAACCAGAAGGTCGAAGCAAGCAGCTGGCAGACCAAGATTTTACAAAAGACTAATATTAGTTGCGACAGTTTTCCTGATGATTGGTTCAGCATTATCCTTTACTCCCGCTTTAGCAACTGTTCAACAGATATATGACCAAATTTTTTCAAGCCAGCATATTGATGACACAGGTGTAAGAATGGCACTTAAATCAGGGGAGGGGCAGATTCTGGATCAAACATATTACGATAAAAAACATGACATTACAGTGCATTTTGACAGAGTATTGACCGATGGTAAAGAGACTAAACTCCTGCTGACCTATCAGAGTGACAAGACCGATTTGCAGAATTATTATATTGACCTCTTTGAGGGTGTAAGCTCTATCAACCTGATTGTTGGAAATGAACAAAAGAGATTGGATAACGTGGGATGGGGAAGCAGATATTACAACAGTGAAAAAAACAAGGTTGCTGAAGCTTTATCATTTGATTCAATAAAAAATCATGAAGGACAGCAGATTAGTTTGGAGGTTGAGGACTTAACTATTTGGCGTGACGGAGATGGAGGAGAGGCCCAAACAACATGGCCAGTTGAATTTAAACTTAAACAATCCGCTATCTCGGAAAGGGAATCCGTAACAATCAATAAAGAATTCACCTTTAAAGATGAAACATATAAAATTAAGCATGTCGAGTTTTCAGAAATGGAAACAAGAGTGGTCGTTACCGGCTCTGACATAAAAGCCTGGACAGAAAATGGTACGAAAGTCAGAATGATGAGTAAGTTGGAAAAGCAATTCCTGAATCCAAGGGAAAACAGTAAAGAATACGGTTATAGGGCAGATGTTGAGAAATCCGGAGTATATCTAAAATCATCTGGCGAAAAAGTGGATCCTATTTACAGCAAGGGTGAAGTTGAGGGTGCGGATAATCAATTTGTGATGACCTTTGCTCCAGTCAAGGATAGACAAAAATACATTCTTGAAGTAGGTGAGGATATAGAAATTCCACTAACAAAGTAGGGTGTTCTCCAGCCTCTTAATGACCAGGATATACTTTTGTAAGGCGTTACCTGAATGTTAGGTATCGCCTTTCTATTTGTTTTCTACATGTACACGGGTGTGAACTGGAATAAAAATAAGCATTTGTAAAAACAAAGCGCTAACTAATCAAGCGTTTATGCCAATAAGTTAAGTGCATTTTTATAGAAAAAAGTATTGAGTTAATTATTGAAATTTGAAATACTTGTTATCAAGTTGAAGGTCACTATATGAATAAACACTCATAAAAGTAACAGATACTTTTGAAACTCATTATTATTAAATTAATAAGCTTTATGGAATATAAGTAAAGAAAAAATTTTTTGCTTTAAACGAAGGCATGTATTCGTCAATCGGGCGCCTATCTAATAAAACCGCGCCAATATCGAACATAAGGTCCAGATTGTAAAATAACGATTATCAATCTTTATGAAACGGAGGAAGGTATGATGTTCAGGTGAGTTTAACATATGGACTTTGGATTGGGTTATGCTGTATAGGAATTATTGCTGGAATATATCTAATAGTTAAAGATAAGAGTAGTGGGACAACAAAGCCAAAAGAAAAAAGAGAACTTCAAGCATCAATTTTCTTCACCTTTGTAATGTTTTGTATGTCCGTTGTTTCCTTCTTTGAAATAGGTATTTCACCTATGCTTTTTCTTTTTGCCTTTTCCTTTTTAATGGGGTCATTTATGGTGATCCACAGTTTCAAAAAAAGAAAAAATGAAGCGTACAAAACTAAAATTCTTACTCAATCGGGCGCGATTCTAGAATAAGAATTATGCCATTAAAGGGCCATTTTGTTGAATAAAAAAGTAAAATATAGAAGAAAAATCTAAGGAAAGGGAAAGTGTTTATTTTGAATGCGATATTAAAAAATATATTTCTCGGAATTGTAACGTTTATTATTGGTTATATTATTGTTTGGTTTTTTTCCGGTTCAAAAGGGAAAATTGAATTATCATATTATGCAGCAATCTCATACTCACTTATTTTTTTAGCAGCTGTTATTGTAGTCTGTACCGGAATAATAGCGAATAAGCTAGATAAGTTGTCTCGTCCTAACGATAAGCAGAATAAATAATTAATTTAATGGTGTTGTGGGCTTTTGGTTTTGGAGAAGGAGCGATGCATTTAAGGGCCTGGATTGTGATAGTGACTCCTTTCGTCCTTTGGGGCATTTTATATCCTATTCAATTCTTACGAAAAAGTAATATTTGGAGATGGCTTTGTTTTGCTTTTATGATTGTCATTCTTTATTTATGGGAAACAGGGTATGGCGCATTACTTCTGCGTACATTAGGCGTATAAAAGTATGCTGTGAAACAATCGGGCGCATATCAGGAATAAAGAAATGCGCTCATTACTGCTTGATCGGGCCATTATGCAGAACAAGTAAGGGGTAAATTATTATGTTATTTAATAATAAAGAACATCCGTGGCGTTTTGCTATTGGAGGTTGGGGAGCATTTGTCGTGGCGATTATTTTGTTCTTAATATTTGATTATAATATATATCTAGTGCTTGGTCTTTTAACCGCAGCAATAATTTTAACGATTGGGAACGCTATTAATGTGCTTTACACAAAATGGAAATCAAAGGAAGGGTAATTTTGGCCATTACCAGATATTAGCTTAAACAAACATTGACAATACAGTATTTCCTTGGTCGATTGTAAATAAGGGAATTCATCAGAATAAAAGCTATTCACATACAAATGGGGAAATTTATAGTTTTGAAGAAGCACAAAATTATAGTTCTAATAATACTTCAACAGTTGAAGAAATCAGGGTTTCAAGAACAAATTTTATTGAATTTTTGAGTCAACATTTAAATCAAATTATATATTTAAAACTTGAGATAAATGACGACCATTTACGTCGGTACCACTTAAGTTCTAAAGGTTTAGGAGATGATCTATATTTTTTAACGGAGAGTTATTATCGACGGAATGGTTTATTTAGTGATAAATATAGTATAACGGATTTCATAACACCAAAAGCTTTGCGAAAAATGAAAATGAAAGAAAAAAAGGATCTGGTATTTGAACATATGGTACCAAAAAATTTATTCCTGAAAGATTTGGTAAATAAAGCGAGAACTGAATTATACGTGTACTGTCACAAAAGATGAAAATAAATTATTACCTCGTACAAAGATGCAAGAAGGTTGGGATACCCATAATCCTTTTTATCGTTACCAGTTAGCGGGTATTGATTTTGTTGAGAATCCACACTCATATTAAGTGGAAAGATTCTAGGATGTGATTCTAGGGTCTTTTTCTATTTTAATAGGAATAAAAAAAGAAAGATCACTCCCTATAAAATAGTTATTTTTGTTACAATGGTGAAAGGTGTAATAAGGCTTTCATGGGTGGTGGCTCACTCCCCTGGAAAGGGGGTGATGCCTAATGACAGTATTTCAAACACTTTTGCTGATGATCACATTTGCATCATTAGTCGTGTCGATATTGTCAAGCACAAAAAAATAACCACCCTGCGAGCCTGACAAGCAAGTAGGTGGTTATTAAGCCTAACTTTGTGAGTCGCCCCCTTAAAGGGCTATTACACTCGGCCGATTGGTGTTTGCGCACCATTCGGTCTTTTTAGTATATGATTATCTAATTATATTATACCTCATTTTTAGGTATTTTTAAACAGATACAACGAGTTAAAATAATGGCATCTTCATTTATTGGGTGTTACCGCACCAACAACACCTAACGGATGAAGACAATCAAAACATTAAGGATTCGATGTTTGGCTAACAGGGAGGTTAAATCATTGAAACGAGTTCTTATATTCGCTATTCCTTTGTTACTCAGTCTGTCATTATTCGGATGTGGCACTGATATGGATTCAAATCCGGATGTAGAAGGCTATGTACTTAAAACAGATAAAGACAGGGTACTGGTTGCGGAGGATATTTCATCAGAGAAATTTGAAGAAATAAAAGATAAGACAGTCTCGGAATTCCGAGAACATACAAGTCAGCAAGATAAACTTGAGCTTATGTTTATAGATTATGATGACGCAGGTAAATTTGAAAAAGGAAATAAGATAAAAGCTTGGCTTGATGGCGGTGTCAATGATTCATATCCTGCCCAAGCTAAAGGTGAAAAGATTTCAGATTGTAATGGCACATTTTCGAATAATACAGATGAAAATGGGGGCTTATCAGGAGATAGTCCTCCCAGTGCGTATATAAAGATGAATAACAAAAAGTATGATACTAAACTGGGTTCATACTGCTGGAAAACCGGGTGTGTTGATAAAGTGGGCCTGGTTGAGCTATTAAAAGACCGGGAGCCTATACAAGTTCAAGCTGGTGAAAGCATAACTTTTGGAATGGAATACACTCCAAAGCCTAACGAAGTCCATCTTTCACAGATAATCAATGATAAAAAAACTAATGTAGAATTAAAAGGTAATCAGTTTACAGCTCCTAAGGAAAAAGGGATTTATTATTATAACTATAGCGTATGGTGGATGGATAAAGAAAAAGACAATGTCTCTCACGGTGATGCCTCTTATGCATTCGTTTTAGAAGTTAAATAAATGGACGCGATTGTCTAACAACTTTATTCCAACATCGGGCCAATTTGGGGAATAAATTTGAAACATTTAAGGGTTCCAAAACGTTATATATTATGAAACCTTATAATGAAATGAAAGGGGGATCACAATGAGTGTTAGTAGTTTCAGTTTAATCGGAACAATAATCTCGATAATTGTCATTGCACTTGTTCTTGCACTTGTTATTTATGCAATTAAGGCAATCATTAAACCGGGGACAAAATTTCAACAAAAACTAGATAAATTAGAAGAAGATGTTAATGATTTAAAAAACAATAAGTAGTATATCGTTTAAAGCAATAGGGCGCATATCAGGAATAAAGAAATGCGCCCATTACCGCTTGATTGTGCCATATTGCGGAATATAAGGAGTGGTAATGATGAAAGGTGAATGTTCGCACGATACGTATAAGATGGAAGCTGACTATGGCGCTGATCCTCTGTGGTGTTCAAAGTGTGGCTGTAACCTTGATATTGATGATTTTCCTCTTACTGATGAATTGAAATCTGAGTTAATGAATTGGGTCATCGAGTATGGAAAAATTCTAGAACAGACTGATTATGGCGAAAAAATAAAGCGTGATACGGCAGTATTAGTTAAATCTCATGATGAAAAAGGAATGAGTTTGTATCAAAAATTAAAATTCGAACTCGGAGATGAATACGAAGTAAATTATGTACATACATCAATTTGAACAGTAAATAAGGCAAAGGTGGCTTTGTTTTATCAATGTTCCTTCAATCATCGGGCGCCTATCTGGAATAAAGGCTTTCGCGACATAATAAATCTCGATGAAATGGGGGGTTCAGTTGGATGATAATTTAAAAGGTATTTTTGATAAAATGGAGATACTTGATCTAATATTTATAATCCCTATGTTTTTACTGTTTTCTTATTTGCCTAGCTATAATATTTGGAGCATATTATTTAACGTGATTATTGCTATATTCTTTGCGTTCGGTTTAGCAATGACGTTCCACACCCTTTTCGATTTTGTTAATAAAAAGAACAGTAATTAAAGTAATATGAACGGACGTAGCTATCGAACAAGGTTTGAGCCAGATCTCGGAAGTAGGGAGATTAATCAATATATGAAAGAAAATATAAAGAATATAATCGGAATGACACTATTCGTTATATTTATAATGGGCATTTTCATAGCGATTTACTTTTTTGGTATAGCAGGAATTTTTGAATTAATTGGTGTTCAGTATCAATCAATCTGGTCATTAATCATTTTTGTAATAAGTATCTTTATTCTGGGATTACCAGTTGATCTGGTTTTAGGTTCTATGGCTGAGTTAACTGTTGAAAAAATACGAGGTAAGATAACAGCATTTGTTATCCAATTTCTTTTTGGTTTTGTGACAAACTGGGTCGTTATTTTTATAGTAGATGTGTTTATGAGCGGTATTAATCTTTCACCTGGAGCAAAATTGGTCAGTTCATTGATACTAACTATTTTTGAGTCGGTATTTGGAAATGAAAAAAACAAACACAGAAAAGAAGCAGTTTGATATTTTTGGCTGACAAGCTTGTTCAATTATCGGGCGTCTATCCAGAATAAAGAAATATAATGGACCCAAGATTTTAGACACGAAAAAGGGAGATGTTAAGGTACTTTTATGAAACGTAAAAGC
>NZ_BAAADM010000050.1:0-11835 GCF_039522485.1 Lentibacillus halophilus | reverse complement strand
GCTCGCATGGTTCTGAGAGGGGAGTGATACACAATCAGCCGTTAGGCTGAGAGGTTCACTCCTACTTGACCTTTGTTTACTTTATGCCTTTTTTCCATTCATTCACAAGGTCCTGATGTTCTTTCACAAATTCTTTTCCTGCTTTTTCCGGGTCGGTGCCCTTTCTAATATTGACCATGACTTCGTTCATCTCGTCATATGTCCAGTCAAATTGCTTTAAAATTTTGTAGGCCGCCGGTGAGTCCTCTTTTAAGCCTTTTCGTGATGTTGTCCAGATGCTGTCTGGATCCCCGTATATATTCTTTGGATCTTTTAACATTTTCAAATCATACTTGCCAAAAGCGTAATGCGGTTTCCATAAGGTCGTGATCACGGGTTTCTTTTGGTCTACCTTATTGCCCAGAGTGGCGACCATAGCTGAATCCGAACTTGTCTGTACTTCCCATTTGTCTAAGCCGTATTTTTTCACCGCTCGTTTGGTGAGTTCAACATTGCCGGAGCCGGGGTCATTACCTGTGATTGTCCAATCCGTCCCTTTACCGACTTCTTCGTTGCCTTTGAGATCGCCAATGGAATCTATGTCCATATATGTAGGAACATATAGACCAATTGGGGCTGTGTCAATGTTTTTATTCAGTTTTACCAGATCGTCTTTGTGTTCATCCCAAAGATGGACAGCGTTGTTCGGAAGCCATGTACACATCATCGCATCGGCGTCTTTTTCAGCAATTGACGAAAACATCGCGCCTTTACCGACTTGTTTAATCGTAACGTTATAGCCTACATCTTCTAAAGTTGCTTTCATCACATTCGTACCGGCCACACAACCAGCCCAGGCAACATAAGGGATAGTAATGTCTTTGTCACCGAGATTTGCACTGCTTCCACTGTTTTCACCGCTATCGGCATCACCGTTCTCGGCATTGCTATCGTTGCTATTTGTACCACAGGCAGATAATACGAGGCTGAACAATATAACAAATGCCAAGGATACGATAGACATGTTTCTTTTTCGATACATTGTTTCTCAACTCCTTATAGCGAATGTTTTAATCTAACAAGTAGGTTGTTCATAGATGCTGACCGTAAAATTCTCTTTTCAGGTGTTCGCCGGCTCGTTTAAACGAGATACTGAACGTGGCTTGGGGCACATGTTGACGACCATGCGGTGATATGAGTCGGTGACGCCGATAATATAACTCTATTAAACTTTCAACTCATATCATCGTTATCATAACATTGAATCAAATATTGTCAACAACTCAACAAAGTGCCAGGCACCCACAAAATTCAGAAAAAACAAAGTGCCAGGCACCCACACAATTCAGAATTGTATAGGTGCCCGGCACTTATTCAATCAGCCATTCGCGGGCTGCTTCGGTGTTGTCTGGGGTGAAAAAGTCTACTTTAATGCCTGGGATGAGATTTTCCAGCTTAGCGTCCGCCTTGATCCAGGTTTGGTCTGTAATCACTGCAACATTTTTAATGCTTCTTAAATACTTGATCATTTTCAGATCTTCCACAAGTCCTTTCAGTGTAACACCTTCCAAGTTTTCAAACGTAATCAGCAAATGAACCGGTTCTTGTTCAGTGATTTTTTGTTTGAGTGTTTCCTCGAATGTTTCAATATCGGTTTTGCTTATTTTGTCCTTCATGACCATTTCGATAATCGGGCTGCCTTTTTGACTGGTTACGTTGATCATCCTTACCACACCCTTTCTGTGTATTGATCCATAAATACTATTCCTCAGTGTCTAAGACATCAAACATAGCGCCAGGCACCCAAACAATTCAGAATTGTACCGGTGCCAGGCACTTACAGGGTTTCCGGGTGACAGTCATTTTCTAAAACTTTGGCCCAGCGGATGAGGTGTCGTTCTTTCCATTTCCCGCTGATAAGTTGAACGCTGACAGGGATGTCATTGGCGAAACCGACCGGTAAGGATATGGCGGGGTGGCCTGTTATATTAAAATAGGACACGTAGCGGGTCATGCAATCAAAAATCGGTTCTTTCCCGTCGTTAAAATGGACTATTTCTTGACCTATTGGTTTCGGTTGCGCTGGCATGGTCGGTGTTATTATCGCATCCACGTGTTCCAGCAATGCATCACAGGCCGCCGTCATGTCGTGTTTTCGCTTCAGTGCGTGCAAGTACTCTGACGCAGAAATGGTTGTGCTGGCTTTCATCACATGACGGACATCGTCACCGTAATCATCCATTTGTTGCATACGATTACGGTGTTCATAGCCGCCCTCTGAAGCTGCCAATGTAAAACTTCGGAGAGCGGCTTCATTGGCAAACGGGATTTCAACGTCAACGAGGTGCGCACCGAGCTGTTCCAATGTTTTTAATGTCGATTGGTAGCCATCCAGTACATCTGCTTCAATTTTTTCATTAAAGACGTTGATGGGGACACCGATTTTAACGCCACGTAAATCTTCAGCTTTTGAATCGATGACAGAATAATTGTTTCCTGTCAACGCTTCCATCATGACCATTAAATCCGACATCGTTCGCGTGATAGGGCCGGGGTGGTCCAGGGATGGCGATATTAAGGTTATGCCTTGCTGTGGGAGCAGGCCCTGTGTCGGTTTCAACCCGATCAGACCGCAACTGGCAGCAGGAATCCGCACCGAGCCGCCCGTATCGGACCCTAAAGACGCAACGCTTGCCCCCGCCAGAACGGCAGCGGCTGATCCACCGCTGGAACCGCCAGCAGTCAATGCTTTGTTCCACGGATTTTTGACCGGACCGTAAAATGGGTTGTTGCTTGTAATGCCAAACGCAAACTCGTGCATGTTGGTTTTTCCGATCATAACGCCGCCGGATTGGTTCATCGCTTCGACAATGTCTGCATGTTGTTCCGGAATAACATCGTGATCAATTTTTGACCCACTTGTCGAAGGAACGCCTTTCGTGTGGATATTGTCCTTGTAGGAAAGCGGCACTCCTTCCAAGCGCCCAGCATCGCCTAATTGCCACTTTTTCTCAGAAATAGCTGCCTGTTGCAGTGCGACATCCTCGGTTATCGAAATAAACGCGTTTAGATCACTCGTTTGTTTGGCCTTTTCAATATAGTGTTGTGTTATCTCGACCGGAGAGAATTGCTTTTTCTCATACCCTTTCAATAACGATTGAATGGAATACAAAAGACGTTCCCCCTTATGGTTCCTGACCCGGTTTTATAATCCATTCTATCATACCGACAAAGTGCCAGGCACCGAAACAATTCAGAATAGATCTAGTGCCAGGCACCAAAATAATTCTGAATTGTGCGGGTGCCTGGCACTCCAACACTTTCAATTGACAATATTTCACAGTGTTACTATACTATTATCGATAGTTTGCGAGTTTTGTCGATAAATGGTAAAAAATCGTTTTAGTAAGGGAGGAAAAACCAGTGACTAACAATGGTTCTGATAATAATAATGACAACCAGAATCAACATGATCAAGATGGTAGTCATACCGATGTTTCAAGACGGAAATTTCTTAAAAACTCCGGTTACGCGGCAGGAGGTGTCGTCGGAGGCACGCTCTTAGGCGGATTGATCGGCAATCCTTTTGAAACACAACAAGCAACCAGCACAGGTGATGACACATCTCAAAAACATTTGCAACAAGCGCGTACATTTTTCAGCCGCAGTGATGATTTTAAAACACTAGCAGCTGCAACTGAACGCATATACCCTCAGGATGATAATGGGCCGGGCGCTATTGAACTAGGCGTGCCCTACTTTATTGACAAACAACTGGCTGGATTCTGGGGGTCCAACAGCAAAGATTACATGCACCCTCCTTTTAAACCACAGGCATCGGATACGCACGGATTGCAAACAAAACTCAACCGCGGAGAAATGTTTTTATTCGGGCTGAGGCGGATGCAGGAGGTCAGTCAGGAAAAACATAATAAATCGTTTTTTGACCTTGATGGGGAGACACAGGATGCGATTCTCGAAACGTTTGAATCAGACGATGTTAATGTCAAAGGAATGAAAGCCGATACTTTCTTTGAACTCCTCAGACAAACCACATTAGAAGGCGTTTATTCAGACCCGGCATATGGTGGCAATAAAGATATGCAAGGCTGGAAAATGATCGAGTACCCAGGTCCTCGCATGGGTTGGGGAAACGACATCGAATCAGAGAAATTTTTATCAAAACAACCGAAAAGCTTGCGAGCGTATCAAGGGGGCGGTCTATAAATGGCTAAGAAACTGGATAAAGTGGATGTTGTTATCGTGGGTGTCGGCTGGTCAGGAGGTATTATAAGCGCCGAAATGGCCAAAGCCGGAAAAAAGGTGGTTGCACTGGAGCGTGGTGACCATAAGGAAAGAAGTGACTACATTGGTGTAAAAGACGAGCTTCGTTTTGATAATCGCTATCAGATTATGCAAAATCTATCAGGCGAAACCATTACGTCACGAAATAATCTCGATGAAACAGCATTGCCGGTGCGAACAAGAACGAATATGCAGGTTGGAACGGATTTGGGCGGCGGCAGTGTCCATTGGGCCGGGGCTACGTATCGCTATTGGCCTTATGAATTTGAAATCCGCAGTAAAACAATAGAGCGTTACGGAAAAGATAAAATCCCCGAAGACATGAATTTGCAGGATTGGGGCATTACATATGAGGAAATGGAAACGTATTATGACAAATGGGAAAAAACAGCCGGTATCTCCGGCGAACAGGATCCATTGGCCCCTGAACGGAAGAACGAATGGCCCAATCCACCGCTCAAGGAAACCCCTTCTTTAAAGCTGTTTAAGGATTCAGCGAAAAATTTGGGTCTGCATCCTTTTCAAATTGCTGCGGGTAATATGAGCCAACAATATGAAAATCCGGACGGGGAGACACTTAATGCCTGTATGTACTGCTCATTCTGTACACGAAACGGCTGTGACTTCGGTGCCAAATCGGATCCGCTTGCGACCGTTATTCCCACAGCTTTAAAACATGATAACTATGAGCTCAGAACACATGCATACGTTCGACGCGTTCTATATGATGACAACAGCGGCAAGGCCAAAGGTGTCATGTATGTGGACGAAAAAACCGGCGAAGAATTCGAACAACCAGCCGATGTTGTCGTTCTGTCTGGTTTTGCGTTTACAAATAATCGTCTGTTAATGTTATCGAATATAGGCAAACAGTATGACCCGAAAACGAGAGAGGGCGTCATTGGCCGTAACTTTAATGGCCAGTATAATTCAGCATTCAATGGGGCAAAAGGGTTTTTCGAGAATAAAAAATTCAACCTGTATATGGGTGCCGGCGCACTCGGCGCAGCGGTCAATGATTATGCTGCTGATAATTTCGACCATTCTGATCTGGACTTTATCGGTGGAGGTGCAATCGAACTCAGACAATATGGCTTTGGTGCGATCGCAAGCAGCGAGAACGTTCCCAAGGATACGCCGCGCTGGGGCAAGAAATTTAAAAACGATTCGTTGCACTACGCGTACAGAACCTTGCAAATTTGGTATACTGCAATAACGATGTCTTATTGGCATAATTATTTGGACCTCGATCCAACCTATAAAGATGAATACGGTGATCCACTGCTGCGTGCGACGTACAAGTTTGGCGATCAGGAAAGAAATATAGCTAAATTCGGCGTGGAAAAATGCCATGAAATCATGGAGGAAATGGGCGCTGATATTATTGAAGATGATGAAGTACCGGAAGAATTCAACCATAGCTTTACCGGCGGCCATTACACCGGGGGCGTCGTGATGGGCGACGATCCAAATACATCGGCTGTCAATAACTACTTGCAAATGTGGGACGTGGACAATCTGTTCGTTGTAGGCGGATCAGCATTTCCACAATTTGGCGGCCACCATCCGACACCGACCATCGGCGCCTTAGCCTATCGTGCCGCAGAAGGCATTGAAAAGTATATGAATGACGGCGGTCAATTGGCAGAACCTAAAACGTCATAAAAAGTGCCAGGCACCAAAACAATTCTGAATTGTGTGGGTGCCTGGCACTTATAATTTTTAAAAAGCAGCTGTGGTCATACCAAAAAAGAGCGATGCCGCAATTAACGCAACAGATCCCTGCATTCCCCGCAAGGAGAGATTCCCTTTTTGAAACGTTAACCAACTCTTTTCCAGCTTTGGAATAGACCGGAAATTCCATATCAAGATGGCCAGCGTCAGAATAGCATAGATGAAATACGTCAGACGCCAATGCGGTGTCAACAGTATGGCACCTACTCCTGAAAGAACAATCCCGAAGCTTGTTCCGGAGTTGATCCATGTATTGGCTTTTCCTTGACTATCTTCCTTAATCCAAAGCGAAATAGCTGCACCATAAGGCGGGGAAGCAAATCCGGTACTGCCCCCGGCCAACAGCACACCCAGGACAAGCCCCCATACGTGGGGTGTGACGCTGATTAACATCATGCCGACAAACGCTGATAGACCGGCCAGCAAAATCATGCCTCTTGGCCCTTTTCGCGCTGTTAAAACGGTGGAGACAACAATGGTAAAACAATAGGCAACATAAAATAATGATGAGACCATACCTGAGATTGACTCCGACATATTAAGAGATGTGGACATATCAGGCAAAAGCAAGCCAAAACTGAACCTCGCCAAACCATACGTCACAGCAATCATAGTGACACCCGGCATCACCAGTTTTGAAAATCGCATAATATCCCTCCTGACATCCAATATTAGATAGAACGTCCTTTCTATTTTAAAACCAAAAAAATTACGATGTCTGTCGGACAAGTATCCGCGCCATCGCAATGGAATGGTCTGTCGCTTTCTCGGCACCGATCAGTGTCGTCATGGATGTCGTGCCTTCGAGAAGAAGCGTGAATTGGTCGGCTAAATCTTTGACGTTGGTTTTGCCTTTCTTCTGCGCCAACTGTTGAAAGTATCGGCGAAGTTTTGATTTATGCCCTCGGGCAATCGTTTCAATCTCGTTATCCATTCCCGCGTAATCTTCAATCGCCCGCAAAAACATATCACCTTTATAGGACAACTCGTTCAACCAGCGTCCATGTGCTTCCACAGCAAGTATGAACGGCGAATCCGAATCCATTTCCACATGCGCATCCAAATACGACCAATAGCGTTCTTCCCGTTGTTTGAGCACTTCTTCCACTAAATTATCCTTCGACGAAAAATGATTATACAACGTCATCGTCGCGACATTGGCTTCACTGATAATTTGTTTTAAACCGACCCCCCGGAATCCATGTTCATAAAATAGGTGTTCAGCCACTTCAAGCAAAGTTTCTTTTTTGACAGATCGGCTCATGAGTTTATTCTCCTTTTAAGGTAGATAGAACGACCTTTATAGTTAAAATAACAGGCGATTATCAGAACGTCAAGAACGATTGAAAACCACAACAAAGTGCCAGGCACCCAAACAATTCTGAATTGTGCGAGTGCCAGGCACTTATCACCGCTAAACGGAATATTCAGAGATATGAATATTATTTTGGAATATATGCAAGTAATAATGTTTTCTTTTGGTTTTATAACGTTATATCTATGTTTATTGCTATAAATTGGTAAATTTGCCATTTGAAGTAAACTACTAGGTCTATTAAAATTTATATTGTTGCATTGTTGACAAAACAGGTTCGTACGACTGCTTGTCATTTAATTGTGTCACCTTTTGAATATTCATGAGTATTTTTAGCAAGACGACAATATTAATTCAACGATATCAACAACGATGAAGACGTGTGGACGAGTTGAATTCTAGAGATGTAGCTAAAACGTCAAGGACACTATGGATTAATAGATAAGAAGCAACTGGTCTGCAGGATAGGTGCTTTCCCAATTTAATAGAAAGGTTGGATTATATGAATGGTTTTCCTGATATAACATTTAATTTTGGGGATTATATTGAATCATTTGTAAATTATTTAAACACGACGTTGAGTGCGCTTTTTGATTTTATCTTTATGGTTTCATCTAATTTTATTAACGGTATTGAAAGTTTTTTGATTAGCATGCCATGGTGGCTCATCATTGTGTTTATTGTACTACTGGGCTGGTATTTCAAATCACTGTCAGCAGGTATTCTTTACGGTCTATTTATGTTTTTGGTCGGTACGTTCGAATTATGGGAAGATATGATGACGACCATTGCGGTTGTTATGACGGCAGTTATTATTTCATTGGCACTCGGTATTCCGTTTGGAGTATGGATGTCTTTCAGCAAACTTTTTTCATTTGTTATGCGGCCGGTTCTCGATGCGATGCAGACCATGCCGACGTTCGTTTATCTGATTCCTGCTATCTTTTTCTTCGGTTTAGGTAACGTTTCCGCTATTTTTGCAACATTAATTTATGCCATTCCTCCCGTTATTAGGCTTACGGAATTAGCCATCAGGGGTGTTGACAAGGAAGTCATCGAATCAGCTGAATCATTCGGTTCATCCAGGTGGCAAATGCTATTTAAAATTCAGCTCCCACAGGCGCTTCCCACGATTATGGCAGGTGTGAACCAGACAACGATGATGGCCCTGGCTATGGTCGTTATTGCATCGATGGTTGGCGCACAGGGACTGGGAGAACAAGTCTTAGTTTCGATTAATCAGATTGATATAGCGCTTGGTGCTGAAGCTGGTATCAGTATTGTGTTTCTTGCCATTATTATTGACCGTGTCTTCGGTGGCTTGGCAAATAAATTTCAAAAGCATAGGAGGGTAAGTTAATGGCTGAAAAAATAAAACTCGAACATGTCTCCAAGATTTTTGGACACAAGCCGAAGTCGGTAATCCCCCAAGTAAAAAATGGCATGTCGAAAGAAGACATACTGGCTGAGACAGGTCATACTGTTGGTGTTTATGATGCGTCAATGGCGATTGCGGAAGGTGAAATCTTTGTCATTATGGGACTTTCCGGAAGCGGTAAATCAACGCTTATCCGGTGCTTCAACTTACTGAACAAGCCGACGGACGGGTCCATTTTCATTGATGGACAAGATATTGTTAAATCCAGCCGTGGACAATTGAAAGATGTTCGACAGAAAAAAATGGCCATGGTATTTCAACATTTTGGCCTTTTCAATCATCGGACCATTATGGCGAACGTTGAGTATGGCCTGGAAGTACGTCAAATTTCAAAAGAAGAACGGCGTGACATTGCCCAAAAGAATATTGAAAACGTTGGTCTGAAAGGTTATGAAAATAAATTTCCAGATGAATTATCCGGTGGTATGCAACAACGTGTTGGTCTGGCACGCGCACTTGCCAATGATCCGGACATCCTGTTAATGGACGAACCTTTCAGTGCACTGGATCCGCTAATCCGACGCGAAATGCAGCTGGAACTCCTGGATATTCAGGAACGATTGCAGAAGACGATTATCTTTATCACACATGATGTCAACGAAGCATTTAAACTCGGCGACCGGGTGGCTGTCATGAAAGATGGAAAAGTCAATCAGATCGGGACGCCGGAGGAAATTATCGAACATCCTGCAAATGATTATATATCCGACTTCATTCGGGATATCGATCGATCAAAAGTGTTTCAAGCGGAGAACATCATGATCAAACCAAATGCGCTCGTTTCCATGAAAGATGGATTGCAGGTTGCTCGTAAGGAAATGGAGGAAAATGGAATTTCCAGTGTTTTTGTCATTGATCGCAGCCGCCATGTGAAAGGCATTGTCACCATTGATGATGCGATCAAAGGGATTAAAGAAAAGGAAACACTGCCGGATGTGATGCGTACGGCTATTACGATTGTGCGCAACGACGAATATGTGAATGATCTGATTACGAAATCACTCGAGTCACGTTTTCCGCTGGCCGTCGTGAATGAAGAAGAAAAATTGGTTGGCTTTATTTTGCGTGTCCATGTTCTGTCAGGGTTGGCATCGAATGACGTTGATGAAACCGAAGAATATGACGGATAAACCATTCGAATAACCTCTCATTTCGTTAACACTTGAAGTGGGGTGTCTGTGTGAACACTAGCGTAATAGCAGCTCCACTAAAAAAAGAACCAAAAACAAGAGGAGGCGTTTTTGTTGAAACAAAAATCGTTATTATTTATCGGAGTTTTATTACTAACCGCCATGACGATTCTTGGCGGATGTAGCGGTGAGTCATCCGGTGGTGACAAAAAAGAACCGATTATTTTTGCGGATGAGAGTTGGGCTAGCCTTCGTTTCCATAATGAAATTGCCGGGACCATCATTGAAAAAGGGTATGGTTATGAGACTGAGCATCGGAAAGGCTCCGCGGCTGCCATATTAACCGCGCTCCGTGAAGGCGATATTGATGTCCATATGGAACTATGGAAGAAAAATAATCAAGAAGCATATAATGAGGGAATTGAAAGCGGCGATTATGTTAAACTGTCGGTCAACTTTGATGATAACTTTCAGGGCTTGTATGTGCCTACATATGTCATTGAGGGGGATCCGGAAAGAGGAATCGAACCGATGGCACCGGATTTAGAGTATATTACGGATTTAGCTGACTATAAAGATTTATTTCAAGACCCGGAAAATAAAGACAAAGGCCGCATTATCGGAGCTATTCCAGGATGGGAAGTCAGTGAGTTGACATTCCAAACATTGAAAGAATATGGGCTGGACGAACAGTATAATTATTTCCGTCCAGGTTCCGAAGCAGCAATTAATGCGTCGCTGGCCGATGCGTATAAAAATGGTGAACCGTGGGTCGGCTATAACTATGAACCAAACTGGGTTATGGGTGAATACGAAATGACGCCATTACGTGAAAAGAAAGACACGCCATTATCGGGTGTTGCAGAACAGGATGTCGAGATTGTTTCGCACAAAAGCCTGCCCGAACGAGCACCTAAGGTCACTGAATTTCTCAAAAACTATCAAACGTCCAGTAAAGTAGCGAATGAAGCACTCAACTATATGCAAAATAAAGATGCATCAGCTCATGAAGCAGCCATCAAATTTCTAAATGAAAAAGAATCGCTTTGGACGGAATGGGTACCCGAAGACGTAGCTTCTAAAGTGAAAGAAGGACTTTGATGCGTTGACGAGAGAGCTATCTCAGTGTTCATCTTTCAATTTAAAAAGTCTCGCGGAATGGCGGGGCTTTTTATTTTCGTTACCTTACCCAATTTTTCTTTTATGTCAGTGAACGGGGGAGATGAACTGATCACTTTTGGTAGTTGATCACAATGGGAATGAGTTGGTGTTCGCGCGTTGGATGTCATCTACGTTTAAACGCTCGATATTTGTGGGATATTATGTAAAAACAGCCTTGCAAAACAGTGATTCTTGGCATATAATAAAACTAGAAGACATAATACTAAAAAGAACCCCGACAGTGGCATGTCGGAGTTCTGGTGAGTTGCGCCGCGTGATGTTGCGGTGGAGCGGCAGGAGTAATCCCCAACCAGTCCATTTTCACAGGGTGGGGATTACTTTTTTATGATCAAAACAATGAATGTCACGACAGCCATGAGCAGAGACCCAAAGCTGATCATGAGCATTAGCGTTTGATATACCGTAATCATGTGCGGCATCACCTCCCACCTCATTGTGACATGACCATGTCAACCAACGAGCAGCAAAGGATCCACCGCCCCATCCTGCTTATGCAACCCAACGCTATTGTAACAAAATTATCTATTATTTTGTGGTTTTAAAAGAAAGATTGATTGTCGACGGCTGACGAATGCAGAAAGACCATTCAATTAGCCTAGGAACAAAGTTTTATGCCGGATAGATTTGCAATCCGATAAATAAGAAGACCACAGCAACACCAAAGAAAACCACAACTAATGGAAATATAATGGACCCAAGATTTTAGACACGAAAAAGGGAGATGTTAAGGTACTTTTATGAAACGTAAAAGC
>NZ_BAAADM010000049.1:0-2094 GCF_039522485.1 Lentibacillus halophilus | reverse complement strand
GCTTCAATAAATCAAAAGAAATCGGGAGAAAAACGAAGGAATTCCAAGAAAACATTAATTTATTGAGGGAGGTATTAACACCTCCGAAAATTTTCATAATACGTCTGATGGGATCGCGTGTTTGACCAATTTTAGTTGTTTCATCAGGCGCCTTAATAAAATAAACATACCCTAACCCATTTTCTTTTAATAGGTTCCTATAAGTGTTTTCATGTTGCTTCCTATGACGCTTAGATTTAAGCATTTCATTTAAAATATCAATCATTTGATTTGTTCTGTCTAAAGTTGGGTTTTTTTTAATTTCAAACCATCGCTCAAAAGATTTATTTTGTTCTTCTTCTTCGGTTAAAAAGATGTTATTTTCATTATCATCAGTCGGGTTATTCTGATGCAGTTTTTTTGCATACAAGGCTCGAACAATGAGAGGTATTAACGTCATTATGATAAGACCAATCATAATTATTTGAATATGTGTTTCTACCCAAATACCAATACTAGTTAAAAGTGAAAGAAACCAGTTCCATGCAGAATGAATTCCTTCTATAAGCAAATGGAGGATAATAAAAAGTGCCGTTATCCACGTCAGGAAATTGGTTAATTGTTTATTCATGGTCTCGCTGCACCTCATTCATAATAAATGCTTGTCTCTTATTATTATGAAAATTAAGTGAGAAACAGACCATCAGTTAATTGGAATATCGGGGACAGTCCCCAGATGCTTTAAAGCGCTAAAGTGGATAGATGTATTGGAAGCCTTGTGGAGAATAAATCTCTGCAGGGCTTCCTTTTGTTCTTTATTAACAACATTATGAAATATATATTGTGTTTGTGATAGACACAATTGGCCCTAATTCCTTTCGAGGAGTTAGGGCCAATTTTATAGGAGATATTCTGAATAATTTCTTGGACTAAAATGAACAAATCGGGGATAGTGCCCGATTACTTTAAAAGGGATACTCTTCTCTTAAAGTTTATTAGCCTTTGTGACATGCGTAACAACAATGATAACAACCATCAAAGTTCGTTTCACCTGTATCATCTTTTGCCCTTTGGATGGCGGAATGACAACTATTCTCGTATCCAATGTACTTACGGTTTTGGAGATCCGGTAAATAAGAACAGTCATTCTTATGGACTTCTTGGTTTCCATTATTATCAGTATTTTTGTTGTAGTAATAATGATCGTACATTTAAATCACCCCCTTACCTATGTATTCGACTAGTAACTACAAAAGTCCTGTGAATTTTAATGAAAATGGTGAGTTTACAAGAATATCGGGGGACAGCGTATAATGGTAAATAAGTCAAGGCCCCATTTTAACTGGTCATAAGCCTCAGTCCCCCTCAAGTATCGGGGACAGACCCCCGCTGCTTTCCATTAGCTTATATACGGCCCTTTTGGATCGAAGACAACACATCTCCATAAAAATTACATATCATCGCTTTATGCGTATATTTAGCTGCATCAATTGTAACAATCAACATATGATCTATACCTGTTTCCCTAATAAAGCCCGCCCATCTACTTCCATTTTTACCTTTGATATGATTAAATAGTGAATATACCATCATTTTCGTCTCCTTTGTGGAATAGTAATTGGAAGTTCTGTGCTAGGTGCTTCTATTTTACTAGAAAATGGTGGTCTTTTTTAATAACGTGTATCATTTATTTTCCATACTAGTCCCCCGCTGCTTTAAAGCGCTAAAGCAGACGGATATAGTGGAAGTCCTGTGGAGAGAAAGTCTCTGCGGGGCTTTTTTCGTTTGGTTGACATAAATAGGAATTATAAGAAAAGCATATCGTTAAAATCGCTAATTCTGATAGAAAACCATTTTAAAATATCGGGTTCATTTCCGGGACAACCCTAATATCGGGGCCAGTCCCCCGCTGCTTACAAACATGTTTCTACAAGAAGTGGGTGGACAGTATTACGGACGGGATCGATGTCCCACGGGCGCGCTTCTGGAATACTAAATCTAGGTACACCTTAATAATTTAAAATTATTAAGGTGTTTTTATTAGAGAGCGTAACATAGTTTGTGTAAACGGCTATGATGAAAGATGGTCATAGAAAAAGGAAGACCCTTTCCTGT
>NZ_BAAADM010000048.1:0-1384 GCF_039522485.1 Lentibacillus halophilus | reverse complement strand
GGGGACTTTTTTATGCATTTGGCGTTTTCGTCGATTTCACATCAAATTTTTTCATTACAGGAATGCTCCTAACTGAAATTTTAATTAGCAAAATAACAAACTATGTTACTTTGATCGCTATTTTGTTAAGCTCAATTGGAATGATACCTTACCAACGTTTTATAAAAAGTGGTATTGCTATTCAACAACTTAGCCCTTTTCCGCAGGGAATGGGCGCTGATCTTTATTCCAGATAGGCGCCCGGTTTTGTAATAAGCTTTATTTTTTTATTGCTTTAACGTTTTTTATAATTATTTAGTTCTCTTTTTAATTTTTCGTTTTCGTGTTTAAGTTTTTTATTGGGTTGGGTGCCTTTTCGGATTACAAAAATAATTAATGTGATTACAACAGTTATTATTGCCAAGATCATTATAATACCTATTGGATTAAAAGAACTCACCATCTATTTTCAACTCCTTTTTCTATAATAATTTCACAATCTGGCTCGATTCGGACGCAGCATCCATTTATTAAACAATGCGCCCGTTAACCACTTCAACTACTCAATGCTGTTCTTTTTACAGTCATTACAATTCCAATAATTAATTCAATAATGGCTACTCCTAATACATACAGTCCGATTGATGGAAGCGACAATATTCCTAATACAATGTGGAGTGCTGCTGCAATATATAAGCCCATTGGTTTTTTAAAAAATACACTGAAAATCGCATAAAGTAATACAGCCACCATAAGTCCGACAGCGGCATAAGAAACCCAGTTAGTAAAGATCATTTTACCCCCCCTTTTTCCTCAACATAATAGCCCGATAAAGCAGTAATGGGCGCATTTCTTAGGTGGACCCCAGTGTCAAGACACATATTTTATAAAAATAAGGTGAAAGTTGGTTCATGCTTGTCGTCCTTTTCCATCTTAGAAAACGGGGTCTTTCCTATGTCAGGTTCCGTCAAGGGGCGCTTTTACCCTTGACGGGTTCTGACATGGGAAAGATAATGGCCCAAAGATGGAAAGGATCAACTCTTAGTGACAATAGACGGATTCAGGCGTTTTATAGTTTAATGACTGATGAGGGCGCTCATGGTTATAGGTTTTCATATACTCTCGTATATTGTTTCTTGCATCCCTCGGTGTGGCATAGTCTTTCAGATAGACCTCTTCATATTTGAGGTTGCGCCAAAATCGTTCGATACGGATATTGTCCAGGGCACGCCCCTTAGAATCCATACTGATTTGTATAGATGGGTGCTCCTTCAGTAGATTGATATAGCTGGAACTGGTGAAATGACTGCCCTGATCGCTATTAAATATATCCGGTGTTCCGATTGCGAATGCACGCTGAACAGCTTCCAGGACAAAGTCCATTTCCAGTGTCTGATCCAACTCC
>NZ_BAAADM010000047.1:0-16131 GCF_039522485.1 Lentibacillus halophilus | reverse complement strand
GCAACTTATTTCGACAAAAAGACGCAAAGTTCCTGTCCAATCAGTCATTTTTATTTATTCAGCAGCCCCTAATTAAACAAATAGAAGTATCCAAAAACACCTATCGAACAAAAAATGGATTGACGGAATGCTTACAACCCTTCCACTGGTGTCTCTTGCCAAAAAGTGACTCACTCACAAGCTTTGACATAACCGCATCTTTGGCATATACTAACTAATAATAGATGGATAAATGGATAGTCCGTTCCGATAACGGGAGAGGTTCTTAGCTTCAACCCTCTATAAAAAACTAAGGACAGATGATGAGACGTTTAAAACCATGTGCCTTAGGGCCGTGGTTTTTTTAATGAGAGGAGGTTTTGATATGACTGAACACAATGATCGTTTACAGGGCTTGTCGCAATTGGGAAATCAAGGAACAACTTATGCATTTGATTACACACCGGATGTGCTTGAAGCAATAGACAACGAGCATCCTGACAGGGATTATTTCATCAAATTCAATTGTCCTGAATTTACAACACTTTGTCCGCAAACCGGGCAACCGGATTTTGCGACGGTGTATATCAGCTATATAGCAGATAAGAAAATTGTTGAAAGCAAATCATTGAAGTTGTATTTGTTCAGTTTCCGGAATCATGGAGACTTTCATGAGGATTGTATTAATATTATCATGAACGATTTGATTGATCTGCTTGATCCACGCTACATCGAGGTGTGGGGAAAATTTACACCGCGCGGGGGCATCTCCATTGATCCATATTGCAATTATGGCAAGCCGGATACCCGGTTTGAGCAAATGGCAGAACACCGTTTGATGAATCATGATCTGTATCCGGAAAAGGTTGATAATCGCTGAAAGAGGGATGAGCGAGATCCTCTCCTTCCATGTTAATCCGTCGACTATTTCAAAACGGTTATTGGGCCGTTTTTCCAATCATAGGGAGAGGATAGACCATGTTTGTTTACTTAAATGCATTATTTATTGGCTTGTTTTTGTTGTCGAATGTGTTGGGCGTCAAATTGTTCAGCATCGGTAGTGTCGTGTTGCCCGGTACGCTGGTCGTCTATGTTGTCACGTATATTATTACAGATGTCATCAGTGAGGTATACGGAAAGGATGCTGCGCGGAAGACAGTGCTGGCAGGCTTTTTAACACAGGTGGTTGCACTGGTTTTCATTTTTATTGTCATTCAATTGCCGGCAGCTCCGGATTTTGGTCTTCAGACGGAATTTGCAGCGGTTCTGGGCGGCAGTTTCCGGGTGATGGTCGCCAGTCTGATGTCTTATGCGGTTAGTCAAAATCTTGATGTTAGTATTTTTCATTATTTGAAAGCCCGGCACGGCGATTCCAAATTATGGATCCGTAACAACGTGTCCACGATGACGAGTCAACTTGCTGACACCGCCATTTTTATTACAGTCGCGTTCTGGGGGACGGTTCCATTCAGTGTGCTGATGGGCATGCTCGTCTCGCAATATGTGGTCAAACTGCTGATTGCATTGTTGGACACCCCTGTTGTATATATGCTTGTAACATGGGCTCAAAAAAGTAGAATGAACGTCAATATCCCCGGCGCATAACGTGTGCCGGGGATATTTCTAGAAGATTTCATTCAGAATTTGATCGTTGTTTAGCATAGCGATAATTGTTGAAAAGGTACTGTTACGGATTGACTGCGTCGATACGATCGCGGATGGGCTTCGGGCATCACAGCCGGGCGATCAGACATTTCCGGTCATGCAAACGTATGTGGATGAGATTGTGCTGCTTCTATTAAACGCGCCTTGTTGTTTGTCACGGAACGGTTGGAACAGCGGATCGAACCCTCCGCTGCTGTTACCGTCGCTGCTGCCACGACGCATGAACTGGGATTTCACGGAAAACACATCTGTCGTGTGCTTTTAGGGGGCAACATTACGTTGGGACACATGTCTGATCTTTGCGAGGAATAAAGGGGCAGAGGCGCTGATCAACCGACCACGAAACGGATGCCAGGTCTGATAAGCGCTGCGGTTGTTCTTTCCGGTACATAAACAGATCCATCTGTTATTGGGAATCATTATCTCGATCCTTTTCCATGTATTCTTTGATTTTCTTTTCCTCCCACTTGGCTCCCAAAAAATGATTGTCCTTTATGGATAATCCGTGTATGATGATACCGATTCCCCAGCCACCGAGCGCATAAAGAAACCACCAATAATCCGGGTTGGTGACCATGTTAATAACGAAAAGCAGAGTATTAACGAGCCCATACACAATAAGGTGACTGTAAAAGTCTTTTAAACGCTCAACCTTTTCTTTCGCTTTCATATAAGCTTGGGATTGATGATCCATGAAATTTGCTCCTTTTCGTAATGGTAGAGAATTGCTTTCATTGTGACGCGTTTTCATGCGATGGTCCCATGGTAACACGCATGGCTTCTCACATGACCTGAAACGGATTAGGCAAATAGGAGCCTGGACAGGTAAATGACCCCTGTAACGGTTACAGCGCTGGACAGGGTTGAAAACAACACCATTTGTGCTGCCATATAAGGGTGATTTTGATATTCTTGCGCAATAACCGAACTGTTTACCGATGTCGGCATGGCCGAGGCAATGAAAAGGGCCTGTGCTGCTGTGCCATCGATCCCCAATATATAAATGATCAAAAGAGCGATGGCGGGACCGATCAGAAGCCGGATCAGCAAACTGACATAAACGGGCGATAATATCGATGTCCATTCGATTTGGGCGACTTGAGCCCCCAACATAATAAGCGCCATGGCAATCATAGCATCGGAAATATAGGTGGCCGGCTCCCAAATAACATCGGGGACGGACAGGTTGGTGATGTTCATAAAAATACCGGCGGCCATTGCGTATAAAACCGGCATTCTGAAATAACCGAGCAATGCGCGCAGTTTGCCGACGTTAACCGATTGCAATATAAAAATGCCGTATGTAAACGTCAGAATGTTTTGCATAGTCAGAATGATAACTTGAATGGACATGGCAAATGGATCGCCTCTAAACACGAGATCATTGACAGGGACGCCATAATTTCCGGAATTAAAAAAGATAATGCTATTGGAAAACGTTATCCCTTTTCCACGATTCAATCGCTGCATTTTAATCGCTACTTTGGATATAATGAATAATGTGGTGATATATAATAAGAAAAATAGAACAACTAGCAAAAAAATCGTTGGCGAGAATTCAGTGTTGTACAGTTTGACAAATATGAATCCCGGAACCAGAAAATAAATGTTCAATTTGGCAAGGGTTTGCAGGTCCAAACGAAATTTTTTCTGCATGAAATACCCAATGCCCATGACGATAAAAATGGGGATAAGAATATCCAATAAAATAGTGAATAGTTCCGACATGTTGCTGGCTTCCTTTCGTCGTTGGTACCGTTTATGAACATGCTAATCTATTTCAAAATAACAAAAACAATTTAAAAAATCCAAAAAACAGCTGTTAGCGTACAAAAGCGCCTGTTGTGTGCTTTTAGAAGGCCACTTCGCTCGGGGTCAAAGCGGAAGGAGATTGACCTAAACAATCCATGCGTCCATATGTCACGGTATTTTAAATGAGTGATATGTTTTATTATACGTCATTCGTTATTAACTTTTTAGACGGAAATTGGTAAAATAGTAGGCATCAATTCGAAATGAAAGAAAGATAAGGGAGACATCGACATGACAACATATTCTAAAGACAACCGTTGCCGACTTCTCGTTCAATGCCCGGACGGTCCGGGTATTGTATCAGCTATTTCAACATTTTTGCTGGAGCACGGTGCGAATATCATCGAATCCAATCAATACTCGAGCGATCCTGAACATGGAACATTTTTTATGCGGATTGAATTTTATTGCGCGGATCTTGATGACAAACGATCGGCCCTAGAATCTGACTTCATCCAATTAGCCGAGCGATTTTCCATGGAATACCGTTTCGCTTATCACTGGGAAACGAAACGAACAGCCATTTTCGTTTCCAAAGATTCGCATTGTTTGCTTGAGCTGCTTTGGGAATGGCAGAGCGGGGATTTGGAAACGGATATCACTTGTGTTATCAGTAATCATGACGATGCCCGCGAGCTAGTCGAATCAATGGGCATTCCATTTCACCATATTCCGGCAAACAAGGATATCCGGCAACAAGCGGAAGCAGAGCAAATCCGGCTGATGGAGGAATACGATGTCGATGTGCTTGTTTTAGCACGTTACATGCAAATTTTGACACCGGATTTTGTCGCGCGTTTTCAAGATCGGATTATTAATATCCACCATTCGTTTTTGCCGGCATTTGTCGGTGCCAAGCCCTACGAACGAGCCTATGAGCGCGGTGTGAAATTGATCGGTGCCACCTCGCATTACGTCACAAATGAATTGGATGAAGGTCCGATCATTGAGCAGGATATCGAGCGAGTCGACCACCGCGATCATGTTGCCGATTTGAAAAAGATTGGCCGGAAAGTGGAAAGACGCGTCCTTGCCCGAGCGGTGAAATGGCATCTGGAGGACAGAGTCATTGTGGAGGATAATAAAACGATCGTTTTCAGGTGACTAATAGCGCTATATAAAGGGCTTTGTCCAACTTAGATTGAGTTAAAGAAAAATCCGAACTGATTCATACATAATCTGAATCGGTTCGGATTTTTTGATGACATTAGCGTAGGACAAGCACAGTATTATTTCAGAGTGGAAACGACGTCTTAAATATAGTGTTCGTATTTAGAATTGATCTGTTTCGTTTTGTCCCAGCTTCTTTTTTGCTATTTGTTATTTTTCGTTTTGTTCATGTTCGCATCCGTGTTGTCTTCAGCTGATGTCTTATCGTTATCAGGTTTATCTTCGTCACCAGATTCCTTCTCATCATCAGGCTTTCCATACTGATATTGATTGGGATTAATCGGTTTCCAGTCTTCAGTAGGTTCATAGAATCGCAACAAGTCACCGTTCAGCACTTCATCATTCAAGCTGAGTTCGAAATGAACCTGATTGCGCATTTCTTTCATGTCTTCTGTCGGTTCTTCAATGGGTTCGCCAGTCACATTATCAAAAAAGGTGTTTTGCACATAGCTGTAATCATCAGTCATGAAATCTCCATTTCGGAATGGGACGAATTCTCTATGCTCTTCGGAAAACATGTCTGTGCCAAATTGGATATAATCATTGGCATTGATTCCCAATAGATGCAGCATCGTCGGCATAACATCCACTTGACCGGTATATTCATGATTGATGCCCTGGCTGTCAACGCCGGGTATGCGAATCATATACGGAACGCGTTGCAAGTTAGCGTTTTTCAGTGGTGTTATTTCTTCACCGGTAATCTTGCTCATGGCTTGATTATGATTTTGTGAAATGCCTTGATGGTCACCGTAAATCATGATAACCGAGTCTTTATACAGGCCTTTTTCTTTTAAATCATGGAAAAACTGCTTAAGTGACTCATCCAGATAACGGGCTGTCTGGAAGTAACGATTAACGGTGCCATCGTCAGTATTCGCAGGCGCTATGGACGCATCCCCTTTATCCAATTTGAAATTGTAATGGTGCGTTAACGTCAGCATATGCGCGTAAAACGGCCCATTTTGTTTATCGAGATCTTTGAGCATTGGCATCGATTGCTTGAAGAACGGTTTATCCTTCAACCCGTAATTGATCACTTTATCCTCACTCATGTCATAGTAACTGGAATCATAAAACTTATCCACGCCCATATACTTGTATACTTGGTTTCGATTCCAGAATGACTTGTCATCCCCGTGAAATATAGCACTGGTATAGTTCTGCTTTTGATCGAGAATGGCCGGCATGGACTGATACGTATTCGTGCCTTTCGTGACAAATGCAGCCCCTTGCGGCAATCCGTACAAAGAGTTATCCATCAAAAATTCCGCGTCCGCTGTCTTCCCTTGTCCGGTCTGGTGGAAGAAGTTGTCAAAGTACGTAAAATTCTTGCTCTCATCATGAACGAGGGAATTTAGAAACGGCGTTACTTCTTCCCCGTGCAGTTTATAATCAATCAAGAATGACTGAAACGACTCCAAATGAATTTTGATAATGTTTTTGCCTTCTGCTTTTCCGAAGTATTCCGCGTTCGGTTCGGCGTATTTTTTATTCGTGTAGTTTTCGACTTTATTGATATCGTCACTAGAAGCCATCGACCGTTTTGCGTTGGCTTTCACTGTTTGCATCGTATTGAACACGGCAAAGTTGGGAGCGCCGAGATACTTAACAATATAATTATTGTCAAACACCCGCTCCAACAGCTGCGGACGATCAATTTCGGCCAACCCTAAATTAACTGTGAACACGATGACGCCTGACGCCAATACAGCAAAAGGCCTTTTCCAGCTCAGGCGTGTGACAGTCCAACCCGCCTTCCACTTGACAAACAACGCGGTCAGACCAATCAGATCCAGCGTATAGAGGAGATCATGCCATTCAAACAAACCGATAATACTTTTGCTGATACTGCCGGCGTTCTCCGTCTGCATGAGTGTCTGAATGGTAATAAATGTGTCATAGTCACGATAGAATATGATATTTGAATACATAAACAACGTTAGCAGCGCATCGATAATCAGCAGGGAAATACCAAACCGTTTCCCTTTAAAAAATAACGCAAAACCGAGCAACACCAATCCCGAACTCAACGGATTAATGAATAGCAAAAAGTGTTGCAGCACATTATTAATGCCTAAATTGAATTCTGTGATATAAATAATATATGTTTTAAACCAAAATAGAAGTAGAGCAAGCAAAAAGAACCCCATTTTGGTCGATTTCAAATTTTTAACGTTTCCTAACTTTTGAAGCTTTTCCATTAACGTCACCTCAATTTTTTTACTTGCTTAACGTCATCCCATTCACCTTATCATTACACCATTATCATCTTTTTTGGAGAATGCTCTGATTTCAAACACATTCTATTATATAACTGTTTTGTCATTTTGTTAAGACCTATTTTTTTGGTAAAAGGCCTAGAACGTTTTACCCTGTTAGCTTGTCTATTAAACTATCCGCATTCTGAATTTCCGGGAAAAGTCGAGCATATAAGACGATGAATTATATGCCTTTGCCGGAAGAAATATGCCTATGGGAGGATGATCAAATAGCGCTCCCGGAATTTGACCATTAGTTAACCGTTTTATTTCTGTAACGTTTAGCAAACAGAGTCTCCCTTCGTACAGCGCTTCGACACCGGCATGGGTGGATTAAAGAGAACTCGTACCATGTCATTATAAACATGAAGGTTAAAGTCATAATGTTTTGTATATTAACAAAACGGATATATACTGGTAATAGCGAATGATCACGAAGGAAGGTAAAAGATGGGAATTGCTAAAAAATACGTTCGATTGATAACCAATCATTCACGGTAAGCATTCCTTATACGCCCATTGCATACGTTTAATAAAGAATCGATTAAAAAGACCGGATGATCACTATGACGGGGGAGTGAAAGCTTATGAAAATTCTTGTAACCGAGCTGATGTGGGAAGACGGTTTGGCCGAGCTTAGACGACTTGGATACGCCGTCGATTATGATATGGAGCTTAGTCGGAAACGGGAAGAACTGTTGGAGCTCGTGCCGAATTATGATGCCTTGATCGTCCGAAATGAAACGCGGGTCGATTCCGAATTGCTGGATGCCGCGACAAACGCGAGAGTCATTGGACGGCTCGGGGTCGGGCTGGATAACATTGACTTGAAAGCGGCAAAGGAACGGCATATTCCGGTCATTTCTGCTAAAAATGCGAATGCCACGTCTGTTGCGGAATATGTGATGGCGGCCATGCTGGATGCGTCCCGTCCACTCTCAGATGCTGATGCGGACGTGCGCCGTGGTAGTTGGGACCGCAAATTTTTTACGGGCTATGAATTGAATCAACGGACACTCGGGCTTGTCGGTATGGGTGAAATTTCCAATCGTACAGCGAGAAGAGCCAAAGCATTTGGTATGGATGTCATTGGCTATGACCCGTTTGTTGCGCCGTTTGATCATATACTGGCCGAGACCGGGGTGAGGGCTGCGAACACGCTTGATGAATTGCTTGGTGAGTCGGATTTTATCTCTATTCATGTCCCGCTCACCAACGATACCAAACATATGATGAATAAAGATAAGTTTTCACTGATGAAGCCGCATGCTTACGTGATTAATTCAGCCAGAGGCGGTATCGTTCACGAGCGGGATTTGGTTGACGCTGTGGAATCAGGGGACATTGCCGGCGCCTATCTTGATGTGCTTGAAAAAGAACCTGTTGAGGCCGATTCACCGTTGGCACAAGTTGAATCGATCCGGTTGTCCCCGCATATCGCCGGTTTGACCGATGAAGCACAGTCCCGTACAGCCATGCTGGTTGCCCAGGAAGTTGATCGAGTGCTTCATGGTGGAAGATCAATTTGCGCCGTCGTGTGACAAACAGGGGACGTCTGTCACGACTATACTGATCCGGTTGATAAACTCGAAATCTGGTTGATATCTGCCACGATCCGGTTGATAAATTCGAAATCTGGTTGATACCCGCCACGATCCGGTTGATAAACTCGAAAACTGGTTGATATCCGTCTCGACCCGGTTGATAAATTCGAAATCTGGTTGATATCTGCCACGATCTGGTTGATAAACTCGAAATCTGGTTGATATTTGTCTCGACCCGGTCGATAAACTCAGAAGCCATTCCAGCGGAGGATTCGTTCATGAAGAAAACGTTACTAATTACGGCATCAAGTGTCATTGTTGTATTGCTGGTCGGCTTGTTGTTTGCGGGTAATTATTTTTACGGAAAAGGAATTAAGCGCGGCACGGATGTCGAGCTTCACCGGGGATCGACTGAGGAAGTCAACACGTCCCCGGTTTCAGGAAATAAACAGCCTTTGAACAAGGCTAAGAATTGGTATGAAAATCAAGACAAGCAAACGTTGACCTTAACGTCGTTTGACGATCTAACACTACAAGCCAAATACATAAAGAACGAAAAAGCGAGCGACAAGACTGCTATTCTCGCACATGGCTTCCGGAAAACGGGCGATGCGATGGGGGACCTTGCGAAATTTTACTATGACAAGGGATTCTCCATTTTACTGCCCGATGCACGGGGGCACGGTGACAGTGACGGCGACTATATTGGGTATGGCTGGCATGATCGGCTGGATTATATCGATTGGATCGATCGGATGATTACTGAATACAACACTGACGACATTATATTGCACGGCAACTCAATGGGAGCGGCGACGGTATTGATGGCAAGTGGGGAAGAGCTTCCCGACGAGGTGAAAGGCATCGTTGCCGATAGTGGCTACACGACTGTTAAGGCTGAACTGGCCCACCAGTTAAATCACTTGTATAGCTTGCCGTCGTTTCCATTATTGGATGTCACGAGCCTCATTACCAACGTGCGAGCCGGTTATATGCTGGGTGAAGGCTCTGCTGTGGAACAGGTGAAGCAGAACACCCGTCCATTAATGATTATTCACGGTGGCAGCGATGAGCTGGTCCCGACCGATATGGCGAAGGAAATATATGATGCCGCCAGCGGGGACAAATCTCTATGGATCATCCCTGACGCCGAACATAAGGAAGCATTTGACATGAAAACAAAACTATTTAAGAAACGCGTGGGTGCGTTTGTCGACCGGGCACTAAATAAGTAGTGTCCGGTTTTTTGGTGTGCGTGGGAGGCAGATAGATTATAAGAACGACAAACGCTGCCACTCGAGCATACCGAATAGACGATTGTCGGACGTAGCCGAAAATCAACGGCCTTCAATCAACTCACCGCAACTCAGGACAGAGGCCGCGCAACTTAGCGCTGAAGTCGCGCAATAATTAGAAATGTCGCGCAGTCCGAAGCGCAACTTGCGCAGTCCAGCCCCGATGTCGCGCAATCCGCGGCAAAACTCGCGCAGCTCAGGATGCAACTCGCACAGTAATGGCCCGAAGTCGCGCAATCCGCGGTAAAACTCGCTCAGCTCAGGGCGGCTCCCTACTCGAGCGACAGCTTTTCCCATATCCAATAAACGATTTTCGGCAACTACCGAAAATTAACGGTCACCTAAAAATAGTCATCATTCACTATTAGTGACGCTGTTGAATATATTTGAGAGAATAGATAGTAACCGATGATAATAACGTAGCAAGAATTTAAATAGATTGTATGACATATATTGAGGGATAAAGATGACAATACACATACGTAACCCCTGGTTGCTCGTTTTAACCATTGGTCTGGGCACGTTGCTTAATCCATTGAATTCATCCATGATATCCGTTGCATTGACGAGGTTGCAGGAGACGTTTTCCTTAACGTTTGCGGACGCGTCATGGCTTATTTCCATATTTTATTTAGCAAGTGCCGCCGGTCAGCCTGTCATGGGAAAACTTAGTGACATGTTCGGGGCAAAGCGCCTATTCATGGCCGGTCTTCTATTAGTGGCAGGAGCGTCTGTTCTGGCCCCATTTTCACCCAATTTCCCTTTTCTTTTGGGGTGCCGGGCGTTGCAGGCCGTTGGCAGTTCGACGCTATTTCCAAGCGGTATGAGCATCGTCCGCTCCTATATTACCCAAAAACAAGGACGAGCGTTGGCCACATTGTCGGTGTTCTCAACGACATCAGCTGCATTTGGCCCGTCCATTGGCGGTTTTCTGATTGCGGCATGGGATTGGCCATCCATTTTTTTGATTAATTTTCCTTTTATTATTCTATCGTTTACGTTGGCCCAGTTTATACTGCCGAATGCCAGCCAGGGAACATTCGAATTAAGTCGGATAGATTTTCTCGGTATTGTCCTGTTCATGAGTGCCATGGTCGGTTTGATTTTGTTTATTTTATCGCTGGAAACCAGTGTTCGCTGGTGGGCCTTTGCACTATTTTTGTTGGGAGCAGCCGCCTTTATTGGTTATGAACGCAAGCAGGATGAGCCTTTTATTGATTTGCAAGGATTGGTGAAAAACCGCAATGCCTTGTTCGTTTATATTCAGTTTATGAGTATCAATGTCGTATATTATTGTTATTTTTTCGGGTTTCCGACGTATTTGCAGCAGGTGCGTGGTTACAGCGAGCAGCACACAGGCTTGATTATGCTGACGCTTGCAGGGTTTGGGGTCGTGACGGCGCCGATTGCTGGACGGCTTATTGATCAATTTGGCTCCAAACTGCCGCTTGTGATCGGTGCATCCCTGTTACTGACCGGCACCGGTTTGCTATTAACATACCATGAAGCATCCCCTTTAGCATGGTTGATGGTTATTATGTCAGTTTTGGGCATGAGTCAAGGGTTTAATAATATTTCAACGCAAACAACCCTTTACGACAATGTGGATCCGGAAGAGACCGGTTCAGCATCCGGTCTGTATCAGACAAGCCGGTATATGGGGGCCATTTTGTCATCCAGTCTGTTGGGTCTTGCATTTAACGCGTATATGGATACAGCTCATCTTCATTTGGTAGCATTGATTTGTTTTGTTTTTTGTTTGGTGATTGTTTTATTGGCGATAAAACTGCCAGCGCGGAATAGGCTGCGGTCAAGTAAGTAATGAGACGAGGTATCCGCTCGGGTCGTTATAAAAGAAAAACGTGATGTTACTATTGACTCCATCGTCAAAACATTGTAAATTATACCGTATAACATTTGAATAAACGAACTTCTTATCCAGAGAGGTGGAGGGATTGGCCCTGTGAAACCTCGGCAGCGGGCTCGTTTGAGTACTGTGCCAACTCCAACAGACGTATGTCTGACAGATGAGAAGAGGAACCATAGCTGTATCAGTCCTCTTCTTATAGTCGGAAGGGGGCTTTTTTATTTTCAATTTTAATATGAACTTTTTTTAATCAATCATAAGTAAACAAATCTGTTTAGAAGGAGTTGAGTAAAATGACAGCGTATGGTGTATGGATGATTATTCTGGCCGTTGGGTATACGATTGCTTTGATTATCGCCGGGCAAATAGCGAAGCGACGCCTGTCCAATCAAGATAGCTATTTTGTCGGCAATCGCACATTTAATAAATGGATTGTGGCTTTTTGCATAACGGGATTGTTTTCCGGGTCCACCTATATTTCTATTTTGGAGTTGTCGTATTTAAGCGGCCTATCGGCTGTATGGTATGGGGTTGCCGAAATGATGCAAATTTTTATTATTGCGTTTTTGATCATTCGCCCATTCCGGAAAAAGATGCTGGTTACCGTGTCCGGCCTGATTGGTGATACTTATGGGCGTTTGGCTAAAGGAGCCGCAGGGGCGATTACGGCGTTTGCTTTTCCGATGTGGTCGGTTGCTACGGCCATTGCATTTGCCTCAGCTCTGCACGTGTTCACGGGAATCTCGCTTGCTCTTTCGGTTGCGTTTACGGCGATATTGCTGTTCGTTTATTTGCAGGCAGGCGGGATGTGGTCGCTGGCTTTTACACAGTCGATGAACATGATTTTATTTGCAGTGATGGTCGTCATTGGGGTGATTGCCTTTTTCATTCATCCAGGGATCGACGGTTTGGTTGCGTTTGCTGACGAACAACCGGCTATGTTCACATTTGATAACGTGGGGTTGCAGGTGATTGTTGCCTGGTTCGGAACCTTTCTTGTCAACGTTATTCTTGCCCAGGCTGCTTTTCAGATGGCGTTGTCGTCCCGGACACCGGAAGAGGGGCAAAAGGGATTGATTATGGCCGGGTTCATGGCTATCCCATTCATCATCGGTGGTGTGTTATTTGGTGTATCAGCCAGCGTCACCATTCCTCAGGCCCAAACAGGTTTGATTGCCATTCCCCGGTATTTAATGGACGTGCTACCAGCGCCGTTAGTTGGCTTGTTTTTCCTCGGTGTATGGGCATGTGCCCTGGGATGGGGCGGACCATGTCAGTTTTCCGGGGCGACCAGCCTCGGTCGTGATGTGAGCCGTTCGATCAAACCAGCGGCAACAGAGAATCAGCTGATCACCTATACGAAAATCTCATTGCTGCTTTTAACGGTCCTGATGATTGCATTTGGCTTAATGCGCACGGAACAATCAGCGTGGTGGAACGTACTCGCCTGGACAATCCGCAACAGTGCCACGTTTGCGCCGGTTATCGCAGCCTTGTTCTGGCCTGTCGTTACCAAACGCGCCGTCGCGGTGGCATTAGTCACAGGATTTAGCAGTGGGTTGCTATGGTACTATCTGGGTGACTGGGATCCGAATGCGTTCTTCTTGCATATCCACCCCGTTTGGATTGGAAGCTCCGTGAATGTCGTCAGCATTACCGTGGTTACCTTGTTGGACCGGCAAGCAAACTGGTTTATGCGTAAAAAAGACCGTCTGGCGTACATTGGTTTAACGGGAGGAATCGTGTGTGCGGTCATTAATGGTATATATTTCTCTCCGCTTTATCAAAACGGTCTGTTCGGTCTATTTCTATTTGCAGCGATTCTTTGTTTCTTTATCACCGTTATTCGATTTATCCGTCCAGTGGAGGAAAAACAGAGGATCAGGGAAAAAGGCGCATAACTGGTTAGCGGATAACCGTGGATGATTTGACGCTATCGTTCAAGTCGTGACTCGAACGATAGCGTCGTCATCGACGATAACTGAATAATCATCCCAAGTGACCGAATTTGGGTGGAAAGTGACCGGATCCGAGTTCAAAACTGACCGAATTAATACCTCATACGATTGAAATATCCCGTGAACTGACTGAATTAAAAATTTAAAAATATTCAAAATACTTATTGACAAGCATGCGCAACGTGGTACATTACATATAACAGATATGACCACTATACTGTAACGGGAGGGAATGGAATGGAGCGATCCAATATTCAATGGGTGAGAAACGATCATTATAATGCTGAATTCAATGACAACGAATTAGCTTATTTTACCGAAACGGATATACAGGATGTGCTGCGATTTCAACGGACGCATCCATCCTATACGAACACACCATTACAACGTCTGCCCAACTTAGCACAGCACTTACAGATCAGCGACATAAGAGTCAAAGATGAGTCTTATCGCTTCGGATTAAATGCCTTTAAAGTGATGGGGGGCATTTATGCGATTGCTAAAATCTTAGCTGAAAGGCTGAATCGAAACGTCAACGATTTGTCATTTGCTGAATGGCAGTCTGCTGAGGTTCGGGAGCAAATGGGCAACCTCACGTTTATTACCGCAACCGATGGCAATCATGGTCGGGGCGTCGCTTGGGCTGCTCGGGAATTGGGGCAGCGAGCGGTTGTTTACATGCCGAAGGGCTCGCTTCCTGAAAGGCTTCATGCTATCCGGAACGAAGGTGCGTTCGCGGAAATAACTGATAAAAATTATGATGACACTGTCCGGATGTCTGCGGCGATGGCCGAGGAAAATGATTGGGTGATGGTACAGGATACGGCATGGGAAGGCTATGAGGATATTCCGCTCTGGATTATGCAAGGCTATGCGGCGATCGCACAGGAAATCATCGACGAACTGAACAAGGAGCAGGACCAAGCACCGACGCATGTGTTTCTGCAGGCTGGTGTCGGGTCGTTTGCCGGGGCGATCGCTGCGTATTTGCAAGCGCATTACGGGGCGCGTGCACCGCAAATCATTGTGGTGGAACCGGACCAGGCGGATTGTTATTACCGGTCCTTCGTTTCGGGGGAGATGACGGCGGTAACTGGCGATATGGATACGATCATGGCGGGGTTGGCTTGCGGCGAACCGAACAACCGGGCTTTTCCAATCCTCCGTCAGTATGCATCAGCGTCCTTTTCCTGTTCCGACAGCATTGCAGCGCTGGGTATGCGTGTGCTCGGTAATCCACTCGGCGACGATCCACGCATTGTGGCCGGTGAATCGGGAGCGGCGCCGTTGGGACTCGTGCATTACCTTCGTTCGTTTCCTGAAACAGAAGCGTGTGCAGCCATCGGTCTTGATGAACAGGCCCGCGTGCTCGTTATTAATACAGAAGGCGATACGGATCAGCACCATTATCGCGACATTGTATGGAAAGGGATGTATCCAGTGGCCAACCAATGAAGCGAAAGGGATGATGGCATGACGCATTATATATTTACTGAGGAAGATATCCGGGGAAGAGTAGCCATATGTCAGCAAAAGATAGATGACCACGGGTTTCAGGGTCTCATTCTTTCATCTGAAAGCAATCTGAATTATTACAGTCATTTTTTCACCCATGCACCGTGGAGCACCTTTAGCCGGCCTGCCTTTCTCTTCATTCCGCGTCAAGGCAAACCGGTCTTGTATGTGCATGTCTTTCACGCCCCGGATGCTGACGTGATTGCGAAAGGCTGCGACGTGCGTCGTTTTGATAGCCTGTACGGACCAACCGCAGCGCAAATAGAAGACGTGATGCACCAACTCGGAATGACTACCGGAACCATAGGCTTGGAAAAAGGCTACGAACAACGGATTGGATTTGAAGTGAGTCGTTATGAAGCATTGCAAGCTCATGTCTCTAACGTCACCTTTGCCGATGCTTCGTCATTAATTTGGAGCCAGCGTATGATTAAATCATCGAAAGAAGTCGCGTGTATACGAAAAGCTTGCGAGGCCACCAGTTACGCACTGGATAAAACCTTTGCCGCGATGGAAGAAGGGATGACCGAATGGGATGTGTCCCGGATGATGCAAACCTTTATGCTTGAAGGGGGAGCGGATTACCCCGGGTTTGTCATTATAACCTCAGGCGAAGGCAACTACGACCGCATAAGTAAAACAGCCACCGATCGCGTTCTCAGAGATGGTGATTTTGTCTTTGTGGATGCCGGGGCACGATATCATCGGTACTGGTCCGATTTTTGCCGTACAGGGGTTGTAGGAGCGGTAAGCGGAAAGCGTCAAGAATATCAGCAAAAAATCCACGACGTTACGATGCGCACAGCGGAGATCATGCGTCCGGGTATTCCGGCAGCGGAAGTGGCGAACGCGTGTAACAAAGAAATGGAGCGGGCCGGCTTTCGTGCTAATTTTGAATGCGGCCGGCTAGGGCATGGGATGGGCCTCATGAGCACGGAGCCGCCGTCGATTACACTCGATGATGATACGATTTTGGAATCTGGTATGATTATTAACTCAACTTTCGCATCTAAAAAACGCTAATAATTCCTTGATATGACTGAGCTAATCCGGAAAACAATATTA
>NZ_BAAADM010000046.1:24271-73895 GCF_039522485.1 Lentibacillus halophilus | reverse complement strand
ATTAAAGAACAATTCAGGTTCTTGTTCGCATCTTTGATGGATCAAAACTGTAGTTTTTCACCAGTCTTCTAGGGATTCATCGATTTGTAAATCAAGATTATTTACCAGCCAAACGTCATGGTAAACAAGGATCCCGCAACGATAATCGCTGCCATGACGAAACCGTGGAACATCATATTCCAAGGGACATGGCCATTACCACTGGCGGATTCGGTCACGTGCATGAACATAAATAACTGAATTCCGGCCTGCAGAACAGCCATTACCATAATGCCTGCAACGACCCAGGATACAGGTAAATCAGATCCTAAAGCGGTCCAAGCTGCGAGAATTGTAAGGACAATGGAAATGACGAATCCGACAATGTGTTTTATAGGATAACGTTCGGTACGTTCTGACATATTACATCACCATCCCAATCAAGTATACACCGGTAAAGATGAATATCCATACAACGTCAAGGAAGTGCCAGTACAGGCTTATGATAAAAACTTTGGTTCCGGTCGTCGGGGTTAATCCACGTTGGGCCAATTGAATGAGCAACATGATGGCCCAACCGATACCAAGTGTTACGTGCAGACCATGCGTGCCGGCCAGCACAAAAAATCCTGACCAATAGGCACTGGCTTGTAGAGTAGCCCCTTCCCCCGCATAATGGGCGAACTCATATATTTCAAAACCTAGAAAGCTAAGACCGAGTATAAGTGTTACGATCAGCCAGGTGAGCAATGATTTCAATGATCCATTCCGCATACTGTGAATGGCCAATCCACACGTGAAGCTGCTCGTCAACAACAAAAATGTCATCGTCAGTGCGGTTCCCGGTTCAAACAATTCTCCCGGTGTTGGTCCATTGGCGGTCCGTCCGAACAAAACAGCATAGGTGGCAAATAACGTTGCAAACAGTGCCATTTCTGCGCCCAAAAAGATCCAAAAACCGAGGATGTTCATTTGGCCGGTTTGTGTCCGATATTCCAGCGGTCCGGTTTTTGATTGAGGAGCACTCATGTTATAACCTCCTTGCTGATTGTTCATATTTTTTAATCTCATCGGTTTCGATATGGTAGCCTTCATCATAATCAAAGGACCGCAACCCCATAAAGATAAGTGTACCGATCAAGCCGATAATAGCCAATGTAATCCATTCAAATACAAGAGCAAAGCTTGCAAAGGCCAAAATCGCCATCATAAGAAACGGTCGTCCACTGTTGCTTGGCATGTGAATGGGTTCCACCTTGGCTTCATCAAACGTTGTTTCGCCCTTTTTCTTCATTGCCATAAACGCATCATGTTGATCGATGTGTGGCAACGTCGCAAAGTTGTAATGCGGTATTGGTATCGGTGTTGCCCATTCAAGCGTTCGACCATCGCCCCATGCATCGCCGGTGGTTTCACGTTTGCTGTGGCGATAGCTGTAATAAACGTTGTAAACAAATATCGCAAAACCAATTCCCATGCCGAATGCACCGACTGTGGCAATCACATTCAATGGCATCCATTCCGGAATGATCGTAAACACACGACGCGGCATTCCATCGAGTCCGGCAAAATAGAGCGGGAAGAAACAGACATGGAATCCAATGACGAAAAACCAGAATGCGTATTTGCCTATTCGTTCGTTCATTTTGTGACCGAATATTTTCGGGTACCAGTAAATCAAGCCGGCAAAACTAGCAAACACCGTCCCTGCAATGAGAACGTAGTGGAAGTGTGCAACTAGAAAATACGAGTTATGGAATTGAAAATCGGCAGCTGCCATTCCCAGCATAACGCCGGTCACACCGCCTATGACAAAGCTTGGGATAAAGGCAAGGGCCCACATCATAGGCACGGTTATACGTATTTTCGACTTATACAGGGTCGCCAGCCAGTTGAATATCTTTACTCCTGTTGGCACGGCAATCAGCATCGTTGACACCGAGAAAACTGAGTTGACGAATGATCCCGCACCCATGGTAAAGAAATGGTGTACCCAAACAAGGAAGCTTAGTCCAGCAATTATCACCATTGACCAAACCATAGCCGTATAGCCAAATAACTGTTTACGGGCAAATGTGGCGATAACCTCGGAAAAGATACCAAAAGCCGGTAAAACAACAATATATACTTCCGGGTGACCCCAAAGCCAGAAAAGGTTCGCCCACATCATAGGCAGTCCTTCACCTGTCAGTGTGAAGAATTGGGACCCGAATATCCGGTCGATGGTCAACAGGGCCAGTGCTACCGTTAAAATCGGAAAAGCAAAGACGATAATAAAACTTGTCACCAATGTTGACCACGAAAATATCGGCATTTTAAACATTTTCATGCCAGGTGCACGCATTTTTAAAATCGTGACCATTAAATTGATTCCCGTTGCCAGTGTCCCAATACCGGATAGCTGCAGCCCGAGTAGATAAAAGTTCTCGCCGGGACCGGGACTCATGGCTGCACCAGCAAGTGGCGTATAGCTTGTCCATCCCGCATCGGGTGAACCACCAATGACGAATGAAACGTTAAACAGCATAGCGCCAAAGAAAAATGCCCAAAAGCTCATGGCATTTACATACGGAAACGCAAAGTCGCGGGCGCCAATTTGAAGCGGAACGATAATATTCATGAGCCCGATCAGAAACGGCATGGCCATAAAGATAATCATGACCGTTCCGTGCGTGGTAAAAATTTCATCATAATGTTGTGCGTCCAGAAAATTCATATCAGGAAAAGCCAGCTGTACCCGCATCATCAGCGCATCAGCGCCACCGCGGAACAACATGGCTAATGCACTTAAAATATACATAATTCCTATTTTTTTGTGATCGACTGTTGTCAGCCATTCACGCCATAACCATCCCCACTTTTTAAAATAGGTTAATAGAAAGATAATCGCTGACGTTACAAGCGCAATCGCCACCATTCCGCCGTAAATTAACGGTTCGCCAGTGACAAAAAACTCATCTAATTTCATCGGTTCACCTGCTTTCTATGATTATTCATTGTTGTCATCGTCTTTCTCATTTTTCAGGTGTAATAATTGGTCGTACGCATCAGGGTGCCGTTTGATGGCATAATCACTTCCGGACATTGTTCCATGATCAACCCATTGAAGGTGCGTGGAAGAGAACGCCAATTCCTCCGATAAACCGGGAGCAAGCAATGAATTGTACTGCTTTTGTGTTAATGCCGGGGCATCGTCTTGGGTTTTTTCTACCCATTCCTCGAACGACGCGGTGTTCTCGGCGTGGACCTCAAACGTTTGTTTCGTGAATCCTTCCCCATTAAAGTTGGCATTGCGTCCGGTATAAACGCCACGGTCATCAGCCTGCAGATACAGAATGTTTTCCATACCAGCCATGTTGTACTTTTGTCCACCGAGTGCCGGAATCCATAATGCGGCCATCGAATCGGCCGAAGAAAGACGGAATTCCACTGCCCGATCGGTCGGTATATGCAAATAGTTTACCGTTTCAATGTTTTGTTCCGGGTAACTGAAAAACCATTTCCAGTCAGCAGATGTCGCATACACAACAAGTGGATCTTTATCCTGGGAAACGTCCGGTGGCTGCTCCAGATCAAACAATGTTTTAACGGTTGGAACGGCCAATGCAGTAACAATGATAAGAGGAATTATTGTCCAGAGCGTTTCTATTGCTAAATTACCATGGATGTGTGGCGCATAATCACCTTCTTTTCGATTCGGGTGATCACGAAAGCGTATCACCATATATGTGAACAAGCCGAACACAACTACAATGATGCCGAGCATGAACCACACAGAATACATAATCAGGTCTTTCTGACTGTCCCCGACCGGCCCTTTTGGGTCAAGCACAGTGATGGCATCACACCCACTTAAAAACAAAATGAAACCGAGCGGCAGAATCGCCAATAGTTTTTTAGCATGATGTTTAGTAACTTTCATCGGTGTATCACTCCATATCATTCATACTGATCGTTCGGTATTGAGTTTTTTATCAAAATACAGTATTGATTATAACAGACGAAAAGGAGGAACAGATGATAATAGCGGAAGTTAACCATCATCTTCATCGAATTGTGGATATTTCGAAATAAAATGTTCACAAAAAATACATTGACCTTTATTGATTTCGTATTACGATGGATGCAAACGACGTAAATACTCATGTTCATGGTCGTTTCATCAAAACGACGTATGGTATGAAAGAAAAAGGATATATTAAAACGGAATACCCTGTTTAGGCATTAACAATTCTTTCTGCTTACATAAACGGATGAAACGGTCTATAATAGACGGTAGTGTGTTTATTAGCAACGAAAATTAAAGGGATGAATCAAATGAGCAAACAAATGATGACGTCATCAACCATGAATCAAGCCGAATGGGTGCCTGATAAAGATAGTGAAACATCACTCGCTGCTGATTTAAAATCTTTGTTTAAAATCACGGTTTTGGTAGCGAATGTCGTTCCTGTTTTTGCTGGTTTCTGGCTGGCTGCGTATTTTACCGAAGCCTCTTTTGCTGCAAATATTGATATATTTCTGCTCGTCATGATTGGGAGCACACTGGTTATGGGCGGGGCCCTTGTTATTAATAATTGGTACGATGCCGATATTGATTTGATTATGTCCCGAACACAATCCCGGCCAACCGTGACCGGGAATATACCTCCCCGAACCGCTCTGCGGATTGGTGTTGCAACCAGTATTGCCGGATTTATTTTGTTGATGTTTACGACGGCTGAGGCAGTGCAATTTGCTTTTATAGGCTGGTTTGTGTACGTCGTGTTATACACGATGTGGTCCAAACGCAAATATACGCTGAACACAGTTATTGGCAGCATTTCCGGTGCTGTGACACCGCTAATTGGCTGGGCCGCACTCGCTCCGGTTTCGCATTTTGCTCCCATTGCTCTGGCACTCATCATTTTCATTTGGCAAATGCCGCACACGTTTGCCATCGCCATTCGTAAATATGATGAATACAAAGCAGCGGATGTGAAAATGTTGCCGGTCGTTCACGGTATTGAAATAACGAAGCGGCAAATGATTATTTATACCGCCTGCCTCTTGCCGCTGCCGTTTTACTTGTTTTCACTCGGAACCGCTTTTGTCGTCATCACAAGCGTTCTTAATGTTGCCTATATCGTCCTGGCTATCAGTGGGTTGTTCGCTAAAGATAATGTGAAATGGGCGCGCAATATGTTTCTTGTCTCGGTTAACTATTTATTGATTATTTTTGTGATGGCGATTGTTGCCACGCTTCCTTGGTCAGGATGATGGGCTGAATGATTATGTTTTGGCCGGAACGGGAATACTTATTTCAAGTGATAATCTATAAAGGAGGCCGATGTTGGTGGAAATTAAAAAAGGCGACGGCAAATTTTATATCGGGGATAATGAGCAAAACCCGACGGCAGAGATTACGTTTAAGCCAATCGGGGATGATAAGCTGGATGTGGATCATACGTATGTAGCTGAAGAACTGCGTGGGGAGGGAATTGCCGGAAAACTGACGGAAAAAATGGTGTCCCACGCAAGAGATGAAGGAAAGACAATTAAACCAACATGTCCGTACGTAGCGGATAAAATGGAACAAACACCGGAATATCAAGACATGTTGGCTGACTGACAGCTGTGCGCCAGGGTTGAACCACCTTGGCGTCTGTTCGTATCGGATGAAAGCGCAAGATTGTAGAACCAAAACGCCAATTGTCTAATGAAAAACGCCAAATTCACGATCATGAAGCGACTGTGAAATTCGGGAAAGAAATTGACCTTTTTTCCGTTGAATGACATCATCAATGGCCTGTGCTATTTTTTGAATGGTTTTATCCGAAATGATTGGCGTGATCAATATAACCTCCTTATCAGGTGTGTTTAATGAATGGGGTGAATCGGTAATAATTATATCCGTTTCGGCAGGTATATCGTCGTCACTTGTTATACGAGATGCATCCCTTGTTTTAAAATAGGCTTTGCCCTCAAAATGTGTTTTTAATATCCCGTTATTATCCTTAACAAAGAACGACCGTGACGTTAATACTAAAATGTTGGCTTTTAACGCTTCTAAATTGTGGAGGTGACGATTTAATAAAATAGCCAACGAAATCATATTGCTTTCATGAAAAACGAAACCTGCTTCCTTGGACCATTCATGACATAAGCAATGCACCATTGTGTAAACGTGTTTTGCGTTATTCTTTGCTGAGCGCAAAATGGATTCCTGTGGTACATATTGAATATCAGGAGCTACGCTTCGCAATAGGGAAACTTGGTATAAGTTAAAAATGTCAAACAACAGATCTTTATCATCCCATATCGCAATTCCTAAATGCTCCTCCAAAAACTGTATGAACGTTTTGAAAGCATCGTGATCTTTATGGGTTTGAAGGATCTCGTTTCTGTTTTCGGCAAAGACAATCGTGAATTGAAATTCCGTATAAAGAAGACCAAGGTAAATATAGATTCTTTCATGCAGAGGAAATGCAGCATTCATTAATTCCTCCAGATAATCAAAAAAATCCTGCATATCGATGAACAACGATTCTTGTTGGACGTTGCTGCTGATGGAGAAGGGGAGTTCATCTGCGGGAAAGCCGTCTTCAGAACGGTTTATGCATAACATCAAAAAATTATAAAATGCATTCAAACCGTAATTCGTTAAACGGATACCGTAATGGTTTTCCAAATAATCTTTAGCGGGTTGTATGTGCGAATAGTGAGAATGAATAGTGTAGTGATCAGAAATTCCTTTCCTTGATAAGTTAATTTCAAATAATAATAATCGTTTCATTCCTTCACTTCCAATAATTTGATAAGGATTGCGTTTCATCCTCAGAAAAAACGACTGAACAAATGACTCGGCGGAAGAGATCAATTGTAATGCAGTGTTTCGACTTACATACATGTCCTCGCATATCGCTTCCAATGAATAGGATTGATATGTAAGCAACAATTCCATAAAGTTAAATAACGTATCGTTCTCATCATGCGAAAAAATACTGGAAACGGTTTCGCTTGATGGTTGAATTAAATAAATGCCAATGCCTTTTTCGGTCGGTATTGACCAGCCGTTCGGCAATTCCTCTCGTAGCGTAATCAACTCATTTTGGACGGTTTTGTACGAACAATCAATTGTTTCTCCAACCTCCTTTAACGCTATAGCGTTAATGCTCTCCTCCAAGCATTTTAAAATATCATATTGTCTTTGAGAAATAGCAATCTTTTCAGTAATAGAACCACCCCTTATGGGTCATGACACATATGCATCATGGCAATCGTTTTATAGGAATATGGTTTGAATGAATAGGTAAAATCTATTATAGCACATTTCCATTACAGTGGAAAAAATAAATATTGTTGTCGTTATCATTGCAGGTTAAAATAATAGATTGAAGGAATGAAAATTGTGCAATTGGGGGTGTGAAGCATGTTTCGTTTATCCGATATTGCTTACTGCTCTGTATAGATTCTATTTTATTTTGAAATTTTGAAGGTAGAGGGAGGTTAAAGGAAGTTGCAGCGAAAACTATCAATCTTATTTACTGGCATGCTATTGTTTCAAGTGATCTTTGGTAATTTACCAATGATGGCCCAGGTCAACGCGCAATCTGAGGATTCTAATTTATTCAAATCAGTAACGCTCGTTGATAGTAAGGAAAACTCTAAGGATGCAGACGTCAGCCCTCCCTATTTAAACATTGAATGGGGAACGAAGGACGTTAACCTTGAAGACAACCCATCCTTTTCAACAACAAATGTTGTCCCGGACGGTTATCAAATTGCTGAAAAGCAAGAGGGAACGCTGACAGATGAGGAAAACTTGGGCACATATACAGCTGCGAAAGATAATTCGATAACTGCTGAAGTGAATGCCGACGCTAAAGATGCCAGTGGTGCGTTCAAGGTAAAGGTGCAAGCGACTGACACCAAGCAAGAGTCAAATCCTACCAGTAATGAAGACAACACGTCTGGCACAGATGAAACAACGGGTGAAGGATCTGACGACGGGTCAGCCACGAATAACAGCCAAGATAAAAACCCGGACAAAGGGCAATCTGAGGAACAGCCAACAGGTGATTCATCAGCTGGCGATGACCCCAATAAATTTGATGAAAACAATCCATCAGACAATTCGTCAACAAACGGACCGAAGAATGAAGGATCATCCTCTGAGGGTGGCAATCAAGACACAGCAACTGAGGAGCCAGGTGGGTCTGGAGATGGTAGCGGATCTAACTCACCGGGAGATAAGACAAAAGAAGATGACAGTAATACTGATGGAAACAATCAATCAGGTAATGCGCCATCAACCGATACAGGGAATGAAGAGCAAACTGACACAGGAAATAAAAATACTGATATAAAAGAAAATATTATTGATACATTCACTCTAGAGACCAAAGATGGTAAAGCTGTTGAGGATATCGAAGGAATTGATTTAGAAGAAGTTGGAAAACTGGAATTAGCCCTTGATTGGTCATTAGACAATAACCATGGATATACGAATGGTGCGCAATTTGAATTTCAATTGCCAGAACAATTTGCGGAACTTAGTTTACCAGACGGAAAATTAGATGGCTATGGAGATTATTCCGTAAACAGTGATGGATTAGTTACCTTTACATTTAATGAGAAAATCGAACAGGAATCAAACATCGAGGGATACTTCGACATTGAAGTGGAACTGGACGAACAAACTATCACGGTAACTGAGGATGAACTACAGTTTATTGTGAACGATGAGGTTGTTAAAAGAATTCCAGTTAACTATGAACCCACAGGCGGTCAGGCGATCAATAAAAGGGGATCGCATGGCGAAGGTGGCAAATTCAATACAAAATCCATTGATTGGGAAGTTGATATTAATACGACCTTGGAGTCATTGAAAGGTGCTACTATTAAAGACGCGATCAATGAGAATCAATCTTTAGATATGGATTCTATTGAACTTTATGAAGCTGACGTTGATATTGAGGGTAATATTACCAGTCTTGATGATACGCCAGTAACTCTCGGTGATGATAATAAATCAAGCGAAAATGAACTGAAATTAGATCTGGGAGACACGGATAAGGCTTATCGGCTAGTATATACCACCGATATCACAGATGATGAGGGCACTGAGTATTCGAATGAAGCCGTTCTGTCATCTGATGGAAAAGACAATGCTTCGTCTGGTGCTACTGTCTCGGTTCAACGTCAAGATCATTTGAATAAGTCATCTGAGGATTTCAACAAAGATAATCACAGTGTTGATTGGGAAGTCGAATACAACTTTGATGAAAAACAGCTGGATAAGGGGAACAAATTGACTGATGAGTTTACCTTTACATCTAAAGGCGACGACTTGAGTGAAAGATTTGAAGTGACAGACATTCAAATCGAACAAGTTGATTCATTTAATGGGGATGGTTCGGTTAATGAAACGACTCCAGCTAATGATGCGTTCGATAAAAACATCGATGGTAATAAAGTCACTTATACACTTAACGAAGACACAAATAAACCATTTAACATCGAATATACGACACAATTAAAAGACGATAAATACATCACGCATGATGGCGAGATTTCCAATACTGTTACCGTAGACGGTGAGACTAAGAAAAGCAGTCAAGGTGTCTATCAACAAGTTGGAGATAAGAGTCATTCTGATATTAACTATGAAGACAAAACCATTGAATGGACGATCAAAATCAACCAGGATAATCGTACTTTAAATAACTTCAATCTGGAAGATGATTTCAGTGGTTCTGGTCAGAAGCTGGATGGCTCAATCAATATTTCACCGGAAAAGTCTGACGCAACAATAACCAAGAAAACAGATTCAGATGGCCTTGTTGATGGATTTGATATTGACTTCGGAACTATCTCAGAATCATACACAATCTCCTATACAACGAAATTCACGTATGATTTTGCCAATAAGGATCCAGAATTAGCGAACAAATTGGATTTGATATATGAAACAAGTAATGGAACAGAGTATACTTATGAAAAGCAGATAGGCGATACACCAAATGACGAAACAACAAGTAATGGAGCAAAAAGCGGTAACGTTGATAACGATTCAAAAGTAATCACTTGGAAAACGGACATTAACTATAATCAGCTCGACTTAAAGAATGCTAGTTTTACAGACCCCATTGAAGATAATCAATCCTTAATAGATGGTTCGGTTGAAATCTATAAAACATCAGTTGATAGCAGTGGAGATATTTCAAAAGGTGAAAATGTAACAGATGACTACACGATTAAAACTAACGATGGCGAAAAAATTAGTATAAACTTTGGTGAGATTAATCAAAGTTACCGTATTGAATTCAAAACAAAAGATAAAGATGATATCTACAATGATGATGAGACATATGGAAATACGGCTACCTTTGAACCCAGAAATGGTGAATCACACGAACTTAAAGCACACGTGACAATCCCTCATCAAGGCGAATTCGTGGGCAAAAATGGAACTCACAATAAAGACGAGTGGACCGTTGATTGGGAAGTCGATATTAACAAGTCAGAGTCTGCGTTAACGGACGTTATAGTAACAGATGATCTAGGAAGTGAAGATGCTCAAAAACTATTGGAAGACTCATTTGAGCTAACAAAGAATGGCGAACGGTTAGAGGAAGGAACAGATTATAATCTCGATATAGCAGACAACGGGTTTACCCTAGATGGACTCGGGGACATCAATGAACATTATGTACTAACCTATTCGTCTTATATCCTGACAGAGGAAACGGCGAATCTAACCAATAACGCACATATAAAATCAAATGAGGAAGTTACAGGTACAACTGAAAAAGAAAAATCCATCGAAGTGAAAATTGGCTCAGCATCAGGCGGTGCCACGGGAGAAACAGCAACACTCGCTGTGAACAAAGAAGAAAAAAGAACTAACACACCTGTAGAAGGCGTTCAATTCCAGCTTGAAAAAACTGTTCAAGGTCAAGACATCATTGTCCGGGAAGGAAAGACCGATGAAAATGGAGAGCTTAACTGGTCGGGCTTGAAATATGGTGACTACACCCTGCACGAAAAAGTGCTTGATAACTACTTTGCAGACCCGGATTATTCAGAAGGTTCTAAGGATGGCTATGTTTCTAAGGATATAACAATTGATAGCGAAAATATGACAGATAACAATGTTCAAACAGAAGAAGTGAAGAACGAACGCAAGACAGGAACAGTTAAACTAATCAAAAAAGATTCCGTTACCAATGAATCTTTGGGTAAAGCAAAGTTTAAGATTACGAACCAGGAAACCAGGCAAACATTTGATTTAGAAACGAACAGCAATGGAGTTACCGGGGAAGGTGTACCATTTGGTACGTATTCTATTGAGGAAATCAATGCACCCGATGGATACAAATTGACTTCAAATATTGATGATTTCAAAATTGAACCAGCAAAACTTAAAGAAGTAGAAGTTCCAAATGATGCTGTTATTAACGTAACAGTTGATAAGATATGGGTTGAGGTCAATGATAAATATCGCCCGGATGCCGTTACAGTTCAAGTGAAAGATGATGATGGCGTTGTTAAAGAAAAAGAATTAACAACAGACAATGACTGGCAGCATACGTTTAATGGCCTTAGGAAGTATGATGATAATGGCAATGAAATAGAATATAAGGTAGCAGAGAAAAATCTCGAAGGTTATGAATCAGAAATCAAAGAGCCAGAAGACAATAGCTACGAGATTACAAACACACAAAAGACAACGGATATAAGCGTAAAGAAGACATGGTATGATAACAATGATGCAACAGGGGATCGTCCGGAGTCTATCACGATTAAATTAATGAATGATGGTGAATTTGTTGAAGAGCAAGAGATCACAACAAATGGTGACTGGGAATATACGTTTAAAGACTTAGCCAAGTATAACAAAAATGGCGATAAGATAAACTATACAGTCGAAGAAGTAGATGAGGACTACTCAGACAAGTATAAAACGGACATAAACAAAGCTGAGGATAATGAGAACATTGATTTTTATATCAATAATACACGAGTCGGTGAAACGTCCGTTAATGGCGAAAAGATTTGGAAGGACAACGATGACGAAACAGGCGATCGTCCAGACTCCATCACAGTTAAATTACTGCAGAATGGTAAAGAAGAAGCTTCCAAAGAAGTAACTGCTGAAGACAATTGGGAGTATAGCTTCAAGGACCTGGAACGTTTCGATAACAGCGGTACCGAATACGGATATACCATCGATGAGGAACCTGTTGACAATTATGAAAAATCACTTGACGGAAATAACCTTATTAACGTTCGTACAGGTAAAACGAGTGTATCTGGCACGAAGACCTGGAAAGACAATGAAAATGCACAAGGCGACCGTCCGGATTCTATCAAAGTGAATCTGATGCAAAACGATACAGTTTTCACCGCTCAGGAAGTCACAAAAGAAGATGGCTGGGACTACGAGTTCACTCATTTGCCTAAGTACGATGATAAAGGTAATTCCTATGAATATAAAATCAAAGAACAAAACGTCCCAGGGTATGATTCAGAGGTAAATGATTTTGATCTTACTAATACACGTTCTGAAACGACATCGTTTGAAGTTACTAAATCATGGCTAGATGATGATTCCAGCGACAGACCTGAATCAGTTGAAGTTGAATTATTCAGAACTCCTGCAGACGGAGAAAAAGAATCTGTTAAGACATTCCAACTTTCAGACAGTAATAACTGGTCACGAGAGTTTGAAGATTTGCCAGCCTTCACTGATGATGGTAAAGCTTACAAGTATAGTATTGTTGAGGAACCAGTCGATGGTTATGACACTACGGTGAATGGTTTTGACATCACAAACACGCGTACTGGACTAACTGAAGTTAATGGTGAGAAGACATGGGAAAATGATTCATCTTCAGACAGACCAGAAACCATCACGGTCAATCTGCTGCAAGATGGTGAGGAAATTGATTCTCAAGATGTAACGGCTGAAGACAACTGGTCCTACAGCTTCACAGGATTGGCTGAATTTGATGAACAAGGATCACCTTACAACTATACGGTCGAAGAAGAAGCAGTCGATGGTTATGAAACAACTGTTGACGGTTATGACATTACCAACACGTATGACGACTCCTCATCCGAAGACGACGATTCCGGTGGTTCTAACGGCGGAGGAAATTCCGGCGAACCAACCGGCTCAGGTGATTCTGATGACGATCGCGTTGACGTAACAGGAACCAAGACATGGTTGAATGATGAAGCGTCCAACCGCCCGGATTCCATTACCGTTAATCTTCTTCAGAACGGAGAAACGATTGATTCGGTCGAGGTTTCAGCTGAGGATGATTGGGAATACAGCTTCACCGACCTTGATGAATTTGACGATGAGAATGATGCGTACGACTATACCGTCGAAGAAGAAAAGGTCGCTGGCTATGACACAACCATTGACGGTTACGACATTACGAACCAGCGTGTCGAAACAACCGACGTCACGGGAACAAAAACGTGGGAAAACGACGAAGCATCCGATCGTCCAGAAACGATTAAGGTCAATCTGCTACAAAATGGCACCGTTATTGACGGAAAAGAAATCAGTGCAGACGATGATTGGACGTACAGCTTCACTGATCTGGAGACATATGATAATCAAGGTGAAACGTATGATTACTCGGTGAAAGAACAGGATGTGCCAGGATATGATTCTGAAGTCAATGGCTATGACATCACCAACACGAAAGTCGAGACTAAATCGATTAACGTAACGAAATCGTGGTTAGATGATAATGCCAACGACCGTCCGGAATCTGTAACCGTTGATTTGCTGCAAAATGGCAATGTTCTTGACACTGTTGACGTCACAGCCGATGATGATTGGAGTTACACTTTCAATAATCTGGAAGCTTATGACGACAATGGCATTGCGTATGAATACAGCATTCAGGAAAATAATATCGACGGCTACAAAACAACAATCGATGGTTATGATATTACCAACACGCGTGTAGGTACAACGACCATCGATGTATCCAAACAGTGGGAAAATGATGCGCCAGAAGATCGTCCGGAATCCATCACGGTCGAATTGCTGCAAAACGGCAACGTGATCGACACAGTGGATATGACGGCTGATCAGAACTGGACGCACACATTCACAGAATTGGATCAATACAATGATAAAGGTATTGCTTATAACTATACCGTTCGCGAACAGGATGCAGCCGATTATCAATCGAGCATCAATAAAACGGATAATGGCTATACCATCATTAACACGCTAGAAGATACGCCAGAAGAAGACGAATCTGGCGAGCCGGGAGGTTCCGATGAGTCGGACGAACCAACAACTCCCGACGATTCTGATGGTACGGACGATCCCAGTGATGATAGCGGCCAAGGCAACTCGGATGACACCCTTCCACAAACTGGTGAAGAGTGGATGAGATATCTGCTGATCGCTGGATTGTTAGCCATAGTTACAGGCGGTGTGCTTCTGTTCAGCAGCCGTAAGAGAAAATTGGACTAATGACACGAAAGGGTGAGTTCAATGAGAAAAACTAAAAAAACAGCAGGTATATCGTTTATTATCATTGGACTCACTCTCTTGGCTATCCCGTTGTATTATGAATGGGATAAACAACAGGAGACTAAGGCGATGGAAGAGGCAATGACGCTGATATCCGAATCGGACAACGGTGATGTAGATTTGTCCTCTGTTGACAATTTAACGGTTCCGAAAGAGCAATTGGAAAAAACGTTGAAACTGGAAATACCAGCGATTGATCTGAAGCAAAAGGTGCTTCCTAAGACAACGGAAGAAAACTTGAGTATTGCACTGACCCAGATCAAATCAGAACAAACTCCCGGGGATGGCAATTTTACCATAGCCGGGCATCGGGGATATCGCGGCGACCGCCATTTTCGGAATCTGCCGGATGCCCCGGTTGGGTCTGAAGTGATTTTGCATCAAGGTAATGAGGAATTCACGTATACCATTACAAGCTCGAATGTTATTGAACCAACCGATGTTGACATTTTAAAAAGTCAACAAGATCAAGATCAAATCACGCTAATCACCTGTACGATCGATGGAAAACAGCGAATTGCCGTTCAAGGCACTTTAAATTAAAGTCGTATAAAAACCCGGAGCACTCAGCGTCTTCCGGGTTTTTTTACGTATGAGTGGGTGTTTTGTTTTATTTTAATGATAAATTTTTGACGACAACCGTCCGTAACGAGTAGAATAAGTGATAATAGGATTAACATTCGTCTTCCGAAAGCTGATTGTTTGCGCTCATTTCGGAATTCCGTTATACCTAAACGATCATAAGGCATTCATATTCCTTCGGGGCAGGGTGAAAGTCCCGACCGACGGTGATAAGGTACAACCTTAAAGTCCGTGACCCGTGCGGTTAGAAACCATAACCAAGCGGTGGACCCGGTGTGAGTCCGGGACCGACAGTGACAGTCTGGATGGGAGAAGGAATTTTTCAGGTCATAAGCAAGCAGGTAAGCGGTATCATATCATGCTTGTGTTGTTTATATATAGAACACACCTGTAAAATTCAGCTCATCCACCTCTGAAGGGACATTCAGGGGTTTTTTTATGTGTTGAAAACAAATGAAGCCAAACCATAAAGCTGTTTTGGCTTGCGGAGGTATACAGCGATGGACGATGAATACTATATGACATTGGCCTTGAACTTGGCCAAATCAGCGTCAGGGCAGACCAGTCCGAACCCTCCTGTTGGAGCCGTTGTCGTCAAAGACGGTGAAATCCTGGGGATGGGAGCTCATCTTCAGGCCGGGGAGGCTCATGCGGAAGTACACGCGCTCCAGATGGCCGGGGAAAAAGCGAAGGGTGCAGACATTTACGTCACGCTTGAGCCGTGCAGTCATCATGGAAAGACGTCGCCGTGTGCTGATCTCATCGTGGGAAAAGGCATCAAACGTGCCATCGTTGCTGTTATGGATCCAAATAAAAAGGTCGCTGGACGCGGATTGGAAGCATTGCGTGCAGCAGGCATTGACGTGAAAACCGGCGTTTTGGAAGAGGAAGCCGCAAACGTCAATCGCGCATTTTTTCATTATACACAGACCTCGACGCCATTTGTAACAGTGAAGACGGCCGTCAGTCTTGATGGAAAAACAGCGACAAAGACAGGGAAAAGTAAATGGATCACCGGTGAAGAAGCTCGTATGGATGTGCACCGGCATCGCCACAGTCACGATGCGATTTTAGTGGGTGTGAATACGGTAATAGCTGACAACCCAAGTCTGACTGCTCGCCTGCCCAACGGTGCGAAAAATCCACTCCGCATTATTCTTGATTCCAACTTGCGCACGCCGCTTGAATCGTTGGTTGTAACCGATCAAGAAGCGACGACATGGATCATCACCGGCAATCAAGTGAGCGATGAAGTGATTAAGCCTTATAATGAATGTGGTGTAAGGGTTATCCCGCTACGTGCCACAGAACCCGACACCGTTCTTCCCTATTTGGGACGTCACGGTGTCATGTCGCTGTTTGTGGAAGGTGGTGCAACTGTCGCGGGATCCTTTTTGCTGAGCAGACGGATCAACCAGCTCGTGCAGTATATGGCCCCCAAATTGATTGGCGGGGTGGAAGCCCCCGCATCCGTGGGTGGACAAGGGTTTGAGTCCATCCAGAATAGCATGCCAATGACAATAACATCTATGGAAAAGATAGGGGACGATATGAAACTTATTGCGGAACCACAGGAGGACGATGCCAATGTTCACCGGAATTGTTGAAGAAATGGGGCGAATCGGTCAACGGGATGTTATTTCTGAAAAAGCAGTACGGCTGACCATCGAAGCAAAGGTTGTTATTGAGGATGTGCATATCGGTGACAGCATCGCGGTCAACGGTATTTGTCTGACGGTAACAGATGTCGACAACAACTCGTTTGGCGTGGATGTCATGCCGGAGACGATCAACGCGACGTCCCTTCGCACGCTGGACGAAGGGTCACCTGTCAATCTGGAACGATCGATGCCTGCTGATGGCCGGTTTGGCGGACACTTTGTCACCGGTCACGTGGATGATACAGGTACCATTATTCAGACATCCAAGCAGGAGAATGCGATTTACTATACGGTTTCCATCCCGCCGGAACTCACCGCTTACGTTATTATGAAAGGCGCGGTCGCTATTGATGGGGTAAGTTTAACCGTTTTCGGCATTCAGAATCGACAAATAACGCTGTCTCTCATTCCCCACACGGTATCGCAAACAGTGTTGGGTTCCAAAGGTGAAGGCGACAACGTTAACGTGGAATGCGATATGCTGGCGAAACATGTCCACAACCTATTGAATCATCAGCAAAAGCCAGACGAAACTAGATGAAAGGGAGCGAGTCGCGTGTTTCATACCATTGAGGAAGCAATAGATGACTTGAAAGCTGGAAAACCAATCATTGTCGTGGATGATGAGGAGAGGGAAAACGAAGGAGATTTGGTTGCACTGTCGGAAAAGATAACACCGGATACAATTAATTTTATGATTACACATGGGAAAGGGCTTGTGTGCACATCCATCACATCGGATCAGGCATATCAAGTAAATCTTCCATTTATGTCCGATGACAGCAGTGACCCATTTGAGACAGCCTTTACCATCAGTGTTGATCATCGAGAAACCATGACAGGCATCAGTACACAGGATCGGGCCAAAACCATACATGCATTGATTCAATCAAACGCAGAAGGGGCGGACTTTAAAAAACCCGGCCATGTTTTCCCGTTGATTGCCAAAGATGGTGGTGTACTGGAACGTCCGGGTCACACAGAAGCATCCCTTGATTTGGCAGAATTGTGCGGGGCTAATCCGTCCGGTGTGATTTGTGAAATCATTAAAAACGATGGAACGATGGCACGGGTGCCTGATTTGCAACAAATGGCTCAAACGTTTGATTTAAAACTGATAACCATTGCTGATTTGATCGCATACCGGAAAATGAATGAGGTGCATGTAACCAGGGAGGTAGAGACGAATGTGCCGACGGAATACGGATCGTTTCGCGTGTACGGATATACCAACGATCTGGATGGAGAGGAACATATCGCGCTTGTCAAAGGAGACATTCACTCGGGAGAACCGGTGCTCACCCGAATACATTCGGAGTGCCTGACCGGTGATATATTCGGGTCTTACCGTTGTGACTGCGGATCGCAGCTGCATGAAGCACTCGATCAAATCAATGCAGCAGGCGCAGGTGTACTCATTTATATGCGCCAGGAAGGCCGGGGTATCGGACTTTTAAACAAATTGCGCGCCTATAAGTTGCAGGATAACGGGATGGATACCGTGGAAGCGAATGAACAACTTGGATTTCCCCCGGATATGCGGGACTACGTTCTAAGTGCTCATATTTTGAAAGACTTGGGCATCACCCATGTGAAACTGTTGACCAACAATCCGGAAAAAATGGATGAGTTGCAGTCTGATGGGATTCAAGTGTACGAACGAATACCGATTGAGACGAATGTCCGGAAAGAAAATGAACATTATATTCATACAAAAATAAATAAAATGGGACATATGCATCAAAGGTGAGAAACCATACCGTATGGGAAACCACGGTTTAATAAGGAGATGGTAATGGTGGGAAACGTTTTTGAAGGAAACCTTGTTGGAACGAATTTAAAAATCGGTATCGTGGTGGCGCGGTTCAATGACTTCATAACTGAAAAATTGCTTGATGGAGCGGTAACCACCTTCAAACAGCACGGTGTGAAAGAAGCCGATGTGGATATAGCCTGGGTGCCGGGAGCCTTTGAAATTCCGGTCATTGCTCAAAAAATGGCATTGAACGCGGACTATGATGCGGTTGTGGCGCTCGGGGCGGTCATCCGCGGATCAACGCCTCATTTTGATTATGTCTGCAGTGAGGCAGCGAAAGGGGTATCCGCCGCTTCGTTGGCATCCGGCAAGCCGGTTATTTTTGGGGTTTTAACGACGGAAACCATTGAGCAGGCTATCGAGAGAGCAGGAACGAAAGCCGGCAATAAAGGCGCGGAAGCAGCAGCGGCCGCTATTGAAACGGCGAACGTTGCTGGCGAACTGAATGCATCATCTCAATGATGGTGAGGGTTTATAATGGAAAAGGGACGGCTATATAAGATAGACTATAAGGACAGTATGCCTATGTCTGGAGGAAACGGAACATGAAAATCATGGTTTATCAAATTATCGGAATAGGTATTATTTGGACTGGTATGGCCTTCTTTTTCCAGGATATGGACCAATTGAGCAAAATTATATTTTACGTCGTCACATCATGGCTGTTGTTTTTAATTGTTCTTCTGATAAAACAGTTTATAAAAGGGAATGAGGACGATGATGAATCCTCAATAGGAAGGTAATCGATATGCTGACAGTTGATCATTTATATAAATCTTACGGCGACAAGACATTGCTGAACGGGGTAAGTTGCCTTATTAAACCACATGACCGCATTGGTTTGATCGGTGTCAACGGAACAGGGAAATCGACGTTTCTAAAAATTCTCGCCGGTATTGACACTGCAGAGCGTGGCTCCGTCAGTCATGCCAAGGATTATTGGGTGGAATATTTGGAGCAAGAGCCTGATCTTAATCCGGAACTGACGGTTATGGAACAAATTTATTATGGTGAAACCCCCATCATGAAAGTGATGCGGGAATATGAACAGACGCTTCTTGACTTACAGGAGTCCCCTAATAACGAACAGGTTCAGGAACGGCTGCTCACCAAACAACAACGGATGGATGAATACGAAGCTTGGGAAGCCAATACAGCCGCTAAAACTATCCTCACCAAACTGGGGATCACCGGCTTCACCCGTCCGGTGCGGGAGCTATCCGGTGGTCAACGCAAAAGGGTGGCCATTGCCAAGGCATTGATCCAGCCGGCCGATTTGCTAATTCTGGATGAGCCGACCAACCATCTCGATAACGATACGGTCGAATGGCTGGAACAATATTTGGCATCGTATAAAGGCGCCCTATTGCTTGTCACACACGACCGTTATTTTTTAAACCGTGTCACCAACCAGATTTTCGAACTTGATGACGGGAACTTGTACACATATGAAGGCAATTATGAGTTGTTTCAGGAGAAAAAAGCCGAACGGGAAGCATTGGAGGAACGTTATCAAGAGAAACACCAGAGCATGCTGAAAAAAGAAATCGCTTGGATGAAAAAGGGACCGAAAGCGCGCGGAACGAAACAAAAAGCACGCATTGACCGAATTGAACAAATGAAAGAAAAGCAATTCACTTCCGAGTCCCATGATGTATCCATTGATGCAGGGTCCGTCCGACTCGGGAAAAAAGTCATGGAACTGGAGAATATCACGAAATCGTATGACGACAAACAACTGCTCGATGATTTTCATTTTCTGATCGTCCCGGGTGACCGTCTCGGAATCGTTGGCCCTAACGGCTCAGGCAAATCAACACTCTTGAATATTATGGCGGGATTTGTTGAACCGGATAACGGGCATGTGGAAACCGGTCCGACCGTCAAAGTCGGTTATTACACACAAACCGATGAAAATTTGGATGACAACAAGCGTATCATTGAAGATATTCGCGAAGTAGCCGAAGTTATTCGGACGAAAAATGGAGACGAAATAACAGCGGAACAGATGCTGGAACAATTTTTGTTTTCCCGGTCCCAACAGTGGAATTATATTCGCAAACTGTCAGGCGGTGAAAAGCGGCGTCTGTATTTGCTGAAAATCCTGATGACCGAGCCGAATGTGTTGCTTCTCGATGAGCCCACCAATGATCTGGATACACAGACGTTAAGTGTCCTAGAGGCGTACCTTGATCAGTTTCCGGGCGTTGTCATTACAGCTTCACACGATCGTTATTTCCTCGACCGGGTCGTTGATCACATGCTTGTCTTTAAAGAAAATGCCCAGGTGGACCATTTCCATGGCAATTATCATGATTGGCTTGAACGGGAAAAACAACAGGCGCAGGAGCAAAAGGAGACAAAGTCGAAACCGGCTTCCAAAAAATCTGCCCCCAAAAAAATGTCCTATCATGATAAAAAGGAATGGGAAACGATTGAGGATGATATAACGGAATTGGAGTCACACATTGATGAACTTCAAGAACGTATCGCCAATGCCGGTAGTGATGCGGGTGCTGTCCATGATCTATACGAAGAACAAAAAGAACGGGAACAGGAATTGGAAGCCAAATTGGAGCGCTGGGAAGAGCTGTCATTACTAGTGGAAGAAACCGAAACCAAACCCTGATTGGTAAACGAGAAACAAACAATAGAGAAACATTTGTGTTTTTGTGGAAATTATGTTTAATTTATATGGTATGAAGGAAACTAAAAAAGATATAATGATGGTAAAGAAGGAGGTATTACTGTGAAGTTATTTCAAGTCAGGAAGGGACAGTTCGTCTATTATAAAAATGAACTTCATAAAGTATATTCCGTTAAGCCGGTTTTTAAACAATCCATCCACTTGTACCGTATGAAAGACATGCAGCAGGATTTAACAAGTGCGAATAACATCGAACCATGCCGACCGAAACATAATGATACATTTATATTTTACGGACGGCGTTATACGATTGATAAGAATAAAAAGCCGGAAACAGGCGACTATATTCTCATTACGAAACCGACACCCGATTTTCTCGACCATTATTCGCTAAATGAAATTGAAAAAGTGGACAGCGTGGAAGACGGAAACGTGGTGACGACAAGAGATAATGGTGTGAAACATAGTGAATATGTCGTCATGGTCCCTGGCAAAACCGAGGACAGCGACGATATAGCTTACTTTGACAAAGCGCTTGTATCGGATGCTCAGTTGCAGGAAGATGAATCACCCGGACTGCCGGAAGAAACGGATAACTTTGATGGCCCGGTCGTCGGTGATATTTACTATGATGTCGAGAATGACTTGAAGGCCATGATTGTTGCTATGACAGATGATGAGGTCATCTTTGGTCATCAAGTTCGAGTGCACATGAAAGATTTAATGGACGAGAACAAATACCGAATGATCTATCGATTTGAAGAAGGCTTTTAAGTATAGCTCCTGAAGGTTTTGCTTTCGGGAGTATTTTTTGCGAAACGTGAATGCAAGCTGTCATACAGAATAAACCGGGGCTGGGACAAGACTGAACAAATTAATTCTAAATACGAACGATATATTTAAGGCGTGGCCATCGCTCCGGAAAAACACTGCGCTTTCACCTTGCCAGGCACAAGCGCGACATCTGTTCAAGCTTCCTTTGGTCGCTTTCACAGTGTCTTCTTTGCCGCGGGCGCTGATAAGCCTCCTCGTGTTCGTCGCGTTGCATTCTTATTCGTCGAAGCCTACTCATGGAAGCTTTGCCTTGTGCTTATCGCACTGTGGGGTCTTATCTAGGCTTTTCATCCCGCAGGAGTCTCCGTGTTTTTCCTACGCTAAACGAAAAATCCGAACTTATTCAGATCTTTAGCGAATCATAGTTCGGATTTTTATTTAACCAAACGTCTTTTGTCCCAGCCCCATCACTCAAGCATGCTGGAAGCTTTGTACCCAATAATATTGACGGGGTCTTTCGGTGACGAGTACGGCGGTGCGTAAGCAAGCTCCAGGTCAGGCAAGTCATGAACGGTCAAACGCCCCTTCATGGCGGTTGTCAGGACAGCGAGCCGTTTATCAGCACCGTCTTCGCCGATGACCTGTGCTCCGTACAATGTTCCATCCTGTGGGCTGACTAGAAGCTTTATGGACACTTTTTCCGAACCTGGATAATAACCAGCATGGGAGCGCGATTTGTGAGTTACTTCCTTGTACGTCATGCCCAATGCATCGAGTGATGTTTTATTCAAGCCGGTTGCCCCGACCGTCAGATCAAAGACTTTAAAAATGGCTGACCCTTGTGTGCCATTATACGTGTCATTGGCTCCTTGCAGGTGGCTGGCGATAATGAACGCCTGGCGATGAGCCGGCCAAGCCAGTGCAATGTGTCGCGGTGTCCGGACAAGGCGATCATGGGTCTCCACGGCATCCCCTAAGGCGTATATATCCGGATCGGTTGTCTGCATAACATCATTAACCTGAATAGCGCCTGTATCCCCAATGGCCAGTGAGCTGTCGACAGCCAGTTCCGTGTTGGGTTTGATCCCAGCGGCCATTAATGTCATATCAGCCTTGACTGTTTTCCCGCTGGACAAATGCAAGAGAGATCCATTTTCTGAAAACGACGCAAGTTCTTCATCGAGCATAATCGAAACCCCTTGCTCCTGCATATGCTGTTCGATCACGGTTGCCATGTCACTGTCAACCATTTTGGAGACGTGTTCGGATCGGTCAATGACTGTACAGTCGATGCCAATCGCCTTAAGATTTTCCACCATCTCCATACCAATAAATCCGGCTCCGACAATGGCGCACGTTTGGGGCTTATGGGTTTGAATGTATGTGTGTATCAGATCCATATCCGGAATGGTATGCAAGGTGAATGTCCGGTCTTTATTCATTCCTTCAAATGGAGGCATAACGGCCGAAGCCCCAGGTGAAAGGATCAGTTTATCATATGGTTCATGGTACGTGCCTGTTGTGTGTCGACACATAACCTGTTTTTGTTCGCGGTCAATGGATGTAACCATTGTGTTGGTTTGAACCTGCACGTGATACGTTTGGGCAAAAGATTCTGTATCGACAAGCAAATCATCCCGCTTGTTGACGATGCCGCCAATATAGTAAGGCATTCCACAGTTGGAAAATGCAATATGTTCCCCTTTGTCTATGATAAGAATATCAGCATCCTTATCCTGGCGTCTCAGTTGTGCTGCAACCGTGGCACCACCGCCGACCCCGCCGACAATAACCACTTTTCTTGACATTCAAATCGTCCTCCTTCTCTTGTTACTTATTCCCTTTTCCTTACGTTTTTAACCTGTATGCTGACGAACCTTTTCTAAAACGTTACAAGAGTCCAAGAAAGTATAGGAACACAACAATAATGCTGACAGGGGTCGGCCAACGCATCATGTGAAAGCAGATTTTAAAGAAATAATAGCAATACATCATTTTTACAAAAATCTATTGATTAAAAACAATTGAAATTTTTTAACGTTTATTTTATACTTGTAACTGAAAGATGAAATGCCGTTTTAATTAATGAAATGGGAGGAGATGGAATGGTCTTTACCTCGGATAAGGTGAACCAGTTGCCGCCTTATTTGTTTGCTTCGTTTCAGCAAAAAAAGAAGCAGATGGAAGCCGATGGTGTGGATGTCATTGATTTAGGGATTGGTGCCCCTGATCTGCCGACACCGTCATTTATTGTTGAGGAGTTGGCGGAGGAAGTGAAACATCCGTCCAACCATCGTTATTCCACGTACAGCGGATGTGCGGCATTCAGAGAAGCCGTCGCTCATTTTTATAAAAACCAATATGGGGTTAACGTGGATCCCGAGACAGACGTTCTTGCCCTTATTGGGTCTAAAGAAGGGATAGCCAATCTGATGCATGCGGTTATCAATCCCGGCGACAAAGTGCTGGTTCCGGATCCGGGTTACCCGGTTTACAAGACGGCAGTCCATCTGGCCGGTGGTGAAAGTTCCTGTCTGCCACTGGACGCTGAAAATGGCTATGTTCCGTTATATGAGCAGGCAGATCTGGATCAGGCAAAGGTGATGTTTTTGAATTATCCAGCCAATCCGACGGCGGCGACCGTAAATTACGACACTTTCTTGCAAGCGGTTACAAAATCTGCGGAACATGACATGCTGCTTGTGCACGATGCGGCTTATGACATGGTTACGTTTAACGGCTATCAATCACCAAGTGTGTTGCAGGTGCCGGATGCCAAAAAGCATGCTGTTGAATTTGGCTCTTTGTCGAAAAGTTTTAGCATGGCCGGGTGGCGGATCGGCTATGCGGTCGGTCATCCAGACGTTATTCAGTCTCTGGCTACGCTCAAGAGCAATATGGATACAAGTCAATTTTTGCCGATTCAAAAGGCTGCTGCTGCGGCGTTAAAGAGTGACTTTGCGGTTGTTCATGAGTATAACCATATTTATCAGAACCGAATGGAAACGTTGTACACAGGCTTTCAACAATTAGGCATTCATGCAGATAAACCGAATGGCACTATTTTTCTTTGGGCAGAAGTTCCTGAGGGGTACTCGTCCATGGAATTTGCCGACAAATTGCTGTATGAGGCAGGGATCATTGTGACGCCCGGCCATGCATTCGGTTCCCGCGGCGAAGGTTTTTTCCGCATAGCGCTAACGGTTCCGGAAGAACGTCTGGATGAGGCGATCAACCGAATGAAACAGCTGGATATAACATAAACGTCTTTAATTGGGACGATTACTATCCCATTAATGCGCGAGAAAAGGAGGCCATTCGTAATGGATACAACAAAAGCAACACAAACATCAAGCACGATGACAGCGGCACAGGCGATTGTTGAATGTATGAAACGGGAAGACATACCTTTCGCGTTCGGTGTCCCTGGGGAAAGTTACTTGCCCTTATTGGATGCTATTGGTGATGAGCCATCGATTCATTTCATTTCTGCAAGGCATGAAAGCGGTGCATCGTTTATGGCGGAAGGATACGCCAAATCAACGTTGAAGCCGGGTGTTGTAATGGCGACCAGGGGGGTTGGCGCGTCCAATCTATCCATTGGCGTGCATACAGCTTTTCAGGATTCAACGCCAATGGTTGTTTTTCTTGGTCAGGTGCACAGCAAGTTTCGCAACCGGGAAGGATTTCAGGAAGTCGATCTGGACCGTTACTTTGGTCATATTGCTAAATGGGCGGTGGAAGTCCAGGATGCTGATCGGATCCCGGAATTGGTACAGCGGGCATTCCTCACGGCGCAGTCCGGGCGTCCAGGACCTGTCGTTGTTTCATTGCCGGAAGATGTTCTCCCCGCAGAGTCGGATATGGTGTTCGGTCCGGCTACGGTTAAACCAAAACCGGCACCATCACCAGAAGATGCTGATGAGGTTGAGCAACTGCTTGCAGAAGCGGAAAAGCCGCTTATTATAGCAGGAGGAGGTGTGAAAAGTTCTCAAGCAGAAGACACACTCGTGACGTTTGCCAATCGATATCACGTGCCGGTCATGGCTGCATTTCGCAGACATGATGTCTTTCCGAATGATCATCCATTGTACGCGGGCCACTTAGGACTTGGCACCAATCCGGCTATCCTTGAAACTGTAAAAGAAGCCGACCTGATTATCGCTCTGGGAACCCGTCTATCAGAGGTGACGACGCAGGATTACACCATTATCACAACGAATAAACAGCTGGTTCACATTGATATCAACATGGACACCATTGGCAAGGTTTACCGTCCGAATGTCGGCATTGCGGCGGATGCGAACGAAACGTTGAGGACGTTGTTGACAATGGACATCCATCCTCGCTGGAAAGGATGGGCCGACACACGCCATCAAGAATACGAACGTGTTAGCCGTTTGAACGTTTCGCATAATGATGGAATTCATCAACATATAATGGCAATGTTGAACCGAACATTACCAGCAGATGCGCTTCTGACAAATGATGCCGGCAATTTCGCAGGATGGCTGCATGCGCATTACCCTTTCACGAAAAAACATACGTATGTCGGACCGACGTCAGGGGCGATGGGGTACGGCATGCCGGCAGCGCTTGGGGCAAAACTGGCTTTTCCGAATAAACCGGTCGTCGCCCTTTCCGGTGATGGCGGTTTCATGATGACCGTGCAGGAACTGGAGACGGCTGTTCGGAATCACATTCCCGTTATATGCGTCGTTTTTAACAACAACATGTACGGAACGATCCGTATGCATCAAGAACTGCAATACCCGGAAAAAGTCGTTGGTACGGATTTAGGAAGTGTTGCGTTTGCTGATTTGGCAGCCAGCGTCGGAGCGGATGGGTATACCGCAGAATCATCCGAGGCGTTTGCCGAATCACTTGAGACAGCGATGCAAGCTGATCGTCCGACCGTTATTGAGGTGTTTACAGATAAGGAACAAATCTCTGTTTCGTCCACGATTACGCAAATTCGTAACCGTGCTAAGTAAATAAACAAATTTAGGAGGTATGCTGTATGGCTAGTACATTGCTTAATGCAACAACATTGAACCATTTCATTGGTGGAAACTGGGTTGGGGATAATAAGTCTGCTGACGTAACGAATCCGGCGAATGGGGAAACGATCGTCCATGTTCCCCTTTCCGATGGTGGTGCTGTAGATACGGCGGTTGAAGCGGCGAAAAAAGCTCAAAAAGAATGGGCAAAGGTTCCAGCACCGCAGCGGGCGGAAGTGCTGTTTGAAGCCGGCAATAAGATGAAAGCACGAAAAGAACGGCTTGCACAATTGTTAACGATGGAAAACGGAAAAGTGTTGGAAGAAGCGCGTGGAGAAGTACAGGAAGGCATCGATATGGCTTTTTACATGGCCGGAGAAGGGCGACGCTTGTTCGGTCATACGACGCCGGCAGAACTTCCGAATAAATTTTCCATGAGCCAGCGCTGTCCGGTTGGTGTGGTTGGCATTATTACGCCATGGAATTTCCCGATTGCCATTGCTACTTGGAAGTCATTCCCAGCTATTATTGGAGGTAATGCTGTTATTTGGAAACCGGCAACAGAAACGCCGATTATGGCGCATGAACTGGCTAAGATCTTGGAAGAATCTGGTCTGCCAAAAGGCGTCTTGAACGTCGTATACGGAAAAGGATCAACGGTCGGGGATGCGATGGTGCATCATGATGATATTCGTGTCATGTCGTTCACCGGATCCAATGACACTGGGCGCAATATTGCTAGTGAATGCGGAAAACAACTGAAAAAAGTGTCCCTTGAAATGGGGGGGAAGAACGCCATCATTGTTATGGATGATGCCGATCTTGACCTGGCCGCAGAAGGCATTGTCTGGAGTGCATATGGCACAAGCGGTCAGCGTTGTACAGCGGCTAGCAGGGTGATTGTACATGACGATGTAAAAGAGCGTTTGGAAGAGCGGCTGCTTGCTAAAATCGAGGAATTGACAATCGGTGATGGGCTGGATGAAACGAACAACGTCGGTCCTATTATTAATCAAGCCGGCATGGAAAAAATTCAATCGTATATCCAAATTGGCCAGGACGAAGGAGCCAACCTGATTGCCGGTGGATATGTGTTAAACGATGGTGATTTAGGCAAGGGGCATTATGTTGCACCGACATTGTTCACAGATGCCAAACCGGAAATGCGTATTTCACAGGAAGAAATTTTTGGACCAGTTGTCTCTTTGATTCCTGTAAAAAGTTTTGATGAGGCCATTGAGGTGAACAATGGCGTATCGTATGGGTTGTCGAGTTCCATTTTTACGACGGATGCCAACCGTGTGTTCCAGGCACAGCGCGACCTTGACACGGGTATTGTTTACGTAAATGCCGGTACAACCGGGGCAGAAATCCATCTCCCATTCGGTGGCACGAAAGGTACAGGCAATGGTCACCGCGATTCTGGTGTGCAGGCATTGGACGTGTTCACTGAATGGAAAGCTGTATATATTGATTACAGTGGTAAACTGCAACGCGCACAAATCGATACGGAATAAGAGAGCAAACCAATTAGATAAATGTGATTCTATTAAATTGTATGTCGGTGGTAATCCGTTCGTCCGGAACCACCGTTGGCATACAATTATATTTTTCCATGGAGGGGTTTTTGATCATTACACTGACCCGGCGTTGATTATCCGTAATGGTGTTAAACAAAAATGACGTCATTAATTGAAGTGGAACAGGTTCGTTTTGCAAATTTCGGCCCGTTTAAGGCCTTACACATATCGGGCGGTCCATCAACTCTATCCTTAACCTATCCCTATCTGAAAACACTTGAGTATAAAACAAACCGTTATCCGAGCCATGCAGAAAAATGTACTTGTTGATTTGAATTTGACACGGACAGATTATACGGTAGACTTAAATGGAGAACAGGTTAACCCGCGTGAGGTATGATTAAGGTGCTTGATCCGATTGTGGATCTTGGTGACAAAGATGATGGCTCGATGTAGTGTCACCATTCATGACGATCTATCAATCTGAAATTTGACACGTCCCCGCACCCTTTTAGTTCTATTGAGCGGCTGAGGCAGGCAGAGGAGAAATAGGGATGAATCAAAGTGTATTAAAAGCATTGCAACTACTGAATTACTTTTCGACAGAGACACCGGAGTTGACATTGAAGGAACTCACCCAAAAGTCAGGGATGCCTAAACCAACTGTGTATCGCTTGTTGACGGCGATGGAGCATCAACATGTATTATCCAAAACAAAAGAAAATGAACACGACAGCAAGTATCAATTAGGACTCAAATTACTGGAACTCGGTCAGCTGGTTTCCGATCAATTAGAGGTGCGCACGATTGCATTGCCTGATATGGAACGTTTGGGTACGGACATTAATGAAGCTGTCCATTTGGTTATTGCTGATCAAGGTGAGGCTGTATACATTGAAAAAGTGGATAGTTCGCGAGCGCTTAGATTGAATACACGCATCGGAAAACGGTCTCCGCTCCATCTTGGTTCCGGTCCTAAGATGCTACTGGCAAATATGGCTCGGGAACAGCAGCAAGACATGGTGAATAAAGCTGAACGGTTTTACGCTGCGGATCATCAGCCCATTAATAAAGACCGATTGCTTCAGGAGCTCGGGGCGATTTATAAAAACGGTTATGCATACAGTATTGGCGAACAGGACCCTGACACAACAGGGATTTCTTACCCTATTCATGATTACAATAACCAAGTCATTGCTGCACTCGCTGTAAGCGGCCTGTCCAGTCATTTTGACGGGGAAAACCTGGACGTACTGAAAGCCAAAACACGTCAAACAGCCGGGGCGATATCCAGAAAGCTGGGTTATCGCGGACCGACATGGCAACAGGGGGATGATGATTGATGAACACGGTTTTTATCGCCGGTCATGCCAGACTTCCATCCGGAATGGCCGCCAAAAGCATCTATGAAACATTGACGATTACTGCGGAAATCGACAAAACGTATGGCGTTATTGTAACTGCCAATTGCACGCTGGCAACCGAACACGGCAGGGATTTCGTCCATCATCTATTGAAGGGGCACAGTCTCCAGGACGGTATTGATACGCCGGAACACATAATGAAAGAACACTACTTAGGAAAAGCCGGCAATGCTCTTGTGTCTGCTTTAAACGATTTATACCGGCAGTATGAACATTATCAGGAGAATCACGGGTAGAGCCGTTCCGTTGGTTTTGCTCTGGGCTCCTTTAAGTAAATCGATTTAATAGGTGCGTTGGATATCCGAATGGTTAAGGAAATTTGGATATCTATGAAGAAAAGCTTATAATCCTTACAGTACGGGGCAAAGGACATCCTCTGTGCCCCGGATTTTTGTTGCTTCGGAGGATGAGTTATGCGTATTTTATTTGTTGAAGATGATAAAACGATTGCATCGGGACTTGAGTATTCGTTGCAGCAGGAAGGGTATGACACAGTCGTGTGCCACGACGCGCAATGTGCCAGAGACGTTCTCTCCGGACAGCTCGACACCATTACTCTCTGCCTATTTGATCTATCTCTTCCCGACGGCAACGGCTATGATTTATGCGAACGCGTTAAACAGCAACGTGACATACCGGTCATTTTTTTAACTGTCGTTGATGATGAAGGCAATGTTGTTAAGGGACTTGATATGGGTGCAGACGATTATATTACGAAACCATTCAGACTTCGTGAGCTGATGTCTCGGATCAAATCGGTCCTGCGCCGGTACCAGCAGAAGGAGCCGACGAAGTCTGTCCTGACAATCGGAAATATACATATCAAAACCGCTCAGGCTACGGTATATAAGGATGGAGACGAGATCCAGCTCACAGGTTTGGAATACCGGCTCTTACTGACGTTTGCTAATCACCCCGACCAGGTGCTTTCAAGAGATCAACTGCTTGACCATATTTGGGATGTCGCGGGTGACTTCGTGAACGATAATACACTGACCGTCTATATCAAGCGGCTGCGGGACAAGCTGGAAGATGACCCACAACAACCACGACTGATTAAAACGGTCCGCGGTTTGGGTTACAAGGCTGGTGATTAACCATGTTCCGAAACCGTGAAATGAGACGCTTGTTCATGACTATGGTGACTGTTGGAATCGTTGCCGTCGCCATTGCTGCTTTTCTATCTACCATGGCCATAATACTTGTTACCGTCCTGACGCTCCTTTTGATCGGCACCACACTTTGGGCAACCATGTGGCGCTACCGGGAAATCGGGAAGCTTTCTGGGTATTTACGTGATATCTCCAGTGGCAACTATTCAATGGATGTGCGCGATAATGAAGAAGGGGAGCTGAGCATTTTAAAAAATGAAATTTATAAGGTTACAAGTATGCTGGCCGAACATAAAAGCTCGCTGCAGGCAGACAAAACCCATTTGACTGATGCTATTTCTGACATTTCCCACCAGTTAAAAACACCGCTCACATCGATGCGGGTGATGACCGATCTCTTGGAGGATCCCAACTTGCCGGAGTCAAAACGGATAGAATTCACACATAATATCCATGTCCAACTTGAGCGTCTGGATTGGCTCGTCACATCGCTTTTAAAACTGTCCAAAATCGACGCTGGTACTGTGCAGTTCAAGCAGGATGTGATTCTGGTCAGGGACCTTATTGAAAAGGCCTTAGAATCGCTCCATGCCCCAATCGATGTAAAAAATCAACGCGTATCCATACAAGGGGAAGATACTGTCTCGTTTACCGGTGACCTCAACTGGACAGCAGAAGCACTGGTTAACATTCTGAAAAATGGTATTGAGCATACACCGGAAGAAGGCAGCATGTCGATCCGTTTTTCCGAAAATACCCTGTTCACCGACATCGTTATTACTGACAACGGACCAGGCATCCCAAAAGAAGACCTTCCATATATTTTCAACCGGTTCCATAAAGGCAAGCATAACAGCGAAGAAAGTGTCGGTATTGGCCTGGCAATGGCTCACGGCATCATTGCTAACCAAGGGGGGACCATCGATGTTGACAGCGCGGAAGGTCAGGGCACCCAATTCCATGTCAAATTCTATAAACACAATATTTAACATGTAAAGGAGTAGAGTTAGATGTGGGTGAATGCTGTGCCTTCCCTTAAGTGACTAAATTGTCATGAAGTCAATCACTTGTCTGTCACTTTGGATGTTTAGACTGGAATTAAGAACCGACATGGAGGTATTCATATGGAGATATTAAATGCCAGCAATTTATCCAAAGTTTATGGACAAGGCGCAACAGCTGTTAATGCACTTGATGACGTCTCCTTTGCCGTCAATAAAGGGGAGTTTGTTGTTATTATTGGTCCGTCCGGTTCCGGGAAATCGACGCTACTGCATTTACTCGGTGGGGTGGATAGGCCAACGGATGGAAGCCTGTCTGTTGAACATACGTCTATTTTTGATTTGAATGAAACGCAATTGGCGATTTTTCGGCGCCGTCAGATTGGGCTTATTTATCAGTTCTACAATCTGATTCCCGTTCTGACTGTGGAAGAAAATATGACGTTGCCACTTCTTCTGGACGGGCATAAAGTAAACAAGAAGCAATTTAATGACATTGTGACGGCATTGGGTTTAAACGAACGTTTGAACTATTTACCTAATCAGCTCTCAGGTGGGCAGCAGCAACGGGTATCCATCGGCAGGGCACTCATTAGTAACCCGGCGTTAATGCTTGCCGATGAGCCAACAGGGAACCTCGACAGTAAAAACAGCAATGATATTATGGACCTACTCAAGATGTTTAACAAAACGTATAACCAAACACTTATTGTGATTACCCACGATGAGCGGATTGCCCTGCAGGCGGATCGGGTCATTTCCATTGAAGATGGCCGGATTGCCAAAGACGAGGTGACCCGTCCATGAACATCATCAACAAACTGACGCTGCGCAATTTGAAGAAGAACAAAAGCCGAACGCTCGTGACCATTATTGGCGTCATTATCTCTGTTGCCATGCTGACAGCGGTGTCGACACTAACCGTTTCATTCATGAATTTGCTGCAAAAACAGGAAATGGCCAACAACGGTGAGTGGCATGTGTTATATAAAGATGTCAACGCTGAATAGGTGGAGGCTATACAAAGTGATGAGGAAACGGAAGATGTCGTCCTGTCCAACAATCTTGGCTATGCCCGGTTGGAGGGCAGTGACAACGACTATAAACCCTATGTATTCGTCAAAGCGTTTAATGACCAGGCTGAACGAACATTTCCGACCGAACTGACGAAGGGTGAACGCCCGGAAAATTCCAATGAAGTGGTTGTTTCGAAGCATATAGCAACGGACGCAAATGTGTCTTTAAACATTGGAGATACGCTGAAACTTGGGATCGGTAAACGTGTTGCCGGTAAAAGTGCGCAGCCTCTGGATCAAACAAATCCTCTCCAAACAACAGAAGCTGGAAAAAACATCGAAACGCTGAAAAATAAACAAACGAAAACATTCACTGTTGTTGGTGTCATGGAACGGCCGTCGTGGGAACCACTTTCCGCACCCGGCTACACCGTGATGACTCATCTGGATAAAACCAGCATGGAAGATAATGAAACAGTTAATGCTTCTGTTATTTTGAAGGACGTTAACCAGTCACTGTTTGACCATGCACATGAATTGGCAGCCAATCAAAATATTAAGGACGTTCAATTTAACAATGGCCTACTCCGTTATTATGGCGTAACAGACAATCAGGGTCTTCAAACAACGCTTTATTCGCTCGCTGCCATTATTATCACGATTATTGTTGTCGGGTCCGTCTCACTGATTTATAACGCATTTGCCATTTCAGTGGCTGAACGTTCGCGGCATTTGGGCATGCTGTCCAGTGTCGGCGCCACAAAAAAGCAAAAACGGAATTCTGTCTTTTTTGAAGGTGCCATTATTGGCGCGATTGGGATTCCGCTCGGCGTTGTCAGCGGAATAGTAGGCATTGGCATAACGTTTCACTTTATCAACTCACTTATTCAAAATGTGTTTGATTTCGATCAGAATATGACCGTAGTTGTGACGCCATGGTCGATTATCACGGCCTGTCTGGTGTCGATTTTGACTATTTTCATATCAACGTATATTCCGGCAAGGCGCGCATCAAAAGTGTCAGCCATTGATGCGATCCGGCAGGCAGCCGATGTGAAATTGTCCCGCAAAAAGGTTAAAACATCCAAGCTGACACGTAAGCTTTTCGGGATTGAGGCGGAGATTGGCCTAAAGAACCTGAAGCGCAATCGCCGGCGTTATCGGGCAACCATCTTTTCACTTGCCATCAGCATCGTACTGTTTTTGTCAGTGTCATATTTCACGGAAAATTTGCAGAAGTCATACGATCTATCGCAGGCAGATATTGATTACGATATTAAAATGTTTACAAGCAACGGATTTTCCGAGCCGTTTGTTGATGGCGTGAAAGCGTTGGACACGGTATCAGAATACACTCGCGTCAAGGAATTGAAAACCCGGTCTATGGTGGCTAAAGAAAAAACAGGTGAAGAGCTCCAAGGGGGTAACCATGCATTTGAAGATGGCAAGTATGAGTATATCATCAGACTTCACGCCTTGGATGATGACAGTCTCAAAGCCTATGCCAAAAAAACCAAAGCAGATTTTGCCCAGTTAACAGATCCTGACAGCCGCTCAGGTATTGTCATTGATACGATTGACTACCGTGATCCGGACACAGGCAAATTCAAAGTCACAAAGGTCATTCATGCTGACATCGGACAGACACTTGAATTGACATCAGAAAATAACGATGATCTGGGCGATATTCAAATTGCAGCATTAACCAATACCGCACCAACAGGCATTAAACCATCGAATGCCGGTGTGCTTAATATTGTTGTCAGTCAACAAACGATGAATCAGATACTCGAACATGATTCCGTGGGTAATGTCGATACAAATATCTATTTGTCAAGCGATGATCCACTCAAAACCCAGAAACAGCTTGAGAAAATAAAGAAAAGTAACTTTCCGATTTATAATGTTTATCAGCGTAGACAGCGGATGGAACAAATGACTCTGCTCATGTCGGTGTTTGTATACGGCTTTATCGCTTTGATTACCGCGATTTCCGTCGCCAACATTTTCAATACGATTTCCACGAGCATATCGCTTAGAAAACGGGAATTTGCCATGCTGAAATCAGTCGGCATGACACCGAAAAGCTTTAACAAAATGATCAACTATGAAAGCTTGTTCTACGGCATCAAATCGCTGCTGTATGGACTGCCTATCAGCATCGGTATCATGTATTTGATTCACCAGTCACTTATGAACACATTTGACTACGCTTTTTCACTGCCGTGGATGGATATACTGTTCGTTACCATCGGCGTCTTCATCATCGTTGGATCGGCCATGCTCTACTCAAGTGCCAAAGTGAAAAAGGAAAATATCATTGATGCACTGAAGCAGGAAAATGTTTAGAAAGATATGAAAAAAAGCCGCATGGTTTCCTTTAAATGCGGCTTTTTCATGTCTTAGTGTCGATATTCGTTGATATCGATGCTAAGCTCAGTACCTTTTTGTAACTTTTTTATACTGTGGCATGATTGCCTTCCCAAGCCGGAAGCATGTTGTTTAATGGTTTATCCTGACGATAGCCGAGTGCATAGTCCGCTTGCATAAGGGTGTGAATTTCTCGCGTTCCTTCGTAAATAACCGGAGCTTTTGAGTTCCGCAAATAGCGTTCGACTGGATATTCATCGGAATAGCCATTGGCACCGTGAACTTGGACGGCATCATCGGCCGCCTTATTGGCAAAATCACATGCTTGCCACTTGGCCATTGACGTTTCTTCGGTGTTACGTTTTCCTTCGTTCTTCAGCTCGCCGGCCCGATAAACCAGCAGGCTGCTCATTTCCAATCCTGCTTTCATGTTGGCGATCATCTGTTGAACAAGCTGGTGTTGGCCGATTGGTTTGCCGAATGTTTCCCGTTCGTGGGCATAGTTGACACTCGCTTCCAAGCATGCTCGGATTTGTCCGACGGCGCCAGCAGCAACCGTGAACCGACCGTTGTCGAGGGCGGACATAGCGATTTTAAATCCTTCCCCTTCGTCGCCCAGCATGTTTTCTTCCGGTACTTTGACGCTGTCGAAAAATATTTCACCAGTGTTGCCGGAGCGTATGCCGAGTTTTCCTTTCGTTGCCTTGGAGTCAAAACCTTCCCACTCCCGTTCCACAATGAATGCTGATATGCCTTTGTGTTCGTTTTTCTTATTGGTATAAGCGAAAACAAGGAAGTGATCGGCGGAATCACACAGGGATATCCATGATTTGGATCCATTCAGTATATAATGATCGCCCTGTTTGACCGCTGTGGTTTGCAGGGATGTGACGTCGGAACCGGCGGCAGGCTCCGTCAGTCCGTAAGCACCGATTTTCTCTCCCTTTGCTTGAGGAACAAGGTATTTTTGTTTCTGTTCTTCGGTGGCCCATTGCAGAAGAGTCATGCTGTTTAAGCCGGTATGGACAGAGACGGCTGTGCGGAAAGCCGTGTCCCCACGTTCGAGTTCTTCACAGACAATGGCCAGCGCGTTATAGTCCATACCGCTTCCTCCGTATTCTTCCGGGATGCAGACACCCATCAGTCCAAGATCGGATAGTTTCTGCATGATGGATGGGTCAAATTTGCCTTCCCGATCCCATTCGGCAATGTAGGGAATAATTTCGTTGTCCACGAAGTTCCTGACGGTTGTTCGCAGCATATTTTGTTCTTCTGAAAAATGAAAATTCATTTATTCAACGCCTCCTGTAATAGATGAAATTTTTGGATGACAGCGATTTTATGGCTTTTGCACTCAAATCAGAATGTCCGTCACGGATCATTTGATCATGCCGAGTTGCTTAAGCAATTCCTCATTATGTTCGCCGGCATCGGGCGGATGGTGTTTGGTTTGAACAGGTGTCCGTGACAATTTCAGCGGACTGCCGATCATACGGATGTTACCCGCGGTTGGGTGTTCGGCGTCGACAAACATTTCCCGCTCGTTCAACTGCGGGTCATCGGCCACGTCGTTCATAGACTGAATTGGCCCGCACGGAATGTTATTTTGTTCACATTGCTGTTGCCAATAGGCGGTGGACCCGGTCAAAAAGATGCCCTGAAGTAGTGGAATCAGGTCGTTCCGGTTGGCCACACGGTCCGGATTTGTTCGGAATCGCTCATCGGATGCATACGCCGGTTTTTCCAAAATTTTGCATAAGTTTTGGAACTGATGATCGTTGCCTACTGCAATCACCATCTCCCCATCGCTGGTTGTAAATGTCTGGTATGGGACAATATTGGCATGCTGATTCCCGAGTGCTTCGGGAATTTTCCCTGCCATTAGATAGTTGCTTCCGACATTCACGAGAGCGCTGACAGCTGAATCATACAGAGAAAGGTCAAGCTTTTGGCCTTTACCTGACTGTGTCCGCTCCAACAGGGCACCCTGGATGCCAATACAGGCGTACAGCCCCGTCAAAATATCCGTAATGGCGACTCCGACTTTTTGCGGACCGGATTCCTGATCACCGGTAATGCTCATCAGGCCGCTCATCGCTTGAATGATAAAGTCATAGCCGGGCATGTTCTTGTATGGACCCGTTTCACCGAACCCTGTAATCGAGCAGTAGACCAAACCGGGGTTGATCTCGGACAGCGTTTCATAATCAAGCCCGAGCCGTTCCATGGTTCCGGATTTAAAATTATTAATGACGACGTCGCTGTCACGGATGAGATTTTTAATGGCTTCATTGCCTTCCTCGGACTTTAAATCAAGCGTAATGCTTTTTTTGTTCCGATTGGCACACAAATAGTACGCACTGACCCCGTTTTGAAAAGGCGGTCCCCATTTCCGTGTCTCGTCACTGCCGCCTGGTGCTTCTACTTTTATGATTTCAGCACCAAGGTCTCCGAGAATCATAGTTGCATAGGGACCGGCTAGGACTCTGGATAAGTCAAGAATTCGAATATTTTCAAGTGCTCCAGCCATCATGTCACCCCTTTCTAAATTAAAATAAGCCACTCCAAAAAGACGACAGATTCACTGTGGCAGTTGAGATAACCAACTGCATAAGTGCAACTAAGGCAATCGCCTGCACCTAAAAGGCTTGGCGCTTACCAAGTTTTCTTTACTGTTCGTCGATTTGAACTGGCTTTTATCTGTTGAAGCAGAACTGGAATGGAACTGCAAACAGATTGAACAGTTATAAACGGATTTGTCATGATTTCAGGCACCTGTGAGGCAATGATATGTGTTATTCACCCCTGAGGTGTCCTCATTCTATCATGCGGTGCAGCGTGGAAGCGCTTCAACATGATTAAGGTCATTATATACTATTCTGAACAATTTGTAAACCATTTTTTTCACTATTCATGGGCTGTCCTATCCTTATTTCCAAACGTGGATCAGTACATGCGTGAAGGTGGGCTACAAACGGAAAAAAACCGCGCCCATCATAGGAATGGATCGCGGTTGGGATAGCTGTGTCATTTATACTTATTTAGCCGCTTTCTGCAGTTTGGTGATCATTTTCAATGAACGACCGGTTCCGATCGCAACGGATTCCAGTGGATTGGGTGCGATATGAACGGGGACGAACAGTTCGTCGGAAAGCCAGTCCTTCAATCCGTTCAGCAATGCCCCGCCGCCGGTCAGTACGATGCCGTGGTCAACGATGTCACCGCTCAGTTCCGGCGGGCAGTTTTCCAGCGTGGCACGAATGTTTTCAAGAATTTGATCAAGCGATTCTTTCAAGGCAGAGTAAACTTCCTTGGAAGAAACCGTGACCGTTTGCGGCAAGCCGGAAACCATATCACGGCCGCGGATATCCAATGATTCTTCAGGATGGTTTTCATCGGCATGTCCAATTTCCATCTTAATATTTTCGGCTGTTCGTTCACCGATTAATATGTTGTACTTCTTACGGATGAAATTGACGATTTCGTCATCCATAGTGTCGCCGCCGGTGCGGATGGAACTGCACGAGACAACGCCACCGAATGAAATGATGCCCACCTCGGACGTGCCGCCTCCGATATCAACGGTGACGTTGGCAATGGGTTCATCGACCGGTAAATCAGCACCGATGGCAGCTGCCACAGGTTCTTCAATCAAATGAACATGTTTGGCCCCGTAGCTGCTGACAGCATTATGAATCGCACGCCGCTCAACCGTTGTGCTTCCGGATGGGGTGCAGACGACCACCGTTGGCTTACGCATGGACATTCCGATGGTCTTACTTACTTTTTTTAAAAATTCCTTCAGCATTTGTGCCGTTACATCATAGTCGGCGATCACACCATCTTTTAATGGTCGGATCGGGACAATGTTTTGCGGGGTTTTGCCAACCATTTCTTTTGCCTCAGACCCAACAGCGACGACATTTTTTGAGTTCAAGTCAATGGCAACGACGGATGGCTCGTTGAGAACAACCCCTTTTGTTTTGGAATATATCAGTATATTTGCGGTACCAAGGTCAATTCCGATTTCTGCAGTTGATAACATCCTATGTTCCTCCAATGATGATAAATTAAACATCTATGTGATAAATGTTACATACAAATTCTCTTATACCATTATTCTACTATAGCACAGTTTACAGGGGTTATAAATAACGAGAAAATAATGGTTTATACTCGAATTTTCTCCATTATTGGAGGGGATTTCAAGTAACATTTTGATTACATATTATCAGTATATGTAACATAATCGAAGGGTGTAGAAAGCTGTCAATATGTCATCTTGTTCAATTATTTCCAGTATAAAATATACCTTCCAGTGATGGTACTGAATAAAAGTAAGCCAATCCTATGATGAGGCGGTTTTCCTGAAAAGCATATAAGCTTGTCACGGCTTATGGAAATATATTGCATAAATATTACACTAATCGTATGCTACGATAATGACGAAACAAAAAACACAGGAGAGGTGCTATACATGCGGAATAAATTAATGACGGGGACGTTAACGATCGCACTATTGTTTGGCGGAGCTTTTCAAATGACAGCGGATGTCTCGGCAAATTCAGCTGATGTACCAAAACAGAACAATCAGGAAATAGTTTATTCTACCATTGAGGATGATGGTTGGAGTGAATTGTCATCAAGTAATTTCCAGGATGTTATAAAGCAATATTTCCCGCAAGCCAATTTTGACTCAAACAATCAACAGGATACCAACGAAAACGATCAAGAACAGAAAAAACAGGATCCGAACAAGCAGACCAACCAACCGGCTGAACAACAGCCAACGGAACAACAGCAAAAGCAGCACCAGCAAAACGCTTCCCAATCACAGCAACTTAGTGAATTTGAACAGCAAGTGGTGGAGCTGACAAATCAGGAACGGACGTCACAAGGTCTCGATCCGCTGAAAGTGGACACCGAGCTCAGCAAAGTAGCACGAAAAAAATCACAGGACATGGCGGACAATGGCTATTTCGCACATAATAGCCCAAATTATGGATCACCGTTTGATATGATGGAACAATTCGGTATTTCTTATCAGACAGCCGGTGAAAACATTGCAAAAGGGCAAAGTACCCCGCAACAGGTCGTGGATGGATGGATGAACAGTGAAGGTCACCGTGAAAACATTATGAATCCTGATTTCACACATATTGGTGTTGGCTATGTCGAACAAGGCAACCACTGGACACAACAATTTATTGGGAAGTAAATAGGATGATACCAATGGACTGATCTTGCGTAAGGTCAGTCCATTTGTTTTTCGATTATGCTGGAACGATCATCTCCGTATATTGACACAATCGCCGCACCAACAGCTAAGACAATCATTGACCCGCCGACAACGGCATTCATCTCAACCGAAGCCCGTTCAATAACCAAACCGCCAACCAGTGACCCGACCGCGATACCAAGATGAAGCGCCGAGTTATTCAAGCTTTGCTGGATGTCGGATGTTTCCGGAGATAGTCCCATCAAATAGCTTTGAGTGGCCGGTGCCAACGTCCAACTCAGCATGCCCCAAATGACAACGATAGCCAGGAAAGCCGGCCATGCAACGGTTGCCCCTGGTATGCTGAACATAATGAGGGTGAATAGCAAGGTTGTCAGCAGGATGGTCCGTTTAGAACCAATGGTGTCGGATAAAAAGCCACCAACGCCACCACCGCTGACGGCAGCCGCCCCGAAAATTAAATAAATAACACTGACCCATGTTCCACTGGCATCCAATGTTGTTTTAGCAAACGGGGTTAAGTAAGCATAAAGCGTTGTATGTCCCGCTAAAAATAGAAAGGTCACCGTTTGCCCAAAAAATATTTTCCGGTTTTTCAAGGTCGCCAGTTGCTTCCGGAGTGGGTAGGACGGATTTGGTTGCACACGGTCCATTAACATAGACACACCGACTGCTGAAAGGACCGTCAGAAACGTAATCAGCACAAAGGGAGCGCGCCAGCCAAATGCGTTTCCCATAAGCAGTCCCACAGGCAACCCCAGAACAATGGATGCGCTGATGCCCATGGACACAATTCCGATCGCCCGTCCGCGGTATTTCGGATGAACGATGGATGGTGCGATGGTCAGACATAAAATGACTAACAGTGAACCGCTCAATGCCAAAATGACACGTCCGATAAATACGACCGCATACGATAAGCTGAATACGGTTACGACGTTGCCTGTAAAAAACACAGCAAGGGATATAAGCATCAGCCGCTTTCGTTCCATGGATGCTGTCCATACAAGAAGCAACGGTGAGCCGATAGCAAAGATAAGGGAAAATATCGTAATCAGGAATCCAACTTTTCCAAGCCCCACGTTCAGATCATCGGCTATTAAATCAAGTATGCCACCAATAATCAATTCAACCATTCCGACGACGAATGCGACAACAGTTAAAAAGTATACTTGTTTATTCATAACAGGACGCCTTCCTCATAATAGTGATATCATTTGTCTATCATTAATGGTAAATCCGTCCATAATAAAATACAAGGTCATGGTTCACCCTAAAAAGCAATCATAATATCTATTTCTATATAATGGAACAATTTATGAATGGAAAAACAATAGTCAAACATATCAACATCATAGGTATACGATTTACAAAGGGGTGATAAGATGGTTCAAGGGATGGCAAACTGGAATACGGGACAGACGCAGAAATGGCTGCAACAGTACGTGGATGACTGGGTTGCGTTTTACCGGAAGCGTACGAACGACGGGGACGTTGCCTCCTATATTCCGGCTTTGGCGCAGGCGGATCCAGATGATTTAGGTATTTCAATTATTGGTAAAAGCGGTATGACCGTTCGTTCCGGTGATACCGACATGTCGTTTACCCTGCAGAGTATTTCCAAAGTCATCAGTTTCATTGTTGCCTGCATGGAATGCGGTGTATCTTATATGCTGGACAGAGTTGATGTGGAGCCGTCCGGTGAAGCGTTTAATTCCATCATGCATTTGGAGATGCAGCAAGTGGAAAAGCCGTTTAATCCATTGATCAACGCCGGAGCGATTACGGTGGGATCTATTTTACCAGGAAAAACGTCGGACCAACGTCTGGAGCCAATATTTCAACTGCTTGAAAACATGGTGGGATACCGGCCGAAACTGAATGTGGATGTGTATGAGTCGGAGAGGGATTCATCGATGCGGAACAGGGCGATAGGCTACTATTTACTGGAAACCGGCTTTTTGGAATCGGATTTGAATGTCACACTGGAGACGTATTTCAAGCAATGTTCCATCGAGGTGACGATAGATGACCTTGCCAACATAGGCATGGTGCTTGCCAATGATGGAATGAATATAAAAACAGGTGAAGCGATTATCCCGAGACAAATTGCCCGGATTGCTAAAGTGCTCATGCTGACGTGTGGTATGTACGATGCATCAGGAAAATTTGCCACCTATGTCGGCATTCCGGCTAAAAGCGGGGTTTCAGGCGGGATCGTTGCAGCAGTGCCGCCGAGGGTCAGAGATGAGCCTATGCCATTTACGGACGGTTGTGGTATCGGGGTTTACGGGCCGGCGCTGGGGGATGAAGGAAACAGCATTGCCGGCATTCGTTTGTTGCGGCATATTGCCAACCAGTGGGATTTGAGTATTTTTTAGTTGGGAATGTGTAGGGTTATTTTTTCAAAGAGGAGAGGAGTGGCATTATGTGTGGACGATATACATTGCTGGCGGATGAAGCGGAGATTTTGGACAAGTTTAGCATTGAACAGTCCATTCCCGATTATGAACCCAGCTATAATATTGCACCGGGACAGCAAGTACTGGCGGTGATTCATGATGGGGACAAAAAACGGGCAGGCTATTTACGCTGGGGGCTTATTCCTTCATGGGCAACGGATGAAAAAATTGGCTATAAGATGATCAATGCCCGCAGTGAAACAGCTCATGAAAAGCCCAGCTTCAAACACCTCATGACCCGGAAACGTTGTTTAATTGTCGCTGATAGTTTTTACGAATGGAAACGGGTCGGAAACGAAAAACAACCGAAGCGCATTCAGTTGAACGATAGGAAATTATTTGCGTTTGCCGGTTTGTGGGATAAATGGGAATACGGTGATCAGAAACGGTTCACGTGCACGATTCTGACTAAAGCAGCTAATCGATTTATGCAGACCATTCATCATCGCATGCCGATTATTTTACCTAAAAGTCATGAGGATGCGTGGATTACAACAACCAATCAGTCGGCGGATGAGGTGCATCAATTTCTGCAAGAGGTGGAAACAGAACCGTTTCAGGCGTACGATGTGGCCAGCTACGTGAATGCAGCGAAAAATAATGATGCAGGGTGTATTGCTCCGTTGCATAAATAGAAGATAGTGGCCTTTCCAACTGTTGGATAGTATAATAAACTCAGCTATACGAATTCATACATCGGACAGGGGTGAGCGGATGATACGTGTGTTATTTATATGTCTCGGTAATATTTGCCGGTCACCGATGGCGGAGGCTATTTTCCGGGATTTGGTGAAAAAAGAAGAATTATCTGATAAAATAGCAGTGGATTCGGCTGGAATTGGTTCATGGTACAGTGGGAAAATGCCCCACGAGGGGACCATGCACATTTTGGACAGAGAACACATCCCTTATAGTGGCATAGCATCCCGGCAAATACATACGGATGACTGGCACAGGTTTGATTATATGATTGCCATGGATGACGAGAATATAAGCGCTTTACAAGACATGGCAGGTTTTGGGGATGGTGTCGAGCCTCGCAAACTTATGGATTACGTTGATGGAGCAGACACCTCCAATGTAACGGATCCGTTCTTTACGGGTCATTTTAACGATACGTATGATTTGGTTTCAGAGGGTTGCAAACAGTTTCTTCAGCATATCAAGGAAACGAATAACATATAACGAAAAAGGAGCGATTTAAATGGGTAAACAAAAATTATGTTTAGGAATGATTATTGGAACCATAGCGGGTGGGCTTTTGTCTTTGTTGGACCGTGATGCGAGAAACTATACCAAAGAGAAATTGGCAGATGCTAAATACGAATCATCGTATTATGTCAAACACCCGTCAGCAGCAGTGAAGCGTACGAAAAATAAATTCGACCGATTAAATACGCAACTATCGGCAAGTACAAACAACGCCATTAATGCGCTGGAGCAGGTGGAAAACACATTGGATCAGTTCACTGATGATAGAGGAACGAAAAGACTGGGGCAATAAGTTAATAATAACGTGGGGTTGATAGAATGTGGGAGGAGATCAAGGATTTTATCCAAAAATTGTACAGGCAAATCACGAATCATGACATTTTTGGACTGGGTGCACAGCTGGCTTATTTTTTCCTTCTTTCTTTATTCCCCTTTCTATTGTTTCTGATGACTTTGGTAGGCTATTTGCCGCTCAATGACTTGGATATTATAGGCTTTATCGAAACATACGCACCCGGTCAAATAGCGGATATGATTCAACAAAACGTTCATCAGCTAGTCAATAATCAAAATGGGCAACTGTTGTCCATCGGCATTATTGGGACGCTGTGGTCTGCATCCAATGGAATAAATGCAATTATGCGCGGTTTTAACCGGGCGTATGACGTGGATGAAAATCGTTCGTTTATTGTTACGCGGTTGATTGCCATCGTTTTGACGATTGCTATGATTCTTGTCATTTTTATCGCATTTCTACTGCCTATTTTCGGAAAAGCCATTGGTGCCTACATTTTCACATTCTTTGGTGGGTCCCAACAATTTTTGCAAATATGGGAAGGTATGCGTTGGGCCATATCGTCAGCCGTTTTCTTTATCGTACTTGTGGCATTGTATAAAATGGCTCCCAATAAACGGATTTATTTTAAAAATGTGGTGTGGGGGGCCTTGTTTGCGACCGTTGGCTGGCAATTGACGTCGCTGGCATTCTCCTTCTATGTCAACTCTATTGGTGATTACTCGGCAACGTATGGAAGTCTGGGAACCGTTATTGTGTTGATGATCTGGTTTTATTTATCCGGTATTATCATTATGATCGGCGGTGTCATCAATGCCACATTGCGGCAAGAAACAATTACAGACGAAGAAAAATAGCTGTCACTCGGGTGACAGCTATTTTAGTAATCGGAGTCCGTTCAGGATAACAAGTATCGTGCTTCCTTCATGCCCAATGACACCAAGCGGCATATCGAGCAACTGTGTGAAATTGGAAATAATCAGGACAGCGATAACCGTTAAAGAAAAGATAATATTTTGCTTAATAACGCGGTTCATACGACTGGAAAGACGTAAAGCTTTCGTGATTTTAGGCAATTCGTTTTTCATCAGAACGACATCGGCTGTTTCCAATGCGACATCTGTTCCTTCTCCCATAGCAATCCCGGAATCGGCCGATGCCAACGCCGGAGCATCATTGATACCATCTCCGACCATCGCGACGTACTTATACGTTTGGCGAAGGTCTTTGATATGATCCACTTTTTCCCCGGGCAAACATTCTGATCTGAATTCATCGACGCCTGATTCGTTCGCGACCGCACTGGCCGTCTGCTCGTTGTCACCGGTCAGCATAATGGTGTGAATACCCTGGCGTTTTAATGCTTGAATCATTTTTTTGGTGTCGGTACGAATCGTGTCTTTCAGGGCATAGAGTCCCACAATTTTTTCGTTCGCTTTCACGAAAATGACGGTTTTTCCTTCGCCGGCTAAACGCTCAGCGACACCATTATGAAACAGGGATGCTTGTTCATCGCCGACAAACGATGCTTTACCGATTGTCCATGTTATACCGTTAATAACGGCTGTGACGCCTTTTCCACTTTTTGTCGTCGCTTCCTGAACACGAATGGATGACATATCCGTTTGTTTTTTGGCATGTTCGGTAATAGCCAGTGCCAGTGGGTGAGTGGATTCATTTTCAATCGCTGCCGCGGCTGTCATGATGTCTTCGCGGTTGTCGCCCGGCAGAGTCAAAAATTCTGTGACGACCGGTTTTCCGTTTGTTAGTGTACCGGTCTTATCAAAGGCGACAGTATTCATGTTGCTGAGATTTTCCAAGTGGACGCCACCTTTAAACAAAACCCCCCGTTTGGCGCTGTTGGAAATAGCAGATAACGTTGCAGGCATAATGGATGCAACGAGTGCGCATGGTGATGCTACAACCAATAAAATCATGGCCCGGTAGATGCTTTCAGAAAGCGGCCATCCGAATATGAGCGTTGGTAAAAACATCATGGCTGCCACGACGGCCAGAACGACTTTGACATAAATCCCTTCAAACCGCTCAATAAACAGCTGGGAAGGGGATTTTTCGTCCTGTGCATCCTGGACGAGTTGAATGATTTTTTGGAACAGGGTTTCGCTGGCCGGTTTCGTGATTTGGACCGTGATGGATCCATCAAGTGCCATCGTACCGGCAAAAACGTCATGGTTATTCGTTTTGCTGACAGGCACTGATTCTCCTGATATGGCACTTTCGTCGATGGCAGTGGCCCCTTTGACAATTCTGCCGTCTGCAGGGATTCGTTCGCTAGCACGGACGAAAATGGAATCCCCCGGTTGCAGCTCGGAAACAGGAACCAATTCTTCATTGCCCCCGGTGATACGAACGGCTTCTTCCGGCTGTATTTGCATCAGCGACGATATTTCACGGCTGCTTTTGTTCATCGTATACGTTTCCAGCGCCCCTGACAAAGCAAAGATAAATATAAGAATGGCGCCCTCTGTCCAGTAGCCGATAGCAGCTGCCCCGATAGCCGCAATAATCATTAATAATTCTACATTCAAATCTTTATGATGAATGGTTTCCAGAATGCCTTCCTTCGCTTTCGCATATCCGCCGATGATAAATGCGGATAAGTGAAGCGTAACCCACCATCCATTACTGATATTATTTTCAAGTAGCCATGCAGTTAAAATGAGCAATCCACTGAAAAGGGCTGCTATTATTTCAATATGCTCATGGATGCTTCTCATCTTGTCAGTGATGGCCTGTTGTTGTTTTTTTGGCGTCGATTGCTCGCATCCAAGTGTTTTTGCCTCCATTTTCATCCTCCCCGAGTAATTGATAACAATAGTCAATTTCATTAGACGGATACGATGTTTTAAAATTCATCAGTACAAATACTAAATAACAATTTAAAATAATTATTATTTAATATTAATTTTAATTATAATGTTGTTGTTATTTAAATGTCAATGATTAAGTCATAAATTCCGCTACTGATTAATGCAAAAACTTATCACATTCATACAACAATTCGTAATATTGAAGTGGGCTTGTTGCACTGTTATAATCAAGTTGAATTTTTGAAATATAACAACAGTCGGGGAAGGAGAGCAGAGTTATGTGCGTCAGGAAATGGACTGTCATACTGCTGACAGTCATGTTTGTCTTAAGTGCGTGCGGTAATAATGAGGCAGAGAGCGGAGACAAGGATAAAGAGGGTAAGAAATGGAAGGAAATCCAGGACGCCGATGAAATCGTTGTCGGCACACCGGGCACGTTAGTCGCTTCCTCATACTATGAAGGAGAAGGCAAAAGCAAAGAACAGCTGACAGGGTATGAAGTGGAAGTGATGCGGGAAATCGGCAAAAGGCTGAATTTGGATATTACATTTGAAATCATCGGCTTTGACAGTGTGCTGTCTGCTATCAAGAGTGGACGAATTGATATGGCAGGGATGGGCATTACAGATAAGCGAAAAAAGACATTTAATTTCACGAATCCTATAAAATATTCGTATACGACCATGGTGGTTAGAGACGATAACTACTCCGGCATACATAAACTGGAGGATTTAGAAGGAAAAGTAGCCGGGGGAGCGTCTTCCACCGTTTACAGTCAAATTGCCCGGAAATTCGGCGCAAAGGTGAAAACCTATGGCAATGCACCCAATGAAGCTTACCTCCGGGATGTGAATAATGGTAGAACCGATGTCGTTATTAACGATTATTACCTTTCCAAATTCGGTGTTGCTGCTTTTCCGGAATTCGATATCACGCTGCACCCGGAACTGAAATTTCACCCGACAAGGAAAGGGATCGTTATGAAGGATGGTGCCGATAAACTTCAGGAAAAAGTGAATCAAGCCATAGCGGATATGCGGGGGGATGGGACCCTGACAGAATTGGCCAAAAAATTCTATGACGAAGATGCTTCAAAAAAACCTGAAGGCAATATCCGGGAAATAGAAGGATTGGATTTTTAAACGATGAACGGATTGGATTTTGGCGGTGTTTTTGACGTACAATTGGCATGGGAAAGCCTGCCATTTATACTGCGAGGATTGCCAGCAACAATTGGTATTGCAATGGCCGGGATGGCACTTGGCATGGTTTTGGGACTGTTTCTCGCTTTAGCCCACAGCTCCAGACACATCGTTTTACGGTGGCCGGCACGCCTTTACATTTCGTTTATGCGCGGAACGCCGATTTTAGTGTTTTTGTTTATCCTTTATTTTGGTCTTCCGTATCTTGGAATAGAGTTGGGAGCGATAATGGCGGCATCGCTCGGTTTTGGATTGAACAGTGCTGCCTATATTGCAGAGATTGATCGTTCCTCCTTGAATAGTATTGATGATGGCCAATGGGAGGCAGCGACATCTCTTAATATAGGATACTGGAAAACGTTATGGTTTATTATATTGCCACAAGCTGCCCGAATCGCCATTCCTCCATTGACCAACGTGTTTATGGATTTAATGAAAGCAACGTCACTGGCGGCGGTTATTACGGTTCCGGAGTTGTTTCAACGGACACAGATTGTCGTCGGCAGAGAATTTGATGCCATGACACTGTATATAGTTGTTGCCTTAATTTATTGGCCGATCTGTGTGCTTATATCGTTTGTGCAAGATCGCCTGGAAGCCAAGTATAGCAAGTTTGTTTCGTGAAGGTATGGCGGTCAATACAAAACGTTTTTAGAAAACAAGAATGTCGTGTACGATAAGAAAAAGAGAACATAAAATTGGTTGATAAAGGAGCGAAAACTATGGAACTTTATTCAAAAGACGAGGGTATGCGCATTGATCTTGGTTACGGACAATTGGACATATCCGGTGATGAAACATATGGATTCCGCCCATTTCAGTTGATGGTTGCATCCATTGCCGGGTGCAGTGCGTCCGTTTTCCGTAAGATACTGGATAAACAACGGGTAGACGTTGAGGAACTGGTCATTCAGACTGACGTGGAACGCA
>NZ_BAAADM010000046.1:18025-24233 GCF_039522485.1 Lentibacillus halophilus | reverse complement strand
TTTGTTATTAAGGGGCAGCATTTGGATGACGACAAACTGTATAAAAATCTAGCTCTCGCAAGGAAAAACTGCTCCATGGCACGTTCGGTTGAAGATAGCATCACCATCAATGAAACGCTGGAGACCATTGAACTGAGCCGCTGATAATAATGAAGTATAATAGTCATGTGTCCGTAAAAACTACCATTATCATGTCAATCGTCTGAATCCGTGCACAAGGCAATCATTGAGAAAGGGATGAGACACATAATGGGACACATGAAACCATGGACATACGTCATCATGGCATTAACTGTTGTACTTGTATGTCCTATTAGCAGCGCAGCCGAAGAAAAAAATGATGAAACGTCGGAAGAAAAATCGGAAGTCGACGTGCCCAGCCACGTGTTGACCATTTCCAAGGAAAATACACACCCGAACGTGATTGAAGAGCAAAAAGTCGTGGAACCGAGTAGTCTGACAAAAGAATTAATTGAAGACTCGGACGTGACGATTACCAATCCTGACTTGATCAAAATGGTGAATGAAACATCGATCAATCCTTCCCCATTGGCTTTCGGCTATCGGGGAATGGTGTATATCGGTCGGTGGCCGCTGCACTACAAGTCAACAGATACAACTATGAATTGGGAGTACCAGCCCATTAATACGAATGAATTAAACAATCTGAGCGGCGATTCGGAAAAAACATTGCATTATAATCAAAAGGAACAGAAGAAAGTAAACGGCGCCCTGACGAACAAAATAGCCAACCCGCACGATATTAAGAAAATGATGCTGCTGAAGGCGAAAGAAAAGGTGGAGCTTCCGCTGGCTTTTTCCACAGTCATCGGACAAAACACGAAGAAAGATGACCCGTACCGTGTTCCATCGAAAAAATTGGGTAAATTGCAGGCTTATGCACCGGCCGTAAGTGAAAAGGGACAAGTAACATTCGGCGAGGTGTACGTTCAATTGAAAGGGCATGACAAATCGATTGTCGTTAAAAATGTGACCAAGCAGGATATAGGTGCCTGGGTGCCGGTTCAGGATTATATTTCTCTCTCTTTTCAGTTGCAATAAGTATGAAACCCCTCGGGTAACACATCCTGTGGGGTTTTTTCGATTCAAAAATGAAAAAATCGACAGATGGGTTGATTTTGCCACTTCAATACTTTATCATGATAAAGTATTAGAGAAAAGACTGGAGAGGGGAAATACAGATGGCGTGGGTTGTTGTTATAGCCGTATTAGTGCTAACGTTTCTTAGTTTGCTGAGAGTGAATGTCATTATTTCTATTATTATGTCTGCCATAACAGCAGGACTGCTATCCGGGCTTAATGTGATTGACTCGATTGAGTTGATGGTAAACGGTATGGGGGATCAAGCGAAAACAGCCCTAAGTTATATTTTGCTTGGCGCGTTTGCTGTCGCCATTAGTTATACAGGAATTACAACTATATTAGTCAATTTTATCATCAGAGTGTTAACTGGTAAGAAAACGATGATGGTGTTGGCTATCGCTGGAATTGCGTCATTATCACAAAATCTCGTTCCGGTGCACATCGCATTTGTGCCAATTTTAATTCCACCGTTATTAAAACTGTTTGATGAAATGAAAGTGGATCGCCGGGGTGTGGCGACGGCATTGGCGTTTGGGTTGAAAGCGCCCTATGTCATGATTCCATACGGGTTTGGCCTGCTTTTCCATGAAACAATGGTGGAAGGAATGACTGAAAATGGGGTCAATATAACGACTAGCGAAACGGCACTTGCCATGTTGATCCCGGGATCCGGTATGGTCGTTGGTCTCTTAATTGCCATTTTTATTACATATCGAAAAGACCGCGAAGCGATCCCTGGAGCAGGTGGCTCTGAATCGAATGTTGCTGTTCCACAGGCAGAAAATGTCACGTTTAATAGAAAACATGGCTTGACACTGGTGGCCATTGTCGGGGCGCTGGCTGTGCAGATTGTTGTTAAAAATTTAGTTGCTGGCGCACTGACAGGACTGATTCTCATGTTCGTGCTGGTCGCTGTTCCATTCCGAAAAGGTGAGCAAGTCATGGCTGACGGAATTGCCATGATGGGGCAAATCGCTTTTGTTATGTTGGTCGCTGCAGGGTTCGGCAATGTTTTAACTGAGACCGGTGCGGTGGATGCACTTGTGAAAGCGACATCCGGATTTTTGGACGACAACCAGGCGTTAATCGCCATTATATTACTTCTCGTTGGACTGATCGTCACAATTGGTATCGGTTCGTCGTTTGGAACGATTCCGGTTATAGCTGCGCTTTATGTGCCTATCTGTTTGGCAGCCGGATTTTCCACGATGGCAACAGCCGCACTGATTGGCACAGCTGGCGCGCTTGGCGATGCTGGTTCACCCGCTTCGGACAGCACACTCGGACCGACATCGGGTCTAAACGCCGACGGAAAACATCATCACATATGGGATACATGTGTTCCGACATTCATTCATTTTAACATTCCATTAATTCTGTTCGGCTGGGTTGCTGCAATGGTTTTATAGGAAGAATAAAAACGATTGTTTCAGGTGAAAGTAAGGAAAAAGTGAAATGGGGTGCGCTATGCAAAACTGGATGGCTGCGATTATAACCATTATGGTTTTCCTTGCCTTTTCGCCTTATCAACCCGGTGTCCATGCCCAGAGTGGGTATGGATGGGGGTTTAATAAAAATGATGATCATGAACTTCCTGATATCGGAAAATACAAACAGATGCTCGAGGGAAATGATGCGTATTATGCGGATGAATCCGGAGAAAAGAATATATATCTCACGTTTGACAACGGATATGAAGAAGGCTACACCGATGATATTCTTGATGTATTAAACAAACATCATGTCCCAGCAACATTTTTCGTAACCGGACAGTATGTGGACAGTGAGCCGAACCTTGTTAAACGAATGGCGAACGAGGGCCATATTATCGGAAACCATTCTTATCATCACCCGGATTTCACGACTGTCACCAAAAAGACGATGCGCAAGGAACTCGAATCAGTGGAAAAGGAAGTGGCGAACGTTTCCAACCAGGAGGAGATCAAATACTTGCGTCCACCTCAAGGGACGTTCAATGAAAAGACGCTCAAGTGGTCAAACGAACTGGGTTACATTAACATATTTTGGTCATTGGCATTTACAGATTGGGATACCGATGATCAACAAGGATGGAAATACGCGTATGACAAGATTATGGAACAAATACACCCGGGAGCGCTCATCCTTCTTCATACCGTATCGTCGGATAATGCCAAGGCTTTGGATAAACTGATCACCGATTTAAAAAATGAGGGATATCAATTTAGAAGTCTTGATCATTTGGTGTTAAAAACGATGCTTCCACGTCCCATTTATGGTTATTGATTTTTTAAGAGGAAAACCAAAAATGGTCGAATCGATGATCAAACAGAAATGAAGAAATAACAGAGGGGTTGGGACAAAAGACGTTTAGTCAAATAAAAATCCGAACTATGATTCGCAAAAAAATCTGAATCAGTTCGGATTTTTCGTTTAGCGTAGGAAAAAACACGGAGACTCCTGCGGGATGAAAAAGCCTAGATGAGACCCCGCAGTGCGATAAGCACAAAGCAAAGCTTCCATGAGTAGGCTTCGACCTGCGAGGAGCGTAGGCTTCGACGAATAAGCTTGCAACGCGACGAGCACGAGGAGGCTTATCAGCGCCCGCGGCAAAGAAGACACTGTGAAAGCGACCAAAGGAAGCTTGAACAGATGTCGCGCTTGTGCCTGGCAAGGTGAAAGCGCAGTGTTTTTCCGGAGCGGTGACTACGTCTTAACTATATTGTTCGTGTTTAGAAGTGATTTGTTTAATTATGTCCTATCCCCATATCCGCTCTATGTTTTAATTCGCGTGAAGAAAGGGAAACATGAAATACAGCACTTCTCAACATGTAGCAAAATTTTTTTATAAAAAATAAGCAAAACCTCTTGAAAGTCAAAGAAGGTCAGAGTACAATAACAATTGAAAGGTCAAAGAAAGTCAAAGTCAAAGTTTCATATAATGACCTTTATACCATAAGGGAGGAATCAGATATGCAATGTCAAAATTGCGGTATTCGCCCAGCAACAATAAATATGTCTATGCAAATGAATCAACAACGTATGACGATGCATCTATGTGAACAATGCTTTCAGGAGATACAAAATAGTATGATGAGCGGTGACTTTAGTCAAGGTCAGCAAGGAAATAATGCGGCAAACTTCTTCCAGGGCAATGGCAATCAAGGTCAAGGATTCACTGGAACGAAAACGAAACAGCAATCCGGTAACGAGGACAGTCTACTGGAACAAATGGGGAAAAATGTTACCCATGAAGCCAGACAAGGCATGATTGACCCGGTCATCGGGCGCGATAATGAAGTGAAACGTGTGATTGAAACATTGAATCGCCGCAATAAGAACAACCCGGTTCTGATCGGTGAGCCTGGCGTAGGTAAAACCGCTATTGCGGAAGGACTTGCACGACAAATTACCGAGGGCCAAGTTCCAGCCAAATTAATGAACAAAGAAATTTATTTGCTGGATGTGGCATCTCTTGTTGCTAACACGAGCATGCGCGGACAATTTGAAGAACGCATGAAGCAACTCGTTTCAGAATTGCAGGAGCGTGACGATGCTATTGTGTTTGTCGATGAAGTACATCTGCTGGTCGGCGCAGGCACAGCGGAAAGCTCCCAAATGGATGCCGGCAACATTTTGAAACCAGCCCTTGCACGTGGTGATTTGCAGCTGATCGGTGCAACGACATTGAAAGAATATCGTGAAATCGAAAAAGATGCCGCTCTTGAACGTCGCTTTCAACCGGTAATGGTGCACGAACCATCCGAAGACGATACGGTTGCCATCCTTAACGGTATTAAAGATCGTTACGAGCAATTTCATGAGGTGCGCTATTCCGACGAGGCTATCCGTTCATTCGTCATTTTGTCCAAGCGTTACATTCAAGACCGCTATCTGCCGGATAAGGCGATTGACTTGATGGATGAAGTCGGCTCACGATTGAACCTGGACAATGCGGAGAAAGATTCGGACTCCATTCAGAACCGGATGAACGAGATTGTCCGTGAAAAAGAACAAGCAGCAGAACAAGAAGATTATGAACGGGCTGCCCATTTACGTTATCAGGAAATTCAGCTACAGAAACAGCTTGATAAAGCAAAAGACGAACAGCAGGATATCGATGTCGACATTTCTGATATTGAATTGATTGTGGAAGAAAAAACGGGCATCCCGGTCACCAAACTGCAAGCGGATGAACAGAAGAAAATGCGTGATCTGGCAGAACAACTTGGGTCAAAAGTTATCGGTCAGGACGAGGCTGTACAGAAAGTAGCCAAGGCCGTTCGTCGCAGCCGTGCTGGACTGAAATCAGCATACCGTCCTATCGGTTCGTTCCTGTTCGTTGGACCAACCGGTGTCGGAAAAACCGAATTGACCAAAGCTCTTGCTGAGGAACTGTTCGGCACCCGCGACAGCCTTCTCAGACTTGACATGAGTGAGTATATGGAAAAACATGCCGTCTCGAAAATCATTGGTTCGCCACCCGGATATGTAGGACACGAAGAAGCCGGTCAATTAACGGAAAAAGTTCGCCGCAATCCGTACTCCATTATTTTGCTAGATGAAATTGAAAAAGCCCATCCGGACGTACAAAACATGTTCCTGCAAATTATGGAAGACGGACAACTGACCGACTCGCAAGGTCGTACGGTAAGCTTTAAAGAAACCGTGCTTATCATGACAAGCAATGCCGGAACCGGCGAAAAACAAGTGAACGTTGGCTTCAATCGGGATGAGCATGACGCTGTTTCAACAATGGAAAACTTAAGTGCATACTTTAAACCAGAATTTTTGAACAGGTTCGACAGTATCATTCAATTCAACGAACTGGAAGAAGACAGCTTGCTGCATATTGTAGATCTGATGCTTGCCGATCTTGAAAAAACAATCGAAGAAAATAACATCTCCATTACCATCACGGATGAAGCGAAACACGAACTCGTCAACCTTGGCTATGATCGCCGTTTTGGAGCACGTCCATTGCGTCGTGTCATCCAGGATAAAATTGAGGATCAGCTAACAGATTTGATTCTGGAAAACGATGACATCAGTTCTGTTGAAGCATACGTTGATAATGGTGACATTGTTGTTGCGAATAACACCTAATAGGTTACAACATGGAAAG
>NZ_BAAADM010000046.1:0-17991 GCF_039522485.1 Lentibacillus halophilus | reverse complement strand
TAAAAATCTTATATGACTGCGTTGGTTATATAATACGCAAATCGTGAAAAAATAAACGAAACAGCTATTAAAGGATGCCTCTATCATGCAGCGAAACGTATTCATGATCATTGTTATTATCGTGTCAACGATAACCATACCTATCCCTTTGCACGCACAAGAATCAGATTTGGATGTCCATTTCATTGATGTGGGTCAGGGAGATAGTATACTGATTGAAACGCCATCCGGTAAAAACATTCTCATAGATGGTGGGCGTCCCAAAGCCGGCAAAAAGGTCGTGACCTTCCTAAAGAAACAAGGTGTCGGCAAAATCGACTTAATGGTTGCAACCCACCCGGACATTGATCATATTGGCGGACTGATTACGGTTATGAAAACATTTGAAGTCAAGCGAATGTTGGATATCGGGAAAATAAATTCAACCAAAACCTATGCTAGATACGTCAGCCAAATCATCAGACAGCAAATTCCCATCGAAATTGCCGAACGGGATGATCTTATAAAAGTCGATTCGGAGCTGAAAGTCCGCATTTTAAACAGCCATACCGGATCGAAAACAGCAAATCAATCATCTATTGTTATGAAAATGACATTCGAGGAAACTGACTTTCTGCTTATGAGTGATGTGGAAAAAAAGCAGGAAAAAAAATTAATGAAAAACTATAATCTCGATTCAGACATATTAAAAGTAGCGCATCACGGTTCCCATACAAGCACAGGATTAAAATTTTTGCGTGAGGTGACACCAGAAGCAGCCATTCTCACTTATGGTCAAAAAAATAAGTTCGGCCATCCGGTGGACCGTGTTATGGACAACTTACGCAAAGTGAATACAGCTATTTACCCGACGGCGATGTTTGGAACCATCACGATTCGCACTGATGAAAAAGGATTTGTCATTATAAACGAAAAAAGCCCGACTAACTGGTTAGAGACCGGTTGATCAAGCATTTACAAAAATAGACAAATCTGATATCATTTTTATATTAAAAATGGAAAGGTGTGTCGGGATGGTTCGTGAAAAAGAAGCGTGGATGATGAATGGGTTTGTGGGGATTTTGGCTATTATAGTTCTGCTCGTTGTTACGGTTTTGAGTTTTTTTGAGACGTTTTTTATTCTGGGTGCTATCAGTTTGATCATTGCCATTGTACTAGCCAGTGGTATAACACTCATTCAGCCGAATCAGTCTGTGGTTGTTATTTTCTTGGGGCGATACATGGGAAGTATCCGTCGGGAAGGTATGGTCATTACTGTACCCTTCTCTTTAAGGCGGACGGTTTCGTTGCGCGTCCGGAATTTTAACAGTAAACTTCTTAAAGTCAATGATGTGAATGGCAATCCGATTGAAATCGCTGCTGTCACCGTGTTTAAAGTGGTCGATGCTGCCAAAGCTGTTTTTGATGTGGAGAATTACGAAAGCTTTGTCGAAATTCAGAGTGAGACAGCGGTTCGTGCTGTTGCCACGAATTACCCCTATGATACCTTTACAGAGGACGAAATGTCGCTGCGTGGCAATGCGGATGAAGTGTCCCATCAACTGGCCAAAGAACTGCAGGAACGACTGACGGTTGCAGGGGTTGAAGTGATGGAAACCCGCTTGACACATCTTGCGTATTCAACCGAAATCGCCCAAGCGATGCTGCAACGTCAGCAGGCAAGTGCCATTATAGCGGCACGAAAACAAATCGTCGACGGGGCTGTTGGCATGGTGGCGGATGCCATTGCACAGCTGGAGAAAGATGGCGTGGTTGATTTGGATGAAGAGCGGCGTGCGACCATGGTCAATAATTTGATGGTATCGATTGTTTCTGACAATGGTACACAGCCGGTTATCAATACGGGATCTCTGTACCAATAATGAATGAGGGTTTGGATGGCTAAAAAAAAGAATTTCCCATTAAGAATCGATCCGAAACTGTACGACATTTTACAAACGTGGGCGAAAGATGAATTTCGGAGCGTTAATAGCCACGTGGAGTTTTTATTGCGGGAATCGGCCAAACAAGCAGGCCGCCTCCCTGAATCACAAGATAAAAAAATAGGCGAAGATTAGAGAACCCCCGCACATAATAAACGTACGGGGGTTCTCTGCGTGTGTTGAATTTTAATAGCAAAAATCATTTCACCGGCATGAACGTACTGTGGTTATCGTCATTTATCGTTGAGAGCATTAATCGATTACATTCGTTCCAGCTCATCAATGAAGGTTCCGAGCATATTATGTACGGAATGCTGTTTCTGGACAGGCAAGGTTCGCATTCGAAACAAGTATTGTTTTAATCGGGGATTTTCCATTATATATTGAACAAGCTCCACAGCTTCTTCATCGAATGATTCTGTTTTTGAGCTGTACATGCGCTTGAAGTCTCTCAACAAATCGTCCCGAAAAGAATGATGTCCGACAAGATGATCAATCGTCACTCCAAAAAGGTTACTCAGTTTCAACAATGATTCCAAATCCGGGGTGACTTTGTGCGACTCCCAGCGAATAATGACGTAACGGGAAATGTGGAGCTGATCAGCCAGATATTCCTGTGTCCATCCATTCTGTTCGCGTAAATATTTAATATTATAAGCAATCTTTTCCAAATTCATAGTATCACACTCTATAACATGATGAACCAATAGTCCACATCATGGTGGATACATAAATCCTATCATGATTGAGAGGCGGAAAAGTCTGGTGGAGACGTGGTAAGCTGCTTGCTTTTGTATCATCAAACGGTGACATGCCTAACAAAAGTAATGATCCTTCGGGCTATGTTTTATGAAGAAGACTTTGAAATTGAGATTCTATTGGAAAATACCGTGATTATTTATGTCTGGAATATTGGAAAAAAACAAATTTGGCAGGCTGCACTGGAATTTGAAACAGCTCGTATACGAGTGGGATACGGGTTTGGGTAAGTACAAAAATGACGTAAGAACAAAGGCATATGAGGTATTAAGTTATACACAGGATTATGAACATAATTAAGGTGCGCCGTATAAGTCATCAACAAACTTGTACACATTATCCACAGAATTACCGATATTCACCCACATAAACATTGTGTATAATTCGAACTGATACATACCTATTCATGGCATTAATCCACAGTTGCACACAAGTTTGTGGATAAATTGTGTATAAAACAAACAAGGGAGTCACAAAACACCATGTGACTCCCTTGTTAAGAGGCCTGGTTATGCTTCTGTTTCCCGCAGTGCTTCTTCCAGGTGTGGATAGGAAAAGTGGTATCCATGTATTTCAGCTTTTGACGGCAGCACGTATTGTCCATGCGTGATCAACATGCTCATGTCACCAAGTATGGTGCGAATGGCTGGCGCGGGAGTCGGTAGCCAATAGGGACGTCGCATCACATGGGCAAGTGTACTCGAGAAATCCTTATTGCGTTTGGGATTCGGAGCTGTAACATTGATCGGACCATTAATGGATGTGTTTTCCAAACAAAATTGAATCATGCCGACGACATCGTCTATATGAACCCAGGATAGCCATTGATCACCGCTGCCAATTTTCCCACCGGCAAATAATCGGACCGGAAGCTTCATAAGTGGCAGAGATCCTTCTTGGCCAAGCACAATCCCAAACCTGGTATATACTGTGCGTATGCCAAGCTGCTCTGCTTGCTTCGCGGTTTCCTCCCATTCATGAACCACCCCGGCGAGAAAATCGTCGCCCGGTTGATCCGTTGCTTCGGTAAAAATCATCTTTTGTGACGTTCCGTAAAACCCAACCGCCGAACCGTTAATAAAAACGTCAGGCTTTTGTTCCATTTGTCCCATCATGTGGATAACGTTTTGCGTCGTGTTGATACGGCTCTTGTGGATGGCCGCTTTTTTCGCTTTGGTCCAGTAACCGAACAGGGAATCACCAGCAAGATTAATAACAGCGTGAATAATCGGCAATTTATCCACAGGGTTGTCATAGTTGATAAAAGACACCATCATCGTATTTGTGTGCTTATCCGGAGATCTAGAGACAATATAGACAGCGTGTCCCTTACGTGTTAATGCTTCGGTTAAATGTCGTCCGACAAAACCAGTTCCCCCGGCAATTAGAATATTCAAATCCATCACCCCATTCATGATATAATATGTCGGGAAAGGAGAGAGACACTCTTGGCGAAAATTTCCCGTATTACGACGCAAAAAAAACATACAGACCGTTATAATATTTTTCTGGACGATGGGCAAAAGGAGACGTATGGCTTCAGTGTTCATGAATCAGTACTGGTCGAACACCGTCTGCATAAAGACATGGAATTGAGTGAAGCACTCATGACAACACTCATCAAACAAGATACGTTCCATAAAGCCTATTCCCTAGCAATCCATTATTTAAGCTACCGGATGCGGACAAAACAAGAAATCCGGGACTATCTGGCAAGAAAGGAAACCGATGATGATCATATCGATGCCATTATGGAAAAACTTGAATCCCATGGTTTGACAGATGACAAGCAGTTCGCTGATGCGTTTGTCCGTACCCGTATGAACACGTCCAACAAAGGGCCCGGGCTTCTGAGGCAGGAACTGTTGGAAAAAGGGGTGGAAGGTGCCATTGCATTAGATGCCGTCGGTCAATATACGTATGAACAGCAATTCGACAAAGCTATGAAACTGGCAACGAAAAAGCGGAAGACCACTGGCAGTAAATCGTTTAGCAGCCAGCTCCTCCAGCTTAAGGGAACGCTGATTCAAAAAGGATTTTCCCACGATGTTGCTCACGACGTCATAAGTGAAATTCAGGATGACAAAGACGATGACGCTGAATGGCAGGCACTGGTAACGCAAGGTGAAAAACTGCTCAACAAGCATCGAATCAAGCTGGACGGGTTCGCCCTTCGTAATAAAATGAAGGAAGCGTTATATCGAAAAGGTTTTACAATTGATATGATTAATCAATTTATCGAGCAGGAACTGGACGGATGAACGATGATGATTCAGCTGCATAAAAAAGCGTCTGCCCTGTCTTATGTTATGAGTCAATCGTGATGTCTTTTCTGCCGTTATCTTCATTAAAAATTTGTCTGGCAACAACATTCGGGTCTTTTAAACGTGACGGGTCGTCCACATGGCTGGAGTTATTCCAGAATGGTGTGTTCATGCCGCCCACGTAAACTGCTGTAATGGCGATCGGGTCATTTTTCCATTCGTTTTGCAGGCTTTCCGTGAAGCCTTTAATCGCAAATTCACTGGCACTGTAAATGGATTCATGATTTTTTCCGGTCAGTCCGGCAGTGGAGATAATCGACAGAATACGACCTTGGCTGGCGCGAATGAGCGGCAATGCTGATTGAACACACAAAATGGTGCCTTTCACATTCGTTTTCAACGTTTTGTCGATATCATTAATGGTGTAATTTTCAACAGGTCCGAAAAGACCGATGCCCGCATTGTTAATCAATATATCCAGCTCACCGATCTGCTGAAAAGCAATGCTGACGGATGCAGGTTCCTGCACATCGCAAAGGATTACTTCCGCATGTCCGCCTTGTCTGATAATTTCAGTCCTGACTAAGTGTAAATTGGTATCGTTGCGACCCAGCAAAAACACTTTGCAGCCGTTCGTGCTGTATTTTAGGGCTAGCGCCCGTCCCAAACCGCTTCCGGCTCCGGAAATGGCTACTGTTGTCATGTTTTTTCCCCTCCTTGAGCAAAGTGTTATTATTTTTATTTTGCTGGATAATTGCTAAAATGTAAACTGAAAATGGAAGGAGAATACGTAAATGGATGTACGATATAGTGATTATACAATTGAACAGCTGCGTGCGGAAGTTGGGAGACTGAAAGAGAAAGCGCAAAAAGCAGAACAATTTGGAAATATAAGTGAAGTGGCGATTAATGAACGGAAAATGCAAATGGCCTTGGCGTATATGCTGAATCCGGATGACTTTAAGCCATACCACGTTTATGAATTACAAGGAGATCCGGGTCATTCTTTTAAAATTAATTATATTAATGGTGTGTTCGCGTGGGGGCATCGGGTTAATTTGCTGAATGACGTATATGAAAAGGAAGAGGCATTACCGATTTCCCTGCTTGGAGACGAGGTGACGGAATAAACGTCCGCAGCATTGGAAAACAAATGAAAAACCGGCCATACAGCCGGTTTTTCAGTCGTCATCCTCTGAAGAAGATGACCGATCGTTTCAAACGGGATAGTCACCAACGTCCAGTTTGTTCTGTAGTTTTTGTTCGGAAAAAATCCATCCTGTATAGGAATTTAAGACACGCGAGTTATCATCAATTTGTACGACGGCAACAAATGGATAGCGTTCATTGGACCGGTAGCGCAGATCAATAAAGCGAACTTCTGTATAGTCGTCATACTCATTGACCTCCCATCGATATACCGGGGAAAATGACAGGAAAGCCGCAATGTTTTTATCATTTTGGGCTAGCCGGAAGAGTTGAGTGTCCGGCAGTGGAATCCGTTTGAACTCATCGAGTATTTCAATATGGCCATCCTGCACGGTCCCGACGTAAAAGTCGTTTGTCGTGGTGATGGCAACCCGCCAATGGTTTTGTTTAATGGTGGGTGATGTGACAATTTGTATGCTGTCCGGAAAGTGATCCTGAATTTTTTTGACAATTTCCCGTTTATCCATATACCGCTTCACATAGTACAAAATAATGACCGCATAAATGATGGCCCAAGTATAACCGGGATTGGACCCGAGCAGCCACGCAACGATTCCGCCGATGTGAAGAAGAAAAATGTATGGATCGAATGTGTTGATGGCACCGTGAGCCACCCATTTTCTTGTAAAAGGTCGATACGCTTGGGTTCCATATGCGTTGGGGATATCGACAAGGACATGCAATACGACAGCCAGCGCTGTCCACGCCCATAAGTGAAGCAGGCTGACACTAGGTGTAAACAAATGAATGATGCTTGCGAGAACGATTCCCCACATGATCACAGCGGGAATGGAATGGGTAACGCCGCGATGATGCCTTATATACGTCGCATTATTTTTAAGCTTTAAAACAGTGTCAAAATCAGGGGCATGGGAGCCTATGATGGTTCCAGCCAATACAGCCTGAAATAGTATAGGATCTTGCTGCACGGTGGGGTCTAATGTTGCCAGACCGCCCAGCGCCACTCCCATGACGATATGGGTTGCTGTGTCCATGAGCGGCAGCCCTCCTTGTTCTGCGTCGGAATAGCAAGTACGTTCGATGTATGGAAAAATTGATAACTGACATATCATTCAGTGGGGATTCTTTTCATCCCCTTGGTCAAGGAATATTTTAATTGTAACATAGAGGATGTATCAAAATGACTGATAAAACTTTACTATATTTTAACATATCCGGTTTTCAAAAAGCATTGATTGAATGGTATCGCGCCAATAAACGGGATCTGCCGTGGCATGCAGACAGGGATCCATATAAGATTTGGGTTTCAGAAATTATGTTGCAGCAGACTCAAGTCGATACCGTTATTCCTTATTTTCAACGGTTTATGTCGAAATATCCGACGGTCCAGGATTTAGCAGAGGCGGACCAACAGGATGTGTTAAAAACGTGGGAAGGTCTGGGATATTATTCCCGTGCCCGTCATCTGCAAAACGCTGTTCGTGATATTGTCACAAATTATAATGGCAGAGTTCCAGATGATCCGAAAGAATTGGGATCGCTGCAAGGTATTGGACCATACACAAAAGGAGCTATTTTGTCGATTGCATTTCATCAACCCATACCTGCTGTGGACGGAAATGTCATGCGTGTTTTGGCACGCATCCTTAATCTGGACGATAATATAGCCAAATCAGGAACCAAAAAGAAAATGGAACAATATGTCGAACCCCTTATTTCTCACGAGGATCCATCGTCCTTTAACCAAGGAATGATGGAACTGGGAGCCCTTGTATGCACACCGAAAGAACCGTTGTGCATGTTCTGCCCGGTGCAGGAGTATTGTCGCAGCTTTCATGCAGGCACCCAACACGAATTGCCTGTCAAATCCAAACAAAAAAGCAAGAAAACCATTCCTTATGTTGTGCTTCTTATTCAAAATGGCAATGGTGAATATGTGATTGAAAAGCGCCCCGATCATGGATTGCTTGCCAACATGTGGCAATTTCCCATGGTACCGATGAATGATGTTGGATATGATCATATTGAGCAATGGTTCCGTATGGAGTATGGTATGGACTTGACACTGCATAGGAAAAAAGGGGCACAGAGTCATGTGTTCTCGCATCGTATTTGGCAGATGGAAGCGTACACGGCTTCAACAGGCGATTTGCAAACAGCAGATAAACGGATTCAATTTATCAGCCATCAAGCGCTGAGTGACTACCCGATTCCTGTACCACATCAAAAAATGATGGCATATATGGATTAATGTAGGAACCAGGAGCCTGTCCAAAATTTTTTATATTATATGCGGCGATTCGGTTGTTCATTCGATTCCATCTGATTCCTCCGACAGTTAATTTTAACAATATGATTGACGGATAGTACGTTCAGTTACGGGCAAATTAATGGACGTGGAGGTGATACAAATGGCTCAAAATCAACAGCCAAACAAAACGGTTTCTGGCACAAACGTACAGCAAGTAAAAAAGCAGAATCAAAAAGCACAACAAGGACAAAGCCAGTACGGTACTGAATTTGCTTCCGAGACGGACGTACAGGAAGTAAAGAAACAAAATCAACAATCTCAGCAGAAGAAAAAATAACGCAGCCACCCCCCAAATTTTTAGAGCTTCCTTTTCAGGGAGCTCTTTTTTCATATCTCTTTCTTATATGTTGCATGAAACGTATAATAGGGCATAGCAATGGAACGGAATGAAGGAGCGATATGGATGGACGGACCTCACGCAGGAGAAACAATACAGATACATAGCTATAAGCATAATGGTCAATTGCATCGAGTTTGGGAACAGACGCTTGTATTAAAAAGTACAGATATGGTTGTCATTGGGGCTAATGACAAGACAACCGTACGAGAGGGTGATGGGCGCTCATGGATAACGAGAGAACCTGCTATTTGTTATTTTCACTCGAATTATTGGTTTAACGTGATCGGTATGTTGCGAACAGACGGCGTTTATTATTATTGCAATATCAGCTCCCCTTTTGTTTATGATACCGAAGCATTGAAATACATTGATTATGACCTTGATGTCAAAGTGTATCCGGACATGACGTTCGATTTATTGGATGAGGATGAGTATGCTGAACATAAGGAGCAAATGAATTATCCCGTTGTCCTGGATCGCATTCTTAAACGAAATGTTGACCATTTATTACGGTGGATCCGGCAACGGCATGGGCCATTTGATCCCGATTTCATCGATCAATGGTATGAACGATATTTAACCTACCGTTGATGAGTTCAATTGATTGAACAACATTGATTAAGGACTTATAATGCATGAATGGCCTAGTTACGATGGCAGCAAGGTTTTAACCATAGATGTAAGGAATTGACGTGTATGAGCAATATTAAACAATATTTGCAGTTTGTATGGCCCTATAAGTGGAAGATTTTGATTACCGTTCTCGTTGGTATTGTAAAGTTTGGCATTCCCCTTCTTATGCCGCTCATTTTGAGATATGTTATTGACAACATTATCAATGCGGAAAATATGACGGATGCAGCTAAGCTAGAACAATTGTTCTGGCTCATGGGCGGAGCGTTTGTTATATTTATTATCGTACGTCCGCCGGTTGAATACTTTCGACAATATTTGGCGCAATGGATAGGTAACACAATCCTTTATGACATCAGGGATAAACTGTTTGACCACATACAAAAATTGAGTCTCAGGTTCTATTCTCAGACAAAAACCGGCGAAATTATTTCCCGGGTAATACATGATGTCGAACAAACGAAAACATTTGTCGTAACTGGACTAATGAATGTTTGGCTGGATATGATCACAATTTTGATTGCTGTCGGTATCATGCTTACAATGGATGTTAGTCTAACCATTGTCGCCATTATTTTGTTTCCATTTTACGGCTTTTCGGTCAAGTTTTTTTACGGAAAACTCAGGCGTCTGACACGAGAACGCTCCCAGTCACTGGCTGAAGTACAAGGGCATTTGCATGAACGTGTGCAGGGCATTCCAGTGACGAGAAGCTTTGCACTTGAAGATTATGAACAGGATCAATTCGATTCACGAAATGAAAATTTCCTGCAAAAAGCATTAAATCATACCGATTGGAACGCAAAGACATTCGCAGTTATGAACACGATTACCGATTTGGCGCCATTATTAGTAATCGCGTTCGGCGGGTATCAAGTGATCAACGGACATATCTCCGTTGGTGACATGAGTGCATTCGTCCTCTTTATGGAAAGGGTGTATAGTCCGCTTCGCAGGTTGATTAGTTCGTCCACGGTATTGACACAATCCGTGGCCTCAATTGATCGTGTCTTTGACTTAATGAATGAATCGTATGATATTGTCGATAAACCGAATGCTGAAAAGCTTGACACGGTTGAAGGTCAAATTGATGTGGATCATGTATCATTTAAGTACGAAGACGAAGATGCTGATGTATTAAAAGATATATCCCTTCATATTAAGAGCGGTGAAACGATAGCCTTCGTCGGTATCAGTGGCGGTGGGAAATCAACACTTGTGAGCCTGATTCCCCGATTTTATGATGTGAGCAGCGGCTCCATTAAAGTGGATGGAACCGATATTCGTGACGTGCAGGCACGTTCGTTGCGTAACAATGTTGGGATGGTTTTACAAGACAACATCCTTTTTAGTGAATCAATTGCTATGAATATCCGCATGGGGAATCCTGATGCAACCGATGATGACGTTGTCACTGCAGCAAAAGCAGCCAATGCGCATACGTTTATCAAAGAGCTTCAGGATGGCTATGACACACAGGTTGGCGAACGTGGAGTCAAGCTCTCCGGTGGTCAGAAACAGCGTATTGCGATTGCCCGCGTGTTCTTGAAAAATCCGCCAATTTTGATTTTTGATGAGGCAACATCCGCCCTTGATCTGGAAAGTGAGCATATTATCCAGGAAGCTCTCGAGCGGCTTGCCTCGGACCGGACGACCTTTATTGTGGCACACCGGCTGGCAACGATCACCCATGCTGACCGGATTGTCGTCATTGAAGAAGGTGAAATCAAGGAAATGGGCTCTCATTCGGAATTGATGGGCCAAAAAGGTCATTATTATAATTTGTATCAGGTTCAGAATTTGGATGACCAATGATAAGGACACACAAGACAAATGTATGAAATCAAAAAATCCGAACGATGATTCGTCTTGAATCAGTTCGGATTTTTCTTGTTGTAACGCATTGACGATGTTACGTTTATCTTTTTGCCATGGCCCTGAATGCTTTCCCAGCTGCTTCAATCGTCTGATCAATATCGCTTTCGGTATGTTCGGTCGTAAGAAACCACGCCTCAAATTTAGAAGGAGCCAGATTGATCCCCTGCTCCAGCATTAGATGGAAAAATTGTGAAAAGGCTTCACCGTTACTGGCGTCAGCCTGTTCGTAATTTTCAACCGTTTCATCACCGAAATAAACGGTCAACGCTCCACATTTCCTATTTATGGAAACAGGAATCTTTGACTCGGATGCTTTATCCAATAGACCGTTTTCCAAGCGCTCACCAAGCCGATCAAGTTCGTCGTAAACGCCATCTTCCTGGAGTACTTCCAGACAGGCGATACCAGCCGCAATGGATGCAGGATTCCCGGACATGGTTCCTGCTTGATAGGCTGCACCGAGCGGGGCGACGTGCTCCATGATGTCCGCCCGACCACCATAAGCACCAATCGGCAGCCCGCCGCCAATAATTTTACCCATTGCTGTCATGTCCGGCTCGACGCCGTATAGCTGCTGTGCGTTGCCATAAGTGAAGCGGAAGGACGTAATGACTTCATCGTAAATAACTAAAGACCCGGCATCATGCGCTACCGTGTTGATCCCTTCCAGGAATCCTTCTTTTGGCTCCACGATGCCAAAGTTGCCGACAAGTGGTTCAACGAGGACGGCAGCAATCTGGTCGCCCCAGTGCTCCATCGCCTGTTTGAACGATGCCAAGTCGTTGAATGGAATGGTGATGACATTTTCAGCAACTGTCTCAGGAATGCCCGCAGAGTCTGGTGTTCCCAGCGTCGCCGGCCCGGAACCAGCTTCCACCAGAACGGAGTCAAAATGACCGTGATAGCATCCGGAAAATTTAATGACCTTATCCCTTCCTGTATAAGCACGAGCGACCCGAACCGTTGTCATGACAGCTTCTGTGCCGGAATTGACAAACCGAATTTTTTCCAGGGACGGGATGGCCTCTTTCAACATTTTAGCAAACGTGTTTTCCAGTTTCGTCGGTGTCCCGTACAGAACACCGTTATATGCTGCGTGACTGATGGCCTCAGCAATATGCGGGTGAGCGTGTCCAGTAATGATAGGTCCGTACGCACCCAAAAAATCAATATACTTATTGCCATCAACATCCCAAAAATAAGCCCCTTTTCCTTGTTTCATGTAAACCGGTGTGCCGCCTCCAACACCTTTGTAAGCCCGTGATGGGGAGTTTACACCGCCGACAATATGGTCTTTGGCTTCATTGTGCAGCTTTTTTGATGTAGTAAAATTCATTGAAAATGCCTCCTCCTACATGACTTCCCCTCGCATGCATCAAATGGTTGGAAAAGTCATGCTATCTGTCTAACCACTCCACTATATCAAACATAAGAAACAAGTGGCATCATACGCAATTTGAAATTGGAAGCAATTTAAAATGTGTTTAAGCATAGAATATGGACAGGCGGGGGATATTATGGATATTATTTCGTGGATTATGATGATAGCCGTTATTATAATTATTGCAGGCAGTATAGGTGCCTTTATTCACAGTGGAAAGCTCCGCAATATGCGTGACAGCCGCTTTTCAGCAGAGGTTTTTTATACGCTTCTCATTATTTACTTGATTGTCATTGTCGGTTTTGCGCTCATTTATTTTGTGTTATCGATGAATCATGTTTTGTTAGTTGAGAACGGAGAGTTGAGGGAAGTCAGTGTCATCGGATCCCTCGTTCATTCCGTTTATTTCAGTGGAGTCACGCTTCTGACAATCGGGTATGGTGACATTGCGCCGGTTGGTATTGGACGTTTGATCGCACTGATACAGGCATTAATCGGCTATATTTTACCAGCGGCGTTCGTTTTAAAATTAGTGCAGTCTAATCATAAAGATGGAGACAGGCATTCGGATATGCTATAATAAAAAAACAGAGTCTTTTGAGGAGGGTTAGAATGAGTACAGAGGTAGGCAAACAAGCACCGGATTTCACACTTCCAGATCAAAATGGAAATAAAGTAAGTTTATCTGACTTCAGAGGAAAACATGTTGTCCTCTATTTTTACCCGAAAGACATGACCCCGGGTTGTACGAATGAAGCCTGTGACTTCCGAGATGCTGAGGAGTCGTTCAGTGAACTGGATGCGGTTATCATCGGTGTAAGCCCGGATGCGGAAGAAAGCCATCAAAAATTCATCGATAAGCATGATTTGCCGTTCACACTGCTGGCGGATGAAGATCATCAAGCAGCAAAGGCTTACGACGTGTGGAAGTTGAAGGAGAACTTTGGCAATGAATTTCACGGCATGGAACGGTCCACGTTTATTATTGATAAGGAAGGCCAATTACAAAAAGAATTCCGTGATGTGAAAGTGGACGGCCATGTTGACGAAGCTCTCAACTTTTTGCGTGAAAACAGCTGAATTAAAAAAGGCAGTCCAGCAGGGGCTGTCTTTTTTATTCAGAGGGTAATAAAGGGTTATGTATGAATGGCGTTCTTAGCCAAAACCATTTACGATAGACATAGTTGCAAGGCAGAGGAGGATCCTGATGGTTATTTTGTCATCGGCAAAAATTTCGGAAAAGCATCGGATGAGACTTCGCGAGCATTACCCGGATGAAACATTTATTTTTTGCACAAATATGGATGAAGCGAAACCAAATATAGACCGAGCAGACATTTTAGTAACCTACGGAGAAGATGTGACAGCTGAGTTAATTGATGAGGCTGCACAGCTGCAATGGATAATGGTGCTCTCGGCGGGAATAGAAGCCATGCCGCTTGCCGCGATCCAGGAGCGGGGGATCTTTGTAACGAATGCAAGCGGGATCCATGGAGTGCCTATGGCTGAATATGCTATGTCCATGTTGCTGCAGGTCCTCCGCCAGCAAGAACAGATAATGGCGAATGAATCTGTACATAAGTGGGACCGGTCCGTACGAATGGATGAATTGGCCGGAAAGACACTTGTCATTGCAGGCACAGGAGCGATCGGGCAGGAGGTGGCCCGTCTGGCTCAAGCATTTCGTATGTCGGTCTATGGTGTATCAAGAAGCGGCCGGGATGTGGATTATTTTGACCGAAATGTCACGAATGACCAACTTGGAGATTTGTTGTCCACTGCGGATGTTGTCGTTTCCGTTTTGCCCAGCACCCCGGAGACACAAGGTTTTTTTACATATGAACAGTTCCAACGAATGCCGGATCATGTCATCTTTTTGAACATGGGACGAGGGGATGCTGTTCCTGAAGAAGATATGTTGAAAGCACTTCAGGAAAGTGAAATTGCCCATGCCGTTCTGGACGTGTTTGACCAGGAACCATTGCCGGAGGACCACTCATTCTGGGAAATGGATAATGTGACGGTTACACCCCATATATCTGGTGTCTCACCGCATTATCAAAAGCGAGCTCTGGCCATATTTGAAGAAAATCTGCAACGGTATCGGGAAAAACAGCAGAACTTTGTAAACATGATTGATGTCAATAGGGGGTATTAATGATGCGCATTTATACTAAAAAGGGTGATAAAGGGCAGACGTCGCTTATTTCAGGCAAACGTGTCGCGAAAAATGATCTTCGCGTGGAAGCATATGGAACGTGTGATGAAGCTAATTCCATGATCGGTCTGGCAATCAGTTTTCTTTCGGATGAAAATCGGTTGGAGAAGGAAGCCTTTTTGAATAAAATGCACCGGGTTCAGACCATTTTGTTTCATGTCGGTGCTGAATTGGCGACACCGGATGATAAAGACGTAACATGGGAATTGAAGAACGATCATATTCAGGAGTTGGAGGACCAGATGGATGCATGGGATGAAGAGCTGACGCCATTGCGCAACTTCATCCTCCCGTCCGGACATAGAGCGTCGAGCGCGTTGCATACAGCAAGAACCATTATACGACGAGCAGAACGTCAAGTTATCACATTAAATGAACAGGAGAACGTCAATCCATTGGTCGTGACTTATTTAAATCGATTGTCTGACTTTTTGTTTGTTGCCGCCCGCTATATCAATCGAATCCAGAATGTTGACGAAATACCTTTGAAAGCTGATTTGTAGACATTGCAAGGCGTAGTTATTCCTTTATGATGAATACTCATTTTTCGTGGGTTAATATTATCGTCACATTTATAATATACGTATATTGACAGAACAGTGCTTATACAGGTACACTTTAATTATAAGAATTATAATATAAGAATATTATCAAACGCCGAATATATGGGAAAGTGGGGTGCATGACGGTGTCTGACGAAAGATTACAGGAAGCCATTAATACACTTAAGGAATCTGGCGTGCGTATAACACCACAACGTCATGCGGTTCTTGAATACCTTCTTCATTCAACGATTCATCCAACAGCTGATGATATTTATAAAGCCCTTGAAAGTAAATTTCCGAACATGAGTGTCGCTACTGTTTACAATAACTTGCGCGTACTTCGGGAAACGGGGCTTGTCCGAGAGTTGACATATGGTGATTCATCAAGCCGTTATGACTACAATTCAAGCGAGCATTATCATATTATCTGTGAAACGTGCGGAAAAATCGTGGATTTTCATTATCCGACCTTGGATGAAGTGGAGTCTCTCGCGGAGAAGATGACCGGATTTAATGTTACGCACCATCGAATGGAAATTTACGGTAAATGTGAAAACTGTCAACATGCTACTACAGCGAAACAGTAATCATGCAAAAAATCCAGCCTTTTTAAGCAGGGCTGGATTTTTTCTTCAGGGTCAGCAATATTTTGTTATGTTCAAAGTTGCCTGAGCGAATCCTATTTTCCTTATTCACGTTGTTACTCCTCGTTGTCGGCTTTTGCTTGTCTACGAAACTTTCGGTTGTTGTATCGTTCATCAAATATTTTTCCTTCCAAATCTTTATCAAGGGTTAGCGGTTGTTTGCAATGCATGCACGCATCAACACGACCGAGCATTTTTGTTCGCTTCTCACAGCTCGGACATACAATGGGAACAGCCCTGGTGGATAGCATGCCGATCCACAAATAAATCACGCAACTTAATAAAATGAACATAAGTCCCAGCAAAAATAATGCGAGCATCAGCCATTCGATTTTTTTAGCCAGGATCCCTCCATACATAACAGCAAATCCGACAAAAATCAGAATAAGAGCAAATGAGCGGATTTTGTTTATTTTACTGGTATAAGCCAGTTTGCCAGCCATTGCTATGACCTCCTTAACGTCCTTCATAAGGTAGTATAGCATATTTTAAAGGATTTTTTGATCCGGAAAAAAGGATTTTACATCATCATAACGAAATAGACAGTATTCACGTTTATGGAGGATCAAGCAATGGAAAAGTTATTCAAACCGATATACGAAGAATACGTAAACCATGTCGATACATTAGGGGTTATTTTAATAGAAAAAACAAAACCGTACAGTCCGATTACCGCTAATTTTGATGTTATCATACTTGTTATTGTCAAAACGCCGGATAAAGACTGGCATGAAAGACATTATGAATGGCATGATAAGATAGCGGCCACGTTTACTATTTCAGAACTTTCACTGAATAAATGGATTGATACAAACATCAACCGTAAAGTAATTGAATGGATTTTTGCTGGCACGGTAGTGTTCGATCGGGATGATCATATAAAAGCATTAAAAAATCGACTAAGATGTTTTCCATATGAAAAGAGAGATTTACGTAAAACAATGGAGTTTGGTAAGTTGTTAAGAAGCTTCAATGAGGGCAAAGATCTTTATGCATCTGAACAATATAAGGATGCTTTCATTAGAATGGTGCACACTCTACACTATTTAGCAAGACTTGCCGTGGTGGAAAACGGATACTATCCGGAAGTGACGTTGTGGAATCAGGTGAAACGGATCGATCCGGAAATATATAAATTGTATGACGAGTTGATGGAAAGCGATGAATCGATTGCGAAGCGTATACAGTTGATGATCCTGGCTTCCGATGTGGCGATCAGTAAAAGAGCAACGGTTTCCGCGAAGCATCTTTTGGATATCATTAATGAAAAAAATGATGCATGGGCTTATGATGAACTTAAGACTCATCCGGAAATCGCTCCGTACGCCATGAATTTGACCGCAATATTGTCTTATCTAACGAAAAAGAATATATTAAAAACAGAAAAAGGGAAAACAAAGGTTGCCGATGTATACAAGCGAAAATATCGGATAACGTGAAGATATGAATGATTGGAAACGTATGTGATCCGAGCATAAATGGCAACTGTATATTGTATTGAATGGCCACTTTTCGCTATACCGTGCTTGCGATAAAAAAGTTATTGACGCATGATTTTACGCATGGTATATTAAATCTTGTCGCAAAAATTCCTTTTGAATTGAACCGACAAAAATTCATTTAAAATTATCCCTTGTTTAATTGAGGGAGCCATGTTATATTAGTGAGCGTCGCTTTAAAGGCGATGCACACTTCTTTCCGAAAAAAGTACAAAAAAGTTATTGACTTTAATCTTGGAAGATGGTACACTTCCTTAGTCGCCATTTGAGAGGCGGCAGGAAATAAACATTCGTTGCTCCTTGAAAACTGAACAAAACAGCCAGTATGACAGATGGATGTCATAGGCAGGAAGTCGGAATGCTGATGTGTATATCAGCTGGATGGCTTACCCCTTGAAATCCACAAAATAAGCGAAGCCAATGAACG
>NZ_BAAADM010000045.1:0-7301 GCF_039522485.1 Lentibacillus halophilus | reverse complement strand
AGCGTACCTCGTCCGCTATGCGGACGATTTTGTGTGCTGTTTTCAATATCAGCAGGACGCGTATAAGTTCTATGAAGGCCTCAAACAGAGATTGGCGACGTTTAACCTTGAAGTTGCAGAGGACAAGACGAACATTATTCCCTTTGGCAGATTTGCGGAAAAGAACAGTAGGCGGAATGGAAATAGGAAACCCCCGACATTTAATTTTCTGGGCTTTACGCATTACTGCAGCCAAAGTCAGAAAGGCAAGTTCAGAGTTAAACGGAAAACTGACAACAAGAAGATGAGAGCGAAGTTGCGTCAAACTAAGAAATGGCTAAAAGAAAACAGAACCGAAAGTGCCGAATTTATCATGGATAGAATACGAAGGTCGCTTATAGGATACTATAATTATTATTGTATCACAGACAATTCACCAACAGTTGATTTGTTTCGTGACAATATAAGAACGTTACTCTTTAAATGGCTCAATCGAAGAAGCCAGAAGAAGTCTTTTACATGGGAGAAATTCGTTTTATTTCTAAAGAAATTTCCACTTCCAAGACCAACAGTGAAAGTTAATATATACCAACTTCGAGATCATATTAGTTACATTCTGTGAAGAATGATAGGTGGAGCCGTGTGCGGGAAAACCGCTCGCATGGTTCTGAGAGGGGAGTGATACACAATCAGCCGTTAGGCAGAGAGGTTCACTCCTACTTGACCTTACACCCTACACCGCCGAGGCACTTCCAGAATTGGGTTAGAAAAGTGTTTGATAGGCATCGTCTTTCGATAGTTCTCCCGCTTTAATCAACTCATCCTCTAATCGTTTAAAGTAACTTAAAAATACGCGCTCGTTATAGATATAGTGCGCTTTGTTACGTACGATCTCTTTTGCATACAGCGCTCCTATCCCGGATTTAATTTGATCGAATGTATCGATGCTGTCTTTTTGCACACTGAAAATCTGATCGATCCTTCCCTTTTTCGAGGCTGTTCCAGGCAATGTTTTGGCGGCTTCAAGATAGTTAATATTTATATCATAGTTTCCTTTAAAATAATTGACCAGGTCCTTCCCGCTTTTACCGAGTGGAAGCACAAAATCTGGCCATACGCAGTAAACATAATTGTCTTGAATCGATGTCCCCATGATTTATTCCCCCCTCTTGTATTAGGTGCCTGGCACATAAACAATTCAGAATTGTGTGCGTGCCAGGCACCTAAAAAACCGCAGATGCGGCCGCATCTGCGGTTTCTACGTTCTTTAATCCGGCATGCCCATGATCGCTTTAGGTTCCAGGTATTCTTCGATGCCAAAGTCGCCCCATTCGCGGCCGATGCCGGATTGCTTGAAGCCGCCGAATGGTGCCGAGTAGTCAGATGGTGCGGCATTGACTTTGATGAGTCCGGCGCGGATGCTGGTGGCTGCTTTTCTCAAAGCGTCCGGATCTTTGCCGACAACATAACCAGCTAGGCCATAAACGGTGTCGTTTGCCATTTCGATGGCTTCATCAAGCGAATCATAGGTGATGATGGTTGTAACCGGGCCAAAGATTTCATCCTGAGCAATGGCCATGTCATTGCGCACATCTGTGAAGACGGTAGGTTTGGCGAAGTAGCCCTTGTTCACGCCTTCAGGTTTGCCGACGCCGCCTATTAGAAGCGTTGCGTCTTCATCGATGCCTTTCTGGATATAGCTTTGGACGCGATCCTGTTGTTTTTTCGCGACAAGCGGACCCATTTGATTGTCCTGTTGCGGATCACCAACGGCCAATTGGGCAACCTGTTCTTTCATTTCCGCTTCGAATGATGCTTTCATGTTTTTCGGAACAAACACGCGGGTGGCGGCTGTGCAGACTTGCCCGGTATTCAACGTGATATTGGATACCGCGATCTCGGCTGCTTGTTTAACATCAGCGTCATCCAGCACAATCAGCGGTGATTTGCCGCCTAATTCGAGCGCGACTTTCTTGATATCTTTCGCGGCATTTTCCATCACTTTGCTACCGGCGATGCCTGAGCCTGTATACGAGACAAAATCGATATCCGGATGTGAACTGATGGCATTGCCAACGTCTTCACCTGTGCCATTAACCAGATTGAAGACGCCTTTTGGCAGGCCGGCTGCTTCAAAGATCTCAGCAAGAATCATCGCGGCATAAGGCGTGACTTCCGCCGGTTTTAAGACAACGGTGCTGCCAGCTGCAAATGCACTTGCGATTTTAGTTGACGTCTGGTTCGTTGGGAAATTCCATGGTGTAATAAGTCCGCTGACGCCAATAGGCTCTTTCATGATGGTTGATTTCTCGCGTTTTTCACTGAAGGAGAAATTCCGCAGTTCCTCGGCTGCCTGTTTAAAATGGGAATAGCCCATCATATAGTGGACATTTTCCGAGACTTTAAGCGGCGCACCGAGCTCTTCGGTCATGACTTCGATCAACTCATCTTTGCGTTTGGCATACTCATCAGCAATCGTCTCTAATAAATCAATTCGATACTGACGGGATGTCTGGGCAAATGAAGGGAAAGCCTTCCGCGCTGCTTTAACGGCCTTATCCAAGTCTTCTTTTGTACCAGCGCTGATATGGCCCATAACTTCCTCTGTCGCAGGGTTAATGACCTCCATCGTTTGAGAGTCAGTCGATTCAATCCATTCACCATTAATATATTGCTTCAAATTATCTCGCATAAATAGGATCCCCTTTCCGGTAACATGCCGTTCCATATCAATCTATTATCATGGAAAATACATTACGGTAGTATTCTAGCATTCATTTAATCCATCTCACAATCTCAGAGCTCAGTTGAGGAGAGAGGGATATCAAGTGTCAAAATTCAGAATTGTGCGAGTGCCAGGCACCTAGACAATTCTGAATTGTGTGCGTGCCAGGCACATAAACAATTCAGAATTGTTCGTGTGCATAGTACTTGGCGGGTTCTTTTTTACTGATTATGTTATGAAGGATTTTTTGGCTGTATCGGAGAGAAATTTGGATGATTGGCCCAAGTGCAAAGGCAATGATTACGGTTCCGATGCCAATTGGCCCGCCTAATAAGACACCTATGATAGCCACAACAACCTCCATAAAGGTTCGCGAGAATGTGATGCTCCAATTCAGCTTTTCCGATAACAGAAGCATTAACGTATCGCGCGGGCCTGCCCCTAAATCCGCCGAAATATAGATACCACAGCCGATTGCCAAAAGTATAACGCCAAGAATAAAGGCGATAAATTTCAGTAACAACATATGAGGATCTGGTATGATCCAATTAAACAAATCGATAAATAAACCGACAAAAGCTAAATTGGCAAAGGTGCCGATTTGAGGCCACTTACGCAAACCAATAGAGGCACTCGTAACAATAAGGATGCCCATAATAATGGACCAGAGCCCAATCGATAACCCAAGCTGTTTAAACAAGCCTACGTGCAGCACGTCCCAGGATCCGACACCGAACCACTTTCCTTTGATAGTCAGCGCAACGCCAAGTCCCATGACCAAGAGACCTGTAAAAAAGAAAAGCCACCGAAAACCTAAATCTCCCTTCATTTCCATCCTTCTTTCACTCATCGTATAGTCAATAAATCTAGTTATAACAGATGTTTACGACTCTTGTCCATACTTCTAGTGCCTGTCACTTCCCGAATTTTGTCGAATTAAGATGGGAAGTTCGTTCCTGAATTAGCTTGGTGCCTGGCACATAAACAATTCTGAATTGTGTGCGTGCCAGGCACCAAATGTCCCATTGATAAAGAGATATTAAAAATGCAAGGAAATTACTATATCTCACAAGAAAACATCACATTTTCAAGTCCATCAACCGCTTCTTCATTATTAATAGAAAGAAGTTCAAATGGTTTAATTGCTTGGAAGCTTACTAATGGTGAGACTCTAAAAGAGGTGTTAAATAAGTAGGAATATCACGGCTCTATGCCCCGGGTGCTAAGTAATATCAAAGTCAGGCACCGACCCGTGATTATGCAACATGAATGATTGAAAAAAAGAGTGAATAAAGGTATAATGAAATTAGAATCCGGCATAGACTCTAATGGAGGTGAGTTTATGTTGCGAAGGGGGACGAATAAAAATGCCAAAAGTAGCAGAAGTTACTCCCATGGATATTAAATTTGATGATGAAAAAGAGCGAGAGCAATTTATTAACTGGGCACATGATAAAAGTACAGTTGATCAGCCTAGCATGGTTGAAATGAGAAAAAAAATAAAAGAAGCAAGAGAAATTAAAAGTAGGATGAACAAACATTGGCCGGAAACACGTTAAATATTAATACTGATAAGATTAGGTCAGCAAGCCTCTCTAATCAATTTATAGAGAATGTTGACCTTTTTTATTGTTCTGATCAACCTAATGTGGAAACGTTCTTAAGAGAAGATGCTCTGCGGTTAGAAGAATCTAATGCATGTAGAACACATTTATATTTTTATGATAATGATTTAATTGGATTCTATAGTTTATTCACAGATTACGTTAACCTTGTCAGTTCTAAGCGAGATAAAGAAGGTTGGAAGGACGTTGCTACCGCCATGGATAGTCAAGCTTTCCCGGCTATTAGACTGCATTATTTTGGTATAGATGAGAAATATAGAAGTCAGAGACTGGGTGAACTTTTGCTAATGCTTGCTTTAGATACATGTGTATACATATCAAATTATATAGGAGCCAGTTTTGTCGTTTTAGAAGCATTTGAAGATTCCATTGGCTTCTTTCAAAAATACAATTTCAGGAAAGTAAAGAGGAACAATGAATTCCAGATAATGGCTATTAAAATTGATGACATAAAATAGTGTTGGTTTGCCGGATGCTTTTGCGATTTTTTCTGCTTTTTTCTATGTCCTAGTATAAGAGGTACGGACTACTGTAACTTTCCGAATTTTGTCAAATGACCGTTTCTTTTAGATTGCACTCACATCAAATTTGGTTTTGATAGGAGTCTTAATATTTGTCATGAACAGAAAAAAGTAACCGTCCTCTACCTCGACCAAAGGTTAGGATAGGTTACTTTTTTTCTAAAGTATTACTTAACTTGTTGGTCAGCCGCTCTTCTTGTACATAAATTTATCCGTACTTTAAAGTATCTAAACCAGTTCCCCGAAAACATATTTGTCCGTGAAACCGAAATTTTAGGAATATCGGGGATTGTCCCCATAGCTTTGTGCCAGGCACATAAACAATTCTGAATTGTGTGCGTGCCAGGCACCAGTTACTAACAATTCAGAATTGTGTTCGTGCCAGGCACCAGTTACTAGGCACCGTCTCATTCATTTGTTCGTAGGATCGCTCATCGTTGGCAGTGTAAATGTTTGTTTTGGATATATGAGGTCTGGGTTCTGAATTTTATCTCGGTTAGATTGGTAAATAGCCTGAACTCCCTGCATAATCCGTGCATTGGTTAGGTTGCCGTCGTAATTATTTTTTACGATGGTCCAGAGGTTGTCACCTGGTTTCACGTTGTATGACGATTGTTTTGGTTCACCCCGGTTTTCCACAAGCTCAGTAGTCACTTTTAAAGCTCGGCCGGAGTCTATACTACTCTCGCCGAAAGTGTAGACCGTGGTATATTCAGACGGAATGGTGTTATCATCAATCGCTTGAGCAAAATTGCTAACTTTACCGTTATAGACCTTTTTGAATACCCCATCATCTGTGTCAATGTCGGAATTTAAGAGGTACGTCGCCATGTGTTTTTGGCTTCTGCCGGATAGATGGTATTCGTCATAAGTGTAGAAATCATTCGGTTCCCAACCAGATGTTTCAGGCTTATAATATTTGCTGTCGGTTGAGTAATTGTCATAACCGCCATAGATGTCTTCCGCATCGTTGGTAGGGAAGATGTCGCTGTTATCTTCAGAGGCTAAGCCGTATCCATAGGCTGGAACCCAGTCAGAAACCATATAGAAGCCCATGCTTTTATACCCGAATTTTTCATGACCCTGTTTCTCAATATTGGCACGCAGTCGCTGATTATGCCCGTAGATAACCTCTACATCGTCAGGAATGGTTTCTGAAGCGAGATAGTCTTCAATCTTTTGAACGACCTGTTTGTTTCTCATGTCCTCAAAACTTGTCAAATTAGTACGCTCGTCCATAAAACGGTTCGGCAGCAAGATATATTTGGCGCCACCTTCTACAAGGTTCTGAACCATATCACGAGCATAGTCGCTAGAAAGCTTTGCCGCACGTTCAGCTCCTAGTTCCTCGACGGCATAAGTATCATTTCCACCGACGCTGATAATATAGAGAGCTTCGGGATCTGCTTGCCCATCCACATCCTCAAGAAATCTTTTGGTTTGTTGTACGCCACCCCAGCCTTTCAACCAAGACGACCAGTTGGAACGTTCATCCGCTTCACCCTTAGTGCCTGTCATAACACCAGTAAAGGCTCCGCCAACAGCATAATTGGTCAAATTATCATAATCACCAGCTAATTTATTCGCAATGTACTCAGAGAAGATCCGCCCGTTGGAATAACGGCCTTTCCAGTAGTGCTCAGTATCCGCTTTTATGTACATTTTGTCAGCGGGATGAAACCCTTCCGCTGGTTGTGCCGCCATGACCTTGGGGGGAACGGCCATAACGAAAAGAAGCGTCAATAGTAATGTTACTAAATATTTTTTCTGCATGCTCCTGATTTTAGTTTTTAAGGTTACTTCAAAACGAAGACTATGTATATTTTGCGTCCATCTGCTTATTTTATTCTTTTTGGGGTGCCTGTCACTTCCCGAAATTTGTCGAATAAAGCCGATTTGGTTTATCATCATGTGTGTTTAAAATAATCCTAAAATAGGTTATAATATCAGTGGAAAATCATATACTAAAAGGACCGATTGGTGCGTCAACTCCAAACGGTCGAGCGTAATAGCCCTTCAAGGGGGCGGCTCACAACAAGGAGAATAACCACCTAGTTGCTTACCAGGCTTACAGGGTGGTTATTTTTTTGTGTTTGACACTATCGACACGACCAATGATGTACTGATTCAAGAGAGTGCTAAATGGAGGGTATGCATATTTTGTACGTGAATCCAGCAGATTCCTTAATATAGAGCAGACTAAAGATTCGGAGCAGCGTATGAGCAATGACTTTAGTACACTTATGCTTCATGATTTTGAAATGGTTCATCTTATTGACAGCAAAAATTATCATAAAACCGAATAACTATTTATCAGTTTTTTTATGATAAACATAAAAAAGATGAATGGTTGAAGGGAAAACGGGTGTTCTGACAGGACTTAGAAGACCGGTGAAAAACTATATTTTCTATCCATCGAAGATGTAATCAAAGACACGAATTTTTCTCGGA
>NZ_BAAADM010000044.1:0-3112 GCF_039522485.1 Lentibacillus halophilus | reverse complement strand
CTTCAATAAATCAAAAGAAATCGGGAGAAAAACGAAGGAATTCCAAGAAAACATTAATTTATTGAGGGAGGGGTATAATGAGCACAAATAGTAAAACGACTGAAGATACGTTAGAGGAACAAAGTAAAATGAATCAAAGAAAAGAGCAATACGACATTATTGCTGGCTTAGGTTGGAAGGGCTTTAGTATAGCCTTTCTTGTGATAATTATAGCCATTGTAATATATGCTGTTTTCTTCCGTTAACAGGCGCAATTCTATAATAAGTAGTGTTTATTCACCGGGTCATATTGTAAAACAAATATTTTATTGCTAAGTAAATGTTTCAGTAAGGATGTATGAAATATGTCTATGAGTATTATTTCCCTAGCATCGATGTTTATATGGATTGCAGTGATTTATGAACTAATTAAACCTTCAAAGGAAGTTAGCTGGCGAAAAACAATACCTTTAATGTCTGCAGGTTCTTTACTGACGTTAGTATTGACCGTTCAAGCCTTTCAAAACGTTCCATTTTTAAATTAGTTTTTTTGCTTTTTTGTTGTAGTTGCTACAATACGATCAGGCGCTTTTCTTGAATATGAATGTGTTTTTCTTGATTAGTAACGGAAGGCGAAGATGTCGTTATTGTCATTCCTTTGCCCAAAACTAGAACTGGATCTATTAAAAACGTATGAAGCAGTGGAATGAAAAGCCAAAAGGGTGAGCACATATGAACGTGTTACAGATAAAGAATCTCCGGATAGAAATGAACCAGGCAGTCCTGCTTGATGGAATCACTTTTGACATTAAACCTTCTTCCGTAACAGCACTTGTCGGTCATAATGGTGCTGGAAAGTCGACACTGTTTAAAACGGTTATGGGCGTAATGGCTAAGTCAGAGGGTGAAATTTGGATTAACGAGAAGTATGGTCAGGATGATGATTTTCTCACCTTTAAGCAACTGATTTCCTATTTGCCGGAAGAGCCACTGCTTTTGACCGAATTGACTGTAATGCAACATTTTCAGTTGTATGCAATGAGTTATGCGGTTCCTGAAGAAAAATTGCAGAATTCACTCGAACGGCTGGTTCCCGGGTTTGAGCTGGAAGACAAATTGGATAAATATCCGGAGGCACTTTCAAAAGGGATGCGACAAAAAGTGCAGACAATCTGTGCATTGCTGCCGGATACGCCACTTCTCTTTATCGACGAGCCGTTTATGGGGCTGGATATTTACGCAATGGAATATTTGGAGGAATTGATTCAAGAAAAGGCGAAAAATGGTACAAGTATTTTGTTGACTTCCCACCAGTTGGAACGTGTAAAGGATATTGCTGAGAATTATATTATGCTGCAGCATGGCAAGATACAAAGTCATGGACCAATAGCCGACTTCCAGACGATCAAACGGAGGTCAGTCGATGAATAGGGGAAGAAGTGAAGCAAATACATATTTTTTCATACGGAAAAGCCGTTTCCGTAAAAAGAAAATAATAAACAAGATGGCAATGGAAGTGATGATTGATAAAACGACAGCTGTTTATTTGGCGCTTCTCGGTGGGTATGTGTTTGCAAGTATATTTATTTTTGGTGATGTGTTGGACAGCTTTCAGGAAGAGTTTTTATTTTTCGAGGCAAATGCACAAAAGGGTTTCTGGGTGATTCTGATAGCGCTGCCGATTCGTTATATTTTCAAGTCATTCGGTGAACCGGGCGTATTATTTTCCAGTACAGAATACCAACTGACATTGCTTCCATACAGTCCAGGGCGAATATGGTTCTATGTATTTCTGGAAAAATTAATGAAGCAATTTCTGATAGGTGCTGTGGCAGCAAGTCTGGTAATCTTATTAACTCCAATTTCCGCATTAATCGTCATTGCTTATTTATCTACCTTTTTATTATATGAAATTGTGTTGACTGTTCCACAATGGGTTCTTTTTCAGAAAGGATTTTGGATTAAAGTAGAATGGCTTGTGGCGGTTTTGATAATCAATGGAATCGGCATATTGTCGGCTTCACCTTTAGTTGGCTTAACTCAGCTTGTACTGATTATTGTGATTAATTATTTTCTGCTTTCACATTCGATATTCGATCGAGTTCAATGGTCCAAGGTAACCGAAGTGAATGATTTTCGGATTTGGAACATGTTCCTGATTTCAACGGCGTCGAAAACAAAGGTTAAGCGCGAGAAGAAGTTCAGTATCTTTCAAAAATCATCAAGGACAAGGAAGCCCTTTCAATCAGATAAATCCATACATAACAGGTTGTGGCGGGTTTATCTGGCCAAAAATTTGCAGCTTCTTTTCCGATTAGTCGGTGCACTTATGCTGATGCTAATCGTATTTATTTTTATGAATGAAATGATTTATCACATCGGAATTGCGGTAGCCATTTATGCTTATGCCACCATCGCAGTCAATTTTTTCAACGACCGGATGCGGGCGGATATTTTGGAGGTTTTGCCATGGAATTTGGTATCATTTAAAAAATCCTATTTTAAGTGGGTTGTTGCTGGTGCATGTTTGGTGTCGAGTCCGATTATAGTACACGCGATGATGAATTTCTCCATGTGGACTCCTATAAAGTTAGTTTTTTACGCTTGTGTTTTTCTGTTTTTTTATCATATAAACATGAACAAAACAATCACCTTACTAGCAAAACAATCGAGTTATTTTCAATTTGAAGACGGTACCGGAGTTTTATTCCTCATTGCAGTTGTGTTCAGTGGAACTTATCCAGCGATAGCACTTGGGTTTGTTATTGTACTGTTAATGCTGAAAAAACAAGTGAATTTTTCACCGTAGTGCGAGTGCCAGGCACCAAAACAATTCAGAATAGTGTGCGTGCTTTGAACGCTCTTCGTCCGCAACAGCGACCGCAATTTTTTCTTTTGATGCGTTTAAACCTACGCATTTTGGGTTATCATACATATAACTAGCTCCTTTCGTATTATGGCTCTGTTTTGGTATGTCTTACTAGTAAGAAAGTATTACCAAATTAACCCACGTCGTTACGATAAGGGGCTAGTTTCGTTCATGATAACTCTTGGCGAATTCCTTAGAAGACCGGTGAAAAACTATATTTTCTATCCATCGAAGATGTAATCAAAGACACGAATTTTTCTCGGA
>NZ_BAAADM010000043.1:5848-32436 GCF_039522485.1 Lentibacillus halophilus | reverse complement strand
AACTCTTACTCGGCGGGCATCCCACCCACTATATGTTACGACCTAAGCCCGGTCGCTCTGCCAGGCACATACACATGAATGGTTTGTGTGCCTGGCAATGGCATTTCATTGGTTTTTTCCATCAATATTCCATAGATTTTTGTGTTCATCCAGCGAATATCCTTGAACGGACACCTCGTGGACGTCATTTACTGCTATAAATGCACTTGGGTCGATATGATTAACCGTATTTTTCAGTCGAAATATTTCATTGCGGTTCACTACACAGTACAAGATCTCTTTATGATCTCCTGTGTAACCTCCTATGCCTTTCCACAGTGTTACACCCCGGTTCATGTCATAGGCGAGATTACTTGCGATAACATCGTTTTTCTCAGAGATAATCGTTGCACCTTTTGCAGTATAGGCGCCTTGCTGGATAATATCTATGACACGGGAAGCAATAAATACGCTGACAATTGTGTACATCGCTTCACGGTAATTGAGATAAACGAGCGATGACGAGATAACCATAAAATCAATAACGAACAAAGTTTTCCCCATACTCCAACCAAAAAACTTATTCCCAATTCTCGCTGCGATGTCCGTGCCTCCCGTGGTTCCACCATACCGAAAAATAACTCCTACACCAACCCCTTTAAACACTGCCGCAAACAGGGCGGCAAGGATCATATCATCTTTCAGCATAATATCAAACATAAAATAGTGCCGGAAAAACGAAAGAAAAAAGGAAAAGGAAGCTGTTCCAATAATTGTATAGATAAGCATATGATGTCCCAAGAGTCGCCATCCAATTAAAAACAGGGGAACGTTAATCAAAATATTGCTCAGGCCCGGATCTATGTTAAACAGGGCAAATAAAATCAGAGTTAGGCCTGTTAGACCCCCTTCGGAAAGATCATTTTGAATATTCAAATTGACAACGCCAAAAGCATAAATAGCGGAACCTGCCAAAATGAAAAAGATATTTTTAAATTTGATGGAAGATAAAATGGTTTTAACCAGGTTACAATTACGATTCATAATATTGTTTGTACCCTCGCCTTAGTTGTTTTTTATATTTGCCTTTACTTTTTACATTACAACTTTTCGGCTCCTTTCAGACGTCATCGTTACAAATGGTACTGATATGTCTTATTTTATCAGATGATGCACCAATTTTGTTGTGCGATTTTATTGAATAGGGACAGATGTCACAATAAGAATCAAATACAAGTATTAATAAAACGGCGAATTTAGGTCATGCTAAGGGACAATGAGCGTGATGGAGGAATATAACATGTCCGAAAGTCATCGGAACTTGGGACGTTATGGCTTACTTACCCCACATGTTCTCAAGGAGGTTGCATAATGAATAAGGTGAATGAAAGGAATATCCCCCTAACATCCGCAGAAATTGGTTCTCTTTGGAATGGGTATATGAATGACAGCATGTCAAAGTGTATTTTGGGTTTTATGTTGATGCACATTCAAGATGAAGATATAAAATCCGTTGTACAATATGCTTATGATATATCATCGAACCATATGGACACATTAACAGCGATTTTTGAAAGTGAACAATTCGCCATTCCAAATGGGTTTAGCGAAGAACAAGATGTGAATATGAATGCACCATGGCTTTTTTCAGACACATTTTGTTTGATGTATGTAAATCATATGGCAAAGACAGGAATGTTAATATACAGCGGTTTGGTTTCAATGAGTTACCGGGATGATGTATGTAACTACTTTGTACAGGCGTTAAATGAAACCAGTAACCTTTATAAACAATCACTCGAAACGGGTCTTTCCAAGGGAGTCATTGCCAAACACCCGTATACTAACATTCCCAAAGAAACGGACTATGTTGACAGTAAAAATTATTTAAGCGGCTTAAACCCTTTCAGTAATAAACGACCATTAAATGTTGTTGAAATTTCCCATTTGTATCAGAACATCTTAACGAATTCAATAGGCATGCACTTATGCATTGCATTTGCTCAAACGTCCCCATCTGAGGATGTACAGAACTACATGCTGCGTGGAAAAAATATCTCAAAGAAACATATGAAAATTTTCACGGATACACTTTTGAAAGATGATATTGAATCTGGACAGACAAATGTAGGTACAAGTAACTCCACAACTCAAACCTTTTCAGATAAATTAGTGATGTATCACATGGATTTGCTCATATCCGCGGGAATGGGGAATTATTCTACGTCAGCATCGACAAGCCAACGAAGTGACTTAATGATTAATTATGAGCGATTGGCATTTGAAGTAGCTCGGCTTGCCAAAAGTGGAGCAGATATCATGATTAAACACAATTGGCTGGAACAACCACCTGGAACAAAGGATCCTAAACGATTAGCAAAGAACAAACCAAAAGGATAGCCGTGGATCAGTTGCTACAGAAATTTTCCCGTCATACAACGAGACAGCCCTCGTAAGAGCTGTCTTGTTTTTTTCTTAAACAGGTTTAGCGTTCCATTAAGGTTGTATATACTGAACTGTTCTTATTCCTCCGCAAAAACATCAGTTAAGATTTGGCTCGGGTTTTGATCCAACAAATTTCGCGGAATCATTTTATTGATTTCCCAATCAAAGTAATCTTTTAGTCGCTCAATCTCCTCTTTTTCACCAACCAGTTGAAGCTGTTCCCATCCTTGTTGTTTACCTTTTTTCTGTATCGTCTCAGCCAGGCTCTTGAACCAGCGCTGCTGATGGGCTTCAACACGCTCCTGATATTCATCCTTTTTGGCACCGCCCTGGGTCCAGTCACTTCCTTGTGGGCCCTGATGCTGCCGCCATTCGTCCGTATTCATATCCAGTTTATAATAGGTGGTGTCTAGCACCATATCGATTTCTGTTTCAATCAGCTGTGCCCGGTCCTGTTGAATAACGAGGACCCCTGAATGCGGATAATCGGAAACAAGATTTTGTAATTGTTCCGTGTGAGGCTGGTTGTCCCAATGATATTCGGTTGTAACAGGAACATCAAGCGCCTCGGAAAACCACAAGTCTTCATCCGACGTTGCAAATAAAATAAGACTGCGTTTTAGTTCATTTTCTTTGCCATATACGTCATTTTCGACTTTTTCGCGTATTGATTTAGCTTGGTTTTTTTCTTCATGCGAATCACTGTCTTTTGTCCGGTCAGCTAAGTCATTCAAAGCTTTTTTCAATTGTATTTTCCATTTATCTCCCTGTTGGTCAGGATCTCGAGGGTCAGTGTTCAGATATAAGGTGAACACTTTTTTCGGTTCGTCATACGTCGTGTTTTTCAATTGTTTCAAATAATCTTTTATCAGCATGCTATCTTCCTTTCTATCTGTTAATTGTCTCTAATGTGTAACACGTTCTTTATAAAATGTGGTTCAAGCCGCCACCAATTTGGAAAGAAGTACCGAGCAACCACAGGATAAATAAACCAACTAATTTTAGCCAAAGCATCTTCACATCACACCTTAATTGTTGTTATGATGCACAGTTCCTCCATTCCCTTGCATGTTTTAATTAAAACACAAGCGTTCATTCCATATAATTGGCCTGATTATGACGACCAAATGGTAATTTTACTTTATGACGATAGAAGTCTTTGAATATGTGCATGTTTTCAACTGCTTTCCGTTTCATTGCGTGATTAATAACTAACGCCGGTTATTTTCCACTGATTATCATAGGTGAATTCAATCTTTATGGTGTAAGTTCCATATAAATCGGTTTGATTCGTCTGGCTGATTTCCACTTTTTCAGTATTCTTCCGTATCATTTCATAGTCCTCTTGTTCATGAAACCATGGTGGTGTTTCCGTCGGTTTCACGTAAAGTCCGTCCGTTTGTTCATAGAAATAATAATCCACATATTTTGAGGCTACTTTCCTAGTCGATACTGTTTCAAAAGCCTTTTTAAATTCGTCCAACGTATCATACTTTACAACTTTATTGGTCTCATCAATCTTCGGTACGAGCAAATCCCGGAATCGCCCAGTCAATGCAACGATGCGTTCATGTGTCAAAGACTTGTCCACATTAGCATTGGTGGTGCGATTTTCCTTTTCAGCTGACGTTGGATGATGGACAGCTCCCTGCATCAGCATTAATGTAAGTATAATAGCTAGTCCGGTACTGATTCGTATAAATTGAAAGTAATTACGATTTCGCATCATAATCCTCCTGTCTATGTGATTTTTAAGAGTCATGAACTTACATGGTGTATAGCCTGTAAGTAATCCTTATAAAATCTTTTTATACTAAATTCTGACCACCCTTCTCGCTCAAGTTGTTCTTTAAAGTAACTCCTATCAATCTGAATAAAATCCATCTGAAAAATGTAATCTGGAACAGAATATGTTTCTCCTGACTGCCATTCACATAATAAAAACATAACGTCCTGAGTATTATCCCAACGGGCCCCATATCCTAAAAGCTTATAGAGCAATTGACTTTTATAGTTGTAAAAGATTTTAGTTTTGATATTCAACTAACCTCCCCTTGGTTTGCATTACCGCCATTCAACAAAATAAAGGATAAGAAAAAACTTAGATAAGCCCTGTTATTTTGAAAAGCATGATATGATTAAATATATGTTTTTTAATACTATAATAAGTATAATTATATTAAAATTCCTTTAGCAAGTAGGCACTTTAAAGTATTATAGTTACTAAAAAGATACTATTGGGAGGCAAAATAAATGGAAATTAGAATTAAATACAATCATCCCATTGAGGTAACTTTAGATGTTGTATGTGGAAAATGGAAAGGGGTGATTTTGTGTCTACTAATGGATCAGACGCTACGTTTCGGGGAATTGAAGAAGGAAATTCCTGCAATCACACAAAAAATGCTTACCCAACAACTTCGAGAACTGGAAGAAGATCAATTGGTAAACCGTGTAGCTTACAATGAAATTCCACCGAGAGTTGAATATTCGTTGACAGCCTATGGCGAAGATCTTAAACCAGCATTAGAAATGCTTAAAGAATGGGGAAACAACCACATTAATGTGGTCGCTGAATCAAAATTAGAGCAAAAACTAGGAGACCTACAAGAAGCGGATGATTAAAAACGCTCTTTCTAATAAACTATTAATCTGTTCAGATAGTCATTGGACTGCCTGACCTATTTTCATTGATTTTATGCTTGAGGAGCCGGGAGAGGATGGTAGCGCCCATGGGAATCGAGCCCGTTCGCAATACTCTCTCCCTTCCTTATAGATACATGTTCGAAGCCGGAACAGTATACATTAACATTCTAAAAACTGGAACCAGCCTGGTCAAACCCAACCGTTTGAGCAACGACATTGAGGATTTCTCCCCACAGAGCAAGATAGGCTTTTTGAGCTTCAAGCGGAAAAGACGTAACCGGTTCTCCTGTATGCTGAATTAAGGACTCAAACGTTTCACCGTCCGCTTCCCTAACGTTTATATGAAATTGTACGCTATCTTCAACCCAGTCTGTGTGATTCCGGTATATATCCAAAAGCATATCCTCATTTGCGAAATCCTGAGGCAACTGTCCTTCATCTTGCCATTTATCCATCCAGCGGGCCAATTCATGACGAGGCCGTCTTTGTTCTTCTTTTACAATAGTCGATATCATCAATTCCTGGAATCAATCTTCCAATTCAAGCTCATCGGCCGTCTCCTTCATTTTTTCTTTATAAATCTCCCATCTTTTCTCTTTCCTTTTACGAAACATAGATTCATCCCCTTCAGTTATATTTCCTTATATGGCTCTTTTGTCTTCTTCTCTGGAATATAAGATCCATTCCACATTTTAGCTGCTTGCCTTTTTCCTTCGTATTTCCAATAATAAAGTTCATTGATTTATTGCTTAGTACCAATTATTCCAAAATAAGTCATTCCATTCAATGATGTCACAAAATTAAGGCACCCAACTAATTCAAGACAGGAGCCCTTTCCTTGTGATTATTCCTCTTCATTCTCACCTTTTCATTTCTTTATTTTTTTCTGCCTCAAACTCTCTATTCCTTTTATTAATCTCTTTCTTTTGTTTTTGCCACCATTTAGTACCCGGAATGATAAGAATTATACCTATTACCCCTAACACAATGGCTATGACTATCGGGATAATACCCATTTCTCTCAGGGCAGTTCCAAAAACTCCGTATCTTCCATCCCAACCTTGGCCGTCAGTACCTACTAACGTTTGAGAATAAACGGATGCAGCTATTAAAGCCGCACCATAAATAATGGCACCCGATAAAAACAAAATCAGTCCTATGTTTGTATTTTTCATTCTCATCGCCTCCCCAACTTTTATGCGACAATATGGTTCTTCGATACTGACGCAATCAGGTAATCAGGTCCGTGAAGTTAAGATTTTTTGTTGTCTATCAATGTCCCCACTATTAACCCTAATAAAATATTGGTTATTATGATAGGATTTATAGGATGAAGTGCATTCATCAGAATAAAGGTTAAAACACCTGCGATAATAGCGAATAAAAAAGCATTATAAGACATAATCTTCCTCCTGCATAAACCTGCTTAGCCATTCCTGTTAATTTTCAACCATATCCATCAAATTCAATACGTGTTCTTTCACTTTTTCTTTCTCTTCCTTAGTCATATCATCTAATTTGAAATGTTCTATATTTTTATCTGGAATCAGGATTGTTGACGGTTTATGTATTACCTTCTTAAGATCGTCACCATCTTCTGCTTTGGTATTGTAAGATTTATTATAATTTGAGTGAATTATTTCCGTCCTTATGTAATTTCTTTCGGTATCATAATAATCTTCAACCGCTTTAATATCGGTTTTTATATCATTTGTACTTTCTTCAATATTGGTTATTGAATTCACCTTCTTGTAACCAGTTGTTTCAGAAAAACCCTCAGCATTCTGTTCTGATGTCTCTGTAACAAAGACCTCTATGTGTTGAGTTTTTTCAGCATGACTGCATGAACTCAAAACACAAACAGTTAATATAAATAAATGTAAGGTCAAAATTTTTTTCAAATCGAACTCCCCTAAATACCCAGTGCTGCAACGAAGTTTATTCTGAAATGCGCCCGTTTAATGAATGAACCAGTTATGTATAGTCATGATGTCTAAACAAGCGATTCAGGTACAGTGTTTATTCAACAACTGCCCCGTTTGATGAAGAAATATCGTATAAACGTTCATTTTATAGGTTTAGCTTTAAACAAATAAACAACATCATATTTTTTCATTTCACTAGAGTCTTTGTAAAAGTTTGATTGAAAGGACATTGACGTATTTTCGCTTTTGGACATAACAATCCCTGCCAATACTGCTTCTTCGTCTTCTATAGGTATATCATTTTCTTGAAAGCTTGCCACAGTCCCCTTTTTATTATTTACGTCATTATCCGAGACAATCGTCGACCCTGTATTACCGCCACTGCTGATGCCAATATTAAAAGTAGGGTGATTTACCTCATCACTATCTTTCTGAGACGCAATAATAATCGTCCCCTTACCATCACTAACCTCTAATGATAACTGGTTTAATGTATCATCGACCAGTTCTCCTTTTTTGTATTTCTCTATCTTCACTGACATTTCATTGTATTTGTTGTCTATATTGAAATTAAAGACAAATGAATCATCTGAAGTTGTATGAAGAATCGCGTTTTCCATTTTTGATAAATCGGTACTTGAAATAGTATTCGTATCGCTGTTGCTATCACAAGCACTTAATACAAAAGCAAATAAAGTGATTAATATTAAAGTGCTGAACCTTCTTTTCAATTCATTTTCCTCCTTTTTATAGCTATTTTGGATTTTCCTGTCATAGTCTCCCTTCTCGATCATTGCTTTATGATTCTCTAACTATATAGAACAAAATGGACTCATGGTGCCTGGCAGTGGCATTCCCAATGGAAAATGGGTGTTAAAGACTGAATTATTAATTAAAGTGACCGAATCATTAATTAAAGCGACCGAATTATGGTTTAAAGTGACCGGAATAATTCCAAAACCGACTGAATAAATTACTGAATCCGCTGAATGATTCAGCGATGGGGACTATCTCCAGGGCCTCGATTGCCCATAAGTCAGAAAATACTTAGTCGTTGTTTGGTGATTTAATTTTCTTTAATAGTGACCGCCGTTCCATAAGCCAAAAGCTCTGCTGCCCCGCTCGAAATTTGAGACGTTTCAAAGCGAACATTAACTACGGCATCGGCTTCTTGACTTTCGGCATCTTCAACCATTCGTTGCATTGCTCTTTGGCGGGAATCCGTCATTAATTCCGTATATTCTGTCATTTCGCCCCCTACGACATTTCTAAAGCTGGAAACAAGGTCCTTCCCAACATTCTTGGCACGTACGACATTTCCTTTGGCGATACCCTTAACTTCCGTGATTTCACAACCCGGTATGGACTCAGTATTTACTAAGATCATCTTGATTTTCTCTCCTTTTTTCCTGAATTCGATCTCGCAAAACACCAATAAAAATTAACAGAAAACCTATAACGCCAATCACAATCGAGCTTATAAAAAGAATAAGACTAACCCTTATATTGATTATAAAAAAAGATATTGCGTTTGATAAAACAAACAATAAGATCGCTGTTGGTAATAAAAGAACGCCAAACCGTATCATAATTTCTCCTTAATTTGATTAAACTTTTTCTAAAATTCCCAACCAAAAAAGGCCCATCCAATAAACCCAATAACAGCAGCAACAGCTATAATTGTCTTGAGTATTGGACCTCCTCCGAAACGCATCATTAAACCCTCCAATCCATAATGTCCAACCCTACTTAACTGCCACTGGCTCCAAATCCTTTGATTTTCGCACAAGTGCTATAATGCCACCGATCAATAAAAAGATGGCGCCAAAAAATGTAGCTTGCGAAACAACAAAACTCAAAACGGCTGCGATAATCAACAACCAGCCTCCCAGTTTCGGCTTTTTGTTCCCCTTTAGGAATACGATTGAAATAATAGCAAGAATAATACCAATCACGGAGGCTATAAGCAACATCATACCCGCATGGCCTAATGTATCCAAAGATTCATTGATTTGAGCCGAACTTAATGATGTACCTGCTTGCATAGCGTCAGCCATTCGTTGACGAATTTGATGATTGCTTTCAGGGTAAATCAACAAAAAGCCAAAAATCCCAGTGATAACATCAATGATCAGACCGATAACACTTAATACGATTTCCGCTGTACGCTTGATGTTAACCATCTTTCCTGTGTATTCAGGTTTTAGTGATTGCGCTACCATTTTGGGATCTCCCAGTTCTTTAGTAACTTGATGGTCACTTTTTCCTTCACTATAAGCCATGTGAAAGTGTTCTTCAAAATCTCTTACAATATCTTGGTATTCTGTGTATGGAATATCATCTAAGTACCTTTCTAACTCTTGAAAAAATTCATTTTTAGTCATTTTGTCTTTCCTCACCTTTGCCGACGATCTTTTCAACACTTTGAACAAGTAGCTCCCATTCATTTTTTAAATCGCGGGCGTATTGATCCCCTTTTTTTGTCAGCTTATAATACTTTCTTGACGGCCCCTGTTCTGACTCCACTAAATAGGTTGTCAAGTAACCATCCTTTTTCAACCTACGAAGAATAGGATACAGAGTCCCTTCAGATATGGGAAGGTTGGATCCAATTTGTTTAATCAGATCGTAGCCATACTGGTCTACAGTTTGAAGCAAATTTAAAACACAAAGTGTCAATACACCTTTTTTAAACTGTGGGTTCATCGTGTTATCAACTCATTTAGTATTTAATATTTAGTACTGTACATTGTATAATAGCTATTGATACTTTTCAAGAGCCATATTTTATTCAACAATGTGGCCCAAGAAACCATATCGACAGTCATTGGTTTTTAAAGGTCTTTATTTCTTTTTCAAAACTGTCGATTTGTTGTCTCTCTGTTCCGTTGTCACGGACGTTTGATGTTTGTGATGATGAGAGATGGCTTTTAATCAATTCGATCCGCTGTATTAAATGCTCAATGCTTCTTATTTCATATAATCTTCAACTAATTCAAAACATCTGTCTTTTGTGATATTGGCTTGCACGGTTACATATTCCAATTGTTCCTGTGTACCGCCTTCGTATTTTAACGACGCTTCTTTAGCCTGCTCATTTCTATTGGAAATCCATTCGCGCTGTTCTTGTCTTAATTGGTCCATCTGTTCGGTGGACAGTTGTTTTTCTAACGTGTCGTAAATGTCATTCAGATGGTCGTCCCAGGCGTCAGATCTGTTTCCTGCGACTGCTTTCAGGGCGTATGTCGAATTGTCTTCCAAATTGTTTTGCTGTTTTTTCATTTCGTTTTCTGTTTCATTTAATTGCTTAAGGTATGCTTGTTTCTTTCCTTTTGTGTTATTGGCGGATGTGCCTTTTTCCTCATCTGGTTTATTGTTTGACTCGTTGCTGTTGGTATCATTGGTATTCGTATCGGTGTCATTATCGTTTACGGCATTTTTAACGGCATTTGTCTTGGATTGGTCGTCGCTGGCCTTTTGAGTTGAATGCTGGTTTTCTGACTGAGCGTCTTCCGCGTCATTTGATGCGTCAGATGAGTTGCCACAAGCGGTGGATAAAACCAATACGGCTGCTAAAATCATGAATACAAGTAGATGATTGTTTTTCATTTGTTTAAAACTCCTTTGTACTTATTTAAATTGAACTGCAATGGTTAAGGATGTGTCTGGATCATTCGTTTGATCGATGGTATACACTGTTTTCCCTTTTTGCCATTTAATTCGGGTGCTGTTATTTTCGGGGTCAAGATGGGCAAAGCCATGCGGTTTCGGGATGGGCAGTGCTTTTTCATTAAGATATTGAACGGTTTTTCTTGCATATGCCAGACCAGTTTCCGAGTTATTCGTGCTGGTTTTGACTGACAGTGCCCAACGTCCTACATTCCAGCTGGTAAACAAACTGCCGGCTGCCCCGTCCTGATAACCGGTTGTTCCAGGGCCAAGATCCACCTCTTTGCCACCGGATTCGCTAAAAATTTCATGACCGATGGCTTCATCGGCTTTTGCCTGATTGTCGTATTGCTGAACCCTTAAGCGGGCAATGACATGAGCCGGATTCTTGTCACTGAAGAGAAGCTTGTTATTGATTGGAATCGGCTCGGTATGCTCGTAAAAGGTCACGTTATAGCTTGTTGCATCAGAGCTGGTAGTTGCTGTTAAATGGTTCCCGTCATTAAGCGGCAATGTTGAGGGCAGTGAAATATTTAGATCTGTATCCATTTGTCGCTTCACAACAGCCAGAATGTCATCTTGTGTCAATGTCTGTTTCTGGGATTCGGTATCATCTGATTGTGCGGAATCGGTTTTATTTGATTCGTTTGTCGCCGGCTTTTCCCCACCATTGTTATTGTGACGATGCTGGGTGGAATGGTCCGGTTTTGAATGATTCTGATCGTTGTTGTCATTTTCATCAGACGCGTTCTCTTGATCATCCCCCGATACGATATGGGTGGAATGTTGCCCATTTTGCCCAGAGTCATCAGCTATTTTCTGATCGGTCACTTCACTGAGTACAAGGGTTGTGATGATGGCGGCAAACAACAAAATTGAAAACGTCGGAATGAGCCATTTTTTAAAAAGCGAACGGAGTGGGTGTGTGGTCTGATTCATGTTATGGATAACTCTGCGCCGTACACGCTGCTGTCCTCGGGGGCTCCATTGAATGTCTTTATCCAGATTGCGCAGTTGCTCATCCATTTTGTTATGATTGTCCATCACCGACATCCCCTTTCTGGAGTTTTTCTTCAAGCTTCTGCAAGCCACGGAACAGGGTTGACTTGACTTTGCTTTCGGTCCAGCCAAGAATCTCGGCTGTGTCCTTGACAGAGAATTCTTCCACGCGCCGCAGAATGATCACTTGGCGGTAGTTGGCCTTCAGTGAGTATAAGGCATCAAACAGCTCTTGAGATGATTCCTGAATTTCGATCACGTCTTCAACAGATGGACCGGGGTCTTCCCTGTTATTAAAAAAATCTTTGATCATACGAATGGGTTTATGCTTGCGGATGTGGTCAATGGTTAAATTATGGGCGGTGCGATATAAAAACGTTTTGGGATAATCCACGTCTTTCCCTCTCATGAGATATGTATACGCTTTAATGAATGTATCCTGCAGCAGATCCTCAGCCTGCTGGGCATCATGGATCATTTTCAAAATATATTTGAATAGCGACAGGCTGTACATGTCATACCATTCGATAATTTGTTCCTGGTCTCCGGCATCCTTCTCCAATGATGTGCGCCCCCTGTAAAAATGACTCATGCTTTCCTCTTTCTATTGTAACGCTAGTGTTGAGACGATCAAGGTGTTGTTTGGTTGCAGTATTTTTTAATCAAAATAAAATGGTTGAGGAAGTTATACGTGAAATTCATTTGTTGCGTTTAGCTGTTATTGATGCAACAGAACAGTCATAATGGATGCAGACTGAACGGGAAGGGAGTTATCGCATCATGAAACTGAGTGTACTGGATCAGTCACCGATTTCGCGCGGAGATGATGCCGAAACAGCGTTGAATCATACAGTGAAGCTGGCACAAATAACAGAAGACCTCGGCTATACCCGCTATTGGGTGGCTGAGCATCATAATACCAACGGCCTTGCCAGTGTATCGCCGGAAATACTGATTACCCGGATTGCTTCTTGTACCACAACAATACGCGTTGGTTCCGGAGGTGTTTTGCTGCCGCAGTACAGTCCATATAAAGTAGCGGAAAATTTCAAAATGCTGGAGGCAATGTTCCCGGGCCGAATCGATCTTGGAATCGGACGATCACCAGGAGGATCGCATGATACACGAATGGCAATTATGGATGGCTTTAACAGAAGCATGACAGAATTCCCCCGCCAATTACGGGAATTACAGGGATTTTTACATAATTCACTTCCTAAGGACCATCCTTACCGTCTGGTTAAAGCCGCACCAAGAACGGCTACAGTTCCGCCGATGTGGGTGCTCGGGCTGTCGGAACGAGGGGCTGCCAATGCAGGGGAGCTGGGAGCAGGTTTTATGTTCGGCCATTTTATCAATCCCGACAAGGGGGAGACTGCCATGGATGCCTATCAAGACCAATTTCAGCCGTCACCCGATTTTGATAAGCCTGCCCGGGCAGTCTGTATTTTCGTCGTTTGCGCCGATACGGAAGAAGATGCAAAAGAACTGGCCATTAGTCAGGATAAGTGGCTGATCAACGTTGGCAAAGGGTCCGATTTAAAGGTCCCATCGATAGAAGAAGTCAACAAGCGCACTTACCGGGACGAAGAGCTTGATATCATTAGACAAAATCGCCGGAGAGCTGTCATTGGCACGCCTGAACAGGTGAAAGCGGAATTGGAGCGGCTGAGTGACGTTTATCAGACGGACGAGTTTATGATTATCACCAACATCTATGATTTTGATGCCAAAGTGCGCTCCTATGAGTTGTTGGCAGACGCTTTTGACCTGTGATGGGCCGTTGGGGGCTGTCAACCACGATGGGAGGTCTGCCCCCAGTGCATGTCCGTTTTAGTGTCTAAAATCCGATCGGGACAGATTTCAACCAGATTTCGAATTTATCAACCGGATCGCGGGCGATTTCAACCGGATTCTGAATTTATCGACCGGAGTGCGCGTAATATCAACCAGATTCTAAGTTTATCGACCGGAACGCGCGGGATTTCAACCGGATTCTAAGTTTATCAACCGGAACGCGCGGGATTTCAACCGGATTCTGAGTTTATCAACCGGAGCGCGCGGGATTTCAACCGGATTCTAAATTTATCAACCGGAACGCGCGTAATATCAACCGGTTTCTGAGTTTATCGACCGGAACGGGGCAGGCTTTGCCCGTTAGCGGTATAAAGAGCACTACCTATAATGGATTTGCTGGTACCGTCGGTTTTGCCTGTACCCATAGGTGGTACTGAGAACGAGCTCTTCATTTTCCAGGCCAGCTCCAATGGCACCGGCGACTGTTGAGATGGACGAGGCAAACCAGGCAATCCTCAAGTATTCGGTAACGCCTGCCGTCGTCTCGAACGATAATGTTTCCGTCAAAAAACCCGGTGGGATAAACACAAGCGACGTGCCAAAAAATAGCAGAAATATGACGGCATAATAGACGGTAATGGCAATCAGCAACGTCGTGACCGTTGTAAAATTGTACAGTCGCCGAACGCGTCTATGGTTGAACGTTGAAGGGGGTTCCCAGAGACCATGAGCAATAATCACCCATAGCATCATGCCGATAATCGCCACTAAAGTTATCTCGGTCAGACGTAACGTTGAGAACAAATGACTCAACTGCCACATCGTTGTAAAAATCATACCAAATGTTCCGGTTGTGAACGCAATGGCAATCACACTGGTCAGACTGGACATCATTTTGAATGGTTTGTTGGCAAACGTCATCCCCGACAATAAGCGGAGGCTTCCATTCATACGTGGTGTGACGATATAGCGGGTGTGCTTATTCCCTGTCTCCCTCATCCATGTCCGAACCTTTTGGACGGGGGATATCGGAAACTGTCCCCACAATCGTTCAGAGGAAACGATATCATCCTGTTTCTCACCATTACTTGTCGAATCTGCTCCTTGCGATTCTGTTGTATGCAGCATTTGATCAACGGTTTGTATAACGGCTGTTTGGATTCGTTTCAAAACAGGCATCCAGCCAAACGCAGGAATGGAAATAAGGCCGACACTTTTGTCTTCATTGATGTCTACCGCAACGACGTTCTTTTCATGAAAAACCGGTAAATCCGTCAGACTGATAATATAGTCCCACGGCTTTGTTTCCCGATAGGCCGCTGCTTCAGAAAATATGTCAACGACTGATTCAGCCGCTCCGGTCAACGAATCCACACGTGCCTCCACGTCCCACTCTGTGTCATTGGAAATACACGTCTTCAAAGTTTCCGGCAGTGTTTTCACCAGGTCTTGAGCCAGTTCGTCGGCAAGCTCGGGCGCTGCAATTAAACCGATGTTAACGTGCTGTCTCATTGCGCACCTTCCTCTCTGTGGCTTTGCTGGGTGCCTTCATATGATTTCTGCTGACTGTCTTCCCTGCCACTGCTTTCTGACTCTGGGTTGTCTTGTTCGATCTCGTAGTAACGTGTCAACTGCCGATAGGAATAGGTAATATGGCGGATATTCTCCTCCTTTTCAGCCGTTGCCCCGACTGCTCCTGCCAGCATCCCAAGGGACGTTGTCAGCCAGGCAAGACGCATAAAATATTGAATCGAGTCGTCAGCATTTACCTTTGTCCATGCCTCAAACAAATTTTGTGGCACGAACAGCGAAATACTCAGCATAAACGCAGCATACAGCACGACATAATGAATGACGGCAATGCTCGTCAGTGTCAGAACTGTCGTGATATTATACAGTATCCGATACTGGTTTTGTCCTTTTGACGAGGATTTTTCCCACAAATTATGGGCAAAAATGATCCATGTAACCATCCCCACCATGGACAGAAGCATCAGGACGATAAATCGCAGCGGAGAATAAGCGACACTTAACTGCCACGGGGTGGAAAAAATGGATATATACGTCCCAGTTGCAAACGCCAAAGTCAGCACTTTTTTAAATGAGGCAAGTGCCAGCCATGGCCGGTTGGCAAACGTCATGCCGGATAACACCCGCATCCAGCCAAACAGTCGTGATTGCAAAATGAAGCGCGTATCTGTGCTGGCGCCTTCTTGGGGAATCACCCGTCTTATTTTGGATAATAAAAAACGCCGTTTAAGCCGTTTGATCGATGATGCCGTTTTTTTTGATTGATCTCCTTGTCCATTGTGATATAGAAACTCAATAATGAACGTCAGCGCCTTTCGGATTCTTTTTTTGAGCGGAAAAGCGCCAAACGATGGCAAGGACATAAGTGCTGTCCCGCGCTGGATGCTCACATCAGTCGTTACCACTTTACGGCCCGAAAAGCTTGGCAAGTCGGTCAGGCAAATCGCATAGTCCCAATCGTGCTGCTTTTTGATACGGACAGCCTTTTCAAGAACATCATTTATATATTCAGCGGCACCCGCCAGCGGATCCACCGTTGTTTCAATCTGCCAGTCTATATCCTGACTAACCTGGTTCTGCAAATCGTTCACCAGCTGACCGGTCAATTTTTCAACAATGTTTGCGGGCACGTCTGGAGAAGGAATCAGTCCTATCGTCAATGAGGTCATTTCCCGTCCTCCTCTGATTCATGGTCCTTCCTTATTCCATTATACCCTCCAACAATATGTTGAAACGTGTTGAATAGATAAAGATCTGTCCATCTGTTGCTATGTTTCAGATAACCATTAACGTGAAATGATCACACTAGAACGTTGTATTAAAGGAGATTTGTTAATAATGAATATGTATAGTGTTGCACCAAGCAATGAAGTCATGACGTGGTTTGTTAAATTGGAAGACGTTGCCCCTGAAGAAGAATATGAATTAAAAGATGATGCCATCGCAGCAGCTGAACAAATGGCACAAGACAACCGTCCAAGCATGGTCAAAATTTTGGACAAAAATCATAATGTGCTGGAAAAAAGAAAGTTTTAAACATCGATAACCGGGACATTGTGGACATGGCAGTGTTCGAATTCTGCGACTACTAAGGTGGCACCAACCGCATCACGACATAAAGGTCACTGGCAGGGGGCTGTCGTCATTATTTGAACGATAGGGGGGCGGTCCCCAGTGCCTGAGCGCGCGATTTCGACCAGATTTTGATTTTATCAACCGGACCGCGCGCGGTTTCAACCGGATTTTGAATTTATCGACCGGATCGTGCACGATTTCAACCAGATTTTGATTTTATCGACCGGATCGTGCACGATTTCAACCAGATTTTGATTTTATCGACCGGATTGCGAGTAATATCAACCAGATCTCGAGTTTATCGACCAGAGCCCGCGCGATTTCAACAGATTCTGTACGCCCAAATAGGCACATTCGAAATGAAAGGGACATTGAAATATGTAACCAGTTCAAGAAGAGCGTATGCAAGACCACTGCCACCCAATATCAGCGCCATATGAAACGCCAGGACATCAATGGAGGACCCTAACGTCGTTTCTTTTCCAAAACTATTTTGCTTATTGGGATCCGTTTGAACGCCAACACGCTCTTCTTTCGGAAATCCACCAGTCCTGATAAAAATTTTGTATACCCTTTGCTGGCTGCATAATTAACCATGACAATCATTAGCACTGTTATTTATATGCTATTTTATTTGTTGTCTCTAGTGCTATTGATTTGAAGCGACAGGTATCTGTGACGTAATACGACATGCTACACATATTCCCGCAATAATTCCCTTCCTTCCCGAAGCTTGCGATAAGGCATAATCATGTTATATTCCAAAATGAACCGGCACTTGTCCGGCACATGTTGAAGGGCTTGAAAAACAGGTTTCCAGTCAATAGTACCGTCGCCAATAGCTAAATGGTTATCTGTCACGGCGTCGTTATCGTTCAAGTGGATCGCGAGCAGATGATCTTTTGCGTTATGGATCACTTCAGGGATATTCCAGTGATTCAAATGGGCATGCCCTGTATCCAAAACGAGTCCAAGCATGTCGTTGTCAGGGAAATGGTCCAACAGATTGCAAAACGCCTCCTGGTCAAAAAGCTCTGTGCCATTATGCCCGGTATTTTCAATGGCAATCGGCTGCCCATATTTTTTGGCATGCTGCTGCAATTCCATAATGGCTTCGATGGCCCGCATTTGTGCTTTGTGTTTATCAAAAATACGATAGAGGCAAACACCCGGATCAATAATCACATGATGCGCTTGTATGTCTGCTGCGATTTCAATCGCTTGCTTTAGTTCATTTAATGAGGTTTGTCTGACAGCTGCATTCTCACTGGCAAGGTTCAAATCGAACATCGGACCGTGCACACTGTATGTAAAAGGATACTGATTCAAGTGTTCCTTCACAGAAGAAAAGCCTGCTTGTTTATTATTCCATTGCGGTCCATCCAAAAACAATTCAACGCCATCCGCGTCATAATCAGCAAATGCTTGTAAATTTGTTGGAACCGATTTTTCCAATTGAACTAACCCAGAATAAAAAATTTTTCGCGACATTCGAATGCTCCTTTATGATCATAAACTCATTTTGTCACATCGATCTTGTCAGGCTAACATCATCCGTTACAAAACATCTGCTTTAAGCCATTTTGCTGTTATGGTTTCGGCTTTCAACATTTCTTGGGGCGTTCCTTCAAATAGGACATGCCCGCCATTTTTTCCGCCTCCTGGTCCCAATTCGATCACCCAGTCGCTCGCTGCTATAAAATCCAGGTTATGTTCAACGATCACAACGGAATTGCCTTTGTCGACAAGGGTTTGAAACACATCCAGAAGGGTTGCGTTATCTTTCGCGTGCAGCCCCAGGGATGGCTCGTCCAACAAATAGATTTGTCCTTCTTTTTTTAAGTGGCTGGCGAGTTTGAGACGCTGAACTTCTCCACCACTGAGCGAGCTTGTCGTCTGTCCCAATGTTAAATACCCCAACCCGACGTCTTTTAGTGTATCCGCTTGGTTTATAATCTTTGGCATCTCAAAATAGTTCAACGTTTCATCGATCGTTAATTCCAAAATCTCCACTATATTTTTACCCTTATAGCGATAAGACAGCGCCTCATCTGAATAGCGCGTACCGCCACATGCCTCACACCGAATGCTTACCGGATCTGCAAAGGCTACATCCGGTGTAGTGACACCTTTTCCGTTGCAGACGGGACATGCTCCCAAAGAGTTAAAGCTGAACAGACCAGCCGGCTGTCCTGTCTTTTTCGCAAATATAGATCGAATGTTGTCCATGATTCCCATATATGTCGCCAGTGTCGAACGGCTTGAAATGCCTATGGGGGCTTGGCTCACCATTATGGTTTCCGGATAATTTTCAGGAAAAGCTTCCAGTATCAACGAACTCTTGCCTGATCCGGAAACTCCACAAACAGTGACAAGGCCATGTTCAGGGATGCTGACGCTGACATTTTTTAAATTGTTGTGATTGGCTTGCTCTATGGTAAACCAACTGTGGATATCTCTCGGATGGTCATTTATGTTTCCATGGTGGTCCAAGGTTGTGGCAGCGGGAGAATCGTTGAGGGCTGTTGATGGTCCTTGAAAAACAACGTCTCCTCCGTCAGCGCCTGGTCCCGGCCCCATTTCTATGATCTCATCTGCTGCTTTAATGACGGATAAGTCGTGTTCGATGACGACGACAGTATTATGGTCATGTTTGATGCCTTTTAGCATTTGGATTAACATATCCACTTCTTCTGGGTGAAGGCCTGCGGTGGGTTCATCGAAAATGTACGTCATATTGTTCAGACTGCTCCCTAAATGGCGGGCAATTTTGACCCTTTGAGCTTCTCCGCCGGACAATGTCCCCATTTTTCTTGATAAACTCAGATACCCCAGTCCCATGTTAAGAAGTTGTTTAATATGTGGTATGATCTGCCGTGCGATAGACGCACCCAGTGTATCCGGTATCTTTTCCAGCTCATTCAATGTTTCTGTCATTTCTAACTGGCCATATTCCAAGATATTTAATCCATTTATTTTGCATTCCAGCACGTCTGGATGGAGCCCTGAGCCGTCGCACGTTGGACACAGAAAATGTGTGGATACCGCCAAAACATCATCCTGGGACACTTGTTTTAGCTTTGTGACATCACGATTGATATACAAACGCTTGAATCTTGGCAATAGCCCGTCCCACTCATGATCCTGGGGGCCCTTTTTCGTGTGAAACGGGGCAAAAACACGTTCACCTTCCGGGGGACCATACACGAATAAGCGGTAGTCATCCTCGGAATAGTCCTTTATCGGTTTATCCGGATCAAATAATCCGCCGGTCACCATCCACCATCCTTGCCATCCTGCGGGCGATAAGGGTTTAAATTGCACAGCATAGTCCCGGAGTGATTTATTATGATCGAGCAATTTATCAGGATCCGGTGCAATCACGCGTCCAAAGCCACTACACTCCGGACAGCTGCCAAAAGAACTCTCACTCGAAAAGTCCGTCGCCTTTCCGATCGGGGGATCGCCTATTCGTGAAAACAATAGCCTGATTAATGGATCGATATCCATATAGGTACCGACGGTTGAACGGGAATGACCGCCTGCAGGCCGTTGTTCTACGACGACAACCGGACTTAAGTTCTGCATCAGATCGGCATGGGGCCTTTCGTATCGCGGCATTTGATACCTGACATAGTGTGGATAGTTCAGAGTCATTTGCCGTCTGCTTTCTGTTGCCAACGTGTCGAAAGCGACCGAACTCTTTCCCGATCCTGAAACACCCGTTAATACATTAATCGTTCCTTTTGATATATTTAAATCTATATTTTTGAGATTATTGTCTTTAAGGCCTCTTAAAATAATGTCGTCTTTCATCCCCGGCATGCTGTCACCCTTTCTGTTCCAGATTGCCTGACATTGACGTTATTTATACGTGCGACAATAGGTTACTAGTTTGGCAAGCTTAGTGGCGAATGCTGTTTGAAGACGGAGGAGAACCGGAACACAATCAGAAATAGTTGCAGAAATGCATTAAAAACCTTGACGAAAAAGGGAATCACCCTGTAATGCCCTGGATAACTTGGCATTCGCTTTCCTTTAAGCGAATGCCTTGCTCCACTTATGCCGATGAAACCATGGGTCATTTCAAAATATCGTATCATAAAAGCTCCACGGTTCCTGTTAAAGTTCCAATACTTTTGGTTCAGCACCTGTTTTGTTCATGATTCTTATGCTGATCGGTGATATTTCCAGTACGATGTAATTCGGATCATCCGGCCCATTAAACCAATTTTCCATATAAGAATTCCACAATTCATTTTTCAAATCAGACGAGTTGTTTATATCAGCTTTTCCTTCATATTCCACATATTCATCGCCAAATCCTTCGCCTTCATAGCCCAACAAGATGTGGGTGTATGGGTTTTCTTTTATTTCCTCAGCTTTATGCGTTTCCGAGCTGGTTGCGGTATACAGTTTTAAATCCTTTCGAACAAAGGTCATATATCTTGAATGCGGCTTGTTCTGTTTAACTGTCGCCATCGTGCCAACAGCATTGTCATCTATAATGTTCTCCACAGTCTCTTTCATCTCCTGCTGACTCAATCGAGGCACTCCTTTCATTACGTAACATGTGTTTGTCCGTATTATTGACTTATAAAAGGAAATAATACGAAAAAAACTAAGGTCAAAGTAATAGCGGGCACAGTTATGACAGAACAGCATTCTTCCCTGAAATACCAACCCTTTCCTCCCAGCTTTAGAATGAAACGTTTTTTCGGTAAAACATGGTGAACGAAATCTACGACAATTTACTTCAATCGATTCTTCCTCTTTGCCATTTCTTTTTTGATGATCGGTACACCTTTTTCTTTAACCGCTTTTTTCACTTTAGGATGGTTCAGCAGTTTTGCAGCCTTCATCAATTTTGACATGGTTTTTACCTCCATAGTTATCATCACACGACAAAAACAAATCTGTTTGAATTTATTATAACCGATTAGATATCCGATATATATTGTGTTACTATCCGATCCTTTTTTATTCTACATAAGTGCTGTAACGCTTATTCACCATAGAAATAATAGGAGTGCCAATAATCGTAGGGATAAACCATAACAAGAGGGAAGGAATATGATTGATCAATGGAATATCCGCACCATTAACGACCAAAACCGCCGTAACAATCCCAATATAGGATCCCGCCATTCCCCCTATATGCATCGGCAACCAACCTCTCCAACGCATCTTTCTTGCCAGATATCCAAAAAGAGCTAAACCATAAGAAAAAATGGCAATGTAGAATAGATAGGCGCTTTCTGACCAATTAATGATCGCCATTCCAACAGAGGTTATGAAAACGACAAAGTAGCCGCTATGATACCATTCTCCAATCCTCGTATGATAACCTTTTTCTTTCTTGACCGAAAAATTGACGGCTCCTGTCAATAAGCAAAAACTACCCGCAATGATATGTATAATAAGCAGGATAGTATGGAAGTCCATTCAATCACCTTTTCACAAATTATTCCATTAACTGGTCCTGTTCTTCACGATTGGGTGTTAATTCTATTAGAGAAAACTTATGTTACCAGACAATCCAAATGGTGCTTGGTACTGCTATAAAAATGATTGGAGTTAGACACCCAAATAATAAGCAACCATCGGTAATATAATTAAAAAATGAAACAATAGGATTTTCTGACCTTTTCTTTTTGGAATCTTTGCTACTCAATTAAATTCCTCCTAGTTACCTCCACTTCCCTGTACGTTAATTCAATAAACGTTACAGCAATTTTACCCTATTCAGAAGGACGCACTTATTCGAATAGCGCGCTCGTTTGTTACACACGCCTTTAATATCAATGCCCTTTAAAAAATAAACGGATTAACGGAAAAACTGAGTGGGAATGATCTCGAAATTCAAAAATGAACTTCCACTTCGTATAATAGTATTAGCTTGTAGTAACTCTTCCCGAATCGATTGAATTCTTGGAAAGCGTCCATTTTTCTAGAAAGGGGGGACTGTCCCCAGTGCCTTCTCTCCCTTTAATTCCTAAGTGTTATTCAATTAACTGGCCCGTTAATGGCATAGTATCTAACACTTATTTTAACATAAAAGGTTTGGCACTTTAGAATAAATGGAAAATATTAAATTTATTATAAACATTTTTAAAGGGTGGGGACTGTCCCCAGAACCTCAACGCGCCCATTTCCGGAAGCATTATTCTTCCACACATAAACTTTTCTGAGAGGGACATCCTAAATTTAAAACATGTGAAAGGAACGAACGACGAAATGAAAAAAACCATTATTGCCATTTGTTTAACACTTGGAATTTCAATGACATTACAACCTTTTAGTTCTTTGGCAGAAGACATAAATACTGATGAACCGTCACAGGCGCTACTGTACCACGACATCGTTATTTCAATGCTTCTTCCCCGTGTTCAAAAACGGATAAATAAAACGTATACATCCATACTTACTGAAAGTCCAGATGTTTATCCCTACATGGTTTATGTTAAGAATACGGAAAGAAATCATTTCCGAGGTTTTAGGTTCACAATAACACTTAAGGTTATTCCTGTAGTCGGTCCACATATTTCAGTTGGAGCGGACAAAATGACTTTTAAAATTAACAGTTCAAAAGTGGAACTCACAAAATTTGACCACTTAAAAACCGAAGAACTCCCATCACATTGGCAACACATTGTTAAATAAAGTCATTCTTCAACAAAAGCGCCTGATTATTTTAGAGTACGGGTATAGAGCCTTCTATTGATGTATAATGATTTATTAGACGGGAAAGCCCGTTAACCGCCAATGTTCCAAAGGGCAGACTGAAAGGTAGTAAAGCCCCTTTTTATTTGTCATTACTACCCTCCCCCATTAAAACTCTTAAAGGTTTATAATAACCCAATTCCTGCATGCATTTATTGGACAAATGTCAGCAATAGGTAAGCGTTTGAAATTATCTCCGTGTAGGAACGGATAGGTTCGTTTGTCGCAAATAGGGGTAGGATCCTTATGATTCCTAGCCATCCGCTGCTTTGGTTTGAAGCGTCATTTTTACCGGACTTTTTGAGCCAGCTCTATAACTTCACATATTTCCCTCTTTGTTCTTTCCATATTCGGTTTCCACAGCTTCATATGCTTCATCACTAGGTGGATAGGTTCGTTTAACAAAAATAGATAAGATAATCCCAATAATCGATAAAACAGCAATCACTAGAAAAGCAACGTTTACGCCATAAATGTCAGGATTTGAGATCGACGGGGTTTGCTGGGCGTTTTGTGCCGTCATTGTCATAATCGTTACGAGGATCGCGGTCCCAACAGATGCTGCGATTTGCCGCATCGTATTATTCATAGCCGTACCATGTGGAATCAATTTTTGTGGCAATTGATTCAAACTGGCTGTCGTCACCGGCATCATTACCATCGAAAACCCGAACATGCGAACAGCATAAGCGATAATCAGGAACGATAACGTCGTTGTTGTGCCCAGGAAGCCAAAGACCAAGGTTGCGCCAGTCATAATAAGCAAACCAACAAGTGCCAACAAGCGAGCTCCAATTCGGTCAAAAATCCGCCCTGTAATCGGAGACATTAATCCAGAAATAATAGCGCCGGGAAGAAGAACGAGCCCGGATTCCATCGCTGTGAAATCTCTCATGTTCTGCATATAAAGCGGGATTAAGGTTTCCGATCCAATCAAACCAAGGAATGTAATCATGCCAATTACTGTTCCAATAGTAAATATTTTGTATTTAAACACCCTGAATTCCAACATCGGATGCCGCATGCGCAATTGCCGCAATATAAAGACGGCCAAACTTAGCGCTCCAACTGCGAGAATAGCAATAGTCCTTCCGCTATCCCATCCATAGTTGCCGGCACTTGAGAAGCCAAACAAAAGTCCGCCAAAGCCGACAGAAGATAAGATAATCGATGGAATATCAAGTTTTGGATACGTAAGTTCTGTGACATTCCTTAATATGAAATAAGCAATAAAGATAAGTAAAATAGCTAAAGGTAAAATAAGTAAAAATAAAAATCTCCACGAATAATGAGACGTCACCCAGCCGGATAAAGTCGGGCCAATAGCTGGCGCAAAAGAGATAACGAGCCCGATGTAGCCCATCGCTGCTCCTCGTTTATTGAAAGGGAAAATTAACAGGAAAACCGTCTGCATGAGTGGCAGCATAATCCCTGCTCCAGCTGATTGAATAATTCTTCCTACTAACAATAAGCCGAAATTTGGGGCAGTCCCTCCTGCAACTGTTCCGACAGCGAATACACTCATTGCCGTCATAAACAGCTGACGTGTTGTAAACCGTTCAATCAAAAATGCAGTGATGGGAATCATGACCCCGTTGACAAGCATAAAGACAGTAGTTAGCCATTGAGCTGTATTCGCTGAAATATTCATTTCATCCATAATTGGAGGAATAGCTGTTATCATAAGCGTCTGATTTAAAATCGCAATAAATGCACCCGCGAGCAGCAGAGCAGCCATTAATGTTTTATTATAAGGTTGCACCGTCATTTATATTCCCCTATTCTTTCAATAATCATGTAACTGTGAAATTATACTTGATATAAGGGCAGCTTACAATCATTCCACTTTTTCATCAATCTAACAGCCACCTACCTTCCTTTCCTCCCTTGTTTTCCTGTAAAATATTACCCAGAAAGAAGGGGGAGGGGATCCTTTGAAAAACAATCGCATTCTGTTAAGTATCACCGGCATTGTTGCTTTCCTTTTCATTGCTTCTGTCGTATACAGCATTATGAATGAAAACGATCCATATGAGTACTACACTGGATTAGGCGATTCTATTTCTATCTCACCGGACGATACAACCCTAGCTTTTTCATACTATATGAACGGAAATGAAGCCATTTACAAAGGGGATATAGAAAGTAAGAATGTAGAGAGAATAACAGATCCAGAAGAAGAAGATCATCGCAAGCCACTGTTCTCACCAGACGGCGAAGGTTTGTTATATGTAGCTTCCAATAGTGACGGGGTTCAAACAATGTATTACAGACCTGACCTAGATAAGGATAAAACCATACAGCTTACAAAAGCGGCTACCCATGTGTTCAGTGCCGCCATTTCTCCTGATGGCAGTAAGGTGTATTACGTCGCCATGCCCTCTGACGATTTTCTAAAACCTGAGGGAGAACAGGAGAATGGAGCAGATTTATATTCGGTAAATATAAATGGCAGTCAACCTCAAAAACTGACAGATAAAGATGCTTTTGCTATGACCGAACTTTCCATTTCTGATGATGGAACGACCCTTTATTATACCGCCTTTCACGATGGGAAACAGCAGCTATTCTCTTATAACATAGATAATGGAACAGAAAGCCTATTTTTGCAAGAACACACGTCAGACGGTATCTATCATCCTGTTCTTTCACCTGACGAGAATCGATTAGCTTATACGGCTGTAGCAGATAAATCAGAGAACGGTACCTTTCAGTATGAGCTCTTTTTAATGGATATTTCTAACGGGGATTCAAAAAGACTGACAGACTACAACGCATCTGTTACATCCCCATCCTTTTTTCATGATAATGATAAAACCCGAATTGCTTTTCTCGCGGAAACCAACTGGCCTAGTGAACCGTCAGCCTACCAGATCATGACTATCTCTTATGATGGCGAGGATGCAACCCCCGTAGAACTGGATCTACCTGAATCCAGCAACGACATTCAGCCAGGAGCTATTGCTGATAAATTAGTAAACGCGATAACAATGTCAGGTCTCTATGTACTATTGTTCAGCTTGTTAACCGTATATTACCATTCTGCATCCAATAAAACATACTTTCCAGCCATACTAAGTGCGATACTGACCGGAATCGTATTCTTAAGTTCCTTTGCTACAGCAGCTTTTTATAATGCCTGGGCAGGTATCGGATTATTTATGTTAGTAGTCATGTTAGTTGGCTGCACGACCGTGATCTTTATGTTTGCGCTTATTTACAGCAAGTTTGTTAAACGTTAACCCAATGTTGCAGCTATACTCTAATCGCGATGCTGTCATTAATTGTAGCCATTGTCGT
>NZ_BAAADM010000043.1:0-5809 GCF_039522485.1 Lentibacillus halophilus | reverse complement strand
GGTGATTCACTTTTATCCTAGAAAAGTCGACAAAAAGGGGGCCGGGACAAGACTAAACAAATCACTTCTAAATACGAACGAACTGTCTGGTGCGGTCACACCAAACGGTTTAGTGCAATAGCCTTTAAGGGAAGGCAGCTTGCATAGATGCAGAAAAAATAACCACACCCTAATGCTTGCTAGGCTATGGGTGGGTTATTTGTTTTTTTATGTTTCTACAAATGCTTCTTTTCGTTTAAGCATGTAAAAAATCCAATGAATCAGTTTATTCATGCAAGCTCCCATCACGACTTTATGTGGTTTCCCTTCTTCTCGCTTGCTTTGATAATAAGCGATAAGTTTGGTATTACGTGATTTGCGCAATCCACATAGTACAGCGGTATATAAAGCTTGACGAAGCTTGCTTGAGCCGCGTTTAGTCATACGATTTTGCGTTGCTTTAAATTTCCCTGACTCATGGACTCTGGGATCAACCCCAGAAAATGCAGCTAATTTCTTCGGATGACAAAATCGTTCAATCTCACCGATCTCAGACAATATTGTGGCGGCAATTTTGTCTCCAACACCCGGAATGGATTGAATTAAATGATAGTCGTCCAATTTTTTTGCCTGATCATCTATCTCGTGTTTCAAGACGGAAAGGTGCTCTTGATATTCAAATAACAGTTTGATGTACATTTTCAGGCTAATAATCGGACTATGATAAAGCGCTTCTTGGAAAGGATCCATTAAAGCTGCTTCATGTAATCGTGTTGCCTTGTTTAATGCCCATGAATAGGATCTCGTATGGCAGTAAGATTTAATGGATTCCGCCAATTTTTCAATGCCTACACTTAATACGGATCCCGGTGTTGGGAAATCCAGAAGCATATGCAATGAAACATTGGAATAAATCGATCCAAATACTTTTTTATATTCGGGAAAGATAATGTCCTGTTGACTCCAGGATGATTGTCGGATAGGTTCCACTTGCTTGCTCAACCTCCCGATAAAAAGCAGATAGCCTTTCTAATCCTTGGGTATTATGCTTAAACTTGAAGCTCTTTTTGTAGGGCTTCTTTTTCCGTAAATAAGCTTGGACCTGGCTTTCTTCTTTCGCTACATCCAGCCCAATGACAGGATTCATCTATTAATCACTTCCCCTATCATATATTTACCGGCAGCCTCTAACTCCCCTACAGTGTCATATCTTCGCTTGTTATACGAGATCATCTGAAGATGTCCCAACCAGCCTCACCCATGTTTCTGTAAGTAGAGGGCGAACATTTTTGCGGACGGGATCAATTCAAGTCCCACGCGCCCGTGCGTTCTCCTCCGGCTACCTCTATTAAACCATTAAAATGATCAACCGGAAAATAAATTCCGATTGACCTCATAATACGAAGCGCCCGTTTCTGGAACGAGTACCAAAATTGTTTTCTGATAATCTTACTTAACGTACAAATATCAATTCAAATTGTCCTTAGTCATCTCTATGTTCCAGAATATCACCAGGTTGACATTCCAATGCTGTACATATTGCATCTAAGGTTGATAATCTAATGGCTTTAGCCTTGCTGTTTTTCAGAATCGAAAGATTAGCCATTGTGATTCCCACTCTCTCCGAAAGTTCGGTTACACTCATTTTTCTTTTGGCTAACATCACATCAATATTGATTATAATTGCCATCTCCTCACCTCAGACCGTCAGATCATTTTCTTCTTTTATTGCCAATGCACTTCTTATTAGTTCCTGTAGAATAGCAGCAAAAACTGAAATCACAATAGATCCAAAAATAATCGCAAAACCTAAAAGAAAAACTCCTGGTTGTACAGCGTCCTGTGAGAAAAGGAACAACAACCCCGATACATCACAAACCATAATTACAATTCCATAATACTTGATATGCCTTAAAGCGGCTACAGTACTTTTCGTGAAGGGAATTTTCTTCTCAATATAGCTCAACAATTTGACGGACTGATACAGTGCCAGAAAAAAGGGGATCATTGTCAGATATACACCCAAAAGAACTGGCAATTTTAAATAAGCATACTTAGGGTAGTCTTTTGCCATTTCCTCTGCCATCCAAGGCACTAAAAATATACACAAAACCAGAACAATGATGCCAATGAAAAAGACCGCCGCCTTTAAAAATGTTGTTTTCCACTTCATAATACAACCCACCTTTTCCGATTATCTAAATTTTATCAGTATTTTTATTGTAAATCAATAAATAAATATTGTTTTAAACTATACTTCTTAACCTTTCTTTCAAAAACATCAAAAAAATCCTTCCCGTTTTGTGTATATGACAAAGCAGGAAGGCATTTCTATTTATAAAACAGTTAACTTGTTTTTCAATTATCTGGCCCTTGTATGTAATATGGCACGGTTTTTATTAGATTACCGCGCCCTTTTGTAGTATAGTTAGTGTTTATAAAAAGCTAAATATAACTGGTAATATTAAAGCTATCCCTAAACAAATAATAGCAGCTGTTTTTGATTGCTTAGTAATTCTCTCATCATTTTTATGTAGACTCTCAATAAAGGATAGAGCAAAATAAAAACTAGAAATAGTTAATAATACCGAAATAATTGCTATCCAACCCATCACAGACATAATATCCCCCCTCTAATAGTTATGAAACTTCACCAATCTGGTCCGTTAATGGCATAGTATTTAACACTGCTAATGAAATAATTATTGCGATCCAAAATGACCAATCCATTTCATCGCCTCGTCTAAAATAACCTTAAGGATAAGCCCCCGTTAAGATAAAATTAATTGGTAATAAGTGAAATAAGATAGGCTCCTGCCGCAAATATGGCAGAAAGAAAAACAAGTATTGAGAAGTTATGTTTATACTGTTCATCAATAATAGCACGAATGGCATAAATGGCTGATAATACTGATAAGAAAGCACATATAACTCCGACAATTAAGACTAGCACTACATAACCTCCTACTCCAACGACCTTCAATAATATGGCCTTTAATGCAGCATTGGCGCGAATCTTTATTCCTGATTAGCGCCCGATTGCGTATAGTTAGATAACGGCTCGTAAGCCAAACGTATCCATTTATTGAACAATGATTTTATATTCCTTGTCAATAAATTAATAGAGAACCAAAAAGTTCTTCATTCATTACAGTATAAATGATAGCAATATGTTATATTAAAATATAATAGACTGGCTTCGCATGAGGGGTTTGGTGGCACTGTCGACCTGCCGTTAGTCTTCGTTGGGAGACTTCCCAGGGAGGGAGGTGCTTACCAATGGACATTGTTAGTGCACTGACGCTGATGATATCCTTCGGGATGTTGGTGGCGTTTATTATGTCTGACAAAAACCATAAAAAATAACCCCTCACATGCGTTCGCTGCGCGCCGAGGGATTATTTTTCCTTGTGCTGCCTAGCCCCTCTTGTTGGGGTTCGGTCTATTGGCCGCTCCATGTAACAGCATGGGCGGTCTTTATTAGTGTATGCACTTATAATTTTTCTATGTTCATTATACCACGAAATCAATATTTGTGCACGTTAATTTATTTTCACTTCTTTAGTCCTTCAACATCTTTTGAAGGGTGGGGACTGTCCCTAGTACCTGAAAAAGCTAACAAAAACAATCATATTTTTTGTTTGCAAACCGTTTTTTCGTGTTATAATAAACATAGAGACAAGAAAAAAGCATAAACTAATAAAGACTGAAGATACGATAATATCTTCGGTCAGCAATGAATCGCTACCCTTCAAGAGGGGTCAGCGCGAACAAGGAATAGACCTCACCCGGCTGCTAAACTCAGGGAGGTCTATTTTTTCTGGTCTGTAACCGTTAAAACGAGTGTTGCGAAAGCGATCATTAGAACCAGTGTCTCAAAAACAGACATGGGCAACACCCCCTTCCGTTATAGCGTATCGTAAAGCACTACAACCGACAGGAATGCGCCGACCTCCCTTGAGGAAAACGCGATTATTGCATGTTTCCATTATATCACTTGCCCGAGAAGTTAAAAGAAGTTTTTTACAAAGGGTGGGGACAGTCCCCAGTGCCCGATGATTTTTTCACTTTTCCCGAATTGGCATTTCTTTAATCTGGATTGTTTTTTCAAACGATTCCTCTGAATAACGATAATCTATCATTACCTTATGGATGGGTTTGTCATGCACGACGCTTAATCCATAAGAAACAATGTTTTCATTGGAATGATCTTTGTTAGATCGTTCCAATTGCTTTTGTGGCGACGTATGTGGTTGAAGTGTAACTTCTTTTACATTTTTAACGCCATATTTTGATTTAATTTTTTTGTCAAATGTATCTGTTATAATAAATCCTTTCCTCGGATCACTGACTTGCATTTTAACTGTCTTTGGCTGTTTATCATTATTAACGGATACATCATCTATTTTTATTTTTTCGGAACCTTTCGTACCAATAGCAATCACTACCCCTTTTTCACTATCAAGACTTCCAATAGTACCATACTGCAATGGTGAGTGAGGGTCTTGACCCGGGTCTGAATGAGTATCATCATTGGTACAAGCTCCTAGTAAGACACCGACGGTCAAAATTATTAAGAAAAAAATCTTTTTCATTGATTAACTCTCCAATGTTGTAACTTTTATTTAAATGTCAATATGATTTTATTTCGCAACCTGCCCTAGAAAGCATATAGATGATTGAATACCAACAATGTTACCTTACCCTTTATTAAGGAAATTCCACAGATCAGATGTGATTCTGTAGTATTCAGGTGGTCCTTCTCTCCCTGATACTTTAAATACTTTTTGTGTATAAACAAAAAATACACCTAAATTTTTTTGGTTACTTCTAATTTTTATCTTTGCAATCGGTGTGAAATTTTTACCTTCCTCTCCAATTGGAGCGATATAATTGTCATCCACATTGGCTTTAGGAGAATTTTTTAATTTCTTAAATATAAATGTAACGTCTTCTTGGTCAGTAAACTTATGCTTTTCATTTGTTTGTTGATTGTTAAATTCAATTGTTATAGGTTTTTTATAATGCCACCAAGACCGATTAGTTATTGCATCATTTTCAAAGGTTATTGGATTGAAAAAATAATTTGTTGTTATAAATATCGGGACAATTAAAATAGCTAATGTGATAATCGACAGTATTATATATCTCTTTTTCATTACAGGAATGCTCCTAATTCTTACGGTTAAAGGGTGGGGACTGTCCCCAGTGCCTCATAAAAAAATCAATTGTTTTTATTTATCTTCCCATATGTATCTATAAATATCATCCGGATGGTATAGTTTGGTTATCCATTTAATACCAGATAATTCTGGGAGGAGATTCTTGTACTGTCCCAGATTTAGAATATGTACATGTTCTAGTTTTGAATAATTAATAGTGTTAGTATTCATGGTATTATATGCTGGAGTATGAACATTGATTAATAAACTTTCCGCCAAATTAATTTCATCATCAGCCCAAATATCATCTGTTGAAGTATGTGAACCACTCAATCTCCCAACATAGATGGAAAAGTCATCTTCAAACCAGTATGAGTGTTGCTTGATTCTAGTTCCAAATGTTTGTTGATTAGACTGCCCTATATATAATAAGGCATTTTCACCATAGACAATGTGTTTACCATAAATCTGATAAATTCCATAATCTGTTTCTTCGTTCTGTAAAGAAGAAAGATCTTCAAAAGTATAAGGTCCATTCCATTGAATTTGAATCAAATATTCCTTTACTATTTCCATACACTATCTCCTTGAAGGGCGGGGACTAGTATGGAAAATAAACGATGCACGTTATTAAAAAAGACCACCATTTTCTAGTAAAATAGAAGAAC
>NZ_BAAADM010000042.1:0-25364 GCF_039522485.1 Lentibacillus halophilus | reverse complement strand
GAAAAAGTGTACAAAGATAAAGTGCCAGATATATTGGTGTGACAACCACATCGAGAAAAGATTGACACATACCATCGCAGGAGAATCATTGAACTGGACGCATATTCATGATAAATTGAAAAGACAGAATTAAATGAATAAACAATGCATGGAACGTTCGTGCTGTGTATATTTTTGCATGCACCTGCCTATTCAACGCAGAGACAAACGGAATACAATCAGAAGGTGATGACATGGACAAAACTGAAGAACGTGCGTGGGAGATAATCCAGTTTCAAGGCACGGAATCTTCTGTCAAAAATGATGAGGTTACCAGCGAATGGCCGCTTACGGTTGTTTTGAACGGGGATGAATTTGCCACCATCGTGTGCTCGCCCACTGATTTAAACGATTTGCTGATAGGATTCCTCGCATCGGAAGGTATCATTCGTTCCTATACGGAGATAACCAGTATGTCCATTGACGACTACAAAGGGTTTGCCTATATGACTGTTGATAAAAAACTGGACGACATCCGTAATGATCATTCCAAACGCTTAATTGGGTCATGCTGCGGGAAAAGTCGGCAGTTTTATTTTAAAACCGATGCCAAAACGGCTAAAACTGTTTACAGCAGGCTGTCAGTATCGGTGGAACAATGTTATGCACTGATGGAAGAAATGCAGCAGCAATCCGAACAATTTATGCGCACGGGATGTGTTCACAATGCCGCACTGGCAGAACCGGATCATCTTCTTGCTGTCAGGACGGATATCGGGCGGCATAATGCCCTTGATAAAATATACGGCCATTTGTTGGAAAACCGGATAGCTGTCAAAAATAAGCTGATCGTATTCAGCGGTCGGCTATCGTCTGAGGTGGTGTTGAAGACAGCCAAAATCGGATCCGGGATTATTCTGTCCAAATCGGCACCGACCGATCTCGCGCTGCGGCTGGCTAACGATTTGCAAATAACGGTCATCGGATTTGCCAGAGGATCCAAAATGAATGTCTATACCCATCCGCACCGAATCATGGAAGCAGCGATGGATTAGTTCGTGAATAATGGTAACACCGGTCATTCAAAACTCAGGAATGGCCGGTGTTTTTTTCTTCGCTGACTTTGCAGCAGGCTGTTTTGTAGAAATATATATTTCTTTATCATCCGACACCCGCCTTGTCCCTTGTTGGTCGACTTGCATAGGATAATGCTGAAAAGGGAAGTAAGGGAGGTGAACCGAGTGGATGATATGTTGAAAAAAGTGGAAAACAAAACAGGTGTCAATAGCAAAGATATTCAGAAGCTCGCTCAATCGGTGAATGGTATGGATTTCTCAGATGAACAGAGTATTCGCCAGCTTGTCAAACAAGTATCGAAAATCGCCAATAAACCGGTTTCCAAGCAAACAGAAGATAAAATTGTTGATACACTGATGAAGAAAAAAGGCCATGTCGATCCATCGACCATTAAAAAAATGATGTAGATCTTAAAAAGTCATCCAAACGGGTGACTTTTTTCATGATGGCGGCGTGGAACGAGCAACATCACATAAAAAAAGGAGCCGTGTGTGGCTCCTTTTTTATAATACAGGCGTTTATTGATTGTTATTTTGTTGTGCTTGCTGCGCTTGTTGCTGAGCCTGCTGAAGCTGCTGTTGCGCCTGCTGGACCTGTGGATCCTGCTGAGCATTGGCACCAGCTTGTGACTGTGCGTTTTGCAATTCCTGCTGAGCCTGCTGAACTTGTTGCTGGGCTTGTTGCAGCTGTTGCGGATCCGCACTCGCTTGAGCTTGCTGTACCGCCTGTTCAGCCTGCTGAGCTTGTTGAACAGCTTGTTGCAGCTGTTGCTGTTGGTTCTGTTGAGCCATAATAAATAACCTCCAATTGGATATTTAGTTTAAGAGCCTTTCATGCTCCTTACCTAGTTGTTACCGATGTCTGTGAAAATATGTATGCTTTTTAAAATTTTTTTCTAGCATTTTAAAACGATACATGCGGAATTATTGTGAAGACGCCATTCACATAAAGTCTGTCTTCCTTTCCTGTATAAGCAAACGACATTTCTTTCATACTAAAAATCATGACTATATCTTCCGCCTGAGAGGTTATCTGAATGAACAAGAACACAGAGCAAAAAAAGATGAAGCGGGATTTTGAAAAATGGCTGTCGGCCTTAAAGAAGAAAGACGGATTCATTCATCACCAGGTCAAGCATCACAATAGCATGGTGCATGTCGGCTATTTCAAGACGTCCGTTGATCCAAAAAAGCTGGAGAAGTATATCCTGACCCGGGTACAGGATTATCTTTATAACAATCTGACGGAGCTGAAAGATCATATTCCCATAACGAAAACAGAACTGCAGAACAACCCGGATACGATAGAAGAAAAGCTTGTAAACGGGTTTTTGTTTATACATATGGAAGGGTCAGACCCGGCCTATCTGCTGGTTCCCGTTCCACTGGATAACAAACGGGAAGTGAGTACACCTGAAGTGGAATTCAGTGTCGTCGGACCTAAGGAAGCGTTTGTGGAAGATATCGATACGAATTTAAATCTCATTCGCAAACGCTTGGCCATTTCGGAATTAAACATTCAAAAACTTCAAGTGGGAACCGTCACAAAAACAGCCGTTGCCGTCGTGTCCATTAAAGGGATAGCAGATGATGATAACGTCCAAACCGTCACTCAGCGAATTAAAGATATGAACATGGATCAGGTTGTTGACAGTTCGTTCGTTCAGCAAACCATTACCGACAATAAAAATTCGCCATTTCCACAGTTGCTTGATACCGAACGGCCTGACCGGATTGCTTCGATCCTGGTGGAAGGAAAAGTTGCTATTTTTGTAGACGGCTCCCCGCATGTGCTGTTGGGGCCGACAACGCTGATTGAATTTTTTTCGGCTTTTGATGACTATTTTTATAATTGGCTGACAGCTTCTGCATTTCGGCTGATTCGTCTTATTGCCGTATTTTTTTCCATTTTGGTCACACCAATTTATGTGGCCGTTCTGACGCACCATTTTGAAATTATACCAAATACAATGCTGAGTACGTTAATCAGCTCCCGGGCACAAGTGCCATTCCCTCCCATTTTGGAGGCCCTTTTGCTGGAAATGGCTATTGAGCTGCTGCGTGAAGCGGGGGCAAGACTGCCGACAAAGGTTGGCCAGACCATTGGTATTGTGGGTGGTATTGTTATTGGTACGGCATCGGTCGAGGCGGGACTGACGAGCAATGTCCTCTTGATTGTTGTCGGAATTGCCGCATTGGGGTCATTTACGACACCCGTGTATAAAATGAGCAACACCATTCGCTTGATCCGTTTTCCGCTGTTAATCGTTGCCCACGTGTATGGTTTGCTCGGACTGGCGATTTTTATTGCTTATATTATGGTGCACTTGCTGCGGCTGACATCGCTCGGCCGGCCGTTTATGGAACCCATTTTTCCATTCCGCATCAAGGATTTCAAAGATGCCTTAATCCGGCTGCCGTTTGAAAAGCAAAACACACGGCCGTATGAAGTCAGACCCAGTAAAGTCATGCGTCCCCCAGCAAAAGAAAACGACCAGACGAGGGATTCCTAATGATCAAGCTAAAAGATAAAGTTTCAGCGTTTTTCGTGTTTTTTTTGATTACCTCATCACAGGTTGGCGTTGGGGTGCTTGGATTTCAGAGGGTTATCGGTCAATACGCCGGCCATGACGCCTGGATAGCTGTCATCATTGCGGGGATCGCCATCAGTGTGATCATCTGGATCATGTATCGTTTGTTGTCTCACCATGATATAGGTGATATTGTCGCTATTCACCGGTTCACTTATGGCAAGTGGCTGGGGGCCATTTTTACCTTGCTGTTCACGGCATACTTAATGCTGATGACTGCCGTGGTATTGCGCACGTATGTGGAAGTCATTCAAGTATGGATGTTTCCGCATATCAAGATATGGGCATTGCTGCTGCTGATTCTGCCCCTTGTTTATTATACGATATCTTCGGAATTCCGGACGGTTGTTGGGGTCTGTTTTCTTGGGGTTGTTTATCCGTCTCTCCTGCTGCTGACATTATTTTACCCCTTGAAATATGCAACATTAACAAACATCATGCCGGTCATGGATCACTCGGTGACTGAGCTTATGCAATCGTCATCATTGGCTGTTCTGGAGTTTATAGGATTTTCCGCTTTGCTTGTGTTTTACCCGTACATCCGGGATGCGGTGAAATCGCAAACGTATGCCCACCTCGGAAATGGGTATTCCTTGCTTATCTATTTAATGGTCAGTCTCGTGACCTATCTTTACTACAATCAGACGGAACTGCGGGAAGTTATCTGGCCAACACTCGGCTTATGGAAGATCATTGAGCTTCCGTTCTTTGCACGCTTTGAATATTTAGGCATAGCCACCCTGTTTTTTGCCATTCTGCCGAACCTTGTGCTGCTGGTTTGGGCGTCGGCACGCACATTGGACAGAACGTTTAACGCAGGGCATAAGCGCATGGCCATCCTGCTGCTTGTTATTTTGTTTGTGGCGAATATCGTTTTGACAGACAGAATGACTATTGGTGTTCTGAATAATGTGCTGGGGAACATCGGGCTCGGTTTTTTGTTTGGCTATGTGCCGTTCTTATTTGTTCTGAATTGGATTCGCAGAAAGGGGCAGAAAAATGGGCCGTAATTATGCTGTTTTCCTGTTATTCGTTATGATCAGTATGGGAGTCAATTTTAATATGCCTAAAAAAATTATTGACCAAATTCAGATGGTTACGGTCGCTGGTCATGACCTTGCAGAAAATGGGAAAGTAACAACGACTGTTGTCACCCCCTTTTTTCCGGCAGAGAGCCAGCAGAAGGACTTGCGGTATACCGGGACAGCTAACAGCATTTATAAAAACAAGCTTAAGCTGAACGAACAGGCATCGGAACAGCTTCTTGACGCTAAAATGATGATGTCGATGTACAATAAAGACCTGGCAAAAAAAGGACTGTCTAATTATGTGCGTTACCTGTTGCGTGATCCATCGATCGGCAATGCGTTGTACCTGGCTGTTGTTGAAGATTCTTCAGAAGATTTTCTGAACACCGTTAAATTTTCTAAAGGAGTCGGCAAGTATATGGAGGATTTAATGCGGCATAACGTGAAGCACGGGCCGCTGCCGATGTCGAACTTGAAAACGTTCAGTTCCGGATTGATAAGCAAAGGGCAGGATCCATTTCTTCCGGTTTTTGGGCTTAAGAAGGGCCATCCGCGTGTGAAAGCTCTGGCCTTTTTCGATGAGGATAAACTGGTGGCTACGATACCGATTGAGAAAGCTTCGGTGTTTAAGAAGCTGTATGAAAGTGTTGAGGATGGCCAATACAATATTGCTGCTTCCGATTTTAAAGCGTCCATTCAAAATATGGATTCATCGAGACATATAAACGTTGTCCAAAAAAACGGACAAATAGAAGTAACGATCAATGTGCAAATGGACGGCGTCATCAGGGAATTTTCCAAGGATAGAGCATCAAGATACCTCACGGAAATAGAAAAAAAGGTGCAAAAGGATTTTCGGAAAAATGCCAAACGGCTCATTGACCGTTTTCAGGAGCTGGGAGTCGATCCGCTCGGCATCGGCGAACGGGCCAAGGAACAAATCCGGGATGTTCAGCAAAAAAAATTTAAAGACGTCTATCCCGATATTCCCATCACGGTTAAAACGGATATGGTGCTTACGGAATACGGTGTCAGAAACTGAGACAAGCGGCGATGGAGGGGCTAACCAGCAGCACCGGATTATAACTGTCACCCCAGTCACATATCATCGATGGACGCAAATGTTTTCTCGAAATCAAGGTGGACAACTTCCCATAAATAAAACGAAGCGATGGTCAGATGCGGACGCCAGACTGTCTCCTTTTCCACCAAAATGTTCCGACGTTCCGATTTATCCACCCCGTACAACCATTTAGCACCACGTTGAATGCCTATATCATCGATGGCGAGCACGTTCATTCGGCGAAGCGAAAAAATAAGGAACATTTCCGCCGTCCATTTTCCAATTCCTTTGATGCCTGTCAACTGCTTTATGGCGTCGTCGTTATCACGTTCATGCAATTGGTCCAGTCTTAGGTCGCTGCTGAGAATTTTTTCAGCCAGATCACGCAAGTAAACAACTTTTCTGCCTGACAGACCGATGGCTCGTAACGATTCATCCGATGCTGATGAAATGGTTTCGGCCGTAATGTGCTCATCCAGAAGGGCATCCAGACGTTTAAAAATAGCACTCGCTGCTTGTACGGAAATCTGCTGGCCGATGATGGCGCGTACGAGCGATTTAAATAACTCAGGGCGCATAGTTGCTTGTATATCTCCGATTGTATGGATCAGTTTGCCCATGGTTGGATCAGCCTGTCCCAGTTCCATAACGGCTTGATCATCTTGCTTAATGGTTAATGGTTCCATAAATCCACCTCGTCTTTATTATATTTGGGAAATGAAAGGATGATCACGGAAATTTGTTAGCCTAAACTATCATTCTTTGGTATAATTATGATGCTATCAATTCAATGCATTTTTTACAATCTGCATGTATGTGCTGTTTATTATTATAAGAGAGGTGGATATTGTATGTCTAAACCAAAAATAGTTGTCCTTGGCGCAGGATATGCCGGTATGATGACAACAAAACGGTTAATGCAAAAACTACGCCCGGAAGAAGCAGAATTGGTGCTTGTCAATAAGCATAATTACCATTATCAAACAACGTGGCTTCATCAAGTGGCAGCTGGTACGGTCAACCCAAATCAAGCCCGCATGATGATCAGTGATGTTATCAATCCCAATCGTGTCAATCTGATTTATGATGACGTGATTGATGTGAAAAAAGATGATCACCGTGTCGTTTTAAAAAACAGTGAAATTACATATGATTATTTGGTTATTTCATTGGGCTTCGAGACGAATACATTTGGCATTAAAGGGATGGAGAAAAATGCATTTTCCATTACTGACATTGAATCAAGCCGCATGATCCGCGAGCATTTGGATTATAAATTTGCCAAATACAGCTCATCCGATCAACCAAAAGACGAGGATCTGAACATACTCGTCGGCGGTGGCGGGTTTACAGGCATTGAATTTGTCGGTGAATTGGCCGAAAAAGTGCCGGAACTGTGTAAAAAATATGATGTCCCCCGCAATAAGGCGCGCATTATTAATGTCGAAGCCGCGCCGAGCATATTGCCGGGCTTTAATAACGAGCTTATTGACTATACACGACGATCGTTGGAAGACCGCGGCGTTGAATTTATGGAAGGTGCCAAAATTAACGAATGCAAGAAAAATAGCTTTGTGATCGGTGATGACAATGAAGAGGTCAAAGCGGGCACCATTGTTTGGACCGGCGGTGTCACCGGAAATTCACTCCTGTCCAAAGCCGGATTTGATATTACGAAAGGCAAAGTAACCGTTAATGGAGATATGCGTGCACCGGGTGAAGAAAACATTTTCATTCTTGGTGACTGTGCGTGGGTTATGGATGAAGAGAAAGGCAAACCATTTCCACCGACAGCACAAGCAGCCATGCAGCATGCAGATACGTGTTCCAACAATCTGCGGGCGCTGTTGCATAATGAGCCATTGGATAAATTTGTATTTGATGACAAAGGAACAGTGGCGTCCCTCGGTCAATCAGATGCCATGGGAACCATATTCAATGACACGAAATTGTACGGCAAACCGGCTGTTTCCATGAAAAAAGTCATTGATAACCGTTATCTGTTTATGCTTGGCGGACCGAGACTCATCCTGAAAAAAGGTAAATTGCGCATGCTTTAATTAATCGAGGAGGGCTTTTTTATGAAAAATTCTGTACTGTATGTGTTCTTGTTAGCCATTGCGGCTATGACCGGATATACCGTGGCAACACGCAGTCTTGAGAACACACGGGACTTTCGTTAAGGCTGAACAACGGAAGTAAAAGAAACAAACCTATGAACCATCCTGTGTAAATAACCATCAGGATGGTTTTTTCATATTTTATTAAAAATGTGATGATTATCACTGTTTGAATCGTATTAATCATGTAGGATGAATGATAGGGAGGGAATTTCCATGACCATTAAACTGCTTATTTTGTTGACGATTCTTTTTATAGCGGCATTGGGTGGGACTCTTTACGCTTTTAAACAGGAAGAGAACAAAATGAAACGATTGGAAGAAGAGGGGGATACAGCGGATGATCAGCTGCGTCGCTCCCGTGAGTATGAATCATCATCACTTAAATCAAATATACCGCTGCAGATTGCCATATATAGCATTGCCATTGTCGGTTCATTGCTCGTTTTTGCGTTCTACATTAACTGACCATTGATTGCAGAATCTATCCATCCACTGGCATATTTTTAAAGCAATGATGGATGCTAACAGACAGGAGGTGGTGATATGTTGACCGTTTTCCTGTCTGTTTTATTGGCATCAACGCCGTTATCGATTATGCATGATGGACAAATGGTAGACAAATTAGTGAAAGAAGATTTTGAACTTACCGGCGTGGATAGACTGTTCATGGATGATGTCAAGCTGGATTTTCAAATGGATGTTTTAAATAAGAAAGTGTATCAGGCACCGGTGAGCGCCAAATTGGATGACAACGGTGACATCATAAGCGAAAAGCCTGGTTTGGCACTGGATAAGACAACGTTTCGAACGATGTTCCGTGACTATTTTTACTATGGCGAACCAGCCGAATTGACGCTGCCTACACGTAACGTTTATCCGCGTGTTGACAGTGAGCTGCTAGCTGATATTACAGAGCAAACCGTCGGCCATTATCGAACAACCTTCCGTCAAACGAATAAAAAACGGACGCGCAATATTGAATTGGCAACAAAGGCCATTGATAATCAGGTTATCTTTCCGAATGAATCGTTTTCATTTAACGAAACAGTCGGCAAACGGACGAAAGAAAAAGGGTATAAACGCGCGCCGGTTATTGTTAAAGGCGAATTGGCTGAAGATATCGGCGGCGGGATTTGCCAAGTTTCCTCGACACTGTACAATGCTGTTGATATCAATGGCATCAGCATTGTTGAACGGTATTCGCACAGCCGCAGTGTTCCCTATGTGCCCCCGGGGCGTGATGCAACGGTGAGCTGGCATGGACCTGATTTTGTCTTTAAAAATACAACGAGCAGACCGGTTCTGATCCGTGCCTCAGCGAAAAATGGAAATATGGCGATTGAAATTTTGTCATCAGAGTCACGATAAATGGAAAAAGGGCAATTCCCGTCTTCTTTCTACTTTTTTTGCAATGATTTTTGGTTAACATTTAAGGAAAGGGAGGTGCCTCGCATGGATATTTTGAACTTGGACGACTATTTTAAACAAGATTTGGTGTCTAATTACCACGACCGCCTTAAGGAACTGTTGGACGAGTTTAAACGCGGTCATTATCCGAATGTGCTGTCCAAATCATCCGACCTGCGTGCAGAGACGGACCTGGATAATGAGATGCGCGAGAAATTGCGCATGGTGGAAGCCATAGCGCATTCGGAAATAGGCGAGGTAAAAGCAGCCACATCCATTATATCGGAGCTGTTCAATACATCTAACATCGATAATATGCTATTGGGTGAGTTGGCGTACATGTGTGATTTTAAATTGGCCCGCCGGATTTTAAGCACAGCCGTTAATCAAATGGAAAACGACGACACGACCGATCGTCTTACATTGGCACGTGGTTATTTGGTGCTGGCTGAAACAGAAGAAAATCTGGAAAAATTTGTTCGGGCCATTAAATATTTTAAAAAAGGACTGAGTTATTTTCAAACGGACGATTCGACGGATCAGTATATGATACTATATCTGCATTTTAAAATCGGCATGATGTATTCCATGCAGAATGAACCGGAACAATCATTGGCGTATCACAGCTATGTCCTGAATAACGCCGGGGAAACAAACGTCGGATTGAAAATAAACAGCTTGGTGACGATTGCCAAAACATATGGAAGCAATAATGACAATGAAAAAGCGTACCCCTATCTGGAAAACGCACTCAACCTTCTGCAAGGATCGGAACAGGAACAGACCGCCACTCATGCCGAAGCGTTGACAGAAATGGCTTATTATCATTTTTATAAATCGGCATTGCAGCAGGCAGTCCCATATTATCGCGAAGCCGTTGCCATTTATGAGAAACTGTCGCAAACGCCGCACAGAAAATTAGGGATGATTGACATGCAATATGCCTACTGCCTGGAATATATGGAAGAAAACGATATCTCTCAGGCCGGAAACACATATGAAAAAGCTGTGGCCCGTTTGGAGAAAACGAATGATCGTGAACTGTTGGAAAATGCACTGGGCGATGTAATTGCTTTTTTCGATCGAACTGGTCAAGAAAAGAAAAAACAGCAATACGAAGACCGATTTGTAAAACTGACTAATGCGTAATACATGCTTACGACCATGATGGATCATAGATGTAGTTTTTAATACATAACTGTCACTATGCTGGTAGAAAGACGAAATAAAAAGTCTCGATTAAATCGAGGCTTTTTTTATTTTGTCAAAAGACTGCTGTAACAAGGATGAACATACATAACGTTCCTTTCAGGGAAATCAATTAAAAATTTTTAAAAAAAGGGGTTGCATTTTTTAAACACATCCCATAAACTGTACTATAACAACACGATAAATGAATTAACTGTTATATATAAGGAAGGAGGCTCATATATGATTAAGCCAATGTGCCCTGAATGTGGTGGAACCATTGATGAACGAAGCATGATTCTTGAATGCGAGTACTGCTTGTCCAAAAAAGAAGAATAGAGTGTCATCGGTTCAAGCTTACGAAATATGAATCGTGTGAATGACCATGAATGGTCGGGAAATTTAACGTAACGGTCTATGAATAAATCAAAGGGGGACACTGATATGTCTAATCAACGTGTGGAAAAGATTCAAAAAGACTGGGAGAATAATATGCGCTGGGTAAGTGTGGAACGGCCGTATTCTGCTGAGGATGTGGATCGACTACGAGGCTCTTTGGATATGGAATACACACTGGCTCAAAAAGGTGCGGAAAAGTTGTGGGATCGGCTCAATGGTCCGAATTATATTAATGCATTGGGTGCTCTGACGGGAAATCAGGCGGTACAGCAGGTTAAGGCAGGTTTGCAGGCCATTTACTTAAGTGGCTGGCAGGTTGCCGCAGATGCCAATGAAGCAGGACAAATGTACCCGGATCAAAGTCTATACCCGGTCAACAGTGTCCCCACAGTTGTTAAACGGATTAACCAAGCGCTGCAACGGGCCGATCAAATTCATTATTCAGAGGGGGATGACTCAACGGATTGGTTTGCTCCCATTGTTGCTGATGCTGAAGCAGGATTTGGCGGTCAATTGAACGTATTTGAATTAATGAAATCCATGATTGAAGCCGGTGCATCGGCTGTTCATTTTGAAGATCAGCTGGCCTCCGAAAAGAAATGCGGTCATTTGGGCGGAAAAGTTCTTTTGCCGACACAGACGGCCGTACGCAATCTTATCTCTGCCAGACTCGCAGCTGATGTCATGGGAACGCCAACCGTTATTATTGCACGAACGGACGCTGATGCGGCTGACATGATTACGAGTGATATCGATCCGGACGATGCAGAGTTTATTACCGGTGAACGGACGTCAGAAGGATTCTTTAAAACAAAAGCCGGATTGGATCAGGCGATTGCACGAGGCTTAGCTTATGCTCCTTATGCGGATATGGTCTGGTGTGAAACATCGGAGCCGAATCTGGAAGACGCTAAACGGTTTGCGGATGCCATTCATGAACAATATCCGGATAAAATGCTGGCTTACAACTGTTCCCCTTCCTTTAATTGGAGAGGAAAACTTTCAGAAAAAGAAATTAAAGAATTTCAGGATAAATTGGCTGAGATGGGATACAAATTCCAATTTGTTACATTGGCCGGTTTCCATGCCTTAAATCACAGCATGTTCGACTTGGCAAGAAAGTATAAAGAGGATGGTATGGCCGCTTATTCCGAACTGCAACAGAACGAATTTGCCAGTGAAAAGCACGGTTATACAGCAACACGTCATCAACGTGAAGTCGGAACGGGATATTTTGATGATGTGGCCCAGGTTATCTCCAATAACACATCGTCAACGGGCGCATTGGCAGGATCAACAGAATCAGAACAGTTTAATTCATAATTGAGAAAACAGGCAGACCCAAACGCCGCCTTGTGTGTTGGCTTATTGGGCTGCCATCTTTTTTTACATAGGAGAACATGGCGATATATACTGGAAATAAACCATTGATACAGGAGGGGATGTCTCATGCGTGAATTAATTGGTCCGTGTCACATTTGTGGTGAGAATGTTTATTGCGAGAACGGGTTTTTCGATGGCGTTCAAGAGGATGGACAATTGCTCTGCCATGAATGTGCGGGTGACGAATATGGTTCATAGATTGTTGTCTTTCAAAGGTGTATGATGGTCGCCATGTTCCAGTCTGCACCGCTTCCTTTACTTGTGCATAGGCTATGTACACAGTTGAGAAAGGAAGTGGTCGTTTTGGAACTGACTGCCGCCCATGCGTTATATGGGATTTTTACGCTGATTATCATTTTGACAATGATTTTCCGTAGAGGTGTTGTGCTGCCAACGTTGCTTGGAACATTTATTATCGCCTGGGTGTACAAAGGAAGTATGATTAGCGGGTTCACAGCCATATTTAACGCAAATCTTGTTGCAGCGAAAGAACTTTTTAATATATTCCTCATTATCACCTTCATGATAGCCTTATTGCATTCGTTAAAAGATCTTGGCGCCGACCGGCGAATGATTCAACCGATTCAGAAACTGATGATTAATGGACATGTTTCCTTTTTCGTGTTAATCGTTGTTACCTATTGTATTTCCCTATTCTTTTGGCCGACACCGGCCGTTCCGCTCATCTGTGCTCTTCTTGTTCCTGCAGCAATCCGCTCTGGTCTTCCCGCTATAACAGCAGGTGTCGCGGTTGCATTAGCCGGGCAAGGCATGGCACTGTCGTCTGATTACATTGTGCAAGTAGCCCCCAATCTATCGGCAGTGTCAGCAGGCATTGATACAACAGTTGTCGCTGAGAAAGCACTTATACTGTCACTCGTGGCAGGAGCAGCGGCGATTGGCATGGCTTATGTTCTTTACCGCAGGACAATACGCTCAAAAGACGATCCACTTAATGAAATTGAAATGAATCAAATGCAAACTGCCAAGGAATCCGAAAACACATCGAAATCCGTTCATCTGACAGTATGGAGCAAATTGTTTGCCGTCCTTGTCCCGATTTCCCTGCTCGCCGTGGTTATTTACATGATGGTTGCAAAAGTAAATTCCGGCCGCACGACCGGGTTTGAAGGCGGTGATGGTGCAGCATTTGTCGGTGGTGTTGCCGTTATACTCCTACTTTTGTCAACGGTCGCTTTCGGCCGTCAGCACGCGCTCGACTATATTACCAACCATATAACAGAGGGGTTTGTGTTCGCGTTTAAAGCAATGGGACCGGTAATCCCGATTGCAGGGTTCTTTTTCCTTGGCAGTTCTGACTTTTCCGGCAGTATACTCGGGATCGATGACAACGCACCAGGATTGTTGTTTGATCTTGTCAAATCTTCGCAGGCATTTCTTCCACAACATGCTTTTCCGGCTGCATTCAGCATATTGATTATTGGCATCGTCTCAGGTCTTGATGGATCCGGGTTTTCCGGCTTGCCATTGACCGGCGCACTGGCCTCATCGCTGCAAAATGGGGCCATTGATGCGGGTACTTTGGCGGCTATTGGACAAATGGGGTCAATTTGGACCGGTGGTGGAACCATTGTTGCCTGGTCATCATTAATAGCTATTGCCGGTTTTTGTGGTGTGTCGGTCATGGACCTCGTCCGCAAAAACTTTCTACCGGTTATGTTCGGTTTGTTTCTGTCCACAGTTGTTGCGTTGATTGTTTTCTAACCAGTAATCCACTACCCTTAAATGATGAATAAAAACCCGGCAAAGATGTGTGAACAACATTTTTGCCGGGTTTTTATAATGAATTTTTAAATTATTCGCATTTTTACTGGCATAAATAATATAATCCTAGTACCATAAGGCGTAAATAATAAGAAAATTAAATTAATTTTGACAGGAGGGAGCAAACTTGGAAAAGGTGAAAAATCGTTGGTTAATCGCTCTGTCGGGTGTAGGCATTCATATTTGTATTGGGTCAGCATATGCATGGAGCGTATTTACCAATCCAATGGCTGATGCGTATGGTTGGAGCACGAGTCAGATTTCCTTTGCATTCAGTATCGCTATCTTTCTTCTCGGCTTTTCTGCTGCTTTTCTGGGAACATTTGTTGAGAAAAAGGGGCCGCGCATTTCAGGAATGCTTGCTGCAGTGTTTTTCGGAATTGGTGTCATGGGAACCGGTTTGGCGACAGCCCTTGAATCATTGACATTGATGTATCTCTTCTACGGTATTATTGGTGGAATAGGTCTGGGCATTGGCTATATTGCGCCTGTATCAACCCTCGTCAAATGGTTCCCGGATCACCGTGGTTTGGCGACAGGCCTTGCTATTATGGGGTTTGGCTTCGCATCGCTGATCAGTGGTCCGGCGGGAGAAGCGTTAGTCAGTTCGGTTGGTATTCCCAATGCATTTTTTATATTGGGAGCAAGCTATTTGATCGTTATGATGGCTGCGTCTCAGTACCTTGCACCGCCTCCTGAAGGTTGGAAGCCCAAAGGCATGCAAGATGACCAAGCCTCTCAACCGAAACGTCAAAAAGAAGATCTTTCGCAAATGACGGCCAGAGAGGCCATTAAAACAAAACCATTTTGGATGCTGTGGACGATGCTGTTTTTGAATGTGACGACAGGTATTGCGATCATCTCGGTTGCATCACCAATGGGACAGGAAATTGCCGGCATGTCAGCTGTTACAGGAGCTTCCATGGTCGGGATAATGGGGCTTTTCAATGGTGTCGGGCGAATCGGTTGGGCGACGATTTCCGACTATATTGGCCGGCCGAATGTGTACACATTGTTTTTCATTATAGGAACCATCGCGTACTTTTTCTTGCCGGTTATCACATCGATTGTTTTGTTTCAAATTCTCGTATATGCCATCGTGTCCTGTTATGGAGGCGGGTTTTCATCGGTTCCGGCTTATATTGGCGATTTGTTCGGAACAAAACAGCTTGGTGCCATCCATGGCTACATGCTGACCGCCTGGGCAGTCGCCGGTATTGTTGGCCCGATGCTCTTGTCGTTGATCTATGATTCAACCAACAGTTATCAGCTGGTCCTCGTTATATTTGGCATCATGCATGTCGTTTCGTTATTGATCTCTATTTGGATCAGGGCAGTCATGCGGAAGATGAAGGAAGGATCGTTGTATACGGGTTTCGAAGACGTTTCCAATCGTTAAATTGATAGACTATCTTCGCAAAAGTCATAAAACTGATTCGTTTTTATGCCACGTTATGTTATAATATTGCTAAAATAGTTATTTATTAAATAAACCATCCGTGGGCAATCAAAAAATGCCCACGGATAAACATGGCACTTTATCAAATAAGGGAGGGTGGAAGGTGGAAAACCACGACCATCTTATCGTAACGATCGATGGGGAAGACTATTTGGCTTCTCCGGGTCAGAACTTATTGGATCTGATCAACACAACAGAAACGTTTGTTCCGCAAATTTGTTATAACGAATCGTTGGGTCCTATCCAGACATGTGATACGTGTATGGTTGAATTGGACGGGGAAATAGTCCGCGCATGCGGAACCACCGTACAGGCAGGCATGAATGTGAAGACAGATCCAGTGCATGTGAATACAGCACAGAAAGAGGCGCTGGATCGAATACTGGAAAATCATGAGCTGTATTGCACGGTCTGTGATTATAATAATGGATCATGTGAAATTCATAATACCGTACAGGAATTCGGACTTGAACACCAGTCACGCCCGTTTGAGTCCAAACCATATGAAATCGATAATTCCAGCCCGTTTTACCGGTATGATCCGGATCAGTGCATTTTATGTGGACGATGTGTTGAAGTGTGCCAGGATATTCAAGTGAACGAAACACTTTTAATTGATTGGAATCGTGAGCGTCCGCGTGTTGTTTGGGATAATGATGTACCGATTGATGAATCATCCTGCGTTGGCTGCGGTCAATGTGTAACCGCTTGCCCGTGCAATGCCCTAATGGAAACATCCATGGTGGGTGAGGCCGGCTATATGACCGATCATGAACCAGGTTTGCTCCGATCCATGATTGATGTAACCAAGACAGCGGAGCCTGGATACGGCCCCTTATTTGCTGTTTCCGACACAGAGGCATCAATGCGTGAAGAGCGTATTGACAAGACAAAAACCGTTTGTACATACTGCGGTGTCGGCTGCACGTTTGATGTATGGACCAAAGATCGGAAAGTGCTTAAGGTGGAGCCGCAACAGGAATCACCGGCCAATGGTATATCCACTTGTATCAAAGGAAAATTCGGCTGGGATTATGTGAATTCGGAAGAACGTCTGACCAAGCCGCTTATTCGTAACGGGGAGTCGTTTGTTGAAGTGGAATGGGATGAGGCATTGAACTATACAGCGAAGCGCTTTGAAGAGATTAAGGCTGACAAAGGCGCGGATGCACTAGGATTTATCTCCTCATCTAAAGCGACCAACGAAGAGTCGTACTCCATGCAAAAATTGGCGCGGCAAGTTATCGGCACGAACAATGTTGATAACTGCTCCCGCTATTGTCAATCACCGGCGACGAAGGGGTTATTTCGAACCGTTGGGCATGGCGGTGACTCCGGATCTATTGATGACATTGCCAAGGCAGATATGGTGATAACAATTGGATCCAATACGGCGGAATCTCATCCTGTGCTCGCTTCACGGATTAAACGCTCGCAAAAATTGTTTGGGCAGACGTTATACGTGTTTGATTTGCGCAAACAGGAAATGGGTCAGCGCGCTGATCGGTTTTTCCAGCCGAAGAGTGGCACGGACCTTGTCTGGCTGTCGGCGGTGACCAAATATATTATAGACCAAGGATGGGAAGACCGCGCATTTATCGATCAATGGGTAAACGATTTTGATGCTTACAAACAATCGTTAGAACCTTTTACGCTTGAGTATGCGGAGGAGATGACCGGCATTACCCAGGCGAATTTGACAGAGATTGCTGAACAGGTTGCAAGTGTCGGGAAATTAGCCATATGCTGGGCTATGGGTGTCACACAGCACCAGCTTGGCAGCGATACAAGTACAGCCATCTCCAATCTGCTGCTCGTCACCGGCAATTACATGCGCGAAGGAACCGGTGCTTATCCATTGCGCGGACACAATAATGTGCAAGGGTGCAGCGATTTTGGAAGCATGCCGAATTTCTTCCCCGGTTATGAAGAAGTTGCATCCGATGAGGTGCGCCAGCGCTATGAAAATGCGTGGGGAGTGGATATTCCTGCTACGCCCGGTCTGGACAATCACGAAATGATCGGTGCCATCCATGAGGGTGAGCTCCAAAGTCTCTATGTTCTCGGTGAGGACACGGGTATTGTGGATGCCAACATCAATTATGTAACAGCTGCATTTGAAAAACTGGACTTCTTTGTCGTACAGGATTTGTTTTTAACGGAGACGGCCAAATATGCTGATGTTATTTTGCCGGCTGTTCCAAGTCTTGAAAAGGAAGGAACGTTTACCAATACAGAACGTCGCATCCAACGGTTGTATCAGGCGCTTGATCCGGTTGGTGACTCCCGCCCGGATTGGCGGATCATTAGGGATATTGCTGAAAAACTGGGTTATGACTGGCTTTATGACAGCCCGTCAGACATTATGGATGAGGCAGCGTCCCTGGCACCATTGTTTGCCGGTGTCAGCTACGACAGATTAACCAACTACAATAGTCTGCAATGGCCGGTGGCACCGGATGGCACAGACACGCCACTTCTGTTCACAGACGGATTCCCATTTGCTGATAATAAGGCGAAGTTGTATCCATTGTCATTTGAGTTGAGGTATGACACAGATGATGAATATGATTTGCATGTGAATAACGGTCGCGTGCTAGAGCATTTCCATGAAGGGAATATGACATATAAGTCGCCTGGCATCACTAGTAAAATGCCCACCGCTTTTATAGAAGTATCGCCTGATCTGGCGAATGAACGGGGCATCAATGAAGGCGCTGAAGTAAAATTGATATCAAGAACAGGAGAAGTTACTGGAGCGGTGCATATTACCGATCGCGTCAGCGGCAATGAACTGTATTTGCCACTAAATGACAATGGACGAACAGCTATTAATTATTTAACGGACAATAATGTCGATAAAGATACGGACACACCGGCGTATAAAGAGGTCGCGGTGAAAATGGAAGTCATCAAGAAAAAAGGAAAAAGTCCGCTTCCGCCAAACAACTACCGGCGCGGCAATCCGCAACCGCAAGTAAGTGTCCGGGTTGAGGAAAAATGGGAGCGTGACGACTATATTTTTCCGGGAAGTCAGGTGAAACAGAATGGCTGAAAAAATATCAAATGTAAAGCGGATGGAAATACCTGAAGAAACCATTCGTCAGAACAACCTGGAGGAAGTGGCAACAGCCGTCAGTAACCATAAGACGTCTATTCTCAAAGGCATTGATCTGCTGGAAGCTCTTAATCAGAGTGAAATGCTCGATACGCTGACAGCTCTTGTTAAGCATCGGGAAGCTGCACTGTCCAATATCACACGCGAACTGAATAAGTCTGAGTATGCCGCGCCTGTTGAAAACATCGTGAAATTGGTTCAAATAGCAGGAAAAATGGATGTGGATGAAATGCAGTATTTAGCTGATCGGATGAACCATGCGGTCAAGGAGGCTGCTGCTTCCGAGACATCGGAAAAGACATCCTATATGGATTTGCTTAAAGCATTGAAAGATCCGGAGATAAATCGAAGCGTCACGATGCTGTTGCAGTTTTTGCGCGGCATGGGAAAAGCTTAAATAAAACCCTGGCAGCGATTGACGCTGTCAGGGTTTTAATAACGTCAGAGACTGTAAATGATGGATGACCGTATAATGGCCGTGAGAGCCTTTCTCACGGACTTTTTGTCATCTTTCCGGCCCGCTTTTGGCCATGAGAGCCCCTCTCACGGACTTTTTGTCATCTTTCCAGCCCTTTTTTGGCCGTGAGAGCCCCTTTCTCGGACTTTTTGACATCTTTTCAGCTCGTTTTTGGCCATGAGAGCCTTTCTCTCGGACTTTTTGACATCTTTTCAGCTCGCTTTTTTCAGTGAGAATGTCCCAGCCTCTTTTTTTCTCATCTCACATCTGGGTATATTGTAAAATAAAGTTGTACTAGAAAACGTTTTCCGCATATATTCCAGTGAGGGATTTTTAATTTCTGTCAGATCCTGCCCATAACTTGGGGGATATTTTTAATCGGCAGATCGGTGGTTACCCAAATAGCCACCAGCCTTGATGTCATTGAAATCGATCCGCAGAAAGAGACGGGCGCCTATATAAAAGAAGTGAAATCCAATATCAGCAATGTTGTGCATTCCGGTATGATGGAAGAGGTACACCGTCAGCTGGATACAGCAAAAGCATCCCCCGGTGCCGATGAAGCGGCGCTATTCGATAAATTAATATCAATTATTTTAGAAGAGAGGCAACATTATGATAAGCTGATATTTGACACAGCACCAACAGGACATACGATCCGTCTGCTGTCACTGCCTGAATTGATGGGAGTCTGGATTGAGGGAATGCTGCAGAACCAGACAACGAGACATTTCCGGAACAAGAAAAAATTTATATCCCACTTTTTTCACACGACATAACCGAAAAACAGGATATTAGTACATTAAGTAACTATTTATAAGGAGGACGTAAGAAAATGAGAGCATATGTACATGAAGAAGGTGCATTACATCTTAAAGACATGAACAAACCGTTTGCGGATCACGGACAGGTCACCGTTGCGTTAAAAACAGCCGGAATGAACCGGCGCGATTGTGCTGTTCCCGGCCGGCGGGGAGATGATGCTAAGGCGCTTATTCTCGGTTCGGACGGAGCAGGTGTTATCGAATCCGCCGGGGAAGGTGTCACGGCATTTTCGCCGGGAGATGAGGTTATTATAAATCCGGCACTTGGCTGGTATGACAATAGTGATGCACCACCGACATCATTTGATATTTTGGGGATGCCTGATCATGGAACGTTTACGGAGTATATCGTTCTGCCCGCAGAGCAAGTGGAAAAAAAGCCGGACCATTTGTCATGGAAGGAGGCAGGTGTGCTTGCGTTGTCAGGCTTAACCGGTTACAGGGCATTGTTTACAAAAGGGAATGTTAAAAAGGGCGAGACGGTTTTTATTCCCGGGGCTGGAAGTGGCGTCGCAACGTTCCTAATTCAATTTGCCAAAAAGGCGGGTACACGAGTGATTGTCACCTCCCGCAGTCAGGAAAAACGGGAACAAGCAGAAAAACTTGGAGCCGACCGCGCCATTGATACCAACAGCAGCTGGCCGGAAGAACTCGCGGACGAAACGATTGATTTAGTCATTGATAGTGTAGGTAGGGCAACATTTAACCGCTCATTAGAGGTATTAAAGAAAGGCGGGCGATTCGTTACATTCGGTGCGACAACGGAAGATACGGTTGAATTGAATATCCGAGCATTTTTTTATGGACAATATCAGTTGATTGGCACAACGATGGGAAGCAGAGATGAACTTCGCGATATGATCCAATTTATTGAAAACCACAACATACATCCGGTGGTTGATCAGGGATTTACGCTTAACGAAGCGTCCGACGCGTTCTCGTATTTAAAAGAAACCAAACAATTTGGAAAAATCTACATCGATATTCGCTCGTAGCATGAAACAGACCCCTTCAATCCGAGGGGGTCTCCTTTATTCATTCACATATGGTTTGAGCTTACTGATTGCCTGCTGAAGTCGTTCGCTGTTTGTTTGGTAGAGGGTTTTGGATTGTTCGTTTTCCGTCTCTAGAGCAAACATTTCCAAATCGGCTTGACATTTTTTCATGGTGGCCAAAAGGAGGGGTTTTTCGGTCGGACTTGGCACTGAGAGCTGATCATCGAATAAATCAACCGTCAACTGGCCATCACTGTCAACTTGTCCAAGAAAAACGTTTTCTATGCTGACGTTCATCTTTTCCAGCTCTGTCTCCAGCCAATTTGGATTCAACGATGCATTCGCCAATGGTTCCAGCAGCACTTTTCCATCCATGATGACGGTTTGAGGTTCTTTCACAGGTGATACGTTAATTCCCAATATGCTCGGTGTAACCGGCTGATGCTGTTTTTGCGGAAGCACATTCACGTCTCCGTTCGGTTCAATGACGGCAAATTCGACATCGGCAGCAGTAAAGATTTGATTGTTGCGCAATTTGCTGAGGAGATCGTCGGTTGATACCCGTTCTTTTTTCAAATTATCCTCCATAATTTTACCATTTTGAATGAGTACGGTTCCTTTGCCTTGCGTGACATTGCGGAATCGTTTACTTTTCATTGCAATGAATACGGCTATATAAGGAATCATGAACCATACAGCCAACGCTGTAAGGCCATATACGATCGGAGTGGCCGGATTGACGGTATTCAAGGCCACGATTCCGCCAATAACGATCATCACCATCGATTCAAACGCAGTCATCTGTGCCAAGCTTTTTTTGCCGAGACCTTTGCTCAAAACAAATAAAACGAGTAATAAGGTTACCGAACGAATGATGATTTCAACCCAGTTTGGCACAATATCCACTCCTTTGCCTGTTTGTATGGGATGTTAAAACACTCTGCCACTTCGCTTAGAGTCAGCTTTTATACTGCGGCTCTTCCTTCGTCAGGAAAATAACTTGGTTCTCCAAGTCCTTTTGAATGGTTTGAATCGTTTTCCGGACGTCTTGAAACGCCTGTTCAGCTTCTTGATCCTGTGTTTTAGCTGCCAGGGTTTCCAGTGTCGCTTCAACACTTTTAAGCGACGCAAAACATCCTTTTACTTGTGCACCGACTGTCATAATGAACACTCCTATCCTTTTGGTTTGAAAAGAAAGGCACCGATGAGACCAAAAATAATAGCTGCCGAAATTCCGGCACTCGTGACCTCAAAAATGCCTGTTACAACACCGATCAATCCATGCTGTTCAGCTTCCTGCATGGCACCTTCGACGAGTTGATTGCCGAAATTAGTGATTGGCACCGTCGCACCGGCGCCTGCGAAATTAATAAGTGGTCTGTATAAACCAATTCCTTCCAGTACAGCGCCGGAAACGACGAAGATGGTCAGTGCCACGCCTGGATTCAATTTAAACACGTCGAATAGAATTTGTCCGATGACACAAAAAAGGCCACCAACAACGAACGCCCAGAAAAAAATCATGATCCATCACATCCTGCTTCGATGGCTACGGCGTGGGCAATACAAGGAATGGTATCTTTTTGTTGTACGCTCAATGGTGAATGTAATGAGCCTGTTGCCACAACAAGAATGCGGGTGAGTTGTTTTTCTTTGAGCAACTGCAAATAATGCCCGTAAACACCAACGGCTGAACTGGCTGTTCCACTTGCGCCGGAGAAAACAGGTTGATCCTTCCGATAAATCGTCAGTCCACAATCTTCATACATGGCTTCCGTAATCCCAATATTTTTCTTTTGTAACATATCCAGAGAAGCCTCCTGCCCAACTTGACCAAGGTCGCCTGTAATAATTAAATCATAGTGCGATGCATCCACATTCAAATCACGTAAATGGGCTTCAATCGTATCAACAGCAGCAGGAGCCATTGCCCCACCCATATTGAATGGGTCGGTCACTCCCATATCAACGATTTTACCCATCGTTGCCGACGTTACTTTTGGCCCAATACCATTTTTGGCGACGAGTGCACATCCAGCACCGGTCACGGTCCATTGAGCGGTAGGCGGTTTTTGTCCGCCATACTCCGTTGGATACCTGAATTGTTTTTCGGCGGCTGCATTATGGCTGGCGGTTCCACTTAAAATATAATCCGCCCCATTGCTATTAAGGAAAAATGCAGCAAGTGCCAGGCTTTCCATGGAGGTGGCACATGCGCTGAATAATCCCAAATAAGGAATATCCATGGTTTTGGCAGCGAAATTGCTTGGTGTAATCTGGTTGATTAAGTCGCCACTTATAAAAAATTGAACGTCTTCCTTTTGAATCAGGCTGTTCTTAATAGCCATTTGGCTTGCTTCTTCCATCATTATTTGTTGTGCTTTTTCAAATGATGATTGATTCATCCAAATATCGTCGTGCAATATATCAAATGCTTCCGGTATTCGACTTTCAGCCTCGAATGGGCCGCCAACCGTACCGGTCGAGATAATGACAGGCTGATTGTCAAAGATCCATGTACGTCCTTGCAACATTACAAGCCACCCCACTGTTTAAAAATTGTTTTGATTAGAACGATGACAAAGGCTGAAAAAACACCGTACACAATAACTGGTCCGGCCAGTTTGAACATATTGCCACCAACACCAATAATGAAGCCTTCTGATCGATGTTCAATGGCTGCTGATATGACAGAATTTCCAAAACCAGTGACAGGAATTGTCGATCCAGCCCCGGCGAATTGGCCAATACGATCATAAACCCCAAATCCAGTCAAAAGCATCGTTATAAAAATGAGAGTCGCCACGGTTGGATTGCCTGCTGTCTGTTCCGTGAAATTAAAGAAATAGATGTATATGGTGGATATAACTTGACCGATGAAACAAATAAAACCGCCTACGAAGAATGCTTTTACGCAATTTTTTAACAAAGGGCGTTTCGTTTCCCTTTTGTTTTGAAATTCCTGATACCGTTGTGCAGCCGGTGGTAAATTTTTCTTCTTTTTATTTGCCATGGTCGATCACGCTCGCTTTATGTTTTATCTTTCATTAACTTGATTTCCTGTTTTGCTTTTTTCTTCAGTTCTTTTTTGGACAATTTGTCTTTGGCTATCGTTTTTTCGAGTTGTTTGAGGTCAAGTACGATTCGTTTGTCTATGGACACGTTCACTTTGTAGTCGGGAAATCGTTTGTTCATTTGTTTGCGCACATTTTTTCGAATGGAATCCAGCTGAAAACGTTTGTGATGTTTGATCTCAAATGCGATAAGAAGTTTTTTATCGGTATTAATCGCATAAATCGCTGTTATAGATTCCCGTTTTTTCAATTTTTCTTTTGCTTGGTTGGCAATGGATTGGCTCATAGTACCGGTGGTCGTTATTTTTTGAAAATGCGTATTGTCCGGTTTCGACTGTGATGTATCATTGTCGTTCGGTGCTCCACACCCTATCAAGAAAATAATCATTCCGAGTATCAGCGCGATTTGACATAATTTCATGGCCTTCCTCCAAATGGCATGAGGCTGGCTGTGATGGCCAGCCTCACGGTTTAAAATCCTTTATATTGTGGTTCTTCCTGCTCGATTTGCTGTACGCGCGGCTCTACCGACTGAAGTATGGTTTGTGTCTGTTGTGCAGCACTTTCATACAACTTTTTAGCCTGTTTGTTTTCGGTTTCCAGGGCAAATTGTTCAAAGCTTGCCTGTGCGCTTTTTAAACCAGCGACTGTTTGTTTCACTTGGGTTGCGACGGTCATTGGTATCCTCCTTCAAGAACGGGTTTTTAGGTCACAGCAAACGGGAATAAAGAAAATAAGTTCTTTTTCCCAAGTGCTTCATCATTTATTTTTTAAAGAATGATTGGAATTATGCTTTCTATTTTTTTCCCTTTTTTTATGAATGATTGGAAACGTTTGAGCAGTGCCATTCGTCTAATAAGAAGACAGGAGGATTACATGTGAAAAAAGTAGGAAGTATCTTGGTTATTGTTAGTGGTTTGCTTTTTTTATCGCTGTATTTGGTTTATGGGCAGGTGGATGCTGAGCTCGTCAGCGACAAAACAAAAGAAATACATAAAGGTAATTTTATCCTCCATATCCGAGTGGAGGATGTGGAGAATGGTTTCCAAGTACTTCGGTCGATTCAATATATGGGGGACAAGCCTATTACATTGAAACATCAGACACCACTCATTTCTGTTTCATTCCAAAATCGGAATCACGACTATACAGGCAGCACTATTTCGAAAACGGTCCACAAAGGTGGCAGTTACCATCCGCAGGGACCAAAAATATTTAAAGCACCTACCGAAGGAGAACACGCATTATACAGTCAATCGACGTTCACAGCAGGCGGAGAGACGATAACGATTAATCATAAGGATAACCTTTTATTTAAGTAGGCAGAACGAATGGTTGCCATTGATATGTGTAAAATAATTCTCGGGGCCACCTGAGGCAATTTTCTAGTCAAAAAAGAGAAGGCACTCTATCAT
>NZ_BAAADM010000041.1:62870-129783 GCF_039522485.1 Lentibacillus halophilus | reverse complement strand
GAAAAAAACCCTTGCATTTTTCGACGATAACGGCTATAATGATCCTTGGCCTTGATAAATATCGGGTTTGGGCATCCATTATCGTTGATTGTCACAACTTAGGTCTGGCGGTATTAGCGGAGAGGACACACCTGTTCCCATGCCGAACACAGCCGTTAAGCTCTCCAGCGCCGATGGTAGTTGGGGCTTTGCCCCCGCGAGAGTAGGACGCCGCCAGGCGATACCATTTGGATTATTCCACAGTAGCTCAGCGGTAGAGCTATCGGCTGTTAACCGATCGGTCGCAGGTTCGAATCCTGCCTGTGGAGCCATGGAGAGCTGTCCGAGTGGTTGAAGGAGCACGATTGGAAATCGTGTAGGCCGTTATCACGGTCTCGAGGGTTCGAATCCCTCGCTCTCCGCCATTACAATTTAATTATGGCCCGTTGGTCAAGTGGTTAAGACACCGCCCTTTCACGGCGGTAACACGGGTTCGAATCCCGTACGGGTCATCTTTCACTTAAATGTTTTAGATGAAGGCATAAGTCTTGTAACATTTGCACTTATCGTGCATCGGAGGATTAGCTCAGCTGGGAGAGCACTTGCCTTACAAGCAAGGGGTCGCAGGTTCGAGACCTGCATCCTCCACCATAGTTCATACATCGCGGGGTGGAGCAGTCTGGAAGCTCGTCGGGCTCATAACCCGAAGGTCGCAAGTTCAAATCTTGCCCCCGCAACCAAAGTTATTCAAACTGGTCCGGTAGTTCAGTTGGTTAGAATGCCTGCCTGTCACGCAGGAGGTCGCGGGTTCGAGTCCCGTCCGGACCGCCATTTAAATAATTATTATTACATAAAATTGTTGTTTGCGGCTCGATAGCTCAGTCGGTAGAGCAACGGACTGAAAATCCGTGTGTCGGCGGTTCGATTCCGTCTCGAGCCACCTTCTTAATCAGTATGGAGGGGTAGCGAAGTTGGCCAAACGCGGCGGACTGTAAATCCGCTCCCTCAGGGTTCGGGGGTTCGAGTCCCTCCCCCTCCACCATATATTTAATAGGGGTATAGTTTAATGGCAAAACGAAGGTCTCCAAAACCTTTGATGCGGGTTCGACTCCTGCTACCCCTGCCATAATATACATTATGGCGGTCGTGGCGAAGTGGTTAACGCACCGGATTGTGGCTCCGGCATTCGTGGGTTCGATCCCCACCGGTCGCCCCTTCACTTTATAATATTGGGCTATAGCCAAGCGGTAAGGCATCGGGTTTTGATCCCGTGATTCGCTGGTTCGAATCCAGCTAGCCCAGCCATTATATGCGGAAGTAGTTCAGTGGTAGAACACCACCTTGCCAAGGTGGGGGTCGCGGGTTCGAATCCCGTCTTCCGCTCCATTTTTTCTTTTATTTCCCTTTTGGCGGTATAGCCAAGTGGTAAGGCAGAGGTCTGCAAAACCTCTATCACCGGTTCGAATCCGGTTACCGCCTCCATGAATTGACCCATATGCCGGTGTGGCGGAATTGGCAGACGCGCACGACTCAAAATCGTGTTCCTACGGGAGTGTGGGTTCGAGCCCCACCACCGGTATCGATATAAAGGCTTACTGACGGTATTTAGGCGACTAGATACCGTCTTTTTTACGTTCAATTATGGGTAGACGTCAGGAGGCTAGTCGTTTAACCACCCGCGCTTCCCACGAAGGAAGTGCTTTTTTATGGGGATAAACCGACGGGAACACCAACTAAACCCGCGAAAAACAGAAAAGCAATTCAGATTGTACGTGGGGCATCATTATCCAACAGACGTCATAGCTGGAATTATTGTTGGAATTGTATCGACTTATCTTTGTCCAGGAGTATATAATAGAATTTCACATAACAAACATCAGCGTACTTCTGCAATATATATTGATCACTAGCTTAGGAGTGAACACTATTGAACAAAAATGATATCGCACACTTTCGAAAACAATTCAAAGTGAATAATGACTTATTAAAAATTAGCGAAATATTTAATGTGTACATTATGAAAGAATCGAGTGACATTTATCACCAGGAAAGTTCATCATTTGATTTGCTGGAAGATGAACAGAAAGAGTTATTTTTAGACAACTTTAAAAAAGTACTATCAGGCCAGTTGGATCAAAAGTTATTTGAATTGAAGTTCCAAAGCGATGTGGAAAATAACAGTCAGCTCATTCTCCACCACGGTCTCTTAAGTAATGATACGGAAGAATGGAAGCGTCATATGCTTCAACTGGTCGAGAAAATGCTGAAAGACAAGCAATATGAAATGGATGTTGTTGTAACCTTTATACGAGGGGAATATATGAAACCAATGAAACGAAATGAAGAGGCGGAAGAAAATGAGCGCGACACGGTTTATTCCCATCCCTTTATTTTATGTAGCATGAATAAAACACAAGATCCGAAAAAGGAATTACTGTTTGATTATGTTGAAAAGGAGTTCAAATATAATGTCGTCGTAGATCCCATTATTAACCTGAAGGCTCCTATATCAGGATTTCTATTTCCCAGTTTTACGGATAATGCTACGGATGTTAATCACGTACTTTATTCGGCAGGGAAAGCGAATGAACCGAATTATCATTTCATAGAAGACGTCTTAAATGCGGAAGAGGTCGTAACTGCCGAAGAGGATAAGCTTGTTTTTGAGGAAGTTGTCAAAAAGGTAGCGGGTGACCAAATTAATACATCAACACTTTCAAATGTCTATGAAGAGATTCATCGGGCTGTGGAAGAAAATGAAGAGGAAGATGATGTAGCGAAATTAGACTACAAAGATGTAGAAAATGTTTTAAAAGTGAGTGGCGTAGAAGATGTCAATACAGAAAAAGTGGAGTCAGCATTTAAAACAGTGATTGATGATGAGTCGTATGAGTTAAAAGCAAGTAACATTGTCCCAAAATATTCTTCCAAGTCGATTAAAATAAAGACAAAAGTAGCGGATATCTCCATTGGTCCGCAAGACTTAAGCTATGTACGTCAAGTTGAATGGAATGGGAAACGCTGTTTAATGATTGAAGTGGAAGAAAACACGGTGATTGAGGGTTTCGAAATGATTCCGGAAGCTTTATTCCAGAAAGCCAATGAGAACGAAGAAGAAGATGGGACCGATAATAAATAATTAAAGCCTTTTGAGGTAATATGCCCACCTTTTTAGGTGAGCATATTACAATGAAACAGGTTCTACTAAACACTTGCCCTGAGTTAAGAACGATTCCGGCGGTGTCGTTCTTTACCGCCTTTCATATCATTTAATTCTTCTTTGCTTTTATTTTTTTTCTTCTTGCCTTTATCAGTACTCATCTTATTCCTCCTTTACTCATAGTCTGGCTTAAATGCCGAATATCATGTAAAGGTGGAACAGTTTGTTTGAATCCATTGGCTTAAAACTCTTCGTACACAGCTGGATTTTGGTCATTCATGCGGCCATCTTCACGTGTCAATTTGTCCAATGCCGTCATATCAACATCATCCAACACAAAGTCAAAAATAGCGATGTTTTCCAATTGCCGGCTGATTGATGCTGATTTCGGGATGGCAACAGCACCATGCTGAAAGTGCCAGCGCAAAATAATTTGTGAAGCGGACTTGCTGTGTTTGGCCGCAATATCGTTAATGGTTTTGTTATTAAATATGTTATTCGTCCGGGCTAAAGGACTCCATGATTCTGTTACAACACCATGTTGTTCATGCCATGTCCTCTGTTCTCTTTGATTAAAGAAAGGGTGTAATTCAACTTGATTGATACTTGGCAGCACGCCTGTTTCCTTTTCAAGCCGTTCAAGATGCTCCGGAAGAAAATTGCAAACACCAATGGAGCGGATCAATCCCCATTTTTTTGCATCAATCAAAGCTTGCCACGCCTCCACGTACTGATCTTGTATTGGGTTGGGCCAGTGAATTAAGTATAAATCATAATAATCAAGGTTTGCTCGATAGAGTGATTCCTGAATCGTCTTGATTGCTTGATCGTAAGTGTGATAACGACCAGGAAGCTTTGATGTAATGCGTAATTCCTCACGAGGTATAGATGTCCGCTGAAGCGCCGCACCTACTGTTCCCTCATTTTCATAATTGTAGGCTGAATCAATTAAACGGTATCCATGATTGATGGCGCTTGCGACGGCAGCCGCACCATCATTGCCTCTCAATCTGAAGGTGCCGAACCCAATCGAAGGTATTTGAAAGCCATCATGCAAGGTGATTTCTGGTATTACTTTAGACAATATACCACTCCTTATAAGGTTTGTTGGAAAATTCCCTATCCCGAAGTTCGTTAAACATTAGAAAATGGAATTCGAAATTAAAATAGGTCAATAAAGCTTCTGACACTTTTTGAAATATAGCGATCTTTTAACCAAATGATGGAGGACTTAGAAATGATCGTTGTATCCTTAATTTGTAACTTTCTTATGTTGTCCTGATGTCGTTCCTTAATAGCGGACTCCGGAATAATGGTTGCACCAATTGCCTCATGGACCAGTCCTAAAATCATATCAACATCAGGACATTCACCAACAATATTTGGTTCTAGTCCTTTATTTTCAAATTGGTTCATAATGACTTCGTATTGCCCTACACCAGTAATTCGATGAAGGAGTAAAAGTGGTAAACCGGCCAGTTCATTCAATGAAATCTCATTTTCGTAATTACCTAAATGCCAAGACTCGGGAGCAATAACGACGTAATCTTCATCAGATAAATCGTGCGATGAAAACGATTTCATTTCTAACGGATGTCGCACAACAGCAAGATCGATCTCTCGATTATGAAGCAATTCCGTAAGCCGGGACGTATCTCCTTCCCGTAAATCGATATTAACTTCCGGGAACTGACTCCGAAATTCTTTTATGGGGTGAACTACTTTTGAAAAACAAGATTTTACACAGCCAATGGAAAGTTTTCCTTTAAAGCCTTTGCCTGTTTCTTTTACTTCCATTGCCGTTTCATCCAAAAAATGAAATATATTTTCCGCCTTTTCATAAAGAACCATCCCAGCCTTTGTCAATTCCATTTGTCGCCCATTTCGTTCAAGAAGTGTAACCCCCAATTCATCTTCCAATGATTTTAACGTTTGGCTGAGCGGTGGTTGTGCCATATGGAGCTTCTTTGCTGCACGGGTAATTTGACCTTCATTTGCAATGGTATAAAAATAATTCAATTGACGTATATCCATGGATGACACCTCATTGTATATGAAAAATATATAAAATAATATCATCAGATATTTATAACATTATATAAAACATCTTTTATTTTTTCAATGTTCACATGCAAAGACGAACATATGATACTAAAAATCAAAACATTATGTATACTTTTTTTATATGTTAGAATAATATTTTAGATATTTTTAATATATTTTCTAATGTGGTATTATTAACTCAGAAATAAAAATTCTAATTATTTCAAAGGAGGCAAATCGAATGGAGAATATTGACGCTGTGAAACAACGTATTCGGGGAGCTTCTGTTGTTCCTGTTATTACACCTTTTCATGAAAGCGGATCCATCGACTTTGATGCATTGAAAAATATGATAGATTGGCAAATTAAAAGCGGTAGTCATGCTATATCCGTTACAGGGACAAGTGGTGAACCGAGCTCTTTAACCACCGAAGAACGGGTGCAGGTTATGGAAACAGCGATAAAAGCAATCGACGGCAGAGTTCCATTTTTACCGGGCACAGGTTCCACTAACCACGATGAAACAATGTATTTAACGAAAAAAGCTTATGAAATTGGAGCAGATGCGGCACTCGTTATCGTTCCATATTACAATAAACCAAACCAAGAAGCCTTGTTTAAACATTATAAAACGGTTGCGGATTCAGTAGACCTTCCGATTATCGTTTATAATATTCCGGGTAGAACTGCGGTGAACTTGCACGTGGATACGCTGGCTAAATTAAGTCAGGAATGCCCGAACATTATTGGTGTTAAAGAGTCCAATAAAGACTTTGAACATGTCAACCGTGTATTGCTCAAATGCGGTCGGGACTTCCTGCTGTACTCTGGTATCGAACTGTTATGCTATCCAATGTTAGCTATTGGTGGGGCGGGGTCGATTAGTGCAACCGCTAACGTTGCCCCGACAAAAGTTGCCGAAATGCATAATGCATGGAATGAAGGCGATATCAAACGAGCGCAAGACTTGCACTATGATTTGATGCCATTAAATGATGTCCTGTTCAAGGATACAAATCCGGCACCGGCCAAGGCAGCGTTGGGCATGTTAGGAAAGATCAACCCGACATTGAGAATGCCGATGGATGTTCCGCCAAAAGAAGTACAAGACGAGATCAAGAGTGTACTGGACAGCTATGGTTCCGAACTAAAAGATGCCGCCGCAAACAAATAAACGAATTACCTGATTAAGGAGTGAATGTGCACATGACACAACAACCAGTCAAACAAAAACTACCTGAAAACGTGGATATTAAGGATATCAAACTTTATATCAATGGTTCATTTGTGGATGCGGAATCGAAAAAACAATTTGAAAACGTCAGTCCTTACTCGAATGAAAAAATTAACCAGGTAGCTGAAGGTGACAAATCGGATATTGACAAAGCAGCGGCAGCCGCTGATGCAGCATTTAAAGGTGAATGGGGCAAGATGAAAGTGGCTGATCGGCTGGAGTATATCAAAAAAATTGCTGATGTTATTGATGAAAATATCGAGGATATTGCTCCGTTGGAATCTTATGATACAGGATTGCCGATTAGTCAAACGAAAAAAATGGTTGCCCGGGCCGCCCGGAACTTTCGCTTTTATGCAGAAATGGTCGCAAGTCGTTTGAACGGGGAAGCCTATCAAGTGGATGACCAATTTATTAACTATACGATTCATAAACCGATTGGTGTCGCAGGTTTAATCACACCATGGAATGCTCCATTTATGTTGGAAACATGGAAACTTGCTCCAGCACTGGCAACTGGAAATACCGTTGTATTAAAGCCGGCGGAATGGTCTCCGCTAACAGCTAATAGATTAGCAGAATTAATCGACTCAGCCGGGCTTCCGGACGGTGTATTCAATGTTGTTCATGGCTTTGGCGAAACGGCCGGAGCGTCTCTGGTATCCAATGAAGATGTCAAACTGATTTCGTTCACTGGTGAAACAGCCACTGGTTCCGAAATTACCAAAAACGGAGCAGACACATTAAAACGGTATTCCATGGAGCTGGGCGGTAAATCCCCGATAATCGTTTTTGACGATGCAAACTTTGAACGTGCATTGGACGCTTGCACATGGGGGATATTCTCATTCAATGGGGAACGTTGCACGGCCAACTCGCGCTTGTTCCTGCATGAGTCCATTTACGAGGATTTTGTATCAGCGTTGAAGGAACGTATTGAAAATATTGTGGTTGGAGACCCAATGGATGAAACAACACAGGTTGGACCGCTAATTTCAACAACACATTATCAGAATGTTAAACGTTATTTGGAAATCGCTGAAGAAGAAGGAGCGGAAGTCGTGAGTGGAAACGTTCCCGAAAGCATGAAAAGTGGCAACTTTATTCCACCAACCATGATTTTGAATGCAACAAATGATAAAACTGTTGCTCAGGAAGAAATATTTGGACCGATTTTAACGGTAATGACATTTAAAGATGAAGATGAAGTGATCGAGTTGGCTAATGATATTGACTATGGCTTGGCAGGTTATGTATGGACACAGGATATTCAGCGTGGTCATCGGGTTGCTCAGGGGGTTGACGCCGGAATGCTTTGGATTAATTCCCAAAACGTCCGTGACTTGCGTGTTCCATTTGGAGGCTCCAAATCAAGTGGTATTGGCCGAGAAGGCGGGCATTATGCATTTGATTTTTATACAGAAGCACAAGTTGTTCATGTGGCGCTGACTGATCATCATATACCCCAATTCGGCAAGAAACAATAATGAAGAACATTAAAAGGAGGAAAAATATATGCCAGCAAAGACAGGACAGCAATATATTGATCGGCTAAAGAAAGCGAATAACAATGTGTACATTCATGGTGAAAGAGTAAACGATGTCACTGAGCATCCTGCATTTAAAAATGCTATTCAATCAATGGCTAAATTATATGATTTGCAACATGAAAAACCGGAAAAAATGCTTTACACTAATCCAAATACTGGAAATAGCGTTGGCAAAACCTTCATGACACCAAAGACAATTGATGATTTAATCCAGAGACGTGAAGCAATTATGGAATGGCAAAGCTTGTCTAACGGATTAATGGGTCGCTCACCAGATTACTTGAATGCTGATGTAATGGCCATGGGTGAAGCTAATGAATTTTTTGCTGAGGGCGATCCGATGTTTGCGGAGAACGCTAAAAACTATGCGGAATATGCACGTGAGAATGATATCAGTTTGACGCACACACTGATCCATCCGCAAGTTAATAGAGCTAAAATGCAAGCTGAGCAAAATGATGCGAATGTGGCGCTTCATCTTGAAGAGAAAACTGACGAAGGAATTATTGTTGATGGTATCAGACTATTGGCAACGCAAGGCGGTATTACGGATGAAATTCTCGTCTTCCCGTCTACTGTTAAAAAGTCAGGCGAACTCGATGACCCGTATTCCCTTGCCTTTGCGATTCCTAATAATGCGCCAGGACTGAAATTCTTGTCACGTGAGTCATTTGACCAAGATAAAAATAACTTTGATCATCCATTAAGCTCGAATTTTGAAGAAGGCGACACCATTGTATCTTTTGATCATGTATTAGTACCTTGGGACCGTGTATTTATATGTGAAAACTCGTCCATTTGCAACCGTGCCTTTGGCGAAACAAATGCTGTTGCTCATATGTCTCATCAGGTTGTTGCAAAAGGCGTTAAGAAAACAGAATTCTTGCTTGGTGTTGTCCTGACACTGATGGATTCCATAGGCATTGATGGATTCCAGCACGTAAAAGACAAAGGCACAGAAATCATGCTTAATCTTGAAATTATGAAATCACACCTGTATCGTGCTGAGCATAATGCTCAAATCGATAAGTGGGGTATGATGACACCTGACTTTGAAGCACTGGATGCAGCACGTAATTGGTATCCACGTATTTATCCACGGATGGCTGAAATCATTCGAATTCTCGGCGCATCGGGATTAATGAGTTTACCGACGTATGACGATTTTAATAATGATGAGATTGGTCCAATTCTTCACAGAGCCATGCAAGGTAAGAATGTGGAAGGGTATGAGCGTGTACAAATCTTCCGTCTGGCATGGGACTTGACCATGAGTGCTTTCGGAAATCGTCAAACGCATTATGAGTATTATTTCTTTGGTGATCCAATCAAAATGGGTATGACCTACTTTGATAACTATGATAAACAACCGTATAAAGATAGAGTTCAAGAATTCCTAAATAGCATGAACGTCTCAAAGCCGGGAACGGTTCAATCGTAAAGGAGGGAAATGAATGAGCCACTCATTTAACATCGTCCGTGCAGCACGTGCGATTATCAATGTAACAGATTTGGATGCTTCAAGAGATTTTTACGTCAATGGACTGGGGTTTATTGAAACTGAAGCGGACGAACGGCATATCTATTTAAGAGGATTGGAAGAACGGGGACACCATAGCTATGTTTTACAAAAGTCGAATGAGCCAGGTGTCGAAGTCATTAGTTATAAAGTTTCCCAAGAAAACGATCTTGATGAATTGGCCGCCTTCTTTGAGACTAAAGGAATGGAGCCTGTATGGATGGAAGAAGGAAGTCAGCATGCGGTGGGCCGCGCCCTCCGTGTGCAGGATGTTTCCGGTATTCCGGTTGAATTCTTTTATAAAATGGATAAAGTTGAACGCATGCTGCAACACTTTGATAAATATCAAGGCTCCAAGATGCAGCGGATTGACCATTTTAATTGCATGGTTCCGGATGTGCAAAAAGCGTATGATTTTTATACCAACGAATTAAACTATCGTTGTTCAGAATATACGGCAACCAATGACGATTCCGTTTGGGCAGCTTGGTTATATCGAAAACCAACTGTTCACGATGTAGCTTTTATGAATGGAAAAGGACCACGCCTGCACCATACTGGCTTTTGGCTAAGTGATCCTATGTGTGTTATTAATACGTGTGATGTGCTCGGATCACTGGGATATGCGTCTAATATTGAGCGCGGACCCGGTCGTCACGGTCTATCAAATGCCTTTTTCCTTTATTTACGGGATCCTGATGGCAACCGTGTGGAACTTTATACGGGAGACTATTTCACAGGAGATCCTGATTTTGACCCTATTCGCTGGGATTTGGATGACCCGCAGCGTGCCACATTCTGGGGACATGAACCACCGGAAAGCTGGTTTAACGAAGCGATGCAATTTCTTGACGTGAAAACGGGCGAGAAAATGAAAGTTGATGAAGGCACATTGTCACAAAGAATGCCGAGCTTTATGAATTAAATCATGACACAGTACCAGTACTGACTTAGGAGGAAAACAAGGATGCAAATCGTTTATTTATCACACCCGATAGAGCAAGCATTTACAAATGAGCAAGTCATGGCAATTGGTTTTTTTGATGGGATTCATCTGGGACATCAGGAATTGCTTCATCACGCAAAGCAGGTGGCGGAAGAAAAGAAGATTTTGTTTACAGCAATGACATTCAGCCCGCATCCGGATGAAATCATTAAAGGAGACAAAAATCGAAAATATTTAACGCCTTTGCCCCAAAAAATTAAAAAAATGGCTGAATACGGTGTGGAAAAATTATATGTTGTTACATTTGATAAACGATTTGCATCATTGCCTCCAATAGAATTTATTAATCATTATATTATAGGGACCCATTCAAAACATGTTGTCGTTGGATTTGATTTCACTTTTGGATTTAAGGCACGAGGTGACACACAATTTTTGAGAGATAAGTCACAATCTTGTGGTTATGAATTGAGTGTTATTGATAAAAAAACCTATATGGGTGAAAAAATAAGTTCCACACTTTTAAGAGAACTTTTAATGGAAGGAAAAGTTGCCAGTATTCCCCATTATTTGGGTGAAAATTACTGCGTGAATGCCAACGTAACAAGGGAAAACGGCGACTTTGTAACAGTTGCTGCTTCCGAACGTTACTTGCTCCCCAGCCACGGTGAGTATTATGTGAATATTATAGTGGGAGAAAGCGTTTACAATGGTGTGTTTTACCGAAATAAGCTTACTGAAAATGAATGTTTAGTAAATGATTCAGGGATTAAACAGGGAACAGAACTGACAATTGAATTTCTGGAAAAAGTGCATGTTGAGAGTATGGTTTCTTCATGAAAAACAAGAAAGGAGAATGGTGATGGATAAAAGAACATTTCGGAATGCAATGGGAAAGTTTGCGACGGGCGTTACGGTGATTACAACGAAAGTAGAGACAGAGACTCGTGGGATGACCGCCAATGCATTTATGTCTGTATCAATGGATCCTGAATTGATCACGATATCTGTGGATAATAATGCAGTTATGCTTGATAAAATTAAAGAATCCGGAAAATTCGCCGTTAATGTGCTGTCTAATGAACAACAAAAGATCTCGATGCATTTTGCCGGTCAAAAAGAATCGAACGAAGAAATTGATTTCGATACGATTAACGATGTGCCAGTCATAAAGAATGCTTTATCTTCTGTTGTATGTGATGTTGATCGAACCTATGTGGTTGGTGATCACACGCTGTTTATTGGAAAGGTCATGGACCTGCAACTTGAGGAAGGCGATCCATTGACATTTTACTGTGGAAAATATGGAAGCCATCAACCAGTAGAATATGCATAATAGAAGTCAGTTTAATAGAATTCCGTTTTTTTGGACCAGTTTAACTGCTGGTCTGTTTTTCTTGCATGTTACGAATAAATGGTTGCATATGAGGGAGTGATTTTTGGTGAGTAATGTTACAACGAAATTAAAAGGGATTCAGCAATGGTATGATGGAAGTGTATCATGGAAAGATAACACGATTAATATAAAAAACAAAACATACAACGTGGATGAGCTTCCATTGGATGTACCATTAAATGGCACAGTTTACGGCGCACTGCTTAATGATAAAGGAATGTACGACAAATTTGAACCGTCAATGAATCAAGATCCATATAAAGCTCCTCCCAAAGCTCCTGTTTTATATATAAAACCTGCTAATACCATTATTGGTTCTAAAACTGAGATACCACTGCCCAGCCATGTTTCTCAATTGCAAATGGGGGCTGCCTTGGCTGTTGTTATGGGAGAGCAGGCAACCAAAGTCAAGGAGCAGGACGCGTTTGATTATATAAAAGGCTATACTATTGTCAATGACGTAAGCATTCCGCATGAAAGTGTTTATCGTCCGGCTATAAAGGAAAAAGCACGCGATGGCTTCTGTCCCGTTGGTCCTTGGGTGGTTGATCGGGACTGTATTGACAACCCAAATGATTTAAATATACAAGTTTATGTCAATGGCCAATTAAAACAAGAAAATAACACTAATAACCTTATCAGGGATATCGGAAAACTTATTGCTGACGTCACATCGTTTATGACCCTTTATGCCGGTGATGCACTATTGGTTGGTATTTCAGACGAAGCCCCGCTTGCAGAAGAGGGTGATACCGTCACCATCACTATACCCGGTGTCGGAACATTGGAAAACTCGATACAAAAAGAAGAACTCGCGCTGGGAGGGACAACGTAATGAAACATGCCCGTGTCGTTTATAAGGGAACGATGTATCACGCTTTTGAAAAAAATGGTTCCGTTCAATTGAATGACGGCAGACTTGTGAATGAACATGATGTTGAATGGTTACCACCACTGACGCCAAGGACTGTATTTACGCTGGGGTTGAACTACGAAGATCATGCAAAAGAACTTTCCTTTAATTCTTCGCCAAGAGAACCCTTAGTATTTCTGAAAGGTCCTAATACGTTTACAGGCCATTTTGGTCAAGCGTATCGCCCGGAAGATGTCACATTTATGCATTATGAATGTGAGCTGGCGGTGGTCATTGGAGGTACAGCAAGAAATATTGATAAAAAAGATGCTTATCAATATGTAGCAGGTTATACCGTGGCCAATGATTATGTTATTAGGGATTATCTGGAAAATTATTATCGTCCCAATCTTTGTGCCAAAAACCGTGATTCACTTACCCCATTGGGCCCATGGTTTGTGGATGCTGAAGACATCGAGGATCCGATGCATTTGCCATTACGAACATATATAAATGGTGAATTAAAACAGGAAGGAAATACATGTGATATGATTCTTGGTGTACCTGAACTAATCGAGTATTTAAGCAGTTTTATGACGTTAAACACTGGAGATATTATTCTTACAGGGACGCCGAAAGGATCGGTTGACACAAACGTTGGCGATGAAGTGGTGACAGAAGTAGAAGGCGTTGGCAGACTGGTTAGTACCATTATTGGTGACGAAGCTTTTGTGAAATAATAGGCTGAAACACAAAAGGAGGCATAGACATTGCCACATTTTTATTTAGAGTATTCCGATAACATAAAAAATGAAACAAATATATCTGATCTGCTTCAGAAATTAAATGATGTATTCCTTTCCCATCATCATATTATTCCTGCTGGTGGTTTAAAAATGCGGGCAATGGAGTTTTCGGAATACGTTATTGCTGATGGTAAAGCAGATGATGCATTTGTCCATGCAACTCTGAAACTTGCCAAAGGGCGCACAGAAGAAGATAAAAAAGCGCTTTGTGAGGATCTTTTTGAAACAATGGAAACCCATTTTGACGAATTGCTTCAAAAACGTTATATAGGATTGTCTATGGAGTTTTACGAATTTGCCACACCCACGTACAAAAAAAGCAATATCCATACCCGTTTTAAGTAAGGACAAGGCGTTATTAAAATAAAACAGATTATTATAATACTAGGGCTAAAGAAGGGATCAACACCTTTTTAAGCCCTTTTTTTACTTCTTCATAAACAAAGTTATATACGTGTATTGTTATCCTCATTTTTAAAATCCAAGTTTGCTTGATTTCAACTAACTGAGGATTTTTCTTTTGGTATTTATATGATACAATAAATCCTCAATAGATAGAGTTTTTAATATTCGTAACTCTTGGAGGTTACTATGGATAAAATTGTTAAAAATGAGTCACTTCATCTACAAGCATACAATATCATAAAAGAAGGAATTTTAAAGGGCGATTATGAACCTTCGAAACGTGTGATCGAGGCAAAATTGGCTGACCGGATGGGGATAAGCAGAGGTCCTGTCAGAGAGGCTATTCGAATGCTCATTCAAGACGGCTTGCTCATCTATAACAATGGCTTCGTCCGTGTATACGAACCTACTATGCGGGATGTCGTAGAAATTTTTCAATGCCGCGAAAATCTTGAGACTTTATCGATTTCTTTGGCGATAAAAAACATAACAGATAATCAAAAAGACCAGATTGCAGATAATTTGGAGGAAACAAATAAAGCATTTGAACAGAATGATGGTGTTGAGTTAGGTAGATTGGATCAGCAATTTCATGACATTATTATGCAATCATCAAATAATAATCAACTTATCCAGTTATTAGGAGCTATTCGGACAAAAATACATTATATGCGAAACAGTATGGTGAACGGTGACTTTTATCCCTCATTTGTTGAGGAGCATAATCGAATATATGAATTAATATTGAAAGGGGAGGAAGAAACAGCAGAAAAAATAATGAAAGAGCATATAAGAAAAGGGTTGGAAGGGGTGTTAATGCACATTAACCATTAGCCATCCATTTTTTAAGCAGGTGCTGGTTTGTTTCATTCATCTGCTTATTTTTATTCATTATAAAGTCAACAGTTAACTGTTGACTTATATTTTAGGAGAGTGTATTATCCATTGTAGACAGAATATTTGATTTAAATATAATATTATTATTCTTAGGATTTATTTTTTTGTTCTGTCTTTGAAAGCGCTTTATAGACATGTTGGAATATGGAGAGGATTTGATGAAAAAAGGCTTGCATATGGGGAGTTCGACTTTTTTAACCGATACCGTAACACAGGATATGGTCGCTCAATTTGGCGGGGAGGTCGTTCATCCGGTCTATTCAACCGTGGCTATGGTCTATCACATGGAATGGACATCACGATTACTGGTTTTACCATTTCTGGATGAAAACGAGGAGGGTATGGGAGCGGAAGTATCCGTGAAACACATCGCCCCAACCGGACTGGGAACACAAGTCAATATAACCGCTACGGTAACTGATATGACAGATCATAAAGTTATAACGGAAGTACTGATAGAGAACGAACAAGGTCTGATTGGAAGGGGGGAAGTTAAACAAGCCATTCTTCCTAAAAAAACAGTTGAACTAAAAGTGAAAAAAAGTATGAATGAATGATTTAATGATGTTTAGCGAATGTGCCAATAGTGCGAAAGTGGAGGAAGGAATGATACTTATATAACATATCTTGAAAAAACACAACCTTTGGAACAGGACTTATTTCAAAAAAATGGCTAATCATGAACAGGTTATGTTCTGCAATGACCCATATTCCGGATTACATGCTATTATAGCAATTCACGATACAACACTTGGTCCGGCGCTAGGTGGCATATGAATGTACATTGGAAGCTGCCAAACAAAAAAAGTGAATTGAAGTTAAATGAACAATGTCATCTTAATAATTTCTTTTCACGAAAATGCAGGCCAAAAATGGGTCGTTAAAGATTAATAATGATCGGAAAGGTGAGGTGTTAAATGATGGAAAAGTACCCTTTGTTTCAAATAATTGATAAAAACGGCCATATCAGCAGTGATGACTATCAGACTGAAATAACAGAAGAAAACGTAAAATGGTTATATTATCACATGTTACGAATCCGGACGTATGATCGAAAGGGTGTATCGTTGCAACGTCAAGGACGAATTGGAACGTATGTACCGTTCTATGGCCAGGAAGCTTCGCAGGTCGGCAGTGCAGTTGCAATGAATGATGGGGATTGGTTGTTCCCAACATATCGGGATCATGGTGCATCACTGGCGTTCGGTGCTGATATGGATAGAATGCTTATGCATTGGAATGGTCGGCTTGAAGGATGCCTGCCCTCCAGAAATAAGCATATCATGCCGGGGTCGATACCGATAGCTACGCATCTTCCCCATGCCGTCGGTGTAGCTATGGCGGAAACATATAAGAACGCTGGAAATGTCTCCATTGCGTATTTTGGTGATGGTGCAACCTCGGAAGGAGACTTTCATGAGGGTCTAAATATGGGAAGTACGTTTAGCGCACCTGTCGTATTTTTTAACCAAAATAATGGATTTGCTATTTCCATGCCTGTGGAAAAACAAATGAATTCCGAAACGATTGCTCAAAAAGCAGAGGCCTATGACATTCCTGGAATCCGAGTTGATGGGATGGATGTATTTGCTGTATACATCGCTGTAAAAGAAGCCATTAACCGGGCGCGCAATGGTAAGGGTCCAACCCTGATTGAATCCGTAACATGGCGATTTGGTGCACATACGACAGCAGATGATCCATCAAAATACCGTGATCAAGAACAAATGGAACAGATTCAAAATAGTCTGGATCCGGTTTCACGATTGGAACGTTATATGCAAAATCATGACTTATGGGATAACGAGCGCTTATTGAAGTGCAAACAGATAAAATGGTTGCTGAAATCCCTGCACCAGCAGGAGGAACAATACAATTCATTCATTTCGATACCGGTAATACAGTGTCAGTCGGAGAGGTATTAATGGAAATCAATACGGGGGAGGAAAAAAAGGAGCCATCTTATACAGAGGAATCAAAACAGGTAGAAACAGGCGTTTCTTCGAATAAAACCGAAACAAGTAAGAACACAGCAGCTGTTTCTTCACCGCCCCGACGCATCAGAGCAGCACCGCATACAAGACGAATCGCCCGTGAAATGGGGGTTAATATTGAAAAAATTGATGGAACTGGACCATCTGGGCGAGTCATTGATGATGATGTTTATCGCTTTGCACAAGGAGGCGATTCCGTTAATGACACGTTTCCGGACAGCGATGCAGCTGTAAATAGTACGTCACAAGAAAAAGAAAGCGTTCCATTGACAGGTGTCAGAAAACAAATTGCTAAAAAGATGAGTGACTCTTGGAACACCATTCCACATGTTACCCATTTCGATGAAGCTGATATCACAAACCTGCTTAATTTTCGAGATGAGTTAAAGCAATCCGATGAAACTATTTCCGTCACATCCTTTTTTATTAAGGCTATAGTTATTTCATTACAGGATTATAAAGTCTTTAACGCTCGTTTGGATGAGGAAAATGAGATGATTGAACTGTTCAAAAGCTGTCATATAGGATTTGCGGCTGATACAAAAGAAGGTGTCATGGTTCCAGCTATACAGAATGCTGATAAGAAGACGATTAAAACAATCAATAAAGAAATGAAAGCACTGACTGAAAAAGCTCAGGAGGGAAATTTGTCCCCTTCTGATATGAAAAATAGCACATTCACCGTCAATAATGTTGGACCATTGGGAGGAACAGCAGCAACGCCGATCATCAACAAACCGCATACGGGTATTATTTCCTTCCATAAAACTAAAAAAAAGCCTGCCGTGATTGAAAATGATGAAATAGCGATACGATCTATTATGACGATTTCTTTCTCATTTGATCATCGTGTAGCAGATGGAGCACGCGCTATTGAATTTATCAATCGGTTTATAGACCTGATTGAAAATCCCAAAAAGCTGTTTTTGGAACTAGCCTAAAGAAACTGTCTTTATGGAAGAGGAAGGCGAATCATTATATAGAAAAAGTATCTTAAATTCCTAACTTGGACTGGAAAAAAGCGTGGCAAGGTAATATAGTTAATGTGGGGTTAATGAACGTAAAAATTGAGTAAGGGAGCGTTTACATGTATCGGATTCAGCCTGTTCAAAAGCCTTCTTTCATAGAGGCATTTCTTTTAACCGTTGCCATTATAGCGGTTATTAGCGCTAGTATTATATTTTTGGACGCAGCCCCACATGTTCCTTTGGCGATTGTGCTTTTGGCACTTGTGCTTTATGGACTTATGAAGAATGTATCTTATAAAATACTTGAAGGAGGTATTGTCGAAGGAGCTAAAAGTGGCATGGGAGCCGTATTTATTTTCTTTTTCATTGGTATTCTCGTGGCGTCCTGGATGTTGGGCGGGACGATTCCAACTTTGGTTTATGCAGGATTTAATTTAGTTACGCCAAATTTTTATTACGTCGTTGTTTTTGTTGTGACATCGTTTATTGGTTTCTTTATTGGCAGTTCGCTTACAACCATAGCTACTGTCGGTGTAGCATTTATCAGTATTTCAGGTGCTGTTGATGTATCATTAGCAATTACTGCGGGAGCTATTGTATCAGGTGCTCTCTTTAGTGATAAAATGTCACCGATATCGGATACAACCAACATGGCTTCAACGACATTAAATGTAGATTTGTTTACGCATATTAGAAATATGATGTGGACAACGGTTCCCGCATTTATTGTTACATTGATTATATTTGCTATTATCTCGCCGCAATTGCAAAATGCAAATTTTGAGCAAATGAAACATTTTCAAGCTGGCCTTTTGGACACGGGTCTGATTCATTGGACTAACGCTGTCATCCCTCTTGCCGTGTTGTTTATATGCTCGATTATCAGAATGCCGGCTATTCTTACACTTGCCGCGGGCTCATTAAGTGCAATTATCCTCTCATTTATTAATGGCTCCACATCGATTCAACATTTGTTTGATGTTCTTATGGGAGGCTTTGTGTCGGATACAGGGGTGGAACAAATTGACTCATTGCTAACCCGGGGCGGAATTGAAAGCATGCTATTTACTATTGGTATTATTCTGCTGGCATTGAGTATGGGTGGTTTGCTGTTTTTATTGGGCATTATTCCAACATTGCTTGAATCCATTGAACATCTACTGAGGAAAACGTATCAAGTTATTACGGCATCAGCTCTTACAGCCATCGCTGTCAACGTATTAATCGGTGAACAATATCTATCAATTTTGTTAACAGGTGAAACATACCAGAATCAATATGAAAAAGTCGGCCTTGCCAATAAAAACTTATCAAGGGTGGCAGAAGATGCTGGTACAGTGATTAACCCATTGGTTCCCTGGAGTGTGATCGGTGTTTTTACGGCAACGACGTTAGATGTTTCCACTCTGGCTTATTTACCTTTTTCCTTTTTCTGTTTAATTTCTCCGATTTTAACAGTATTTTTTGGGTATACAGGATGGACATTGACATATAATTCCTCGAGCGATACGGAAAACGGATTAACTAAATAAAGGTAGTATGTATGAATCCGGAACAGTCAACTTTTTTCAGGCATCATTCCGTTGTTTGTTTTAATACTTGCAGCGGCACTCTCGATAGTTGCTTTTGCAATGGAATTCTATCAATTTAATAACATAACGAGCATTATATTTAAATAAAATAAGAACTAGAAAAGAGCCACATACGGAAAAATCGCATGTGGCTCTTTGAAATAATCGGTCGGTAATAGCAGTATGTTATTCGCTTTATTTGCATTGTTGTTTTCAACCTTTTTCCGTTTTTTACATCAATTTGGGCAGGAATGTGACAATCTCTGGAAAGATGAGAACCAAAGCAAGGCATAGAATCATCATAAATAGCATAGGAATGACACCTCGGAAAATACGCTGAATGGGTACGTCTTTCGCGACACCACTAATAATATAAACACTTAATCCGAGTGGAGGCGTGATCAATCCAATGTTCATGACCAAAATCATAACAACCCCAAACCAGACGCCATCAAAACCAAGTGTTGTTATTAATGGATAAACGACTGGCAAGGTAAGTACAAAAATCGCAATCCCCTCTAAAAACAGTCCCAATACAAAATAAATCAGTAAAATAAATATCATAATGAGAACGGCCGGCATATCCAAATTCGCAACAAATTGTGTAGTGGCTGAGGGAATCCGGCTCAGTGCCAAAAATTTACTGAAAACATCCGCACCAATTAAGATAAAAAAGATGGTTGCCGTTAAATGGGTCGTTTCATTTAGTGATTTTTTAAAATCACTCCAGCTTAATCGTCTTGTCAGAATAGCTAGGACGAGCGCACCGAATGCACCTACGCCTCCAGCTTCGGTCGGTGTAAAAAATCCAAAATAGATGCCGCCGATACTGAGTGCAAACAATGCAAAAAAAGGCCATACACTTTTCAGTGACTTTATTTTCACCATCAAACCTTTTTTATCACTTACTGGGGCCAGTTCCGGATTTCGCATAACCATGACGTAAATAACAATCATAAATAAGCCCATCTGTAATAGTCCAGGAACAAGCCCTGCAATCAAAAGTTCTCCAATCGGCTCCATTGTCAAAATGCCGTATAATACGAGGATAACACTTGGAGGAATTAGAATCCCCAATGTTCCACCGGCAGCTACACAGGACGTCGATAATGCATCGTCATAGCGATATTTTTTCATCTCCGGAAGGGAAATACGGGCCATTGTTGCCGTCGTGGCATTAACCGATCCTGAGATGGCTGAAAATAATGCACTGGTACCAATCGTGGTCATAGCCAGTCCGCCTTTAATGTGTCCAATCCAAGCATCAACGGCTTTGTATAAGTCATGGCCGAAACCACTATAAGACAAAAACATTCCCATTAAAATAAACAGTGGGATAACACTTAATGAGTAAGAACTTGCAGTGGAAAACGGCGTTGTCCCCAATTGAACAAGTGCCGAATCCCAATCACGTATCATAGCAAGTCCAATGACCCCGACAAATACCAAAGAAATACTGACAGGAACCCGCAATAAAAACATGGCAAATAATACGATGATTCCAAGTAATCCGATCATTTCTGGGCTCATTTTTTATTCACCGCCAATCCGAAGTACGTTAATGCTTTGAATATCGCAGTTAAGGCAAAGATGATAAGCGCGAACGTAATGACAAAGATAAACGGGTGAATAGAAATAGCCAAATCAGTCGTTGTCGCTTTTCGTTCCATTGTGCGGACACCATTTTCATACATATAGAAGGACATGAAAAACACAATACAGGCTATCAGTATTTCCACTAAGCCATTAATAACATTCCGAACTTTTTCAGAAAAGCGATCCACAAGAAAATCAATTGTAATATGATCGTCTTGTTTATGTGTTACGGCTAAAGCAAAAAATACTAGTAAAGCTGCCCCGAGTTCTGTCATTTCAAATGTTCCTTTTAATGGTTGATTGAAGATATTACGACCGAGTACATCAATTGTAATAATGGACATAATAAAAACTAGAAATATATTTGAAATGAACTGCTGTATACGTACAATTTTTTGTACGAACCTTTCCGATTTCTCGATCATTTTCGACATATTGTATTCCCTTCTCTATCTATTTGTTACTCAATTCGACAGCACGGTCATAAACTTTCTGACCGGGCAGACCACGATCTTCTACATCGTCAATCCAATTTTGGATGGTTGGTTCAATATACTCTTTCCAATTATTCAGCTCGTCGTCGCTCAGCTCGTATATTTCAACACCTTTATCTTTTGCTTGCTTAACAGCATCTTTGCCGAATTGGTCGAAACGCTCACCTGTTTTTTCCGCCATTCGTTTGCCGGTCAGTTCATTGATTGCTTCTTGATTTTTTTTGCTCAGATCATCCCAGACTCCTTGGTTCATAACAACAAACATGGTCGTGGAATAAAAATTTCCAATTGTAGCATAATCGACAACTTCATCCAATCCCCATGTTTTGACAGCTTCCCAAGGTGCGATGGTGCCATCGACAACGCCTCTTTCCAATGCTTCAAAGTTTTCATTCATCGGCATGGAAACCGGTGTTGCTCCCAGCGCCTCAAGCCATTCACTTGTTTCCGGGGAAGGGGAGCGAATTTTCATACCTTCCAGATCCTCTACACTTTTCACTTGTTTTCCAACAGTGAAGAGTTGCCCTGGATCGGTGGTGTATAGCCATAAAGGTTTGGTGCCAGCGTATTCATCATCAAATTCATCAAATTCATTGTAAATTTTCCATAAATTTTTGGAACCTTCAACCGCATTTTCCGACATAAACGGCAATTCCATGACAGAGGTCAACGGAAACTGATTCGGCGTATACCCATGAACACTCAAGGCTATATCAACAGATCCTGTTGCTGCAGCGTCATAATGTTTATCCGGTTCAGCCAAAGAAGCTCCTGGATACGATGTGATGCTGACGTCTCCATCGGTTTTATCCTTAAGATCCTTGCTGAATTGCTTTATTTCTTCTTCCATAAAGTGCGAGGAAGGGAAAAAATGGGAGAAATCCAAATTCTTTGCCGCATCACCACTTGCTTCCGACGTATCATCGCCTCCACACGCAGTGAGTGCAATCAGTATTCCAGTTAACAGTAGACTGAAAAATAGATTGGTTTTAGAAAACACATGTCGCATTTTGTCATGACTCTCCTTTTCTATTGGGATTGTAGGTGAAGCGGAACCACACGTCGTCATGTGCAAACGCTTACTGTTACAGAAACATTAACAAAATTATATAAGATTTCTTATAGGATGACAAGTACTTTTGATTCTATTATTAACTTTTTAAATTGATAAATATATGTTAATAGTGCTAATAAATCGATGACACCCCTGACTCAAATGTAATCTAGTCCTCTTTTTTGTTATTTGCCTAATATTCTTTTCACTATTATACTTTCAATGCTGCGTTTCTATTGTTTAAGGATGTGATATGTAATTCGATCCTTGTAAAATTCAATAGATTATTTAAGAAGCAAACCATCGAATGCTGCATACATTGGAATAGCATGTCGAAATGAAACACCAGTTGTAAGATATACATAAAAGTCATTTACCGTCTGGAAGGAGTTCAGAAATGAAATTAACAGAAACAAAAATTAGGGAAAATGCATTGAAACTTTTTATTCAAAAAGGCATTAATGATACGTCACTCAGTGATATAGGGGAAGAGGTTGGAATAAAAAAACAATCGATATATACACACTTTAAAAATAAAAATGAATTGATTTTGACTGTTATGAATCAGGTTGTTCAAGAAGAGGTTACCTTTTTAAATGATTATTTTGATAAATCTAAGGATCACTCATTATATGAAATATTGTACAATTTTATCAACAAATTAAAGAGCCGGTTTATATCACATGGTGAAGAAAATATTAAATTTTTATTAAGAATGATGTTTTTACCGCCGAATAATATTGAAAACACTGTTATTGTAAAAGCATTTACTTTCTACAATCAGATACAAAGTCATATAGAGGAAACCATTACAAGTCATCAACAAACAATAAATATAGAAGCAGAAAAGGCTAAGTTATCTTATATGAACTTATTTGATGGCCTTCTTGTCGAACTTGTGTATGTAAATATAGAAAACTTTGAGTATAGGTTTCAGCATTCATGGGATATCTATTGGAGAGGGATAACGCAATAGTTGATAGCTACTTTCAGGACACACGTATTTTACGACACGATTTTTTAATAATTCCGACTTGCGTTAATTAGTTGAATTGGTTATAATATCAATAACTTACGAACGTTCGTAAGGATAAATGGAGGTGATTATTTAAAACAGTTATCAAGCTACTAAAAGATGGATATTAAAAATCATTGTATCATAAAGGAAAAATGAGGATATCAAATTAGACTCTTGAAGTTTCATTTTGCCAAGTAGATAAGTAATGTGAGCGCACTGAATGGTAAGATTTTATTCCATTCTTTGAACGTTATGACATTAAAAAATACCACTACGCACGGAGGTTTTATTAATGAAAAATTTGGAATCTAAAGTTAATGAACTTACTGAATTGGATAAAGAACACTATTTACACCCTTTAACACCACCGAAAATGCAATATGAGCAAGGACCGCCGATCATTGTTTCGGAAGGTAACGGAGTTTATGTTAAAAATGAAAGCGGTGACACTTTCATTGATGGCATGTCCATGCTTTGGAATGTGAATCTGGGACATGGTCAAGAAGAGCTTGGAGATGCGGCAAAAGAGCAAATGAAAACGCTGGCATTCAGTTCTTCCTTTAATGGTTATTCCCATGAGCCGGCCATTCGTTTATCCCAAAAGATCGCTTCGATGGCGCCTGAAGATATGAATGTAGTATTTTTTACATCTGGTGGATCCGAGGCTAATGATACCGCCTTCAAACTAGCGAAATATTACTGGAAGCTTAAAGGGCAGTCAAGCCGTAATAAAGTCATTAGTTTAAGCAGGGGTTATCACGGTGTTGCACAAGGTTCGACAAGTGCCACCGGAATAACGGAGTTCAATAGTTTGGTCGGTCCCAAATCTCCGGACTACCTTCATGCTGAGCCGCATCTTCTTGATTGCGAACTTGGCGATAGAAGTCATGAAGATTACCATAAAAGTGTCAGAGGTATTATTGAACAGGAAGGGCCAGAAAATATAGCCGCCATTATTCTGGAACCGATCATGGGAGCGGGCGGTGTATTCACGCCTCCTGAAGGATATTTACAGGCACTTCGGGACTTATGCGATGAGAAAGACGTTTTAATGATTACAGATGAAATCATTTGTGGATTCGGCCGTACAGGTAAAAACTTTGGCGTGGATAATTGGAATGTCACACCGGATATGCTGACATTCGCAAAAGGAAGCACAAGTGGATATATCCCTCTTGGTGGTGTTGTGATGCGTGAGAAAATTCGTGATGAGATGGTTAAAACAGATGATGTTTTATTCCACGGATTTACGTATAGCGGTCATCCAACGTCCTGTGCCGTCGCTCTAAAGAACCTCGAAATTATTGAACGTGACAATGTTATGGATAATGTCAATAACATGGAACAAGTATTCAAAGCGGAGTTACAAAAATTAGAAGATAATCATCCGCATGTAACCAAGTCAAGAGCTGTTGGATTGCTTGGGGCGTTCGAATTATATGCAGACCGTGATAAAGAAAAACCTTTTGATCCGGAAACAGGAGCTTCTTTTCAAGTAGTTGATGAGTGTTTTAAACGAAACTTGATTTTGCGGTCTATTGATTGGAATGGATCAAATATCGTGGCCATTGCCCCCCCATTAATTGCCAATAAAGAAGAAATAGAAGAGATCTTCAAAATTATTGATGAAGGCTTAACGGCATTTGAACAATCTTTAAAATAGTACTTTAGTATGAAAAAGAGCTGGGCAGGTAAACACATGTAAAGAAAAATTTGTTTCAATAACCTGTTTGCCTTCCTGGCTTTTCTCATAAACAATAATCTGAATGTTATGTATTTATAACAAAACTGGAGGTTATCATTCATATGCGTCAAGGGGTTTTGCTTTTTGTTATTAGCATGATGTCTATTGGTATGAGTATCCCAATCGGAGACGTCATGATGGTCGATTTTCCAGTTCTTTTATTCACGTTCATAACGATATTGATAGCCAGTATTATTCTGATTCCTTTCGCGACTATAGTTGAAAAAACAAAATGGAGTCACATAAGCTGGAAAAACTATTTCGGTATATTTATGCAGGCTTTACTTACAGTGACATTGTATACCGTTTTTCAATTATACGGATTGACTTATGCGGGGCCTGTATCTGTTGGGATTATTACTAGTATAACGCCTGCTGTTGTATTGGTGCTGTCATTGTTTTTATTACGGGAACGGTTAAATCTAAAGAAAATTTCTGCTGTTGCATTAGCAATCCTTGCAGTCCTGATCATGGAAATTGCCGGTGTTGATCCCGAAGGTGGAGGATCCAGTATTGGTATTCTCTTTATGCTTCTTGCGGTGATTTCACTATCCTTATTTTTTATTTATGCAAAGAAATTTACTGTGGAACTTCCACCATACACATTAGCAGCAGGTTTGTGTTTTTTTGGGATGTTGCAAACGCTTCCAATAGCTATCTATCAGTTCAACACAATTGATGTATCGGTGTTTAGTGGTATGGAGACCTGGTTGGGGATTTTAGGATTTGCGTTTACAGCTTGGATATTTGCTTATACGTTCACATATTTAGGGTTAGCAAAAATAAATGCAAGTACAGCAGGCATGGCATCAGCTGTTATACCAATTGTCGCAACTACTTTTGCAGTTGTCTTTTTCGGTGCGGCACTCCGGATTGTTGACATGGTAGCACTAGTTTTGGTCATTGCGTCAATCGTTATCGCAGAATACCAGGAGAGGACGAAAGAACCGACGGATGACACATTATGGGATTCTGAAGATGTTAAAGCGAAATAAAAGACGAAAAAAATATGATAAGTGAGGAGAGTTTTAGCATGCAAAAGACAGAGGATAGGACATGGATCAATCGATTAAATAAGAGTTACGTAGGTGGTCAATGGGTAAATGGTCAAAGTGGAAGAGATTATGACATAAAAGACCCGTATGATGATTCAACTTTATCCACGGTAAGCTTGGCAACCGACGAACAAATCCATGAAGCATTTGAAACAGCAAGAGTAGCACAGAAAAAGTGGGCAAAAACGACTGCTGAAGAAAGAAAAACTGTACTGACGAAAGCTTTAAATTATTTGGAAAAAGAAAAAGAAAATATTTTACAATTAATTATGCGGGAAACTGGAGGCACACGCTTAAAAGCCGAAGTGGAATTTGGTTTTGGCATCAATGATATTAAAGATGCTATTACAATGGTGAATGAAGTGTACACACCCAGAGAATATTCGTCTGTAACACCCAATAAAGTCAACCGGGTTTATCGATTGCCGCTTGGTGTTATTACGTCCATCACACCATTTAATTTCCCATTTAATATGGCCACAAGAACGATTTTTCCCGCAATTGCTTTAGGAAATAGTGTTGTGCATAAACCGGATGTCCAAGTTGGGCTCATTGGTGGACAACTGTTTGCAAAAGCTTTTGAAGAAGCGGGACTTCCGGCTGGTGTATTCAATTCATTATTGACGGATTTGGAGGAATCCGGTGATGCGTTTATAACCAATCCAAACGTTGATTTTATCAGCTTTACCGGATCCAACGCTGCCGGCAGACATATAAAAGAAACAACGGCTTCATCGATGAAACAATTAGCATTGGAGTTGGGCGGAAACAATCCCTTGGTACTATTAAATGATGCCGATGTGGATTATGCTGTGGATATTGCTACATTTGGCAAATTCATGCATAACGGACAAATTTGCGCGATAACAAACCGTATTATTGCTAACAAAACTATTTATGATGAATTTGTCGAGAAATATGCTGAACGCGTAAATTCACTTAAAGTCGGTGATCCAAAAGATCCGGATACCATAATAGGACCAGTCATCAATGAAAAACAAGCCGATAAAATCATGGGCATTGTTGAAAAAGCGAAAGAGGAGGGACTAAAAACAGTTGTTGAGGGCGAACGTAACGGAAATGTTATTTCGCCGTATGTTTTCGTTAATGTTCCCAATAGTTCAACACTTGCTTCAACAGAGGTTTTTGGCCCGGTTGCTCAAGTTATTCCTGCTGAAGACGATGAAGAAGCCATTCGTATCGCAAATGACACAGATTTCGGTTTGTCAGCAGCTATTATTACGGACGACCTTGAAAAAGGGGAACGACTGGCACTTGATATTGAATCAGGCACAACACACGTCAATGATATGCCCGCCGTTTTGGAAAGCAACGTTCCATTTGGTGGGATGAAGAATAGTGGTATTGGACGTTTTGGCCATGATTGGGCTATTGAAGAGTTGACTACCACAAAGTGGGTGTCGGTCCAGAAAGAGAAAATGGAGTATCCATTTTAATAACAGCGACCATAACAAATTACACGAGTAAATAAAATTGTCGGTCAATTACGTATTACGTGTTTTAAAAGTATATTCCCTATGGTTGTTCAGTGAGAACCTTTCGAATAATTTTCGAGAGGTTCATTTTTGTTATAAAGCAAATATGCATATTAGAATTTTCTATCTAGACAGAAATGGTTCATTCTAACCAAAATGAATTCAACTTCTGTTTTTAACCCTGATAAAGAATGGATTATTTTTCTTATAAAATAAAATATAAAAATCTTTTGACTAAATTGAATAGATGTTTTAAACTAAAAATTACATTATTTAAAAGAGGGAAGCACAAATGCTTAAAGATCTCTTCCAAGTGACAACACAGAAAGGGATTAATTTAAAAGAAGTCTATAAGGCTGTTAAAAATGAAAACGGTTTAACAAAAGTGGAAATAGCTGAGAAAACAAATTTAAAATTCAGCACATGTGCCAGATTGATTGAAGAGTTATCCGAAAATGGGCTTTTATATGAAAGCGGGGAGGCTCATTCAAGTGGTGGAAGAAAAGCGAAAGAATACAGCATTACGCCAGATGCAAATTATGTCGTTGGAATAGATATATCTCGTACATTCTCTAAAGTACTTTTAATGACTCTGGATTTAAAACCAGTTGAAGAAAAACGCTTTGATATGGATGGAAAAAGTACTCCTGACGTTATGATTGAAGCCTATGTTAATGCAATTAGAGCGATGTTGGAGAAGCAATGTTTGAAAGAGTCGTCTTTGCTTGGAATAGGTATCAGTGCAATAGGCCCTCTTGATACAATAAAAGGCATTATTAACAAACCATTATCTTTCCCGGCCTCCGGTTGGGAAGATGTCCCGATTGTAGATAGGATAAAAGAACACATTGAAACTGAAGTTGTACTGGATTATGGAGAAAACACAGCATTAAGTGCTGAACATAGGCGGGGAGCGGCGCAAGAGGACCGGGACACCTTTTACATTAACAAAGGAATTGGTATCAGAGTGGGAATTATGTTAAATGGTGAGATACTTCGACCGCGTGGTGGGAGTAGTGGGGGTGCATTCGGTCAGGGACATATGGTTGTGGATCTCCATGGAAGAAAATGCATATGCGGCAATTATGGTTGCTTGAATGCATACTCAACTATACCGGCATTGGTAAATGAAATGCAAAAACATTTAAAAAGAGGAAATGATTCTTTACTGAATGATCAAGTTAGTGACTTGTCGGACATTACTTTTTCCCACATTGTGTCAGCACTGGAGTCGGGCGATCAGTTATGTGAGCAGGTTGTTAAAGACACAGCATATTATTCAGGAACTGGTCTTGCCAATTTGGTTACGATTTTTCAACCCAGTAAAATCATCTTAAATGGTCCAATGTATAGAAAGCTTAACCTATTTTATAATACGTCCATTGACACAGCGATAAACAGATATAAAAAGCTTTTTCCTGATTTGGATGTGACATTCACACAAGGTGATTTAGGAGAAAATGCTGCGGCTACCGGAGCAGGGGATCTTGTATTGGATTGGCTGTTATCATCTTGACGATTGATGATACGTTTACTTGGTATTGGTTGATCTATCCACTTATTAAGCAATTAAAATACCTATTTAACACACAAGGGAGGATCTATTGGTATGACAGTTTTAAAATCGAAGAAGTCTTGCAAACTTTATATAGACGGCAAATGGCTGGAGGCAAAGGGTGATTCCACAATTGAGGTTATTAATCCAGCGACGAATGAAAATATTGCACAAATAAGCAGTGGTGGTCAGGAAGAAGCGGAATTGGCAGTAAACGCCGCGGCAAGTGCTTTTCATGATTGGTCAAATAAACCAGCGAAAGAAAGAGCTGATTTATTGTGGGCATTATATAATAAAGTATTGGAGAATCAAGAGGAACTTGCAAAGGTGATGACACTGGAAGCAGGAAAACCATTAGCGCAAGCACGAGGCGAAGTGAGAAACGGAGCCGAATATATTCGTTGGAATGCGGAAGAAGCCAGGCGCATTTACGGAACAACAGTGGAATCAACGGATGCACAAAAAAGACTGCAGGTCAAAAAAGGGGCGGTGGGGCCCGTAGCCGCCATTACACCATGGAATTTCCCCTTTGCCATGGTTGCGCGTAAACTAAGCCCCGCTCTTGCAGCAGGGTGTACCGTTGTTCTGAAACCGTCTGAAGAAACACCGATTTCAGCTATGAAATTTTTTGAGCTCGCTGAAGAAGTTGGTTTTCCAAAAGGCGTTATGAACTTGGTGATCGGTAATCCTCAGACGATTGGTGACGTATGGTTGACAGATAAACGAATAAAAAAGATTACATTTACCGGTTCAACGAATGTAGGGAAAATGCTTTATCAAAAAGCCGCAAACCAAGTGAAACGTATTTCGATGGAATTGGGCGGGCATGCACCTATTATTGTTTTTGACGATTGTGATATTGACAAAGCCGTTCAACAAATTCTGAGGAGTAAACTTAACAATAGTGGACAGACATGTGTTTCGCCCAATCGTATTTATGTTCAAGAATCAATTGTTGATCAATTCACGGAGAAATTAGGTCAAATGGCGAAAAATGTCAAAGTTGGAGACGGGAACAAAAATGACAGTGAAATGGGTCCTGTCATAAACCAAGTAGGTCTTCAAAAAATTGAATCCCATGTGAAAGATGCGATTGATAAAGGTGCTGAAGTAGTGGCAGGTGCAAAGAAATATGAGGAAGACGGCTGTGAAAATGGATTTTTCTACTCCCCCACTGTGCTTAAGCATGTTGATGAGTCAATGACCATAGCCAACGAAGAAACATTCGGTCCTGTTGCACCAATTCTTTCATTTACGTCTGATGAAGAAGTTATTGAAAAGGCAAATGACACCGATTACGGTCTTGCGGCTTATATATTCACTACTGATTTGTCTCGTTCACACCGTGTTACTGAAGGTCTTGAATATGGAATGGTCGGTGTGAATGATACCGTATTGGCGCAGGTGGAAGGCGCTTTTGGCGGCGTGAAAGAAAGTGGGTTCGGAAGAGAAGGCGGTCCGGATGCATTAGACGATTTCTTGGAGGAGAAGTTTATTACCACTATTATATAGGGTTTATTTCTATTTTGATTTGCAGCATAAGTAAAGACTAACAAGGAGGAAGCGCTTTATGGTTATGGATGAAGTGAAAAATCAAACGTCGATAGAACAATTAAAAGAATGGGACCGGAATCACTTTATGCATCCGACGTCCTCTGTCCGTGATCACCAAGAAAACGGAGCTGCGTATACATTCACGAAGGGTGAAGGTATCTATTTAACGGATATTGATGGGAGGGAATACGTGGATGGATTATCCTCTTTGTGGAATGTGAATTTAGGGCATGGACGAAGTGAGTTGGCAGAAGCAGCAAAGGAACAAATGGAAACACTACCATTTTCTTCTTCCTTTAATAATTATTCAAATGAACCTGCTATTAAACTATCCCGTAAAATAGCTGAATTGACACCTGGAAACTTAAATGTAACATTTTTCACTTCTGGTGGATCGGAATCAAATGAAAGTACCTTTAAAATTATTCGGGAATATTGGAAATTAAAAGGACAGCCCCAACGTACGAAAATTGTCAGTCTGCAAAAAGGTTATCATGGGGTGACATTAGCAGCTACTAGAGCAACAGGAATGGATAACTTTAATTCCTTTGGAACGTCGTATGCACCTGGTTTCTTGAATGCAGAACCATATTTAACCGGATGTGAACAGGGGGATAAAACGCATCCAAACTATGAAAATTCAATTCGTGGTGTGATCGAACGTGAAGGTGCCGATACAATTGCTGCAGTTATTATGGAACCCATTCAGGGAGCCGGGGGGCTAAATGTTCCACCTGAAGGTTATTTACAATCGGTCCGCGACTTGTGTGATGAATTTGGTATTTTTATGATTGCTGATGAAATTGTTTGTGGATTTGGACGGACAGGTAAGATGTTTGGTGTCGAAAATGACGGTATCATTCCTGATTTTATGACAGTAGCTAAAGGTATTACAAGTGGCTACATTCCGTTGGGGGCTGTCATTATGAAAGACTCATTCAGAGATGAACTGGCTGAACTGACAGGTGGTGTATTGTTTCATGGTTTTACGTATAGCGGACACCCCACTTCCTGTGCCGTAGGATTAAAAACGCTGGAAATCATTGAAAAAGAAAACATTGTTCCCCATGTAAAGAAGATGGAAACAGTTGTTGAAAATGAATTCAGCAAATTAAAAGAAAAACATCCTCATGTTACAAACGAGCGATGTGCAGGCCTTCTTGGTGCATTTGACGTATTCAAAGATCCTGAAGAAAATATACCATTTAAGCCCGAAGAAGCTGCAGCTCCGACATTAAGTAAATTATGCGGTGACCTCGGACTGATAGTTCGGCCAATCATGTATAAGGGTGCTAATACAATTGCTTTCGCACCACCGCTTATCAGTTCAAAATCTGATATAGAGGAAATATTTAATATATTCTCCCAAGCTTTAACCAGATTTGAAAGACAAGTGAACAGCTGAATTTTCATGGAAGAATGGGATGCAGGAACGTGAATAAGCCTGTATTCCATTAACCAAATAAACGTTATGTAAGCGATTACCCCCAATCAGATGCTTATATGAATTTAATTCACATATCCCGGTAAGAAGTTCCTTAATGAAAGGATGTTATGATGCATAAAAAACCGACATTCACACAAGCCCTTCTGCCACTGTTTGCATTGATTATCACAACTTTTTTCTCCATCTCATTCTGGGATACAGGAATGCAAATCCCACTAATTGTTGGAATTACGGTTGCTTGTCTGCTTGCTAAATATTTAGGGTTTTCATGGTCTGAACTTGAAGAACATATGGTTTCTGGTGTTAAACTTATTATTCCGGTAGTGTTTATTTTATTTCTAATTGGATGTCTTGTAGGAGCTTGGGTTGTTAGTGGAGTTATACCTACACTGATTTATTATGGATTGGACCTTCTAAACCCTTCCATTTTTGTGCCAACGGTTGCGTTAATAACAGGTATCTTGACGATTGTACTGGGAAACAGTTTAACAGCACTGGCAACAATAGGTGTTGCATTTATGGCGGTTGGACATGGATTAGGGTTCCCTGGTCCTTTGGTTGCAGGTGCTATTATTTCTGGAGCAGTAATGGGCGATAAAATAACACCATTATCGGATACAACAGTCACCGCACCAGCAATCGTTGATACGGATCTATTCAGCCACATTAAACATATGATGTGGGATACAATACCAGCATTTTTAATCGCTTTGATTCTTTTTTGGATAGTCGGGAATCAATATGCAGGAGATGCATCTGATATTGGTCGAATTGACAGTATATTAAGCTCTTTGCAACAACAATTTAATATTCATCCTCTATTATTAGCGTTACCAATCTTGACGGTCATTTTTATGATGAAAAAACTTCCAGTTATTCCAACACTTGTGATGCTATCTGCTTTAGGAGGTATCGCCGCTTTTATTTTCCAAGGCAGTAATCTTGCTGAAGTGGTAGAAGTTATGACCAGTGGTTTCAGTGTCAATACAGGTCAGGAATTAATGGATTCTCTTTTATCGCAGGGTGGTATAACGTCCATGACCGGGATTGTTATTATTGTTGTTTTAGCGACAGCTCTGGGCGGACTTTTTGACGGAGTAGGCCTATTTGATTCATTAGTTAGTTCCATGTTAGAGCGTGCGAATTCCACTGGAAAATTGATGCTTACAACTGCATCTTCGTCATTCTTGGTGGCTGCTGCAAGTGGTGCTTTGTACCTTGCCATTATTTTACCAGGGCAGGCCCTGGTAGGGAACTTTAAGGAGAGAGGGTTGGATACCAAAAACCTTTCCCGTTGTTTGGAAGCTTGTGGAACTGTTGGAACATTTTTGATTCCATGGGGTGTACCAGCTGTTTTTGCTGCATCCGTTCTTGGTGTTAGTGCATACCAGTTTGTTCCTTTTATTTTCTTTGCCTTCTTGGTTCCTATCATTAATGTCATATATGGATTCACAGGCATTTCAATTGCAAAGAAAGACTATTCTGGAACCATCAAAGTCAAGCCGGTAGATTATGAAAATAGTCAAAAGGATGCTGTGATGACTAATACAAACTGAGTATAAAACCAAAATTGTCTGAATATAGGTCATATAAAAATGATTGACATCATATAAAATATTATATAAAATTTAATAATCAAAAATATCTATTAACTATGGATTATTTTTAATAACTTCTAACAAAAGTGGTTAAAAGTTAAACTAATATAGGGAGTGACTAATAATGAGTGAGATCAAGAATGGAATTACCATGTTGGGAACAGGCAGTCCGAGACCGGATTTAGAAAGATCAGGCCCTGCACAGGTGTTACACATAAATGGAATGCCTATTTTAATTGATTGTGGTGAGGGCACGACTGCACAGTTGCTGAAAGCTAATATTCCACCAGAAAATGTAAACGTTTTAATGTTTACGCACCTGCACTCTGATCACTTTTTTGGATATGGACAGTTTTTATTAGGTGGCTGGGGAAGAGGGCGTAGAGAACTTACTGTCGTTGGCCCTAAAGGTATTAAAGAATTTCATGAAACCGTGATAAATATGTTCAAAGATGACATCGCTTACAGAGTTTCGCTTGGTAGACCGGAAAATGGTGTTTTGGATGTCAATATTATTGAATTTGATGAACCTGGTGAAGTCTCTGTCGATATTCCGGCAAAAGTCTCCATAGATGAAATGGTTCATAATGTACCGACTTTTGGATTCCGTTTTGAAATGGATAATAACGTTATTGTTTTTTCTGGCGATACAGCGCCTACTCCGAATATCGTCAACTTGGCTCAAGGGGCGGATATTCTTGTACAAGATGGATGTCTTGCCAAAACAGGAATTTATCGAAATACGACTGATCCCGAGTTATTAAAGATTTGGGAGAACTTGCAAAAAGAGCACTGTACACCGGGGCAAGCAGGCGATATAGCTCAGGAGGCAGGTGTTAAAAAGTTAGTAATGACGCATTTCCTGCCCAATGTAATTCCGGAAGAAGTGAAAGAAGAAGCAGAGGAACAATTTGATGGTGAATCGATTGTTGGGGAAGATTTGATGGAAATATCTGTATAATATTTAACACTCATTATCTGGGTTAACATTGGTAAAATAGATATATTCAAAGGAGATCAAAAAAGATGAAACGAAAAAAACAGTTTATGATATTGTTGTTTTTCATTCCTTTTATTCTAGCATTAGTTGCATGTGGAGCGGGAAATACGGGAGGACAGTCTTCGGGAGATTCCAGTGATAAAAAAGAAGCAGGATTGGACTCAATTAAGAACGATAGTAACAGTAATCCCGATGGGGACTCTATTAATTTTGGTGCGCATCAGCCTGGGATTGCTTATCATAGCGCAGCATCTGGTATCTCAAGTGTCGTTAGTGAAAACATCGACGGAAATTTAACAGTTAAGCCTTATTCTGGTCCAAATGCTTGGATGCCTGCTTTAAACAGCGGCGAACTGGATATGGGGATACTGTCTTATGCTGATATGGCATGGGCTAAAGACGGAAAAAATGGCTATCCCAAAAAAAATCCTAACATAAGGATGCTAGTAAGAGGCAATACCATTGTAACGACAGGTTTAACTGTTAGAGTGGAAGATGATATACAAAATGTTGCCGATTTAAAAGGAAAAAGAGTTGCATCCGAATACTCTGGTAATCAAATTTTACAGCAAATCACAACAGCTCAGCTGCAAGCATCAGGTCTGTCATGGGATGATGTGGAGAAAGTGCCAGTGACAGATGTGGATTCCGGAGTGGAAGCGTTACGTGACGGAAGAGTGGATGCTGTATTCACTGGAACTCCTACTGTGGCCACATTTACAGAAGTGGATACAACAAAAGATATTAATGGATTAAATTGGGCCGGGGTTCCACCGGAAGACATTGATCAATATCCGGAAGAGACAGTGAAAAAAATGGAATCTTTCGTTCCAGGCATTCAACCTGCTACGTTTAAAGACGGTTTTTTGAATAAAGAAAAAACATTGGTTTCCTACCCAATTGGGTTGGCTGCGAATGCTGATTTATCAAATGAAGAAGCTTATACCATTGTAGAAGTATTGTGGAATAACTATGAGGATTTGCACGCCCAGTTTAGCTGGCTGGAGACTTGGGCGCCTGAGCAAATGTTTGACCCTGAACCTCCTATTCCTTATCATCCTGGTGTTGTCGAATTTTTTGAAGATGAGGAGATTTGGACCGAAAAAGCTGAGAAACATCAAGAAGAATTATTAAATGAAATGGAATAAAAGATTGTCCGGTTGAAGAAATGCGGATTCTTCTAGGCTTTGGAATCCGCTTGTATGCCGGAGGGAGGGGGAAATAATGGCCGAAAAAAAGAATGAACGATTTCGACAACTGCAAGGTTTTTCGTCTGTTGTTTGGAAAATCGGGTTGCTCCTAATTCCCATTTCTGGAGTTCTCTATATATTAGGCATTCATCAAAAACTGGGTTTTTCCGTTTTTAAGGAACAATATTCTGGTTTGTTTTTGGGATTGGTATTAGCCGGAATTTTTATCGGAGTGCCTTCTTCCAAAAATGAAGATGGAACAAAGGTACCGTGGTATGATTGGATAATGGCGTTAATGGGCTTATTCGCCGGCTTATTTATAGCAGTATATTATCCGGTTATAGTTAATTATTTCGGATACGTGACACCGGATAGGGTTGTTATCAGTATAATGGCAATCCTTTTAATCCTTGAAGCGTTACGGCGTACATTTGGTTGGTCTTTAGTCTGTGTCGTTGGGGTTTTTTTAATCTATGCTTTTTTCCCTTCTATCTTCCCGGGTCCTCTCCAAGGTGAACGAAGTGCAATTGATGACCTGTTCAATTATTTATATTTAGATACAAACAGTCTTTTATATATGTTGAATATTGCGGCCACAGTTGCCCTCGCTTTTATTTTATTTGGACAGATATTGTTAAAGTTTGGTGGCGGAGACATTTTTAATGATTTAGCCTTTTCATTTTTCGGTAAATTTCGCGGCGGCCCGGCAAAAGCATCGGTAGCTGGTTCAAGTTTGGCAGGGAGCATTTCCGGCGGGCCGGTTTCCAATGTTATGCTCACAGGAAGTATGACGATCCCTTTGATGATACGGAATGGATATACCCGCAAGCAGGCTGGAGCGATTGAATCCGTAGCATCGACTGGTGGAATGATTATGCCACCTGTCATGGGGATTGCTGCCTTTATTATTGCAGAAAATCTTGGGGTTCCATACGGGGAAGTTGTTATAGCGGGAATCATTCCAGCGGTACTTTATTATTTGTGTGTATTTGTACAAGTGGATTTAAAAGCTGCAAAACAAGGAATCTACGGAATAGATAAATCGGATTTGCCCAATGCGAAAGAAATTTTAAAAATTGGGTGGATTATTATTCCAATTTTCGGGGCGTTACTTTACTTCTTGTTTGTTGTCGGTTATTCACCAACAACAAGTGGTGTATATGCGGCTGTTGTAGCAATTCCTTTTCTATTGATTCAACGATCGGTTTGGAAAAGTGTTGGAAATCGACTTATGAATGCGCTTCTTGGCACTGGTCAAAGCTTGTTGGATATTGGAATAATCTTAGCAGCAGCGGGAATTGTTACAGGAATCGTTAGTATTACCGGTTTAGGATTTAATTTGGCATTGGCACTTACTCAAATCGGAGAGACTAATTTGTTGTTGCTTTTAATTACAAGTGCAGCTGTCTGTATTATTTTAGGAATGGGTATGCCTGCTGTTGCCGCCTATGCACTTGTTGCTACTTTAATAGCACCCGCTTTGGTCGAATTGGGTATCCATCCTATGGCAGCACATTTATTTGTATTCTACTTTGCTAATATGTCCAGTTTCACGCCTCCGATAGCAGTTGCCAGTTTTGCAGCCGCAACGATTGCAAAAGAAAACCCTTACAAAATTGGATTTTCTGCAATGGCCTTTGGAGTTGTCGGTTTAATCGTTCCATTTGTATTCGTTTATTCTCCGCATCTGTTGTTAGGTGTAGGAGAGAACAACATTGGTACAGCAATGATAATGAATTTTGCAGCAATACTGGGATTTATTATGTTATCGATAAGTTTCGTGGGTTATTTATTTAATGATTTAAAGGTTGGAACACGATTGTTGTTTGCAGTTGCCGCGTTTCTTCTATTGTTCCCGATTAATCAAGGTTTCGCCTTTCTCTGGTCTTTAAAAGGAATTGGGCTCATCCTTAGTGCAGCTTTGGTTTTTTGGGAAATTAAATTCAAACATAAATCTGGAGAAAATAAAACATTTTATTCATCGGAAACTATGAAAAGTTTATAATGAAAGGTGTTGATCAATTAAATTTGTTCATTCTGACATATATACTTAATTGACAGCCACTTTTATCAAGAAAAGTCAAAAGCTTTATAAGTGGAAAAACCAAAGAGGGAATACAATGATAAAACGATTTAGATTCAGCGAGTCGGCTTCCTCCAAAATGAAAAGCATGAAATATCTATATAAACTTATTCGTAAACAAGGTCCTGTTACAAAAGGTATTCTAGTTGAACAAACCGGATTTAAACAAACAACCTGTGCAAGGATTATTGATGACCTTCTGCGGGAAGGGTTAATCATTGAAAGTGGCGTTGGGACATCAAGCGGTGGCCGTAAACCGATTATGTATACTATTAACCATCAGCTTTATTACAGTATCGGCATTGATATATCACGTACGTTTACGAAAGTGTTGTTGTTGGATCTTCAACTTAATGTGATAAGTGAAATTAGATTTTCAATGGATAAAACAAGTACCCCACAAAAGACGCTAACCTTCATTCAACATGCGATCGAGCAGATGTTGGCCGAGCATCAAATCGGGCAGGAACAGTTGCTGGGAATAGGGATTGGAGCGGTGGGGCCACTCGACAGACATAACGGGATTATGGTTAACCCCGTTAACTTCCCAGCTGATTATTGGAATAATGTGCCGATAGTCGATGAGCTGGAGAAGACATTTTCCACGAAAATATTATTGGATAAAGGTATCAATGCAGCGGTGGTTGCAGAGCACCAGCTGGGATTAAATGAAATAGTGGGAAATTTATCGTATATGATAGCAGGTGTCGGAATTCGTTTGGGTATCATGACAGACCATCGTCTTTTAAAAAGTGATGCCGAACGCTTTGGGAAATTTGGTAGTGGCCATATGATCATTGATACAAACGGAAAAAAATGTATATGCGGTGATTATGGTTGTTTTCATACATGCTCCACGATTTTATACTTGCAGGAAGAAATTGTCCATCAATTGAAACGGGGGTACGCTTCCATACTGACTGAAAAAGTCGATGATCCGGATGATGTTTCATTTGAGGATATTTGCGCTGCAGTAGAAGCAGGAGACAGTATGTGCATTCAAGTTGTGAAAGATTTTGGTTTTTTTACTGGTGTTGCTGTATCAAATATTATAACACTGCTTCATTCTGATTATTGGGTGTTGAGTGGACCGATGTTCAACCGTTTGAACTTGTTTTATGAAACGGTGGTTTCGACCGCTGCCAACCGTATTAGTAGGCTTTATCCCGGATATGATGTGAAATTCAGAAAAGCGCAGCTCGGGGAAAATGCTGGAGCAATTGGTGCAGGTGGTATGATTGTTGACTATTATCTTGGTTAGGCGGATTTCGTACCAGGTTGATTTCCTTTATATTTATTGCAAATGTTCTAGGATGAATCAGTTTCAAACAGTTCAAAAGGGTTTTCATGCCATGTCCCCAATCATTGTATGATATAATGACATTTCCGAAAGTTTTAATGGAAAGAAGGATGATGGCATGGTCCACGTATTTCGCTGGTGTATTTATTTGCTTGGAGTGTTGTTTTTTAGCCTTGGCATTACAATCGCCGTGAATATGCAGTATTTAGGTATTCACCCGTGGGATGTGCTAAATGTTGCTCTGTTTGACTTGGTGGGATTGTCGATTGGATCATGGCAAATAATAGTCTCATTTGCCCTGATCGGTATTTCATGGGTACTTGACAAGTCATACATTAGAATTGGAACGTTTTTAAATGCTGTGTTAATTGGGGTGTTTGTCGATATATACATGTGGCTTGATTTTTTACCAACAGCGACAAACACATGGACAGATATTGTTGTCATTATTGTTGGTATTGTCATTATGGGATTAGGTGGCGGCATCTATAATTCAGCGGGAATCGGATCAGGACCGCGTGATGGGTTTATGCTTTCCATTTCTGATAAAACAGGAGCTTCCATTGGGAAGGTGCGCATTATTACGGAAAGTGGTGTGTTGGTTGTCGGGTTGCTATTGGGCGGTCCGGTTTTTATTTTCACGTTTGTTTTTACATTTATTCAAAGTCCGTTGTTCCAGTTCAGTTATCATCAGATGAGCCGTGTTGTGGACACCTTCTTGCTGTCTCGTATGAATAAGCAATACTCCAGGTTCAACAGCATGGGATGAAGTGTTCCCATGGCTCGCTCGTGTATCGCGAACCCCAAATGTGATATAGTGATAGTGAATGAAAAAGCAAGGGGGCTCATGTATGACTGAAGACCAATTTCTTATATATAATAGTCAGCAAAAGCCAATACGCGTAAAGCCTGAAAGAATGGTGTTCTATCGACAAGCGGAAATAATCGAAGCTGTTAATGAAAGCCAAGAGATGTATTATTTGTTCTTCTATAACTATCATTTTCTAACTGCAGCCAAGGCAAAAAAGCTGAAACGCGGTTCATTTATTGCATCGGCCTTTAAACATGGTATGGTGTTCCATGCGCCGCATCCATTTATTAATCTTTTGTTCTCATTTAATCATTCACCAATCATCAGACATTTTGATACGTTAATGAGCACGTTGAAGAAACGCTACACCCTTCCAGAAAATGCGTTTATCCTCACATTTTTTGAATCATTTGTCTCCAAGAAAAGACTTTTTCAAGAAATAAAGGCAATGTTTTATGTTTACCGTCGCAGCGGACAAACGTTTCAAGGTTATCGTATTATCCGCATCCTCATGGAATTTGCACCCGAACACCGTTTTGTCAGGGAAATGTCCGATGACAAAAGTTTCACCCCTTATCCGGATCGTTATAATAGTTATGATAACGAAATAATTCAAGCAGACAGCATCTTTGCGGAAAGAACATACTATGCCCACAGACATGACACTTCCTATTATCAACCGCTCATCACCTACTTGGAATCGTATTCTCGATGGATGGATCTGCTGGCGCTATACAGCGAGCAATTAGCCATAAACCCTTCGACTGCTCTCTATCAATCGTTTATTAGTCTAGCTGAACACCACTTGGATACCTGTCAGATCATACAAATTCTTGAAGGATTATATTATTATATATTGGATTTTCCTCCCCTTACATCGGATTTATTAAAACGTTATGCGGATTCACAGCGTGTGGAAAAAACATTAATACTGTTGAACAGACTTGATATGGTCCCACAAGATGCACCAATTGACGCGATTAGGAAGATGCTGTCACATTTGGATTTAACGTCCCATTCATTGCGGGTGGAATTGCTTCATACACTTATTCAAACTGTCGCTCGTTTCTGTGCTGAAGAAGAAGCAAGAAACATATTTCATCATATTTTATCCGTCTTGCTGGTCACCCACGAACCTGAATTTATCAAATCTCTTCTGAAACCGTTTATGGATAATCGGAGTGTCCACCCATTTTATGTCAAAATGGATCGAATGGAGACATTCTCTGATGATGTTGAGCAAATGCAGCCACTTGGAGAACTGTATGAAGAATTTGATCAACTTCCCAAAGCAATGGAATGTTTCAGCTGGGAGATGGAGCTGAATCCATATAACCCGACACCTGTTAAAAATGTATCCAATATCTATAAGAAATGGGGGTATGAAAAGGAAGCAAAAGCCTATCGGGAACTTTTAAAAACCATGCAGAAACAATCCTGACCCATGTCTTCGTTAAGAATGAAAATTTGGCTGTTTGACACCGGAATGGTTGTAAAATAGCACGTAACATGATAATTTTTGTAAGAGGAATATGCTCGCTGCAAATGCGTGTATCGACGTACTTGGTTTATTATGGTAGATGGTTGGCATAATAAGCTGAAAAACAAAATGGGAGGTAGAGACGTGAATATAATAGTAGCAGGGGGAGACGGCTTTTGTGGATGGCCGACTGCTTTGTATTTATCAAAGCAAGGTCATGATGTTTCCATTATTGATAATATGATAAGAAGAGAGATGGACAATGAACTACATTCCAATTCGCTCACACCCATCGCATCACTTAAAGAGCGTGTAGCAAAATGGAAGGAATTAACGGGTAAAGAAATTCGGACATATGAAGGCGATTTGAACCATTATGACTTTTTGCGTCAGGTTCTTATGACGGAGGAACCCGATGCGTTTGTGCATTTTGCTGAACAACGCTCGGCTCCTTATTCCATGATCGACCGAGAACATGCTGTATTTACGCAAACCAATAATGTTGCAGGAAATTTGAATGTTCTTTATGGTATAAAGGAAATCGTACCGGATTGCCACTTAATCAAGCTTGGCACAATGGGTGAATACGGAACTCCGAATATTCCTATTGAAGAAGGGTATATTGAGATTGAGCACAAAGGAAGAAAAGATGTTCTTCCATATCCGAAACAACCGGGATCGTTTTATCACCTTTCCAAAGTGCATGACAGTCACAACATTACCTTTGCCTGCAAAATCTGGGGCATACGGGCAACTGATTTGAATCAAGGTGTTGTTTACGGTCTTGACACGGATGAAACAAAAATGGACCCGATTCTTGCCAATCGATTGGATTATGATGGTGTGTTCGGCACGGCTTTGAATCGTTTTATTATCCAATCCGCCACTGGACACGATGTAACCGTTTATGGCAAAGGTGGTCAGACTCGCGGCTTTTTAAACATTAAAGACACAGTTCGCTGTATTGAAATTGCTGCGGAAAACCCTGCCGATAAAGGGGAATTCCAAGTGTTCAACCAGTTTACGGAGGAATTTTCTGTTGGCGAGCTCGCTGACAAGGTGAAAAAGGTTGCACAGGAAGAAGGTCTTACCCCCAATGTGGCTTATCTTGACAATCCGAGGGTTGAACAGGAGGAACATTTTTTTGAGGCGGTTAACACGAAGCTTAGAGACCTCGGTCTTGAACCGCATTTGTTGGACGATGGTGTGATCAGAGAGATCCTGCATACCGTCATGCAGCATAATGACCGTGTCATCCAGGAAAATGTCATGCCACAAGTATCGTGGAAGTAACAATCAGGTTTTTAAAAGACTTGCTTGCGGCAAGTTGTTGCTATATGGATGAAGAGGAAGTGTCGTAATTGAAAATTGCCATTATAACAGAGACATTCGTACCTTCCACTGATGGGGTGGTCACCCGTTTAAAAGCGTGTATTCGCTATTTTAAGAAGCAAGGTCATGACGTTCGGGTTATCGCTCCGGATCTTGGTGTTCATGAATTCGAAGGAGTGGAAATAAAGGGTGTTCCAGCCAGAACACTACTGCTCTATCGCTCGAAAAAATTTGCGCTGCCCACCAGGAAAGTGAAAAAGCTGCTTGAGGAATATGATCCGGATGTCGTCCATGTGGTCAATCCGGCTTTGGTTGGCATGTCCGGCGTGCGTTATGCCGAAAAACTCGGTTATCCTTTGCTTGCTTCCTTCCATACGCAGGTTCCCAAATATGCGGATTATTATAATGTTCCAATGTTTAAAGGCTTCCTGTGGTGGTATTTTCGCAAGTTGCACAACAAAGCGGATCTGAACTTATGCACGTCTGAGGCTGTAAAGGAAGAGTTACTGGAGCAGAATTTTCACAATGTGCATGTATGGAAACGTGGTGTGGATACAGAATTGTTTGATCCGGATAAGTATGACAAAGACATGCGGGACAAACTTTCGAATGGACAACCGGATAAAAAACTGCTTCTGTTCGTCGGGCGTCTTGCTCCGGAGAAAGAAATTGAAAAAATCAAATCCGTATTGGACACGTCCGATGAGTTTGCACTGGCTATCGCCGGCGACGGTCCGCATCGTCAATCGCTTGAGAAACATTTTGCCGGGACAAATACGGTGTTTACCGGATTTTTGCATGGCGAGGAGTTGGCTAAAGCGTATGCATCCTCTGATGTGTTTGTTTTTCCATCAACTTCCGAAACACTCGGACTTGTTATTACTGAAGCGATGGCATCGGGACTTCCACTTGTCGCTGCCAAAAGCGGCCCGACGTGTGAACAGATTGAGGACAACCGGACTGGATTGCTTTATGACAAGGATAAACGGAATGATTTCACCAATACTGTTTTGCGCTTTGGCGATGAAACATTACGTAAACGGATGGCGAAAAATGCCCGTCGTGACATCGCGGAAATGAGCTGGGAGGCACAGTCAAAGCAAGTACTTGATTATTATAAGGCTATCGCGGGAATAGAAGGCATGACTTTGAGGCAGGATAGTGCCAATCATTCCAGCCTGTAAACTGAAAATGAAAGAAGAGAGCTAATAATGAATAATCTGCTTGCAATTAAAGGACGGTTCATTAACAACCTTTAAAAGGTCAGCGTTCCGGCTGTTCTTGTTTCACCTGGGATCAGCGTGTACACGTGACTGATTTAACTCGCCGGAACAACCTGACAAGACAGGCATATGAAAAGGATTATATCATGGCACAGAATAAACAAAAACGAGGTCCCATGCAATTTTTGCAGTTTGGTGTTATCGGTTTTGCCAACGCAGCTATTGATATTGGGACACTGAATCTGTTACTGCTTTTATTTCATACGGACGCTAAAGGGTTGCTTTTATTGTATAACACCATCGCTTATACGTTAGCTGTGGCAAACAGTTATTACTGGAATGTCATTATAACGTTTAAGCGTTCGGCTGAAGGAAGCAATCGTCAACGAATATTGTTTATCGTTCAAGGGTTGGTCAGTCTCGGTGTGAATAATTTGATTTTTCTTGGTGTTAACGAATTATTGCAGTTAATTGGCATTAATAATTGGCTTCAATATAATGTTGCCAAAGGGATGGCCATGTTCCTTTCATTTTTGGCAAGTTTCTTCATGGTGAAGTACGTTGTGTTTCGGGATTACGGGAAGCGCTATATCGATGAAAAGAACTGAGCTATTTTGGCTTGGTTTTTTTTGTTGTTTATGCAACGATGACACGTATAGAATCCTGTTATAAACGAATCCTACGTGGTAAGAATATCATCGTCTCAGGAGGAACAGTTATGGGATGGTTAGAACGTGTCAAAAAAGGGAACACATCTTCAGGTGTCGCTGCTATTGGCAATACATTTCTGGCTGCTATTAAAGGAGTGGCGGCTTTTTTCAGCGGGAGTGGGTCCATGTTTGCAACGACGATGCATTCATTGGCCGATGCCGTTAATCAGGGATTTGTGTTTTTTGGAAGTGTTTTGGCGGAGACACCGCCGTCCGAGCGGTTTCCGACAGGCTTCGGGCGGGTCATTAACATATTTTGTATGATTGCCGTTGTGGTTGTGACCATTATGGCGTATGAAACATTCAAAGAAGGCTGGCACCTGTTTTGGAATCCATCCAGTTCAGGAAATATTTGGTTGAACATTGGGGTGTTGGTTACGTCACTCGTCGTTGATGGTTATGTTCTGATAAAAGCAATGAAAGAAATCACAAAAGAAACTGATCAAAATCATGACGGATTTTTATTAACACGGGCTTTTAAAAGTGCGCAAAAGTCGGCACCCGCAACACGTCTTGTGTTTTATGAGGATCTTGTTGCTACATCCGGTGCGGTATTTGCTCTGTTTGGTGTGCTTTTGGCACAAGTATTTGGCATTCTTCGGGCGGACGGTATTTTTACCATGTTGATTGGTATCCTCATGTCTTTTGTCGCTTTCCGTGTCGGTTATGACAATATGGTCGGGCTAATTGGCGTTTCAGCGCCAGACGAAATTAGGAAGAAAATTACTGATATGCTGCTGGAAGACGAAAAAGTCGTCGATATTGATGAGATACGCGTCGTTCAGGAGGGCCGAAGCTATCATGTAGAAGGTACGATTGAACTGGAGAAAGGGCTGTCATTGGCCACAGCGGATGATATAAAAGCGCGGTTAAGTGATAAACTCTTGCGTTCGTCCGAGGTGGATGATGTCGTGCTCGGAATTATAGAAGATGATGATAAGCAGGAAAAGAAACAGCAATAATCGTTATAACGACCGGCCCGGGGACCTAGACAAAAGGGAATCAGCGACGTACTGATTCCCTTGTTTTTTAAATGGTATCCGTAATAATGGTTTCTGCTTCAGACTGAATATGCCGGGATGCATCCTTATCCACGTCAAAGTTGATCATCACATTTTTCAAAAAGAACCAGCCGAAAATCAGTACAGCCAATGTAAAGACAATAACAAGGATAGCCGCTTTTTTGCCGCTCACAACGATCCCCCCATTATTCTGATTTTGTTTGTTTAATCAGCGATGGCACCAGCTACGTCATAATCAGTCAGCTGGATTTCCGTCTCTTCACCAAGGGCAAGCTTTGCTAATTGTTGTCCGATGAATGGACCGGTTGTCATTCCGGATGACCCCAAGCCATTAGCAGTCAGCAGGCCATCTACACCAGGGACTGGACCGATAACCGGCAAAAATCCTGGAGTATACGGGCGGAATCCGGCACGCGCTTCCAAATATGTGCTGTCGGTCAAGCCAGGTGCAACCTGCAATGCTTTTGTTAGAATTTCATGCATTCCACCGGCCGTAATACGATTGTCAAATCCGGCTTCATGTTCATGTGTTGCACCAATCAGGGTCCGGTCATTCCACGTCAGCATGAATTGATCATTGGGTGGCATGACGACGGGCCAACTGGATGTATCTCTGTCAGGTGTCTGCAAATGTAAAATTTGCGCTTTGGACGGCGTCACATTAAACTTGATATGGAATGGTTTCAAAAGTTCACTCATCCATGCACCGCATGCAGCGATGACTTGATCGGCTTCAAATGTTTCGCCATGAACGATGGCACCGGTTACGACGGATTTGCTGTGCAACAAAAGAGCGTGGCCATATATTATTTTTGCACCATGTTTTTGTGCACCGCGCAGAAGAGCGTTCCGAATGGCTCGCCCATTCACCCGTGCTCCGCCACTGACATAGACCGCTCCATAGTCATGATGCAGGTGGGGGAACATGGTTTTCGTTTCCTGAGGTGTCAAAAGGTTGATTTCCCCGATTTCAGGTGCATTTTCCCGGCGTTTCAGCGCCCGTTCTTTCATAGCAGCCAATTTTTCCTGACTGGTATGGATACTGATGGCACCGGTTTGCGCATAGCCTGTTTGAGTTTCACCATCCGCAGCCAGTTCTTCAATAAGGGATTGATAGATCCGTGCTCCGCCTTTAGCAAGTTGATACCAAGCTTTGTTTCGACGTTGGGACAACCAAGGGCAGATAATACCTGCCGCAGCATCAGTCGCTTGGCCAGTATGGAACTGATCGATAATGGTCACATCGGCTCCGGCTTTAGCTAATTGGTACGCTGTGGATGTACCGAGGATGCCTCCTCCGATAACGATATATTTTTTCATGAAAAAATCCTTTCTGTGCTCTTCCTCAACTATATAAAAAAAAGATTTGAAAATAAAGGGATACTTCGTTATATCATCGAATCACCAATGAAAAGGAGACGATAAGTATGTATAACAATCAAATAGCAAAAATATTGTTTGTGATTGGGTTAGCGTTAATGGGGGCCGGAGTGATCAGCGGACTGCTTCTTATCAATATGCCCGGCACAAATTGGTCGACCTTTTTTAGCTCTGCCTTGGGCGGTTTCGTGTCTGGGATGCTATTTATCGGTTTTGCTGAAAATATCCGCTTGCTTCAAAGCATTCATGATCGACTAACCCCGGAAACAGAAACCCGGGAATCGGAAACTCTAGAGAAGCAAAACATAAATGATCGTGTTGTTCAATGGACACTGGAGGATAGTGAGAAGGAAAAAATATCCGACTATTACCGGGATGAAGTCGTTGACATTATCCCATCCCCGAAAACTCACTATTGTTTGGTTCAATTAAGAAATGAACAGGAATACTATGTAAAAGTTGTTTATATTGGAGGCTTTGGAGTGCAGGAAACAGAAAATGCCGCAATCAGGCACGACGTTATTGCGTGGTACAATGCAAACGACTGATAGTTTATCGGCATTTAGAGCACGGGAAATGGTCAGCAAGGAATACAACAATACTGACGCATTTATTTATACAAAGGTTAGTTGACACAACGGCTGGTGAAAAAGGTAACAGGTCATGTCCACGATCTTTATCGCATGTTTCATGATTGGGATATTGCCTTAAATAACTACGGCGCATATGATAAAATATGGAATATGACAGAAACACTAAAAACGACAAATTAGTGTTCAAAAGACCTGTTTATATGATAATCTAAGGTATGGATGGCAGAAGAAACCACGTACAAAAAGGAGTAATGGATATGGCCAAAACATTAATCTTTGGACACAAAAGTCCTGATACAGATACCATTTGTTCAGCGCTTGTTTATGCAGATCTGAAAAAAGAGCTTGGTACGGATGCGGAACCAATGAGACTCGGACCTGTTAATAAGGAAACACAGTATGCGCTTGACCACTTTGGTGTGGAAGCACCGGCGTATATGGAAAAAGTGGATAAAGATGTAGACGATGTTATTCTGGTGGACCACAATGAATTTCAGCAGAGTGTCGATAATATAAACGATGTCCGTATATCCGAAGTAATTGACCACCATCGTATCTCCAATTTTGAAACGAAGGAGCCGTTGTATTTCCGTGTTGAACCGGTCGGCTGCACGGCTACCATTTTGAATAAGATGCACAAGGAGAATGGTGTGGTTGTTTCTAGGAAAAATGCCGGGCTTTTGCTATCGGCCATTATGTCGGATTCCCTGCTGCTCCAATCACCAACCTGTACTCAAGTTGACGTTGACGCGGCTCATGAACTGGCCGATATTGCCGGTGTGGACCTCGAGACGTATGGCTTGGAAATGCTGAAAGCAGGTGCTGATGTCAGTGACAAATCCGCCCATGACCTTATTACCTCAGATGCGAAAGAATTCGCTATGGGTGATGCACAAGTCCAAATCGCACAAGTTAACACCATTGAACCGGGAGAGATTTACAAAGATCAGACGGCAATTGAAGAGGAAATGAAGCAGGTTATCAATGATAAAAATCTTGATCTGTTCCTGTTTGTTGCCACTGGTATTCTAAGTAATGACTCCGATGTACTAGCCTTGGGCAGCGCAAAAAGCAATGTTGAAAATGCATTTGATGTTACACTTGATGCAGATAACCGTGCCATTCTCAAAGGTGTCGTCTCCCGTAAAAAACAAATCGTAACGAAACTTACGGAAACATTCACAAGTTCTCGTTCGGCGTAACCATGATATGTAGAATCCAAAATGGTATATAAAATAGCTGAAAGCCCTGCACGCTTTATGTGTCAGGGCTTTTTGCCATGCATGATTATAAATAGAAAGTCTCCACGCTGACGGAGAACGATTCAAGTGCGTCATCGTCAATGAAATACCCAATACCGGGTTTGTCCGGTACAGTGATCATACCGTTGGAAACGGTTACTTCAGGTGTAATGATGTCTTGGTTCCAATAGAGAGAGGAGCCTGCTGTGTCACCCGGCAAAACAAATTGCGGCAATGTTGTTAAGGCAATGTTATGCGCTCGGCCGACTCCGGCTTCAAGCATGCCGCCACACCAAACTTGGATGCCCTGTTCTCTGCAATAGTTATGTATTCGTTTCGCTTCTGTTAAGCCGCCGACTCGGCCAATTTTTATGTTAATAATTTCACAGCTCTCCAGTTCAACCGCCTTTCTAGTGTCCGCCAAGGAATGAATGCTTTCATCCAGGCAGATCGGTGTCGTTAAGGAAGCCTGCAATTGCGCATGATCAACAATGTCGTCGTGGGCAAGCGGTTGTTCAATCATCATCAGATTAAGTTCATCGAGCTTTTTTAAATGGTCTATATCTTCCAAAGTATAAGCTGAGTTGGCATCGGCCATGATCGGAATGTCAGGAAAATGCTTGCGTACGTCCTTAAGTACCTCATAATCCCAGCCAGGTTTGATTTTTATTTTGATTCGTTTATACCCTTCACGGATATGATGGTCGATGGTCTGGAGTAAATCGTTCTTATTCGGTTTGATTCCGATGCTAACGCCAACCTCAATGTTCTGTTTGGTACCGCCGAGGGCTTCGGCAAGCGGTATGTCTTTCTGTTTGGCATAAAGATCCCAAACAGCGCCTTCGAGGGCTGATTTAGCCATAGGATGGCCCTTGATCGGTTTGAACACGTCTGTTACGTCATCAGGATGGTTGATGGTGTTTTCCCGAAGCAAATCGATAAGAAAATCCTTGATCACGTGATGGTTCGTTTCCACCGTTTCTTCGCTGTACCATGGGCTTGTAAATGCAACCGATTCGCCAAATCCGCGTCCTCCGTTGTCATCAAGTACTTCTGTAATGAAAAATTCCTTTTCTTGAAGGGATCCGAAGCTGGTGGTAAACGGATGATTCAGCATCATACGCAACCGTCTCAGTCTTACTTGGTTCATTGGCATAGCCATGTTATCTCTCCTTATTAGCAGTTCCTTGGATTTTGTGAAATCTATTTGCGTAAGCTGTTTAATCGTAAAAGGCGTTGTCATGGTTGATATGGCTTCCTTTTATCGGTTTTGAGCCTCATATTAAGGTGGGAATACGACTATGATATCTGAAAATTTGTTATTGATCCAACTATTTAATGTCTGTAATGCTATCAGAGTCAATAAGGCCTTTAAAGATTGTCGGAGTGAACAGTTGGCATGCATCGTGTAGAAACTGATAGTATTAGAAGTGTCGATGATGTTGTCGCATAAAACATTTTCAAGGGAATGATAACAATGTCTGATCGGATCATTGATGCACATATACATTTGGATAGGTATGCACCGGACGATCGTTCGCTAATTCTTAATAATATGAACGATAACGGCGTAGATGCTCTTGTTTCTGTTTCCGGTGATCTGGACTCCGCACAAAAAAATTTACAGATGTCTCGTGATGACAGTCGGGTTAAACCGGCTATCGGTTTTCACCCGGAACAAGAGCTTCCAACGGATGAAGATGTTGCTGATCTTCTGGCGCTTATGGATCGTCATCGGTATGACATGGTTGCTGTCGGGGAAATCGGACTGCCTTACTATTTGGAACAAGAAGGCAGGATAGCCTCTCGAGAAGCGTATATGGAAGTGTTGGAGGCTTTCATACAAAAAGCGGTTGAGCTGGATAAACCGATCGCTTTGCATGCGGTTTTCGATGATGCCCCGATGGTGTGTGATCTTTTGGAAACATATTCGACAAGCAAGGCCCATTTTCATTGGTTTAAAGGCGATTGGCGAACGACGGAGCGTATGTACCGCAATGGTTATCTTGTTTCCGTTACACCGGATATTTTATATAAGACGAAGACCCGAAATCTGGCCGCGACGTACCCATTGGAAAAACTAATGGTGGAGACGGATGGGCCATGGCCGTTTGAAGGCACTTTTAAAGGGAAAATGACGCACCCAGCGATGATCCACCAATCTGTTCAGGAAGTAGCAGCCCTTAAACAAATGTCGGTCGGGGAAGTTTATGATGAGTTGTATAATAATACGTGTCACTTTTACGAGTTAAATACAGGGTGAGTGGGGGATCCTATGAAAGTACTGGCAGTGACTGGCTATAAACCGATGGAGTTGAATATATATAAACCGGATGATGATAGGATCAAATATATTAAGGCCGCTTTGGAAAGCCGTCTGGTTGGTTTTATTGAAGACGGCCTTGAATGGGTAATCATTTCCGGTAAAATGGGCGTCGAGCAGTGGGCTGGAGAGGTTGCGCTCAGCTTAAGGGAATCGTATGATCTTAAACTGGCGGTTATTCCGCCATTTGAACATCAGGATGAGCGGTGGCCAGAACATATTCAGCACGTTTATCAGGAGTTGATTTCGAGCGCTGATTTTTTCCGCCCGCTTTATAAAGGCCGATACAGCGGCCCATACCAATATCGAACCTGCAATCAATGGCTGATTGACAAAAGCGATGGTTGTTTGCTGTTATTGGACGATGAATTTCACGGGAGTAACCGCTATTTTTATCAGGAAACACAGTCGCATGCAGACGATTACCCGATTTATTTGATAACACCATCTGATTTGGAAGATGCGGTGGAGGACATTCGGATGACGAACCCGGATTATTGGGAATAAGTGGATGCTTTAAAAATAACGTTCAAATAATGGATTTGTTAACGTTGAGTGCTCAAATTGACGCTCGTGCAACGGATGCACCCTAACTCTAACTAGGATGCATTCGTTTTTAGTGATATTACCACAAATTCTTAATTATGTCGTTCTGAAAGAGGTTTGTATCAATAAAAACGTTTATATTTACATATATATCAAAATTTGATAAATTTAAATAATGGCAATTTATAAACAAAAGTGACTTATCGCCATTACCGAGGTGATAAGCCGTTTCTTGTATCATCGTTTGGAAAGGAAGTGGTCATCATGCGGCTTGTTCGCGCCGGTATCCATTTTTATCTGATCGGTATTTTTATTCTGACCCTGGGTATAGCATTGACGATTCAATCAACACTTGGTGCTGCGCCGTATGATGCACTTTTGGTCGGTTTGAACCGGACATTTGGCCTCACTGTCGGCACGTGGGAATATGTCGTCGGACTTACCATGATTCTGGGTAATGCACTCGCTGAGCGGAAGAAACCGGAATTTTTTGCGTTGATCACTTCTTTTGTGACTGGATTAGCGATTGATTCCTGGCTTTTTTTGCTTCGCGGTCTTGTTGAGCCGGTTACATGGGTTGGCGCATGGGCGATTTTGCTGTCGGGAATTGTACTGATGGCGTTAGGTGTCGCCATTTATCTGCAGTCGACGATAGCCCCTAATCCATTGGACCGCTCCATGATGGTCGTTTCGAGATTGACCGGCTGGAACGTTGCCTACGCAAGGGCATCCATTAGTACGGTCCTCGTCATATTTGCGTTTTTCCTTAGCGGCGCAATTGGCGTTGGAACGTTTATTAATGCTGCGTTATCAGGGGTCATGATTTCGTTTTTAATGTCTTATATACAAGTGCTGAAAAAAAGTGTTCTTTGCAAACGTGGAGAGGGATTGGCTTCCTAATACGGTTTCTTTGTATAGACTTTTCGTTTTCGTCAAAAGCTATACGTGAAACGGCAAAGGAGGAAAGATCTATGGGTGGAAAACCTAAAGGACCAAAACAGCAGAAGCAACCTGATTTGCCGCAAAGCCCAAAACAGCCATACGGCGAGCCACTCCAAGGATCCCACAAAGTTAAACAACAGAATCATTCGCGGCAAAAACAGAAATCGCATCATGATATGTAAAAAAGGCAGCGCTATGCTGTCTTTTTTTTTCGTCAGCCGGGAAGGGAAACGCCAAAGTCAGGTTTTTTTACGATGATTCCACCCAGTAAAATTCGGGGCATATTTTGTCATAAAACTCTGTTACAATGGGTTAAGCATGTATGCAAGAGGGGGATCGTGATGGTAGAAGCGGCAATCAAACTGACGAATCTAACGAAATCATACCGCAAACAGGAAGCAGTGAAAAATTTGGATCTCACTGTACATAAAGGTGAATTATTTGGGTTTCTCGGTCCGAATGGCGCCGGAAAAACGACAACCATCAAAATGCTGACAGGGCTGCTGGAACCAACGAACGGATCAGCTGAAATCAAGGGTGTTGACATTTGGAAGCACCCCATGGATGCTAAAAAGAAAATGGCTTATGTACCTGATCAACCGAATGTTTATCCAAAACTGACTGGATGGGATTATCTTGAATTTATTGCGTCTGTCTTTCAAATTCCGAAAAATCAATTTCAATCCAAGTCGAACGAACTGTTGCAGGTGTTCAATCTGACCGATCAGGCGAATGATCTGATTGAAAGCTATTCGCACGGGATGAAACAGAAAATCGCGATTTGCGGTGCTCTCATTTCCAACCCGGATGTGTTGTTTATGGATGAACCGACTGTTGGATTGGATCCGAAAAGTGCACGACGTTTGAAAAATTTGCTCCGTGAACTTTGTGATCATGGTATGACGGTTTTTCTGTCAACTCATATTCTGGAGATAGCCGAGCAAATGTGTGACCGGGTCGGGATTATTTTCGAAGGTGATATTATTGCGATGGGTACCATGGATGAACTGAGATCGGGCGATGATTCTGGTCAAAGCCTGGAAGATATTTTCCTCGAATTGACCGGCGGCGAGGAACAACAAGCGATCATCAGTGAAATCTCTGACAACGGTGATGCGACATGATGAAAGCTCTTTTGCGCAATCAGTGGAGAATATTAATGAATACAGCTAAGTCACAGCCTGGTAAAAATTATATCAGTTATCTGGTGATATTTGCCGTATTTGCTGTTCTGTTATATTGGCTGTCTTCAGGAATCTGGGCTATTGCTGACGCCATTACAGAACCGATTTTGGCCGGCATTTTATCCTATGGGTTTTTGCTAGCCATCGGGTTTATTATTTTGATGGGATTGCCGCAAGTGTTCAAACATCTATATTCCGCAACGGATTTAAATTTGCTGTTTACGATGCCGATTCCGACACGATACATTTTTTGGGTAAAATATATCCAAAGTTTCGCCGGTGTGCCATTATTGGTGTTTGTTCTCGGTATTGTCCCATTAGTCGTTTATGGTGTGTTCATCGACGCTAATTTGCTGTTTTACCCGGTCACATTACTTGTTCTGCTCTCTGTGATCATCATCGGCTTGTCGATTGCATATTTGTTTAATCTGTTGCTCGTGCAGGTGGTTCCAGCGAGTAAGGCGAATGAATTCATGACTGTGATGAGTATGTTATCAGGTTTGTTTGTTTACTTGTTATTCATACTTCCGGATGTGGTCAACGACCGACCTTTAACGGAAACGATTTTGGATGGGCTGCCGTTATTTCCGGAATGGATGCCGATCACGTGGGCGAGTGATGCGATTGTTCAAGCGAGTGCCGGATCTATTGATTTTCTTCTGCCGTTTATCATGATTGTTGTGTTGTCGATCGTCTTCTTTTTTCTGACATCAACGCTGGTGGAACGAGGTTTCCGCACCGGATGGGTGAAGTTAAGCGAAGGCAGTGGCAAGAAACGAAAGAAAGCAGCAACAAAATCCGGACCGAAGTTGCATCACCCTGTGATTGCAGTTGGCAAAAAAGAGTGGTATGCCGTTAAGCGAGATATACGTGAATGGCTCGTGTTTATGCCAATTATCGTATTTCTGGTGTTCGGTGTTCTTGGTGCCATGTCGGGCGGCGCACAGCTCAGTGACCTGAGAGGACCAAACGAGATAACCTGGCCGATTGCGCAGGCGGTGCTTCTGTTCCTTTATGCGATGTTCAACGGGCAAATCGCCAGTGCGACCATTGCCCGAGAGGCGACATCGTTGTGGATATTGCGCGTTCTTCCGTTATCTGGAAAAACGATTGCGTTCGGGAAACTGTGGATTAGTTGGCTGCTTCCCATCGGGCTATTGACGCTGATTGAAGTCGTTATCGGCGTTTTTCTTGGATGGACCCCATGGCAATTGATTATAGGCATTGCCATGAAAGCCGTGATTACGATTGGCATCAGCAGCATTGGTATGTGGTTCGGTGCCATCGGAGCAAAATATAATCCGTCCAATCCGCAAAACAGGCTGAAGTTTGGCATATCCATTTTATTGCTGGTTACGTCATACGTATATCTTTTCATTGCGTTGATTCCATACGTTATGCTGATAATACCGACTGAAGCAATGGATTTGGCACAGGAAGTCAGTCAAACGACTGGTGGCTTTTTTGGTATGCTCGCAAGCCTTGTTTATGCGATATTGTCCTGGAAAGCAGTGAGCCCGGTTTCCGTTGTCATTGCCGGTGTTGTGCTGATGCTCATCATTTCCCTTGGTACTGCTTATCTGTTTGCCATGATGAGTGCACGCAAAATAGATCGAGGCATTGAAATTGAAATGGTTCAGGATACCAAAACAAAACCATCGCTTGGCAAAAAATTTGGTAATTTGAATTGAAAAAGGAGGTATCCCTCTTTTTCCTGCATCATGGCCGGAATACTCAAGTAGCATGAAATACATGGAGGAATTGATTATCGGACTGCTTATTAATGTAGCATTTTTCGCATTATCTGCTTACATTGCCTACCTTGTCATAACCATAGCTGTTCGTCATGGGATTGACAGTTCTGAAGTTGGAAAGATGTTGAAGAAACAGAATGGATACCAAGAGGAAACATTTCACCCCAAAGATGACCTCGATAAGGACTAGGGAAACATAAAACGGTATACGCCGGTGTAAATAAGTGATACAATTTAATTTATCATTTTGAATTTTTTCATATATAAGGGGGATATTCGAATGCTTCAAGCAATTATGTTCGATTTGGATGATACATTGATTTGGGATAAAAAAAGCGTGGATGAAGCATTTAGAGTTGCTTCCGAGCAGGCTGCGCAACACTATTCCATTGACCCGGACGTGCTGACAAATAAGGTTAAGGAAACGGCCCGCAAGCTTTTTTCGTCTTATGATACATATAGCTTCACGGAAATGATCGGCATTAGTCCGTTTGAAGGGTTGTGGGGGGTGTTCGATGACGAAGGAGACTCGCTTCAAAAACTGAAGGAACTTGCCCCTGGATACCGAAAAGAGGCGTGGACGAAAGGGCTGACGGAACTAGGAGTGGATGATCCACAGCTGGGTTCTCAATTAGCTGATACGTTTAAGCGGGAACGCAGCACCAAGCAGTTTGTGTATGATGAAACGTTTAATGTGTTGGATCAGCTGAAAGGAAACTATCAACTTCTGCTGCTTACGAATGGTTCCCCGGATCTCCAATGGACTAAATTGCATGTAACGCCGGAGCTTCAATCTTATTTTGATCATATTGTTATTTCGGGAGCCTTTGGAAAAGGAAAACCGGATCCTTCGATATTCCATCACGCATGCCATCTTCTGGGCGTTGAAACAGATGAAGCCCTGATGATTGGGGATAATTTGTATTCCGATATTCTGGGTGCGTCTCGTGCAGGTGTGTCGTCGGTATGGATTAATCATCATAACACGGACAATAACGATGTATTCCCGACGTACGAAATAGACCGGCTGGGTGCACTCTCATCGATTATTGATGCGCATCATAAAAAGACCGGACGGTAACACAAACAAGCCTGATATTGACACACAAAAAGGTCAGCCACTGAATGATGTGCTGACCTTTTTGATCATTGCAATTAGCGAACCACAAGTACCGGAAGTTCCGAGCGATTCAGTACGGCATGCGCAACACTTCCAAGGAGTGCCCGGTCGAAAAACCCGCGTCCATGACTGCCGACAACGATTAAATCAGCATTCTTTTCATTGGCGACATCACAAATGGTTGTACTCGGATGGCCCACTTTGTGTACAAAATGGACACGATCTTTACACTCTGTATACATTTGATTTTCGACGGTGTTTCGTATCTCTTTTTTTATTTGGTCTTCGTGACGATCAACGACATCTGGAATATAATCATAAGCATAATTTTCTTTAGAGGTTACGTAAAGCACGTATAGCTCTGCTTCCGGCCAGGCCGTGAGATAGTCCTTAACCATTTCTCCAGCATTCTCTGATGATTCCGAGCCGTCAGTGGCGAACAGAATAGATTTCACAGGAAAATCCCCCTTTTTTTAAACAATAAAGTAGACAATAACGGACAATGCTACCGATGTAACAGTCATTGCTGCCAACGGACGTAAAGCACGTGTGCGCAGATCCTTCAAGCTGACGTTCAGACCAAGACCCACCATGGCAGCTGTTAATAGCCATGTTGTCAGTGTGAAGACACCTTCCATGACATTGTCCGATACAGGGATGGATTCCCCAAATACATAGCTTCCCAAAATACTTACAATGATAAATCCGACGAGAAACCATGGAAATTCAATGTTGGTATCTTCAGCTTCATTTGTTTTGTTTTTGCGCTTCATAAAGGCAATGAAAATAAAACAAAGTGGGACCAGCAAAAAGACACGGCCTAATTTTGCAAGCAGTGCGATGGCTAACCCTTCATCACCAGCAGGTGCTCCTGCCAAGGCAACATGGGCGACTTCATGCAGGCTGGATCCGGACCAGACGCCGTATTCAATGGCATCAAGCGGAAGCACAGGACGCAATATCGTATAAACAATTGCAAAAACCGTACCCATCAGGGCGATAATTCCAACGCCAATGGCTGTATCTTCATCTTTTGCTTTCACAATTGGAGCAACTGCGGCAATAGCTGCAGCTCCGCAGATCCCTGTACCGACTCCGAGTAATAGGGATATGTTCTTATCCGCTTTAAACACCCGTGCCAGCCAGATAGTTGCGAAAATAGCGAATACGATGACACCGGCGTCGCGCAGCAAAAGCCCGAGTCCATCACTCAACACCGTATCAATGCTGAGTTTCAGTCCGTATAAAATGATAGCCGCGCGCAGTAGACGTTTGGTTGAAAACGCAATGCCTTTTCGAATTGCCTCAGGATATCCGAAAATCTGCCGGTAAAATACAGCAATAATAATGGCGCAGGCCAGTTGTCCGACGCGGTCAAATCCAGGCACAAGAGCTAATAGATAGCCTAATAGTGCAATTAAAAACGTGAAGGCCACGCCGCCAATCCATGCTGCTTGTGGTGATAATTGTTTCGTTGATTGTGGGCTTATTTGTGTATTTGCTTCAGCCATTGAAACACCTCCTATATTTATCATAAAGGATGGTTATTTATAAGAAAAATAAATATTTATAATGATACCTATAAGTAAAGGGTTATGTAGGTATATAAAAAAACGCTTGAAGCGATTCAAGCGTTTTTCGGTCATATGCTTTTTTCCTATAAGTCAACAGCTGTTACATCACTGATTTCTTCCAATTGTTTCAATGCGGTCATTTCATCTTTATCCAAAAATTTATCCACGGTCAGAATCATGATGGCATCGCCACCGACGTTGGAACGGTCCACCTGCATGGTGGCAATGTTAACATGATACTGGGAAAGAAGGCTGCCCATATTGCCAATGACACCCGGAAGGTCCTTGTGGTGGATAATGACAAGATGCCCTTGTGGAACCACATCAACACTGTATTGATCAACTCGAACGATACGTGGCCCCAAACCATTCAGCAATGTACCGGAAACACTGCGCGCTCCCGAATTAGTTTTCACTTCAACGGTGAGCAGATTGGTGAAGCCTTTGGTGGTTGCCGTTCTGCTTTCGTTAATTGTTATCCCTTTTTGTTCGGCAAGGTATAGGGCGTTAACGTCGTTTACATGGCTGCCAAGGTGCCGTTGAAGCAGTCCTTTTACGGCATTCCGTGTGATTGGTGCCATTTTCACGTCCGATAACTCACCAGAATAATAGACGTTTACCTCTTCCGGTACATCCTCAGTCAAGTGAATAAGGAACGTTCCCAGTTTGTCGGCAAGATGAAAGTATGGTTCAATTTGGCTGAGAACATCGCTTGGGACAGATGGCATATTGACCGGATTTTGAGCCATCTCACCAGTCAGATGGTTTATAATATCACGGCAGACATCAATGGCCACATTTTCCTGGGCCTCGACTGTGCTGGCGCCAAGGTGCGGTGTGGCAATCACTTGGGGAAGCTGCAGCAATTTGTGATCCTGGAACGGTTCGTCTTCCAGTACATCAATGGCAGCGCCTGCTACTTTCCCGGATACAATAGCATCATATAAAGCATCTTCCTCAATAATGCCGCCGCGGGCACAGTTCATAATGTGGACACCGTCTTTCATTTTGGAAAAGGCGTCCGCATTAATCATATGATGGGTGTCTTTTAATAACGGTGTATGAACGGTGATATAGTCCGCTTCCTGAAAAACGTCTTCCAGTGTTCCGTATTCGATTCCCATCTGGTCAGCCTTTTCTTCCGTAAAAAATGGATCATAGGCTATGACATCCATGCGTTGCCCTTTGGCTCGGTAAGCGACTTCGGTACCGATGCGTCCGAGTCCGATAATGCCAAGCTTTTTGCCTTTCAGCTCAAAGCCGACGTATTTTTTCCGATCCCACTTGCCATTTTGCAGGGATAAGTGTGCTTGGGGAATCTGTCTGGAAAGCGCCATGGTCATAGCCATGGTATGCTCGGCTGCTGAATTCGTGTTTCCATTTGGTGCGTTGACCACAAGGACACCGTGTTCGGTAGCGGCATCTAAGTCAATGTTGTCCACACCCACACCGGCTCTGCCAATAATTTTTAACCTGGATGCCTTTTCGATAACAGAACGCGTTACTTTGGTTTGGCTTCGGACCAATAGTGCGTCGAATTGATCAATGCGATTTTCCAGTTCATCCGGAGACAGGCCTGTCTCGTCTGTAACGGTGACGTTCGGATCATGTTGTAAAACGCTCAACCCTTCTGTGCTGATCGGGTCAGCGGCCAGTATATGAAACAATGTTAATTACCCCCTTTGAGCAGGACTTCTTGCGCCGCCCGGGTTCCTGCGCCCAGTACAATTGATTTGCCGATTCTGTGCAAGGCTGTTTCGATGATGCTGATCGTCTGCAGCACATCAATCGGTGAGCAGTATCCCATATGCCCGATACGGAAAATCTGTCCCTTTAAATGCTGCTGGCCACCAGCTGCGGAAAGACCGAATTCATTTTTTAGAACTCCCCGCAGTTTTTCTGCTTCGAAGTCATCCGGTTTGATGGCTGTAACTGTGGGCGATGATACTTCGTCCGCAGTTAGAAGCGGTATATTCAATGCTTTGAAAGCGGCGCGTGTCATCTCTTTCATTGTTTGATGTCGTTGATAAACCTGCTCCAACCCTTCCTCTTCCAGCATGGACAGTGTCTGTTCGAGTCCTAGTAATAATGAAAGTGCTGGTGTGAAAGGGCTGGAGTTATTCGCTAATGAATCACGATAACGTTTGAAGTCAAGATAGAATGATGGACGCTCGTTTCTCTCAATGACATGCCAAGCTCGTTCGCTCACGGCGGCGAATGTCAGCCCGGCCGGCAGCATCATTGCTTTTTGAGAACCAGTCACCAGTATGTCAATCCCCCATTCATCCATCTTCGTCTGTACACCACCGACACAGGAAACCCCGTCTACAATAAATAGGGTGTCCGTTTGTTGACGGACAACCCGAGCAAGTTCCTCTATCGGGTTCAGGACACCGGTTGAGGTTTCGCAGTAAGTAGCAAACACGGCCTTGATTTCCGGGTGCTCTGAAAGATATGACGCAATGGCGTCGGGTGAAACAGCCTCTCCCCATGCCACATCATAGCGGTGGACAGAAATCCGGTATTCGTTACATATTTTAACAAAGCGGTCGCCAAAAGCACCAGTAACGATGACAAGAACGTCATCATCGGGTTGGACAGCATTGACAACGGCTGCTTCCAGTCCGGCGGTGCCGCTCGCGGAAAGAATAAGTATATCTTGCTCGGTTCCGAAGATAGGCTTTAATTTTGGGGTGATCGTTTTCAGAAGATCTTTCGTTTCCTGATCACGGTGGCCTATCATTGGCTGACTCATTGCCCGTTGAACACTGGGCGGTACGGGAGTTGGACCCGGAATACGCAACAACGTTTGATCTCGGAGCATGATGTGTTCTCCTTTCGTTTTCATAACTGAACTGTGATTTATATAGCATAGCAAACATATACATTATGTCAATAAATTCAATTAAATTTTATTTTCCAAATGTTTGATGACGACACTGAAACATTCTCTATTCTTAGTATCGACCTCTTCAATCCATCACATCTCATTTTATCACGCTTTAATGGGCTGTCCCACCCCCGCTTTTAAACGCATGTCGATCACATGAATGAGAGGAGGCGATAATATGTCCATATTGCTTAACGCGCGTCGAGGTATTCTTCAAGAGTCATATTCTTTGAATCAATCGTTTGTGCAGCCTTTTGGCCGACATAGCGAAGATGCCATGGTTCATATTGATAACCTGTGATGTTTGTCTTGCCTTTAGGATAACGGATAATGAATCCGTAGTTGCTGGCATGTTTCTTGACCCATTGACCTTCATCCGTATTTGCAAAATCTGTTGTCAGTCGGAAATTAATATCTGCGCTCGTAACATCCATGGTCAATCCAGTCTGATGCTCACTTTCACCGGGCTGTGCACTGAATTGGTTGGCAGCCTTTTTGCCATGCTTTCTGGCATTGGCGGCAAAAATGGCTTCTTGCCGGTCAAATGAACGGTATCCGGATTGTGCAAAAAGATCAACCCCATCTTTATCACCAGCCACAAACATTTGCTCAAGAGCATTTGCAGCATTCTTCCGCATTTGCTTTTTTGGTAAATCCGCATCAAATGGAAACCGGACATTTGGTATGACAAGCTGATTCGGGATATAGTCATTCGGAAGACGATGGTTTTTATTGACGAGAACAAGTATGTCAGATGGGTTGGAAACAATCGTGTAGTTTTTTTCCTGATCATCACGTTCCTGTTTGTCAGAATGGCTTTCCGAATCTTGAGATATGCCATTTCCCGGGTTGATGGTCAATTTTCCTTCGACCGCTTGTAGAAGCCGGTCCCGTGTGTTCGGTCCATATACACCATCCACATTCAATGTTTCAATTTGTGCCTGGAAATCTTTAATGGCCCAAGCAGTGTTCTGATCGAATAACCCATCTTCCGTTAATGAATATCCCAACTGATTAAATGTCTGCTGCACACTGCTGACATTATTACCACGGTCCCCTTGGGTTAATGTGATACTTGGAAGTACTTTGTCGTTGGTATTATCTGTCTGATTATTCCCGGAATTCTCGTTATCTTTTGCAGTGTCTTTGTTTTGTTCCTGGGATGAGGAATCCTGTTTTTGCTTTGATGGATTTTCCTCTTTATCTTTATGCGTTTGTTCAGGGTTGTCGATTAGTGTTTTGTTCTTTTCTGACTGTTCGGAGTTGCTTGCCGGTTCAGCTTGATTAACCGGGCTATTGTTGTCACATGCAGTCAGTGACAAACAGGATAATATTATTATAATTAATACGTTTTTGTAGAACACAAGTTATCCACCTTTCGTTGCGTATATCGTTAATGGTTACGAATAATATTCTATAAAATAGACGGAATGAATAGCAAAAATTATTCAATGTTCGGTTAAAAATTTTTAACTATCATCCTTCCTCCTCTTAAGAATGGGGAAATGGTTTCATTTGAATGAGCATATCGAAGGTACCAATTTCCTGAACAATCACTGGCACTTCAGAATGATTTCACTTATAACCCGTTTAATTCTTCGCTATTATGTGAAAAGTTATAGTGAAACGATATTGGAAAGGGGTTTTGCAAATGAAGCGCTTGGTTTTGCTTCTATTTCTATTAACTGTAGTTGCCACTCTAGCGGCATGTGGTGGTAACGAAGACAATGATAACACGAACGCGCAGAACAACGAGGATCAGGACGATGAAGTGACCGAACAGAACGATGATAGTGATGATTCGCAAGAGGTTCAAGTAGACTTGCAAAATGGTGATAAAGAATCTGTCGGCACGGCAACCCTGGAGGAAGAATCGGATGGCGTTGAAGTCACGATTGAGGGTAAGAATCTACCAAAAGGCACGCATGCGTTTCATGTACATGAAAAGGGCGTATGTGAAGCACCGGACTTTAAATCGGCAGGAGGGCACTTTAATCCAGAAGATACCGATCACGGATTCGATACCTCGAATGGGCCACATGTTGGGGACATGCCTAATATTGCAGTCGGCGAAGATGGTACCGTGGAACAGTCATTTCTTTTGAAGAACGCCACATTGAACAAAAACGACGATCATTCATTGATGGGAAAGAATGGGACATCGCTTGTCATACATGAAGGTGCAGATGATGGTGAATCGCAACCATCTGGAGATGCCGGCAGTCGACTGGCTTGCGGATCCATCAGCAAATAAAAGGAATAAATTCCATTAAAAGGACGAACGACCCAAATGGTTGTTCGTCCTTTTTTATCAGTCTTCCATTGTCTGTTTTCGTTTGTGTTCTTCGGACAGGAAATTAAAAAATGTTTGCATGCTGAATTTGGGTTTAGCTTTCACATTTGCAATATATTGATCTTTGGTATAGTCGTTTACGTGGTCACTTTGTTGGATCCGTTCGATAATGTGGTTCATCCCGATTTGTCGTATTTCTTTATTGACGTGTCTGGATTCCTTGTATAATGCTGCTCCAATGGCACCCAACAGGGCATAAACGCCAATGGTGATAAGCATATCCTGTGTGTAGCCATTGATGACAAGCATGAAAAACAGATTGATGATCGAAATGCTTAATAATGGGATGGAAACAACCATATATTTGGAGCTCTTTTTCAGTTTTGGTTTCACCAGCTCGTCAATAATTTCCAGTTCCCTTTCAATGAATGCAGGCATGCCTTTGGACATGAATTGGTTCATATAACTTATCCGCTCCTTAAAAAAGGATTATCATTCCGCCTGTACACGATTCAATAGGTTTATTTGATTATCTCAATTATATAACGTTAACGGGCAATTTGTCATTCAAACAGCTTTTTCAAAATATGTTTTCCAAAAGGGAACGCGTTTGCTTGTACAGGAATGAATAAATGCGAGACAATAATGTTGGAACATTTGATGAATAGATGGAGGGAAACATCATGGCAACCATGGATGACTTTAATGAACTGGATATGCGTGTTGGAACGATTTTGAATGCAGAACCATTTCCTGAGGCAAATAAGCCAGCCATTAAACTGAAAATACATTTCGGAAAAGAAATTGGCATAAAACAATCGTCAGCACAGATTACACGACGCTATGAACCAGACAAGTTAATTGGTCGACAGGTGATTGGTGTCGTAAATTTTCCATCGGTTCGGATTGCGGGATTTGCATCAGAAGTATTAGTGTTGGGAGGTGTTCCCGGGGAAGGGGATGTCGTGCTTTTGAACACTGATGATCCGGTTGACAATGGAACTCCGATTTCATGATCGCCTTTATCACCATATGATACTGGTTATTTATAGAATGAAAAAATACGTGATTCTGGAGGTCCATCCATGCTGTCAACCATCAAGGAGTACAAGGAAGAAGTTATTGAGACAGTGTTTGAAAAATCCCATTTTTGCTTTGTTGCTATTGATGAAAACGGAGTGATAACGTATTTGAATAACAGTTATTGCCACTTTCTTGGAGTGACCAAAGAAGAGAGTATCGGAAAACATGTTACAGCTATTATTGAGAACACGCGCTTGCATGTGGTAGCTGAAACTGGTCAAGAAGAAATTGCTGATCTGCAATATATACGGGGAAATCATATGGTTGCTAATCGGATTCCCGTTTTCTCCAACGGGAAGTCTGTTGGTGCTGTTGGAACGGTTTTATATAGGGACAAAAAAGAATGGATGAAAATGAACACCCACATTAAAAACCTGCTATTAGAGATAGAACATTATCGGAAACGGCTTAATGATGACCATGGCGCAACGTATTCCCTTCACGACATTGTAGGTAGTTCCCCCCAGCTATATGATGTCAAGGGAAAAGTCAAAAAACTGGCACCGGGTGACATTACCATTCTTCTGCAAGGGGAAAGCGGCACGGGAAAGGAATTATTCGCTCATAGCATTCACCAGCTGAGTGAACGCCATACTGCACCATTCATTAAAATAAATTGCGCGGCCATTCCAGAGGGGCTGCTGGAAACGGAACTTTTTGGTTATGTTCCGGGAGCTTTTACCGGTGCAAAAAAAGAAGGAAAACAGGGCAAGTTTCAACTTGCTGACGGTGGCACACTTTTTTTGGATGAAATTGGTGATATGCCATTGGATGCACAAGTCAAAATTCTTCGCGTTCTTCAGGAGGGGGAAGTGGAACAAATTGGCTCTGAAAAGTCACAGAAAGTGGATGTGCGAATTATTGCTGCTACGAACCAATCATTGGAAACATTGGTCGAGCAGCAACGCTTTCGAGAAGATTTGTATTACCGGATCAATGTTTTGCGACTCCGAATCCCGCCGCTCAGAGAACGAAGGGAAGATGTTCGCATACTTGCCAAATATATGATTCATAAAGTATCCAATCGCACTGGACAACGGGTAGTGGATGCCGATCCGGACGTTTTGCAGTTTTTTCAGCAATATGATTGGCCTGGTAATGTAAGGGAGATGGAAAACGTCATTGAATCAGCGGTTCATCTTTCTGATTCAGAAATGATTACAATGGATGATTTACCAGATCAAATGCAGTTGGATGGATATATAACCAATCAGGATATGACTTTGAAAAACATCTTGGAAAAAGCGGAACTGCAAGCAGTGAAACATGCATTGAACAAGACGAATGGTGATAAGCGAAAGGCGGCAAACCTTCTCGATATAGGCAAATCCAGTTTCTATGAGAAAGTAAAAAAATATGATTTGTAATGTTCCGGAATGTTGGAAATGAATCCAGTTTTCCGGAAAGCCATAGAATGATCTATTGAAGTCATTTTAGACGGTGTTTGCCAATAGCAAAAAAAGCCCGGATTCCGATTGAACGGAAACCGGGCTTTTTTTGTTAATTTAAATTTCCTGTCATATCCGTTGTGAAGGACAGTGAAAATGTTGGCATATTTTTTGCTTTATAATTGTTGAAGGAGCTGATAGAAATGAAAGCGATTTATACCTCGTTTGATGAGGCCGTAAAACAAATACAAAATGGTTCTACTATTATGGTTGGAGGCTTCGGGTTGGTTGGAATACCTGAAAATCTCATTCAGGCCCTTGTCAATTCAGATGTTCGTCATTTAACGGTTATTTCCAATAACTGTGGTGTTGATGATTGGGGGCTTGGGTTGCTTTTGCAAAATAAACAAATCGATAGAATCATTGGTTCTTACGTCGGGGAAAACAAAGAGTTTGAACGGCAAGTGCTGGCCGGAGAATTGGAAGTGGAACTGACGCCTCAAGGAACGCTGGCAGAAA
>NZ_BAAADM010000041.1:0-62840 GCF_039522485.1 Lentibacillus halophilus | reverse complement strand
TTTACACCCCGGCAGGCGTTGGCACACCAATTGCTGAGGGTGGAGAAGTCCGTGTGTTTAACAATAAGGAGTATTTGCTTCAGACAGCGTTAACAGCTGACTTTAGTCTTGTACGTGCGGCTCGCGGTGATGTGGATGGCAACCTGATATACAATAAGACGGCACGTAACTTCAATCCCATAATGGCGGCAGCAGGTGGGGTTACGATCGCTGAAGTCGAACAACTGACGGAACGAGCTTCTATGGATCCGGACCACATTCATACACCAGGTATTTATGTTCAAGGTCTGGTTGAAGGGCAGCAGGAAAAACGAATTGAACGGCGCACCGTCAGACAAGGATCTTAAATGTTAGAAGGAGGTTTGAAAGATGGTTAAACAAATGGATAAAGCAGCAATGAGAGAACAAATGGCTAAACGTGCTGAGAGAGAAATAGAAAATGGTTTTTATGTGAATTTGGGGATTGGCATGCCAACGATGGTTGCTAATTTTATAGAGAACGGAAAACAAGTCGTCTTGCAGTCTGAAAATGGCTTACTCGGTATTGGCAAGTCCCCGTTGGAGGAAGAAGTTGATCCGGATTTGATTAACGCCGGTAAAGAAACGGTTACTGCTCAGGAAGGTGCATCATTTTTTGATAATGCGGAATCCTTTGCCATGGTTCGTGGCGGCCATCTTGATCTTGCCATTCTTGGAGGGATGGAAGTATCTGTTTCCGGTGATTTAGCCAATTGGATGATTCCGGGTAAAATGATCAAAGGTATGGGCGGTGCGATGGATATTGTGCATGGGGCTAAAAAAGTCGTCATTATCATGGATCATGTCAATAAGCATGGCGAGCCTAAAATTTTGAACGAATGCAAGCTGCCACTGACGGGCAAAGGCATCGTCAATCGCATCGTTACCGATCGTGCCGTTATTGATGTGGAGGAATCGGGACTGAAACTTTTAGAAGTTGCTGAAGGGTGGACCACGGAGGACGTTGTTTCCGCCACCGAACCGGAACTTCAGATCAGTGACCAGCTGGAAATGGGGACGTATTAAAACGAGAGAACCATTTTGTGAAAATCAGGAGCATTAAAGGCAAGAAAATGAATAGGCAGGAGGAATGATAAGAATGGCAGAAAATAGCGTCGTCTTTATTACAGGGGCAGCGAGCGGAATAGGTTATGAAATTGGTTTGGAATTTGCCAAAAATGGTGCAAACGTAGCTTTGTCAGATATAAATAAAGAAAAAGTGGAGAGTGTGGAAAAACAGTTGAAAGAAGATGGACATCACTGTATTGGCATTACATGTGATGTAACGAAAGAGGATGAGATTCAGCAAGCCATCAATCAAACCGTGGAAACGTTTGGCAGGATTGACGTTTTAATAAATAACGCCGGAATGCAGCATGTTGCATCTGTTGAAGCATTCCCAACAGAAACATTCGAGTCGATTACCAACATCATGCTTGTAGCCCCATTTATGGTCACCAAACATGTCTTTCCCATTATGAAAGATCAAGGGTTTGGACGAATTATTAATATGGCTTCGATAAATGGGTTGATCGGATTTGCTGGAAAAGCAGCCTACAATAGCGCTAAACATGGTGTGATTGGATTAACAAAAGTAACGGCTCTTGAGGGAGCTGACCATGGCATAACTGTCAATGCTATGTGTCCAGGGTATGTTGATACACCGCTTGTCCGCAACCAATTTGAAGATCTGGCTAAAAACCGCAACGTCCCAGTGGAAAAAGTGCTGGAAGAGGTGCTGTATCCGCTGGTTCCACAAAAACGGCTGTTGGAAGTAAAGGAAGTAGCTGATTATACGATGTTTTTGGCAAGTGATCAAGCAAAAGGGGTTACCGGTCAAGCTGTCGTTCTAGATGGTGGGTATACGGCTCAATAAGAATGGAATGGAGGCGAGTTAAATGGACCATGTATATATTTTGGAAGGGGCCAGAACCCCTTTTGGCACGTTTGGTGGCAGTCTGAAAGATGTTGATCCGACAGAACTCAGCGTAACAGTGAGCAAAGAAGCAATCCGGCGCAGCAGTGTTAATGAAGAAGACATTGATTTGACAGTCATGGGCAACGTCATTCATTCATCGCAGAATGCACCTTATATGACAAGACATATGGCACTTCAGGCGGGAATTCCGCTTGCAAGTCCCGCATTGACCGTTAATCGGTTGTGCGGCTCAGGCCTGCAATCAGTCGTATCCGCTGCCCAGTCCATCATGCTGGGAGACGGCGACGTGGCATTGGCAGGTGGCGTGGAAAGCATGAGTCTTGCACCACATGCATTACACGGCAGCCGTTTCGGTACCAAATTGAAAACACCACAGATCGATGACATGCTCTGGGCGGCCCTGACCGATGAATATATCGGTGCTGGTATGGGGGTTACAGCTGAAAATCTAGCTGCGGCGTATTCTATTACGCGTAAGGAACAGGATGAATATGCGGCATTGAGTCATCACCGTGCGGCAGAAGCCAGAAATAACGGAAAATTTGCTGAAGAAATTGTTCCAGTTGAGCGAAAGACAAGAAAGGGAATGGTAACGGTTGATACCGATGATCATATTCGAGAAGATACAACTTCTGATCAATTGAGCAAGTTAAACCCTTCCTTTAAGCAAGACGGGACAGTCACAGGAGGAAATGCCAGTGGCATTAACGATGGTGCGGGGGCAACCATTATTGCAGGTGAAGACTACGTTCAGCGACATGGTCTCAATCCTGCTGCCAAAATCATTTCTTACGGCATTGCAGGGGTGGATCCGTCTATGATGGGCATTGGCCCCGTTCCTGCTATCAAGCAGGCCCTCGCAAAAGCTGGCATGACTATCGACGAAATGGATTTGATTGAAGTGAATGAAGCATTTGCCGCCCAGTATTTATCCGTTGAAAGAGAATTGGGACTTGACCGTGACAAGACCAACGTCAATGGAGGTGCTATTTCGCTTGGTCATCCAATTGGTGCAAGTGGAACGAGGGTATTGTACACATTAATTCGGGAACTGAAGCGACAAAATAAAAGATACGGCATTGCTTCTCTCTGTATAGGGGGAGGACAGGGAATTGCAATGATTGTGGAAACACCTTAAAAATATTAACGGAGGGGTTTTATGTTTGGCATCCTTTTAGGGCTAGTTGTGTTAATGGTTTTGGCTTATTTGGGTTGGTCGATTATTTGGGTAGCACCGATTGCTGCCGGTGTAGTGGCACTCACAGGGGGATTGGATTTACTAAATGCATATACAGATACGTACATGAGTGGGTTTGTGGGTTTTGCCAAAAGTTGGTTCCCTGTTTTTATGTTAGGAGCGGTTTTTGGGAAATTAATGGAAGATACCGGGATGGCAAGATCCGTTGCTGTTGCTTTAACGAAGCTCATTGGAACTAAGCGCGCCATCCTTGGCGTACTCGCGTCTTCTGCAGTGTTGACCTATGGAGGTGTCAGCCTGTTTGTTGTTGTCTTTGCCGTCTATCCATTAGCTTTATCACTTTTTCGTGAGGCTAATATAAGTAGACGGTTAATTCCCGGTACTGTTGCACTTGGGGCATTTACATTTACAATGACAGCCGTTCCAGGATCACCACAGATACAAAATCTTATTCCGACCGATTATTTTAATACAACAGCCATGGCAGCCCCGGTGATGGGAATAGCAGCAACGATAATCATGGCTGTTGGTGGGTATTTCTATATGCGGTATCGTGAGAAACAGTTAACTGCCAATGGTGAGTACTATACGGAACCTCAGGATAAAAGTGTTATAAACATGGAAGGCGATACACCGAACTTTCTTTTGTCTCTTTTGCCATTATTGACAGTCCTTTTGACACTGAACGTATTGGGATGGGACATTGTTGTCGCATTAATGTCGGGTATTGTTCTAATTATGTTGTTGAACCTGCCGAAATTCAAAGGTTTTGTAAAAGCGATTAATGCAGGGGCCAATGGATCTATTGTAGCGATTATTAATACCAGTGCTGCTGTTGGATTCGGTACTGTTGTTCAAGCTGTACCCGGTTTTAATCGATTGACCGAACTATTAATGGGAATTAAAGGTAATCCGCTTATTTCTGAAGCAGTGGCGGTGAATATACTGGCAGGTGCAACTGGATCAGCCTCTGGCGGTATGGGAATAGCGCTGGAGTCATTGGGATCAAAGTATTATGAAATAGCTATGAATACTGGGATAAATCCAGAGGCATTTCACCGAGTCGCTTCCCTTTCATCTGGGGGTTTGGATGTCCTTCCGCATAACGGTGCCGTTCTGACACTGTTTGCGATAACGGGAATGACACACAAAGACAGTTATAGGGATATATTTGTTGTTGGTATCGTCATTCCGGTTATATCCGTCGCTGTTGCCATTCTGATTGCTTCCATGGGAATCTATTAAAGGAGAAATGTTCTTTTAAATTGACAGAATAGGAATAATTTTTTAATATTTAGATTATACCTGTTAAAATGCTGTCGTTGTCTATCGTGCAACCACAGCATTTTTTAATTTCATATGCATTGCATTAAAATCAGAGACAATTCCTGATATAATGGAATGGAATGGAGGTCGAACATGCGCATTAAAGTAACAAGTATATTTGTAGACGATCAGGAGAATGCACTTCAATTTTATACGGATATGCTGGGATTCCAAAAAAAGAAGGATATGTATGTGGGTAATGGTGACATGAAATGGCTCACCGTCGTGTCGCCAGAGGATCCGGATGGGGTCGAATTGCTTTTGGAACCAAATGATAATGAAGCGGCCAAAACGTATCAAAAAGCTATATACGAACAGGGGATTCCTGCCGCTTCGTTTGTAGTCGATGATATTTGGGCTGAATATGAACATATGACGTACTATGATGTGAACTTCACGCTCGAACCAACCAATGCAGGATCAATGACGTTTGCTATTTTTGATGATACGTGCGGAAATTTAATTCAGTTATCACAAGCTAGGTAACGACAGTATTTCGAAGGAGGCGCATGTAGATGCAAGATACCGGGAAACGTATAGAAGCCGTTGAAGAATTGCGAAAGGTTCTGTCAGAGGACCGAGTGACCATGAATGAAACCATGCTGGAGCAGCATAGTTCGGATGAATCGTATCACACCCCTTACTTGCCTGATGTCGTCGTATTTCCGGACAATGCGGATGAAGTGAGTGACGTTATGGAGGTTGCTGCCCGTTTGGATATGCCTGTTGTGCCTTATGGCTATGGTTCCAGTCTGGAAGCCAGTGTCATCCCGCATCAAGGCGGTATTACGATTGACTTTGCCAATATGAACAACATTTTGAAAGTACGGGAAGATGATTTTTTAGTCACCGTTCAGCCGGGTGTTACACGATCACAATTGGATAAAGAATTAAAAAAATACGGTCTGTTTTTCACCGTTGATCCTGGTGCGGATGCGACACTGGGCGGTATGGCTGCAACGAACGCGAGTGGAACAACATCGGTTAAATATGGCATTATGCGTGATCAGGTGCGCGATATGGAGGTTGTTCTAGCAGATGGATCGACCATACATACCGGCAGCATGGCAGCAAAGTCATCATCCGGCTATAATTTGAATGGGCTCTTCGTCGGTTCGGAAGGAACATTGGGCTGTTTTACGGAATTGACTCTCAAAGTTACCGGTATTCCCGAGCATATTATGGCGGCAAGGGCAGAATTTACCTCTGTTGATGATGCTGTGGAAGCGGTTATTGCTATCATGCAGGCGGGTATATCCATTGCAAGGGTGGAATTAGTGGACGAAGAAGCCATCCGGCAGATGAACCTTTACAGTGATACCAGTTATCAGGAAGTGCCAACCTTGTTTCTCGAACTGCATGGCAATGAAGCAGGATTGCAGCATGACACTCAGTTCATGGAAGAGTTGGTTGTGGATATGAATTGCCGCCAAGTGGAATTTGAAACGGATACAGCTGGCCGCAATAAGCTATGGGAGGCTCGTCACCATGCAGCCTATGCGTTTATTCACAATCATCCAGGCAGGCAACAAATGGTCACCGATGTCTGTGTGCCGATATCCGAGCTCGCCGGTGCGATCAAGGATGCACGGGGAGCCATTCAAGCATCAGGTTTGTCCGGGGGGATTGTCGGGCATGTCGGTGATGGAAATTACCATATCCTTCTTATGCTTAATCCGTCAGACCCCTATGAAATGGAAAAGGCTGATCAAGTGAACGAACAGATCGTTAACTACGCTCTCGAGCGGGGTGGAACATGCACTGGAGAACATGGCGTTGGTACGGGAAAGCAAAAGTATCAACAGCGCGAACATGGCGGTGCTCTGCAAGTTATGCGGAAAATCAAGCGCGCCCTTGATCCGGACGATTTGTTGAACCCTGGCAAGATCATCGAATAGTTGCCGGAAAGCAGAATAATGGGGCATAAGCCAATTTGTATCCAATTTCCACCACCCTTTGTTAAACTGACATATAGATGGTAAACCAATAAAGTGGGGTTGATACGCAATGAATTCGTTGTTATCTAATCATGCATGGTATGAGCTGATAAGTCCGGTTACGTTGATAATGGCAGTGCTATTATGTTATTGGTATTTCCATGCCATTATTAAGAAGCCACATTACGGTTTGACAAACACGCAGAAGACGTACTTTTTCACGTCAGTCAGTTTATTTTTTCTTGTGGAAGGAACACCTTTGGATGTGATCGCGGACGATTACTTGCTCAGTGCGCTTGTGCTTCAGGTGTCGGTTATGGCCTTTGTTGTGGTTCCATTGTTTATTCTGAGTTTACCGGCGCAGTATTTGTCCGTCTTTTTTTGGCGCCACAAACGTACCAAGTTTGCCAAAAAGCTATTTGCCTACCCGTGGATATTAGCGCTTATCTTTAATGGTCTTGTTACGATGTTTCTCATTCCTTCGTTCTTTGACGCCATTCATGCGAGTTCATTGCTTCAATTTTTATATGAGGTTGTTTTAGTTACATTTGCTTTCCTTACCTGGTGGATTATTATACAGCCATATGACGAAGTGGCTGACAACAGCTATTTTAAGCGGCTTGCGTATGTATTTTTTACCGCTTTATTTTTGATGCCGATCGGTATTTTTTTACTGGCAGTACAACAAACGCTATATACCTCTTATATGGATGTATCAGGTGATTTGATACCGGTATTGAATGTTGTTTATGATCAGCAGTTGGCCGGAGCGTTGCTTAAAATTCTTCAGTTATCCAGTTATTCCATTGCTTTGTTTTATTTGTTGAAAATGTGGGGCATTAGTGATAGTGAGCAAGAAGAACAGGACGATGATAAACGTGTTGTCCAAGGGATTGTCATTCAATTGAATGAACGCAACAGGAAAAACAAGGGGCGAAAAAGGTAATATCCGAAGAACATTCAGCGACTGGATTTGCGGAAACCAATCGAATATTAATGTGTTGAAGAGACACAAAAGAGGGACACATCAGCTTAAGCGCTGATGTGTCCCTCTTGCGTTAACATATTATAACGGAATAGATCCTCATCATAGTTATCATGGTTGTGTTGATTCAGGTTGTCAAAAAGGTTTAATAGCGTGTCCAGCTGTTGGCTACAAATGATTGTATGTTGATCTGTGAGACCATACGTTACGCCCAGCTTAATCATTTCTTCTTTTTTATTGGTAATAGCCATTTTTAGTATTTCCATGATACACCAGTCTTCCCTTCCAATATAAATGATATAGGTCATTTGTCATTTCTAACAAAATCGCACAAAAACTATTCTCTCCATTTTTATTAAACAATGCAACCATTTCGTCAAAAACAGTCAAAATATCTTACAGCTCGACAAAGCTTTTCTTAATTCCCCAAATCAGTAGATAAGGTGATAGAAGACTATGACTTAATAATAGTGCCTGACTGCGTTTCAAGCCCTATAGACAATGGCGATAAAGACATAGAAATAGTCAAGTAGTCCATTCCATTAAAAAAGACTGCCTGACGTTGCAGACAGCCTTTTTATTGGGTATCATTTAGTTTGAAAGAACGTCATCAACCGATTGATAATTATAGCCGAGATCACGTGCAACAGCTTCATAAGTAACGTTACCATTAAGTATGTTCACGCCGGACTTCATGGCAGGGTTGCTTGTGATAGCTTGTTCTACACCTTTATTAGCAACCTGCAGGGCGTAAGGGATCGTTACATTCGTCAACCCGATCGTCGCTGTACGTGGAACGGCGCCAGGTATGTTGGCAACGGCATAGTGCAGGACACCATGTTTCTCGTAGATTGGATCATCATGCGTTGTAATATGATCAACAGTTTCAAAGTTTCCGCCCTGGTCAATGGCAACGTCAACCATTACAGAACCGGGTTGCATGGCTTTGACCATATCCTCTGATACAAGTTTTGGAGCTTTGGCACCTGGAATCAGGACAGCGCCAACGACAAGGTCTGAATCTTTAACGGATGCTGCAATATTGGCCGGGTTGGACATAAGTGTCTGCACATTTCCGCCAAAGATGTCTTCAAGTTCGCGCAGACGGTTCGGATCCAAATCAACGATGGTAACGTCCGCACCAAGCCCCACTGCAATTTTCGCTGCGTTCATGCCAACGATGCCACCGCCAATAATGGTGACTTTTCCACGGTTGACCCCTGGAATGCCACTAAGCAGTACACCTTTACCTCCCTTGGCTTTTTCAAGATATTGCGCGCCGAGTTGGGATGCCATTCGGCCGGCTACTTCACTCATTGGGGATAACAGTGGCAATGCCTTATTGACAGTAATGGTTTCATAAGCAAGAGCTGTCACGCCATTTTCCGCCAGAGCTTTTGCCAGCTCAGGCTCTGCTGCTAGGTGAAGGAACGTAAATAGGATTAAATCTTCACGGAAATAGCGATACTCGGATGGGAGCGGCTCCTTCACTTTAAGAACCATATCCGCCTTTTCCCATACGTGCGAAGCGCTTTCAGATACTTCAGCCCCGGCTGCTTTGTATTCATCATCGGTAAAGCTGCTTCCGACACCGGCATTCGCTTCAACCAGCACTGTATGTCCAGCATTCACCAAGTTGTCCACCCCTGCTGGTGTGATCGCAACACGGTTTTCATTATTCTTAATTTCTTTGGGTACACTGATAATCATGTTAAAACTCCCCCTTATCAATACAATTTGTCTTATTCATTATAACTCTTTTATAGGAATTTTTCATTAGTAGAAAAACAAAAAAAGGATGAGGATGTTTGTTAAAAATCACAAATGCCCCTTATCAATGGATTCTATCAATATATCAAGATATATCGTCATTTTTTGATTAGGATTCTTTAAATTGATTTCCCCAATGGTACCGATGCGTTTCAATCGGTAATTCAATGTGTTGGTATGAACGTGCATTCGTTTCGCCGCGTTGTAAACATTGCCATCACAAGCCAGATAAGCATGCAAGGTTGCCACTAAGTCCGAGCCATTTTTCTTGTCATAGTCCTTAAGTCGTTCCAACGCATCATTTTGGTAGTTGTCACGGTTCCGAATGGCCCGAAGTTCATATAGAAACTGGTAAACACCAAGTTCATAATAACCATGAACATCATGTAATGTAGAAGGAAAGTGCTCTTTCAGTTCAAGAACATTTACAGCTTGTCTGTAACTGTCTTTCATCGATTCAGGTGTGGTATAGACCTGACCGAAACCCCCTTTCACATGATGGATGTTCAAGCGCTCGTGCATTTTTTTGGTAAAGTTCTGCACGAATGTTTTCAATGCTTCTCGTGCGTGTGTTTCTAGGCTGAGGAGAATAATCAACTGGTTTTGATCAAATAGTCGACAAACAGTATACGGCTGTTGAAATGTTTCTGTTAGATAGAAAGCATGTTTTTCGATGGTTTGGGATATGTCGGAATCAAATTCAATAATGGCGATGGCATGATAATTTCCGAATTTCAGTCCGAATCGGCTGGCTTGACGTTGAATTTCCGCACTCTGCTGTATGTGACCGGATAAGAGCTGACGGAAGAAATTCTGATAACTTTCTTCAGTTTTTTTATTTTTGAGGTGATGCTGGTGAAGTTGGTTTTTAACAAGTTTCGCTGCATCTTTCATAAGTGATAGTTTGTCATCGGTGATCGTGGCCTCATTAATTTGTGCCCATATAAACCCAAGCACTTCACGATGTTTATGTACAGAGATAGCGATGCGATTCCCAAGCCCCACTTTATCAATTTTTGGTACAATCACCGGTTCGCTACTTTCGAACAGACGTGTCATGACACCGCTTTCCCATAGGCCATTAATAACATTTTCCGGTACGCTTCGTCGTATAATCGTAGCCACCCGTGCATCATCGACATTTTCCTCATGTTTGCTATAGGAAATAATCCGATGATTAACGTCCTCGATGGTGACAGGGCATCCCAGAATGTCAGCAATGCGGTCGGCCAGCCCTTCCGGCGAATCGAATGTATCATAGAAATGGTTTTGATGATCGATTGAATGGCTCATGAGTAGGTCTCCTTTATCTGTGGAGGCTATCCTATATTATCATGCTTGTGATTAAGAAGAAATGTCCTGTTATGAATGATTATTGCACGAAGGGTCGATTGGATAACATTAACTGAAACAGGGGTCATTATATTTCATGAAGCTATCCATACGTGTGAAAGGCGTGTCACGCTAAAATGCGCGGCTATTATCGTTTGACAAAAAGGGGCGCATGTTTGTGTCCGGCTGATATGTTTAAAATGAATTCCATTCCTCAAGAACATCGCCAATTTGACGTCCGTGAATGACCTGGTCTGCAAATTTATCCAGTTCGGTCGGTTCACGATTGACAATGACGAGTCTTGCACCATTGTCTTTGGCGATGAGTGGGAATTGATTGGCCGGTGTTACACTCAATGACGACCCCAGTGCGATAAATAATTCTGCTTTTTCGGCTTCAGCGAGTGCCATTTGAAAATCCTGTTGTGGCAATGTTTCCCCGAACAGCACGATGGAAGGACGTAATATTCCTCCACAGTGGCAATAGTAGTCACGGTCAATGTATTCATGACTGTTATATTTTTCTCCGCACGATTGACAATGCAGTTTTTGCAAAGTTCCGTGCAGTTCAGCCACCAGCCTATTGCCGGCTTCTTGGTGAAAGCCATCGACATTTTGTGTAATAATGGACTGGATAATCCCGCGTTGCTCCCAATCAGCTAAGACATGATGTCCTTTGTGGGGTTGGTACTCTTTAACATGTTGAACACGAGTTTGGTAAAAATCAATGAATGCATCAATATTATTATTTAAGGCTTCTGTACTGGCAATTTGGCTCGGATCTTGTTTAGTCCACAGACCATGGCCTGTCGATCGGAAATCCGGGAGACCGCTTTCCGTAGACATGCCTGCACCAGTAAATATCACCGTGTAATTTGATTCCTTCAGCCAATCATGAATCATGAATCTACCTCCATATATAGACATTGCATTAAATGTATCACGTTCCAGGATATTCATAAAGTTTGACGATTTCAGGTTCGACTTCAGCATTTTTATCACAACTCTGACGTTTCACAAAATACATGTAACGTTTTTCGCTTCACACCGTCTGTAGTTGTAAAATGGGGGGTCAATCATGGAAAAAAAGCTTGTCATATGTATGGTTATGACTATTAGTGTGCTAATAGTCGGATGCAGCAATCAGCCGGGTGAAAGTGGTTCGACTGACCAAGCCGATCAGTCGACGGAAGAAGCCATAGAAAACAATGAATCGTTTACAGCTGCCGATGACAGCGTTACTGATAACGAGAGAGAAAACAGTGGTAATAAAGATAACAATGCTTCCTCACCGTCTGATAAGGCTGCCGACACGGATCGAAAAGTCATTTATAAAGCCGATCTGCATATCGAGGTGACCAATTATGAAGAGATGACTGCTGATATTCGAAAGCAGGTGAATGACCGGGGCGGCTACATCGTTGAATCAAGCATGCACGATAATTCCACCGATGGTTCTGTCAACGGGCAAATCAAGGCACGTATTCCGCAGAAGCATTTCCGGGAATTTGTTCAGCTTGTCGAGGATGGCGGTAAAAAAGTAGTGAACAGTTCGATTTCAGGACAGGACGTAACCGAGGAGTACGTGGATCTGGAGTCGCGTTTGGAATCCAAAAAGGTTGTGGAAAAACGGCTGCTTTCATTTATGGAAGATGCTGAGAAAACAGAAGATTTGTTGAATGTTTCAGAAGATCTTGCAAACGTCCAGGAGGAGATCGAGCAAATTACGGGACGGATGAAGTATTTACAGAATAAAGTTGATCTTGCCACCGTCACCATTCAAATGGAGGAAACGAATGTAACGTTAACGAGTGACAAGGATCTGAATACGTGGGAAAAAACAAAACAGCAGCTTATGAAAAGCGTTAATTTTCTTCTCTCAGCGTTCTCAGGGCTGTTTGTCTTCGTTGTTGGCAATCTTCCAGTATTGATTTTATTAGGGGCCATTGGTGTGGTTGTCTTTTGGATTATCAGAAAGCGAAGTAGGAGCAGGCGGGAAGAGTAAGATTGGTAGTGGACTGGGGCAATTTTGTAACAGTAAATTGTCCCGTAACTTTAGACCTTGAACATGAATAAGGGACCGCAATGGTTGGTGTTTTGCAGTAAACGTTGTTGATTTATTAAATATTGACTATTCCCAAAAGGCTTAATTGATCCATTTTCATTCGTGAAAGGTTTGCGTTATACTGATTGTCATGTCGTTTATTTTAATGTGGATACATGAAGGAGTATGAAAATGGTTCAATTTGTATCAAGAGGATTGCGGTTATCGATTTTTTTGTACGCTCTCTTACATTTCATCAATTATTTCTTTAATATTGAAAGTATTGCCTATATACATGCCGTCATTGGTTTTGTCATGTTAATTTTGTCCGCAGTGAATTTAACGTTAAATCGTTTTAAATTGCCCCTCTTTCTTATAACGGCTGGGGTTATCACCTTAGTGGTAACCGGTGGATTAAGTGCAGAACATATTAAAAACGGTTTGCTTCAAATGAGCGATATTATTGGTTTGCTCGCGATTGTTCCATTGATTGGCTGGGTGTTGCGCCAAGAGGCTTATATCAATGAAATGATCGGCCTCGCGCATAAGCTGCTTGATTCCAGCCGGAAGTTTTATTTCGTCATGATTTCATTCACCCATATTCTTTCGTACTTTTTACTATTCGGCGTTATTTCGCTAATGTATCAATTTGTAAGCAATATCCTGCAACATCAGCGAGGTGAAGCTTGGGAATATTTTAAAGGTACAGCACTTCTGCGCGGGTTTGCTTTATCAACGATATGGACCATCAGCATACCAAGCTTTGCCTTTGCGGTGGAAGCGTTAAATGCATCGTTATGGCAGTCTATTCTACAAGGTTTTTTTGTGGCGGTGGCTGGGATCGTAATGGCTGTCTTGTTTTCCCGTTTTGAAGAAAAAAGTTACGGAATTGATTTCACCTCCGAGATTAAAAAAGAAATTAGTTCGGTCCTTGAGCAATCATCTGATAAAAAAGACCAGTTACGCACTACAGGAGAATTTATTTTTCTCTTTATCACGTTATTTGGATCTATTTTTCTATTATATGAGATTCTTGCGGTAAAACTGATGCTGCTTATTCCGTTTGTAATTATTGTCTGGTCCGTTATATATTTTTTGGTCAAGCGAAAAATGAAACATATGGTTGCTGAAATGAAGAATTATTATGCGAATGGATTATCATCTCAAGCCTATCAGTTCAGTGTGTTGATATCGGCAGGCATTGTTATATTGGCCGTGAACCAGAGTGGAATCGGCAAGGCTGTTGTTAACCGTATTTACTCGCTTCAGGAAGTTCTGCCGTTTTTCAATATGTTGTATTTCCTTCCATTTATCGTTATCATTCTTGGCTTTATCGGACTCGGGCCGCTGACGGTTATGGTTCTGGTAGCAGGTATTCTAGAAAGCATTTCACTGCCGTATCCACCGGAGTTGATAGTGCTGGCAGTCACATCGGGAAGCGCCATATCGATTTTAGTGTCGCCATTAATTATGCCGGTCATTATTTTAAGTGGAACCAATGGATTAAGTCCATTTAAAAATGGTCTGGCGTTTAACTACAAATTTGCGATTGCTTTTTATATCCTTGTGCAATGCTATATTCAATGGATGGTGAGCTGAGGACAAGATGTCGTGAAAAAGATCATTCACTTGCCATACCCAGTATTAATGAACACGCTGACCTCATTTTATTCAGTGATAAATGTTGAGGTCAGCATCCAGATCAAACATAATACCTGCCCGGCCGGCTTTCATTAACTAATTGTTCATGGCCATACGACTGAGGGGGCTGTTTTCCGGGATAATATCCTGCAGCTCATAAACAGAAATCGGGAACGTTGGAATTCCGAATACATGTGGCGTGAACTCCAAAGGTTGGAAATAAATGACGAGCGTTTTGTCAGCTATATAAAACGATTGTTGTGGACTGATTCCGGTAAAGTTATGAATTGTGGGAATGTCACGTTCGGCTATCTGTTTCTGAATTATTGCTGAGATGCGTTGAGTATAGTTGCTCCTTGGTTTGAACAAATCACTGAGCCGGCATTCATTTCCGTTCATCAAATCAAATGTTAAGGAATTCATGTACGTCATGCCGTTTGCCGCCATATAAGGTATGGCATAGTTGGACAGGGTTAAGCTCAATACATTCCGCTGATTATTTTTCATCTCAAACCCGCCGACCATTTCCGCAATATTCCCTGACATATCGTTGGTTTGCATATCGATGAGTTGTTGCGTATTCCGTACAATTGATTGGTTAATAAAAGCTTGCAAGGACTGATTAGCCATATTGTAGACTTGTGGGTAAACCACATGCTTCCCGGGTCCGTCCTTGATCTCATATGGTTTGATGGGAACTGGTAGGGACATAGGCATATTCCCTTCCTCCTTTTTCGTGTTCTGAGCCCATTATATTCCGGAAAAGCAAATATGTGCTGCTGCCCCCTTTTATGGCACCGGATGAAAGTTCCGCTTTTTCAATGTAGTTTTTCATGGTATGCTATATTATGGTTGTTACATGTTAGGCATCATTATATAAAAATCAATCGCATGGATTAAGCTTTTTGATTATAAAATAAAAATCGATCCAAAAAGGAGTATGACGACGTTGCAGATAGGTATTGATAAGATAGGACTTTATGCCCCTCATTTATATGTCGATATGAATAAACTGGCTGTCCGACGTAATGTTGACCCTGAAAAATTTACGATTGGCATTGGCCAGGAAAAAATGGCAGTGGCCCCCATCACACAAGATGCTGTCACAATGGCGGTCAATGCAGCGCTCGAAATCGTCGATGATAAGGATAAGGAAGCGATCGATTTCGTTATTTTGGCAACAGAATCAGGTATTGACCATTCCAAGGCCGGAGCTATTTATGTCCACCACTTGCTTGGGCTCCATGAGCACGCTCGGTCCGTTGAATTGAAACAAGCTTGTTACGGTGCAACGGCGGCGATTCAGATGGCAAAAGGACATATAGCTTTGCATCCTGACAGCAAAGTGCTGGTGATCGGTTCGGATATTGCGCGTTATGGATTAGCCACAGCAGGGGAAGCGACCCAAGGTGCAGGTGCTGTTGCTATGCTTATCGGTGCTGATCCGGATATTTTGGCGCTGGAAGAGAACAGTGCGTTTAAAACCGATGAAGTGATGGATTTCTGGCGGCCGATTCACTCGGACAAGGCCCTGGTGGATGGCAAACTTTCCAACGAACAGTATATCGCTTTCTTCACTAACGTATGGGAACAGTATAAAGCGCAGTCGGGTTTGGGACTGGCTGATTTCGCAGCCATCACGTTTCATCTTCCGTATACAAAAATGGGCAAAAAAGCGTTAAAAGCAGTGATGGATGAGGGAACGGATGACGACGCGGAACGACTGATGACCAATTATCAAATTAGTGCCGAATACAATCGGATGGTCGGTAATATTTACACCGGTTCCCTGTACTTAAACGTGCTTTCGTTGTTGGAAAACAAGGAAGATTTGCAGCCCGGGACACGTATCGGTTTGTACAGCTATGGTTCCGGCGCAGTTGGGGAATTTTTTGCCGGTATCCTGCAACCAAATTACCGCAAACAGTTGCCAGTGAAACAACACAGTCAATCGCTTACTTCCCGGACAAAAATTAGTGTGGATGATTATGAGGCGATTTTTGAAGAAACGTTGCCAACGGATGGCTCCGAGGTAACACTGGATGTATCCGCTGATCCAGCAGAGGTGTGTTTGGCAGGCGTGAAAGATGATATGCGCCAATATGTTCGCAAATAAGTATCAGTAGGATAAGAACGTGTGTAACGAAAATGAAAAAGGCTGCTCGTCAACGTTGAGCAGCCTTTTTCATTTTTGGTTGTTGTTTTCTTCGTCGTTGCCGGCACCATCGCCGACCGTGATCGATTGTTTCGGCATGGAGTGCGTCCCATGAGCCGTGGTGTGGGCGAACATTTCATAAACGCCATCTTGATCCAGAGTCACGTCGGCCGTATAGGTTCCATCGCCATTGTTAGTCGATTCAACCATCGTGCTGTCATCCTTGTTTCCCTTTTTCCAGTATTCGAACTCCATTTCATCTGCATCCGTTACTTTTTTATCGCCATAGGTCACAGTCGCTTTTAACTGGACGGTTTTGTTTGCTTTAGTGGATTCCGGAACATCAAAGTTGACCTTTAGTTCCTTCAGTTCTTCTTCTTCATTTTCCGATGCATGCTCTGTGGAATTATCCTTACTGTTGTTGAGAACGATCTTTAAGTCGTCAATGATTTTTGGTATTTCCTCCGAATCGGTGCCGTCATAATATTTGATGACCTTTCCCTCGGGATTAACTAAATAGAACCGGGTGCCATGTGTAACCTGATCGGTCCCTTCTGGTGGCTTTTTTACAAGTGAATTAAACGACTTGATGGAAAACTCCTTAATCGTTTGAAAGTCGTACCCGGTTAAAAATGTCCAATTGCTAAAGTCAACTTGGAATTGGTTGGCAAACTCTTTCAGTGCTTCCGGTGTGTCATTCTTAGGTTCAACACTGAAGGAAACGAGCTGGGCATTCAGATCTTCTTCTTTCATTTTTTGCTGCAGTTCGGCCATGTTCATGGTCATGGGTGGGCAGACAGTGGTGCAGTTGGTAAAGACAAAATCCGCTATCCACCATTTTCCTTCTAAATCCTTGTTAGATAGTGTTTCATTGTTCTGTGTGGTAAAAGAAAAATCGCTCACTTCTTCTGATATATTTGTCTCAATTTCTTCCCTGCACGCAACAAGAAAAAGCGTAAGCAACAGTACCGGAATTTTGAATCGCTTCATCGTTTTTATCCCTTCCTTAACAACCCGGATGATATGTTAACACCAAAAACGGCGAGATGGCTTGCTTAATTCATACAATTCTACATTAATGATAACATATCAGGCGTGTGGATACGCGTGGATAGTATGACCTTTGTGTGAACAGAAATGGAATGGCTTATAAAAAGGGGGCTGGTGTATATCGGTACCGAGTCATAGAACCTGCTCGGTACCAACATTGGTGGGTGAAGCGTTAAGATTAAACGACTTTTTTCGTGTCTATATAAAACCTGCCAAAATAATCGTTTGTTTCACTCGCAACAACTTTATATAATAGCAAAATGCCAATAAGGTTAGGAATCATCATCAATGCGTTTGCCATGTCGGCAAATGCCCAGACGGTTGTCAGTTTAGCAATGGTTCCAACGAACGTGGCACCAACATAAATCAGGCGATAAATTCCCATATAGTTTAAGCCAAACAAATATTCAAAGCATTTGGATCCATATACATACCAGCCTAAAATAGTCGAGAATCCGAAGAAAACGACGGAGACCGACACCATGTATTCTCCGATGGCGCCTAATGACGAACCGAATGCTGCGCTTGTCAGGGCACCAGCATCAAGGCTTGCATCGTGTGTGACACCTGATAGCATTCCTCCCGTCGTATCCCAAAACCCAGTAACGATTAACACCAGACCTGTCATCGTACAAACGATTATCGTTACGATAAATGTGCCAATCATGGCTACTAAAGCTTGTTTGACCGGGTGGCTTGTCTTGGCATTTCCGGCAATTAATGCAACAGTACCCAGGCCGGCTTCGTTTGAAAAAATCCCTTTGGAAACACCGCTTTTGATAGCTTCGGAGATGACGATCCCGGAAAATCCACCAACTGCTGAAATGGGGTGGAATGCGTACGTAAATATCAAGTCAAATGCCGGAAGAATGCTATCATAATTTAATACCAGAATAATCAGTGCCGCAAAGATATAAAAAACAGCCATAATTGGTACAAATATTCCGGCTACGGAACTAATCCGCTGCAGCCCTCCGAAAATAATTAAAGACGTCAGAATAACAAGAATAATGCCTGTCGTTAATCCGCCTACACTAAAACTATTTTGCATTACATCGGCAATCGTATTGGATTGGACACTATTCCCGATACCAAGCGCCGCAAACGCCCCGAAAAAGGCAAATGCGATGGCCAGTGGTTTCCATTTACTTCCTATACCATGTTCAATATAATACATAGGACCGCTGGAATATTCGCCGTCTGCATTTTTAACACGATATTTCATTGCAAGTAATGCCTCGGAATATTTGGTTGCCATTCCAACCAGTCCGACGATCCACATCCAGAAGATGGCTCCTGGTCCTCCCAGTGTCACAGCTGTTGCAACACCTGCAATATTACCATTCCCCACCATACCGGCAAGGGAGGTCATCAAGGCTTTAAAGTTGCTGACATCCCCTTCCGTGCTGTCATCTTCTTTGTCCTTTGAAAAAGCTAGTTTGAAAGCATAAGGCAATTGCCTGAATTGTAATCCCTTAAGAATGAGCGTTAAAAATAAGCCTGTGCCAACTAATAGAATTAAACTCGGTGTTCCCCAGAGAATGTCATTAATAGTATGAAGAATGTTCAGCATATTTATCCTCCTGAAGTAAAATATCATGATGGTCATCAATGACAAGCAATATGGCCTGCCGGAAACCCCTTATTTATTGATGAGGATGCGTTTTCAAACAAGTAAAAAATAATACTTGCAAGCTTATAACACAACTATTAATACTAATAGATTTTTGCCATAATGTACACACATTTTTCCTGCTTATAACGTAACCAACTATGATTCAAACAATTATTTGAATTATACGTATTGACATTGTGTTTGCGGTAGCATACACTACAAATAAATATTCAAACAAATATTAGACTGAAGGTGATCATGTGAGTGAAAAGGTTTTGACGACGACAAATACAGATACATGTGACACGTTTTGTTACGATGAAGCGTTGGTTCAAAGAGTTCAGCCGGAAATGGGCAATGTTGATGGCGTGGAGTTGATCTTTAAGGCTTTATCAGATGCAACACGAATGAAGATCGCTTATGCCTTGACGTTGGAAAAAGAATTGTGTGTTTGCGATGTAGCCAATATTATCGGCTCAACGACGGCAACAGCGTCGCATCATTTACGGTTGTTGCGCAATATGAAATTAGCCACATACCGCAAAGAGGGAAAGCTCGTTTTTTATGCTTTAGCTGATGATCACGTCCAACAACTGGTATCCATTGCTTTGCTTCATGCAAATGAAGGCTAACATAATGTTCATTGTGTAACAGGAGGGATAGACATGCGACAAACAGATAATGCAGCACCATCAGGTTGTTGCGCCAGTGATCCGGATTCAACCAGTGAAGCCGATTCCTGCTGTTCGGCGAAGGAGACGGACGACGGAGAGCGGAAATCGCTTGGAACTGACAAACAAAACATGGTGGAATACGCCATTCACGGGATGGATTGTCCGTCCTGTGCAGCCACTATTGAAAAAGGTTTACGAAAAACGAGCGGTATTCAATCGGTGCAAGTCAGTTACGGAACGGGAAAAATGGCAGTAGGTGTAGAGGATGCTACCATTGATAAACAGATTCCTGGGCGAGTACAAAAATTAGGGTTTAAAGCGGAACCTCTGCATGCAACGCAAAGCACAGAAACCTATCAAATTGACGGTATGGATTGCGGATCCTGTGCCGTGACGATTGAAAAACACTTAATTAAAAATCCAAGTGTGCACGACGTGAGCGTCAATTTTTCGACTGGAAAAATGCACTTGGACCACACAACCAATCCAAAAGACATCGTCAAGGAAGTACAAAAAGCAGGGTTTAACGCATCGTTGGACACTCGTGAACAACAATCCGAACCATCATCGGACAGAAAAAAGAACGTGTTTTCCACGACGAGCCTGTCCGGCGTTTTCCTGGGTTTTGGTTTTATTGGATCATTCACACCTATCAGCCCGGATATAATGACAGCATTATATGCCATGGCCATTCTTATCGGAGGGGCTAAACCGGTAAAAAGTGGTTTTTATGCCATTAAAAGCGGCTCTCTGGATATGAATGTACTTATGGCCTCAGCAGCGATTGGAGCGGCTTTTATAGGCGAATGGCTGGAAGGTGCTATGGTTGTATGGCTTTTTGCATTAGGAAATACCCTGCAAAACAAGTCGGTTGAGCGGACACGGAATTCCATAAGAGATTTGATGAACCTTGCTCCGTCTGAAGCGACTGTTAAATCAGGAGAACAACTTGTCCGCAAAGCTGTGGAGGACGTAGCGGTTGATGATGTCATCGTTGTTAAACCAAGTGAAAAGATACCATTGGACGGGGAAATTGTGTCTGGATCATCCAGTATTAATCAAGCACCGATCACCGGAGAATCTCTACCAGTTGATAAACAGCAAGACGATATGGTTTACGCCGGTACGTTTAATGAAAATGGATCGCTGGAAATTCGAGTGACAAAATTGGTGGATGATACGACGATCGCCAATATTATCCATATGGTGGAAGAAGCCCAGGAACAGAAGGCTCCAACCGAAGCATTCATAGACCGATTTGCCAATGTCTACACGCCGATTGTTTTTGCTTTGGCTATTTCTGTTATGGTATTTCCGCCACTATTCGGGGTTGGTGCTTGGGGCGATTGGCTTTATAAAGGTCTTGCATTATTAGTGGTAGCATGCCCATGTGCCCTCGTCATTTCCACACCAGTGTCGATTGTATCAGCTATTGGGAATGCAGCTAAAAATGGCGTTTTAATTAAAGGCGGAACGTTTTTAGAAAAGGCCGCGTCTATAAAGGCCATGGTTTTTGATAAGACTGGTACTTTAACAGAAGGAAAACCCAAAGTGACAAACGTCATCAGTAATATGAACGATAGAAATGACCTTATTGCGATAGCACGGACCATTGAAGCGCATTCCACTCATCCGATTGCTCAAGCTATAACGACGTACGCAGACGAACGTGCCATTGGTATGAAGGAAGGGGGAGCGTTTAAAACGATCACTGGTAAAGGCGCTCAAGCCACCATTGATGGGATGGAGTATTTTGCGGGAAATCCTGCGCTATTTCACGATATGAACGGGTTGCCTCAGGAAATGGAAAAACAAATTGATGCATTACAAGAGAACGGAAATACACTTGTCATCATTGGCACCCGCTTCGACATTCTTGGAATCATTGCCGTTGCGGATACTGTTCGCTCGATTACGGTTAAGGCGATTCAGACGCTTAGGAGGACAGGAATGAAGGAGATGGTCATGCTGACAGGAGATAATGATGGTACAGCGAAAAAGATCGCCGACGAAACGAGTGTCAACCGGTACTTTGCTGACTTATTACCAGAGGACAAAGTGACGGCCATTAAGAAACTGCAAGGTGAGGGCCAACGTGTCGCTATGATTGGCGATGGGATGAATGATGCACCCGCGCTTGCCACGGCTGATCTAGGAATTGCCATGGGCGGTGCGGGAACGGATACAGCCATGGAGACCGCTGATATTGTACTCATGGCGGATAACCTGGAAAAACTTCCGCATACGATTCGTTTGAGCCGCAAAGCCCGTAACATCATTAAGCAGAATGTGTGGTTCTCTTTATTGACTAAAGTAGCAGCACTTGTTCTCATATTCCCAGGTATCTTAACGTTATGGATGGCTGTTTTAAGTGATACAGGTGCAGCATTGCTCGTCATTTTAAACAGCATGCGGTTGTTAAAGCAAACATAACGAAGCCGTTCTTTGGTACTTTATAATAAAATCACCTCAACTATTTCCCTATATAGTTGAGGTGAATGGTTATGAGGAGCAAATGAGCTATTGTCATTATCACTAAGTTAATCGATGCCTGACAGTATCGCTATTACTTAAAGCTTCAAATGTAGTAAGCGTTCATTCTTTTAAGACATCGGTTACTTATTTTTCTCTGCTTTAATATTTCTTTCCATTTTTGATTTTTCCACACGATAATGCATCATCACGTGTCTTGCTTTTTCTAACTTCTTTTGACTCACCTTTATATATACCGGGCTTTCTTTGTATCCGAATCGATAAAAATTTTCCCAGTTATATGGAATTTGCAGCCTAACCGGGATGTTATAATTTTTTAGAAGCCAATAATAGTCGTTCGCCTCACTCAAACTTGATTCAGTGCCACTGTAAACGGTCTCGTATCTATTGGTATCGCTGAATAAAATTATCAGAGTTAAGACAGATGTGATTAATATTATCTCAAACATGGCAGATCCCTCTTTACATATGATGTGGAATTGAAATCAGTAGCGCCATAAGAACGTCAACGTATTAAATACAGCTTTTATACTCCTACAACAAAGTATAATCAACTGGTCAGGTTGCTAAAACCTGTTAGGAATATTTATACGGACATATCTGCATTCAGTGTGTCCATCTGTTCAGTTATAACGACACCATTTCTTGCCTTCTCCCCTTCTCTAATGATATTCCATAGTCTGCACCCCCATTTTCTGCTATCATAGGCCTAGATTCTGTTAATGAAGGATGGGCGACATGGGACAATTAACACAGCATGAACTGGAATCCCACCTGTGGGAATCAGCGAATATATTGCGGGGGAGCATTGACTCGTCCGATGACAAGAATTACATTTACACTGATGGAATTGAAAGAAGTACATTATAAACATGTTGCGTATTGATAATAAAAGCAAGTCTAAGGAGTTAAAGGTAATATGCCCGGAACAAGAAGAGACCATATAAAAATAGGACAAAACGTGCGTATTGTACAAAAACAGGATCAGCGCTCCGGTAAATTGACGGAAGGAATCGTATCAAAAATACTAACCAATTCTGCGTCCCATCCACATGGGATTAAGGTTATGCTGGAGAACGGCACTGTGGGAAGAGTGAAAGAAATATTGAATTAAACACGGCTGTCGATTGCTCTTGCCTTGTGTGGTTAGTCGCTCAGTTTCTTCAAGTGGTGTTACACCAAGACTTTGCACAATGAGCGAAATGAATACAGCTGCAAAAGACAGAGATAAGATTATTTGCGGAATGAGAAACACGGACATTGGTGATAAGCAATCCAGTAATGGTATTCCACATTTGTCATAGAAAAGTTGCAATGATTAGCAGGGTTTGGACAATTTTTGTGTTATAGTGCAACTAGGAAGGAAATGGCTTCCTGAATTCGCAATAGGGGGATGTCTATGAAACGACGCATACTGGTTGCTTATGATGGTTCTGAATTTTGTCAAGAATCCCTGAATGAGGCAAAGCTCCAGGCAATGGGGGATCCCGAAACAGAAGTTTATGTTATCTCAGTTGTGACGCAGGCCGCGCCCAGTACGAATGCAGCGGTTGCACGGAACATTGAAATGGAGATGGCTGAAACATTGCGCCCTGAAATGGAAAAAATAGAAAAAGACTTTGAAACGAACGATGTAACGGTCTATACGGATGTGGTTATTGATACCACTCAGCGTAATGCAGGGGAAAAAATTTGTTCGTATGCTCATGATTATGATATTGATCTAATTATTATTGGAAGTCGCGGACTTGGCAACGTGAAAAGTATGCTTCTGGGCAGTGTGAGCAATCGAGTCGTACAACTCGCACAATGTCCGGTTCTAATTATTAAATGATTAGAGTCTTAAGTTAGATTTTGTGTTGTGAAAATGCTTGGAAGCACATCCAAGCATTTTTTAGTGCGCCAGGATGAGAGCCCATTTTCCGGTGGACCGGTATTGTTTGGTCATTCATCGGCATTATGAGAGCCCATTTCGCCGCTATCATGATGCAAATAAAAAAATGCAGTGCATGCACACTGCATTTTTTGCTCATTGCAACGATCGATTAACGCTCTTCTTCTAGGTATGTTTCCTGTGGAGCTTCCTTGATAAATGGGGATGGTTCATCTGTACTAATCATAACCAGCGCGTGCATGGCCCGTGTGCATGCTGTATAAAACAGTGTCCGGTCGGCTTCACTGGTGTATTTGTTTTTGGATGCGTCGGGAATGATGACAGCATCCATCTCGATTCCTTTGGCCAAATAAACGGGCAATATTAGCAGTCCTTTCGGTAGATGACCAGTGGACTCATCAATTTGTGTAAAAGCGATTGTGTCTTTCAAAAGCTCGGCAACGTGATGGCTTTCTGCTTGTGTTTTGCAAATGATACCGATCGTTTCAAGCCCGTTCTGACGAAGGTTGTTCGTTTCTGTCATGATTGTCTCAGTAAAATGCTCCTTGTTTTGCCGGATCAGCAGTGGCTTATTTCCTTCCCTGTTAAATGGTTCTACTCTTTCGTTGCTTGGTGAAAAAGGTATTGTGAACTCAGAAATTTGCTTTGTCGAGCGATAACTTTTGGTCAATGTAATTTTTTTATAGGATGATCGCATCGGACCTGCTTCAATCAACGGATTGTCATCGGCCATATAACGATATATCGCTTGATTGACGTCGCCCAATAGCGTCATTCTGGCATTCGGGAAAATGTGCTGAATACAGGCGAATCCAAATGCAGCATAGTCCTGTGCTTCGTCAATGACAAGGTAGCGAACGGACTGGTCATGAGGGGTGCCAAGCAAACAGTGTTGAAAATAAAGATATGGTGCTGCATCTTCCCATGGCAAAAAGTTGTTCTCCAGATTGGCGGTTGTAAAAGAACAAATCGCTTCCCAGTTTTCTGGAGATTTGTCGGGTGTCCAATGGGTAAATAGCATTTGATAGGTGGCTGCAGTGCGGATGAATGCATAGTTGTTTACTTTCTTTTTGATGGGGGCAAAAACCCGTTTAACCACCTTTTTCCTTAGTATGTTTTCCTCGTGGACGGTTTCGTTTGTTTTGTCTTCGGTCTGTTTTTGTACTTGGTCAAACGCATCTTGGTAGTCTTCTTTATTAAGTAATTCCGTTTTTTCAAATACCCAGTCTTTATCTAGTTCGTGGCGTTCTTGTTTTCGTATTTCCTGCAGCAGCCACCCGGCCACCAGTTCCAGTTTATTCGGGATGGAGAGGGCATCGTCCAATGAATAAAAATAATCATGCATCTGCTGTTTGGAAATAAGTATTTCATCACGGAATGTAATGTTGCGGAACTGCATGTCTTGTTTGTTTAAATGGTTGATATACGCATCGATAACATGTTTGAAATGGAGATTCGATTTGCAGTCGATATTCTTCATCCTACTCGATTGGCTCTCCTGTTTGGTTTCCGTCATGACATATTCCATTTGTTCGAAGGGTGATTCAATAGTAAATGGATGGTTTACCTCGTTCTCCATATACTCATGAAACGTGGTTTGTCGCACATTTGTTTCACCGAGCTCTGGGAGCACATTGGCGATATAGCTGGAAAACAACGGGTTTGGTGATAACAGCACAATATTCTCGGCGCTCAAAATGTCACGATGCTGATACATCAAATAGGCCACTCGCTGCAGAGCGGCGGATGTTTTGCCGCTGCCGGCTGCTCCTTGGACGATTAAGTATGGATGGCCCTTATGACGAATGATTTTATTTTGTTCTTTTTGAATTGTGGTGACGATGCTTTTCATTTTAGTGCTAGCGTTGGCGCCGAGTATTTCCTGCAGCAGACGGTCGCCGATTGTCACGCCTGTGTCAAACAATCCTTTCAGAATGCTCTCACGGATGATAAATTGCCTTTTTAGCGTTATTTCACCGTTAATGGTTTCATCCATCGTATCGTATTGTGCTTCGCCTGGTGCATAATCGTAATAAAGGCTGGATATCGGTGCGCGCCAATCGTATATCAGGAAATCGCCGTCATTGCTGTCCATCAGGGAGGAAATACCGATGTAGATTGGCTCCGGTGTCTGTTCCGTATCTTCGCGGAAGTCTATGCGTCCGAAGTAAGGCGATTCACGCAGGCGCTTTAACGTTTTAAGTTCATCGTCAAGTTTGCCGTGGGATTGCTCTTTTTGGGTAAGCAGTTCTGCCTGCTGTTTAATGCTGGCCTGAGTTTCAATCACATCATCCGGTTCGTCGATGTTGACGGTGACATCTTCCCAGAAATCTTTGCGCAGTTGAATGACACTTTCTTTAATACTGGAGGCTCTGTCAATTACTTTTTTGGCTTTTTGATCGATATGATAGGTGACACGATCAATTCGCTGTTGTTCGGTTTCATGTGTATGGTTGGTTGATGTCATAAAATCAGCCCCGATCTGTCAATGGTAAAGGTTTCAATGGTACTCTATGTTGTTGGCATGTTATATGATTGTAACGAGGATGACAGGGTGATTGCAAGGCGGTGGCTGTCCCTTTGTGTCCTGTCATACGTTTGATGTTTGGACTGGTAAACACGTATGGTCCGTCGTCAGTCAATGGAAAAAGTGAAGCGTCCTTCCAAGTCCCGTCCGGCAAGAATGTGCGGCTGATCTTTCCAAAATCCGGCTGGAGCGGTCGGGCGCTCGAAATATTCGTCCCGGTTTGCGGCCATTATCAGTTTGTATGTCGGATGATTTCCTATATGAAAATTGATGAGACACATATTGCATCAATCCTTTTTACTTCATTAGTATATATTGTAACGTGCTCATTCCATTTATGTGTTTGTTTATACATTTCCAGTCATATTCACAAACATAAAGAAAAAAGTAATCGGCGGTAGACCGATTACTTTTCGCAAGCTGTGTTCATTGATAAAGGTGTTTGACGTTTTCTGTCATTTTTGGTGTCTCACCGGTGGGATCATTTCCCATTTTTAATTCAGTTTGTGACGTAATAAGAATGTTCCCAGCTTCAATTTTCTTACTGTAGTCATTTGCCTGGCTCTCGGAAAGGCCTTTTTTTAACAACTGATCGTGGATATCGCTCGTTTTATAAATATCATTTAAAAATACTTTTTTAATTTTACTGAGAAATGTTTGGTCGTGTGTTTCTTCTTCCGATTCGAGACTGGTTACACTGACATCAGTTAGATCATTAATTTTGTCTGCATGATTACCGTGTGCAAATATGGTAATGTTTGTGTTGCTGTATCCTTCCAGTTCAAGTATATTGACCGTTTTTACTGTTTCTTCCACCGACTCAAAGGGTCCGAAAATTTCTTCTGCCAATGATGACACCTCTCTATCAGAATGTTTTGTCAACTAAATTCCCTGATTATGCTTTTATTAAACGTTATGCACCGGGATTTTAAAAAAGACTAAGAGAGGATTAATCACAAACATCGGTGGGGTAGGGCAGATCATCTCGGTTAAAAGCATTGTTTGCTGAGACTTTTACACCTTGGGACAGACATACAGGACAGGTGATTTGGATATATTTATATAGAAGTGGCTGGTTCAGATGTGATCAGAGTGGGTATGACTGGCACACTGAAACAATTATTTTCCAAAAAACAGAAAGGGGTCGTTAAGATGCGTATCTTGGTTGTAGGGGCGAGCGGCACGATTGGAGCGAATATTGTCAAGCAGCTGGAATCGAAACATGATATCATTCGGGCGGGAAGAAATGGAGCGGATGTTTCCGTGGACATTATGTCTCCTGACAGCATTGCTTCTATGTATGAAACTACCGGCCATGTGGATGCCGTTATCAATGCGTCAGGTGGAGCGAATTTCAGAACGGTTTCGGAGTTAACTCCAGCCTGGAATGAAAAAGGGATAGAAAGCAAGTTGAAGGGGCAACTTAATCTCGTTCTGATTGGTCAGGATTATATGCGTGATGGAGGCAGTTTCACGTTGACCACAGGTGTTATGATGGATGATCCGATACCAATGGGAGCATCTGCAGCCATGGCCAATGGTGGTGTTAGGGCTTTTGTAAAAGCCGCATCCATTGAAATGCCCAGAGGGATCCGTATCAATAGCGTGAGCCCCAATATCGCTGAAGAATCATGGGATAGGCTTGGCAATTATTTTCCCGGTTTCACGCCTGTTCCTGCCGCCAAAGTGGCTCGAGCGTATGTGAAAAGTGTGGAAGGCGCACAGACCGGTCAAAATTATGACGTTTATCAATAATAAATAACTGACGATGCAGCAGTCATTGTTGTAATATAGATGCAAATATTTTGTACATAGAATGGAGGAAACCAATTGAACAACAAACGTTGGCTTGCATTGGGAATAGCGGCGATTTTATTGGTCCTTTCGCTTGGCTTTCGATTTATGTCAAGTCTGTTCACGACCGATGTGGAATCGATGCTGGAAACGACGCAGAAGAAATACCAGGAAGAAGTTATCGAAAAGGGCTCCGGTAATAAAATTGCCATACTTGAGCTTAATGGCGTTATTCAAAACACGTCCACATCGTCGCTTCTAAATTCAAGCGGTTATAATCATGAACGCTTTCTTGAAAAATTAGAACATGCAGGAAAGGATGAAAGTGTTGATGGCGTGATTTTACGTGTGAATACACCAGGTGGGGGTGTCGTGGAAAGCGATGAAATCCATGATAAGGTCGTTGAATTACAGGAAGACTACGACAAACCTGTTTATGTATCCATGGGCAACACGGCAGCTTCCGGCGGCTATTATGTGTCTGCTCCTGCTGATAAAATTGTGGCCCATCCGGCAACACTGACCGGCTCAATCGGTGTTATTATGGAAAGCTTTAATTTTGCAGAATTAGCTGACGAATATGGTGTTGAATTTAACACGATAAAGAGTGGGGAATTCAAGGATATTATGTCCCAATCCCGAAAAATGACTGAAGAAGAACACAAAATTTTGCAGCGCATGGTGGATGATATGTACGCTGACTTTGTCGATGTCATTGTTAAAGGTCGTGACATGTCCGAATCCAAGGTTCGTGAACTCGGAGATGGACGTGTGTATACCGGGGAACAGGCAGCTGAAAATGGTCTGGTCGATGCAACTGGTTCAAAAGACGACACCATCGCCATGATGAAAAAAGATTTCGACTGGTCAAATGCAAAAGTCGTTGAATACAAAAGCGGATTTGAACTGAATCAATTTCTAGGCAGCACGGTGAAAAGCATGTTCGGTAAGGAAACCGACCTGATTGATATGAAGGAACTCTTGCGTCAATCCGAGGGGCCACGTGCGATGTATCTATATTCGAAATAGGGAGGTGCCGGAATGAATGAAAATCAGGAAACGACTACAGAAATCGTGACCTCGGATGGCGATCGTTATGCCGGGTTTTGGATGCGTTTTTGGGCGTATTTGGCCGATCTCGTGATTGTTTTCAGTTTAAACGGCATCCTGCTTAGTCCCTTGAAATTTATTGGTAATGGGGCGATTGATGTCGGGTTTTGGACGGTTACTGGAGTAGTCAGTGCTATCGTCTTTTATCTTTATTTTTTGCTGATGACTAAATATTACGCGAAAACATTAGGGAAAATGATCTTTGGTCTGCGTGTCGTGCGGCAAGACCGTGAGCCGCTGACATGGAGTGATTTGATTTTTCGTGAAATCATCGGCCGCTTTTTTTATCGGGTATTCTGGTTTATGTTCGTGCTATATTTATTGATTGCATTCACGGAACAGAAGCAGGGACTTCATGATTTGTTTGCTGATACGCGTGTTGTGTTGGACCGTTAATCATCCCCGGAGATCAGGAAGAACGTAGCAGCACAACTCAGGCATAAAACGCCTTTTGCCGAGAAACAGTATATGGTGGAGGTGTTATTATGGCTGACAAACAGGATAACTGGAAAAGCCGTCAAGTCAAGACAAGTATTAATAAACAAGGATTAAGCGAAGATGCATCTGATCAGCAGCCTGACAGCCAACTTGAGCAACGGGCCAAAAAGAAAAATACAAAAATATAGCTCTTTCAATCATAACCCTGTTTACGGAAACAGCTGAAATACTAACTTTAGATTGGCTGGGTGATGATGATCGATAACGATAACACACTGCATTTTTTACGTGAATCATTGGTAAACACAAGTGAAGACGCTATGACGCAACAAATCATCACAAGGCTAGAGACACATGACTACAAAAACGAACAGGAATTTGTCAAAAGCCTGAGTGAAGAGGAAACGGAATACCTCGATTCCGTCGTCGAAAAAGAATTAAATTATGCCCGAAATGCTGAGGACGATGTACGTGCTCAACAGTTAAATGACGTTTATGAATTGCTTATTTAAGTGTGTTTTGGCACATAAGCATATAGAAAAACGTAAAGGGTAAAATTCCCATTGATTTTACAGGTCAAATCCGTTAATATAAAGTTACAAGCTGCATTGTTCGTATTTAATTAAGTTTTAACCTCTAACAGATGAATAGGGAGTTTTATATCGGGATTCTAATGTCGTGCCTCCATTGTGTGGAAGACAGGACGATCCCTGCAAGCACCCACTTGGCGAAGTGGCGGTTTTAAAACTTTTTATTTTAAAATACGGCAATTGTGGCTGCTGATTAAGTAAAAGACAGACCAGTTCTCTCAGACGGAGCTGGTCTTTTTTTTCGTCCTGCTATTATGGAATTTTTTCGCCATTTGTCATATAATTTGAATAGCGAGGAGGACGTTTACATATGAAAATAAGCCGATTCATGCAATTTATCGGCGGCCGTGATTTGTTTTTCGGATTGGTTCTGATACTTCTACTTGGTGTCATTGTATTTATTTATACGAAGGTATCTTTTATTTTTGATCCAATTCTGACCATTGGTTCAACGGTTATTCCGCCGCTGATTCTTGCCTTTATTGCCTATTATTTATTGAACCCGATCGTTAATTTGCTGGAACGTGCGCACATCGATCGCATTTGGGGGATTGTCATTCTCATTCTGGGCATCAGCGGACTTTTTACTGGCGTTATTCTGCTCACAGCACCGGCCATTGAAACACAGGTAAAAGATCTGGCTTCCAATTTCCCATCATACTTAAATCAGATGGGAGCGGGAATTGATAATTGGATTCAACAGTCGTTTCTTGCACCATACTATGAACAAGGGTACGACTGGTTCACATCCAATCTGAGCAATTTAACGAACAAAGTCATGGAATACATAGGTGGTGCGGTTGAAGGGGTGCAGAATATTGCCAATGTGATTACACGTATTATAGTGGCACTGGTGACATTTCCATTTATCCTGTTCTTTTTATTAAAAGACGGTGATCATTTCAAAGCATTTTGTCTGAAGTTGCTCCCTCCAAGATACAGGGATGGTGCGGACGAGATCTTGAGGAATATGGATGTTCAGGTTGGCTCCTATATTCAGGGTCAGATTATTGTCGCTTCATGTATTGGTGTTCTTTTGTATATTGGCTACCTAATCATTGGTCTTGATTATGCCATTACACTTGCTGTCGTTGCAGCTGTAACCAGTGTTGTGCCTTATCTTGGCCCGATGATCGCTATTTCTCCTGCTATCATCATTGCCCTCGTTCAATCACCAGTCATGGTTCTCAAACTCGGAATTGTGTGGGCAGCGGTACAATTTTTAGAGGGAAATTTTGTATCACCAAATGTAATGGGCAAAACAATGCATGTACACCCACTTACCATTATCATTGTCTTATTAGTCGCCGGTAATTTGTTTGGTGTCGTTGGCGTAATTCTTGGCATTCCGGGATACGCTATTTTGAAAGTGATCGCTGTTCATGCATTTAAACGGTTTAAAATTCGCTATAATCGGTTTTACGGTGATGAATATGATCCTTATGAAGAAACGTAACGAATTAGCCTTTTGAACATTTTAGATGGCTGCCCGAAACGTCTTTATGAAAGTTCTTTACTCCCACGCCACGTTTTGGAATCATGCATGAATGAATGGTGACGATTCATATAGTTGATAAAAACAGGAAAAGGAGTGGGGCAGCCATCGATATTCGTTTATTGGGAATTCATGATGCTGAGGCCTATCGTGATCTCTGCCTGGAGGCCATGTTGAACAGTCCGGAATCCTACACCTCCAGCTACGGTGAAGTGAAAAAGCAGTCCGTGTATACGTTTAAAGTTCGATTGCAGTCGGAGAACATATTTACATTTGGTGCTTATTCAGGTGATGAATTGGCAGGTATGATAACACTCATGAGAGAGGTGAGACAAAAGACGGCTCACCGAACAGCGCTGTTTATGTTGTATGTCACACCATACGAACGCGGGAAAGGAATCGGGAGACAACTCATTCAGACCGCTGTTGATCATGCGAAATCATTGGACGGTGTGGAGCAAATTAATTTGTCGATCATTGTCAATAACAGTACGTTGAAACGGTTTTGTTATGCCATGGGGTTTTCCCCGATTGGCGTGCATAAACAGGCTGTAAAAGCGGGGGATCATTATTATGATGAAGAACATATGATCATGCTTGTGCATTAGAGAGTGCCAAGCAAATCGTTTTGGAGGAATGAAAGAGTGCAAGTAAAGGTGAAACACGCATTAATCGATACGCAAACGATTAATCAAATGGTTACCGAACACCATCTCCGGTCCATTGCAGACTGTCATTTGTTAGCGCGAGGATTGAATGACACCTATTATTTGGAAGACGAGCAAGGCTACCGGTATATCTTCAGGCTTTACCGATCAAGGTGGCGGGATAAACAAGCGATTCTTTTTGAATTGGAAGCGATCAATCTGCTTTATAGGCAAGGGTTTCGAGCATCCCACCCCGTCAAAAAGCGCAATGGTGATTACTTGTATGAAGCAGAGGCACCCGAGGGACTGCGTTATGGCGTGTTATTCAGTTATTCGGAAGGGGAGCGCCCGCCGATCAATATGGAAACGTCTGAGTTAATCGGTGCAACGCTTGGCCGCATGCATCAGTTAACAACTGGTTTTACATCGACGTATGAACGGGGGTTTGAGCTGGGGATAAATGATTTGTTGGATAATCCCGCTGACATCATTTCACCGGTTATCGACAACTATCTTGGTCATGGAGCGGTTGATCTATTACATACGGTTGTGAAAAACACAAAGGCTGATTTGGCCGATCTTGACTTGGAGAGAGACTTTTGCCATGGCGATTTTCACAATCATAATATGCATCTTTCCAGCGACGGTATGGAACTGTTTGATTTTGATGACTGTGCCATAGGATTCAGGGGATACGATATCGCTGTATCATGGTGGAATTTACTGAATAATTATAAAAACATGGAAAATGAATGCTGGGACGCGTTTTTAAAAGGGTATACGGCGAATCGGGATTTGGCGGACGACGATTTCCGTAGTATTCCACGGTTCATTACTGCGAGACGTATTTGGCTGATGGGCACGATGCTCGCTAATGACGATGTCTGGGGGACCAATTGGATCAATGAACGGACGTTGAAGCTGTTTATGGGGCAGCTGCGGACAGACCGGCCTGGCGATAAAGATTTGCAGGAGCTGGATGATGAGGGGATCATCTGATGGACAAGCCGTTTCGGATGAATCCAGCGCTTCTGAATTTCTAAGAAGTACCATGATGAAAATGGCCAAATTGCCTGCTTTTTTCTGTATAATGGCGTTGGAATGACAGATAGAAAGGAGGCATGGCATGAAACGAAAAAAGTGGTTGAAGATTGGTATAGGATTATTAATTGTCCTATTAATAATAGATATCGGTGCAAGTATTTATTTTTATCAGTTGGCTATTGACCGAAATGAAAAAGACTTTTTGCAGGGAAATGACGATTTGGAAGTATCCGCTGAAACGATGGAAGTACTAACGGAAGGAGACTGGCGGACATGGGTTGATCAGCAGGATTTTGATGAATGGACCATGACGTCCCGTGACGGCCTTGACATGAAGGGGTATTTCCTTGAAGCAGAAAAACCATCGAATAAAGTAGTTGTCATGGCGCATGGCTACCTTGGCAATGCGATGGATATGGGTCTGTTCGGTCAGTATTATTATGAACAGAAAGGCTATAATATATTTACAGCCGATGCACGTGGACACGGCGCCAGTGGTGGTGATTATATTGCATTTGGCTGGGATGATCGGCTGGATTATGTGGATTGGATCAAGCGCATTATCGAGCAATATGGAGAGGATACAGAAATCATTCTGCACGGTGTATCAATGGGCGCTGCTACGGTTCTGATGACGGCTGGTGAAGATCTTCCGGACAATGTGAAGGCTGTTGTTGCGGATAGTCCATATACAAGTGTTTATGATTTATTCTCATATCAATTGGGCCGCATGTTTCACTTGCCGGCTATTCCAGTTCTTCCGTCAACCAGTGTTGTTACCCAAATGCGGGCTGGCTATTCTCTGAAGGAAGCATCGGCGCTAGATCAGGTTAAGAAGGCGGATGTCCCTATTTTATATATCAGAGGAAGCGATGATACGTTTGTCCCATCGAGGATGTCGGAAATGTTATATGAAAATACGAAAAGCGATGCTGAAATGCTGACAGTAGAAGGAGCAGGGCATGGGGAACCATTCGTTGTCGGTAAGGACAAATATATTGATAAATTGAATGACTTTTTAACAACGTATACGGACTGGCAGTAGAATAAGAGACGCTTTCAAATGACAAGGCGTCTCTTATTTTGTCTCGTTCTTGTGCTGGTGTGTGAACGTTCATTGAAGGTTACATGTTCACATGCGGAATACCGGCATCCTGTTCATAAGCGTATTGAAGTTTTCTGGTGATAGTGCCTGGTTTGCTGTCAGCGATACAGATACCGTTGACTGCAACGACCGGCATAATTTCAGATGTGGTACTGGACAAAAACATTTCGTCAGCGTCCGGAATGTCGTCTATAACGAAGGCTTGTTGGACAAACGGAATGTCTGCTTCAGCTGCAAATGCCTCAACCCGCATGCGTATACAGCCGTGTAGAATACGATTTGTTGCCGGATGGGTATAGATGGTATGATTTTTGACAAGATAAATAGTCGATGAACTGTTTTCGGTTACTCGTCCATTTTGTTCGAAAATCGCCTCATAATGGCCGTTCTCCTGTGCTGCCTGCTTGGCGAGCACGTTTGGCAGGAGATTCAGACTCTTAATATAGCAATGTTCCCATCGGGTGTCACGCTCCGTCATGGTCGTGACGCCTGTGGACAGTTTATCTATGTTGCGTGGCAGGTCCTGTACATAAGCGTATGCATTTGCAGGCACATCACCGGGAAATGCGTGAGCGCGTGGCGCTGAACCGCGGGTTGCCTGCATATATATAATGCCATCGGACACCATGTTATTTCGTTCGAGAAGCTCGGTTAATTGATTCGTTATTTCCTGTATGGAAAAAGGCAATTCCAGTCTGATGGCTGCAGCAGACCTGAATAGACGGTTCATATGCTCTTGCAACAGATAAGGCTTCCCTTCGTAAATACGGATAACTTCATAAATGCCATCGCCAAATTGCAATCCGCGCTCGTTAAACGGATAAGTGAGCTGATCGCGATGGACAAAACCAGTTTGTGACAGTGTAACGGGATAGACAGCCACGGTATTCGCCTCCCTTGGAATATAACGATATTTTATACGTTTCATAAAAACCTGTAAAGTCATAGTTAGTAGTGATTATTATCACATAATGGACGTTTGTTATCTGGTATGATGCCTATACTATGAATATGAAAAGGAGCGTGATTATAAATGGATCCTATTTTAGAACGACTTTATCATGATGAATATCATTTATTGTTGACGTATGCTGAGCCGGCAACGTTTCGGAAACATGCTCATATTTTTAATGAAGGTGCTCCTGCTGAACATATGTTTTTTATTGCAAGCGGAAAAGTGCAAGTATATAAAACGATTGGATACCACAGCTATCTTACTGTATTTACACGTGGTGAAAACGATGGCGTCGGAGAAATCGGTGTCTTTGGAGGCGATCATTATCCGAATAGCGCCCAAGCCGTGGAGGACAGTGAACTGTACGTTCTTGAACGGGGAACGGCTGAAAATCTTTTATCTGAAAATGGTGCTTTGAGTCTGCGATTTTTACGGTGGCTTGCTGAGTCATTGGATGCAAGCGAGTCTCAGTTGCGTGACTACACAGCATTTGGTTCCGAAGGGGCTGTTGCATCGTTTTTTGTGCGTTACGCCAACATGTATGGTGTTGTAACACCATCAGGTATCCGCATAACTGAACCACTGATTATTCAGGATATCAGTAACCATATAGCCGTATCGCGGGAGACCGTCAGCCGAATTGTGAGTAAATGGAAAAGTCGAGGTCTAGTAGAAAATCACAATAAATATTTTATGTTGAAGAATATGGATTATTTTAATAGACTCCTCGCCTGTGATCAATGCGGTGTCGAAAACTGTATATTGTAAGTAAAATATCAAAAAATCGATTGCTGTTTTTTTACTGACATGATATACTTGTTTGTGTTATGACAAAAAACAACACATTTATACATCATTTGCGGTTATTGTTTAATGATAAAATGTACATTTTGAGCAATGTTTTCGATGCATACTTTCAGCAATTTGCAAGTTGTGAGGAGTGTAAGCTCCATCGAAACAACTTGTAACGTGACAAGCATATGGATCAATGAACGACCAAGCAGGATTTTCTTCATACAACTCGCGGGTGTAGTTTAGTGGTAAAACCTCAGCCTTCCAAGCTGATGTCGTGGGTTCGATTCCCATCACCCGCTCCATACATAAAAAGTCCCAACGCAGTGTTTCGCAGTCATCCGAGGCATTGCGTTTTTTCATATTTCAAGCTGTGGCGTTTTGACACATGGCTTGAAACTGTTTTGGGCAACATGTATTCTGAATTCGATACTACAATTAATTGAGGGATTTTATGAAACAATTAATGCAGACATTGCAGCAAATAGATGGAAAAGGATACAAAGCGTATAAAAGCATTCAAGGTCATTATAAATTTTCCGATTTTGATTTGTATGTTGATTACGTCCAAGGAGATCCGTTTGCCGCGCCATCTAAAATTCGGGTGGTTATCCCTGCGAGGAAACGTCCTATGAAGGAGGACTGGCTGCAATCACGGTTGCGCAACGTTGCAGTTGAGGATATCCTCGCACGCAAGGTAGGGTATGCCATCGCGAAAAGCAACTTTTCCATTAAAGGGTCCGGAAAAAGCGGCAGTATTCAGTTTGATCGCCCTGGTCAGGAAGTGTTGGAGCGAAGTGCCGTACAGGCTGACTCCAGCTCAATTACAGTGTGTATTTCAGTCGGTTTACCGGCAAATGGGCGAAAGATCAACGGCAAAGAAGCAGAGAAACTGTTCACACAAGCTGTTCCTGATATTTTACGGAATTCCATTTTTACGATAACGGATGATGACATCGAGCACGCGGTACAGCTGGCCGATCAACAGCAAGCCATTATCGAAGCCATGCGCCGTAATAATTGGATCGCCTTCATCGCCAATGGGTCCATTTTGCCGCGGGAGAGTGGTGTGAGCAATCGTCCGCTTAAGAAGGCTGTGCCGTTTCAGAGTCCAAAAGACAATGAAGTGGAAATCGAAGTGCCGCACCGGGAAGAGCCTATCACCGGCATGGCTGTTGAACAGGGCATTACATTGATTGTCGGCGGAGGTTATCATGGTAAAAGCACCATTCTGGAAGCTATGGAGCGTGGTGTTTACTTCCATGTGCAAGGCGATGGGCGTGAGTACGTACTGACAGATCCGGACGCTGTTAAAATACGTGCGGAAGACGGGCGGAAAGTAACAGGTGTTAATATTTCCCCGTTTATCACAAATCTCCCGCATCGTCAGGATACCACTTTCTTTTCAACAGACAATGCCAGTGGGAGCACATCGCAGGCTGCAAATGTGATGGAGGGACTGGAAGCAGGAGCGACCACACTTCTTATTGATGAAGATACAAGCGCCACCAACTTTATGATACGCGATGAGCGCATGCAGCAACTCGTCCATAAGGATAAAGAACCAATTACGCCATTCATTGATAAAATCAGACAGTTGCGTGATCAGCACCAAGTGTCAACGATTCTTGTTATGGGTGGTTCCGGTGACTACTTTGATGTTGCGGACAAGGTCATTATGATGGAGGCGTATGTCCCCTACAATGTCACCGATGAAGCGAAGTCCATTGTCCAGTCGCGTCCGATTAACCGGGAAGCCTTGGAGGATACTGCTTTTGGCGATATAAGCAGCCGAATTTTTCAGCAGAAATCGCTTCAGACAAGAAAAGGTAACAAATCCAAAACACAAGCCAAAGGACTGACGACTATTATCATGGGAGCGACGGATATAACGTTTCATGATACGGAACAGTTGGTGGATTCATCCCAGACACGAATGATTGCCGAGATGATTCAACACTTGGAGAGGACGAATGCGCTCGGGGAACGGACGCTTTACCAATTGCTGGACGATATCGAACAGCAAATGGATCAAAAAGGACTGGCGTCGTTTACCGCATTCCAGGATCAACACCCTGGTGATATTGCTCGGCCGCGGCGATATGAGATTGCCGCTGTACTGAACCGCATGCGTACGGCTTCTATCAAACAGACGCACTGACCCAGGATAACGAGGAGGGATAGGATGAACACGAATCAACTTCGACAGGAAATTATTGATTACAGCAAGGAAATTGGCGTTGATAAAATTGGATTTGCTTCAGCTGACGTGTTTGCAAGCTTGAAGGACCGGTTGAAACGACAGCAAGAGCTGGGGTATCAATCCGGCTTTGAAAAGGGGTCGGTGGCGGAACGGACGGAACCTGATCGGCTGCTTCCGGAAGCAAAATCCATTTTGTCTATTGCTTTGGCCTATCCTTCCCGGATGAAAGACGCTCCCAAAAGCACGAGAGACGAACGGCGCGGTATCTTTTGCCGTGCATCCTGGGGTGTGGACTACCATAAAGTCTTGAAGGAAAAACTGGAAAAACTGGCAGCCTTTATAGAGGAACATATGTCGGATGCCCGCACCAAACTGATGGTGGACACGGGTGAATTGTCCGATCGGGCTGTTGCGGAAAGGGCCGGTATCGGATTCAGTGGTAAAAACACGTCGATTATTACACCGGAATTCGGTTCGTATGTCTATCTCGGTGAACTGATAACGAATGTGCCGTTTGTGCCTGATACACCGCTGGAAGATGGCTGCGGATCCTGTACGAAATGCCTGGACGCCTGTCCGACTGGTGCTTTGGTGCAGGGCGGTCAACTCAATGCCCAACGTTGTCTCGCATTTCTGACACAGACAAAAGATTTTATGCCAGATGAGTTCAGACCGAAAATGGGCAATTTTATTTATGGATTTGATACGTGTCAGGCCGTCTGTCCATATAACAAACAGGTTGATGTTCATAACCATCCAGAATTCGAACCGGAGCCGGAAGTGGCCAAGCCGAAGCTTAAACCGATGCTCCGCATATCAAATCGGGAATTCAAAGAAAGATTTGGTCACATAGCTGGGTCATGGCGCGGGAAGAAACCGTTGCAGCGAAATGCGCTTCTGGCTCTCGGGCATTATAAGGATACAACAGCCGTTGACGACATGATTGCGGTTATGACCAATGATCCACGGCCCGTTATTCGTGGTACAGCTGCCTGGTCACTCGGCAAAATTGGGACAGATGAAGCATTTGCGGCCATCCGGAAAGCCAAGGATAAGGAAACAGATGACGACGTATTGGCCGAAATGGAAAAAGGTCTGGGGTTCGCTACATCACCGACAAATTAAAATCGTATGAAGGAAGTGCGTGTGGACATGGCACTCTATTATGATGAACTGGATTCACCCATTGGACGTATGATCATTATTGCAGATGAAGATAAAGTCGTACGAATCGACTATGCTACTGTATCGTCTGCGGACAGCAGAAAAGCTTGGTTAGGACGCTACTTTCCGAATGTCGATCTTATTCATTGGCCAGAACAAGTTAAGCAGGCGAAGCAGGAACTCCTGGACTATTTTCAGGGTATGCGTCAACAGTTTTCGTTTGCTTTTGCCTTTTACGGAACCCCATTTCAGAAACAGATTTGGCAATCGCTGATCAATGTCGCTCCGTACGGTGAAACAACGGCTTATAAAGCAATTGCAGAAGCCATTGGCAATCCGAAAGCTGTCCGTGCAGCAGGCGGCGCTATCAGTAAAAATCCTATTTCCATTGTTGTTCCGTGTCATCGCATCATAGGTTCGGACGGAAAAATGGTCGGCTATAATGGTGGATTGGATAAGAAAAATTTTCTTTTGACCCATGAAAAAAACTGTTGTCAATAACACAGAAGCTTGTGCTTGAGACAACCATTCCCCCCATACAGTGATAGTGGAGGGGATTTTTAATGGAAATGATAAAAGAAGCTTGGTTGCGTTTTTTTCAATCAGATGAACAAACCGATTGGTGGAAACGAAAAATAAGGTCTTGTCGTAACCGTGATGCGAACATAGTCCGTATTAACGGACACGGGCATGTTTATGAAATGATTCGGTATGGACGTAAGGAAACGTACCATTATTTGCTTCATTTAGCCTTGCTAATCAGGCAAAACAGTCAATTCATTAGAGAGGAGCAAGTCATTCCGTTTAAGATGCAGCTGGAAAACGACCGAATCACCGAGCACCGAAAGATGGAAACGGATCTTTCATCAGCTAAGACAGGGTACGCCCGTATGGAAGCAGACATTAGCGGCAGCAGATCTGAACAGCGGTTTGCTTATGATAGACGTGCTGCTGTTCAGTATGCTCATCGGTGGTGGAACAGTTATAACCCGGCGTACCGAACATTTGATGTAGACTGCACGAATTATGTGTCTCAGTGCATGCGTGCCGGAGGAGCTCCTATGCGTGGTGCACCGAACCGTGAGCAAGGTTGGTGGTACCAGGATGATAATTGGAGTTACAGCTGGGCGGTGGCACACTCGCTTCGTTGGTACTTAAGCGGGTCGACAGAAGGTTTGAAAGGGAAAGAGATGGAATCAGCAAGTGATCTTATTCCGGGCGATATCATTTGTTATGATTTTTCCGGAGATGGCCGGTGGGATCATAATACGATTGTCGTTGATAAAGATACTAATGACATGCCGCTTGTCAACGCTCATACGGATAACAGCCGTAACCGCTATTGGTCGTATGAGGATTCGCTTGCATGGACGTCGGATACACAATATAAATTTTTCCGGATTGGCGAATAATGCTATAATGTGTGATAAAGCTTGTAATGAAGAAAAGGAAAGAGGAGAAGCATTGTGGGTTTGCATATCGTATTATATCAACCGGAAATACCTGCTAATACAGGAAATATCGCCAGAACGTGTCTCGGATCAGGAGCCACATTGCATCTTGTTCGGCCTTTAGGGTTTTCGACAAGTGATCAGATGGTTCGCCGCGCCGGGCTGGATTACTGGCAATACACGGATGTCCGGGAATATGACGCGCTGGATGATGTTTATGCCAGTTATCCGCACGGCACTTTTTATTATATTGAAAATGTCGGTTCCAATTACTATACCGATTATGATTTTCGCGACCCGGAAGGCGATTTGCTGTTTGTGCTTGGACGGGAAAGCTCCGGATTTCCACCGGGTTTTCTGACGGGGAAAGAGGACCAATGTTTGCGTGTGCCGATGACTGATCATGTCCGATCATTGAATTTATCGAATACGGCTGCCATTATCTTGTTTGAAGTATTGCGGCAGCGCGGCTTCCCTAATATGGCCTGACGCACTGTTATCATAAGAAAGCATCGGCTAAAAGCCGATGCTTTCTTATGGTGTATGAGCATGAAGGGCGTTTTTATTATTGGTTGTTTTTCGGTGTCCCTGGTTTAGCTTCATATCCAGCTGTGAAGCAGGATACTAAGAACGTAACGATGACACCCATCAATAATACAAGTTTCATGGAATCCTCCTTTGTTCATGAATCATAGTGTATATGGCGTTTCGCATGGTTTCATTATACCTGATTATGATTGTGATGTGAAATGGAAACCCATGCTGTTATTGATGTCTTAATATGTGAATTGTTTTATTTTTTGAATCCCTTGTACGGCTGTTGTTTCCACTGATGAAATAGGTTATATTAGTTGATGAAGATCAGGCAGAGTTCTATAATAAGAGTTGGATATGAAAGGCCGTTGCATAACGGGGATAAAGTTAACTTCTTACTGGGGGTATATGACGTGACGCATAATGGAGAATCTCACGAAGGATTTTGGGAGAGTTTTCATGGTCCGAATATGGGTTATATCGAGGAACAATACGAATTATATAGGGAGAACCCCGACGCTGTTGATTCTTCCCTGAAAGAACTGTTTGACGAGCACGGTGCCCCTGACTGGGTATCAAAGTCTAAGGAAACAGCCCAACCGGAATCGCAATCAACAGCTACTCCATGGGATGTCAAAAAACTGACCTCAGCAATGAAACTTGTTGAGGCTATTCGTCGTTTTGGACATATGGAATCCGATATCTATCCGGTGGGTCGTGATGAACGCCAAACCAATTTGGTTAATCCGGAGACTTACGGGTTGACGGAGGCGGATTTGCGGGAGATACCGGCTTCCTGGCTATGGGAACAGGCGCCAAGCGGTGTTCAGGATGGGTTTGAAGTCATTGAGCGGCTTAAAACGTTATATTCTGGAACAATCACGTTTGAGTATGATCATGTTAACCAGGATGATGAACGGGCGTGGCTTCTTAATTACATTGAAACAGCCAGATACAATGAAGGGTTTTCTGATAAAACGAAAAAAGGATTGTTAAGACGTCTTGCAGAAGTGGAAGGATTTGAGGAGTTTCTTCAAAAAACTTTTGTTGGTCAAAAACGTTTTTCCATTGAAGGTTTGGCATCCATGGTTCCCATACTTGATCGTATTGTGAAAAACTCAAATGAAGACAACATTGAACACATTATGATGGGAATGGCTCACCGCGGACGACTCAGTGTATTAGCGCATATTTTAGGTAAACCATTTGATAAAATCTTTTCCGAGTTCCACCATTCACCGGATAAGGAATTGATCCCATCGGAAGGGTCAATAGGTATTAACTATGGATGGACGGGCGATGTAAAGTATCATCTTGGTGCAACGAAGGACGTTAAAGCAGATGATCAAACATCCGGAACTCGAATCACCCTTGCCAACAATCCGTCTCATCTGGAATTTGTCAATCCTGTTGTGGAGGGATTGGCACGGGCAGGCCAGGACACCCGTTCGCAAAGTGGCTATCCGGGACAGGACTTTAACAGCGCTCTCCCGGTGCTGATCCATGGGGATGCATCCTTCATCGGTGAAGGTGTTGTTGCCGAAACATTGAATTTCAAAGGATTGTCGGGCTACCAAACAGGCGGAACGTTGCACATCATTGCGAACAACCTTCTCGGATATACAACCAATCAACAGGATGGACGTTCCACTCGTTATGCCAGTGATCTGGCCAAAGGGTTTGAAATTCCAATTATTCATGTGAATGCCGATGACCCGGTTGCCTGTGTTTCTGCTGCGATGATCGCTTATGAATATCGTCAAACATTCCATAAAGACTTTCTGATTGATCTAGTTGGCTATCGTCGTTATGGGCACAATGAAATGGATGAACCGAGGGCAACCCAGCCGAAATTGTACAAACATATTGATAACCATCCGACAACATCCAGTGCTTTTGCTGAAAAACTTCAGCAGGAAGGTATTATCGGTCAAAATGATCTGAACACCATACAGGATGAGGTGATGGCTGGTCTGCGTGATGTGTACGAGAACATGAAAGAAAATGATGCTGCTGAAACGGAATCGAAAAAAATGCCGAGCGTTTTGTCAAATGGGCTGGATCGATTCAAAACAGCCATTCCTCTGGACAAATTGGAAATGCTGAACAAACAAATGCAGAAGCGTCCGGATGGTTTCACCGTGTTCAGGAAATTGGAGCGGATTCTTAAACGCCGCGAAAATGTTTTGGAAGAAGGCAACAAAGCCGATTGGGGTACCGGCGAAGCGCTGACCTATGCATCCATCCTTTACGATGGCACTCCAATCCGGTTGACCGGCCAGGATACAGAACGTGGTACCTTTGCTCATAGACATATGGTGCTTCATGATGCAGAAACCGGGGAAAAATACAGCCCTTTGCATGGGATTGAAGGTTCAGAGGCATCGTTCGACATCCGTAACAGTCCGCTTTCCGAAGCTGGCGTGTTAGGGTTTGAATATGGCTATAGTGTCCAGTCTCCTGAAACACTCGTTATTTGGGAAGCACAGTTTGGTGATTTTGCTAATGCGGCACAAGTGATCTTTGACCAATTTATTTCAGCGGCACGAGCAAAATGGGGAGACAAGTCGAATCTTGTTATGCTCCTTCCGCACGGGTATGAAGGACAAGGACCGGAGCATTCCAGTGCACGTTTGGAACGCTTCCTTCAGCTTGCGGCGGAAAACAATCTAATTGTTGCCAACGTCACATCGTCGGCTCAGTTTTTCCATCTCATCCGCCGGCAGGCAGCCATGCGCGGCCAAGAGGAAGCTCGCCCCTTGGTATTGATGACGCCAAAAAGTTTGCTGCGTAATCAGCGGGTTGCTTCGGAAGCGAAAGAATTTACTGAAGGCAAATTTGAACCATTGCGTCGGCAGCCGAATTTGCATGTGAATAATCAAGATGTCAAGCGTCTCGTGATTGGCAGCGGTAAAGTTATGGTGGATATCGAAGAAGAAATGGCCAATTCGGATGAAACATTCGACTGGCTGGATGTGCTCCGAGTGGAACAAATTTATCCTTTCCCGGTGGAAAAACTGGAAAAGGAATTACAGGGACTTCCGAACCTCGAGGAGATTGTCTGGGTGCAGGAAGAACCGCAAAATATGGGCAGCTGGGACTTTGTGGATGATTACTTGCGCGATCTTCTGCAAGAGGGACAGATCCTTCGCTATGCAGGACGCCCGCAACGTGCATCACCTGCAGTCGGCGAGCCAAATGCCGATAAGGCTGAACAGAGACAGATTATTCAAGATGTCATTACCCCGTCAAAAGGAGGAGATTCCAGTGAACGAAATTAAAATCCCGGAACTTGCAGAATCCATCACAGAAGGAACCATTTCGCAGTGGCTCGTCAATAAAGGTGATCACGTTGAAAAGGGTGACCCGGTGGTTGAGCTGGAAACGGACAAAGTCAACGTTGAAGTAAATACCGAGTACGGCGGTGTTATTACGGAAATGGTCCGTGAAGAAGGCGACGATGTGGAAATTGGCGACGTGATAGCCAAAGTGGATGAGAACGGGCAAGCAGCCAGTTCTGAGCCATCTGAAAAGCAAGAAGAATCGTTTGCTGCATCCACTGAGCCGAAAAAAGAAAAAGCGCCACAGGCATTATCTGCCGAACAATCGGATGCCTCAGATGACCAATCCGGAGAAGACGTAGCCGATCAGTCCGGTGTTATTGCATCCCCTGCTGCTCGTAAACGTGCACGGGAATTGGACATTGATCTGAATAAGGTGCAATCACGCGATCCATTGGGTCGTATTCGTCCGGAAGACGTTGATTCCCATGCAAACAGCAGCAGTGAGAAAAAAGAAGAGAAACCAGCAAAAAAAGAAGAGTCGAAACAGTCGGAAAAGACCACATTCGACAAGCCGGTTGAACGGGTGAAAATGTCCCGGCGCCGTCAAACGATTGCGAACCGACTTGTTAATGTGCAGCAGGAAGCAGCTATGTTGACAACATTCAATGAAGTCGATATGTCAGCTATTATGAATCTTCGCAGTCAGCGGAAAGAAAGTTTTGCGCAAAAACATGATATCAAGTTAGGCTTTATGTCATTCTTTACTAAAGCTGTTATTGGTGCTTTGAAAGACTTCCCACTTTTGAATGCGGAAATTCAGGGTAATGAAATTGTGATGAAGAAATTCTATGATATTGGAATTGCTGTTTCTACCGAAGAAGGTCTTGTTGTGCCGGTTGTCCGTGACGCTGATAAGATGGACTTTGCCGGCGTGGAAAAAGAAATTTCCAACCTTGGACAAAAAGCGATCAATAAACAATTGTCATTGAATGACCTGCAGGGTGGAACATTTACAATTACCAACGGCGGAACGTTTGGATCCATGCTGTCAACGCCCATTCTAAATTCACCACAAGTCGGTATTCTTGGCATGCATAACATTCAAAAACGCCCGATGGTTATGCCGGACGATTCAATCGAAGTTCGTCCTATGATGTATCTTGCGGTATCGTATGACCATCGAATCGTTGATGGAAAAGAAGCTGTTCAATTCCTTGTACGAATTAAAGAATTACTGGAAGATCCTTACGATTTGCTTTTGGAAGGTTAATATCTTCTCAAATCCCCGCATGGACCGTTTTGTTCAGCGGGGTTTTTGATTGGTATGGATAAGTTTTTTATTGAATATAATTCATATAGTTCTGGTCTTATGGTTGACGATTGATCAATGGTCAGGATAGTAATGGCTCATTTATATCCATAAGATGAGCCCTATTGAACGAAATAATTGAAGCAATGGTAACATATCAAGTTCAGTATTGATATTTCATACATCCCCCTTTTTTTCCATATCGTTTTCCATTAGGATAGAAAGGGTAATTGGAATTCAATTTGTTTTGTGCTGCGAAAGAAGGAGTGCGTGGGTTATGAAAACCAGTCGAATCCTGTTTACCGGCGGCGGTACTGCCGGACATGTTATCGTCAATTTGGCGTTAATTCCAGTGTTCCGGAAAGAAGGATGGAAAATAGATTATATCGGTTCCGAACAAGGAATCGAACGCAGGCTAATCGAGTCACTGGACGGTGTTGCCTATCATGCTGTTTCCACAGGAAAATTGCGCCGTTACTTATCCAAAGAGAATATAAAAGATCCGTTTAAGGTGCTGAAGGGGACGTTTGAGGCATGGCGCATCATCGGCAAACGGAAGCCGTCGGTCGTTTTCTCAAAAGGAGGCTTTGTCTCGGTCCCAGTTATTGTTGCTGCGAAACTGCGGGGAGTTCCGGCGGTTATACATGAATCCGACTTCACCCCGGGACTGGCGAATAAACTCGCTATGCCATTTGCTGAACATGTGCTGTCCACGTTTCCGGAAACGATGGACTATTTACCGGAAAAAAAGGCCGAATATGTCGGCGCTGTCATTCGCAATGAACTGTTTGAAGGCGATAAAACGCGCGGGCTCAGTTTGTGCGGTTTTACCAACGAAAAACCAGTCTTGATGATTATGGGCGGCAGTGGTGGTTCTGAAAAAATTAATCAGACAGTCCGCGAAAGCCTCGGTTCGTTATTATCCGAATTTCAAATTGCTCACATTTGCGGTTTGAATAAGGTGGATTCGTCTCTTCAACACGATGGCTATGCACAGTTTGAGTACGTGAATGACGATTTGAAGGACATGTTTGCTTCAGCCGATTTGGTTCTGTCGCGTGCTGGTGCTAACGCCATATTTGAGTTTCTAGCATTGCAAAAACCAATGCTGCTCGTCCCATTATCCCGATCGGCCAGCAGAGGCGATCAGATCATCAATGCTCATTCGTTTAAAGAAAAAAATTATGCCAATGTGCTGGAAGAGGAAGAATTGACAAGCGAATCATTGGTGCAGGCACTAATGACGCTGAAAAAACAGGCCCCGGTTATGATCGATCACATGAAAAACTACCACAGTGAACGTGCACGCAGTCGGGTGATAGAGATTATTAAAGAAGCAGCGGGCGTGAAGACGAACTAAATTACATAAAAGACGGGAAAGTTAATTAAATTGGGCACCGAAGGCCATTGGTGTGAAAGTGAAGAATATTACGGATGGGTCACTAAAAAAACCGGCTCCTTAAGCAAAGGGGCCGGTTTTTTAGTGACTATTAAGCCTACTAAAGGGGGCCAAGAATCATTGCCCTTTAGTGACGAGATCAATTTTGCCTGTTTCAGGATCAATGGTCAGCCCGTGAACGCCCACATCGTCTGGTATCAGCGGATGATTCTTAATCACGGAGACGCTTTCTTCCACGGATTCCTCCACTGAATGGAAGCCGGCAAATTCTCGGTCCAAGTCAATTCCAGCATGGTCAATGGTTTGCAGCGTCTCGGCGGATATGCCTCTATGCTTCATACCCTGTTTGAAAGCTTCTGTTTTCATATGTGACATACCGCAGTCATGGTGGCCGATAACGATGACTTGTTCTGCTTGTAATTCGTAAATAGCTACCAAAATGCTTTTCATAATACTGTCAAACGGATCACGTAGGATAGCGCCTGCATTTTTGACCATTTTAACATCACCGTTTTGGATGTTCAGTGCTTTCGGCAAAAGTTCTACTAGCCTGGTATCCATGCATGTAAAAATAACTGTCCGCTTATTGGGGATATTATTGGTCCGGTACGGTTCATAATCTTTTTTTTCTACAAAACGCTGGTTGTATGACAGCATGTCGTCAAGGTTCACGTTCATCAGTCCTCCCGATTATGTATCGTTTATGTCATTTCCCATTTTTCCCGATATAATGTACCCACTCTTGCTTTGATAAAAATAGCTATTTCCCAAACTAAAGCGAGCAGTACCACCCATGCCCAAACATCCATAAAGTTCCGCTGAAATGAAAATAACCAGTCGGGCATAGAATAAAACGGATTGGTCTGCATGATCAACGAAAATGTGTAAAACATGCCGAATGTAAAGTTTCTGGACCATTGTGTCACGTTATAGGTAAATAGGCCTTTATTCCATCCATATTGCCTGATCCGTTTAATGGCACGAATCACTTCGATCAATTCCACGGCGACAAGAAGAACAAACACCAGAAGCCAAAAATAGATAACAAATCCGGGCGTAAACGTGTTTGTCGTAACAATGGCCAAACCAGTAATGGACAAAGCACCGTGAATGATGCAGTTCGTGTTCGCCCAGTCATCTGTCAGGGTCCAATCATGGTGTTTAATGTAGCGATTAACGAGCAGAGTGGCACCTGCAAGGTAAAAAAGGATTCCGAGCAAAATAATGGATTGTGAAAAGTAGACCGGAAATTGAAAAAATACATTATTCAACAGAATGATAATGGATTGTGTTCCAACAGTCGAAAGCAGTATCGCACCATGAACGGGATAATCCCGGTGGTCGACTGTCAGTTGTTTAAAATTATAAATGCAATTCACTAAAAAGAAAAGCCATAAGAATGTGTTGAGAATACCCATAGCTTGTGTCAATAACAGTATTTCAGGAAAGTAGCGGAGAAACACATTGCATAAAACGGATACACCAGCAATCCATGTCCCGATCACAAACGAATGAACCGGATTTTGGATGAATGGGATTATAAAATCACGATGAAAAAACTGAATCGTTAAGTCTTTATAAATTATAACCCATGCCACGAGAAGAAAAAAAGCCAAATATTTACCATACACTTGATCAAGCGTTGGAAAAGCTTCAACAGCACCGATCAGGAATATACCATTTGCCATGATAATGGCACCGGAAGCAGGTTCAATTGTTTTGTAATTTCCTTTAAGAAACATATCTTATTCACTCATAACAAAGTATCATTTTAGTGAATTATAACATGTTTTTCTGTTTTCACAGAGTATGTAAATAAAAATGTGATACTTATCACTAAAAGGACATTGTTGAACAACATCCCGATTGACGATACCATTTGGAATTCTGTAATGACCATTCTTTATACGCATTGATCAATGATATAATAAAAGCATGAAAGCGAATATTTCTAACGGGATGAATAATACGGAAAAAATGAGTGGTGATGGTTTTCATGAAGGAATCCAACGATGATCGCGACATTATTGATGACGATTTATATGAAGAGCTTGATGAAGACGAGTTGAACGAACTTGTGGAACAAGAGCGCGAGAAGGCCATGGAACGGTCTGGGAAGGAAGCGACCCGAAAATCCAAACACCCATTTCCGAAATGGGTGTTTTGGTTGATTGCTATTGTCATGGTGTTAAATGTTACCGCTCTTCTTCCCAGAACATTTTCCATTCCGGCCATTGACTTTTTAATGACATCTGCTCAACTGTCAACCCAGGAAAACATTCAGACTTATAAAGAATCGGTCGTAGTCGTGGAAACGGATGACGGAAAAGGGACTGGGTTTTCCATATCCGCGGATGGAACGATTCTTACCAATCATCATGTTGTCGAAAATAAGGAAACGGTTACCGTAGCCTTCCCCGAAGAAGGACTGTTTTCCGGCGATGTCATGGAAACGTATCCAGATGTTGATCTCGCGGTACTCAACGTGGATGATAAAAATCTTCCGCATCTTGATCTGGCGACAGATAACGAATGGCAGCCGGCTGAACAGGATGTTTATTTTATAGGCAATCCACTCCGTTTCAATGGTATTGCCAACAAAGGAACGGTACTGGAGTATATTACCCTTGATGATTGGAGAAAGCCGGTTGTCATGATGGAAGCGCCGGTGTATCGGGGGAACAGTGGAAGTCCGGTAATTAATCAAAATGGTGATGTCATTGGAGTTGTATTTGCAACACTGCGTCATGATTCTTATGGCAGAGTCGGTTTATTCATTCCGATTAATTATTATCAGCAACGCTAAGATCAGTCATGGTTAAGCTTGGTAAAGCATTCTTAAATAAACTGTAATTATGCTGTGATAGCTGTTTGAGAAGCCAATGAGTTATGATGGGAGTGCCGGTGAATGGAACTGAGAACATGACGATTTAGAGTCCTAAAAATGATAAACAAAAGACGAATAGCATAATGCTTGGGGGTGCTGCAGGTTGATGCCTGAATATATTCCAAAACAAAGCATGCTTGAAGATATGGTTACTGCAGCCCAAAATGGAGACGATACGGTACAGGATTATTTGCTCAAAAGCTATAAGCCATTTATTGCAAAATGTGTTTCGGAAGTGTGTAAACGGTATATTAACCCAATGTTGGACGATGAATTCAGTATTGGTCTTATTGCTTTTTATGATGCGGTCATGACGTATTCATTTGAGCGGGGCGGCTCGTTTCTCTCCTTTGCAAACCTGGTAGTGAAGCGAAAGGTCATTGATTACATCCGTTACGTGCAAAAAACACCGGTGATAGCATCTTTGGATGAACATATAGACGAAGAGCAGTTAGAAAACCCTGCTGAGGTCATTGCTGTCAAAGAGATGCATCAGGAGAAACTGAAATCATGGCATTTACGCGAAGAAATTTATGATTTTAAAGAACAACTCCATGGTTACAAACTGTCACTTGCGCAAATTTCTAAAGCCGCACCCAAACATAAAGATGCACGACAAACATCGATAATGACAGCGAAAACACTTTATGATGATGCGGTTATGAGAGCGTATGTACAGCAAAAGAAAAAACTGCCTATAAAAGATTTGACACAAAAAGTGAATGTGAGCAAAAAAACATTGGAACGAAACAGAAAGTTCATTCTTGCGATATTTATTATACTGCTTGACGATTTCACATATCTTAAAGAATTTCTGAATGTGCCTTCGGAGACCAATGAAAAATGCACCAGCGATTAAACTGGTGCATTTTCGTTTATATTTGCATCGCAACAGGCGGTGTATATTGCATGGCATGGTCAATATAATACAGTAAACTGTCGTGAGATTCGACAATTTTTGTTTGATCAGGCGAATAATGGTAGGCATGCAGAAAAAGCTGTATTTTCTTGGAAAGCATATCATCATCTGTACGCACCATCAGAATAAGAAGTTCGTCCCATTGGCCCCACAACGTATAATACAAGGCTTTGTCATAGTCAGGGATTTCCATTTGTACCCTCCTCCAATCGAAAGGGATCCTTTTTAGCCTCCCCTGAATAACAGTTATATTTTCGAATTCATTAATGGTGCTCCTTCCAATTTTTGTGAGCGAATAAATAACGTATTCCGCTGCATACTAAGAATAAACAGGAAGGAGGATTCAATCTCAAATGAAATGGAAACTGTTAAGTATGTTATTTGCGGCCGTCGTTGTACTTGGCGCTTGTCAAGCGGACAATGACCCGCAAAACAACAATGACGGTGATGGGGACAATGTGGAACAAACCCGTTATGAAGGGGATCAGGATACAAATAACAGAAATGACCGCAACAACCGTATGAATAACAACCGGATGGGGGATAGAGACAATCCCGGCAATGACAACAACATGGGCAATAATAATGGTGAGAACCAATATGAATTGGCCGATGAAGCAGCTGATCAAATAAACCAAAAAGTGGACGGGATCGATAATGCCTATGTTATGAAGACAAATAACAATGCTTATGTCGCAGCAGAATTGGACAACGATAACAATGCAACCAATAATAATGATAATAACAACGGCATGAACAATAACAACGATGCGGACCAAAACAATTTCATGAACAATAATAACGATGCGGATCAGAACAATCTCACGAACGATTACAACAATAATGACCGCGGAGAAGAAGTAACCGATGACGTAAAAGAAGAGATATCCCGAATTGTGAAATCAGTTGATCCTGATGTGGATAATGTTTATGTATCCACAAACCCAGACTTTTTCGACTTGGCCGGCAACTATGCTGACGAAGCTGACAACGGTGAGCCGGTGGAAGGAATGTTCGATCAGATAGGCAACATGATTGAACGTGTTTTTCCGCAAAATAAAGACTAATCGATGAGCGAGTGCTCCCACATTGTGAGCACTCGCTTTTTTTATAAAATGGACCGAAAAAGCTTCTGTATTCACAAATGATGGGATATTTGCTATTGTGGAGGAAGGACGATAATCAGGAAAGGAGCGACTATAATGGCAGAAAAAATGAACGTGGAAAGCTTCAGTCTTGATCATACACAAGTAAAGGCGCCATATGTGCGGCTTGTTGGTGTTACCACCGGTGCAAACGGTGATAACGTGTATAAATATGACATCCGGTTTAAACAGCCAAATCAGGAACATATGGATATGCCCGGTTTACACTCAATTGAGCATTTAATGGCAGAGAATATACGCAATCATCTGGATAATGTACTTGACATTGGTCCTATGGGATGTCAAACCGGATTTTATTTAACAGTATTCAATAATGACAGTTATGAAGATGTACTAAATGCGCTTGAAAAAACATTTCATGATGTGCTTCAAGCCAAAGAAGTTCCGGCATGCAATGAAGAACAGTGCGGATGGGCGGCTAACCACAGCTTGGAGGGTGCTCAGGCCATTGCCGAAAAAATGCTTAATGGAAAAGATGAATGGCGACAAGTCTTTGCAGAAAAAGCCTGAGATGATTTTGATAAAAAGGACAGTCTGTGGTAAGGCTGTCTTTTTTAAGTCCGGAACGAATCCGGGCACTTACTTGATTCGTTTTTCATGCGTAATATGCTAAAATGGAGCAAAATGAATGGGAGGAATGGGAGCATGAGTGAACAGGCAATCAAGTATTTATCCGATAATCGTGATCAATTGCTGGACAAACTGCGTGACTTTTTGTCCATACCGAGTATCAGTACGGATCGTCTACATAATGAAGATGTTCAAAAGGGGGCGGATTTTGTAGTCTCCTATTTACGTGACATTGGATTTGACCGTGTTGAGCAACAGGACACGGGAGGCCATCCGCTTGTATATGCTGAACACCTTCAAGCCGGACCGGATGCGCCGACTGTTTTATTTTACGGTCATTACGATGTGCAGCCTGTCGATCCGATTGATCAGTGGAAGAGCGACCCATTTGAACCGGAAATTCGGGATGGCCGCCTGTATGCCCGAGGTTCAAGTGATGATAAAGGACAAGTTTTTATGCATCTTGCTGTTTTTGAAGCTTATATGAAAACAGAAGGGACATTACCGTTGAATGTCAAAGTGTGTATAGAAGGCGAAGAAGAAATCGGCAGCGAGCATTTATATGCCACGCTTCACGACAAAAAGGAACAATTTCAAGCTGACTTTGTCGTTATATCCGACTCAGGCATGGTTGCCCCGAACCAGCCGACGATTCTATATGGGTTAAAAGGGTTCACTGGTATTGAAATAAATGTAAGCGGCCCTGACCATGATCTGCATTCTGGATTGTATGGCGGTGCTGTCCGGAATCCAGCAATGGCTTTGAGTCACATTCTCGCCTCCATGAAAAACGATGATGAAGTGGTGACCGTAGATGGCTTTTACGATGACGTTGAACCACTGTCTGATCATGAACGGGAACTAATTGACCAAATACAAGGCGAAGATTATTTGAAATCAACAGGAGCCACCGAAACGGCGTCGGAAAAAGGCTACACGGTCAAGGAACATACCATGGCTCGGCCAACCTTTGAAATTAATGGCATTTTTGGCGGCTACCAGGGAGAGGGAACAAAAACGATTATTCCATCACAGGCAGGCGCCAAAATTACATGTCGTCTCGTCCCGGGACAGGATCCGGAGCATATCCAGTCACTGCTGGAAAAACATATCCATCATGCTGCTCCATCCGGTGTCACTGTTGATGTTAAAAAAGAAAAGTTGTCCGCTAAAGCCTATAAAGTGGATACGGACCATCCATTGATTCAAAAAGCAGCGAAAAGCTATACAGAAGCCTTCGGAAAAGAAACGGTTTATATGCGGATGGGAGGGTCAATACCTGTTGTTAAATGGATGGAGAGTATCTATAACATCCCGATCGTACTGCTTGGATTTGGAACACCGGATGACCGTCTGCACTCACCGAATGAAAGTTTTCCACTCGGCAGTTTCGATAAAGGAATGGAAACACTTGCTCGGTATTGGGCAGAAGTGAATCAACGTTGAGTAGCTATTTTGACATAAACATGGTTAAACATATTGAAATAAGAATGCAGTGACCATATCATATTAACAATTAGGGGGATCATCCGTATGCGTTTTGCAGTGGTAACCGGTGTATCAAAAGGATTGGGCGAATCCGCGGCCAAGCTTTTACTGGAATCAGGTGTACATGTCATAGGAATTTCTAGACGTTCGAACAATTCACTTAATGATTATGCGAAAACAAACAATGTAACCTATCAGCATTATGCCTGTGACTTGGGTGATATCGATAGAACGGAACAAACAGCAAATGAAATTAGTGAGTCCGTTTTTTCCCAGGATCCTGAAACCGTTTATTTGATTAACAACGCAGCAGTGCTTGAACCGGTCGATCAATCCATGAATCTGCCAAGTGACGATTTGGCATACCATATACAAGTGAACACGATCGCTCCCATGGTTATGATGAATGTGTTTTTGAAACAGGCTGCTGAAACCGATGTGCAATTTATCGGAACAACCATCACATCCGGTGCAGCGGAACGGCCTGTCTATGGCTGGAGTGCCTATTGCACTTCCAAAGCAAGTATGAATATGTTTACTACGACAGCCGCACTCGAACAGCAGGAGCTGGGGACAGAAAGTAAAGTAATCGCGTTCAGTCCCGGTGTGATGGATACCGATATGCAGGAAAAAATTCGTTCGAGTGACGCAGATGCATTTAAAGATGTCGACGATTTCCGGGAATACAAATGGAAGAATCTGCTTAAAGATACGGATGTCGTCGGTGGTGTACTTGTTGATATTCTGACCGATGAAGCGGCTATTACGAATGGTAAAATTTATTATGTAAAAGATTACTTGTAAGCGAAACATCTCACCTTATCCTGCTTTTTCGTCTGCAACAGGCGAAGCAGGATGAGGAACCCAGTTTCAGAAAGGACGACCGACATGATAACACGGAAAAGCAAACGTGAAATAGAAAAAATGAAAGCAGCAGGTGATTTGCTGGTCCAATGCCATAAAGAAATTGCTAAACGGATCAAACCGGGCATAACGACGATGGAACTTGATTCGTTTACGGAACGATTTTTGGCCGATCACGGCGCCACTCCTGAGCAAAAAGGGTATAGTGGATATCCATATGCGATTTGTTCTTCTATTAATGATGAAATTTGCCATGGTTTTCCGCGGGAAGAAACGTTGCAGGATGGTGATATCGTAACGATAGATATGGTCGTTAATCTTGATGGAGGACTGGCTGATTCGGCATGGACTTATCGCGTTGGTACAGTTGATGATGCGGGCGAGAGGCTGTTGAATGTATCGAAAACGTCGCTTTATAAAGGCATTGAACAGGCACAACCCGGTAATCGAATTGGTGATATTGGCCATGCGATTCAGACGTATGCGGAAGGAGAAGGGTTTTCGGTTGTGCGGGATTTCACCGGTCATGGAATCGGACCAACCATCCACGAAGAACCACATATACCGCATTTCGGCCTTCCGAACAAGGGCCCTCGGTTAAAAGAAGGGATGGTTGTTACCATTGAACCTATGATTAATGAAGGCACTTGGCAAAGCCAGATGGACAGCAACAATTGGACGGCACGAACGACCGATAACGGACGGTCCGCGCAATACGAGCATACGGTCGTGATTACCAAGGATGGCCCTATGCTGACAACCGATCAGGATAAGTAACCGTATTGAATACATTTTAAGGACCGCGTCAAGGAATAATCCGTTGGTTGAAGTGAAAGCTCATTTTACCATAAAAATCCGAACTGATTCGAAATTTTTTGTAGGAATTTTGAGTCATCGTTCGGATTTTTCTTTGATTAACATGGTTGTTTTTACGTTAAAATTTTGGTCGATAAATTCAGAAACCGGTTGATAAATTCAAAATTCGGTTGATATCTCGCTAATCTGGTTGATAAATTCAAAATTCGGTTGATATCTCGCTAATTTGGTTGATAAATTCAGAATCCGGTTGATACCCCTCTGATCCAGTTCGGATTTACCAGTCAGCAAGTCGCAATTAAAGAAAAGTAACGAATCGTCTGATATAATAATCATTCAGTAAGTTCAGAAAGCAAGGGGAGTTAATCGATGGTTAGGATCTATATGCTTTTATTATTGGTCATGTTGATATGGGGATTGAATGTGTCTGCGATCAAGGTGCTTGTGGAAGCGATTGACCCAATTGTGCTGCAATCATTTCGGGTAATGACAGCAGGCATTGCCGTCTTAGTGATTTCAGCAGTGATGGGTATATTCAGACTTCCATACAAGCACGAATGGCTTATCATTTTTTCCATTGCTATTTTTAATGTGATATTGCATCATACGTTTCTTGCAGTTGGTCTCGAAAAGACGAGCGGAATCAACGGGTCACTAATTTTGGGGATGAACCCGCTGATAACGGTGATGATGGCTTTTATTATTTTACGGCAGCGTGTGACGTGGCTGAGAGTTTTCGGGTTTATTCTAGGGTTTACAGGTGTGGTTGTTACAACATTGACTGGTAGCGGTGAGCTAACAGGTGTTTCGTTGGGGGATCTCATTGTATTTTCAGGCGTTTTTGTACAAAGTTTCAGTTTTGTTTTGATCAGCAAACTAAAACCTACATTTGATGCGAGGCTTGCGACAGGTTATATGCTTGTGTTCGGTTCAATCGTCATTTTTTTAACAAGCCAGGCAATCGGTTCCGACATACAGGAAATAACCCGTTTGTTTGATTGGCAGTTGATCGCTGTCTTCCTGTTTAGTGCTATCTTAGCGACAGCATTTGGCCATATGACTTATAATCACGCGATCAAACAAGTTGGCCCAGCTGAATCAGCTATCTTTATTAATATGAATACGCTTTTTGCCGTCACTGGATCGGCCATCTTTTTAAATGAAACGATTACCGCTAATCATGTGATTGGGTTTACTTTAATACTGTGCGGTGTGTTTATAGGTACTGGTGCATTGGAGTATGTGTTCATGAAACGAAAGGGGCAACGAGCTTGATGTGCCAGACATTTCAGTGCCCTAGTGGAATGCAGGGGGGTCGACAATGAAAATAAACCAATCGACGTCACCGACAATCTCCATGATTCGAAAAGGGATCGGTGTGGGATTCCCTATTATGCTCGGTTACTTGCCAATAGCTATTACATATGGGGTGTTGGCAAAACAATCCGGTATGTCATTGACGGACCTAACATTAATGAGTGTCATGGTTTTTGCTGGCGCCAGTCAGTTTATGGGAGCCAATATGATCGCCGTTGGTGCGGGAGCGATGGAAATTATTATCGCCACGTTTGTGCTGAATTTTCGGCACTTTGTCATGAGTATGTCGTTTATGAATCGTTTGCGGACGTTGAATTTGAAATGGAAGGCGCCTTTATCGTTAGGGCTGACCGATGAAACATTTGCTGTGTCTTCATTGCATACGAAGGAAGCGGAATCGGACAAAGGCGCTTACTTTTATGCAGCAATCATATTAACAGCTTACGTGGCCTGGATTGGAGGATCCTTTTTAGGCGGAGTGCTCGGAGATATTATTCCAGCTCCGTTAAGTCAAAGTATGGGCATTGCTCTGTATGCGATGTTCATCGGTTTGCTGATCCCATCAGTAAAGAAAGAGTGGCGAGTGGGACTGATCGCCGTTATAGCTATGCTGATCAATACTGTTTTCAGTCAATTTACAAGTGACGGTTGGGCCATTGTAGCCGGGACGGTATTAGGCGGATGGAGCGGTGTATTTCTTTTGAAGGAGGATGAATCATGATTGTAGCTATCATCATTGGCATGGCTTTAGTCACAATGGTTCCACGGGTTATTCCGGCATTTATCGTGGATAAGCTGCAGTTCCGTGATTGGATGAATCGCTGGCTGGACGCGATCCCGTTTGCTGCGTTGGGAGCACTTATTTTTCCTGGCATCATGACCGTTATTCCTGATGAACCATGGATCGGTCTAATCGGTGGGGCTGTGGCAACCGGGCTTGCCTATCTCGGTCTAAATGTTATTTTAGTGGTTGCCGGTGCTATTGTCACTGTGTTTCTCTTGACGATGTGACAAACGATAGGCTTCGGAAAAATGTGGATGGTTCCTGAATTGGATAAATCAACGTTCAATGTAAACATTAATGGTAGTGTTGATTATTCAGTTAAAGGAATGAATGGACGTTATGAAAAGTCGTTACAGTGGACAGGAAAAACGATGGATTGTCATGTCATTGGCATCCATCCCTTTAATTATGACGCTTGGAAATTCGATGCTTATTCCCATTTTGCCGGTGATGGAAAAAGAGCTGGATATATCCAAATTGCAATCAAGCTACATTATTACAGCATATTCCGTTGTGGCTATTTTCCTGATTCCGGTTGCGGGATTTTTGTCAGACAGGTTTGGGAGAAAGAATGTGATTGTGCCTGCTCTGATTATTACTGGCTTGGGCGGCCTATTGGCTGGCTGGGCGGCCCACGTAATGGATAATGCCTTTATTGTTATGGTCATCGGCCGGATTTTGCAGGGGATTGGTGCATCTGGTGCATTTCCGATTGTGCTGCCGCTCGTCGGGGATATATTTAAAGATGATGAGGAAGCGAGCACCACCTTGGGGATCATTGAAACGTCCAATACGGTTGGCAAAGTATTAAGTCCCATATTAGGTGCAGCATTGGCAGCACTCGTCTGGTTTATACCATTTTACTCCATTCCGGTATTCAGTGCTATTTCGTTGCTTATGGTATTATTTCTGGTTAAGGATAAGGGCGGAAAAGAAGATCAAACGCGTTTAAAAGAATATATGACGTCTGCGAAAGATGTCCTTAAAGAACATGGAAAATGGCTTCTGGCTGTATTTGCTATTGGTGCGATTTTAATGTTCATTCTGTTTGGTTTTCTATTTTACTTATCCAGCATTCTGGAAGAAAAATACGATTATGAAGGGATTTGGAAAGGGATGCTGCTGGCAATACCATTGCTTGCCCTTTCAATTGCATCGTTTGTAAGCGGTCGAAAGATTAAAGATAATCTGACCGTCATGAAATGGGTGACGTTTATCGGTATTATTCTTGCCGGTGCATCCGTTGCTGTTATTCCTTTCATGGATCACCCTGTTTATTTGTTGTCCATCTTTTTCGTTTGTGGTGTCGGAATTGGTATGTCTTTGCCATGTTTGGATGCATTGATCACAGAAAGCTTGGAAAAAAGTGTGCGCGGCGTTATAACCTCCCTTTATACAGCGATGCGTTTCATTGGTGTTGCCTCAGGGCCGCCGGTGATTGCAGTTCTAATGAGAGGAAACGTTATCTGGTTAGCCAGTTTGTTATTACTGTGTGCACTTGCGGCCGGTATACTCGGTTATCGAAATATTAATCCATAATAACGAATCATTTTTAAAACTTTCCCCTTGCAACTTTTCCGATTTTTTAGGATAATGGAAAAAAGGAGCAAGGGGGAGTGTTCCATGAATCAACAAAAAATGGGGTATCGGTTGTATCGTTACACTGGAAATGCACTTTATGCCAAACGTGAAATCTCGTATGAAATGCGTCTAACGGCACAGATGATGCTGGATGAATTGTGTTTCGAATGGAATAAAAAGCAGCTGAAGTCAGCGATCGATCAATCGATTGATGCAAACGATAAACAATGGTTTCTACAGCTGAGTCAATCTTATAGAAGTTATATTTGGGAATAAACGTGTAATAATAAAAAATGCCTTGCCGGCAGGAGGCAAGGCATTTTTGTGCTGACAGAATGGTCCGTTTTGCGATATCCTGTCTTTTCTGTTAACCATACTCAATCGTATTTTGTTATACTTAAGAAGAATGAGTCTGTTACATAAGGAGGTAACGCAAATGGAATATCGGGTTGAGAAAGATACACTTGGAGAAATGAAAGTCCCTGCTGACAAGTACTGGGGAGCACAAACCCAACGGAGTAAGCAAAACTTTCCAATTGGAAATGAAACAATGCCGGACGAGGTGATTAAGGCATTTGCTATATTAAAAAAAAGTGCCGCCCGTGCAAACCATGAACTGGATCTGTTGGAAAAGGAAAGAGCTGATGCGATTGCCCATGCGGCTGATCAAATTATCGACGGCAAGCTTGATGAACATTTCCCATTGGTTGTATGGCAGACAGGAAGCGGTACCCAGTCCAACATGAATGTCAATGAGGTAATTGCCCATGCTGGGTCAATGTGGCTGAAAGAGCAGGGCAGTGAAGCGAGACTCCATCCGAATGATGATGTAAACAAATCACAAAGTTCCAATGACACATATCCGACGGCTATGCATATTGCAATCGTCTTGAAATTGGAGGACATCGTGCTTCCAGCAATACAGACGATGAAACAGACACTGAATGAAAAAATGAATGCGTTTCAGGAAGTAGTTAAAATTGGTCGCACTCACTTGCAGGATGCAACGCCATTAACGTTGGGTCAAGAAATAAGCGGCTGGCATCGCATGCTTGAAAAGTCTGAGCAAATGATTGAAGAAAGCATGCATCATGTTAAACATCTTGCCATTGGTGGAACAGCTGTAGGAACAGGCTTGAATGCCCACCCGGATTTTGCTGAGACGGTCACGAAAGCTATAAGCCAGGTCACTGGTAAAGAATTCATTTCCGCGCCGAATAAATTCCATTCACTGACCAGTCATGATGAAGCGGTATTTGCCCACGGCGCCTTGAAAGGTTTAGCTGCCGATTTGATGAAAATTGCCAATGATGTCCGTTGGTTGGCGAGTGGTCCCCGCTGTGGAATTGGTGAAATTTCTATACCGGCCAATGAACCCGGAAGTTCGATTATGCCCGGTAAAGTTAATCCGACACAAAGTGAAGCCATTACTATGGCTGCAACACAAGTCATGGGCAATGATGCAACCATCGGATTTGCTGCCAGCCAAGGCAACTTCGAACTGAACGTCTTTAAGCCCGTCATTGCCTATAATTTTATGCAATCCAGTCAACTTCTTGCCGACAGTATTCAATCATTTAATGAGCGTTGTGTGCAAGGTATTGAGCCAAACTATGAACAAATTGACAAATACCTGCGTGATTCGCTGATGCTTGTAACAGCGTTGAACCCGTATATCGGGTATGAAAACGCAGCGACCATTGCTAAAAAGGCGTTCTCCGATGATTCCACATTAAAAGAAGCAGCCGTTAAGCTGGACCTTTTGACCGAGGAACAATTTGATGACTATGTGAATCCAAAAGAAATGACATATCCAAAATAATGAAGCAAAAACCCCACGGTTCCTGGAAGAGGACCGTGGGGTTTTGAATGCCGGATTATCGGGGCTTGTCTTTTCCTACTGAAGAAACAATTACCAACGGGAATCCGTGATAATATACCCTTTTTTGCTTACAATAATGCGTACAGGAGGTGATAAACATGGCAAACAACAACAGTCAAAACTCAAATCAGTTGGTTGTACCTGGTGCAGAACAAGCATTGAACCAAATGAAAACGGAAATTGCACAGGAATTTGGTGTGAACCTTAGTGCCGACACAACATCCCGCGCAAACGGTTCTGTCGGTGGTGAAATCACAAAGCGACTGGTTCAAACAGCCCAATCCCAGTTTAGTGGACAACAACAATAACAATGGCTTCTCAAAAGACTGAGATCTTTTGACATGACAGAGGGAAGTTGATCATGGCTTCCCTCTTTTTAAGATGTCGTTGGTATTTTTTACATAGAATTGATTTTATATACCATTTTTTCATGGTTCTCAACTTTCGCACCGCAGAATGAGCCTGTAACCCTTGATATGCCTTGATCTAAACCAAACTGACTATGCTGCTTGTGCGTTAAATTCCTCATTGCCAAGAAATGTTTTCTTTAAAAATTGCGGGAGGTTATCAAATAGCTCATCGATGATGGATTTGACTTTTTCTTCTGAAAGCACTGGTTCATTTGAAAGTGTTGACTTTAACGCATCTATGATC
>NZ_BAAADM010000040.1:0-8555 GCF_039522485.1 Lentibacillus halophilus | reverse complement strand
CTTCAATAAATCAAAAGAAATCGGGAGAAAAACGAAGGAATTCCAAGAAAACATTAATTTATTGAGGGAGGGATTGTATGGATGAAAAACAGGAAATGATTCAAATTAAAAATTTAAATAAATCTTTTGGAGATTTGAGTGTTCTTAAGGATATTAATATGAAAATATATGAAAGTGATGTTGTAGTGCTAGTAGGCGCAAGTGGTTCAGGTAAAAGCACAGTATTACGCTGTATGAATTTTTTAGAGAAAAAAAATAGTGGGGAGATTTTAATTGAAGGAGATCCGATAGAGTCGGATACACATAACTTGAACAAAATTCGCGAACGTGTCGGGATGGTTTTTCAACATTTTAATTTATTTCCTCATAAAACAGCTCTCGGAAATGTCGTTGAAGCACCTATACAGGTAAAATCTATGGACAAACAAACAGCTGTTAAAGAAGGGAAAGAATTACTTGATAAAGTTGGGCTCAGTGATAAATATGATGTTTACCCTTCAAGGCTCTCAGGTGGTGAGAAACAGCGTGTAGCAATTGCTCGAGCATTGGCCATGAAACCGGATATAATGTTATTTGATGAACCAACATCTGCTCTCGACCCAGAATTGGTAGGGGAGGTACTAACGACTATGAAGACACTTGCTGATGAAGGGAAAACCATGATAGTCGTCACCCATGAAATGGGTTTTGCTCGTGAGGTAGGAAACTGGCTTTTTTATTTGCACGATGGGTGTATTGTTGAACAAGGACCACCTGATGAGATAATCAATGCACCCAAGGCAAAACGTACACAGGAATTTTTAAGTAAAGTATTGTGATTATGTGGCGTGCTTAAACAAGCAGGATAAATCCTTAGAACAGTATCCATCGAAAATGAACTGCGACCCTACATGTTAGTGATAAAATGTGCGATTAGTATAAATAGAGAAGGCGAGTGCTTCGCATACCGAAGCCACTCGTCTTTTTTTGCATTCTTTTGGAAAACTTGGAAAGGATATAGATAAAAGGAAAAGTCACTAAAATAGTTAGGAGGCGAATCTCATGGCTGACGATAATAACGAAAAGACTGATGAAAGCCGGCGCCGGTTTATTAAGAATACCGGATGGGTTGCCGGCGGTGTTGTTGGCGGGTCGCTGTTTGGCGGTCTGTTAACGAGCCAACTACAGGATGAACCGGATACTCAAACCAAAGAAAAAGAAACAACCCAAACGTTGCAGGAAGCACGAACGTTTTTCAGTCGTAAAGAAGACTTTGAAACATTGAGTGCAGCAACTGAGCGTATTTTGCCGGAAGACGATGATGGTCCGGGCGCGATTGAATTGGGTGTTCCCTTTTTCATTGATAAGCAATTGAGCGGGTCATGGGGAACGAACGATAAGGCATACATGAAGGATCCTTTTTTTCAGGACAACCAAACTTATGAGTATCAACATAAGGATACCAAGCAGCATAAATCAGGACCGAATACAAGCTCGCAGGCGCCATCAAGTGTTCCAAGATATCAAACACGGATGAACCGGGGCGAGATTTATATTCGGGGATTACGACGGATGAATGAAGTGAGTCAGAATAAATTCGATAAAAAGTTTTTTGACCTTGAAACAGACCAGAAGGATGAGGTACTTAAGGCGTTTGATAATGGTGAAATTATGATGAGAGGTGCTGCAGGTGTCACATTTTTTAATCTTCTGCGGCAAATGACGCTGGAGGGTGCGTTTTCCGATCCGGTCTATGGCGGCAATAAAAACATGGCGGGGTGGAAAATGAAGGAATTCCCTGGTCCGCGATTGGGTTATACGCAGGAAATTGAAAGTGAAGAGTTTATCAAAAAAGAACCGAAAAGCTTACGGGATTATCAATCATGATCGGGGGTATCAATCATGGCTAAAAAATTGGATAAAGTAGACGTCGTTGTTGTTGGAACCGGCTGGGCCGGCGGGGTCATTTCAGCTGAAATGGCTAAGGCCGGCAAGAAAGTGGTAGCCCTGGAACGAGGGGACAAGAAAAATTTACAAGACTATACAGGTGAAAAAGATGAGCTGCGTTACATCGAACGTTTTCAAATGATGCAGGATTTGTCGAATGAAACCATTACGTCCCGGAACAACATCGGGGAACGGGCGTTGCCGGTCCGAACACAGGATGAGATGAATGCCGGAACCGATACCGGTGGTGGCAGTGTCCATTGGGCAGGTGCCGTCTATCGGTATCCGCCGTATGATTTTGAAATATACAGTAAGACGGTCGAGCGTTATGGAAAAGACAAAATACCGGACGGCATGACCATTCAGGATTGGGGCATCACATACGATGAAATGGAGAAATATTATGATCGCTTTGAAAAAACGGCCGGTATTTCGGGCGAAGAAGATCCCCTTGGTCCGGAACGCTCGGATGATTACCCCAATCCGCCGCTGAAAGAAACCGAACCTATCCGGTTGTTCAAAAATACGACGAAGGACATGGGGTATCATCCATATCAAGTGACATCGGCCAACGTCTCACAGCAGTATGAAAACCCGGATGGCGAAACGCTGAACGCTTGTCAGTACTGCGCGTTTTGTCACTATTATGGGTGTGATTTCGGTGCAAAATCAGATCCTTTGATGACTGTTATTCCGACCGCTCAAAAACACGACAACTTTGAATTGCGGACGCAATCCTACGTACGCCGCGTGCTTTATGACGGCAATAAAGCAAACGGGGTTATGTATACCGATACCGAAACTGGCCAGGAATTCGAACAGCCAGCCGATGTCGTTGTGTTAGCAGCATTCACGTTCACGAATAACCGGTTGCTCATGTTGTCGGACATAGGTGAACAATATAATCCGGAAACGAGAAAAGGCGTTATCGGACGAAATTTCAATGGTCAGATGAATATTACATTTCTTGGTGCCACAGGCTTTTTCGACGAACGCAAATTCAACCTTTACATGGGTGCCGGCGCACTGGGCGGTACCATGAATGATTTTGCGGCTGATAATTTTGACCACTCGGATGTCGATTTCCTTAATGGCGGTGCTATCGAAATCAGACAGTATGGCAGCGGTGCTATAGAAAGCAACAGAGTTCCAAAAGGCACGCCAAATTGGGGATCGGAGTTTAAGAAAAACGCCAACTTTTATGCGAACCGGAACCTGACCATCTGGTATACGTCCGCCATCATGTCATGGTATCACAATTACATGGATTTGGATCCCACCTATAAGGATGACTTCGGTGATCCGTTGCTCCGTATTACCAATAAGTATACCGACCAGGATCGGAACATCGCCAAATTCGGTATAGAAAAATGTAAGGAAATTATGGAAAACATGGGTGCGGATACGGTTGACGTCGATGAAGTGCCGGACGAATTTGACCATATTTATCAAGGCGGCCATTATGCCGGCGGTGTCATTATGGGCGACGATCCAGAGACATCTGCTGTTAATAATTACTTGCAAATGTGGGATGTGGACAACCTCTTTGTTGTGGGCGGATCCGCATTTCCGCATTTCCCGGGGCATCATCCGACGTTAACCATCGGATCATTGGGCTACCGTGCAGCAGAAGGCATTGAAAAATATCTAAAAGAAGGCGGGCAGCTGGTCCAGCCTAAGCAGAAAGCATAAATAGGAGTTTGCCGCTTCCCATTGCGGCGGTCAAATGAGGTGCCGTTTAACTCGAGCGATAGGTAAGGACGACTAATCGCGCGGATCGGGGAAAAACTCGCGCGACTCAAGCCCGAGGTCGCGCAACTCCAGGAGAAACTCACGCAGTTCGAGGGGGACTCGCGCAATTCAAGGCTGAGATCGCTCAGCTTGAAGGAAAATTCGCGCGACTCAAGGGGAAACACACGCGGTTTGGAGTGAAACTCGCGCAATTCATATCGAATCTCGCGCAGCTTACCCCCTCCCATTTAATCGACTTGGCAACCATATTCCTATTTTTTAAGTTAAACCCAATATCGATGTTTAACTTATTTGCAAGGCGGGTAAATCACTATTGAAGACAATGCGAAGACCAGCCCATGTCCAAACCAACAAATGAATCAGGAATCCGAATAACGGTTTTCGGGTTCCTGATTTTTTTCGTATAACGGTTTGGCAAAAAGGATGGATGAGGCGGTATTCGCGGTTCCAAGGGAATAATTATTTTCAGGATGCAAGCAGGGGAGTTGCAGATGGCTGAGAAACAATTTTATCAAAAAAAATGGGTCATTATAGTGACGGTTGTGATTATTGTTATAGGGTTGCTGGTACTACGGATTGAGCACGTGGACGAACAGGCAAAACAGGACCAGCAAGACACCGAGCAGACAGAAAAAGAACAGCAAGAAACAGAGCAGGAATTAAAAGAAGAAGAAGACAAACAGAAACATCAAGATCAGAACAAACATGATACAGATGACAAAGCAAGAGGGGCTATAAAAAAACAATTGCAAAACGATTTGGAAACCTTGCCTGATTCGACCTCTGTGCGTGTGCAAGGCAGGTTTGATCATGAACCTTATACCATGGAAGTCATATTCCGCGGTGTCGCAGGGTCAACCAAACACGCGACAGTGACCAATATGAAAACAGCGATTTTACAAACCGTTTGCGTTGTGAGCGATTCCGATTATGATTTCGCGACTGTCCGAATCAATGTGATGTACCCATCGGGCGATTCGAATGAGCAAAAACAGGACCAATTCGCCATCAAATCCGAATTTAGTGAAGCAACCATCAATAAGTTGGCCGATCACTGTTCTGACATCGACATGGACCATCTAAAGCAACAAGCGGATAGATGGTGGCAGCATCCGGTATTAAGCGATGACTGATGATCCGTTTTGCAAAGGTGAATAGGCTTTCAATAGATTGATGTATGACTTATGGTTGCTTTAATTAATGGTAGCATTTACGGCGAAGGATCTGTTTGGGATGATACAAGATTGAGTGATTATTCTTATGAATTGTGAAAAAACATTGACACTTTAGAGTATCCAGTGTTACTATACAAGTAATCAACCAATAGTTCACTAGGTACACTAATAGTTCGCAAATTGGTGGTGAGGTTGTGAATCAGGAATTTTCGAACAGTCAAGGCATACAGGCGCTTGAACGCGCAGTACTGATTTTGGATGAAATAAAAAACAATGACGGTCCGATAACATTAACGGCGCTGTCGCACAAAGTAGGTATGTCTAAAAATAATTTAAAAAAGTATCTTGTCAGCTTTGTTAAATCTGATGTTTTAACGTTTGATGATGACAAAAAAACGTATGACATGGGATCTAAACTGATCGAACTGGGCTTATATACGTTAAACAAATTCAGCATCTCTTCAATCATTGATCCGTTTATGCAAAAGATTAAAAAGGAAATCAAACATTCATCAGCCCTTGCCGTCTGGACGGATAATGGCCCGATGATTTCCAAGTATCAAAGCAGTGGTCGATCGATTAATGTTGGGATAGAAATAGGTTATTACCCTCCGCTTCTTATGAGTTCGGTCGGAAGGTGTTTCGCTGCATTTCTGCCGAATCAATCTATACAGGACATAATGAATAGAGACATTGAGGACTATCATTTGGACAGAAAAGCAGTTGAGGACGATTTAAATCGTGTGAGGGAAGCTGGTTTTGCGTCAAGAGATCAAGAATTCGGTGATTTGCCCGGAGGACATGCTGTTTCAAGCCCGATTTTTGACCACTCCGGCGAAATGATTGCTGCTATTTGTATGATTGGTTTTGCAAACGATTTAAATACGGATGCCCAATCCTATGATGTTCAGAGATTGATAGAGATTACCAAAGAAATTTCCGATCAGCTTACTTATAAATAATAAAGGGGGGTGATTTGTTCAGAGTCGTGTAAATGTGAGCTAAAATAACGTGTACTAAAAAATAGCTAAGGAGGATAATTATGAGTCAGTCAGCAGCAAATATGATTAGTTACAGTGATTTTCTTCAAAAAAGTACGAAGCCAAATATTCGTCCTTGCCTTTGGAAAGGGAAGGATATCAATGAATTTTTATATGGAACAGGGTCAAGTTTAAGTGAAGGCAGAAGCGCTGTATCACTGATCAATGAAGACACAGGGGATGCCCAGGGTGTGTCTCCCAATGTAAACGCATTGGTGCAAGTACTAAAGCCGGGAGAACATAATGAGCCGCATCGACACAGCAACATGGCCATCTTCATTGTTTTCCAGGGAGAAGGATACAGCATCGTTGAAGGCGAAAAGTATGAGTGGGAAAAGGGAGATGTGTTTTTTGCTCCTGCATGGCTGGCACACGAACATTGCAACACGTCTGATAATGAAGATGCCATTCTTTATACCATCCAGGATGTGCCTTCTGTCTCCGGTATGGGAGCATGGTTTTTGGAAGAACCCGTTGGATCAGGTGCAAAACACGTCGTATCAGGAACCGATAAAAGCGATATCATTCCTGATAAATAACAACCATTGGTATGTCGCGTGTTAAAAACAACTGGATATCAACTCAATAAGTGGAAACAACTGTGGTGGTTTAACATGGGCTTATGCGGACACGATCACCATTAAACCTGAGTCCAAGGGTGCCTCCTTGGGCTGAAGGGTGTCGTGTCCACCTTGTGTTGTAAGTGTAAGACAAATAATGAAGTATATTCGTCTATAATAATAGTAACAAATCTAGACACAACTTGCAAATTATAGAAATAGTGACGCAGGCGTTTAAGGAGGGTGAAAGCAATGAGTTTGGGGTTGCTTGTTTTTCTAGGAATCGTCCCATTATTGATTCTCTTTTTCTTCCTCATCATATTACGGTGGACAGCAAGAACATCGATGATCTTGGCATTTGCATCCGTCTTAGTTTTGGCAACAACTGTATGGGAAGTACCTGCAAACAAAATCGCTGGTGCCAGTTTCATTGGTTTTGAAACCGCATTCAGTATTTTGTATATTGTGTTTGGTGCCTTGCTTCTGTTGAACATGCTAAAAGAGAGCGGTGGATTGGGTGTCATTCGAAATAGTATTTCCGGTGTGACAGACGATCGGCGTATACAAGTCATACTTATTCTATGGATTTTCGGAGCGTTTTTGGAAGGCGCTGCCGGTTACGGGTCGACAGGAGCTGTGATTGGTTCAATGTTGGTCGGGCTTGGTTTTCCGGCCATGGCTTCAGCTCTTATGGTTATGATTTTTCAAAGTACATCTGTGACTTTCGGTGCAGCTGGTGCGCCCATTTCCATAGGTCTCAGTTCGGGTCTTGGAGACGGCAAACTCGCCGATGTCAATTCTGCGCTTCAAGTAGATACGTGGGGTCCATTTCTTTTGGAAATGACCGGAAAGATTGCGTTGGTTCACGGTATTGTGGGCACCCTTATACCTCTGTTTATGGTCGTCCTTCTTACTGGATTCTTTGGCCAATCCGTTAGAGAAGGTTTTAAAGCGTGGAAATTTGCTCTTTTTGGAGGACTTAGTTTAACAGTACCATATGTCTTATCAGGCGTATTTTTAGGCCCTGAATTTCCTTCCTTGCTCGGTGGGCTCATAGGAATTGTCATTGCAGTCATAGCCGCGAAAAAAGGTTGGTTTATGCCTAAAGATACGGTATGGCGATTTAAAGATAAGTCTGAATGGAAAGAAGAATGGAGTGGCATTCTTGAAATCGAGAGTGAAAAGATAGCCTCTTTTTCAGCATTCCGATCATGGCTTCCTTATATTATCACAGCTGCTTTGCTTTTTATTGTCAATGCTCCCTTTTTGCCCATTTCTTCTTGGTTGGGAAAAACGGATATTGCCGTTAACCACATTTTCGGGAGCGAACTCGGTACTGATTTTGGATTACTGACGTCTCCCGGATTCATCTTTTTAATCGTCTCAATTTTGACTTATTGGATGCATGATATGGAATGGACGTCATTTAAAAGCGCATTGAAAGAATCCGTGAAAACCATTGGGTCAGCAGGTGCAGCATTGATATTTGCCGTTCCAATGGTTCAGGTCTTTCTTCACAGTGACGGCGGTGCTGCAGGATTTGAAAGTATGCCTGAAACGTTGGCGAGTGGATTAACGATACTATCAGGTAATATGTGGGCATTTATAGCTCCAGTTGTTGGTGCATTAGGGGCCTTTCTTGCCGGAAGTAATGTGTTCAGTAACCTTATGTTTAGTCATTTCCAATTAAACATGGCTGTCAGTTCACAGTTACAGCCGTCATGGGTGTTAGCCCTTCAAGCGATTGGTGCCGGTGCTGGAAACATGTTCAGTGTTCATAACGTGATTACAGCGGCAGCCGCCGTCGGTCTGGTTGGACGAGAAGGAGAGATTATCAGGAAAGTTATTTTGCCTGGTTTTTATTATATTCTTCTGACAGGTGCTATTGGTTTTGTTATCTTAATGGGAATTGGGTTAAATATCGGAACGTTTGTCGTTATAGCTATTTACGCAGCCGTTATAGTAGCTATATGGATGAATAATAGAAATAAATGGACACCAATGGATAACAAACAAAGGAAGATGAATAATTAGGGGTTGCTGAATGATTTATATCTTACCTAAGAATAATAGGGGCTTTCGATCTCGGACCGAAAAAAGGT
>NZ_BAAADM010000039.1:0-57140 GCF_039522485.1 Lentibacillus halophilus | reverse complement strand
GTTTTCCGACTTCCTGCCTCTGACATCCAACTGTCATACTGGCTGTTTTGTTCAGTTTTCAAGGAGCAACTTATGATTAATGTTCTAATATCAATCAACTTTTTAATTGTAACAAACAATCAATTTCAAGTCAATAACTTTTTACGAATCATTTTATTTGATCTGTTCGTTGAAAAGCGACTTAATAACTATATCATTTAAAAAAACCAAAGTCAATAGTGTTTTTGTTAATGATTAATGATTGGTTCGTTTCGTGCCGCTTTTTTGCGCGACATCCAATAATGTATCATGTGTGTTATGTGGAATCAATAGTAAATCCAAAAAAATAAGTGGCGATTTCTTCCAATATCCATGTATGCTACCAAACTGCCTCAACCATCATGTAAACAAATGAATACGTCTCCGATCATATCACTATCACATAGCTGTATATTCTGTGTTTATAAAATATCATTCAGTGGGAATTCTTTTCTCTCCCACTGAATATTCGTTACAGGAACAGGCACGCCCGCCACATAGAACGCGTCAGTACCGATGGCGCGACAGAAAAACAGCAACTAACACAACTCATTATCGGTACGGCAGTCGGTACTGTGGAAGCCAGTATAATCATGTGCAAAACAATCACTCCGTTCACGGTTTTCATGGATCAACCGTTACATTTACCCAACATTTCATTTAAAAATGAGTTATTTGCTGCGCATCTGTGGGAAGAGCAGTACATCCCGAATGGACGGAGAGTTCGTCAATAGCATGACAAGACGATCAATTCCTATTCCCAATCCGCCCGTTGGAGCCATTCCGTATTCAAGTGCTTCCAAAAAGTCTTCATCCATTAGATGGGCTTCATCATTACCCTCATCACGTTCTTTTACTTGCGCTTCGAAACGTTCCCGCTGATCGATCGGATCATTCAATTCACTAAAAGCATTGGCGTGTTCACGGCCGACGATAAATAACTCAAAACGGTCGGTGAACCGGTTGTCGTCTGCATTTCGCTTAGCTAATGGCGATATTTCCACGGGATGTCCGTAAATAAATGTAGGCTGAATTAAATGCTCCTCAACCTTTTGTTCAAAAAATTCATTAACAATGTGCCCATATGTCATATTGTCCTGAATTTGAACCCCATGTTCGGCGGCCATTTTTTTCGCCTCATCATCATTCATGCGTGGCCAAAAATCAACACCTGTATATTCTTTAATGACATCGACGATATGCAGCCGTTTCCACCCTGGGGCCAGACTGATTTCGTAATCGTCGTAGGCCACAGTCGAACCAGAGAGAACGTTGTCAGCTATATGCGCGATTAAATTTTCGGTCAATGTCATAATATCGTAAAAGTCAGCATACGCTTCGTACAATTCCAACATGGTGAATTCCGGATTATGGCGTGTGGAGACACCTTCATTACGGAATACACGTCCAATTTCATACACTTTTTCCAAACCACCAACAATCAGCCGCTTCAAGTGCAGTTCAATAGCTATGCGCATATACAGCGGAATATCCAGTGCATTATGATGCGTGACAAACGGACGGGCAGAAGCGCCACCCGGTATGCCGTGCATCATTGGTGTTTCAACTTCCAAAAACCCTTGTCCATCAAGAAAACTGCGCATCGAACGAATAATTTTACTGCGCAGAATAAACGTCTCTTTGCTATCCGGATTGGTGATCAGATCGAGATACCGCTGACGATAGCGCTGTTCCACATCTTTCAGCCCGTGATATTTTTCCGGAAGTGGCCGCAACGATTTAGTCAGCAAAGTGAATTCCTCAACTTTTACAGACAATTCACCCACTTTCGTCCGGAACATGGAGCCTGTTACACCGACAATATCCCCCATATCTATGGATTGAAAAATGTCGTACGCCTCTTCACCAACGGTATCTTGGCGGACATAGATTTGAATCTGGCCGCTGACATCCTGTACATGAGCAAAACCGGCTTTTCCTTTCCCGCGCTTGGTCATTACCCGACCTGCGATAGACACTTCATCCGGCTTTTCTTCCAATTCCTCTTTGGAAAATTGGTCATAGCCGGCAAACAAATCATCAGCCAAATGGGACCGATTGAATTTGCCGCCGAAAGGTTCCACATTCCGTTCTTGATACATAGCAAGCTTTTCCCGGCGGGCCTGCATATGATCATTTAATTCTTCTGACACAGTTATCACTCCAACATTCATTATTAATCGGATGACCGATCAGGCCTATACATGTTTATTATCATCAAGTATAAATTAAAATGGCTCGACGTGCACCTCCGGCGTTCCTGCAGTCCCGCTGTGCATAACCCCGTTCATTTAAGACATACTTTTATTTGTCTGTCGATCCCCTTGTTGTCCATCGTGTAACATCATTTTTCTCCCTTTCAGAGAATTGTTTCATATAATCGGAAATCGGTTTTCCCGTTGTTGGCAATATCAATTCCGGTGCAATTTCGTTCAGCGGTATAAGGACAAATGCTCGCTTGTGCATACGTGGATGCGGGAGGGTCAATTGTTCTGTTTGTCTATTTTCTTGATTATAAACTAAAATGTCAAGGTCAATCGTACGGGGACCAAACCGAATATCCCGCTTTCGTTCAAGCTGGTGTTCAATCCGTTGACAAGCCTCCAGCAGTACCAGTGGAGACAGTGATGTTTCTGCTTCTATCACCATGTTTAAAAAATCGGGCTGATTGGTATAACCAACCGGAGCCGTCTGATAGATCGATGATAATTGAATAATGCGCACCTGTGGATGTTCCCTTAGTAAATGAAGCGCTTCTTTTAAATAGTTGTCCTTTGGTTCAACATTGGACCCTAATGCAATATATACGGTGTTCATTCATCTCGCTCCCGAAAAATTTCCGCCGCTACTGACCGGTAATGACCCGGTATGGGCGGATCAGTCTTAGTGATGCGTATACGACAGGCATTCAGTGGAGAAAACGACCGGAACAATTCACTAGCAACGGTTTCAGCCAAAGATTCCAATAAATTCATCGGCCGGCCTTCCATAACGCCTCGCATTACTTCATAGGCTTCACCGTAGTCAATGGAGTCATTCATATCATCCGATTGGCCGGGTTTCTTTAGGCTGAATTCAAGCTCTGCGTCCACGTAAAACCGTTGTCCAAGTGTTTTTTCTTCCTGAAAAACGCCATGATACGCATAAAATTCCATGCCGTTCAGCAAAATTTTATCCATGGTCTGACACGCCCTGTTTATATAGCATGGCATCCATCATGGTTGCCAGTTCCACATGCAATGCTACATCATGTACACGGACGATCTGTGCGCCCTTGACGATCCCTAGACACGTTGTCGCTCCAGTGCCGTTATCGCGTTCGGATGACGGCACATGAAGAATGTTACCGATGAAGGATTTTCGCGACGTACCGAGAAGCAGTGGATATCCAAGTTCGGTAAATGCCTCCAAATGATGCATGACAGTCACATTGTCTTCGGATGTTTTGGCAAAACCGATTCCGGGATCGAGAATAATGTTATCAGGGTGAACACCAGCTGTCAGTGTCATATCGATACTCTCCTGCAAATCCCCCTTCATGTCATCAATAATCGATGTATAGTTTTTATTTGTCCGGTTGTGCATTAAAATAATCGGAGCACCGAATTCCGCTGCAACCTGTGCAATAGCGGGCTCCCTCTTGGCACCCCAGACATCATTAATGATATCAGCACCGGCTGCCAATGCTTGACGAGCGGTTTCCGCCTTATATGTATCAATGGAAATCGGAATGGTTACATGACGTTTGACCGCCTGAATAACCGGAATAACGCGGTTTACTTCCTCGTTCAAAGACACAGGTTGATGTGTCGGACGCGTGGACTCTCCACCGATATCAATGATATCCGCTCCCTGTTTTTCCATCAAAACAGCTTGGTCGACGGCCTGATCAACCGTGGTATAATGCCCACCATCAGAAAACGAGTCGGGCGTTACGTTTAATATACCCATCACATGCGTCCGTTCAGAGAAATCATACGTCTTAGTTTTGGTTGTCAGTTTCATTCCCCAGCCTTCTTTCCTTGAACATTTTTTCCATTATCATCGTACCACAGCCTTAATAAAACTGGAAGCAGTGATCAAAAAGTAACCGGTGCTAAGGCCAGCACCGGTTCCAAAATCCCGTCATCAATCGTCGTATTGATAAAGAGGGGTTGACAAGTAGCGCTCTCCATTATCCGGGATGATTGCGAGCACCTTTTTGCCTTTGCCAAGCCGTTTGGCTGTTTGTTTGGCTGCAGCAACAGCGGCACCGGATGAAATACCGCCGAGTATGCCTTCCAATCTCGCAACGTCACGTGCCGTATCAAACGATTCCTCATTGGTTATCCGGAAAATTCCATCGTAAATGGACGTATCGAGAACGTCCGGAACAAAACCTGCACCCAACCCTTGAATCTTATGCGGACCTGGTGCTTCACCGGAAAGAACAGCTGAATCATCCGGCTCAACGGCATAAATTTCGATCCCTTTAAAGTGTTCTTTCAATATCTTGCCGGCCCCGGTGACCGTTCCACCGGTTCCAATACCGGAAATAAACGCATCCAGCCCGTCACTCATTTGGTGTACAATTTCATGGCCGGTTGTCTGTGCATGCACGTCCGGATTGGCTTCATTATTGAATTGCTGCGGCATGAAATAGCCATAGTCTTTCCGTAGTTCTTCCGCCTTATTGATCGCACCTTTCATCGCTTCGGCCCCTGGTGTGAGAATCAGCTCTGCCCCATAAGCGCGCAGAAGATTGCGACGTTCCTGGCTCATCGTATCTGGCATAACCAAAATGGCCTTATACCCCTTAGCCGCAGCAACCATAGCCAGGCCAACGCCGGTATTGCCACTCGTCGGCTCGATAATCGTGTCCCCTTCTTTCAACTGGCCATTTTTCTCAGCATCTTCAATCATGGACAGAGCAATTCGGTCTTTTACCGAACTGGCGGGGTTCATGAATTCCAGTTTTAAATAGATATCAGCACTATCGTCATCAACCGAACGGTTCAATTTAACAATCGGGGTTTGCCCAATTAGTTGTGTAATGTTTTCCGCCACTCTCATTACATAAGCCTCCTAATCCCTAGTTTTTCAATAGGGTTTACACCATATGTTATGCTATCGTTTTCAAAATGTCAATCAATGATATCATTGACTATCGTAAAACCGCATTTTTTTATATCATTTAAGGAATGCTGCAGTTGCTGACTTTTTGCACACGGCTGGTTGCTCACTGAATATTTTTTGTGTCGTCGTCAACTGTCATTACCCGGGCAATGATCGTATGAAGGCTATATTCGTCCGACAGCGACTGAATCAATTGACAGTCGTTATCGGCAAGGCGTTCCCCTTGTTGGGATACAGTCTCTTTCCCCCTGTGGGTCACATTTTCAAAGGCGACGTCAAGAATGGGCTGACTCTTTCAGTTCCTGCAATTCCTCTTCGGTGAACCTATAAACTTCATTACAGAAATGGCAAGTGGCCTCAGCACCATGGTCTTCATCAATCATACTCTGGATTTCTTCCTTTCCCAAACCGGTTACTGCGCGCTGAAGCCGTTCCTTTGAACACTTACACTGAAACCGAACAGGCAGACGACCGTGAACCGTAACCTTGTCAACCTCAAAAAGACGTTCCAATATGCCTTCAGGTGATGTACCTTCTTTTATTAATTGAGATATCGTGGGCATGTTTGCAATCGTTTCTTCCACTTGTGCAATGACATCGTCGTCCGCGCCAGGCATTACCTGCACAATAAAACCACCGGCTGCCTGAATGCTGTGATCCGGATTAACAAGGACACCGGCTCCTACTGCAGAAGGAATTTGCTCTGAGTTGGCAAAATAGTACGTGAAATCATCGCCAATTTCGCCTGAAACAATCGGGACGTGACCTGTAAAGTAATCTTTTAAACCCAAATCCTTGACAACACTGATATTGCCCTCACCAACTGCACGTGCTACATCCAATTTTCCTTGATCATTCAAATCAAAGTCCACATACGGATTGGTTACATAGCCACGGACATCGCCGGTTGCATCACTATCTGCAATAATCGCACCTATCGGACCATTGCCTTCGACTTTCACCGTTAGCGACTCATTATCTTTTAACATGGCGCCCATCATGGCACCGATGGTAACAGTGCGTCCGAGGGCAGCTGATGCCGTCGCCCACGTGTCCTGTCTGGTTTGCGCTTCTTTCACTGTATTGGTCGAACGGATGGCATAAGCACGTATCATACCATCATATACCGTCGATTTTATTAAATGATCCTTCATAGGCTTTCATCTCCTTTTCCAACTTTCACTTATTCAACCGTGCTCATGCGTGATAAAAATATAGCTTATGCAGGCCTTTCAATGTCAGTTGCTTGTCTGCATAATCAATTGTCTTTGCCTTACTAGCGATGAGTGGTGCAATTCCGCCGGTTGCAATAACGGTTGGGTCTATCGGAGTCTCTTGTTTCATTCGGTTAACCATTCCGTCCACTTGTGCGACATAACCATAAAACACGCCCGACTCCATAGCACTTACTGTTGAATTCCCAATCACTTTGTCGGGTTCCTGTATCTCAATTTTGGGGAGCTTGGATGCTTTTTGATAGAGAGCTTCCAACGAAATTTCCATACCGGGTATAATCACACCTCCTTCGTATGCTGCATCGCGGTTAATAAAACAATACGTTGTCGCAGTGCCGAAATCAATAATGATCAACGGCGCTCCGTACTCTTCAATCGCACCCACAGCGTTGACAATGCGATCGGCACCAATTTCTTGCGGATGGGGATAAGCCATTTTCAAAAATGTATGAGCAGATGCACCATCAATAATCATTGGTTCCAAGTGAAAATACTTGGTGCATAGTTTTTCTAATGCGAACATCATCGGAGGGACGACCGACGATATGGCAATATCGGTTATATCAGAAAATGCTATATTCTCATGTTTCAGCAATGATTTCATAAGCATGGCATATTCATCTTCTGTTTTATGGCGATCTGATTTTATGCGCCATTCATGGATTAATGTATCCTCTTCAAACACACCAAGAACTGTATTGGTATTGCCTGCATCAAGCACAAGTAACATGCACAACAAACCTTCCTCTAAACCTTTTTCTATCCTTTCACTATACCCGATAAGTCTATTCGGTGTCATTAAATAAATACAGCCTCTCATACTCATGAGAGGCTGTCATGGGTTTATTCCTTTTTATTGCTTTCATCATCCGATGACGATTCACTTGTGTTGTCGTCATCCTCTTCTTCGTACTTCTCCTGCCGTTTTTCTTCAGCCTTTTGTTTGGCTTCCTCATAGGATTCCGGTGTCGTTTCTTCATTGTTTTTAGAATTGATATTGACTTTCATATCGGAATCGCTACTTGATGATGTTTTATCGTTGCTCGTTTCAGGTTCTGGCAAAACACCGTCTTCAAACAAGGATTTAATTTGTCCTTTGTCCAAAGTTTCCACTTCCAGCAATGTCTGTGCCATTAGTTCCAGCTTATCTTTATGTTCTGTAAGAATGGATTTGGCACGGTCATAACAGTAATTTGTAAAGCTTTGCATTTCTTTATCAATTTCATGCGCAATTTCATCACTGTAATTTTGTTCATTCTGAAGGTCACGGCCGAGGAATACTTCCCCGCCACCACTAGTAAATTGAATAGGACCGATTTTGTCACTCATGCCGTATTCCGTAATCATTTTACGTACAATGTTCGTTGCCTGTTGGAAGTCATTGTGAGCACCCGTGCTCACTTCGCCAAACATAATTTCTTCAGCTACACGACCTCCCAACAGACCAGTGATCTTATCAAGCAATTCCGGTTTCGTGATAAAGGCCCGGTCTTCTTTTGGAAGCATAACAGCATAACCGCCTGCCTGACCGCGCGGAATAATCGTCACTTTATGGACTTCATCCGCATTATCCAATACTTTACCAATGATCGTATGACCGCTTTCGTGGTGTGCCACAATATTACGTTCTTTCTCGGAAATGACCTTGCTCCTCTTGGCAGGACCGACAATTACCCGATCAATGGCTTCTTCGATATCGTCACTTCCAATGGTATCTTTATCAAAACGCGCTGCAATTAGCGCTGCTTCATTCAGAAGGTTTTCCAGGTCCGCACCGGAGAAACCTGGTGTGCGCATAGCAATAGTTTTGAGGTCGATTGTATCGTCCAACGGCTTATCCTTCAAATGTACTTTGAGCACTTCCTGACGGCCTTTGACATCCGGGCGGTTAACCGTAATTTGGCGGTCAAAACGTCCTGGTCTTAAAAGGGCCGGGTCAAGAATATCCGGACGGTTAGTTGCAGCGATAATGATAATGCCTTCATTAACACCAAACCCATCCATCTCAACGAGCAGCTGGTTCAGTGTCTGCTCCCGTTCATCGTGACCGCCGCCAAGTCCGGCACCACGCTGACGTCCAACAGCGTCCAGTTCGTCAATAAAAATGATACACGGTGCATTTTTCTTCGCATTTTCAAACAAGTCACGTACACGGGATGCGCCGACACCAACAAACATTTCCACAAAATCGGAACCGCTGATCGAAAAGAACGGTGTACCGGCTTCTCCTGCAACAGCGCGGGCAAGCAATGTTTTACCTGTTCCAGGAGGACCGACAAGCAGAACGCCTTTAGGAATACGGGCTCCGACACTTGAAAATTTGCGTGGGTCTTTCAGGAAATCCACAATCTCAACGAGTTCCTGCTTCTCTTCATCTGCTCCGGCCACATCTTTAAAGCGGACTTTTTTCTTATCATCGCTGACCATTTTGGCTTTATTTTTGCCAAAGTTCATGACTCCACGGCCGCCACCGCCGCCTTGGGATTGGCTGAGGATGAAGAAGAAAAATAGTCCCAATATCAGAAATGGAATAATCGTTGTTAGGAAGGTAACCCAACCACTTGGTTGTTCCTCTTCTTTTGTCTTGAGTGTGCTTTGCTGTACAGCCTGATCATAGATCTCCGATATAACATCCGTATTATCCGGCACCTGCGCAATAAAAGCTTCATCATCCCCGGTGGTACCGGTAATGCGCATAATCCCATTCGATGGCTGCATCGTCATTTCTTCGATTTCGCCATTATTTAATGCATTCATAAATTCCTGAACGTTAAACTCGTCTCGTTGTTCATTTGGTCCTTTGAATACTCCTATGACGCCTATGACGACTAAGAATATTAATAAATAAAAGATGACATTACGAAATATCCGGTTCATTCCTTACCTCCTCCCGAGCGGGAAAACTACAATCAATAGTACCATAAGAAAAAGTGTCGGTACAACTAATTTAAATTGTTTCGGCAGCGTACTTCAATCCTTGTTGTTTTCCTGTCCATTAACTATTTCCATATCCACTCACACAGTCACAACACCGTTATGTACCACCGTAAATTTCCGGTTTCAAAACACCGATATATGGAAGATTTCGGTATTTTTCTGCATAATCAAGCCCATATCCAACGACAAATTCATTCGGAACGTCAAAGCCAACGATATCCGCTTTGATATGGGAGGTGCGTCCGTCCGGTTTATCAAGCAGTGAGACGATTTTAATGGAATTGGCTTTGCGGTACTTAAATAAATCAACCAGATAACTAAGCGTGAGACCACTGTCGATGATGTCTTCAATAATCAGCAAATCCCGGCCTTCCACTTTTGTATCGAGATCTTTGACAATTTTAACCTCACCCGATGAGCGCATCTGTCCGTCATAACTGGACACATCCATAAAGTCCATTTCAAGATAAGTATGGATGGAACGCAAAATATCAGACATAAATGGAAGCGCACCTTTCAGCACACCGACCGCCAACGGAAATCGTCCGTCATACTCCTCTGTCAGTGTTCGCCCAAGCTCGGCACATTTAGCGGCAATTTGTTCTTCTGTAATCAGAATTTTTTTTATATCATTATTCATGCTGCTCCTCCTATTTCTCCCGTTTCCCATATGTCAACTGAATGTATGGCCCCGTTGTCTTTTTAATCGGTGGAAGTCCTTTTTTTAAACCGACCAGCCAGAGTATGTCACCATTATTATCAGTTATAATGGGCCAAACATTCCTTTCATTTAATGGAATTTTGCCATCGATAAACACATCTTTCAGTTTTTTGCTGCCATGCAAACCACTCCAGCTCATCCGATCACCGGCCTGGCGGGTCCGTATATGTAAAGGCAAGGAAATATTCGCAGCGCGACAGGCGTAAACGTTCCCCCCTTCTGTCTCTGGACAGTCCGTGAAATGAGCAGCGATGCAATAACCATTCGGCAGCAACTGCTCCCCCGGTACGTCCAGCGTTTTTTGGTATGACAGGGAATCCTCATCCATCACAAAAAATACCATGTTATGATAATTTCGTTCCACCTTCAACTTTCGCGGAAAATCAAGTGTGACATTACCGGTACGTACGTTCAATAAAGCGAAAAACTGTTCCTCGTGATTATATGATATATGTACCTGCTGATCATTATACAGATAATTTAATAATAGATGAAAGAAACGCCTTTGTAAAGAACGGGGATATGAAAGAAAATCATCAATAGAAAACGAAACCAACCGTTTTTCTTCATTGAAGATAGCAACTTCTTCTGCCATTTGTCGTGTCTTCTCCATTAGAAACGCATTATCTTCCTGCAGCGACTCGCTCAAATGTTGCATCGTCCGGTGCATATTGCTGTTCTTATCCTTAAGCAACGGAAGCACGTGGCGGCGGTAGTAATTCCGTGTGTAGGCATCATCATGATTGGATGGGTCGCGACGTGGTATAATTCCCCATTCGCTGCAGTAATCTTCAATTGCCTCTTTTGTCACACACAATAAAGGCCTTACAATGTGTCCTGTGGCGAATGGACGATGGACAGGGATACCCGCCAAGGACCGTACACCTGCTGAATGCACCAGTCCCATTAGCATCGTTTCTGCCTGATCATCTCCGTGATGACCAAGCATTAAATAGTCAGCCTGGAATCGCTCCATCTCTCTTTCAAAAAAGGCATAACGCAGGCTTCTTGCTGCCGCCTGTGTTCCCAATTGATCTGTCTGCTTATAGGAAGCAACATCCAACGACGTGCTAACAAATTCAATGTTCCAGTCGCAGCACATGCGTTGCACATAACGCAGATCATCCCGTGATTCACCATTGCGTAACTGATGATCGGCTGTAAGAGCGATAACTCTGAGGTTCCACATGTCACGCAGCTGCCACAGAAAGTGCAAGAGTGCCATCGAATCCGGGCCTCCGGAAATACCAGCGAGCACCGTTGCCCCGTTTGACATCAATGCATGTTTGTTTATGAAAGATTGGACGGTTGCCTGCACGTCATTTCATCTCCTGTCCATTGGTGGAATTCCGTTGCAAACAGTAAGACCACTGTTCTTTTTTAATCGTATCATAAACCATTGACCGGATAAATTGCTATGGCGATTTAAGGCAGAAACAATGATGATACATAATAGACGAGAGTCAGCAGCATGATACCGATCCCCTCTTTGAAGACCGAATTTTTATACGAGGAGGCATTGTTCGTGTGATTGTGCCGTGCACGTGCATTGTTCATCGCTGCCATCAGTTCATTGCGCATGTGGGCACTTGACTGATAACTCCCGGTGAGAGCTTTTTTAAGACAATTTCGGTATAGACGCAACGCCTTGACATCATGCAATTTTTGAAATAATGTTCCTTTTGGATCTGGCCCTTTGTCAAAGCGGTTTGGATAATAAACCGTTAAAAAAATCATGGCTAGTGCGAACAGGTCATAACTTGGTTCGGCACGTCTGGATCCCATACCCCAGTAACCTCGATCAAAAAACTCCGTATATTCTTTAATCGAGCGGCCTATTTGTGTCGTACCGCCAACGTCAATCCACCGAACCTTGGCAGGAGACGAAACCACGATCATATTCTCAGGTTTAACATCACCTAACACCCAGCCGGCCTGGTGCAATTGCTCCAAGTCATCGAGCAATTGCACCATAAAGATCCCTGCCCACTCATGACCATGTCGATTGATAAAGTGTGTCAAAGGTTCTCCGTGTAAGTACTCCATGACATAAAAAACGTATTTATCTCCAGGAAAGGCCTCCCAATCGTCCACATCCAGTAAAGAAGGTCCAAGACGATTGCCTTGAACCTTTTCCAATGACTTAAGGACATTGACTTCCACCGTCATCGATGCGGCGTTATCACTGATTTTCAGTGCTGCATAACGGCCGTTCTGTTCACAGAGATATACCGTTCCGACAGCACCTCTTCCCAGTCTGCGCCGGATGGTATAATGCTTTTGATGCCACTTGCCGACTATGACGGTTCCGGGTCGTATCGAACTAAGCTTCTTCCATGCCTGACTCATCTTCATCCCTCAAGTGATGCAACAATCCTTTTTTCCCAAATTGATACATCGCTTTTCGTATGGCTGGTCCGGTTGGTGTGATACCACCGCTGGTCAGCTTTGGAAAAACATCCGATATGGCATCGAGTTTTGGTGACCAATCCAACACGTTTTGTATATCTTTGCGCTTGCCCGGAAAATGATAAATGCTGAAACGATTCCGGCCGATTCGGGCATTCAAACTGATGGATAAGTCAACCAGTGCCTCCTTGACGGACGGAAGTTTGTCATTCATGCTGGCACTCGTATCGACAAGGATCAGTACCTCTAAATCACACGTCTCTCCCATATCTTCCACAACGTCCATAATTTCCCCACGTTTTTCAGGCTCAATCTCTTCCAGACTTTGACCCGGGCCGAGAATCTGCTTCAATTCCTGATTGACAAATCCTTGTATCGTTTGCGTCATCGATTGCTTTGTAACCGTCTGAACCGTCTGAGATAACGCCTGTTTGTAAACAATTTGGCTAATCCCTCCACCGGCGTTGGCGATGGCCTCCACTTCCTGCAGCCCCTCGGGTTCTTCCGTCTGATCATCATCAAGAATGCCGATGACATTGACAGCAATGCCTTGCTCACGAGCTAATACAGCTGTTTCAGCCGGACTTTCTCCTTTATTAGAACAGCCATCCGTCATCAACAGTATTTGTTTCAACGTTCCTTTTTTCACCTGGCATACCTCCCTATCGAATCCATTACCATCATCGACATAAACACACAGCCATATACATCTGTTCTTCTATACGTGTGTGAACGGCTTGGTATGAATGGTCAATCATTACTGTGCTTTATCCGAATAAATAGGGACCGATACCCATTGCGGCGAATTTTTCTGCACTTTGGTGACGACGACTGTCATGTCATCCTCAATAGCACCCGATCTTGTCCGTACAACCTCTTCCAGCAAAATATCAGCAATCGCTTGAGGATCATCTGTTTGCAGTTCCTGAATTTTTCGTTTTATCCAAATGTCCGTATTTTCTACGTGCTTAGGCCCGTCCAATATACCGTCACTCATCATGATCAAGATGTCTTCCGATTTTAGTTGCTCACTGACAATGTCCACATCAAATTCTTGAATAATGCCCATTGGCAGATTGCTTGCTTCCACCTTAATAATATCATCCCCCCGTTTAATAAAACTTGGCGTGGAACCAATTTTTAAAAAACGGACAAACGCATTGTGCAGATTGACAACAGCAAGATCCAACGTGGCATACATCTCATCTCTGGTGCGGAGGGACAAAATGGAATTGATCGATTTGATCGCCACTTTCTCAGGAATGCCTGTATGTAAAATTTGCTGAAGAAGACGCAACGTTTCCTCACTTTCTTCTTTGGCACGCTGACCATTACCCATACCATCGCTGATTGCCAGTGCATGCTTGCCTTCTCCGAGCTCAATTGTCCGGTAGCTGTCTCCAGAAACAAGGCCCCCTCCTTTAGCTGCATTGGCAATCCCTGTCTCCACCACATATTCCTTGGCTGAACCAAAGACTAATTGACAATAGCCATTGGGAAACGGGGATACCTCTTCGTGTTTGACGATAATCATTTCGTTTAAAATATCCGACAAAACTGGAGCAATGAGTTTCGGACCTTCGCCATGATAATGGTAAAAGGACAGTGTCATTTCAATATCAATATTGCCTTTTTCCAATCCGTAAATATCAAGTTTTTCCACTTCAATGCCCATGTGGTGCAGCGCATTCATAATCTGCATTTCCTGTTTTTCATGGTGTTTGCGTTCTTTAAGAATTTCATCGGCAAAATCATCCATGACGTCGGAAACACCTTGCAGCTGATCAGCAACAAATTGCTTGCTTTCTATTACCTGTTTTTTCAACTGTTTGTTCGCTTCGAAAAATGACATTTCCTCTTTCATGACGTCCACTACTTTTTTCGATTTGACACAATGATTTTCAAAATTGTGCATGGATTGACGACCCGGCTCTTTTCCAGCTTCCAAATCGTTCTTTACATCTTCCATTAACGAATACGTTTTATCGAACTGCTGCTGCCAACAGCGTTCCTTCATGAAACAGGACTGACATGTCTTCTCTGTCACTTGACTCAGAAAATAATCCGTTTCTTTCCGGTCAGCTGCTTCATCCTCTGTCATATCTTCAGCCGATGAGAAACTGTTGGACAATGCTTCAAAGACATTGGAAAATTGCTCCACACGTTTGGCTGTTACATTGCGGACTTTCTGTAAATATTGTTCCTGTTCTGTGGTATATTCATCGGTTCCAGGAATATACCGGGACAACTTTTTGATTAAGCTCTTCGGTGTCACTATAAACATCATAACAGCAATCAATGTTTCCTTAAGGGATGGAAGCACCGCTGCGACATCCACATAAATAGCAACCATTACTGTCCCGACCAATAGCCCGGCACTGACACCTGCTTTTCCTCCCTCTTTCAGCAGTCCGCCAAGCAGACCGGAAAAAGCAAGCAGACTCATTTGGTAAAGATTGGCAACATTGGCGAGTGACAGGATAAGGCCTGCGACAACGCCAACAGTCGAGCCAATCGATGCCCCACCGACAAACGCAAGCAGCAAAACAAAATATCTGGAAAAAACCTGCTCAACCGATGCGCCATACACTTCCCAGCCAATTGTTCCGGTCAAAATTGATGCAATGAGAATGATCATACAAACAATTTCCTCATTTTTCAGTGCCGGTTTATAGCGATGCGGTGATAAAAGTGGAATGCTTTGCATAAAGATTAATACCAGGACTGCTCCCAATACGCCTTCAACAACGAGTAGCATCCATTCATAAGATGAAAGCTTGTCGCTAATGGAATACAAGAATACTCTCGGTGCGGCCGTGGACATAAACACAGCCAGTGGCAGCAGGACTTTCTGTTTTGATGTGTTCTTTATTAACCCCGCTATGAAAAGAAAAATAATCATAGACAATGCCATGAAGGCGCCTTGTGTAAGCGAATACGTTAATGCGCCACCCAAAACAAACAGCATCGATTTAGCAGCTTTTTCTCGTTGAATAAACCATATCGTTGCCAAAAAAGCAATAGCAAACGGTGACACAACGGATAATATAATGGCTCGTCCAAGTAAAAAACCAACGATATAAAAAAGCCAACCTTTTTTAAGCAGTATTGTCGTCATAGTGCCTGCTATTTTTCTGACGAACTTGTCCAGGGCACGATCCTGCATATGCCCTCCAACAGGTTTGTAATCCGGAATAGAATTTATCATTGTCAACCACTCCTTCTTACACCCATTTAAGCACATAATACACACTGTTTTTGTCAAAACAGGAAGACGAAGTCAAAGAATCGTTCGACGTCTTTCCAGTCGGACAAGCGATATTCTACACAACCTTCCACGTTCTGTTTATTTATGTCAACGAACGGAATACCATTGACACATAACATGTGCTGTTGTATTATATCATTTGTGACTCATTCGGCGGTGTAGCTCAGCTGGCGAGAGCATACGGTTCATACCCGTAGGGTCGGGGGTTCGAATCCCTCCACCGCCATTCGTATTCATTAAACGTAAAAAAAAGCAGGCTTTCCATTGAAAGGAATTGCCTGCTTTTTTATATCATATATGGTGAATTCCGCATCAAATTTCGCATCAATTGATCATAGACAGCAAACAGCTATCCTCTTTTGGCACCACGACCTCCTCGCTTAGATTCCGTGTGTTTTTTCAAAGAGGCTAAACGATCATCCGAATCTTTAAGAAATTTGTTCATCTTGGACTCAAACGACTCCGTACGCTGACGAGGCTGCTGGCGCGGTTTGTCTTTGGCCTTTTTTATGGACAGACCAATCTTGCCATCTTCCTCGACATTAATGACTTTTACCGTCACACTGTCACCAACACTCAAATGCTCATTAATGTCTTTTACATAATTGTCAGCAACCTCACTGATATGGACCAAGCCTGTTTTTCCCTTTTCAATTTCAACAAAGGCCCCAAAATTAGTGATGCCGGTCACCTTTCCCTGCAGTTTGCTGCCTACTTCGATTGACATAAAAAAAGTGCTCCTCCTTAGAATTTCTTGAAAAGTGTACTTCTACTATATTATAGCCAGTCTTGTAAAAGTGTGTCAATATGAGGGTTCTTTGTCGGGAATGTTAAAAATTAACTCACCTTCTTTGGAATAGAAATAATTGGTCCGGGCTATTTCTAATACATATTCATCGTTGTTCAGTAAATGAATGTCTTCCTTCAAACTTTGTTCTTTCTTTTCCAAGTGAGCAAGCTTATCCTGCAGCTGTTCGTATTGCTGCTGTTTTTCCGCATGCAATGATCGCTGCTGTAAGTGGTACACCGTAAGGCTTCCAATAACGAGCATGGTAATAGCGGCAAATAAAACGAGCCGGCGCACCAAGCGCTTTTTCTTGCGTTTTTGTCTGGCTATGTAGGCATCATACTGCTGCATGTAATCGGAATCCAGATGCGTAACTGTTTTTTCATCTGCCGACACGCTTGACTACCTCCTCCTGAACCATAATTCTTTGATCCATTTCCTACATATATTCTCTATTTTACTATAAAATCCTGCTATTTTGTATAATTTCTTTTGAAAGGAAGACGGAAGCAAGCTATAAAGCAGTCGGAACAGCCAAAAAACCGGAGTAAATACAATGGTGACGAGCCACCGCACAAGTGCGGTGGCAGCACGAAGTATGGACATAGCCACCGCTGACATGAACAGGATGATGGCTTTCACCGGTATGATAACAAGTATTTGCACTGTCCGCCTGCAGAAGCGGTATACGGCTGCCACCATACGGATGATGTGTTCGAGGAATGTTTGATAGGCATTGGCAGCCACTCCTTTGTACATGGAAAATCCGAGCAGGCACGCCAAAAATACATAAACCCGCAATTCTCCGCTATTTACCAAAAATAATACATAATATAACAGCATCGTCTGAGACAGCCAAAAAACAATTTCCATGGCGTAGATCATAAACGGGCTGCCTTTCCAATAAATCGACAGACGCCTGTAAGTGTCAAGAATAATCCCTAAATAAAACCCGCCTGCAGTCATGGAGAGCATCGTTGCAAACTGTGCACTTAACGTCATTTGAATAGCTTGCTAAAGAATCCTTTAGCTTTCTCCTGATGATGGTCGTCCACATAGGAAAGTTCATATACCTTGCCTTTTATAGTGACAAGCCCGTCACCTACATCCAAATTTTGCATCTGCAAATTCTGTCCACGAATAATTAAATAACCCATCACTGTTTCTAGCAGGAATTCTTCATTATCAAAACTGTCAACCTCTTTTACTCCAGTTATTTCCAAGTTCTTACGGTCGTTTATCTTAACGGAATGTTCCTGCTGAGTGCGATTGACCGTGTCATTTTGATAATCATACATACATTTACCCCTCCCTTGTCATTATTACTATATGACGAGAGGGACAAGTATAGAACTGTCTTTAATCCACTTTTTCTTCATGGATCACGCGGTATAATGTTTCTGCCTCCCCCTTTTGTGCTGCTTCTTGCAACGATGTCACCTCTAGGGTTACCACTTTTTGGCCAAAACGAATCACCAGTTCATCCCCGACCGAGACAACGGAAGAAGCTTTTGCATTATTTCCGTTAATGGTGATGCGCCCCTGCCCGGCTACTTCTTTTGCCAGCGTCCGCCGCTTAATAAGCCGTGATACTTTCAGAAATTTATCCAGCCGCAATACCATCATCCTTTCCTCTTTGCTTGATTCCAATAGTCTTCCATTTTTTTAAATGGAGCCGTCCATATATCGTCTCCCTGATTCGTCAGCTGCTTTTCGATGTACGAAAAGCGGTACACAAATTTTTGATTGGTTCTGTTCAAAGCCACTTCCGGATTAATGTCATAGTACCGCGCCACGTTGGCCAGTACAAATAAAACATCACCAAGCTCTTCTTCCACTTTATCTGTTGGTTGTTCAACCATCGCATTCTGAAGCTCCCGCCACTCTTCCTGAAATTTCGCCAGCACGTCTGCTGCCTCGTCCCAACCAAAACCGACCTTGGCTGCTTTATGTTGTAACTTAAAGGCCTTTGCCAGCGCAGGTAGCCCGATAGGAACACCGTCCAGAACCGATGTCCGCTCGTCGCCTTTTTCTTCTTGTTTCAATGCATCCCACGTCGCGTATACCTCATCGACCGTGTCGGCGGATTGATTGGAAAAAATATGCGGATGACGGTGAATCATCTTTCCAGTAATCGAATGGATGACATCATCAATGTTAAAATAGCCATGGTCTTCACCAATCTGACTATGCAACATGACCTGCAATAAAAGATCGCCCAATTCCTCAACAATACCATCATCATCCTGCTCATCAATCGCCTCTAACAATTCATAAACCTCTTCAACCGCATACGGACGCAATGTTTCATGTGTCTGTGCGCGGTCCCACGGGCAACCATCCGGCGCCCGCAATGCAGCAATCACATGACGTAACCGGGAAAATGTGTGCTGCAGCATGCTCTCGGGCACCGGAGGAATATAGACCGATGCCCAATTGGAAACCTTATCAAACGAACGGTCCAAATCCTCCAACTGAATTTCAATCAATGTTTCCTGTCGGCTCCCGGCCGCCTCCACAATACGGACAGGATAATCCGGGGGGAGGTCTTCCAATAGTTCAAGTTTTACATGGGAGGCCGTCATTCGATCATACACCTGACTGATAAGGAGATGCTGCCGGTAGTTCAGTCCATGCCTGTGAAAAGCTGTACCATCCGTCAATTGAAACCCGTCTGCCGGATCAATGTTCAATGCTGTGAAAAGCGCATCCAGAAAACTATGACCCCCCATGACGTCAACCGGTACATCGGTTTGTTCCAGTAACCGCCTGACCGTCTCCTCAGCCACCATGGGATGACCAGGAACAGCGTATATCACTGATTTTGTCCGCGCTTCATCCACGAGTCTGTCTGCAATCGCTTCATAAACCGTGGTAAAGTCTTTTGATGATTCATAAACATCATCAAATGGTCTAAACACAACCCCTTCGTTTTGCAATTCCTTTACGACCGGATGGTCGATTGTTCGTACAAACACATCCGTTTCCGCACGCAACAATTTACGATACACCCCGAGTGATAACTGCTCTGCATCACCCGCCCCGAGGCCGATAACCTCAATGGTTCCTTCCATCACAAATCCCTCACTTTACAAAGTCACATTCATAAGCATGTCTATCACATCCATGATACCATAGTTCCGATTGACTAGAAGCTGCTCGGAACTAATTACGACTCAAACGAAAAAAGTGCCTTATTTTGTCCAAATAAAGACACTTTTTCAATAAGAAAACCGATTCAATCGAAGCCATTTCGTTTTACTTTCATTATTCCATTTGTCTCGCTAAGAAACTGGCAGCCGTCTGCACCGCCTTTTGTTCCGCATCACCGATTTTATTTCCTTCGTTGGAAAACAACATCACACAGCCAATCGGGTCGCCGTTGGCAATGATAGGACTGATGCAGTACGAGTCAACCTGTTCGTCTCTTCCTTGGATTAGTTCTATTGAGGTCGAATCCGTTTCATAGGACATAGTACGATTTTCCATGGTGCTTTCCGGTTCTGTACCAATGCTTTGATTTAAGTAGTCTTTTCGGGAACCTCCTGCGACGGCGATAATCTCATCACGATCGCAAATCAACACGGGATACTGAAGTGATTCAAACAATGCTTCCGCGTATTCTGTCGCAAATGTCCCCAACTCACTGATTGGTGAATATTTCTTTAAAATGACTTCGCCTTCCCGGTCGACAAATATCTCCAATGGATCTCCTTCACGAATACGCAATGTTCGTCTGATTTCTTTTGGAATAACCACTCGTCCCAAATCATCAATACGTCGTACAATTCCAGTTGCTTTCATGGGTAGGAAGCCTCGCTTTCTATGGTGATTGTTCCTGGTGCAGGCACTTTTTTCAGACCTTTCCTTTGACAGAAAAAAACACCAGTTGTGGGTTTAGTATGAAACATTCCACAGGATCTATGCATCACATAAAAGCGACCGGAAAAGGCGGGCGGCTTCCCCCGAAATGGTGTGCCTATGACTGAGCTGACGCAACATCATCCCAGTCCACTGCACCCAGTTGCTGAATGAATTGTTCCGCTTGTTCATACCGTTGTTGCTGCGTATCGCGTGTCCATGTCAAGATTATCTTCAATTGGTTGCCTTCCGTTCCAAGTTGCACTTGGCGACCAAATGCATTTGCTTTTTCAAACAGCTTGGAACCGTCGATATTCCGGCTGCGATTTTCATCCACCAAAAGCTCCATCTTGCCGGACTTTTCAGTAATATAGGCGACACGCTGCTGCTTGGCATGGAATTTTAACGATGTCACCGTAAATAAGTTGTCTACTTCTTCCGGATAATCGCCAAACCGGTCAATTAATTCATCCCGCAAATCCGTTATATCTTCTGAAGACGTAATGGCTTGAAATTGTTGGTACATGGCCACTTTTTGTTTTTCATCATCGATATAGGTATCCGGGATGTAAGCATCTAACATCAGCGAGAGCTCAGGTTCAAATGCTTCTTGTTCATCCTGTTCCTTGCCGGACTTGCGTGCATTTATGGCGTCCTTAAGCATCTGCGAATACATGTCGAATCCAACCGAGTCAATGAAACCGTGCTGTTGTGCACCCAACAGATTGCCCGTACCGCGAATGGATAAGTCACGCATAGCAATTTTAAAGCCGGATCCTAGTTCCGTAAATTCTTTAATGGCTTCCAGACGCTTTTCCGCCACTTCGCTGAGCACTTTATCCTGGTGATATGTGAAATATGCATAAGCAACACGATTAGAACGACCAACACGTCCACGCAGTTGATACAGTTGACTGAGCCCCATGCGATCGGATGCATTGACAATCAATGTGTTCACATTCGGTATATCTACACCTGTCTCAATGATGGTCGTGCTGACGAGAACATCATATTCACCAGCTAAAAAAGCAAATATAATATTTTCCAGTTCCGTTTCATTCATTTGACCATGGGCGACCGCAATTCGCGCATCTTCAGCAAGCATACCAAGGTCACGGGCTGCTTTATCAATATTATCAACTCGATTATGCAGGAAAAACACCTGACCTCCACGTGCCATTTCCCGTTCAATAGCTTCTCGGATAAAAATGGGATTGTATTCCGTGACATACGTCTGAATAGGAAACCGGTTCTCCGGTGGTGTTTCAATAACGGATAAGTCACGAACACCAAGCATCGACATATGCAATGTTCTCGGAATTGGCGTTGCCGTCAACGTCAGGACGTCAACATTGGACTTCAGCTCTTTAATCTTTTCCTTATGTTTGACACCGAACCGCTGCTCTTCATCTACCACCAGCAATCCCAGATCCCGATAGACGACATCCTTGGACAGCATGCGATGAGTGCCGATAACGATATCGACCTGTCCTTTACGAAGCCCTTCAATGGTTTCCTGCTGCTGTTTTCTCGTACGAAACCGGCTTAACATACCAATGTTGACCGGAAAGTCCTGGAATCGCTCCTGAATCGTCTCCATATGCTGTTGCGCAAGAATGGTTGTCGGCACAAGGATGGCCACTTGTTTCCCATCCACCATGGCTTTGAATGCAGCACGCAAGGCCACTTCGGTCTTTCCATAGCCGACATCGCCGCAGAGAAGACGGTCCATGGGGCGTTCGCGCTCCATATCGTGTTTAATCTCGGCAATGCATCGCAGCTGATCGTCTGTCTCCTGATACGGAAAAGCCATATCAAATTCACGCTGCATTTCTGTATCTGCACTGAAAGCATGCCCCTGTCTCGCTTCTCGTTCGGCGTACAGCTTAATGAGATCATCAGCAATATCCTCCACACTGGACTGGACTTTCCGTTTCACTTTCGTCCATTCGCTGCCGCCCAATTTGTGCAGTTTTGGCTCTTGACCTTCAGATGCAACAAATTTCTGAACCAAGTCAATCTGATCAATGGGGACATAAAGCTTATCATCCCCTGAGTACCTGATCAGCATAAAATCCTTATGCAAACCATTTACTTCAAGCGTTTCAATACCCAGATGCTTGCCAATGCCATGGTGGGCATGCACCACATAATCGCCCGCTTTTAACTCCTGATAATTTTTAATACGTTCGGCATTTGAAAGCTTCTGTTTTTGTTGGGGTTTGCGTTTTGTTTTCTTTTTGAACAATTCATTTTCCGTGATGAGCACAAGTTTATGCATCGGAAACTCAATGCCATTGCTGATATTGCCGACCGTAATAACCGGTCGGCTGACAGGAAGATCCAGATCTCGAACAACGTCCGCCTCCACCGAATAATCCGCAAAAATGGATTGAATCTTTTCCGCACGGTCTTCATCCGGTGCGAACACAACGACGGAAAAGTCACCTTTTTCCCATCGCTGCAGTTCGTTTTGAAACAGACTCATCTGCCCATGGAATTCTTGCATGGATCGTGCCGATAAATTAACAATGTTTTGCGGATGGGTATTGGGGATATGCCGTAAAAAGACGGACATATAAAGTCGTTGCTGACTCATATTGGCTTTAACCGTGTTCCAGTCATAGGAAAATGTGCTGCCTCTAACCATGGTATTCGCTTCCAACAAGCTGCTGTACCATTCCGCCTCCTCAGTATCCAGATTGGAGGCCGTCTCCTCAATACGGCTCATTTCATCCATAATGATCAATCCATCGGAAGGGAGGAAGTCTAGCAAACTAGCCGGGTTATCATATAGAAATCCAATATACTTATATAATTCCTGAAAATGTTCCAAACGTTTCATACGGTCTATATCGTGCTCAATCGTCTCGCTCAACGTTTCCTTCGCTTCTGTGGACGTCATTTTTTGCAGAGAGTTGGCTAACGCATTCTCCAGGCGATTGGCAGCTGCCAGCCTGTCCTCATCCGTTAGAATCATTTCTGTAGCAGGTCCGGCTGTAAAAGATGACAACTTTTCCAGCGACCGTTGTGTTTCCGGATCGAACTGACGAATAGAATCGATCTCATCATCAAATAATTCAACACGAATCGGTCTTTCCTCCGTAACCGGATAGACATCAATAATACCACCACGAACACTGAACTCACCCGGCGTCTGAACCATAGATACCCGTTCATAGCCCATGTCAATCAATGACGATAGATAAGCATCCAGGTTGATCGTTCCGCCGTTATGAAATGGCAACTGATAGGAAGACCAATAATGGGTTGGAGGCAATATCCGTTTCAATGCCGCAACTGGCGCAATGAGAATACCAGATTTGTTCTGCGACCATTCGGTCAGCGATTGGATACGTTGACTGCGCAGTTCCGGACTGGCAATAGCAATTTCCGAGGCAATCAGTTCATTGACCGGGTACAAATGAACATGGTGCTCCCCGGTTAATTCGACTAAGTCGTCATAAAGCTCCTGGGCTTGCACAAGTTGATTTGTTACAAGCAAAACGGGTTTATGCATAGATTCGTTAATGACCGACACAAACAAGCTTCTCGCTGAGCCGGACAGACCGGATACGAGCTGTTCGCTCATGCCATCTGAAAGGCCATTAATGACCGATGCTATATCTTCTTTTGATTCTAAAAATCGATGAATTCCCTTCATTTTCCCCCACCTGCTTACGTGCAAAAATGCTCTGATTCCTTTCGGGACCCAACCCTCATGCGAGATCCGTCAACAGGCAACCAAAGCTTCTTGCAACATTTCTGTTATTGTAAAAAATGATCCAATTCATGATACGTTGGATGGCTTTCGAGTGACGCTTCACAGCTTTCACAAATGGCCTTAATCTTTATATCCCCATTTTCCCGGTAATCAATCATGTCACGTGTATCGTCAGCCGATAACTGGTCAAGACCAAGCATGGACGCATCAACCCTCCGCTGATTCAATTGTCCAATTTCCTGTCCACAATGTCTGCATTGATAGATAATTGGCATACCTATACCTCCTCGAATAAACATAACCTATCCTAAAGTTTATCCGAAAAGCGTATTGTTATACTATATGCAGAATCAGCGATTAAATTCATTCATCACTTCGGGAAAAGATTGCTCCATCCATGACTCACACGCATCAGCCGCCATCCGAATGCTTTGTACCGCATGTTGTCTTTCATCTTTGGTAAACGGGCGCAGAACATAATCAACAACAGGCATGGCATTCTCCGGTCTTCCAATCCCGATCCGCAGCCGGTTAAACTCTTTGGTACTCAAATGATCAACAATGGAACGGATACCATTGTGACCACCGTGACCACCCTTTTGCCGCAGACGAATCTTACCCGCTGGCAAATCAAGATCATCATGGATAACCAGCAAATCGTTCATATCAATATGGTAATAATCTGTAAGTGGACGAATCGATTCACCGGAAAGATTCATGTATGTTTGCGGCTTCAACAAAATGACTTGTTCACCGTGAAGTGTCTCCACCGTTGATTGACCGTTAAATTTATCCTTTTTTACTTTCCACCCATGCCGCCGGAGCAATTCATCAATCACCATAAAACCGACATTATGCCGTGTCTTATCATATTTTCGTCCAAGGTTGCCCAATCCAGCAATACATTTCATGTTGCTTCTTCCTTTAACAGTATATTTATCAAGCGATCCAATAATAAAGCAAAACCCTCCTATCCCATTAGGAGGGCCTCTATATTTCCTGGTGGGAAACAGTATGCTTGTTTCGCTGTACTGCTTCTTTAAAACAGCTTATTTCTCGTCATCGTTTTCGGAACCGCCAACCAGATCCGGCTCAGCCTCCTCATCAGCAGGAGCCTCGTCGGTCTCTTCCACCGTATCCGGTGGTACAACCGTGGCAATCGTTGTTTCATGATCCTCAAGGAATTCATAAGCCGATGATTCAGGCAAGTCAGCAATGGAAATCGTATCGCCTATATCTAAATCGGATATATCAGCAGAAATCTGTTCCGGAATGTCAGCAGGTTTCGCACGTACTTGCAATTCAAATAATGGCTGTTGCAAGACACCGCCATCTTTGACACCTTTTGCCTCTCCGTCCAGATGCAATGGTACTTCCACATCCATTTCCTCGGCCATATTAACGATATAAAAATCCGCATGCAGCACATCATCCCGCAGCGGTTCCAATTGATAGTCATGAAGCATAACATTAACCGGTTCGTCATTTTCCACAGCAAGCGAAATAATCGCATTCCTTCCTTCATCCCGTACCGTTTTCGTCAAATCAACACTGTTGACCGTTATCGTTTTGGACGCTTTATCTTTTCCATAGACAACGGATGGGACATTGCCATTTTTTCTGATTTGCTTTGTTACTGATTTAGAAAGGTCTTCTCTTTTTTCTGCTTTTAATATCACTGCCATATTTATCACCCTCCATTAGTTGAGAATCCTGTTTGCATTCATGTTTATTAATGCGGTAAATGTTTCAGTAACACTCCCCATTAAAACATAATTCGCACCATTATACAAAAGTCACCCGTTAATCAAACAGCATGCTGACCGACTTCCGCTCATGTACACGGGTTATTGCTTCACCGATCAGCGGAGCAACGGATAGTTCGGTGACCTTTTCACTGCGCTTTTCCTCAGGAAGTGGAATTGAATTCGTTACAACTAATTCTTTTATTTTGGAATCATTTATTCGATCTATGGCCGGACCTGACAGCACCGGATGTGTACAGCATGCATACACTTGTTCTGCGCCATTTTCCACCAGTGTATTGGCCGCCAGTGTAATGGTACCCGCTGTATCAATGATGTCATCAATAAGTATCGCTGTTTTGCCTTCAATATTTCCGACAATATTCATGACTTCCGCAACGTTGGGGCGGGGTCTGCGTTTATCAATAATACCAATCGGTGCCTTAAGACGGTCGGCCATCTTTCTGGCACGAGTAACACCGCCATGGTCGGGGGAAACAATAACGAGATCGTCAAAATTTTTCGCCTCAAAATAATCAGATAAAATGGGCACACCCTGCAAATGATCGATTGGTACATCGAAGAATCCCTGTATTTGGGGTGCATGCAAGTCGAGCGTGATCACACGGTCCGCACCGGATGATTCAAGTAGATTGGCCACAAGTTTCGATGTGATCGGTTCTCGTGACCGTGCTTTACGATCCTGCCTGGCATAGCCGTAATACGGCATAACAAGATTAATGGACCTGGCTGACGCACGCTTGAGCGCATCGACCATAATCAAAAGCTCCATTAGATGCTGGTTAACAGGTGACGAGGTAGACTGGACAACGTATACATCGCAACCACGGACACTTTCTTCGATGTTAATTTGAATTTCTCCGTCACTGAATGTTTTAACTGTGCATTCACCCAAATGGGTACCAATATGACTTGCAATATCTTCAGCAAGCTCCGGGTTGGAATTGAGTGAAAACACCTTCAATGCTGGATCTTTATAGCCAGATGCCATGGAAAAAACCCTCCGTTAGTCCTTTTTTTGATTCTTGATTCTGGATACATAACCTTCTTTATTGGTCTGCCTTGCACGGGCAATGGACAATGAATCCTCAGGAACATGATCCGTAATGGTTGATCCGGCAGCGATGTAGGAGCCTTTCCCCACCGTCACCGGTGCTATCAGATTGGAGTTACAACCGACGAATGCATCGTCTTCAATGGCTGTCACATGTTTATTATTTCCATCATAGTTAACGGTGATCGTTCCACAGCCGATGTTGACCCGACTGCCGATATCTGCGTCGCCGATATAGCTCAAATGAGGAACTTTGCTCTTATCTCCAAGCGACGATTTCTTCACTTCCACAAAGTTGCCGACTTTCGCTTCGCTGCCGACTGATGTTTCCGGTCTTATATGAGCGTATGGGCCGGCCTGTACCCGGTCACCGATATAGCTATCTTTTGCGACACTTTGGCGGATAAGAGCGGCTTGTCCAACAGAGCAGTTGTGAATCTCGGTATGTGGTCCTATTTCAGCATCGGATTGGATCACGGCCTTTCCGGTAATAATACAACCGGGGTGAATGAGAACATCCGGCTCCATAACGACATCCGGTCCGATGTACGTGTTATCCGGGTCAATGAGTGTCACGCCATTTCGCATATGTGTGTCATTGATGCGCCGTTTCATCACTGTCTCAGCATGAGCCAGCGCTTTTCGATCATTAATGCCCAGCGTCTCTTCAAAATCGGACGTCTGGTAGGCACCCACCGTTTCACCGCGATTTTGCAATATTTCAATGACATCCGGCAAATAATATTCCCCTTGCGCATTGTCATTGGAAACATGCTGAAGCGCGTCAAAAAGCACTTTGTTATCAAAACAGTACGTTCCCGTATTGATTTCATCGACCGAACGTTCATGATCGTCCGCATCCTTTTCTTCAACAATCCGTTCCACTTCATTCCGCTCATCCCGAATAACTCTGCCGTATCCTGCAGGGTTTGGTGCTCTGGCTGTCAAAACGGTTGCTTTAGCACCAACGTTTTCATGATAATCAAAAAGCATGCGATATGTTTCACTTGTAATCAACGGCGTATCTCCGCATACGACAATCGTTGTTCCATTTTTATCTTTCAGCAAGTCCTCCGCCTGCAATACGGCGTGACCGGTGCCCAGCTGTTCTTCCTGCAAAACCAGCCGGCTGTTATCATCGATGTATTCGGCCACATCATCCGCACCATGCCCTACAATCGTCACCATTTCATTCGGTTGTATAGCATTTAATTGACCGATGACATGCTGCAACATTGGACGCCCGGCAACCGGATGAAGCACTTTATACAGCTTTGACTTCATTCTGGTTCCTTGTCCGGCAGCAAGAATGACGGCATATCGTTTCGCCATGAGGAATCCTCCATTCTGAATATCCATTATGAATATATCTTAAACCAGAGCGAATTTCAATCCATAGGCATGGCCAGTAGCAAGTAAACAAGCATAAATATAAGAGCATAGGACGAATAGAACAGGTCATTTCCCCGACTGAAAAAAAGAAGACTAACCTGGCAGCAGATTAGACTTCTTGTTTCATTCATTCAGGAAGCACCAGCTTCTTCGTAATTTTCCTCTGTTTCCCCGGCAAGACGATACTCACCCAGAACAGCATCTTGTATCTTGCCACGGGTTTTCGAATTAATTGGGTGGGCTATATCCCTGAATTCGCCATCCGGTGTTCGCTTGGAAGGCATCGCCACAAACAGTCCGTTATTGCCATTAATCACACGGATGTCATGTACGACGAACTCGTCATCCATAGTGATCGATGCAATAGCCCGCATTCTCCCTTCCGTATTCACGCGGCGTAATCTGACGTCCGTAACTTCCATGATGTTTCACCACCCTTTCCCTTTGTGCTTACCAACTCTAATTCAACAAAAAAGTAAGAATTCCTGCCTATTTTTAAAAATTTTATCAATTGGATTAAAAATCTTCCTCATAAAAATGAGAAAGACCTTTTAGGAGTAGGGTGAAATATTTCCGGGAACAGCCGTTATACGCTGATGTTTCCCATCAGCCTCTGTAATGTTAACAAGTGACTTATAATGATCCACCATCCGCTCATCTTCATCATCTTCCGCTTCAGCAAGCACCCCGACGGCACTCACGTTGGCATTGAATTCATCCAACAAATTGATCATACCATTAATCGTTCCGCCGGCTTTCATAAAATCATCAATAATGCAAACATTGGTATGTTCCTGCAGACTTCGTTTGGGTAGAACCATCGTCTGAATTTTTTTGGATGAACCTGATACATAATTAATGCTGACCGACGATCCCTCAGTCACCCGCGGATCCCTTCTTACAATAACAACCGGTACATTCAAAACAGATGCTGTCGCATAGGCAAGCGGGATACCCTTGGTAGCAACAGTGACGACCACATCAATGGCTGAATCGTGAAACGCCGTTGCCAAAATACGCCCGAGATAATTAACCATTTTGGGATCACCCAAAATATCACTCATGTATAAATAGCCGCCGGGTAACATGCGCTCTGGATCTTCCAGCATTGTGCACAGTTGTCTGATAAAGGCCATGCTGTTCTCTTCCGAAAGTTCCGGGATGAATCGAACGCCGCCGGATGCACCGGGAAGCGTCTGCAAATAACCTTTTCCCTCGGCACGCATGACCCGATCAATGATATCCAAATCCTCACTGATCGAGGATTTTGCTGCTTTATACTGCTCACCAAACACCGGAAGAGACGTATGTTCCCGTGGATTTTCCAAAAAATAATGCATTAATGAAACCAAACGATCGCTTCTTTTCATATGGACACCTCACGCTTATAACCGTATATTTTAAGTAAATATATCATTAATGTACGTATTTTTTCAAGTTTTTAGCGCTGATCCAACAGCCGCACGATATAAACAGCATCACAAAAACCGCGCAGGCCATTATACACTCGTCTGGCTCTGCTGAAGGGTCGGACCAATCCAGCAATCACCGGGCCGCTTCCACTCATAACTGCACCGGCTGCACCATTGGCAAGCATCTTCTCTTTAACCCGGGCCACTTCCGGGTGCATGGAAAACGTAACGGGCTCCAACGTGTTCCCGACACTGTCGCAAAGATTTCGGAAATTCGCCTCTTCCAGTGAACGAATGACATCTGCGGTCGGTTGATGTTTTAGGTTGTTCAGGTTCAACCTAGGAAAAACATGTCTCGTGGATATCCCCATATCCGGCTTGGCAAGAACGACATAACAAGCAGGTGGTGATGGCAGCGGATGAATAACCTCGCCACGTCCGGTTCCAAGGGCAGTCGTTCCAGTCATGCAAAAAGGCACATCCGAACCAAGACGTGCACCTAATTGGGTCAATTCGGCCCGAGAGGCACCGACTGACCACATTTGATTGAGGCCACGCAAAACCGCTGCCGCATCACTGCTCCCACCACCAAGTCCTGCTGCCACCGGTATGTTCTTTTTTATATTTATCCGGACCCCTTTTGTCAGATGATACTGTTGTTTAAAAGCTGCTGCCGCCTTATAAGCAAGATTTCGCTCGTCATCAGGGACATATTGGCTGTCTGCCGATACGTCAATGACATCACGGTGACGTTCATGGAGCTCTAAGATATCGGTTAAGTCAACACTGGTCATAATCATTTTCACTTCATGAAACCCATCCGTCCGTTTTCCGAGGACATCAAGGGATAAGGTGATTTTAGCCGGAGCCTTTTCCAATAACACCATCAGCGTCCTCCTCTTTATGACAACGTTCATTTCCTGAGTCAAATTCTACCTTTTACCAACGCCTTAAAACTAAATGGCATTATATCATATTCAAAAGGCGGCTGCGACTAGCGTTGCATCTATGGACGCCCACAACTTTTCAGAACATTTAAAAGGCAAACCCTTAACCGAAGGGTTTGCCTTTATTGTTACATGTTCGATTGCTGCTCGGCTATTTCAATTGCCCGTTTCACCATATTTCCGGCATCTTTTGCGCGAATGCCTCCCCAGCCTTCCTGCTGCACGGTGTCGTAAAACCCTAACTCTTTAGCAATTTCTTCTTTCAATTGGTCGGACATTGCTCCGCCTCGTCTGCCCAACAAAGAACATCCCCTTTCAACAAAGAGTCTTTACGACAGTTATAGTTTATGGTGACGACAAAGAAGAAACACCCGTTAATTATAGGCAAATAAGGAAATCATTAAAATGTATATGTACAGTACGTTCCGGTATGATTTCCGACAGAAGGACAAAAATAAGCAGCAAACCTTGTTTACTGCTCGGCCAGCATAACTCTCTCATCCTGAAAGTTCAGTTCCACTGTTTCCGTCAACACGTCGGCATAGCTATAAGAAACACGTTCGAATGCATTTTCGTCCTGATCCAGTTCAACAATAAAAACAGCTGGGTACGTTTCCGCTAGTACACCATAGCGTTCAATCGTTTTTCTCCTCCCGCCGTTAGCTTTCAGCTGCAAACGTTTGCCGACCTGGCACTCCAGACCTTGTTTGATTTCGATTAATGTTTTTGCCACTATACTCCACCTCACTCCTAATTATATTAGCATATACCGAATTAAAAGTCAAATAAAACTTATTATTATATCAGCATAGCTTTTTATGTGTCAATAACTAAAACCATTTTCTTTATTTAGTATGGCAAAAAAGTAACAAAATATGTATGACACGGTTAGTCCGAAGTGATCCTTAGACAGGAACAACACAATGATCGTTCCTGTCCGTCAGTCGTCTTCCTCCTCATTATATATATAAGGGATTCCGGTACGCAGCAGTCCTTTCGTTTCAATTCCACCCATACCCTTTTCTCCAGTCATCGTGTTCCGGAGTGTTTCCCATACGCCAACCTTTTCCATAAACGGGGTATATGCAATTTTAGCGGCAACATAAACCGGATCCAGAGCGTGAATGTTAATACGCAAAGGTGCACTCGCAAAATTAGCACCGGCTTTAATTAGTGATTCAAAATGAGATTGGCATGCACCTGCAAATATGACCACATCATCCAAATTGGGATAATTGTCTCGGATTGCCCGGACCGCTTCAGCAAAATATTTGGAGTTCCGGTAGGCGCGCAATTCTTTTTTCATGCCTTTTTGACTGGAATAAGCGTCATGACCGGTGATTACAATGATATTCGGTTGGATTTTATCCACGAGTTCGGGAATTTCATGCGGCATATCTTTCTCATGAAGATGAACACCATGAACCTGCAGACCAATCCGATTGTACAATTCTATACATTTACGAAGATACATGCGGTCTCCATCGATATGCAGCACTTTAGCCGGAAGCTGAAAGAAACGTCCTGTATATTGATACCCATTTGTTGTCTGGTACTCCCGTTTGTCCTTCATCAGTTGATAATCCTGCCGGAACAAACGATAAGAAAACTCCTCCTGATCCTTTCCCTGCTTTTTTCGCCGTTCCAAATCCCTCTTCCCGACTTGAACCAAATCACCCAAAGAGGCATCTGCGATAAGACGGACATTTTCACCATACAACAGGGCATTATCCCCGGATACAGATGCAATGCGGAACAGCAAATCATGATTATACGATTGTCGTGTTACCATGTCTCCTGCTGAAAAACTCATAAAGCCACCTCACAGCCTCTCAACGGATCAAGTTCCTTATCTGCAGACTATGACCGATGGGCCTAACTTGTGCCTAACATATAAAAAGCGATTGCATGTGGATGAGCAATCGCTTTTTTGTGACGCATATTAGAATGTACGGTATAAGACGTTGGCCAGAGCCGCAAACTCCTCCATTGCCAACGATTCCCCACGCCGCTGGGGGTCAATGCCGGTATCCAGTAACACGTCTGAAATCATTTCTTTGTTCACCGATGTACCGAAATAGTGCCGTAAATTGTTGCGCAACGTTTTTCGGCGTTGCGCAAAACAAGCTTGGACAACGGAAAAAAAATAATCTTCGTCATCCACCTTAACTGGTGGTTCCGTTTTTTTCGTCAATTTCAGCACGCTGGAGTCCACATTCGGCGATGGCATGAACACACCTTTGGGGACATTCATAACGACTTTTGCATCGGTATAATACTGAATCGCAATAGTAAGCGACCCATAAGCTTTGCTGTTAGGCCCGGCTGCCATTCGCTGAGCAACCTCTTTCTGAATCATGACCGTAAAACTGGAAACAGGTAAGTCTTCGCGCAGCAGTTTTATTAAAATCGGTGTTGTTATGTAATAAGGCAGATTAGCAACAACATGCACCGGCTGATTCTCATCAAAATAGGTCTCCATCATCGCGGAAACGTCGGCTTCGAGTATATCCTGATGAATCACCTTTATATGATTATAGTCTCGCAGTGTATCATTTAGAATGGGAAACAACCGGTTGTCAATCTCATATGCGACAACTGTTTTCGCTACTTTGGCAAGTTGTTCCGTCAAAGCACCAATGCCCGGCCCAACTTCAATCACACCGGACAATTGATGGATGTCTGCCTTTTGTATAATATGCTGAAGGATCGTCACATCAACGATAAAGTTTTGTCCTAAACTTTTTTTTACCGAAAAGCCGTGTTTTTGAAGTATGTCAGCTGTTCGTTTAGGTGTTGCTATTGGTTTTTCGTTCATTATCTTCCTCCTGCCGTACCCGATTCATCGCTTGGTTGAATTGATGTTTGGATATGCGGAACATGGACAGTCGCTTCAGCAGCTGTTTGCCATTTGTATGACCGATATGCAGCAGTGCACCGAGACGTTCCCGTCGGCGGGCAGCTTCCGGCGTTCCAATCAGCCCTTCTGCGATCAAATCGTCTCTTGTAATGGACACCGGTTCATCTTCAGTCAATGTATACACATTTTGCAACGCTTGACGGAGTGCAGCCGGGGATGCATGTTCAATTCCGATACTTTTTCCATTCTCATTTTTTGCACGGGCATCATCCTGTTGTAAAAATGCGTGTTTGCATCCGTCAACGGCATTGGCAACAATATGGCGGATCCGGCTTCCCGGATAATCCGGATCGGTAAAAATAATAACACCACGCTTAGTTTGTGCATGCCTTATTTGATTTATAACCGACGTTTTGACAGCTGATCCGTTTGTTTCAATCGTATCAGCGTTAACAGCTTGCTTTAGTTTTGCTGTATCGTCACGTCCTTCAACGACAATAACTTCCTGAATTTTCACGTATAATCCTCTTCCCAAATAGTATGCTCCTGTCACTATATCATGACAGGAGCTGTTTTCCTATATATTAATCAAGTATCTTAACTTTGACAGTTTTCCGACCAAAAGCACTTGCTGCCGACTGAGTCGGAACATGCAGGTCAATCCGATTCCCAACGATATTGCCGCCCGTATCACCTGCAACAGCCGTTCCATAGCCTTCCACCCATACTTTCGTACCCAGTGGAATGACACTTGTATCAACAGCTACAACCTTCTTGTTCCGGTTAGCGTTCAGATTAATCCCTGTAGCAGTAACACCCGAACAACCGGAACAATTTGCTGAATAAGCAGTTGCATTCATATACATGACTTCACCATCGGCGTTTTTATTTTTACTGTTGTTATCGGAACTACTTTTGGCAGACAATGTCGTCAGATTCTGTCCTTTCGCCTTGGTTCCAATAGCGACAATCCGATCTTTACTCTCGCGCTGCACGTTTTTGTCAATCAAATCCCGATCGACTGTCTCCCCATTCTTTTTGGTCACTTCATACGTTTTAGTGACCAAACCTTCCTGACCGTCAGCAATAACATTTTTTTTGCCTTTTTCCAGGCTGCTGTCATTGCGTTTTTTCACTTGGTAATCCACCGATTCTGTTACGTTTTTGGTGACTTTTTTCATACGGGTGATGGTTACGGGTGTGTCTTTTTGGACTTTTTCACTTTTAGCAGGAGTCACTTTATCCAATTTATTAAGTTCTATGTCTTGATTATTCAATAACTGTTGAACATTTCCACCATTCGTCCAGACTTTTTCTTTACTCCCGCCATCATTAACCATAACCTGAAACGCCTTATCGATTTTAATGGTCGTGTCATTATCAATCGATGCGTCTTTTTTACGGGATGTGTCATCACGGTCATTAACTTGAATATTTTCATCCTTAAAGAATTCCCCAACTGTATCACTTGTGGTAAAGTACGTTTCTTTTTCACCATCAATGAGCACGGTAACTTGATTCGCTGCATCGTATGTAACAGTCATATCATTTTTAATTGCTGTATCTAATTCATGGGATAGATCATCATGTTCGTCATACGAAATTCCTGCTTCGGCAAGTAATTCTTCTACGTCTTTTGCATGGGTATTAATCGTTTGCTTTTCACCGTTTTCAGCCAATGTCACTTCAGTTTTTGACATTTCAAACACAACGAATCCGGAAAAAGCAAGCAGGATGGCAATGCCTGCACCAGAGACAATCTGTTTCCACATACGCTTTGGCACAAGCTTTGAAATGAATCGCATATTTAAATGCCTCCTTTCCATACGACTCTGATTATAGTAACCATCCTATGCATTTACAACGAAATTTCAATTACGTTCTATTTACGTTTAAATTACAAATAATGACCATTCAATGACACCGTCGTTTCCAATCTGATTCATGAGCAACCTTGTTTTCCCGCTGCATCATAAAAAAGAGACTGACCAATGCTGTCAGCCTCATCCATTTTCCTGTTATGCAAAATATCAGGAGTCACCTATTTTCAATAACTTAAACGCATTTTCAGTTGTCACACTGCTCAATTCATCAAACGACATACCCCGGAGTTCGGCAATTTTCTCAGCAACCAGTTTAACGTAAGCCGGCTCATTTCGCCTCCCCCGGTTCGGATGTGGTGCGAGAAACGGTGCGTCGGTTTCCACAAGCAGCCGGTCAATTGGAACTTGGACGGCGACATCTTTTGGCATGGTCGCATTTTTGAACGTAACCGGGCCACCCAGAGATATGTGAAAATTCATATCGAGAAACGTCGGTACGTATTTGGCGTCATCGTTGTAACAATGCATGATGCCGCCAACATCCTTTGCGTTTTCCTCTTTCAGCACATCGATAATATCCTCCGTTGCCTCTCGGTTATGAATCGTGATCGGCATGCCAACTTTTTTGGCTAGCGCAATCTGTCTGCGAAAAACATCTTTTTGCACATCTTTTGGCGATTTATCCCAATGATAGTCGAGACCCATTTCACCAATGGCGACAACTTTCGAATGCTGGGTGAGGTCCTCGATCCATTCCAGGTCTTCATCGCACATGTCAATGGCATCGACCGGGTGCCAGCCGACAGCGGCATAAATCGTTTCATACTGTTCGGCCAGTTCCAATGCGAGCGGAATCGTCTCGCGGTTAAAGCCAACGACGATCATATACGCAACACCAGCATCAAACGCGCGCTGGATGGTTTCCTCCCGGTCATCAACAAACTGTTCGACATTTAAATGCATATGTGTGTCAACTAACATAGAATCACTCCTTCTTATTTCACAACAGATCCATTCGGCAGTGATTGATCGACCGATGCCAGTACAAGCCGTCCGTTGTTATCCTCGCCGCACAAAATCATGCCTTCGGACATTTGCCCGCGCAATTTGGCCGGTTTCAGATTGGTCAGGCAGATGACTTTGCGCCCGATTAAGTCATCGGGGCTGTAATGATCAGCGATACCTGATACAACCTGACGCTGATCCGTTCCGACATCAATCTGCAATGTCAGCAGTTTATCCGTCTTTTCGACTGGTTCGGCTTGAAGAATTTCGGCCACACGCATATCCAATTTCATAAAATCGTCAATGGCAACGTCGTCCTTCTGTTCCGGAACGGCTTCGTCTGGCGATTCTTCCTGTTGTTGAGGTTTCTGCATCATTGCTTTGATGGCTTGAACTTCTTTGTCATTATCAAGGCGAGGGAAAATCGGATTCCCTTTTTGCACGGTTTTGCCTCCCAGCACACCGTCATCACGAATGCTGTCCCACGTTTGCAACGCCTCATCCTGAATACCGAGCTGGCGGAAGATTTCCACTGGCGCTTCGGTTAAAAATGGCTGCAGCATAATGGCGATTTTGCGAAGTGATTCCCCGAGATGGGCCATAACATTGCCGAGACGATCATTATTTGCATTATCTCTGGCAAGTATCCATGGCTCAGTTTCATCAATGTATTTATTCGTGCGACTGATTAGTTCCCAAAGCGATGAAAGAGCCACTGAAAACTGCATGTTGTCCATGGCTTGCTCCACTTTTTGAGCCGTTTCCGTCTGAAATGCCTCCAGCGATGCCTCCACTGTTGTCTCGGCCGATATGTAGTCAGGTATGTTGCCATCGAAGTATTTGCTGATCATGGCAATCGTTCGGTTCAGCAAGTTGCCGAGGTCGTTGGCAAGATCATAGTTAATACGTTCCACAAACCCTTCCGGAGTGAAAACGCCATCGGAACCAAACGGAACTTCACGCAGCAAGTAATAACGCACTGCATCCAGGCCGTATACATCAATCAACTTAGAAGGATCGACAATATTCCCTTTTGATTTCGACATTTTTCCGTCTTTCATGAGAATCCAGCCGTGTGAAAACACCTTTTTCGGCAATGGCAGATCGAGTGCCATAAGCATAATCGGCCAATAAATGGTGTGAAAACGGACAATTTCTTTACTCATTAAATGAACATCAGCAGGCCAATACTTCTGGTACCGTTCGTCATCATCCGTACCGTATCCGAGAGCTGTAATGTAGTTTGTCAATGCATCGATCCATACATAAATAACATGCTTCGGATCACCCGGTACTTTGATACCCCAATCAAAGGTTGTCCGCGAAACAGCCAAATCTCCAAGTCCCGGTTTTATGAAGTTATTCAGCATTTCATTTTTCCGTGCTTCCGGCTGAATAAACGACGGATTTTCCTCGTAAAAGGCCAAAAGCCTGTCCACATACTTGCTCATCTTGAAGAAGTACGACTGTTCTTTCACCTTCTCTACCGGATCACCGCAGTCCGGACAAGCGCCGTCATCAAGTTGTCGTTCGGTAAAAAACGATTCACATGACGTGCAATACCAGCCTTCATATTCATCAAGATAAATATCACCCTGCTGTACTAGCTTATCAAAAAGTTGCTCAACGATTTTCTTATGCCGGTCTTCGGTCGTCCGGATAAAGTCGTTGTTCGTTATCTTTAGTTTTTTCCATAAATCCTGGATACCACTGACAATGTCATCAACATATGCCTGTGGTTCCATTTCTGCTTCTTCCGCTTTACGCTGAATTTTCTGGCCATGCTCATCCGTCCCCGTCAGATAAAAAACATCGTATCCGCGCAGCCGTTTATAACGTGCCATCGCATCACCGGCAACCGTTGAATACGCATGACCTATATGCAGGTTGCCGCTCGGATAATAAATCGGCGTCGTTATATAAAATGTTTTGTTTTCATTAGCCATAGCTTTCCCTCCTTACAACATGGTTCCCATTGTAGCTTCTTTTTAATGCTTTTCCAAATATAGATACATTTACCTTCATACGCGTTATTTTATCAAAAAACACATCGATTGTTTAGTTAAACTAATTTTCACATTTATTTTTTACATTTCGCACCATCTTTGTTGACATTGGGTTGAAAGGTTGGTATTATGTTCCACAAAGCAGATGTCGAAATGTGGTGAAAAATGTTAGATACGATGCTTTGCAATTCGAGCATGGAGGGGAGAATAAACAATGAAGTCAACTGGAATTGTACGGAAGGTCGATGAACTTGGCCGGGTTGTACTGCCGATTGAATTGCGCCGTACATTGAATATAAATGAAAAAGACCCTTTGGAGATATTTATTGATGATGATCAAGTGATACTGAAAAAATATGAGCCAAGCACAACTTGTCAAATTACCGGAGAGACGTCAGATGATAATTTATCATTGGCGAATGGAAAAATTGTCCTTAGTCCGGAAGGGGCAGAAGAGTTGATTTCAGAAATTCGTTCACGGTTAAATGATGATGGGTAAATCAGCAATCCATTTGCTGTTTTCCATAGAATGTTCGAAAAGCGGCTGACGCATTGATTAAACAACGTTAGCCGCTTTTTTTCGTGCGCAGACATGACCATTAGCACAGCCGTTCAGCGTAATATAACATCAGCCATCAATATGAAACGCTTGGTATACGACACGTTTGGCGAGATTCCGATCGACTGCTGTCCGCTTAATGGCTTCCTTGCTTGTCAGCGTATCTGTTTCCATGTAACGGTTCACGTGCTCAACGATGGATAGATCGCTCCACCACACGTTATCTGTTTCGATCACGTCACCAGAATTACCTTCAACCACTAGGCAGCATTCTCCCTTGAGTTCCACCGTTTCAGCCCATTCAATCAATTCTTCTACTGTCCCTCTGGCATACATTTCAAACGTTTTTGTCAATTCACGCGCCACAGTCATCCGGCGATTGCCGAAGTAAGTCAGCAATGTTTTCATGGTATCCTTCACCCTATACGGTGATTCATACAACACCACTGTCGCCTGCATACGCTTCAGCCGATTGAATGCGGCCTTCTTCTCTTTTGTCTTCCGCGGCAAAAATCCGTAAAATAGAAATTCCTCAGCGGGCAGCCCAGAACCAACGAGAGCACATAACGCTGCATTGGCACCAGGCAAAACGATCACCGGATGACCGGAATCTATTGCTGTTTGCACCAATTCCTGACCAGGGTCGGAGACGGATGGCATCCCCGCATCACTGACAACAGCAATGGTATCACCTTTTTCCAGGCGGGCCAGCAGTTCGTACCCGCGGTTCGTTTTATTATGTTCATGGTAACTGACAAGCGGTGTGGATATATCAAAGTGGTGAAGAAGCTTTCTGGTATGTCTCGTGTCCTCTGCGGCAATCACATCTGCTGTTTCGAGTGTTTTCAGCGCCCGTATGGTCATATCATCCAGATTGCCAATCGGGGTGGGAACAACATAAATCGTGCCACCTGTTTCTCCATCAAAACTCTTCTGAAGTTGCATACTGCATCACTTCTTTCAACTTCTCCCTGATCAGTTTCACTTTTTCCTTACGGGAAAGCTGCTTCACTTGATATTCCCTCTGAAGTGCTTCCTCTTTCGTTGCCAACTTTTCCACAAACACAACTTGAAATGGTCCGCGTCCCCGAGTATACTTAGCGCCCTTGCCGTCTTCATGCATGGTCACTCTGTTTTCCAAATCATTGGTGTAACCTGTATAAAATGTATCATCACCACATTTTAAAATATAAACAATATGTTCATTATTTTCCATATATTATTCCCTCAGCTTCCTTCGTATACGTGTTATCTGCATGATAAATATATAATGGAGGCAACATCGTCAGCCCCGCATTGCCGTCTCTAGTTCCTTCCACCAGCAGCATATTCGCTTCACGGCCGTACTTTGGATAGATAAACCGGACACGTTTCGGTTCAATCCGGTATTGACGAAACGAGACAATAATATCCACCAGCCGGTCGGGCCGGTGAACCATGGCGACCTTTCCTCCCGGGCGCACATGCAGCTTACAAGCTTTTACGACATCATCAAGTGTACAGTATACTTCATGCTTTGCAACCGTCATATGAACATTCTCATTATGTTCAGTGACAGCAGGGGTCGGAAAATACGGTGGATTGCATGTAACTACATCAAATGCTGAGTGGCCCAATTCCGTTTTCATTTCCTTCAGATCCCCGTGAATCATGGTCAGCCGGTCCCCAAGCTGATTTAATGCTACACTCCGCTTGGCCATATCCGCCAGTCGTGACTGAATTTCAACACCCACGATGGAGGCATTGGTACGCCGTGACAGCAGCAATGGAATGACACCGTTGCCTGTACATAAATCAAGAATATGGCCTTTTTTAATCGGTACATACGCAAAATGTGCCAGCAGAACGGCATCCAATGAAAAAGAAAATACATGGGAACTTTGTATAATATGCATATCTTTCTCCGACAACAAGTAATCCAGTCGTTCATCATCATTGATTGTCTTCATGCGTCACATCCATTCAAGGTCATGTCATTGTCATGATACAAAAACTGTCTCTTATCGATGGGGAGACAGCTTGTTGCGTGGTTGCAAATGTTTGCTTTCTCAAGCGTTTAAAACAAATGATATCAATCGTCATCATTTGGCTTTATTCAGAAATTCAAGACAGAACAGACAATCTTCTTCGCGTCTTGGTGTGCCAAAGTGAACATTGCATATGTGAAACCCTTCTTCATACAATCGGGCCAGATTGTCATAGCCTTCCCCCGGAATATCTTTGGTTTCCGATGGCTGTTTGGTATCGTCCGGTGGATCTCCCATTTGTTCCAGACGACTGCGCAAATAGTGATTCTCCATTTCCAACCGGTGTTTCTCCTCCAGCAAATCGCTCAATTTGCCTTTCAGATCACCCAGTTGTTCATACAGTTGACCGATTTGTGTTTCCATATCAGAAACCTGATCAAAAATTTCCCTCTTGAACACGCTTACTCACCCCACTACTCTGTGGCTTGCGCTGCAATAATGCCTTCATCAATCATTTCATCCAGTGTATACTCAATCACGCGTTCGTTTTCTGGTATTTCAATCTGAATGACCCGTTCCAAAATGTTCAACCCGACCACCTTACCTGCTCCGTATGGTGTCGTAATCGATTCGCCCATATCCGGTAATTCACGTTTGGCCGTTTCATAATCTTCGTTTTCATATTTCAAGCAACACATCAGACGGCCGCACAGTCCTGAAATTTTCGCCGGATTCAGCGACAGATTTTGGTCTTTTGCCATTTTTATAGAAACCGGTTCAAAATCCCCTAAAAACGTGGAGCAGCAAAGCAATCGACCGCATGGGCCAACACCGCCCAGTTTTTTAGCCTCATCACGAACACCAATCTGCCGAAGTTCGATACGTGTTTTAAATTCAGCAGCCAAATCCTTTACGAGATTGCGGAAATCAACCCGACCATCAGCCGTGAAATAAAAAATAATTTTATGGCGGTCAAACGTGTATTTCGCCTCAACCAGGTTCATATCCAATTCATGTTCTTTCATTTTTTGCGAACATGCTTCTTTAGCTTTATCAGCCATTTCCTGGTTCTCCAAGACAGTGCGTTTATCCTCTTCCGTGGCTACACGAATGACCTTCTTAAGAGGTAGAATCACATCTTCCTCATCAACCTGTCTATTCGTGATGACAACTTTGCCGAATTCAATTCCGTGAGCCGTCTCAACAACAACGTAGCTATCAGTTTCGATTTGCTCGCTGCCCGGGTCAAAATAATATATTTTACCCACTTTTTCAAAACGGACACCAATTACTTCAATCACTGTCTATCACTCCTGTATGTGAACGGCGAGCTGCTCCATCACAAGTGTCGGATTGACATTCTGCTTGAGTTTGCGTTTGGCATCAAGCAATCGATTCAATATATCCAGTAATTTTTCCTGTGAAAAGAACATCACCAAGTTTTCCAGTTTTTTATCATCATTGGAAAAAACAATCAAATCATCTCTTCCGGCATGGACGTACACCACATCTTTGAATGCTAGTATCAACAAATCCAAACCCAGTTCCTGCTGAGTGCGCTCTTTGAAATGCGGCAACCACTCATGGTGCAGAAATAGAAACAAATCGTCCTTTTCATTCATGATTATTTCTATTAATTGTACCATTCGTCTTCGCGCCTGCGCAAACCAGTCATCCTCACTCATCGACATGGCTTCATCCAAATTGTTTGTGATAGCACTTAATAACACGGCGGTTTGCCGGTTAATGCCATGCTCGACCAATTGGTTTTGAAAAGCCTCCGGATGAAGTGGTTTCAAATCGATCATCTGACATCGTGAGCGAATCGTAGAAAGGACTGCTTGGCTATTTTCAGTCAGCAATACGGCCGTTGTCTGTCTGCCCGGTTCCTCTAAAAACTTCAGGATCCGGTTGGCAGCGTTTTGTGTCAAAGTCTCCGCGCTTTCAATAACGTAAAACTTCCGGTCCGACTCCAAACCAGAATAAGTAAATTCCTTTTGCAAGTGTTGTATCTGCTCTTTCCGAATTGATTGACCGTCCGGCTTCATCCAATGGACATCCGGATGATTTCCTGATGCAATTCGTGTACACGCACGGCACTCCTGACATGGTTCAATACCATTTAGTTCCTGACAAAAGACCGATTTGGCAAGCAACAGGGCGATAGCACCTTTTCCGGTTCCTCGTTCTCCCTGAAGCAAATAGGCGTGGGAAATGCGGTCTTTTGCAATACTATTCGTCATCATCTTGCTTGCCAGCGGCTGCACAGCAGATACTTGTGACCATGTTTCCATTCTCTCATTCCCTCATTTTCAAACGGCCTGTATCAATGAACCAACAGCGATCCGTATGGTTAAAATTGCATAAAATCCTCGACCGGCAAGATAAATACGGTGGCACCGCCAACCTCAACTTTAACCGGTTTAGGGATATAGGAATCCGCATTGCCGCCCATTGGTGAAATAGGCGCCACCATTTGTTCACGCTTGGAACAATTATCACGGAGAATGTCTAATGCGTTATCGACATACTGATCTTCACAGCCAATCATCAATGTTGTATTTCCTTCCTTCAAAAATCCTCCAGTTGTTGCCAATTTCGTTATTTTAAAATCGCCCTCACCCAACACATCGACAAGTCGGTTGGTATCTTTATCCTGAACCACCGCGATCACTAATTTCACTGTTCTTCCTCCTCTATTTTGGTTTGTAAACCTGTCAGCAACTGCTGCATAACATCAGCCTGAACCACCTCATATGGCTGATCGGCATTAATAACCCTGAAACGGTCTGGTGATTGTGATACGAGCACATGATACGCTTCGTAAACCTGTTCATGAAACCATCTATTCTCGAGGTCCAATCGATTTTTTTCTCTGTTTTCATTCGATGCAATACGCGCCAGTCCTTTGGCCGGCTCAATATCAAAAAACAAGGTTCTATCCGGAAAGGCATGTTGAATGGCAAACTCGTTAATTCGATAAACATCATCCATACCAATTCCTCGCGCATAGCCTTGATAGGCGAGACTGCTGTCAATGAACCGGTCACAGAGAACAACCTTTCCTTCCTGAAGGGCAGGGAAAATCTTTTCCACCAAATGCTGTCTTCGCGCAGCTGCATAAAGCAGAGCTTCCGTCCGTGCATCCATGGTTGTGTGGTCGTTACTAAGAATCAGCTGACGTATTTTTTCAGATAGGTCAATACCGCCCGGTTCACGGGTTGTAAGCACATCATATCCCTGATTGGACAGCTGGACAGCTGCTGCGTTAAGAATGGATGATTTGCCGGCACCTTCACCACCTTCAAATGTTACAAAATATCCGTTCACATGTGTTAGCTCCTTTATTGAAAAACGTTGATCGTTCCGGCAACATCCCGATGTTGGAACGAAACACCTTGACGCCGCAGCTGTTCCACCAGCTGAAGATGCCTGTCCCGAATCCGCTCCCCCTTCAAAATAAGGGGAATACCCGGCGGATATGGGATGACCGGCTCAGCCGCTGTATAGCCCGCTGATTGCTGAAAAGAAATCGGCCGACTGCAACGCTCATGCATTTCCTGATAATCCAGATGAAGTTCGGTCAACTTTTCTGAAAATAAGTCGTCCATATTTATTATAGCATTATTCTCTGTAAATTTTAATTGTGTGCCTATGCGTGTGATAGCATTCTTCAAATGAACCATTCCCGTGAAAGGCGTCAGTCCATGAACCATTAAAACGTGATTATGATTGGACAGCTCTGGATAAATAGCTTCTTGTTCCAGGGCACGGGCAAGGACATTACCTGTGATTCCGGCTTTTGTCTGTATGGTTATTTTTAACGGATCATCCGATTCCAAGATACTCCACGCCCAGCTATCTTCCAGTATTGCCTTCATTTGTGCGGCACTGTCCGTAATAGTCGTGACGTCGCGATTGGTCAACGACGCCAAATAAAAACGGGCCAGATCCAATGTTGCCATAATCGGATACGACGGGCTACTCGACTGAAGCATTTGCAAATAATGGCTGATGCGATTCGTCGCCAGCCGCTGTGAACGAATGTGCAAATAGGACCCCATCGTCAGCGCCGGTGCCATTTTGTGCGCCGACTGAACCACGCCATCCGCACCGAGATCCAATGCGGATGCAGGAAATGCCCTGCCTAGTGAAAAATGAACACCATGGGCCTCATCAACAAGTACTGGTATATGATATGCATGAGCAAGGTCAATCATTTCTTTCAGTTCAAATGTCCCACCAAAATAATCAGGGTAGGTCAAAGCAATTGCTTTAGCATCTGGGTGCTGTCTCAGTGCCTGCTGTATGGTATGAATAGACGGTGCTGTATAACGATCTTTGGCCTCATCCCATTCAGGTGCTGCGAACACCGGTCTGGCCCCACTCAATTCCAGTCCATTAATAATGGATTTATGACTGTTTCGTTGTACAATGATCGTATCCCCGGGCTGGCATACAGCCATAATCATGGCCAGATTTCCTGCTGTGCTGCCACCGACAAGAAAAAACGTTTCATCAGCGCCAAAAAAAGCGGCTGCCAGCTTTTGTGCATGCCCAATGACGTCTTTTGGTGCGTGCAAATCATCAAGACCGGTCAATTCCGTCATATCCAACGGCAGGACAGCATCAAAAAAAACTCGCCCTCGCCCTGGAAATATATTGCCATTTTTATGGCCGGGAACATGAAACGACATTGGGTCCCTCTCGGCCATTTGCTGCAATGCATCATACAATGGGGTTTGCATTTGGTCCATTGTCATATATACTTCACCTTTTTCATGGTTTCCTAGTCTATTTCATTAAAAAAGGTCTCTGCATTAAATAGACAAGAGACCTCAAATCATTTCTAGGAATATAATGTTGGTTGATTCACATTTTTTAATTTCTGTAGATAGTAACGATATTTTTCTTCTCTTGGTTCTGTCTGGACCATGTTTGTTTCACATTCACGGCAAATAAACATTTTGTATAAATGGATGCCGCGTTCTTTCTCTTCTTCACAAATACCGCATCGTTCGGTCATGATTTTTTGTTCCATGTCCCCACCTCCGTTAGTTTAGTATCTCCTAATCTAACGAATCGTATACATGATAATCTTGTAAATGTAGATTTTTCATAGCTTTTGTAATATAGATGGTTGCTTTTGCCTATATACAACAGTATATGCGAGGAGGGCTTTTTTCTTTACCGATATTTGGGCAATACGCTTCAAACATGACCGTCACGGTATAATGAACAAATGAATAGCGCCGAGTGATGCCACGCCAAACAACCCCAAAAACCCGGAAACAGCTGCTGTAAAGAGGTTGATGGGGATATGCAACCCAATAGCTCCTCCAAAAACATTAACGAAGAAAAGAAACAAAATGCCAATCCCCATTTTCACGGTACCGTTGGCAATGAAGCGTACCGGCTTCACGGGGGCACCTGCAAACAATAAGACAATAATCAGAGCAACCATAATCGATATAACTAGCGTCGAACTCAATTTCGAACACCCCTTTTCCTTGTCCCTTTCTACTTATATATGAAAAGATGTACGAAAAAAGAACGACTTATCTATCGAGTGTAACGAATGATGCCAATATGACGCCGTTTAGCCTCACGCAGCAAAAATAAGTAGTTTTCCCTAGCGAGATTCTGTCTGAAAAAAACATCTTCTGTCGGTTCAATACTTTTATCAACGATCGCTTGAATCTGTTTCCATTCGTGCTCCAAGGCTATGATCGCATCCAGCAATTGTTGATCTGTTTCCTTGTTTTTTCTTGTTTTTCTCATACCATCACCTGATCATGCATGTTCATAGGTCTTTCCGGCCTTCAAGAGCCTTGGATAATGTCACTTCATCCGCGTATTCCAAGTCACCTCCGACCGGCAGTCCATGTGCTATTCGACTCGTTTTAATACCTGATGGTTTAACAAGACGGGAGATGTACATCGCTGTTGCTTCGCCTTCAATGTTCGGATTCGTCGCCAGAATCAGTTCATCGACACCCTCATCTTTAAGTCTGTTAATCAAGTCCGAGACATTAATATCTTCCGGGCCAATGCCATCCATGGGGGAGATGGCGCCGTGCAGAACATGATACTTTCCGTTGTATTCCTTCATTTTTTCCATAGCGATGACATCTTTCGGATCTTGCACAACACAGATAATGGAACCATCTCTTGACGTATCCTGACAAATCGCACAAGGATCCTGGTCAGTGATATGTCCACATCTAGCGCAATGCGTCAGTTCCCGTTTGGCATTGACTAGTGATTTGGCAAAGTCCATCACATCATCGTCGTTCATATTTAACACAAAAAATGCCAGCCGGACGGCAGTTTTCGGGCCAATCCCTGGCAATTTTGTAAAACTGTCAATCAATTTGGAAATCGGTTCTGGATAATACATTCCGATGCCTCCTCGAACAACGGCGCAAGGGTTCTCTCAGTAACAGATGGACCGGATTAAAACATTCCCGGTATATTCATGCCTTTGGTAAATTCACCCATCGTGTCATTCGTTTTATCTTCAATTTGTTTTAAAACATCATTGGTTGCCGTGAGAATCAAATCCTGCAACATATCCAAATCGTCCGGGTCAACCACTTCTTCAGAAATCTGCACGTCCGTTATTTCCTTTTTGCCGTTTGCGGTAACGGTGACCATTCCACCGCCACTGGACGCTTCAAAGGTCATTTCATGCAATTCTTCCTGGGCCTTCTCCATTTTTTTCTGCATCTTCTGCATTTGTTTCATCATGTTATTCATATTACCTTTCATCGAAAACGCCTCCTTAAAATAATCAGTTACTAGTCACGAATTTCCAACAAATCATCGCCAACGAGCTTTCTAGCTTCCTCCACCAGCGGATCATCCTTCTGGTTATCTTCTTCGGCCGGCGATGGGTCTTCCTGTTTGCTTATATATTCATTACGCAATTCCTGCCATTTATGCGCAGGAATCGGTATAATCGTCCAGTCTTTCCCTGTGACATGTTTTAAAACCGATTCAACCGTCTCCTGGTTATCGAGGAATAAGGAACAATGAATGTCATACTTAAATTGAACTATGAGCGCCTCTTGGGATGCAGCCGCTGGTTTGCTGTCCTGAATCGTAGCGTGAGCCGGAGCACTGACGGATTTTAGCCTGGAAAGAAACGATGCCCATTCGGACTGCACGTCTTGCAAAAGCGGCCGTTCTGCCGCATCCAGTACACGTCGGATTTTTTCATAAGGAACATCGTAGCTGTTTTTGGATGATTTGGGTTTCGGACGCCTTGGCTCATTGGATGGGGACGGCTGTTTGGCAGCGGGAGGTGCTTCTTTCAGTGCATTCAGCTCTTGTTCCAGATGCTGAATCTTTGTCGCCAATTCAATGACTTTATCCGAATTCTGTTCATGTTGCGGTACGTGCTGCTCCTCCTTACCGGCAATCGTCAGCAGGGCAATTTCAATAAATACTTTCGGATTAGTCGTCCACTTTATCTCCTGTTGACACTGATTCAGATGAGCAATCGCTTCCTGAATCCAACTACTGGAAATATCACTAGCCAGCTGTTGGAACGCATCATCAACCATGGCCCGCTCCAAAATGCCTTCCAATGACGGGGCACTTTTATAAAGCAGCAAGTCACGCAAAAAATAGATAAGATCGTAGACAAAGCGGGCCGGATCTTTGCCATTTTGAATCAGCTCATCCAATAATGACAGAGACTGCTGCACATTCCGCTGCTCCAACGCCTGCACAATATCTGTCAAAATTCCCTGTGCCACACCACCGGTCACGGCCAGAACATCCTCCATATCGACGCGGTCATCACAGTAGGAGATAGCCTGATCAAGAATGCTCAGCGCATCCCGCATGCCGCCCTCTGCTGCTAACGCAATGGCTTCCAATGCTTCAGACGATACAGCTATATTTTCTGCGTTGATAATTGTTTGCATACGTTCAACGATGGATCGGTTTGTAACTGGCTTAAAGTCAAAACGCTGGCACCGTGACGCGACCGTCAGTGGAATTTTATGCGGTTCGGTTGTAGCCAAAATAAACACGACATGATTCGGTGGTTCTTCTAACGTTTTTAACAGTGCATTGAACGCACTGGTGGAGATCATATGCACTTCATCAATAATATACACTTTATAAGGAACGCTGCTTGAGGCGTATTTCACTTTATCACGTATCTCACGTATATCCTCAACGCTCGTATTCGAGGCAGCATCCATTTCAATAACATCGGAAATGGAACCATCCTGAATACCAAGGCAAGCATTGCATTCATTGCATGGCTCTAGAACAGGGGCTTGCTCACAATTGATCGTTTTTGCAAAAATTTTCGCCGCACTGGTCTTCCCTGTTCCCCGCGGTCCGGAGAATATATAGGCATGAGAGAATGTCTCCTGGGCCACTGCATTCTGTAATGTTTTCGTAATATGAGTTTGTCCAACAACATCCTGAAACTGTCTTGGACGCCATACACGGTATAATGCCTGATAGCTCATAATGCATGCTTCCTCTTTATATAGTGTGATTCCATTATACTCGATAACTGGGGGGATGTGAACCTTTTCAATCGATACCAACCAATAAACGAAAAAACTGCACCAGCCGCAAAACAAGCGCTGATGCAGTTTGTTGAACCTATGTAACCGTGCACCCATTGTTGATCGGACATCCCTAAGCGTTACCCAAGTTCATGGCTCGGCTCAGGCTTCCCCGCGGCACACAAGAATAACCAATTACTGCTGCTTCCTTCCGGATCTGACAGGGTTCATGGGTTCCTGTTGCGCAGGACCTGGGCGTCAACACCAATCCCTTGAGGCAGACCCTAAAGACGCCTGACCTCGAATGGGAATTCGGCCTTGCTATAGCGGCTTGCAAGTACAGGGCACCGCTACCTCCCCGCTTAGCACGGTAATGGTTATTATACGTACTATCGGGGTAAAATGCAATGAAAATCATTGGATGGATGTATTTTACAGTTTCCGGTCGTTACTTGTTTTTTTCTGACTCCGCAAGTTCCGGAAAAAATCCGTTAAAAGAAGGCTGCATTCCGTCTCCAGAACACCGCTGACAACCGCTGCCCGATGATTGAATTGCTCCTCATCAAGCAGATTCATTAACGTACCGGCACAGCCTGCTTTCGGATCGGGGGCGCCGTATACAACCCGTTTGATTCGTGATTGAACAATCGCACCGGCACACATGGGACATGGTTCAAGCGTTACGTACAATGTACAATCTTCCAATCGCCAGCTTCCGATGACTTGATTAGCCTTTCGAATGGCGATCAGTTCTGCATGCGATAAGGTTGTCCGGGACGTTTCCCGGATATTATATCCTGCAGCGATCACCTGTCCCTCGCGAACAATAACCGCTCCGATCGGGACTTCATTGATGGCTTTTGCCTTGTTGGCCTGTTTGATTGCTTCATGCATAAACGTGGCATCATTCATAAACACCCAACACCTCACTGACCATCAGTATAACTTATTCCGCCGGCAAATGACATATGTGACAGAGGTATATCTAGGTGTAGTCAAACATAATGTGGAACTAGGATATAAACGAAGGAGGGAATATTCGTGCAAATTCACGTCGTACAGCCAGGCGATACCTTATATGCCATATCCCATTTATATGGTACATCCATCAATGAACTCATTGAAGCCAACGAATTGGATGAACCGGGCAGCCTTGTTGTCGGGCAAACGTTGGTCGTACCAATTATCGGGCAATGGTATGTTGTCCAGGCTGGTGATAGTCTGAATTCGATTGCCCATACATTTGGCATGACTCAACAGGAATTAGCGGTGGTAAACCGTCTACCTGTCAATCAAAAGCTGCCCATTGGTTACAGATTGTATATTCCGGAACAGGCCAAACGTGCAATCGCCACTTTCGCTTATGTAGAACCTTACGGGGATCGCGTTTCCGATACATTGGTAAATGCAACAACCAAAACATCACCATATTTGACGTATATCGCCCCGTCCAGTTACAACGTCAGCCGCGACGGAACACTTACCCCGCCGCCACTAGATAACTTTCATCAGATCGCTGCCGAAAACAATACAGCCATGGTACTTGTCGTGACGAACCTGGAAGAGGGTGAATTCAGCAGAGAGCTCGGACACATCATCGTCACCGTCCAAGCCGTGCAAAATACACTGCTTGATAATATGATCAATACCGCTGCCGAACAAGGTTACCGTGGGGTCCATTTTGACTTTGAATTTTTGCCGCCGGAAGACCGGGAAGCTTACAATCAGTTTCTGCGTAAAGCTAAACAACGCCTGTCCGAAAAAGGTCTTTTTCTATCGACCGCACTCGCTCCGAAAACCAGTGCCCAGCAGGAGGGCGGCTGGTATGAAGCACATGATTATGCCGTCCACGGGGAAATTGCTGACTTTGTCGTGCTCATGACATATGAATGGGGATACAGTTACGGCCCACCGTTAGCGGTATCACCAATAAATGAAGTTCGTAAAGTTGTCAACTTTGCATTGAGTGTCATGCCTGCTGATAAAATAATGTTGGGTCAAAATCTGTATGGTTATGACTGGACATTGCCTTACGAGGAAGGCGGTGAACCTGCTGAAGCAATCAGTCCGCAAAAGGCCGTAAACCGTGCACGCATTCATAATGTGGCCATCCAGTACGATAACGACGCACAGGCGCCATTTTACACGTATTACGATAAACAAAACACAAAGCATGAAGTGTGGTTTGAGGATGCACGCTCCATCCAGGCCAAATTAGAACTGATAATGGAACTTGGGCTGCAGGGGATTGCTTACTGGAAGCTCGGACTGGCTTTCCCGCAAAATTGGCTGTTGCTGCAGGATCGTTTTCAAATAAAAAAATGGCCATAAGCAACAATCCCCCTCAAACACATGCATGCTCGAGGGGGAGTATTTTTATCAGCTGTTTAACAATTGCAATGCCTCCTGATTAAAGGCAGGGATATCGTCGGGCTGCCGGCTCGTCACGAGCTGATTGCAGCAAACGACCACATCTTCGTCCTTCACATTGGCACCAGCATAGGCCATATCGGTCTGAATAGATGTAAACCCGGTTGCTGTCCGACCTTCCAGCTTTTTCGCTGTAATTAAGAGCTGGGGTCCGTGGCAGATAGCAAACACCGGCTTGTCCGCATCCATAAACTGACCCGCAAACCGCACAAAACGTTCATCAGCACGTAGCATATCCGGTGAAAATCCGCCGGGAATAAACAATGCGTCAAAATCGTCTGGATTCACTTGGTCAATCGCCTCATCTATGGTAACGGATGTTTCTTTATTTTTGCCTGTTACGTGTTTTCCTTTTTCTTTCTCAATGGTCACAATCTCATGACCCGCATCCGTGAATGCCTTTGCCGGTTCCGTGTATTCCACATCTTCAAACATGTCCGTTATGACAGTTGCTATTTTTTTGTTCATGACCTTCACTCCTTCCGGCTAAATGAAATTTATGACCAATAATCATCAAGATGATCACACATCTCGTATTATAAAACCTAGCAGGACAGATATACAATCAAACAGCTTATCCATCCCCATTGAGACAAAAAAGAGCCGCCACCAAATGATGACAGCTCTTATATCCCCAAATTACGTTTCCAATGTGGATGTATCGCCAGTCGGCAATCCAAGCTCTTGTGATCTAAGCAAACGGCGCATAATCTTTCCGCTGCGCGTCTTCGGAATACCCTCTTTCACTTCCAACTCACGTGGAGCCGCATGGGCACTCAATCCAGTTTTGATAAATTGACGGATTTCTTCAAGCAATTCCTCCGACTCCTGATACCCTTCATTTAAAGTGATAAATGCTTTGACAATTTCCCCGCGTTCTGGATCCGGCTTGCCAATAACACCGGCTTCCGCAACAGCAGAATGTTCAATCAATTTGCTTTCCACTTCAAATGGACCAACGCGTTCACCGGATGTATTGATCACATCATCCAAGCGTCCCTGGAACCAGAAGTAGCCATCCTCGTCTTGATAAGCACTATCACCGGAAACATACCATCCATTAATAAAGTAACTTTCAAATTTTTCCGGACGTTGCCAAATGGTGCGCATCATAGCCGGCCACGGTGCTTTGATTGCAAGATTTCCCATTTGGTAGGGCGGAACTTCATTGCCCTCATTATCAACAATGGACGCCTCGATTCCCGGTATTGGTTTGCCCATCGAACCCGGACGGATTTCCAGCGATGGAAGGTTCACAATCAATTGTGCACCCGTTTCGGTCATCCACCATGTGTCATGAATACGCAGATTGAATGCTTGCATGCCCCATGTGATCACTTCTGGATTCAGTGGTTCACCAACACTCAACACATGACGCAAGGATGATAAGTCATGCCGTTTCACTGGATCCTCACCAGCACTGACCAATTTTCGCAATGCCGTTGGCGCTGTATACCAGACCGATACATTGTATTGTTCAATCGTGCCATACCAAGCATCCGGACTGAATCTGCCCCCGCGGACCACGTTAGTGACACCGTGCAGCCATGGCGCAAAAATGCCGTAACTGGTTCCGGTTACCCAGCCCGGGTCGGCCGTACACCAGTAAACATCGTCTTCCCGCAAGTCAAGCACCCATTCAGCCGTTTGGTAATGCTGAATCATGGCATGATGAACATGGTAGACGCCTTTTGGTTTTCCGGTTGAACCGGACGTATAATGAATCAGCATACCATCTTCCAAATCGACCCATTCCATAGCAAATTCAGAAGAGGCTTCCTTCATTTCCGAGGCATAGTCGATATACTTATCAGACGTCTCATTGTTTTCGCCGACAAGGACGATTTTTTCAAGATCAGGCAAATCCTCCTGTGGTACCCGATCCAACAAGTCAGGGGTTGTTACCAGCATGCTTGCCTGACTATCCTGCAAACGATCCCGGACTGCTTGTTCCATAAATGCTTCAAACAACGGGCCGGCAATCGCACCGGTTTTCATAATGCCGAAAAACACCGCATAAAATTCTGGACTTCGCGGAAGAAAAAGAAAGATACGATCGCCTTTTTCAACATGATGCTTCTTAAGTACATTGGCAAACTGATTGCTTTGTTGACGCAGCTCTTCAAACGTCACTGCTTCCTCCCGCTCCGGTGATGAATATAACAAGGCCGTTTTATCTTTTTTAGCGGGATTTTCAGCATGGCGATCAATTGCTTCATAAGCCATATTCACTTTGCCTGTTTCATGCCAGGTGAAGTTTTTTTTGACCTCCTCCCAGGAAAACGTCTCGCGCATCTTTTCATAGTTTTGTAAATTAAAATGCCCGTTCTGCGCGGGTATACGTTGCATATCCATGTTTATCATCCCTTCCTTGTTTTGCAATCGGTTACAATAATCCGTATTATATACTTATAGAATCACTGAACCAACTATGCAACCAGATGAAATTAATTAAATCATATTGTGACTGTTTTCTATTTTAAAACGTTTTGTGACATTTTTAAAGTATTTTGATTTAAAATACACCGGAGAAGTACGCATACAGATGCAACCCCTTGCCATGTTATCATTTGAAAGGTGAAACGAATTTGCATATAAAAAGCACAGAATTGAATCTGTGCTATCATCGTTATTAACTTCTATTTTTTTACAATTGCCTACAATTGAATGATGAAAATAAAAAAGTGGATATGAATCACTTATTTATTGGCACGAACGCTACCTGATTATTCAAGTCCATTTACTTTTCAACCATAGACAGCAACACTTTTTCCATTTTTTCTTTTGACAATGCTTCTGCAAACATTACGATTTTGTAATCTTTTTCTGGTACAGCAACCCTCATACCACCCCTGAAACTAGCACTCTCATCTTTAGGGGAAACTACATCAAACTGAAGCCCATTTGAAGAATACGTTTCGGATTTTTTATAAGGGCCATCCCCAAGCATCTCCTCCATAATATCTTTTTGATTTATATTCACCTGTTGTGTCCAAAACAGATACTCTCCATTGCTATAATTTAATGAAACAACTGGTTCCTCATCTACATTTTCGATAGAGTAATTTTCGCCAATTTGATTATAACTCTCAGGTATATATGTTGGCTTTGTGATGGTGAAACTAAATTTTGCTTGCTGTTGCACTTCCTTTAGTGCAAATTTATCTGTGTAAGATTGCTGTAAATCTCCAATTTGGTTTAGTCTCGCTGCCTCGTTCTCATTAGGTTCTCTATTTTCTTCTTTTATTCTACTCCATATTTCGGTTCGTTCTTTTATTAGTTCACTATAATCGTTGAATTCTTCTTCCGTTAAATTTTCCTTTGCTAGTTCTAAGTGTCGGTCGAAATCATCAATTTCTTCTTGACTCTCATCAGGATAAGCTTGCATTAAATTTTCTTCCGACCCAAATATTTGATTTATTAATGATTCGGCAGCATCTGCGATGTAAGAACCGCCAAAAGTGACACCCGAACCAATAATCACTACTGAAGCAACTGAACTAAGTATCCACTTAGGAACTCTTCTCTTTTTCTTTCCTTTTGATTCTGCTTGCCTTACACCTGATTCAATTCTCTGATGAAGTTTTTCCTTAGGAACTTTTATATTTTGCATATCTTCTTTTAAGTTCTTACCTTTCACAAACATCATCCTCCTTCATGTCCTCTCGCATTTTTTGTAAAGAACGGTATAATACAGACTTTGCTGTACTCGTAGGAACCCTCAATATGTCAGCAATTTCTTTAAAAGTATAACCATAATAATATTTTAAAAGGACAATACTTTTCTCTTGCTCATTTAAATTTTCAATGACTCCCCTTAGAGTTATGGATAGAGTAATGTTTCCATCATCTTCGCCCAAATTATCGGTATATTCCGGCTTTAAATGTGTGATGTTTTTTTTCTTTCTTACCAGATCAATCGCGGAGTTAATTGTAATTTTGATTAACCATGTTTTAAAATACTGCGGATTCCTTAAATTGTTAACTTTGCTGTAGGATTGGAAGACGGTTTCTTGAACGATATCGAGTGCATCAGCTTCATTTTTTGTATAGACATACGCTGTTCGATAGATATCATTCTCGTATTCCTTCATAAGTTTCATGAATGCATCCTTATTACCACTTTGGGCTTTTTTTACTAACCTTTTCATAAAATACTTACTTCACCCCCCTTTCTTTTACACACGTATTAGACGGTTGAATATCATCATTAGTCTAAAATTTATCGAAGTTTTTTTATTCAATTTAATATGCTGTGTACATTCTTAAGCAACCAGGACGTTTTGTTTAGAAATCCGAAACTTATAATGAGATTAATACGTCCTATTCTATAAACAATTAAGGAGGAGTTTAATCAATTAAGAAAATCTTTCTTTTTGTCATTACCTTGCTAATAAGTGTTTTATTAATTGGATGCGGTTCCAGTAATCCAATTAATAACGATGATAACACTCAGGCAAAGGGAGACTGGCCTGTATATGATTTTGAAGAAATAATAGACGAGGTAGACTTAATCGCTTTTACTACTGTTGAAAATACCCAAAGTAAGGAAATAATTAATTTAATACGTTTTATACTTTAGGAAGGAGAGGAATCAATGAAAAAGTCTTTTGCTTTTATTGTTACTTTACTTGTATGTATTTTGTTAGCAGGATGTGGTATAAGCGAGCAAAATAATTCTGATACAGCTAATTCGAGTCAAGAAGTAGCAGGTTATATAGTCGAAATAGATGGTGACGACGTTTTACTTTTAAAAGATGCTTCGTTAGAGGAATTTCAAAAAGTCGAGGATAAGTTTGCTTCAGATGACCCTTCTTCCAATTTTAAAGGTTCTAATCCAACCTTTGATGGTCCTGATGATGGTAATTTTATGTATATAAACTATAAAGATGTTGATGAGGAAATAAGCGAATATGAAAAAGGTGATAAAATCAAAGCCCAAATAGGTAGAGAGATTAAAGAATCTTATCCTACACAAGCAGACGGAAAAGAAATTTCTTTAAAAGACTAGTCACTTTATAAAACGGGCGCGTTAATCGAACAACTGTATGCGGGAATTGGGCCATTTAACGGCATAAATATTACTGGGGAGGAAGTTCAATGGTTAGAACAAAAACATTAGTATTTTTCTTTTCCATTTTATTATTAATAGCGATTTTAGCCAGTTGCTCAAAAGAAAACCTTGCATTAGATGAGAATGTTTCCAGTATCGAAGTGTACAAATTTGATGAAGATACATTAGGGGTTGCTGAATGATTTATATCTTACCTAAGAATAATAGGGGCTTTCGATCTCGGACCGAAAAAAGGT
>NZ_BAAADM010000038.1:45269-62281 GCF_039522485.1 Lentibacillus halophilus | reverse complement strand
CGGTTGATTATCGGTTGAAAACAGCATAATTTGCACGATTTTTATGGTGTCTACTTGACAGGGTCATGAGCATACCCCGACCTCGCGCGACTCCCTCTCAACCTCGCGCAACTCCCGCGCCGCGACCACCATATAAAAAAGACTATCGCTTCATTGGGCGATAGTCTTCCTCTTTAGCCTTATTGAATGGGGTAAACTTGCCATCGGGACAGGTCGATGTCGTCTTGCTTAATCATGGAAGCGGGAAAAATAAAGGTCCACGGTTTGCTCGTATTGGTCTTGATCGTGAAGTTGTCCATTTTAAAGCTGCCCCTGGCAATTTCATCGTCCGTTGCATCTTTGAAGCCGAGCGGCACTTGCTCGAGGTTTACATTTTTATCCGAGCCGTTGCGAATGAGAATAGTGACGGCCAGTCCACCATCATCCTGCCGTTTCGCACTGAGTCCCATGAAATTCATTTCGCCAGGTTTCAATGGCTGCGCGTTTTCGACGACTTTTTCCAGGTTGGCTTTCGTTTCATCCGCGATGGATTGTTCCCATGATTCCTCGAGATCCAGCTGGTGTTTTTTCTTCAGCTCGAAGGCGAGGGACCATTCATGTGGCGTGTCCATGTCCTGAATAATGTCCTCTGTCGGGAACGTCAATGTCCACGGGCGTGCCCCATTCGGCGGGATGTCACCGAGCCGGCCGAGGTCAAATTCCTTCTTGGCGATCACTTCTTTATCCGGTCCGAGCAACAAAATGGTCGTCGGGCCGAATTGGATTGACTTAGTCACCGTATTACGGATGAGAGCGGTGGCGACGAAGCTGTTGTTTTTCAGCTTCGACAACTCCATACCGTAGATGGAGATTTGGTTGGCTTTAAGCTTCGGGCTTTCCGTGTTATGGAATGCGTAAACGTATCGATCCTCGTTCGGGATGGTCCAGTCGTCCGGAATGGACAGGTTGGTTTCCAAGCCTTCCTGTTCGTCCGTTTCCGTAACTGAATCCATATAGGCAGCGGCGTCGACGCTGTCGTTCGCGTCGTTATTCTTTTTCTTTTTGGAAAAACCAAGCATGTGCTTACCCTTCCTTTCTGGCCGTGTTGTCGGAGGTTTCCTGCTTCCGTACTTTCTGATAAATCTGTTGCAAGCGGTCCACCATTTGGTACATGATTTCCTCGTGTGTTTCCTCGAAAAGCCGGTACCCTTCTTTTTTAAAGAGATCGAGCGGGTTTTCCTGCTGGTATTGGCGCATACCGATGCCTTCTTTTAGCTGGGTCATCTGGTCCAAATGTTTTTTCCATAGGGAATCGATGACAAACAACCCTTGAGCACGTGCGGCTGTTTGCAGTTGGTCGTTTTCTTCTAATGATTGCAGCATTTTCCGGTGGTCGTCGATAAACGGCTGGATATGCGTTTTAATACTTTCCACAGTTTCGAATTCGGTGTCGCTAAATGCGACATCGGAAAGCAAAATGGCATCCAATGCTTGCTCCAGTCCGTTGATGTCCCAGTCGTCCGGTACATCGTTTGGACAGTACGTTGCGATTAACTGCTCGGGCAAATCACTCGTCTGCCGGGTAATAAAGGCGATCGGGTTATCCGCCTCCAGCAAATGGTCCCGCAGCTGGTACACGACACGGCGCTGGTCATTGATGACATCTTCTAAATTTAAATTGAAATCCCGGAATTGATACGCCATGCCTTCGCTAATTTTTTGTGCTGTATCGACCAATTTATGAACGTTGTCGGATTTAATGAACCCATGTCGTCCTTCTTTCAATTTTGGCTTCATGCGTTCCAACTCATCAGAGGCATAGCGGATGAACAGATAGTCTTCCAGCGAAATAATAAATTGGGTCGAACCCGGATCTCCCTGGCGTGCCGAGCGGCCTTTCAACTGGTTGTCAATGCGGCGGCTTTCATTGCGTTCGGTGCCGATGATGTGCAGGCCGCCGAGTTCAGCAACCCCTTCGCCGAGCATAATGTCCGTTCCACGTCCGGCCATATTCGTCGCGATCGTAATTTGTCCCTTTTGTCCGGCCATGGCAATTAGGTTGGCTTCTTGTTCGACACTTTTCGCGTTCAGGAGATGATACGATATGCTATGGTTGTCCAAATACGCAGCGACCTGTTCCGATTGACGGACCGAGGTGGTTCCGATCAGTATGGGTTGTCCCTTGTCATGGCGATTCTGCACTTCGCTTACAAGCTGGTCGTATTTCTGTTCCCGCGTCATGAAAACCATATCGGTCAGGTCGACGCGCTGGTTCGGCTTGTTGGGCGGGATCGTTACAACACCCATGCCGTAAATTTTGTGCAGCTCATTTTCCTCCGTTTTCGCGGTACCGGTCATGCCGGCCAATTTCGGATACATCCGGTAGTAGTTCTGCACGGTGATGGAGGCGTGGGTTTTATTTTCGTCCGTATTGACTAGGCCTTCCTTGGATTCAATCGCCTGGTGCAGGCCGTCACTGAGACTGCGCCCTTCCATGACACGGCCGGTGTTCATGTCGATCAGTTTGATTTCTCCCTGTTCAACAATATAATCGACGTCCCGTTCAAACAACACACGTGCCCGTAAAGCTTGCAGCAGTGAATGGAACAATGAACTATGTTCCAGATCGAACAAGTTATCGACGCCGAAGACGCTCTCACATTTGCTCATTCCCTTTTCCGTGAAGTTAACGGTCTTCAGTTCAAGGTCAAAGGTGAAATCGTCATCTTCCTTGAGTCCTTTAATGACCCGGGCACACACGTCATACAACCGGTCGCTCGGCTTGTCTTTGCCGGCAATGATCAACGGTGTTTTGGCCTCATCGATCAACACACTGTCAACTTCATCGATGATGGCGTAATGATACGAGCGCTGTACCTTCTGTGACAGCGCCTGCACGGTGTTGTCCCGCAAAAAGTCAAAGCCGAATTCGTTGCCGACACCGTACGTAATGTCACACTGATAGGCTGCTTGTTTTTCAGCAGGGCTCAATCCGGCGACGTTCAATCCGACGTCCAGGCCGAGGAATGCATGGATCTGTCCGATCAAATCCTTGTCACGCCGGGCGAGGTATTCGTTGACGGTAATGATATGCACCCCGTTGCCTTCCAAAGCGACAAGATAGCTCGGCAGGGAGGCGACGAGCGTTTTTCCTTCCCCAGTGGCCATTTCGGAAATGTTGCCTTCCAAAAGCACAAGTCCGCCGATGAGTTGCACATCATAATGGCGCAGGCCGAGCACACGTCGCGACACTTCCCGCACGACCGCAAAGGCTTCCGGTGCCAGGTCATAAATCGTTTCTCCGTTTTGCAGGCGATCCTTGAATTCGGTAGTTTTATCGCTGAGCTGTTGGTCGGTCAAGCGTTCGATATCCGCCTCCAGCTGATTGATTTTATCAACGGTTTTATAATATGTTTTGAGCATGCGATAATCTTTTGATTGTTTTCGGTTTTTGAGAAGTTGCATGACCAGTACTCCTTAACTGTTATGATCGTGACTAGTATAACATAAATATGGACAGTTGGCATGGTTATTTGTCGGACGGGGAATGTTTATTTCTTACCAGTGTGATTCGTGTTAAAATAATACTAAGGAAACATGTCGAACACGTCCAGTGAAAATGATGAAGAAGGATTGAACGTCGATGGCAATCGGGATTGTAGGCAATTACGGAAATAATAATCAGGGTGATGAGGCGATTCTCGAGGGGATTCTATTGCAACTGGAGGAGACCCATCAAATCAGCCGGGAAGAGATTATCGTCTTTTCCAATCAGCCGGAACAAACAGCGGCAACGTATGGGGTGCAATCGGTAAAACTTTATTACAAAAACAAAAGTTCATTAACGACGATGCTGGGCACCATGCATAAAAATCGCTCGATCATCCGCAATCTGGATTTGCTGCTGATCGGCGGTGGCGGTATTTTTATGGATCTGTACGGCCGTGAAGCCTTCCTGTTCGGTATGTATGGCTGGCTCGCCAAATTGTCCCGAACGCCGGTGGTGCTGTATGGCGTCGGAGCGGGGCCGATTCTTACAAAAATCGGAAAGACCATACTCCGGTCGTTGGCCCATTTGGCAAAACTGGTGACCGTCCGTGATCCGAAGTCGAAGAAACTGCTCGAGTCCATCGGGGTCAAATCCGCCATTCATGTGATTGGGGACCCGGCCTTCCAGGTCCGTCAGCCTGCTGCATCCGAGCGTAGCCATGACGGGATGCAAATCGGGGTGACAGCGGTCCCGTATCATCATCGCAGCTACTGGCCGGAAGAAGATATGGCCAAATATGAGGACTATGTGACGGGAATGGCCCGCAATCTGGATACGCTGCTCGCTGAAAATCCGGATGCGACGGTTAATTTTTTCGCAACAAAGTACCCGCAAGATTTGCAAGTTGCGGAGGCGATCAGGCGCAGGATGGATTATAGCGACCATTGTACGATGCAGAACGTCAGCATGAGCCATCAGGAAATCACCCGTTTCGCTGGCGAGCAGGATATGGTGATCGGCACTCGGCTTCATTCGCTGATCCTGGCTCTAGTGTCGCATACGCCGGTGATAGCTGTGTCGTATCACCATAAAGTGCAGGACTTCATGGACATGGTTGCCTGTGATGAGTATACGATTCCGATTGGCCAGCTTCATACGGATGATGCGTTTTTTGCGTCATCGTTGCGCACGATGCAACAGGACTGGCCGGCAACACAGGAGCGGTTTAAAACGGTTGCAGCAGACATGAAGCAAATGTCGGACAAGGGAATGACGCTTGTGCAGGAGACATTCCGCGATGACCGGGACCGACTGCTCGTGTTAAGCAACATGTACCCGTCCGGTCACTCGCAAACGTTCGGTATTTTTGTCAAAAATCAGGTTGAGCTGCTCCGCACGAAAGGGCTGCACACCGATGTCATCGCCATTGACGACCCGCGCAAAGGTACGTGGCTGCTGTTGAAAAAGTACGGAGGCTTCCTTCTTCACAGCTTGTGGAACCTCGTGGCACAGGGGCGGCATTATCAGGCTGTGCACGCGCACTATCTGTTTCCGACCGGCCTCGTCGGGCTGTTGTATAAAAAACTGCTCGGCAAACGATTGATCGTCACGTCTCATGGTGGGGATATCGACCAAATGAGCCAAAAAAACCGTATCGTCCAATGGTTCACGAAGAAGATACTCGAGCAATCGGACCGGATTATCGTCGTTGGTGAGCGGCTGCGGGAAGAGATGCTGACGGCTTTTTCCATTGATTCCGGTAAAATCTCCATTATCAATATGGGTGTCAATCGACATGTGTTTCGCCGCCAGGACAAGACGGAGATGCGACAGCGGCTCGGTCTGGCTGCCGACGAAACCGTTCTCCTTTTTGTCGGGAATCTGATTCGTGCGAAAGGGTTGGATGACTTAATCGCTGCGTACGATAATGTCAGCAATCGTCACAACCATGTCTCGCTTCATCTGATTGGGGAGGCGAAGGACGCAACCTATTTTGCGAGCTTAAGCGAAGAGGTGAAAAAACGCGACGCTATACGAATCCATGACGCCTTGCCGCAGGAGCGGATAGCTGAGTGGATGGCCGCTGCCGATGTGTTTGTGCTGCCGTCCCATATGGAAGGCTTCGGACTGGTGGCGCTGGAAGCTATGGCATGCGGGCTGCCTGTTGTCGGAACCGACGTCGGCGGTTTGAGCTACTTGCTCGCAGACGACACCGGCTTGTTGGCCGCGCCGCATGATCCGGATGAATTGGCCGCGACCATCGACCATGTGCTCTCAGATGAGGCGACGTACGACCGGCTTATGGCCAATGGTCTGGAAAAAGCGAAAGTATACGACCAGGACCAATTGATACAGGATGTTATCGCGCTGTACGGTCTGTCCAAAGAGGGTGGCCGTTCATGAAACGCACGTTTTTGAAGCTGCTCGGAACGGTCGCTCTGATCAATGTTATCGCCCGGTTGCTCGGATTTGCCCGGGAGGTTATCATTGGGTACCAATACGGGACAGGCTATGAAGCCGACAGCATTATTACAGCCTTTACCATTCCAAATTTTCTGTACATTGTTGTCGGTGGGGCGATTACGACAGCGTTCATTTCTGTTTATAGTAAAACAACCGAATCGGTGAAACACACATTTGCCCAGACAGTGCTAAGTGGGCTCGGTCTTCTTATGGGCGTGTTGACCATTCTGTTTGTCGTTTGGCCGGGGTTTTGGATGAACCTGTTTTTTGGCGGGCTGTCCCCGGAAGCGATGAAGCTGACGAGCAAGCTGTTTGCCCTGATGGCACCAGGGGCCTTCTTCCTGGCGCTGGCGATGGCTTTAAGTGGTTTGCATAACGTGCACAGCAACTTCCGGCTGACTGCGACGTCTACATTGCTGTTTAATGCTGTGTTTCTTGTGGTTGGCTTCGGACTGACGCCGTTTATGTCGGCCTACTCGTATGGACTCGGTGCCTTACTAGGCTCATTTCTGATGCTCATCGTCCTCGTCGCATACATAAGGAAACAAGCGATCATGCCGTTTCGTTTTCGGCTTGTCAAAATGCCGGAGATGACACGGTTTATTAAAATGGCGCTTCCGATTGTTTTCGGCGGTGCCACCATTCAATTTTATTTTATCATTCAGCGCATCTTTGCAGCGGACTTAAGCGAAGGCGTGATTGCAGCGATGAACTACGCATCGAAAATGACGCAATTTCCGCAGGCGGTATTAATGACGAGTGTCACGACGATCATTTATCCCATGCTCGCCAAAGCGGTCGGTGAAAAAGACGAAAGGAAAGTGACAAACGCGTATCAAAAAGGGTTTCGCATGCTGAGCATACTGTTGTTGCCGGCGACGGTTTTTGTCTTTAGTTATGCCAAAGAGATCATCAGCCTCATTTTTGGCTATGGCCATTTCCAGGCGGATGCCATTCGCGACACGTACCCGCTGTTGCAAGTATTCGCACTCGGTATGTTTGCCCTTGCCTTGAATACGTATGTAACCCGATTTTTTTATGCCAGGGAACAGTCCTACACGCCCGTTGTGATGAATGTCATGTCGGTGTTTGGCGTCAATATAGCCGTCATTACGCTGTTGATCGATGACCTGGGTGCACAGGCGATCGCCTTGGGAACCGTTGTCGCATCCATCGTCAATATGGTGCTTTTGCTGGTGGCGGCCAAACGAAAACTCGGCTTGGTCATCGGCGATTGGACAACCATCGGCAAACTGGCCGGTTTTGTCGCGGTCTCGGCCCCGGTGATTTACAGCACGACGTTTATCCCCGTGCCCAGCCATCTCCTGTCGCTGGCCATCGGTGGCGCCGTAACAGGAATACTGCTGCTGCTCGGCCTGGCATTGAACCACAAACAAATGGAACACTAAAAGGTGTATGGTGCGGGAGGGACGCGTGCGTGTCATGACATTGCGCGAGATGGTCTCTGAGCCGCACGAGTTTATCGATTATCGCGCGAGTTTGTCCCTGAGCCGCGCGAGATTTTCGATTACTGCGCGAGATTGTCCCCGAGCCGCGCGAGATTTTCGATTACTGCGCGAGCTTGTCCCTGAGCCGCGCGAGTACTTCGATTACTGCGCAAGTTTGTCCCTGAGCCGCACGAGATTTTCGATTACTGCGCGAGTTTGTCCCTGAGCCGCGCGAGATTTTCGATTACTGCGCGAGTTTGTCCCTGAGCCGCGCGAGATTTTCGATTACTGCGCGAGTTTGTCCCTGAGCCGCGCGAGATTTTCGATTACTGCGCGAGTTTGTCCCTGAGCCGCGCGGGATTTTCGATTATTGCACGAGGTTGTCCCTGAGCCGCGCGAGATTTTCGATTATGAGTTTTGCGTCCCGTTCTCACGTCAGAAAAGGAACTGGGACAAAAGACGTTTAGCCAAACAAAAATCCGAACTATGATTCACAAATGATCTGAATCAGTTCGGATTTTTCGTTTAGCGTAGGAAAAACACGGAGACTCCTGCGGGATCAAAAAGCCTAGGTGAGACCCCGCAGTGCGATAAGCACGAGGAGGCTCAGCAGCGCCCGCGGAAAGCGTAGTGTTTTTCCGTAGCGGCGACTACGTCTTAAATATATAGTTCGTATTTAGAAGTAATTTATTTCGTTTTGTCCCAGTCACTTTCGATCATCATGGCGAACTGGACGCGTCTGATTGGCTGTTCGTGTTTGGTGCAGCCGTTTTGTCCGTCTTCGTCTTCTCTATCAGTTCCATATGCTCTTTCAACGTTTGTTTTGTTTCCGCCAATGCTGTTTTATCCACTTTCCAATAATAGCCACTATCCGTCCACCAGTCACTGCCTTGAAGGGTCATCTTCTTAAAATCAATGTTAGACCCTTCCAATCCATATGAGACAAACGATTTCATTTCGTCAAACGTCATGTTGGTGGCCATATTGCTGCCAACGGCTTCGATGACGTTGTCAATTTTGGTAATGGAACCGATCGACGTTGCTTTATCGACGACATCTTTAATAATTTGCTGTTGGCGTTTACCTCGTTCGATATCGTTATCCAGTTTACGAGTACGGGCCAATGCCAGTGCTTGCTCACCGTTTAATTGCTGCTCACCGGGTTGCAAGTGAATGGCTCCGTCGACATCGTTAGAATTCTGTTCATACAGTTCATATGGTACCTTGGTTTTGATACCGTTGAGAGCGTTGACGACATCGATAAACGCTTCGAAGTTCAGTTTAACGTAGTAATCAACCGGAATGTCCATCAGGTTTTCCACAGTGTCAATGGTTGACGACATCCCGCCCCAGTGGTGGGCAGCATTGATTTTTGTTTTGTATCCTCTTTCCGGGATGTAGACATACGAATCACGCGGAATGCTTAACAGCCGCACGCTCTTTTTCTCCTTATTAAGAGTAGCGAGCATCAATGTATCGGTCCGTGCATTACTTGCGTTGTTACGCACATCGCTTGCGTCGACCCCGGCAATAAGAATCGATACATTATCTTCGCTCGGGTCGACAGCTTTGTCGCGAAGTTCGGATTTTTCCCGTCCATCGTCTTCATGGGATTTGGAAAAAACACTTTCGGCTTTAACGTATAAATATGTTGCATAACTGGAAACACCAAGGAACACAGCTAAAAGCGGGATGACGATCAGCAGCATCCATTTGCGGCGTTTTCGTTTATGATTTCGACGCTCCAGTCGTGATTGTGTTGATTTATCTACCATAATAAAATTCCCCTTCATGGTCATTACCATTCATTATTGTACTAGGAAAGACGCCTACCGTAAAATAACAATATCATTACAACGTGATAAACGCGTAAATAAATAGACGATGGACGAAGGGGAAACGTTTCAGACAGAGTTATCCAATAGTATGTTGTCCAACCTCCATTTATTCACGCCGTTGTTTATTTGCGTTTCAAATGGTCATGTTTCATCGTCGTTGTGGATATGCCTGCTGTCCGGGGAAGATAGACCACCTCACAAAACGCGCGGAGGCCGTCAAACGCCCCTTTCCAGTCATCCCCCATCACGAAAACGTCCACATGATGGGTCGAGATGTCTCGTATTTTTTGATCCCACGACGTCTCAGCTATGGTGTCTCCCACATAAGGAAGGGCGCGCAGCATGTTTTTCCGTTTTTCATAAGCGTTATAGGCTTGTTTATGTTTTGTCGCATTAAATGCATCCGTTGAGACGCCAACAATCAGATAATCGCCAAGAATACGGGCACGGCGCAGCAGGTTGATATGCCCCTGATGGAGCAAGTCAAACGTGCCGTAAGTAATGACTGTTTTCATGATTGGTCTCCTTTAAAGATGATAGATACATTCGTTAGAAAGCAGGATCGGCATCCGGATGTTTATTCGTAAATTCCGTTGTTTTCTGATGCTGTATCGGCAAATCCAGATGCTTGCGTAGTGTCTTCTCTACGTGTGCCCTGCTTGATTCACGAACCTGATAATACCATAATCCGTCATCCATATAACCGCCATCGCCTTTCAGCGTGATCGATTCCATAGTCAACTCTTGATTCAGGCCGTATTTGGCAAAAGACTTCATCTCATTGAACGAAATGTTTGTTTTCATATTGTTCCCGATGGAGTCGATGAGATTCCCGATTTTCGTGATTGACGACACCGACGTTGCTTGATCGACAATGGTTTTGATGATGTCGCGCTGGCGTCCGCCGCGTTTGATGTCATTATCATATTTGCGGGACCGTGCCAGGGCGAGCGCTTCTTCACCATTGAGCTCCTGTTCACCAGGCAGCAGGTGGATGGATCTGTCTTCATCATCCGAATTCATTTCGTACATTTCAAATGGTACATCATACGGAATGCCTCCAAGGGAATTGACCGTTTCGATAAAGGCATTGAAATTCACTTGGACGTAGTAATCAACCGGCACATTCATGAAATTTTCCACCGTTTCCAACGTAGCGCTCGGGCCGCCATACGCATGAGCGTGGTTGATTTTGGTATTGTAGCCAACTTCCGGGATATACGTATACGTGTCACGTGGAATGCTTACGAGCTTTACATTTTGTTTATCCTTATTGAATGTTGCCAACATCAACGCATCTGACCGGCCATACTCATAGTCACGCTTATCGCTGTTATCCACGCCAATGATCAGAATGGATACATTATCCTCTATGGGATTAACCGTTTCATGGCGAAGAGAGGACTGTTGATTGTCACGATCAACTGATTGATATGAATCATCCACCGTATTTTCCGCTTTATTCATCAGATGCATACCATAAGCAATCGTCGCTGACGCAATAATGATAATCGGGATAAGCAAAACCAGAAAAATGCGTTTTTTGTTTAATTTTCTTTTTTTATGGCGACGATGTGCCATCCAACCAATCCTTCCATTAAACAAAACCTTAACGTTATTTTACTATGAATAAGCCTGTTCGTAAAACGCTTTTGTTAAACGAATTGAAAATGAATCGGTTTCCTATCATCGAAGGATGTCGAAAAAATGTGTCGTATGATGGAGGAAAAAATACATGATTTGGCGGCACCTTTCTCGCTTGCCAATCGATTGTAAGGGTGAAAGGAGGTGCTCGCCATGGCCGTAGCCCAAAAAATGGATTCGCGCATGCGTCTCATTCTTGACGATGGGGTGGATGATGTATCCGGCAAGCAGCTGCACAAAACGAAAGGCTTCAACAACGTCAAGACCGATGCGACAACGGATCAGCTTTACACCATCGCAAACGCTGTTACACCATTGCAGCAACGCCCGCTCATGAATGTCGAACGTAATGACAGTTTCGACATCACACAGGAGTAACATACCATTAGAAAGGGGATAGAACGATGAAAAAACTTGAATTGAAATTTTTAAATCAGGACGGCAGGACCGTTACGTATTCATTGGAAAAACCGGTCGAACCCGCTGACCCCGTTGCGATCAAAGCAGCCATGGACGAAATTATCGCCCAAAATGCGTTCACATCATCCGGCGGCGACGTCGTTTCGATCAAGGAAGCACGCATCGTCGAACGAAACGTGCAGGATATCGAACTATAACGAAACAGACCAGCGTCGCGGCGCTGGTCTGTTTTTGGTGTGCCGTTCGAGGGGGCGGTCGCGCGGTTTATTGTGTGGGTCGCGCAATTCGGTACAAAACTCGCGCAGTGATCAAGAAGGTCGCGCGGTTCAGGGTGCGAGTCGCGCAATAATCGGTTGAGGTCGCGCCGTTCGTGGAGAGGGTCGCGCGGTAACAGCCAAAACTCGCGCAGTATCGACCGAACCTCGCGCAGTTTAAGGCCAAACGTACGCGATAAGTGCCCGATCTCGCGCCATTCGAATCCGTTTCCCCGCTCATCTATTGATTTCAGCAGTCCTCGCTCAAAAATACGTGCAATAACATGACATATTCCCCTAAAATATTTCCCGGGCAATAAAAATGCGACACGGTATCAAAGGTTAAGCGTTCTTTCGACGTTTGTTGTGGATCAGCGTTTAAAAAGCACGTTTCACAGTGCATGATATTTTTGAGAAGATACCATCATAGAAATGGTCACTATCATGTTATCCAAAAAACCCCTTTGCTGCGGGATGGCATGGCAAAGGGGTGCTGATAAGTCATCAAGCCGGACAATTCACCTTTCGCCGTTACAACCGTATGATTGACGTTGGCGGCAAAGCATTGGGAAAACGAGCCCCCTCCATTGTCATGGTATTCTGCGCCACAATGGCAATGACTTGACAGTCCAGCATCAGGGGTTAGTTAATCCGGTTGTTCATGTCGTCAATCACTTTTTTATAATACAACATATGACCAAGCCACATGCCGGCGTAGATGACGACAAATATGATGAGGCTCAACAGTACGGCCCCAGTCATCAGCGGAATCCAACCGGTGCTGAGCGCAATCGTGTAAAAGACCACCAGCGATAAGAAAAAATGAGTAACCGTTCGTTTGAGCAAGCTCCAATCGTCATTGTCATAAATAAGCGACGACAGGCCGAAGTAGAGGCCGATTAACAGGCAAGCCAGCGTTGCCCACCATAATTCGGAACTGGGCAGGGCCCCCGCTAGTTGCAGGATGGTCATGTAAATAAAGATGTAAATACCGCCGAATCCGAAGCCAATCATTACTTTTGATAGAATATTAATCGTCATCATCTCCCATCATAATCCGCTTTTTTAACGCGGATACATAGTTGCGTGAGACATACTCCTTGTTGCCGGATTTAAAATACACACACAAATTGCCGTTGAATGCGAGCTCAAATCGCTGTATGTGATTGATGTTGCCGATCACGGATTTTGAAAAGCGCAGAAAGTTGTGTGGTTGAAGCCATTCTTCCGCTTCATACAATTTCATGGTCAGTTTAATACGCTGTTTTCCCATCACGGCGAATACGTTTCGTTTTTGTGCGAATACATAATCGATGTCCAACGGGTCGATAAGGACGGATTGCTCGCCGTCCGTTCCAACAAGGCGGCCAGGGTCTGTGTTTTTCAATGTCTTTACCAGCGCATGTAAGTCGTCACTCCATTCGTTGGCATGAATCGTGACTGATGTTTCCTCATGGGTTTCATCAATGTCAATGTGAATCTTCACCGTATCACCCCCGATTTGTTTCCATTATGATAGATGACCGCTTGTTCGGCTAGCGGGTTTGCATAAGACGTCAACAGCTTGGTACAACATGCAGCCAGCCGTGCATGAAAACCTTTTTACAACGAAGGGGCTAGGTCATAAATAAAACGTTAGACACACTAAATACGAACGATTGTCCAGATACTTTAGAATAATATTGGGATACATTTAGCCATCGCTGCGGAAAAATACTTCGCTTTCACCTTACCAGGCACAAGTGCGACATCTGTTCAAGCTTCCTTTGGTCGCTTTCACAGTGTCTTCTTTGCCGGGGGCGGCTGATGAGCCTCCTCGTGCTCGTCGCGTTTCAAGCTTATTCGCCGAAGCCTACGCTCCTCGCAGGTCGAAGCCTACTCATGGAAGCTTTGCTTTGTGCTACCGCACTCCGGGGTCTCATCTAAGGCCTTTGCTCCCCAGGAGTCTACGTATTTTTCCTCCGCTCATTGAGGCAAAAACCTGTTATATAAAGAGAAAAATCCGAACTGATTCAGATTATTTGTGAATAATAGTTCGGATTTTTCTTTGACTAAACGTGTTTTGTCCCAGCCCCCTCGCGTTGAACCGACGATATATTATTAAAAATGCCGTTTCACCTGGGCAATTAGCTCCTGCACGATGGGCGGCAGGTAGCGGTTGCTGTTGGTGGCGACATATACCATTCGCGATAGATGGGAATGTTTAATGGGTTTAATGAAAAAATGCTGTTCGTCGGTATAGGTGACATAATTTTTAGGAACGACTGTCATCCCCAGTCCTTTTTCCACCAGGCTGCAGGCGGTTTCGAAACGTTCGATTTCAAACTGGAGATCAGGCTTGATGCCAGCTTTGCGGAAGGCGTTTAAAATATCCGCACGTGTCTGGTAGCCCTCTTTGCAAACGATAAACGGTGTGTCTTTCAGATCATGAATGGTCACGTGGTCGTCGTTTGGCACATCGAACGTATGCGGGATTAAAGCGACGAGGTCTTCCTCATAGATCGGGTCCGCCTGGATCTCCGGATGATCAAGGTACTGATTGGTTACGGCCAAATGGATGTCAAAATTCATGAGCGATTTTTCGACATTATGCATGCTGAGAATGTCATAGATTTTCAAGTGGACGTCCGGGTGCTGTTGTTTAAATGCGGCCAGAACGTCCGGCAGCCAGTATTTGGCCGATTCAATCATACCGACAGCTATTTCCGGTGGGCCTTGCACCCGCAATCGCTCGACCTCCTCCAATACATGATCGTAGTGATTCAGCAGTTTTTTCGCTTCTTGATAAACGATCGTCCCCTCATTGGTCAAGCGAATGTCCCGTGCCCCCCGATCCAATAAACGCAGGCTGATTCGGTCTTCCAGCTTTTTAATGGTCGCGCTTAATGTAGGTTGGGTGATGTGCAGCATCTCAGCGGCAATGGTAAATGAGGCGTTTTCAACAATGGTGACAAAGTATTGCAGCTCCCGTAATTCCATGACAACGATTTCCTTTCCATAGATGGCGTCTATGCATTCATTTAAAACGTCAATTAGAATTATACACATCATTGTTATAAAATAAAAACAGTACTTTCAGAAATCGACAGTGAGGTGAGTCACAATGTATACATCAGCCGATAGTCGCTATTGGACAGGACGAATCGATGATCAACACCATATCGACGCGTTTCGAATGCATCAAGTGATCAAATTAATAGACGTCAATAAATTACCATCATTTGAAAGCGGTTTTACCTTTATCGGATTTAAAAGCGATGAAGGGGTCAAACGTAATAAAGGGCGGACCGGTGCTAGGAAAGCTCCCAACGACCTTCGCAAAGCACTCGCCTCGCTCCCGTTCATGCTGGATTCTGATACCAAGCTAATCGATGCCGGTAATGTCGCTTGCGTTGATGATCAATTGGAAGCCGCGCAGGAAGAACTCGGCGCGACCATTCCGCTCATCTATCAAAGCGGATTGACACCCGTCATTCTCGGGGGAGGTCATGAAACGCTTTACGGGCACTACTTGGGAGCCAGACAGTTTATCGGTGCCGAGCAGTCGTTAGGCATTATTAATATTGACGCTCATTTTGACATGCGTGATGAGCCATTTCGGTCATCCGGAACGATGTTTAAACAAATAATGGAAAACGATCCGAATGCCGGGTATTTATGCCTTGGGATTCAGGAATTTGGCAATACGAAAGCGTTATTCAACACAGCCGATTATTATAATTGTCAGTATATTCTGCAAGAGGACGTCGCTGCGAATCATTTTAACGATACGTTTCAAACGATTCAGGCTTTTGCGGAAAGCTATGATCATGTCATCGTGACGTTTTGCACCGATTCCATTGCGGCCAATGCGGCACCTGGGGTCAGTGCGCCATCGCCATTCGGACTGGATCCGAAAGTGGTGCGGACCGTATTGCGTTACAGTCTTGGTCAAAGCAACGTGCTCAGTTTTGATATAGCGGAAGTGAATCCGGACGTGGATGAGAATGGGAAAACGGTTAAACTGGCGGCTTATTTATTGGCCTATGCGATGAAACACATTAACACATCAGAAAAAACGTAGAAAAGAGGTGTCATGATGGAACTGGAACTGACGCAAGTTACGACGATATTTTTAGCTGTTGCCGTCTTTTTAGTAGGGAAATATTTAAATTCGAAAATCAACTTTTTAAGTCGCTTTTGTATCCCGGCCCCCGTCGTGGGTGGACTCATTTTTGCTATTATCACAACGATATTAAAAGGGACCGGTTTGTTGACGATTACGTTGGATACGTCCTTACAGGGGCTGTTCATGTTGACGTTTTTCACAACGGTCGGTCTTGGGGCCAGTTTTGGTTTGATTAAATTAGGCGGGAAGCTGTTGGTCATTTACTGGGTATCCTGCGGTGTTTTGGCGCTCGTACAAAGTGTGATCGGCGTTTCCATGGCCAAGCTTCTCAACATCGAACCACTCATTGGTGTCGTCGTCGGTGCGGTTTCGATGGAAGGCGGTCACGGTGCCGCTACCGCGTTTGGTAATACGATCAAGGATATGGGTGTGGACTCCGCGTTATCTGTTGGTTTGGCTGCGGCAACGGTCGGTCTCGTCGCCGGCGGGTTGATGGGCGGTCCCATCGTCCGCTATTTGGTCAACAAGCATAACTTGAAGGCGGACGAGTCCGAAGTGCAGATGGAGAATCCGGTCATCAACAACACGGAAAACGAGAGCATGGACTCGAAAAGTGTCATGGTGCAATTATTTATTATTACGTTATGCATGGCCGTTGGGGCGTATGCTGGGGACTTGTTCACGCAATTAACAGGATTCTCGCTGCCAAACTATGTCAGTGCGATGTTTATCGCTGTGATTGTACGGAATATCATTGATCTGTATAACAAAGACTTGATTCAGATGAAAAGCATTTCTCTCATTGGCGATATAACGTTGGGCATCTTTTTATCCATGGCGCTCATGAGTATTAAATTGTGGGAAGTCGCCAATCTCGCGTTACCATTATTGGCCATCGTCCTGGTACAAGTGTTATTTATCGGCTTGTTCGGCACATTTGTCTTGTTCCGCTTGCTCGGAAAAGATTACGATGCGGCCGTGATGGTCGGCGGATTTACCGGACACGGACTCGGCGCCACGCCCAATGCAATGGCCAATATGGATGCCATCGTCAGCCGATTCGGTCCGTCCCGTAAAGCCTTTCTCGTCGTACCGATTGTCGGCGCGTTTCTAATCGACGTATTTGCCATGCCGATCATTATTACAACGATTAATATGTTTAGTTAATAACGTTGACGAAAAGAGGCTGGGACAAAAGACGTTTAGTCAAATAAAAATCCGAACTATGATTCAAAACTCTAGAGATGGATTTTGAATCAGTTCGGATTTTTCTCTTTATATAACGGGGGTTGCCTCAATTAGCGGAGGAAAAATACGCAGACTCCTGGGGGAGCAAAGGCCCTAGATGAGACCCCGCAGTGCGATAAG
>NZ_BAAADM010000038.1:5884-45236 GCF_039522485.1 Lentibacillus halophilus | reverse complement strand
AGTATTTTTCCGCAGCGATGGTTAAAACGTATCCCAACATTGTAGTAAATTACTTGGACAATCGTTCGTATATAGTGTCTAACGTTTTAGTTATGTCCCAGCCCCTTTTATGCTTAATGACGTGGGCGGCACGTTTGGTGGGTGTTGTTACGAGTCAATGAGCTGGTTGGCTAAATCCACAATATCCCGCGCCATGTAATCGCAGTCGTCTTCCGGCGTTACCGTTTCCGTTATCTGGTTCATCCCGTGTTCCAGCGGTCGGCAAATATACGCCGTTTTCATGCCCTGTTCCGCTGCTGCCTGAAGATCAGACGGGTGCGCTGCTGCCATCACGATTTCGTCAGGATCCAACCCCAAATAATGATACGCCATTTGAAACACGGCCGGATCCGGTTTATAGCTTTTGATAAACTCCGGCGATAAAATGAGATCCCACGGCAGTCCGGCGTGTTTCGCCATATGGGTTAAAAGCGACACATTTCCATTCGATAAAGGGGCAATAATAAACTGAGACTTTAAGCGTTCAAGGCCAGTGACACTGTCTCCCCACGGCTCCAAGCGCTGCCACACGTCGTTCAGCACCCTCAATTCGTCCTCGCTGAAGCAGGATAAATCATAACGCGAAGACAGGCGATTCAATTCTTCACGGTGTAATGCATCAAACGGTTTCCATTCCTTTTCCCCATTTAACATCCGGTCGATGGTCGGTTGACAGGCACCGCGCCAATCATCGGCAAGAGACGGCCAATCGATAGTGACACCTTTTTGCTTATTCCACTTGTGTCCTTCTCGAATAATGCTTTCACGATAATCCACAACGGTGCCAAACACATCAAACAAAACGGCACGAATCGGTTTTTCTGTCATCAATGACGTCTCGTCTCCTTATTGGTCATAGATTAAAAGCTTTCCATCAGTTTAGAATGGCTTCATGACCCATGTCAACGATCCCCCCGTCACCCCAATGGCAAAATCCTCCATGCAAATGGGTTGTGCTTATGCATAACCGTGCGTTTTTAATCATAGAGTTTAACAACAAATAAGAAGCAAAAATACGTCATCGTTATAATGTCGACAATCGACAGTTCGAACAATCATCTCTGCAACCGTCGATCCCAAATACACGCTATTTAGAACGATTAATACCAAAAAAGGGGGGAGGAGACGGCGCACGTTGACTGTGCGTCCAGACGTGTGGAACATCGATCCGACGCTTGTTCTGGCATGAGGTATTCCATTTAAGGGGGTTTGAGACATGTTAAAACGGTACATGTTGGGGTTATTAGCCATTGGATTCATGATGGCATTGGCGGCTTGCGGAAGTGATGAATCATCTGGCGGTGGTGGCTCAGAAGGCTCAGGGGGCTCGGAAGGCGAAGGGAATGGCAACAGTGGTGGCGAAGAAATCAATATTATAGCGGCGCACGTTGTTTCCCCGGAAGCGACGCAACAGGATATGTATGAGAAATTCAAGGAACTCGTTGAAGAAAAATCCGACGGCCGTATTACGATGGAAATTTATCCGGATGGGCAACTGGGCGGCGAACGGGAAATGGTTGAGAGTACACAGGCTGGCGATATCCAAATTTCTTCCCCATCTGTCGGGGTATTGGCCAACTTCTCGTCTGCGTTGGAAGTATTCGACTTTCCATTTATTTTTAAAGATCGGGAAACGGTATACGACGTCCTTGACGGAGAGGTCGGTCAACAATTATTGGATGGCTTGGAAGAAAGCGGTATCAAGGGACTCGGTTACAGTGAAAACGGGTGGCGCCATTTGAACACAACGGAAGAGCAGGTGGTTAAGCCGGAAGAAATGGAAGGAAAGAAGCTGCGTACCATGGAAGTGCCCATGCATATTGCATTTTGGGAAGAGTTGGGTGCCAACCCGACGCCAATGGCCTTCACCGAAGTGTTTAACGGGTTGTCCCAAGGTGTCGTGGATGCTCAGGAAAATCCGCTTCAATTAACGTATACGAGTAATTTTTATGAACCGGCACCATATATCACGTTAACCAAGCATATTTTTGACCCGGAGATTGTCATTGTCAACCAAGAGTTTTTTAACAGCCTTTCCGAAAAGGATCAGGACATCATTCAGTCGTCATTGGATGAAGCGATTGCGCATTTACGAGACTTGAACAGCGATCTGGATGAAGAGCTGCGCACGAAATTGAAAGACGAAGGGACAAAGATCAGAGAGTTATCAGACGAGGAACGCCAAGCTTGGATCGATGCAACCCTTCCATTTTATAAAGAATATGCGGATGAGGTGAATAAGGACACACTCATTGACCTGCTTGAGGCAGCAGGCAATGACAAGATATTGAACGCGATACAATAAAAACGATGTCGCACCCAAGGATGCCTTTCGTAACTTGGGTGCGTTGTTTTCCATTGGTGGGAGGTGACCGACATGAAACTTTATAAACACCTGGATGACCATATCGAAACTTATTTATCGGCGGCGTTATTGGTTTTCTTTTCCTTATTATGTATCGTACAAGTTATCATGCGGTACGTGTTTAACGAATCTTTGATATGGTCGGAGGAATTATCCAGGTACGCGTTTGTCTGGTTTATTTATACGAGCGCTGCGTATGCGGTGCGTTATCAGCGCCACGTTAAATTCAGTTTTTTAGTCACATTGCTCCACAAAGCCTCACCCATGTTCAGTCAACTGTTAAAGATTCTGGCGTTAATCATTTGGATCAGTTTTTTGATCTTTTTGGATTATTTCAGCATTCAATTGGTACTTAATCAATACCATACCGGGCAAGTGTCACCGGCGAATCAATTACCTATGTACATGGTCTATATAGGCATTCCCATTGGTTCATTTTTAATGACGTTCCGGGTTGTTCAGCATATTATCCGGGATGTGAATGCGCTAAAAACAGTCGCGTTAAATAACAGGAAGTAGGGGGGAGATGTCGTGGCTACACTCGTTTTATTTGGTAGTTTTATTTTGTTTATGGTTTTAAGCGTCCCTGTGGCATTTGCGCTTGGTCTGTCATCGGTATTGACGTTAGTGGCAACGGACAAAATCCCTCTTAATTTTATAGCGCAGGGAATGTTTACCACCGTTGATAATTACGCCTTGATGGCCGTGCCATTATTTATATTTGCGGGGATCATTATGGAGTATGGCGGTCTGTCCCGACGTTTGATTGATTTAGCGAAATCATTTGTCGGCCATCATGTTGGCGGCCTTGCTGGTGTGACCATTCTTTCATGTACGGTGTTCGCTGCCTTAAGCGGCTCCGGTCCTGCAACGGTAGCGGCGATTGGGGGCATTATGGTGCCCGCCATGGTGAACGAACATTATGAGAAAGGCTTCAGCGCAGGTATTGTAGCATCGGCCGGCACGCTTGGCATTATTATCCCGCCAAGCATCCCGTTAATCATCTACGGCATTACGACGAATACGTCCATTGGTGATTTGTTTATTGCGGGTGTTGTTCCCGGACTATTGATTGCGATCGCTCTTTGGGTGATCAGTTATGGCATTTCGAAAAAGAATCACTATGGCGGGGCAGCGACACATGTAACGTGGCGCGACCGATGGACCTACTTAAATAACGCCAAATGGACGTTGATCATGCCGATGGTTGTTCTCGGCGGTATTTATGGAGGCGTTTTCACACCGACCGAAGCGGCAGGCGTGGCGGTGGCGTACAGCGCCATTTTGAGTTTATTTTACCGAGAAATTAAATGGACAGATACGATTGATATATTTAAACGAACGACGCTCATTTCCGGTATTATCCTGATTATTATTGCGACTGCCTCCACGTATGGGCGGATTCTCACGATTGAGCGCATTCCGGCCAAAATAGCGGAATTTCTTGTGTCCTTGCCGGTCGGGTCGTGGGTGATCCTCAGCGTTATTGTTCTGCTTCTCGTATTCATCGGCATGTTTATGGAAACCATAGCGGCTATTATTCTATTGGCACCGATCTTACTGCCGGTTGTAACGGAACTCGGCATGCATCCTGTCCATTTCGGTATCGTCATGATTTTAGCAGCGGAGATTGGCTTCTTGACACCACCTGTGGGCGATAATTTGAACGTGGCAAGTGCCATCAGCGGACTGTCACTCGAAAAAGTGGCCAAATCAACGTTACCGTTTACCATTACGCTTATTCTATTATTATTTATCTTTACATTTGCCGACCCGTTAATTATGTTCCTGCCCGACGTGATCGGCGGAACAGGGGAGCATGGATAAAAGACCCATTGCAGGAAAGTGGAAGGGAACCATCATTTCTACTATACTGGTATTAGTAGGGCACATGAAAATAATTCAAATCCATGGAAGAAGGACTGTTGATAGCCATGACCCATCAAGGACCAAGGATACACCCGGTCATCGTTCCCACATCCACCATCCTGCAATCGTTCAATTTTTATGTGGTTGAAAGCGACGGGGCATTGATATTAATCGACGCGGGCTTGAACTCGAAATCATGTTGGGCCCATTTCAATCAGGTTATGAACGCTAATGGCTTTGAAGCGGCAGATATTGATAAAATTATTTTAACGCATAGTCATGACGATCACACAGGCATCGTTCATCATTTATTAAGTGAACACGACATCCCCGTTTATGCCCATAAAAATGCCGCCCCTCGGTTGAACAGGGAATGGGCCTATTTGCATCATCGGCTGGCCTTTTTTGACCAATTTTATGAAGAAATGGGATGCCGGGAACGGGGAAGAGAGCACGTGGCCCTCCTGAGGCAACGAGCGAATGAAAAGGAATCCCAAGCCTTAAACACTGATATCTCCCCGCTGCAAGAGGGAGATGTGATCGATGGGTTTGAAGTGATCGAAACCCCTGGGCATTGGCCGGACCATATCGTCTTATGTCACCGGGAAAGCGGCGATGTGTTTGCAGGCGATCACATATTGGGTCACATATCCAGCAACGCCATGATGGAACCCGATACAGCAGGCAATAAACAGCATGCATTGCTGGAGTATGAGCATTCCTTGAAAAAATGCACCGACTATGCGCTGCAAACAGCTTATACCGGTCATGGCGGCGTTGTGGAAAACCCGATCGCCTTAATCGAAAGACGGTTGCGTGGTATAGACAGAAAATCCGAAAAAATCCGGACGTTGATTGGCAAACGACAACCATGTACGGCCGATACGCTGGCCCGGGCGTTTTATGAAAAAGCTTATGACCGGGAATTTTCACTCGTGATCTCGGAAATCGCCGGACACTTGGACAGGTTGGAAACGCATCAGCGCGTCACCAAACGAAAAGTCGATGCAGAATGGGTTTATTCACTGTCATGAACCATCGTTTTGGCTGTTATGAATAGGGTTTTAGCGATGCATGAAATATATTGAACAAATGGCACGGATTGTTGTCAGACTGGCGCTTAGTTGACTTAATCAAACGTTTGATCAAGAGGATGTGCCCCCTCGTTTCCGTCCACCACATTCAAAAGGAGGTAAGACATGTGCAACCCAACCGCATTATTGACTTAACCATGGATTTGACCAATCAAACGCCCGTTTTCCCCGGCGACCCAACACCGCACATTTACCCGGCGGCGACACTGGACGAGGATGGCTGCAGTGTGCACCATCTCCATATCGCTTCCCACACGGGCACGCATGTGGATGCACCGTACCACTTTTTCAAGGATGGGGCCCGCATGGATCAGCTCGATCTGCATTTGTTCATCGGATCCGGTTTGATTATCCCTGTACAGGGGAAAAACGAACGAGAGCCGATCACGCTCGCTGATACACAAGCCTATATCGAAAAGGCCAAACCCGGCGACATCGCGCTGTTTCATACCGGATGGGCGCAATACGCCGGTACGGACAAGTATGAGCGCCATCCTTATATCCATCGCGACACAGCACGGGCACTGCGGGATCAAGGCGTCCGCGTGATCGGAATCGATGCGTTGAATCCGGATCAAACCGGGAGCGACGATTTTTCCGTCCATGATGAAATACTGGGGCGCGAAGGCGTCCTGATTGAAAATCTGACCAACCTGGAGCACGTTGATGTTGCCAACCCGATGATTTCGGTGTTGCCGCTGAAACTGCCAGGTGGCGATGGCTCACCCGTCCGCGCGGTTGCCATGGAAGGATCGTGTCGTTGAGACGTTTCGGAGCGGCAAGAGACAAAAACCGAAACGATACGCATCATGCCGGGCGAAGTAGCATAACGATTAATGGGATATCGGCTGCCAAATCGATCGAGAGCGAGGCGGAATCGATCGGGAGCTGGGCCCAAAACGATCGGGAACACGGAATGATTCTAAACAGCTGTTCGCCCAGATAGCTGTTTGTTAGAAGAGGTGTGATACATATGGTAGGACAATGGTTTGTGATTGGATTTATTTTTCTTTTGGCGCTCGTCATTCTAGTGCCGGCTGCCGTGTTGGTGTGGCTTTATTTTCAGGATAAAACACGGGAGCAACACGCGATCTTGCAAAATTATCCGATTATCGGTCGGATGCGCTATATTTTAGAAAAAATGGGGCCGGAACTCAGGCAGTATTTATTTTTAAATGATCAGGAAGGCAAGCCGTTTAATCGGGATGAATTTGAGTTTGTCGTCAAAGCGGGGAAGTACAATAGCAGCATCATGGGATATGGAGCGAAACGGAACTTTGACGAAGACGGTTTGTATTTAGTCAATCATATGTTTCCATCCCAAACGGAAGAACTAAAGATCGATCAATCCCCGACAGTGAATACACGCGTTTATGAGATTAATGAGGAAAATCTATTCAGCCGTAAAGAAAAAAGCAAGGCTACCGATATAAACCCATCCTACCTTCACGAGGATGATCAGGTGGTTTTGGGTGAGCATACCGTGCGTCACCCATTTCGGTTAAAAGGGTTGATCGGCCAATCAGCTATGAGCTATGGCTCGTTGGGCGACCATGCGATAACAGCGCTGTCCCAGGGGCTCGGCATGGCCGGGGGCACCTGGATGAATACCGGCGAAGGAAGCGTGTCGCCGTACCATTTAAAAGGAAATACCGATCTCATGATGCAAATCAGCCCCGGTCTGTTCGGCGTGCGTAATAAAGCGGGCCATTTTTCATGGGAAGCCTTTAAAAAACAAGCCGATACCGAGCCCATCAAAGCCTTCGAATTAAAACTCGCCCAGGGGTCGAAAACACGGGGCGGGCACGTGAGCGGCAATAAAGTGACCGAAGAAATCGCCGAGATACGCAACGTCGAACCGGGGGAAGATATTAACAGCCCGAATCGGTTTCCAGGCATTGACGGACCGGAGCAACTGCTTGCGTTTGTGGACCAATTACGGGATGTCGGCCAAAAGCCAGTGGGCATCAAAATGGTCGCCGGTGACGAACAGCAGGTGGCGCAGTTTATCAAAGCTATGGCGGAAACGGACATCGTTCCTGATTTTATCACCGTTGACGGCGGGGAAGGCGGAACCGGTGCGTCGTATTATGCCCTCGCGTATTCGGTCGGACTGCCGTCGTTTTCCGCGATTCCGTTAGTGGATGACACCCTCAAGCAATACGGACTGCGGGATCGGACGAAAATCATCGCGTCCGGTAAGCTGCTGACACCGGACAAGATAGCGATGGCGCTCTGCCTGGGGGCCGATTTGATCAACATCGCCCGAGGCTTCATGATCTCAACCGGCTGCATCATGGCGCAAGTATGCCATACCAACACATGCCCAGCCGGTGTCGCAACGACGGATGAAAACTTGCAGAAAGCCTTGAATATCGATGAAAAGAAATACCGGGTAGCGAATTACTTGATAACACTGCGACACGACCTATTTGACCTTGCCGCTATCGCGGGGCTGGACAGTCCAACGAAACTGAATCGGGACCATCTCGTTTATCGCTCATCATTCAATGAATTCTCCCAATCAGGGAAGCAGCCAAGTTAATCATAAAGGAACAACCGGGCGCAAGGATAGCCCGGTTGTATAAGGTGCCTGGCACATAAACTATTCAGAATTGTTTGCGTGACTGGCACTTGCATCAAGGTGGGGAACCATGCCCTCTACTTAGTTAAAGGAATTTTAATATCCTCACCGACTTCGAGCATACAATTTTGACGGTCTTTTACTGGGGCAAAAACCATCACATAATTATCTGGGTCATGTACCTCTTCCTTACTATAGATTGGCACAACCTTCTTCCCAGCTGATCTTAAAAATACGCCGGTTTTTTTCTTATTAGCTCTGTATCCATATTCATCACCTGAATTTCTAGGATTCATGAATCGTTTTTCCAGCTTACTTCTTTTTTCATATTTCATTCCACTTTCATCCGTATATAGTTTAATGTCGGACCCAGTAACAACGACCCTTGTTTCCAAGGCAGAAAACTCAGCCTGCTTAATGGTGTATGTTTCACCTTTAAAACTGAATTCTTTATTGACTTTGACTGTTTCTCTGTCGAAGGTGGCAGATGGTTTAAGCTTGAATTCTAACGGCCAAGTTGTCTGTACACTGCTATCTCCTTTGTTTTTCCAGATAGTCAAATCTTCAATCTTTAAACGAATGTTTTGTCCCTCATATTCTTCTATTGATTCAAAAGATAAGGCATCATATACTTTGTTTTCTGTTTTGCTGTAATATCGGCTTCCCCATCCCACATTTTCTAATGATTTCTTTTCATCACCGACAATTAAATGAAGCTTACTGACACCTTCCCAAAGGTCAATAGAATAATTCTTTAAATTTGTCTCTTCACTATGATAGGTCAACAGGAGCTTTGTTTCTTTATCATCGGTTAAGACTCTCTTAAATTTTACGTTTATGTCATGCTCTTTATCGTAGTAGCTTTGATCAAGCACTTGCCCTTCTTCTGATTTAACAGCCTGTCTCACTCCAGCATCATCAATATGTTGACTGGAAAAAATATTACCTTTTTCCTCTTCAGTAGCTGCTGATGGTATAAAAACCAATGCCGAGCCAATCGTTAAAAGTATCAATAACGAAATGCCAAATACAATTTTTTTCATAGACACCCTCCTGAGAAATTCATCCATATATAATATGAAATGTTTTATATTTTATACATGCCATTGAGTAAAATCGCACCTATAACATGACGATACATATAGTTCTCAAAGAAGCATTGATGGTAATCGTTGAAAAGATAGATGAGAAATATTCAAAGCAGTTTTGGAACTCATCGGATCTAAGTCCCGTCGGGTTTCCATTATCTGGGGTATGCCGAAAACTTGTATCAATTTACAGTTTTCATTTCGCCTGATATTGGGTATAATATAATTAGAAGACTCATAAAATAAAAGAAACCGCTAGTGTAGATACACTAACGGTCATGTACAACAGCCCTTCAAGGGGCGGCTCACATTACAGGTGTTTTAAAAAATAACTACCCATTATGCTTGTCAGGCCTATGGGTGGTTATTTTTTCTGGTTTGACAGTATGGCTAGGTGCCAGGCACATAGACTATTCTGAATTGTTTGTGTGCCTGGCACTTGCATTAGCAATGTCTTGGTTATTTTTTCATAAATTCTTGAACAGCTCTAAAGATTCCAAGCAGTCCACTTAAAAATATAGCACTAAATGTAATCCATATTTGTGTATAATTAGGTCCATTACCTATCGGCCCAACTTTAGGTTGGTAACTAATGTATAAAAAAATAATAGAAGCTAGTAAAGTTAGAATTCCTAAACATAATATTATAAACCCTTTCATATATGAAACCTCCATTTACGGCGGTCGGGGTCTGTCCCCATAGCCAAGAAGGGCAGATTAGTTGATTCGATAAAAACTTTTGGCTATTTTTAGTATTTCTTTTTTTGAGGTAGAGTCGCTATCAACTAGAAGGTCGTAATAACTATTATCTTCATCCCACTTCAGAATTTTGATTTTATCTTTTTTACCGTACCTTCCTACCAAGTTATCCGTTATGTTAACCTTTTCTTCTGTAAAATCAATTGCATTTTCCGTTGTTCCTGCCCGGAAAGTTATCTCTTCTTGATTGTCGTTTACAAATGTAACTGTGAGATAATTAGTTTCCAATCTACCCAATTCCTTCACTTCTACGTTCGTTTCTGTTGGTTCAAATGAGAGTAAATGTGGGATTTTCGGATTGAACTCCAATTTACTCAAAGAGCTAATAACTTTTTCTTTATTATATTCTATAAGGTCTTTTGAACCTGATTCATCACTACATCCGACCAAGATAAATATAAACATCATTACTATATAAATAGCTTTCTTCAAACTCTCCCTCCGTTTCATAAAGAATGATAATGTTATTTTACAATCTGGCTCCATTCAGGCACAGCATTTATTAAACAGCTGCGCCCAGGTGCCAGGCACATAAACTATTCAGAATTATTTTGAGGTTGGGGACAGTCCCCATTGCGTCGCATCATTGAAAAATTCTTCTGCTTCCGAGGTATCGGTAAACGCTCGTTTCGGAATAATAATGTCTTTTCTAGGTTTCTTTTTCGGTATTAAAAAATGAATGAAATCCTTATTCCTCGTAATCTTTTCTATGTATTTCCATTCTATTGTGAACTCGGAATCTTTATTTTTAATGTTTATGCCTCTCGAGGTAATCGTCGCAGTGGAAGATCGTAAAGCATAACTCATATACCCGACGTTGTTAAGCCAAACAAAGATTAAATATGACAACATAATAAGGATTAAAATACCAACTATTATCTTGCCGGTTTGGTCCTCGACGGAAAATAAAAAAAGCATTACAAGAAAAAGAATAAGAACAGCCACTCGTGATATTTTTTCCGATTGAGTACGAAATACTTTTCTAGCTTTTTTATACTCTTGTTCTGTAAGTGTGTATGTTACTGTATGATGGTCGTTCAAAGTGATTCTACTCCTTGCTATTACTCATTATTCAACAACTGTCCCCATAGCCACATAAATAAGTGCAAAGTGTCATTCGATATATCGTGCTTAACACTTATTTTAACATAAAAATATAAGGTGCCAGGCACATAAACTATTCAGAATTGTTAAGGTGCCTGGCACTTATGTTAGTACTGATTTTTCTTTTTGAATAATAGGATGATAGTAGTGATGGGCGGGAGGGGTTTGATGCGTAAAATAGCTGTCATCCTTGTCGTGTTAATCGGCGGTGCTGGATTGTTTCTGTTTTTTCATCAATCAAACGAAAAACAAGCAGCTGAAGTGGTTGCGACCTTTTATTCGTATGAACAGAATGCGAATTTTTCGGATTCGTGGGAGATGTTTCACCCATTGATGAAAGATAAATTTGCTAAAGTCGACTATATACAGGACCGTGCGCATGTATTCATGGGGCATTTTGGTGTGAAGACCTTTTCCTTTTCGGTTGGGGAAGCGACGAAACGCGAGGGCTGGGCCATTGACAATGATACAGACAGCATTGATACCGTTTATCAAGTGCCCGTCACACAAGTCTTTAAAGGGAAGTACGGCAATTTCTCTTTAACGCAAAATGTGTTTGTGACCGATGTGAAAGGCGAATGGAAAGTGCTCTGGAATTATAAAAAATAAGCCCCAAATCCCTTCCATATTTTCAGAAAAATTGACGTACATCAACGCTGCGGGCATTTTGGGCCACATTTATACAAATGGTCCTGATTGCCGCAAATATACATGAGGTGCCTGGCACATGAACGATTCAGAATTGTGTGGGTGCCAGGCACTTACGTTGCTATGGGGGATAAGCTATCTTAAAATAGCCCGAGTGAATTTATAAACACGATGGCAATCGTTAGTGGCACAATCCAGCGCATAAGGAAGCGCCATCCTCGGAACCATCCAAGTGCCAGGCTGTTCCCTGACTGAAATTCTTTGATAATGATAGCTTTATCCATTCGAAATGAAATGAAAATCGAAATGAGAAAACAGCCAAGCGGCAACAAAATGTTACTGACGAGAAAATCAGTAGCGTCAAAAATGGATTTCCCAGCAATAGACACATCCGACAGCACCCCAAAGGATAACGTTGCCGGAATGCTGGCCAGAAAGACGACGATCCCGGCGATGACCGTCACTTTTTTACGTGAATGCTTTCCACTGGCTGTCAGAGCCGATATAATAATTTCCAGCAAACTGAATGAGGACGTAAGCGTCGTGAATAAAAACAGCAACAGAAATAGTGTTAAAAACAGAGGACCAAACGCCATTTGACTAAAAACGTTCGGCAAGACGACGAACAACAAACTTGGACCAGCTTTCGGTTCCAGACCAAAAGCAAAAACGACCGGAAAAATGGCCAGACCGGCAAGAACGGATACAACAATATTCAGTGAGGCAACGCTTGCCGCCGACGTTGGAATACTCTCTTTCTTATGCAAATATGAACTATACGTAACCATACAGGAGAACCCGACAGCCAAAGCAAAAAAGGATTGCCCCAACGCGTATAATATGCCTTCCCCGCTAATATTGGAAAAGTTCGGATTCATAAAGAAGGTAATGCCTTCCATCGCTCCATTTAAAGTCAAGGAACGAACAACCAATACGAGGAAGAAAATAAATAGCAGCGGCATTAAATATTTACTGGATCGTTCAATGCCTTTCTTAATGCCAAAGCTAAGAACGATGACATTGATCAATAGAAATAATGCCACACCACCAAGCGCCAACCATGGCGTTCCAATAATAGATTGAAAGAGCTGGCCATAATTCGCACCATCTGAAATCACATTCCCGGACAGACTCATTCCGGAATACAAAACAACCCAGCCACCGACAACACTATAAAACGACAGCAATAAGAAACAGCCTGCTACCCCAAGGCGGCCAATGATTCGCCAGGGAGACTTGGGTGCGAGGTGATCATACGCAGAAACCGCTTCCCTTTGAGCTGATCTACCAATAATAAACTCCGATATGAGCATGGGCAATCCAATGAATAACGTAAAAAGCACAAAGATGACTAAGAAAGCACCTCCGCCGTACATACCTGCAGCATACGGAAATTTCCATATGGCACCAAGACCAATCGCGGCCCCAGCTGAAGATAGAATAAATCCTAATTTGGACGACCATTGTTCTCTAGATTCACTCATAAATGACTCCTCTCCGATGTCACCGCTTTAATTTTAAAGATTTAGAAAATAGAGTGGTAGATTTGTGGCTGGGACAACTTCTAAAGGTGTATCGCGTTTAATTGTTCATTTTTTAACCAGAAATACTGGTTGTCCGTAATGAAAGATGACCAATCACTTTGGAAAGCGTAGTATGTTTCCAAAGCGATCGTCGTTAAAGCTGTCCCAGCCGCCTACTCTATAATTCTGTCCGCAGTTCCCACAGTTCAGGGAAAAAGTACTGTTCCAACACTTTTTTCAAATAGGCGACACCACCGGATCCGCCTGTTCCCTGTTTAAATCCAATGATTCTCTCAACGGTTTTCATATGTCGGAACCGCCATTGCTGGAATAAATCCTCAATATCCATAAGCTCCTCAGCAAGCTCATACAGTTCCCAATACTGATCAACATTTCTGTATACCGTCAACCAAGCCTGTTTAACACTCTCATTGGATTGGTGTGTCAAACGCACATCACGATTCAATACATCTTCATCAATCGGAAGTCCTTCTCTCGCCAGAGCTTGAATCGAAACGTCATAAATACTCGGAGCGTCATGAGCTTGCTGTAACGTGTCTCGCAGCTCAGGGTCGTGTTCATAAATCTTCAGAACATGCTCTGTTTTGTACCCAAGAGCAAATTCCAGCATCCGATTCTGATACGACTGAAATCCCGACGCGCTGCCCAATGAATCGCGGAACTCCATGTACTCAGCCGGCGTTAAGGTCGCCAAGACGTCCCACACTTGTTTCAGTTGATCCTGAATGACCGATACCCGGGCTAACTTTTTAAACGACGTCGACAAACGATGCGCCCGAATATCCTGAATAGCGGAATTCACTTCATGTAATATTTGTTTGATCCATATCTCACTCACATGATGGACCGAAATAAACAGCATTTCGTCATGATGATTGCTTAACGGGTGATGACTGTTCAGCAATGTATCCAAGCCCAAATAGTCGCTATACGTCATTTTTTCTTTAAAATCGGTCTGGATGTCTCGTTCATCTTTAAACGCGTCATGTTGATTCTGCATCGCGATTTCCTCCATTTATTGGTTTAATCACTGCCCGCACTAAACTTCCATCCGCATCCTGAAGCGGCAACGGCAATGCAATAAGCTCGTAATCACCCTCGTCCACATGATCGAGCATGACATTTTCCAGGATGTAAATATCATTCGCAAACAGGGAATGATGCCCAATCATGTCTTTGCTTGAAACGGGGTCGACCGATGGGGTATCGACGCCGACGAGATGAACCCCGATGGAACGCATGTAAGCGGCGCCATCAGCCGTTATGGGCGGTACATCGTCCGGAAAACGCTCGGGATTATTCGGCAGGGACGTCCGGATTAAGAGTCGCTCGGTAGGCTGAGTGATTTTGCTTTTTAAAGCTTCTTCATTAATGGCAGCGAATGAACCGATGTCGATGACTTTGCAGGGACCGATATAACGGTCAACCTCTAAGTCCAGTATTTTCTTACCATCATCTAAAAAATGGTAGGGGGCATCGGTATGGGTGCCAACGTGTGCGCTCGTTGTTATTCGTCCAATATTGACCGAGCCAGTCATCTCCTTCGTTAAAGCAGTATGATAATGAAATGGCTGATCGCCCGGCCAATGGGCGAGTTGGTTGTTTACTGGTTGTGAAATATCAATCCAACAGCTCATCAGGATACCACATCCCTTACATTTTCAAATTGTTCATATAACGCATCGTCCATGATCATCTTCAGTGTGTGTACACAATCATACACATCTTCAAAGGAATTGTATAAAGCGACCGGTGCCAGGCGAATACCGCTCGGCGTTCTGAAATCCGGAATGACGTTTTTCATTTTTAATGCTTTGCAAATACGCGCTGCTTCGGGATGTTCCACATACACATGCCCACCGCGCTGGTCATGATTTCTCGGGTTGCAAATCACCATGCCATAGCCATCGAGTTCATGATCGATTAGAGACATCATATAGTCCGTTAGTTCGAGCGATTTCCGGCGCACCCGATCTATGCCAGCGTCATTGAACAAGTCAAGCGCCCCGATTAATGGTGCCGCACTTAACAGATGCGGTGTTCCGATTTGAAATGCCCCGGCATTCGTTGCAGGCGTTAAGGTATGCTCCATGTCAAACTGCTTATTCTTTGCGGAGCTGAACCATCCGGCAAGCCCCGGTGTGACGCCGAAGTGTTTCTCATTTAAAAACAACCCTGCTACACTGCCAGGTCCGCCATTAAGATGTTTGTACGTACACCAAAAGGCAAAGTCAACATTCCAATCATGCAAATCATGCGGAATGGCCCCGATGGAATGGCATAAATCAAATCCAATCGGAATGTTGCGTTCGTGGGCGGCTTGTGTCAACCGTTTCATATCCAGGATTTGACCACTGCGGTATAAAACACTTGGCAGCACGATCAGCGCAATGTCATCCGTCATCGCATCAATAATATCGGCTTCGTTTAACAGATGACCATCCTCGCTTTCCACCTGTACCAAATGAGATTCATCGTATCCTTTTAACCGTAGCTGTGCTTTCAACGCATAAATATCACTCGGAAACGTTAAAGCGTCAGCCAGAATCTTGGTTCGTTTTCCCTCTGGCTGATAAAACGTTGACACTAAATGATGCAAATCAACGGTGGTTGACCCCGTTGCAATCACTTCTTCATGGTTAGCACCAACGAGCCCAGCCATTTTTTCGCCGAGCGACTCGGATAAGTAATACCATGGCTGATTGCCTTCTGTCCAGCCATTGATTCCTTGCGTCTTCCACGATTCCAGTATATTAAGGGTTGACCGCTCTGCTTGTTTTGACATGAGCCCCAATGAATTCCCGTCCATGTAGACGCTTTCATGGTTAAGATAAAATTCATCACGGTACATTCGTAAATCATCATGAGCGTCCATATCCCGCGCATGGGCCCTTGTATACGTCTCTGTCATGTCTGTCACCTTCCTGTATGTTGATAAGATTGCTTGAATTGATTATATTTTTCATTGTATGGTTAAAGTATAATTTTTGGGTGATATAATGTCAATGATATCGTGTCAATTAAATTTTGGAGGACCAGTATCATGAAAAAACAACTGACCAGTCGGGATAAACAAGCAATGGAAACCAAACGAAAACTCATTCAATCGGCTCATCGTGTTTTTTTGCACAATGGGTTTGACAAGACAACGGTTTCGCAAATTATTAAAGATGCCGGGGTCGGATATGGAACAGCTTATGTCTATTTTAAAAACAAACATGATATTTTCGTTACCATTATGGGGGAGCTCATGGAACAATTTTTCGACGTGGCTAAGCAGGAATTCCGGCCGGAGACAGCGGAAGAAGCTCATTCGCTCATTGAAAAGCAAGTAAGGGATTACATGAATCTCGCGATAAACCAACGCCCAATGCTGCGCGTCGTGAAGAATGCCATCGGATCAAGCGAGCAGATTGGGGAGGAATGGGAAAACATCCGGCATGAATTCATACAAGGGATTACGGCTGATATAACCTATTCCCAGGACAAAAATCTGGCCGATGCGAGCTTTGACCCCATTATAACCGCCAAAAGTTGGTATTATATGAATGAAATGTACATGTGGCAATTTGTAGAGTCAGAATCGTTTGAACTCGACCCTATCGTTGACCAATTAGCCATGTTTTACACGAAAGCATTGTACCGTCATGACGGTGATGGTTGAGGGGGGTTTTTGAAGTCAGCAGGGGCGCTGATGGTCCGCCGCTGCCGACCATCGTTCCTCTTATAAACCCACTCTTTTATATAAACCGTTTTATTGTGCAACACTATATAGGATAGGTTGGTCATTTCGGAAAAAGTCGCGCAATAATGAAGAAGGTCGCGCAGATCGGAGAGGAATTCGCGCAATAATCGAGAGGATCGCGCGGTTCAGTGTGTGAGTCGCGCAATAATCGACTGAGGTCGCGCAGTAATAGGGTGAGGTCGCGCAACTCAGAGCGAAAATCGCGCGACGGTACGCCAAACTCGCGCGACGAAGCAGCACGCTGCGCCGTTCGCTCGTATCTAAACGATGATGGTCGGCGGCTGCCGACCATCCGCCTTCCAACAACTCACCAACCCACCAGAGCCACCCAATAATGACGGTTTACTGTCAAAAATGATCATTCGTTTGACAACTACCCATCATTGCGATATAGTGAACGTAAGCGATAACACGACGGAATGAGTAAGGGGATGCGTATGCGTATATTGGACAACATGAAGGGAAAATTAATTGTATCCTGCCAGGCGCTGGAGGATGAGCCGTTGCATGACGCCTACATAATGTCAAAAATGGCTCTGGCTGCCAAACAGGGCGGAGCAGCCGGTATTCGCGCCAACACGATTAAGGACATTCAAGCGATTAAACACGAAGTTGATCTGCCCATTATTGGAATTATTAAAAACGATCATCCCGATTATAACGTTTTCATCACCCCAACGATGACGGAAGTGGATGCCTTATATCAGGAAGGCGTTGATATTATCGCGTTTGACGCAACCAGCCAAAAAAGACCTTCCGGAAACGATGTTGCGTCATTCGTTGCTGACATCAAGGCTAACTATCCGGATCAGTTGCTGATGGCGGATATCTCCACCGCTGAAGAAGGGCTCAATGCCGAGCGTATCGGGGTGGATCTCGTGGCGTCCACGCTGGCCGGTTACACGCCTTATTCCAGCGATGTTCAACCGATGCAGCTCGTTAAGGAATTGACCGAGCAGCTCTCGATTCCGGTCATTGCAGAAGGGAATTTTGACACACCGGAAAAGGCTCAAGGGGCGATAAAGGCGGGCGCTCATGCCGTTGTCGTCGGAAGTGCCATCACCCGCCCGCAAATCATAACGAAACAATTTAATGACGCTGTCGAAAACGTCAATCGCAGAGAGGTGATAGAATGAATGGACTGTATACGGCGCTAATGTGCTCGTTTCATGACGATGGACGTGTGAATGAACAAGGATTGCGGGAGATTGTACGCTATAATCTCGATGTGCAGCAGGTTGATGGGTTATACGTCAATGGCAGCACCGGGGAAAACTTCCTCATTTCCACCGAGCAGAAAAAGCAAATTTTCCGTGTGGTCAAAGACGAAGTGGAGGATGAGGCTAAGCTGATTGCGCAAGTCGGCTCACTGAATATCGACGAAGCGACCGATCTGGCCCAATATGCGACCGACTTGGGGTACAACGCCATTTCGGCGGTGACTCCGTTTTATTATAAGTTTGATTTTGACGAAATAAAAGATTATTATTTCACCATTTTAGACAGTGTCGACAATGACTTGATTATTTACTCCATTCCGGCATTGACGGGCGTCAATATGAATCTCGAGCAGTTTGGCGAGCTGTTTGCCCACGACCGAATTATTGGTGTGAAATTCACAGCACCGGACTTCTTCCTGCTTGAACGGATCAGGCATCAATTTCCGGATAAGTTGATCTATTCCGGGTTTGATGAAATGCTCCTGCCAGCCAGTGTCCTGAATATCGATGGAGCGATCGGAAGCACGTTCAATATCAACGGCAAACGCGCGCGGCAAATTTTCGAACTTGCCCAGAACGGACAACTGAACGAAGCCAGAGACGTGCAAAAGGTGACCAATGATTTGATAACGGATGTGCTGAGTAACGGGCTTTATCCAACCATCAAAGAAATACTGAAGGTGCAGGGCGTTGACGCCGGTACACTGCGCAAGCCGATGAAGCCACTCACCGCTGACGGCGCCAAAGAAGCCGAACGCATTGCCAACACGTTTATTACGTAACACGTCATTCCGTGGGGGAGCCTCTTTATCCTCCACGGAATGGGCATTGTCACGAGGCATCTCAGTCAATAGAATTTTCAAAAATGATAGTTATCATTCATAAATAAATAGGTAATTGACAATAAACATTCAAAATGGTATATTTCATGCACACAATGAAAACGCTTCAGCCCTTAAACAGGACATAATCCTTTGCGGCGTTTTAGTTGTCTCAACATCATTATCATTAGGAGGAGGGGTCAAGGATGAAGAAAGTTTATTTGGGTCTGTTGCTGGTGCTCATCCTGGGACTGACCGCTTGCAGTGGAAACGATTCCGCTGGCAACGAAGGAAATGGCGATGGCAATGGAAACGGTGGCGGTGACAAGGAAAGTTATGAATTGAAGTTCGGCATGCAGCCAAGCACAGCACAAAATGAGTATAAAGCAGCTGAAGTTCTGGCTGAGTATGTTAAAAACGAAAGCGATGGCCGTTTAACCATCGATCTGTACCCGGATGCACAACTTGGTGATGACCGGGCCATGCTTGAACAGGTGCAGAGTAACAAACTGGACATAACCCTTGCAGAGACAGGCCGATTCGGCATTTGGGTTCCGCGTGCGGAATTGCTTGGACTGCCATATATTGTTGATGACTTTGACCATTTGAAACGCGTTATCCAGGAAACCGAATACGGCAAGAACCTTCATAAAGAATTGGAAAACGAATATAACTGGAAGGTCATGGGAGTTGCCTATAATGGGACCCGGCAAACAACATCGAATCGTCCGATTAAATCCCTCGATGACATGGAAGGGCTGAAATTGCGTGTTCCGGAAGCGGATACGTTGCTCGATTACGCTGAGTATACAGGAGCGTCCCCGACACCAATGGCCTTTTCCGAAGTATATACAGCACTTGAAACAAACGCCGTTGATGGCGAGGAAAACCCACTTTCAACCATCGATGCACAGAAATTTTATGAAGTCCAGGATTACTTGGCTATGACGAATCACGTGGTGAACGACAATAGCTATGTCGTATCGGCTAAGATGTATGAATCCCTTCCCGATGACTTGCAAACGATTCTTCAAGAAGGTATCGATAAAGCGGTGAAAAAGCATACAAACATGTTTAAGAAAGAAGAAGAAGAATTGATTTCCAAGTTTAAAGAAGAGGGCATGACGGTAACAAAGCCTGATTTGGAACCATTCCGTGAAGCTGTATCCGACGCGTATCCGGAATATATGAAAGATATTGAAGGGGACGCAGAAAAATACATGCAGCAAATCGAGGATGCACGATAACTCTAGTATATATTTAGGTGAATGACGATGCGAAACGTTTTCAAACATTTGGAGGAGATTATTGGCGGGTCTTTATTTATCGTAATGCTGGTTGTTCTGGTCATTCAAATATTCTCCAGACAGGTTCTCGATAGCCCGATTACATGGTCCGAGCAACTGGCACGATTTTTATTTGTATACATTGCCTATCTCGCCATATCGTCGGAAATTAAGGACGAAGGACATGTCCGAATCGACTTTTTCTTTAACAAATTACCGGCGGCTTTACGAACAATTATTTACTATTTATTCCAACTCATGATGGCAACGGTGCTACTACTATTGATTTATATCGGTTATCAAATGGGGCTACGGAAGCTGCCGGTCGAAATCGTATCACTTAATATTTCATACGTTTATATGTACATGGCGTTGCCTGTATTAGGTGTCCTTATGCTGTACCGATTGATTGAACGGAATGTGAAGGCCATCCGGTCTGCAAAGGGGGTGAAATAAATGGATGTGTTTTTGGTACTCGTGCTGTGGATCTTATTGCTATTCCTCGGCATGCCAGTCGGTTTCACGTTGCTGGTGGCAACATTCGTTTATTTCATCACCCAAGATTGGAGTCTGGTCTATTTCACCGGGGCGAAATTGGTCGACAGTCTTGATGTGTTTTCCTTATTGGCTGTCCCTTTTTTCATTTTAACCGGGAATCTTATGAACTCATCCGGTATTACCGACCGCATTTTTAAATTTGCCAGATCCATTGTCGGGCATTTCACTGGCGGACTGGGACATGTCAATATATTGGCCAGTTTAATGTTCTCCGGTATGTCCGGATCGGCTTTGGCTGACGCCGGTGGATTGGGGCAGCTGGAAATCAAGTCCATGCGTGACGGGAAATACGACGATGATTATGCGGGTGGATTGACGGCCGCCTCTGCGATTATCGGGCCGATCATTCCCCCCAGCATTCCGTTGATTATATACGGGGTAACGGCCGACCAGTCAATTGCGAAACTCTTTTTGGCAGGTGCTGTGCCGGGGCTGGTCATGGCCATTGCGTTAATGGTTACGGCCTATATTTTTGCCAAAAAACGCGGCTTTCCAAAAGAGGAGAAATCAACCAATTGGCAGCGGTGGTATCATTTTAAAAAGTCGTTCCTTGCACTTTTAACGCCGATTATCATTATTGGCGGCATTTTTACCGGGTTGTTTACCCCAACGGAAGCGGCTGTCGTTGCTACGGTTTATGCAATGATCTTAGGATTCTTTATTTATCGCGAACTAACGATTAAAAAATTCTGGGACAATATTGTGTCCTCGTTAAAACTGACGGGTGTGGCGGTATTAATGGTCATGGCAGTGGAATTCTTTGGACAAATGATCGCCCATGAACAGGTGCCGATTACCATTGCAAACTTTTTCCTTTCCGTCACGGAGAGTCCTATTATCCTGCTGTTGTTAATTAATGTGTTGCTGATCTTTCTCGGCACATTTATTGATGCATTGGCTTTATTGGTTCTCGTGGTACCCATACTTGTTCCAGTCGTTATGGAAGCAGGCGTGGACCCGGTTCATTTTGGCATTATCGTTATTTTAAACTTAATGATTGGTATTCTCACACCACCGATGGGCATGGCCCTCTTTGTCGTTTCCAAAGCCGGAAATATCCCGATACACGTGATCACACGAGGGGTTCTGCCATTCTGGATTCCATTGATTATAACGTTGATCATCATTACATTGATACCGCAAATCGTGTTGTTTTTGCCTAATGTGGTAGGTTCATAAGAATAAGAGGCTGGGACAAACATATTGATTTCGAATCAGCTCGGATCTTTCTGTCTATTATATAACGGGCTTTCGTCTCAACTAGCGGAGGAAAAATGCGTAGACTCCTGGGGGAGCAAAGGCCCTAGATGAGACCCCGGAGTGCTTTAGCACGAGGAGGCTCATCAGCCGCCCCCGGAAAGCGGAGTATTTTTCCGCAGCGATCATTAAAACGTATCCCGACATTAAACTAAACTGTTCGGAAATTGGTCGTATTTAGTGTAGAAAGTTAGTTATGTCCTAGCCCCTTCGTTGATAAGAGGAAGAGGGGAACGGTATGGTTATAGCAGTGTTTGATATTGGTGGGACGTCCATAAAATATGGCCTAGTTGACGAAAAAGGAACCATCATGATGGAGCGCTCATTTCCGACGTATGCTCACTTAGGCGGCGAGACCATTGTTCGCAACGTGATCCGGACAGGCCAGGACCTGCAGGATGCGTGGCCGATGGATGGCATTTCGATCAGTACCGCCGGACAGATTGACAACAAGGAAGGAACGGTGGTCCATGCGACAGACACCATCCCGGGCTATACCGGCACTCGGATTAAAGACGTCGTTCAGGATGCCACGGGTCTCCCGGTGACCGTCGAAAATGACGTCAACTGCACGGCTCTCGGCGAATACTGGATGGGAGCCGCTCAACAGTCCAAGCACTTCCTTTGTGTCACGGTGGGCACCGGAATCGGCGGGGCCTTGTTTGTTAATGGCGAGCTATATACGGGGGCTCATTTTTCCGCCGGAGAGATCGGCCATATGAACCTGTATCCGAATGGCAAAAGCTGCCCATGCGGCAGTGCCGGCTGTTGGGAACGTTATGCATCGAGTTCCGCGCTGAGCAACATGATCGCTGAGACGTACGGGGAAACGATGAACCTTATCGACTTTTTTGATCGGTTGCGCGCAGATGACGCGACGGGCTGGACGTTGTTTCGCCGCTGGGTTGATGACGTCACAACCGGCCTTATGTCGCTCGTGCACACGCTGGATCCGGAACTGATTGTCATTGGCGGCGGCATATCCGCGCAGGGTGATTTCCTGCTCGAGCCGATTCGGTCCGCGTTAATGGATAAAGTCATGCCGAATTATGCCCGTCACCTTGATGTGACCATGGCCCACTTTTACAACCAGGCGAATCTATTAGGCGCAGCGAAGCATTTTTTAAACGAGAATCAATGACGTAGGGATGGAGTGTTTGGTTTTGCAGTGACGCGCATCCGTCACACTGACTTACGTAGGGATGTGATTATGTGATGCAACACCCATTTAACGGAATGAAACCGTCGATTGTGATGGAACAGCACAAACATTATTTCACCAAATCGGAGAAAAAAATTCATGATTACATCGAGTCCCATCGGGAGCAAGTGCTGTACCATTCTTTAACGGAGCTGTCCGAGGCGAGCGGTGTCGCCGAAGCAACTGTGCTGCGTTTTTTCCGCAAGCTAGGGTTCAAGGGTTTCCAGGATTTCAAATTTCAAACCGCGCAGGAAATGGGTGACCCCGATGAACCAAGTGATGATGAAGCCTATACGGAAAAGATTAAAAAAAACATGGTCCAGGCGATCGAAAACTCCCACGACATCATCGATATGGCATCCCTCAATCATTGTATTGATTTGATCGACCAGTCGGATGACGTCGTGCTGTTTGCCGTCGGATCCTCTGGTATAGCCGCATCGGATATGCAAAATCGGCTCATGCGTATCGGGAAACATGTTCATGCTGTGATCGATCCGCACTTTCAAGTCATGCGCGCCTCATCCATGGACGAGCACACCCTTGTAATCGCCATCAGCCTCACCGGCAGCACGAAAGACATTATTGATAGTGTTGACATTGCCAAGTCGCGCGGCGCAACCGTCATCGCGATTACCAATTATATCAAATCACCACTGACCCAATATGCCGATCATGTGCTCTTGTCATCGGCCAAAGAAAGCCCATTGGATAGCGGATCGCTCGTCGCCAAAGTGTCCCAATTATTCATCATCGACCTCGTCTGCACCGGCCTCACAATCAAAAACTACGACCAGGCCGAACAGATCAAACGAGGCATCAGCAAAAACACCACCGGAAAATTATACTGACACAAAAGGGGCTGGGACAAAAACGTTTAGTCAAAGAAAAATCCGAACTATGATTCATAAATAACCTGAATCATAGTTCGGATTTTAGTTTAGCGTAGGAAAAACACGGAAACTCCTGCGGGAAGAAAAGCCTAGGTGAGACCCCGCAGTGCGATAAGCACGAGGAGGCTCAGCAGCGCCCGCGGAAAGTGTAGTGTTTTTCCGGAGCGGTGCCCACGTCTTAAATATATCGTTCGTGTTTAGAAATAATTTGTTTCGTTTTGTCCCAGTCCCTTTTTTGATGGTCGTGGTGCCGTCGCGCATGAATGGGGTGAGGTCGCGTGATCCAGCGAGACACTCGCGACGTTCGGTGGGCCTCGAAGCCAAAGTCGCGCGATCATGGGGTGAGGGCGTGCAGTTTGAATAGGAAGTTGTGCAGTTCCGGGTGAAGGTCGCGCAATTCGGGGTAAAGTCGCGCAGTTTGCGACGAAACTTGCGCAGTTCCGGCCCAGTGTCGCGCAGTTTGTCCCCAAGGTCGCGCAGCTCCGGCCAGTGTCGCGCAGTTCGCCCCCAAGGTCGCGCAGCTCTGGCCCAAGTCGCGCAATAATCGAATAGGGTCGCGCAGCTCCGCCCGGAACTCGCGCCGTTCTGGGTGAGGTCGCGCAATTCACAGCGAAACTCGCGCTATAATACGCTTATTTCGCTCAGCGCCAGTGTCCCCTTAACTCAACATGTTTTCTATTAAAATTGATATCCATCCATTCGCCAATATGCTATATTAATAGTAACCTCTCAAAACAACATAAAGGAGCAAAGCGATGATACTTAAACAACGCACCAAACCTCTGCCGCTAAAAAAGCTTGATGCGGCCATTCCGCGACTATCACCACAGTTTCCAGGTCTCCCTAAGATGAAAGAGGATGCCAAGATGCAGCAGCAAGGATACTCCGGCGAAATAAAGGTCGACTATTTTCTCGATAACCTCGCCCCAATGTACACCATCCTTCAAGATATTTATCTCCATGAAAATAGCAAAAATTTCCAAATTGACTCGATTGTGATTGCTAACTATTCCATCGCCGTTGTTGATACCAAACATTATAAAGGCACGATTACGTTTAACACGACCCTTAAGCAGCTCACTCGATCCGACGGCCAAATTGAATCAGGCTTTGAATACCCCGTCACACAGATCAAAAATCAAACATTCCATCTACAAAATTGGCTTAACCAACGACATTTGGGACATATTCCCATAAACTGCTTTGTTGCCATCGCCGATCCGTCAACGGTTATACAGGCGGAAGGGAACCAGGAAGAAGTTGGGAATTATGTTGCTCACGCCGCTGAGATTCCCCAGCGAATTATGAACGCAGACTGGCAATTTGGCCAAAAAGGGGCGACAACGCTTTCAGACTATCAGGTGGGCCGGACGATTTTAGGCGAATGCGGGGAATTTGATATGAATTTGTTCAAAAGGTACAACATGCGGCCAACGGACATATTGCCGGGTGTCATCTGTCCCGAATGTGGATGGCGGGGAATGCAGCGCGTCCATAGCGGCTGGTGTTGCAGGAAATGTAAGTGCTATTCCAAGGACGCCCATTTGACTGCGCTCAATGATTATTTGCTGTTGGTCAAGCGTACGATAACCAATACCGAATGCATGTGGTTTTTAGGATTGAAATCACGTCATGCCGCATCGCGCATTTTAAAAAATAGCCCCCTGATTTATTATCCAAAGAATCGATCGTGGAGGAGGAGATAATTTTTATCGATCGAGAGCGAGGAAGAATCGATCGGGAGCGCGGGAGAATCGATCGGGAGCGAGAGGAAATCGATCGAGAGCGAGAGGAGATCGATCGGGAACGAGAGAAAATCGATCGAGAGCGAGAGAAAATCGATCGGGAGCGAGAGAAAATCGATCGAGAGCGAGAGGAGATCGATCGGGAACGAGGAAAAATCGATCGAGAGCGAGAGAAAATCGATCGGGAGCGAGGAAGAATCGATCGGGAGCGAGAGAAAATCGATCGAAAGTGGACTTCTGTCAATAGAGCGGACAGAAATGAACCGCGAATTAAGCCATATTTTGCTTCCGCGCGACTCTGATTTTGAGTCGCTTGGAGGCCTCTGCGTAAGGGAACGAATCAAAAAGCGATACGTTCCCTTACGCAGAGGATTTTTGCCCTTTTTCGCTCTCTTCCTGGTGGTCCGTTTCATAGGCCATTTCTTTTTCTACCGGGCTCAAATAGCCGTTCGATGAATGTATGCGTTTATTATTATAAAATTTGATATAAAACTCAATAGCTAAGACGGCTTCAGCTTTTGTGGGAAACGTATGTTTATGCAGGAATTCCTTCTTCAGGGAAGCAAAGAAACTTTCCGCACAGGCGTTGTCATAGGGCATTGCTTTCCGGCTCATACTTATAGTCGCACCAGCTTCCTCCAGCGTATTCAAATAGGCGTTGGCACAATATTGCGCCCCCCTGTCGGAGTGATGAATCCAGCCTTCTTCCGGTTGACGCAGCGCAACGGCTTCATTTAAAGCATTCAAACTAAGTTTATGTTCCATATGATCATCCACCCGATAACTAATGATCCGTCGTGCATAAAGGTCCATGACCGGGTTTAAGTACAGGAATCCCTCTCCTGTGTGAATGTAGGTAATATCGGTTGCCCACGCCTGGTTTGGTGCTTCCGGCTCAAACTCCCGGTCCAATTGATTGGAAAATATCGGCCTTGTGTGTTCGGAATCAGTCGTGCTCACAAACTTTTTCGGCGGAGCAGCGTAAAGATTCAATTCTCTCATCCGGTTTGTTACCTTCTTCTCAGAAACTATCACACAGTCCCTGTCACGAAGTATCCTGTAAATGCGCGGGCTGCCATAAAAACCGTGATTATCATGATAGTGAAATAGAATTCGTTCGTCCAAATAACGGTTAAACGCTTCCCGATCCGTTTCCTCCCGTTCCAGACGTTTGACATAATCATAGTAACCAGACGGGGACACACCAAGGGTTTCGCACATCTTCAATACGGTGTGCTCCATGCGATGATCATGGATAAAAGCAAATTTCATTCCTTTTCCTGCGTGAAGATGTGCATGGCCTTTTTTAGGATCTCATTCTCCTCTTCCATGTCAATCCTGCCCTGACGTTCCTGCTCATACAGTTCCTTGTATTCCGTTGCGGTCAAAAGCTGGTTCTGATTTTCTTTCTCTGCTTCCCTTTGTTTTCTCCGATAGCTTTGTACCCACCTCTTCAGAGTACCATAAGGAATATCCAGTTTCTGACTTATGTCGGTCATTTTGTGCCCATCGAGTACAACCATCTTTGTTACATATTCGCTGAATTCAACACTATAATGATTATATGCTTCGGTCAAAGTGAACACGTCCTTTCTAGCTTGTGTTTATTAAAACACGGCTCAATTGATATGTCCACTTTCTATACTAATTCCAAAAGCGAGGTAGAATCGATCGAGAGCGAGAGAAAATCGATCGGGAGTGGGGCGAAATCGATCGGGAGCGCGGGAGAATCGATCGAGAGCGAGAGGAGATCGATCGAGAGCGAGGGAAAATCGATCGAAAGCGAGGAAAGATCGATCGAAAGCGAGGAAGAATCGATCGGGAGCGAGGAAAAATCGATCGGGAGCGAGGAAGAATCGATCGGGAGCGAGGAAAAATCGATCGGGAGCGAGGAAGAATCGATCGAAAGCGAGGAAGAATCGATCGAGAGCCACCCAAATTCGATCGAGAGCGCCCCAAAATCGATCGACCGCCTTCCCCCAAGCGACGCGAACCATCCAACCCCTCCCTTTTGCCCGTTGTTCGAAAATCTTCTATACTTATCTTGAGCATTCATTCATGTAAAGCAGGTGACCACTGGTGAAACAGCGTTTGTTAAATGTCACGATTCAGACGAAAATAGCGGGGATTGTTATCGGTATTGTCCTGATGATTATCGTTCTATTGCTGAGCGTCGTCACGTATACCGAAATCAACCAGCTTTATGCGAATAAAAATCGATTAAGTTTGCAAACCGCTAAGACGGTTTCGTTTGTGCCAGCGGTGAACGAGGCGGTCCACAATCACAACTCAGAGCGGCTTGAGGCGTTGACACAGCAGCTTGATGTTCGGCATCAGGCGGATTTTATTGTGATTCAGAACCGCAAAGGCGTGATTTTATCGCATCCGGACGAGGCCGAAGTGGGCAACCACCTCCCTTTTAACGACGGATATAAGGCGGCGGTGTTTGGTGGTTATTATAATATCGATTCAGATGAGCTTCTGGGCCCGGCTGTCACGGGGAAAGCGCCGATCATGACCGAGGCAGGTGATGTGCTCGGTGTGGTGACGGTGGGGTATTTGAAAAAGAATATTAATAATGTGGTGTTCGATCGTCTCAAGCGGAACATCTATTTGTCACTCTTGGCTGTTTTAATCGGTTTTATCGCTAGCTTTTTGCTCGCCAGACATATCAGGAAGGACACGTTAGGGCTGGAACCACGCGAAATTTCGACGCTATACAGAGACCGTGCGGCTATTTTATCATCGATTAATGAAGGTGTGATTGCCACAGACAAGGACGGAAAAATCACCCTCATTAATGAAACGGCTAAACACCTGCTACGACTCAACGAACGCAATGTTAATCAAACGATTGATCAAGTTCTCACACACGTCCATCCCGACCGTCTTACCGATCAGGCACCGATTGTCAATAAAGAAATGCACATTAATGAGCGAACGATTATTGTCAATCTGGCTCCGATCAGGAAAGAAGGCGCCTATATGGGGACGGTTATGACGTTTCGGGATAAAACGGATGTAACCGAAATGCTGGACACACTGTCAGAGGTCAAACGCTATTCGGATGATTTGCGTGCCCAGACGCATGAGTTTTCCAATAAATTGTACGTTATTTCCGGTCTGATTCAGCTGGAAAAGTACGACGAGGCGCTGGAGATGATACGCGACGAGGTAAGCGATGATCAGCAAACAAATAAATTGATTTTTGATCAGATACAGGACGCGAAAGTGCAAGCGGTGCTGCTCGGCAAAATGAACAAAGCCTCAGAAAAGAAAATCGACTTTCAAGTGGATGAAGGCAGTCAGCTGGACCGTTTGCCGGAGCATATTAAGTCATCGGATATTATTACGATCATTGGTAACTTGATTGATAATGCGTTTGACGAAGTACTGAAACAAACCAATCGATACGTGATGTTTTCGGCTCTGGATATCGGTCATGATATTATTTTTGAAGTGAGCGATAATGGAAGCGGCATTAAGGACGATGCGATTCCGGACGTGTTCACGCGGAGTTATTCCACGAAGGCAGAAGACGATGACGCCCACCGCGGATACGGATTATACAACGTGAAACAGGCTGTTGATGCGTTGCACGGCAGTATTGAGATGGATTCGAATGAACACGGGATGACAATAACCGTTTACATTCCAAAAGAACGTAGAGGAGGGAGATCAGATGATTAACGTCGCTATTGCGGAGGATGATTTTCGCATCGCCAATATTCACGAAGGGTTTTTGGAAAAAATAGACGGCGTCACCGTGGTGGGACAAGCCATGAACGGCAAAGAAACGTTGCAATTGCTGAGTGAGCAGGCCGTGGATTTGCTTCTGTTGGATATCTATCTCCCCGATAAGATGGGGATCGATTTGATCAGAGACGCCCGCGACGTGCAGCCGTATCTGGATATCATTATCATCACCGCAGCCAACGAAAAACATCTGCTGGAGAAAGGTTTGCGCAAAGGGGTGGTCAATTATTTAATCAAACCTATTTCCCTGGAACATTTCACGGACGTTATCGAACAGTATAAAGCGCGACAGTCGCTATTGCAGCAACAAGACACCATTGATCAGAATATGCTCGATGAATTGTTCACGCCGTCAGCCGAGTCATCCAAGTCGGCTAAATCAGCCAATCCGACAGATACAGAGGCGGATATCACCAACCTTCCCAAAGGTATTGATTCGGTCACGCTAAAGAAAATTCAAACGTATATTACCCGTCATCCCGCCCCAATAACGGCAGAAGAAATGGGGGAGAAGATCGGCTCGTCGCGGACTACAGCCCGGCGCTATCTCGAGTACTTAGTGTCCATCAACGCCGTTTTCGTCGAACAGGACTATGGCATCGTCGGTCGGCCGGAACGAAAGTATGTGCCGAACCAATCCCCGTGAACAAAATGAACAAAAAAGCCATAATGTTTCTTTTGTCATTAATTTTGAAAACGATTACAAGAAGGAATTTTACATTTATTATACAGATAACACTTTAAAGAGAGGTTGGTTTTATGCGTAAATTCATAGGGGTTTTATTGTTGCTGACAGTCCTAGCTGTTGCGGGCTGTTCGTCATCATCGAACGGAGAAAAGGACGACAAGAAAGGCGACGCATCGGGCGGTTCCGATTTTCCAACGAAAAACATTGAAATCGTTGCTCCGGCATCGCCTGGCGGTGGCTGGGATGGAACGGCCCGCGCCATGCAAAAGATTTTGTCCGATGAAGGCATTGTCGATCAAAATATGAACGTGGTCAACAAGCCTGGTGGTGGCGGTGAAGTTGGTTGGCAATACATCAAAGGCAAGGACGGCCATACATTTGCCATCAACTCAAGTCTCGTCATTACGAATAACGTATTGGGTCAAAGCGAATTGACGTACAAGGATTTCACACCACTGGCGACACTGACGACTGAGTGGGTCGCACTATCCGTAGCACCGGACTCGGATATGACATCCGGAAAACAGGTTATGCAGAAACTGAAAGACGATCCGAAGTCACTGAAGATTGGTGTTGCACCAAGTCTTGGCAATGACGACCATCTCTCCTTTATCCAAGCAGCGAAAGAATTCGGCGTTGATGTAACGAAAATTGATTTCCAAGTTTATGAAAGCGGTGGCAATGTGGTAACGGCCCTTCTCGGTGGCCATGTGGATGCTGCGACCATGTCGGTATCCGAGGCGAAGGAACAGCATAAGGCCGGAAAGATTAATATGGTAGCCGTTTCCTCAGATGAGCGATTGGACGGTCTGGATAATGTGAAGACGTGGAAAGAGCAAGGCGTGGACATGGTCTTTCCGCACTGGCGCGGCGTTATGGGACCACCGGACATGTCCCAGGAAGCGGTTGACTACTGGAATAAAAAGATTAGCAAACTCGTAGAAACTGACGCCTGGAAAGACGTCCTGAAAAATAATGAATGGGAAGCCTATTATAAAGACAGCGAAGAAACGAAAAAGTTCCTCAAGAAAGAAACGGAAAAGTATGAAACACTGTTGAATGATGCCGGCTTGACAGACGAATAAAGCCTCGACATGAATCCACTGGGGCAAACGCAGCCAGTGGATTCATTCTCTTGGCTAAGGAAATGGGAGGTTGAGAGCATGTTCCGATTGATTATGCCAGTGTTTTTAATAGTATTAAGCATTGGCTATTTGATTCTGACCTTTAATATGGATCAAGCCAAAGTAGGAAATCCGAATGCGCCAATGTATTTTCCTGCCATGATCGGTTTCTTTTTGTTAATCATAAGCATCATTTATCTTGTGCAGGAATGGAAAAAGCGCGGCGAGATCATTGAAGAGGTGAAAGAATTGGTTTCTGGCCGAACACCAGTATTAATCGGTGTAACGGTTGTCCTCATCTTTATATATACCTTTCTTTTTGAACGGATCGGGTTTCTCTATTCGACGACCCTATTTTTGGGTGCGCTGCTGTTTTTGGTGAACGGCCGGAAACATTGGCTTCAAAATATTATTGTTGCGGTCGTGTTTTCATTTCTATCATGGTATTCATTTGCGGAATTATTGAACGTAAGTCTGCCCTAGAAGGGAGCTGAAACAATGGGTGTGGATTTTCAAAATGTCATGGAAGGATTAATGGTATCGCTGCAGCCGGCCAACTTGCTATGGGTGGTGATCGGCGCTTTCCTCGGAACCGTCGTTGGCATGCTCCCTGGTCTGGGTCCGGCGACCGCGGTGGCGGTGCTCATTCCGATTACGTTTGGAATGGACTCAACCAGTGCGCTAATTTTAATGGCGGCGATTTACTACGGAGCCATGTACGGCGGGTCGCGCAGTTCGATTTTGTTGAACACGCCTGGGGATGGATCCGCGATTGCGGCAACGTTTGACGGCTATCCCATGACGAAGCAGGGACGAGCGGGGCAAGCCTTAACCATATCGGCGATTGCGTCGCTCATTGGCGGTCTGTTCGCAATCGCCGGATTTATATTGCTGGCCAAACCGCTCGCGTCGTTTGCCTTGAAGTTTGGACCGGCGGAATACTTTTTGCTGTTTTTATTTACATTATCAGCGATCGTGTCCTTGTCAGTCGGCAAAATGGTCAAAGGCTTTATCGCCATGTCGCTCGGCTTGATGTTGAGTACCATTGGCGTCGATTTGCAAACCGGTGTGTACCGTTTCACCTTTGATATCCCGCAGTTAAGCGAGGGTGTGGACTTTCTGATCGTTATTATTGGGGTCTATGCGGTCGGGGAAGTGCTGTACAATTACTTGCATCTCGACCGATTGAGTACAAAGAAAAACAAAGTCGGTAAAAAAGGCATTTCCAAGGATCAGTGGAAACAATCGAAATGGCCGATGATCCGGAATGGTCCGATCGGCTTTTTGATCGGCGTGCTGCCGGGTGCGGGCGGTTCGATCGCGTCAATGCTCAGTTACACGACCGAGCGGCAACTATCCAAAAAGCCGGAGCGATTTGGCAAAGGCGCGATTGAAGGGGTCGCCGCGCCGGAATCCGCGAACAACGCCGCTTCGGTTGGTGCGTTTATTCCGCTATTGACGATGGGCATTCCCGGATCTGGCACGACAGCGGTGATTCTCGGTGCTGTCATCATGCTCGGGTTGCGTCCCGGACCGTTACTATTCGAAAACAATCCCGATATGGTCTGGACCATGGTCAATAGTATGTTCATCGGTAATTTATTCCTTGTCGTGCTCAACATCCTGCTCGTTGGTTTACTAGTGCGCATTTTGAATACGCCGCCGAAAATTTTGTATCCATTAATTCTCGTGCTGGCATTTATCGGTACGTATACGCTCAGTTACAGCATTGTCGACTTTTATATTCTAGTGATCTTCGGCTTGATCGGTCTTATGATGAAACTGCTGGATATTCCGATTGCCCCGCTCATTCTGGCATTAATTGTCGGAGCGGATATGGAACAGAATTTCCGTAAAAGCCTCGTCGCGCATGACAGTATTTGGAACATGCTGACGGCATCGTCTGTTACGATCGTGCTGGCCATTATGACGGTATTATCCGTGTCGTATCCGTTTATTGTATCGTGGATCAAGAAACGTAAAGCCAAAACGGACACACCAACGTCCTAAAAGGCGGTGGTCCTATGTCAAAGCAAATAACCCTGCTCACCATTGTTTGCGCTATCTATGCGGTTTTTTTCACGTCGCTATGGGACTGGAACGTACAGGTGCAGGCGTTTGCCGTTCTGCTTATCATCCAGATTCTTTGGATTGGACGGGTATTTCCGCTGGCGGTCAGTTCGCTCATGCTTATCGTCCTGTTGTCCATTCATTTTCTCGATTACGATGCGGTGCTGGACGAATTCGGATCAAGCCTGGTCTGGCTTCTGTTTGCCACGTTTATCCTGTCCCATGCTTTTATCCAGACCGGGCTCGCCAACCGGATTTCGTTGGGGATTCTCGATTTGGCCAAAGGATCCGTCCGGCTGCTGCTCGCTGTATCGTTTGTCATGATGTTCGTGTTGACGGTATTCATCCCGTCCAATATCGGCAAAGGAAGTTTAATCAGCTCGACACTGGATGATTTGTTGTCGCATTTGCAACGCATTCAGGAAACGTCCAACATCGGCAAATCGTTGTTTATTGGCACCGCTTATGTCAGCTCTATTGCTGCTGCGTTTGTGCCTACCGGCGCCAGCTCGACCATCTACGCGTTTGGGATGCTGTCGGACGTCTCCGCTGATATGACGTATGTTACGTGGTTGCTGTTGTTCGTATTCCCGGTTGGGCTGTTTGTCGGTGGGTTATGGCTGTTGTTTATGAAGGTCTTTCCGGCTGAACATGTGGACCGCGCTGTCATCGCTGATTTGATCCAAACGAAAAAGCAGGAGATGGGATCGTGGTCAACGCAGGAAATGAAAATGGCCGGTATTATCGGCTTCACACTGGCGCTATGGTTGAGTCAGTCGCTGCATGGATTCTCGATTCCGCAAGTTGGCCTGTTTGGCGCAGTGCTAACCGTTCTGCCCTATATCGGTGTTATGTCATGGGATGAAGCGAAAAAAGGCATCAATTGGGATATGATGATTTTTTTTGCATCGACGTTAATGCTCGCCCATTTATTGCTCAACACCGGTGTGTTGGATACGGTTTCCGGATTCATGGTCGCGCGCGGCAATGACTGGCCGGCTTATGTCATTGTCATCGGCTTGATTGGCGTCATAGCCATTCTCCGGGTTGTGTTTGTCAATGTTCTTGGCTTCATGACGATCATGCTGCCGCTCGCGATTACTGCTGGCGAACAGATTGACGGGCTATCGCCGCTGATCATTGGTATGGGTGTCTATCTTGCGTGTGTGCCGGGCTTTTTGCTCGTCACTCAGTCCCCCGTTCATTTAATCACTTACTCGTACGGCCATTATACCGACCGGGATCTGCTGCGTGTCGGGTCCGTATCAATGCTCATGTGGCTGGTCGTTATCTTCTTAAGTGTGTTTGGATACTGGCAATGGGTGGTATAAACCCGGGGAAAACGTTATGGAATGAGGCCATTCAAATGCGTTATATCGAAAAGCTATTGCAGGATATAGAAACCACACGTGAACAAATGTATCGAGCATACAAAAATGATCCGACATCTCCTGACATGCTCGCCTTATCCCGAACATTAGATGAGCTATTAAATGAGTTCAATCGATATTTGAGGTAACCATCATCATATTAAAAGAGCAGGAACGACGCTTGGTCGCACCTGCTTTTTTTTGATTGGAAGGGGGGGAGGAGAATCGATCGGGAGCGAGGCAAATTCGATTTATGCTGTGGCCACTATGAATAAAAAAAGAGGTTATTTTCCTCTCAAACAGGAAAGTATGTTCTGTCAGAAAAGATTGATTTTTGTTACAATAGAGCTTGTACAATAAGGCTTTCATGGGTGGTGGCTCATGCCCCTTTGCACGTTTTTAGGAAAGGGGGTGATGCCGATGACAGTATTTGAAACACTATTTTTGATGATTTCCTTTGGAACATTAATCGTAGCCATACTGTCAAACCAGAAAAAATAACCACCCATAGGCCTGGTAAGCATAATGGGTAGTTATTTTTTAAAACACCTGTAATGTGAGCCGCCCCCTTGAAGGGCTGTTGTACATGACCGTTAGTGTATCTACACTAGCGGTCTCTTTTATTTTATGGATCTTCTAATTTTATTATACCCAATATCAGGCGAAATGAAAACTATAAAATGATACAAGTTTTCGGCATATCACAGAGAATGTTGGCACCTGCATTGGATGCGATCGCCAGCCAAGGTTGGCATAATCGGGTGAGAACAACTTTTCCGATTATTCAATTTGAACAAAAAAATTAAGAAACATGGTGGGGGAACAGAAAATGATACGGCATGAGTTGCATGGAAATGTGGCCAAAAAGACGCCATAGGTTCCGGAATGCATACACAGTAAAGGTGCAACGGTGTTTGTTAAGAAAAAATTACAAAAAGCAATTGCATATAGTAGTCGTTTTTGAAATAAAAGGGAAACTAAAAAAAAGCAGGAACGACGCTTAGTCATTCCTGCTCTTTCAATGTTAATGATAGATATGGAGCCTAGCGGGATCGAACCGCTGACCTCCTGCGTGCAAAGCAGGCGCTCTCCCGGCTGAGCTAAGGCCCCGTATAGCTATTAGAATCGCTACGCGGACGTGCTGCGCGATCGGGAAGACAGGATTTGAACCTGCGACCTCCACGTCCCGAACGTGGCGCTCTACCAAACTAAGCTACTTCCCGTACTGGAGCGGAAGACGGGACTCGAACCCGCGACCCCCACCTTGGGAAGGTGGTGTTCTACCAACTGAACTACTCCCGCATCGGGGGTTTTTTTAACGACAGTTGTCATAGTACGCCTCATGATGAAAAATGTCAATAGGGAGTGGGCGATTTTCGGCGGCTGCCGAAGATCAACTATCTAATGCGGTTTAGGGTGGAGATCGCGCAGTTTGGGAGGAAACTCGCGCGGTCGCCCCCCACCCCGTACACCTCACCCGAAACTCGCCCATCCCCCTCATGAATCCACTCCACAAACCGAATTCATTGCTCATTGCCTGCAAATTTCTTATACTAAAATTAATACGCCTAACAGCTCGTTAAAGGATGGATGATGATGAAAGCCTATCAAATTAGAATTGAGTTGGCTGACTCGGATCCGCTTATTTGGCGAAGGGTTGTCATGCCGGCCGGGGCGACGTTTTACCGACTGCATCAAGTGATTCAGACGGTCACCAATTTTCGGGAGTGCCATCTATTTGCATTTGAATTGCCGGACGACAACCTTCGTGTAACCAACGATGAGGAAGCGTACGAGGAGCGTTTGCATTACAAAAAACATTGGAAAGAGATTGAGCAAAAAATGGAGGAGGCCGGTTCGGAATTTGCAGAAATGCAGCGGATGCAGCTGCAACAATTGCGCACGGTCATTCGCAAACCGTCCGGGATCAAGGTCGACTCCTATTTGGAAAAATATGGAACCATTGCTTATACGTATGACTATGGGGATGGATGGACATTTTCAATAATCCTCGAGGACGAACGCGACGATCATTATTATGTCTACCCCGTTCTGATCGATGGTGCCGAAACCGCGCCACCAGAGGATGTAGGCGGCCTACCCGGCTTTTATGAATTTTTGACGACGTATTATGATACAACACATCCCGACCACGACGATGTGACCGCGTGGGCGCAGGAGCAATTGTTTCGGGAATATAATCCGGATTTTATCAACTCCATGTTAAAGTTTGTCATGTACAAGAAAACCGAATGGGACAAATTGAACGGATGAAAAAATGAAAGAGACCAATCCATTAAACAGAAGGATGAACCGCATAAGCTTACTGACGTCCCGCATCATTATTCTAGGATTTATGATGTTTGATGTCGTGTTATTGATTCGAAACGATTCGGTTGTGGCCCAATCACTTGCGACGGGGTCCATGTTGGTATTTGGTTTCCTTTTTGTCCTATCCATAAAAACGGATTCCAAAAATCGCCCAGCTGATCAATGACCGTGTGGCTGTTAAACCATTCGGAATATAATGGAGGTTGCCTTAATGGGAAAAAGCAAGAAAAACACAGGCTGGGCCGAAGCGAAAAAGAAGTGCCGGCTCAATCAGGCGGATATACGGATGGCCAAAGAACTCGGCATGACGCCGAAAAGCCTGATTAAAAACATTCCGTCCCCGCAACAGCAATGGAAAGCACCGGTCAAAACATGGATCAGGGATTTATATGAGAATAAATTTGGCATGGTGCTTGGAAACGAACCGCACAAAGCTAACCAACCAAACAATCATCCGGCTCATAAGCAGCATGTGTTTTCGGATGATCATCGGGACCGCGTTTTGGATGAAGATCTGCCATTTTAACGCATTACAAAGGCCCAATTTGAGACCACTTCTTCATTCATTCAGAAAACACTTGCTAAGGCAATGTGAAAGAATACAGTTTTTTTGTTTGATAGACTATTTTTAGTACATATGGGGGAAAAATAGGTTGAAACCGTTTCTAAGCGGATTGGTACTCTTGCTTATGATTGCGCTGATAGCAGGATGTGCCGATCAAACAACAACGACGAGCCCAACAAACGACGACGATTCATCTGAGAAAACATCAGAATCACATGCGAAAACCATGGAACGAAAGACAGCGCTGAAAGAGAAACGGGTGACAGCGCATTATCAGCCCATTCAACCGCCTAATGATGCGAAGCCTTTTAACGAACGGTATTCAAAAAAGGTAAAGCAACGTATGCCGCGTGCTGAAGCACATGGCGACGATCCAAAGCGGACCGTGCCTCTCGGGCAAACCCTGATTCAAGGCAAACAGGATAAAACGAATGGCCCGTTGAAAAAGCATAGATTGGTAGCTTACTATGGCACGCCAAATTCTGAAAACATGGGCATTCTGGGTGAAATGCCTCCGGAACAAATGATGAATGAGCTGAAGAAAAAGGCAAAAGCTTATTCGCAAGCCGATCCATCCCATCCGGCGGTTCCAATGATCGAACTGATTGCAACGGTGGCGCAGCGAAAGCCGGGTCCGAGCGGTGATTACATAACAGATACACCTGAGGAAGATATTCAACGCTATGTCAAATTGGCCAAAGAAAATGATGCCTTGTTGCTTCTGGACGTTCAACTGGGACAAGCGTCGGTCATGGAAGAGGTTAAGAAGCTGAAGCCCTATTTGAAATTACCGTTTGTCCATTTGGCCATTGATACAGAGTACAGTGTGGAAAATGGCGACATTCCGGGGAAAGATCTTGGCCAGATTGATGGTGCCGAGATTCAAAAAGCCGTCACGTATGTGAATGATCTCGTCGAAACCCATGATTTGCCGGATAAAATGGTGCTTGTTCACCAGTTCGGCAACAGCATTATTAAACATAAAGACAAGATTAAGCCGACGGAGCATGTCGAGGTCCCGCTCAACTACGACGGATTCGGCGACCCGGCCGTGAAAATGGCGGCTTATGGCAAACTGGTCCGAAAACAAGGCATGCAGTACGGGGGATTCAAGCTGTTTTATGAAAACGACACCCCCGTGATGACACCGAAGCAAGTCCTCAAACTGGATCCAGCACCAGCAGTTATTAATTATCAATAGACACAGAAGACGGTTTGTTTTATTTGCAAGCGATGAACCTCCGCATGCGGGGTGACGTCGATTTCAAACCGACACATGTAGAAAAAGGCGCACTTACACAAACGCACGATATAAAAATAAAAATGAGTCAAAGGGGAGACAACGATGCAACATATCCTAGTTATCAATGGCCACGAATATTACGGTCACTCCAGGGGCGATCTGAATAGAATTCTTTTTGATAAGATCGTCGAGACGTTATCGGACAATTACGAGATTAAAACAACATTCCTGCAGAACGGTTTTGATAAAGAGGAGGAGCAGGAGAAAGTTAAATGGGCGGATTATATTATCTATCAGACCCCCGTTTACAATTACAGTGTCCCTGCTATATTTAAAAAATACTTTGACGAGACTCACGAACATGGCGTCTACTTTCGGGGAAACA
>NZ_BAAADM010000038.1:0-5841 GCF_039522485.1 Lentibacillus halophilus | reverse complement strand
ATATGTTTTCAACAACATGGAATGCCCCTTCGACGGCGTTTAATGACCCAAGCAAATTTTTTGAAGGACGCAATGTGGACGATGTGCTGTTCCACCTGTATTTAAGCCATAAATACGCCGGTATGGAAGGATTGGACACCTTTTCGTGCTTTGATGTTAAAAAGAATACCGATATCAATGCCTATCTCGATTCGCTCGAACATCATTTGAGTCGTTATTTTACGATTCATACATAAGCTACATGCATAGGGGATAAGACTGTGATGTGATGATGCGGCATCCAGTATTGCTAAAACGAATGTCTTGTCATCGTCATTTTTTTAAGTAATCCCCTTGAATAAAAATCTGTGTATGTGGTACATTAAAAATAGAAATTAGCACTCCGCTTAACCGAGTGCTAAAACCCCGATTCAAAGGAGTTGATCAATGATGCTTAGATGGATATCTTTGAACATGATTGATAACTTCTTCAATGGCTTGTGGTACTTGGGCAACGAGCCATTGGTTGGTTCCTAGCTTTGCTAAAAAGCTAAAAGCAAAACTTAAATAAGAGAGGTGGTCACGATGGTTGTTAAACTCCCTTTCAACAGGAGAGATTCCACTGTTCGTGGGAACCTGTTAGGTGATTTTTCAAGTATTTTTGACGACTTCTTGAATGGTTTGCTTTTCCCAAGCAAGAACCTCTAGCCAGTTCATCAGCAAGTGACGTTGATTTTGTGTGCAAGCAAAGGGTAAATAAAAATTAAATCAAAAGGAGTGGTTGATTATAGCAGGATTAATTCCATTCAACGAAAGACATCCAAAGTTCCCTAGCAACCCATTTAACATGATCGATGACTTCTTTAATGATTTCCCTACGCTCAAACGAAACCTTGTTACGGATCCGTTTAAAGTTGACGTCAAAGAAACGGACAATGAATATTTGGTTGAGGCAGAACTTCCAGGCGTCAATAAAGAGGATATAGACTTGAGTTTGAATGATGATGGCAAACTAACCATTGCCGTCCATCGAACTGACAATAATGATAAAAACGATGAGGACGACAACTATATTCACCGAGAAAGACATTATGAATCAATGCAACGCACCTTGTATTTAGCCCATGCTAAACCTGATAGTGTCAGTGCAAAGATGGACAATGGATTGCTCAACGTCACCATAGGCAAACAAGACCAATCGGTTGACAATACCCGCAAAATCGACATTCAATAATGCTGCTATCCCCCTACACGTATTCCCGGACGAATGATTGGATAGCCATTGATTGTTTCAAATGCCCACCATTTTAGGTGGGTCTTTTTTTATATTTTCATAAAGCAAATGAGCACAAGAAAGGCATAACGCTTGCGCTATTTTTACATATATTGACTGCACCTGATTGATTAATTTATGGCTTTTATGTTGGTTTCAAGTGACATGGAATCCAGATCAAGGGGGATTAAGCTGTTTTATGAAAACGATCCCCCCTTTAATGACACTGAAGCACGTTCTCAAATTGGACCCCGCACTAGCTGATATTAATTATCCATTCGCTTTTGAACGAATGATGACCTTTTTAAAAATTTCATCGTGTGGCAAACCGTTTTCTATTTTTAATCGTTTCCTAGGATACAGGATAAACGTTTGTCAAGGAGGGTTCATTATGACAAAGAAATATATGCTATCAGCCATGCTGCTAATCCTACTTGCTGCCCTTTCTGCATGTTCCGGTAATAATGAGGACAGCTCGGGAAAACCGGAAAACAAACCCAAAAACGAGGAAACGAACGTATCAGAAAAGGGCACAACTGGCACCAAAGTCTATGTCAATAACCGTGATGCAGGAGACGTTCAAGTTATTGATTCGGATACCAATGAGGTTCTGGATACGATTCAAGTTGGTGAGAAACCCACTTATAATGAAGTAGGTCCCAATGGGGATTATGTCTATGTAGCCAACAGCAAGACCGAAGATGTATCGATTATCAACACTAGCAAAAATAAAGTTGTAAAGACCATTCCGGTTGGCAAAACGCCAAAAGGAATTAATTTCACCCCTAATGGAAAATGGGTGTTTGTCATCAATGAAGGCGAAGGAACCGTCACAGCAATTGAAACCGAATCAATGGAAAAGAAAGCCACCATTGACGTTGGAAAAGATCCACATAATGGGGTAGCCAGTCCCGACAACAGCACGTTCTATGTAACCAATACCGGATCCAATTCCGTATCGGTTATTGATGTTGCTTCCAAAAAAGTGACCAATACAATCGACGGTGTTGAAGGAGCACCGCATAATTTAAACATTACCCCTGATGGGAATACATTGCTTGTAACCTTAACAACAGAAGGTGAACTGGGAATAGTCGATTTGAATAAAGACAAAATGATCTCAACCGTAACTGTCGGTACAGGCCATCATGTGGTAGATGTCACCGCAGATGGAAAATATGCGTATGTCGCAAATATAGGGTCAGATTTCGTATCTGTTGTGGATATTGCCAAACAAAAGGAAATGAAACAAATTAACGTTGGACAAGGGCCACATGGTGTTACCGTTTCAAAAGATGGTAAAAACATCTATGCAGCAGTTACCAGCAAAGACCAGGTTGCTGTTATCGACAGTGAGAAAAATGAAGTTGTTAAACGAATCGATGTTGATTCATTTCCGTTTTTCATTAGTACCTTGGAAAATCGCTCTTAAAAAGTGATACGAAAAACTAAAAGAATGGAGATGAAACGCCATTATTTGTTGGTGTAATGGCAACACCGATAGATAATGGTGTTTCCGCGGTCATTGTTCGAAAATTATGAACAACCTTCTAATATAAAAGAAGTTAGTAATATTTTTTTATTTTTAATCAAACCGTTCCCGGATTCTCATCGTTACCTTATGTGAAAGCAAGTTATTGGGAGGGATCAAAATGAAAAAATGGATATTTTCCATAACCATCGTTGCGGTCATTCTTTTACTGAGTGCATGTGGGGGTGACTCAGACTCATCATCCAAAGATGACAACAGCAGCCAAGGCGACCCGGATACTACGGAAGAAACAAATGATGAAGGAAAAAGCAAAGCAAAAGGCCTACAATTACTGGAAGATGCTGATGCAGGTAACTATCTGGCAGATGGTGAAGGTATGACGCTCTACCTCTTCACAAAAGATGAAAAAGGTACCAGCAACTGCACCGACGATTGTCTGGAAAACTGGCCGGCATTCACAGGAAAGGATTTCGAAGTCCCTGAAGGTTATGACAAAGATAATTTTGGCACGATAACACGTGAAGACACTGGTAAAAAACAAGTGACCTATAAGGGCTATCCACTTTATTATTTTGTGAAAGATAAAGAAAAAGGTGATGTGAACGGTCAAGGTGTGAAAGATGTATGGTATGTTGCTAATAAAACGTCCATTAAGGATCATTTCCAAGACCAATCAACTTCACTGAAAAAAGGTATTGATGACGTGCTGGCCTCACTTGAAGCGTTAAATAACACATCTGAAGCTTCAGCTAACGATGTAGACAAAGTGAACAGCAAAGGGAAAGACCTCTCGGAAAGTTGGGAGCCCATTGAGAAAAAAGTTGAAAAACGTGATGCAGAAGCCTATGAAACCATTGAAGAAAGCTTGTACCCACTCATAGATGAAGCACAAAAGGATAAGCCTGATATTGAGAAAGTAAAAAAGCTGACAGAGGAGACCAAACGTAAACTCACAGAATTTCAGGAGAAGCTTGGTTCATCATCCTAAATCAGCATCTTTTCTTCTCATTAGGTTGTAAAAAGTGAGAACCCCACAAAAATGAAATATAAAGGACGCTTCCGCGACAGTTTCTGACGTTGCGGGAGCGTCCTTTTTCATGCTATTAGCTTGTTCATGTCATTCATTGCCCCCGGACGAACGGTTGGATAGCCATGGTCACCATTACGCATTCCAACGCCAGTATAGTCTCATCGCTATCCGGATAACCATCATAAATAATAAGACGCTTGCAAACGTGTGCATCCAAGTCCACGTATGATACTCAATGACATCGGTATATTTTTCTAAGAGGACTTCCATCGTCGTTAAAACAGACGCATAGAGGACACCTTGTATAAGGATGCCGGAATATCGCGACCGATAAGTGGTTTGATAAAAATAAAGATTAATCACAGGAAGTATCACGTATTCAAAAAGGATGCTGGATTCGAAATGTATACCCAAAAGTTTTTCAGGGTAATGCAGCATATTTTCCTCTACGACAATGGTGCCGAGAAAGATTGAAAAATAAGAGGACACTAAGTAAACTAAAATCCATTCGTTAAAAGATAACTTTCTTAAGCTGAACCATAATAATACCATGCCGATCACGAAAGATAGCCACAATATGATGTGTTCCATAGTAACATTCGGCTCCCTTTTTCTATTTGGCTTGCCGGTCACTATCCATTATAGCCAAGTGACGCTCTGTATAGCCCATCACTATTAGGAAATTCACAGGAACGGATAGGGATAGGGCGATTTGCGGCGGCCTTGCGAACGCGCGCAATCGATCGGGGGCGAGGCGAAATCGATCGAGAGCGCGAGGAAATCGATCGGGGGCGTCGGAGAATCGATCGAGAGCGCGGGCAAATCGATCGGGAGCGAGGGAAAATCGATCGAGAGCGGCGGAGATTCGATCGGGAGCGAGAGGAAATCGATCGAGGGCGAGGGAAAATCGATCGGGAGCGAGAGGAAATCGATCGGGGACGGGAGAAAATCGATCGAGGGCGAGAGGAAATCGATCGGGGACGGGAGAAAATCGATCGAGGGCGAGGCGAAATCGATCGAGAGCGCGAGGAAATCGATCGGGGGCGAGGCGAAATCGATCGAGAGCGCGAGGAAATCGATCGAGGGCGAGGGAAAATCGATCGGGAGCGCGACGAAATCGATCGAGGGCGAGGCGAAATCGATCGAGAACGAGCTCAAATCGATCGGGAACAGCCGCCAATCGTTCAACCACCCCGCACCCGCATGTGGTGATTTTCGCTTGCCGTCGCAAATCTTTCGTTCCAAAAAACCCACACTTAAGCGACAGCGGCTCCAACTCGAGCGCTTCTGCTACGTCTCCTTCTCGTACCAGCGTTGAAAGATATAAATAAGTACGGCCATTAATATAAATAGCAATGCGGTCATGACCATCGATAGATCACCGGTAAAAATGCCAACATGTTTCATCCACGCCGAAACGGTAAAGACAAACAGGACGTCGGCGATAACATTCACGACGAGGTACAGCCAAAATTTTTGAAACGTGAAATAAAACACCCAGATGGTGACGACCCAATACGAACTGTAAACGATATGGACGGGCGTGATTTTGTCCCAGTCGAAGAGGGTGATTTGGTATCGCCACCAATTTTCTTCCCAAGCAATCTCATACAAGATCGAGTTTAAGACGGTTACAAACAGTGCGGCGGGGAGATATCGTTTGATCGTATCATATGTGTAAAATAATCCTCGGGGCCATCTGAGGCAATTTTCTAGTCAAAAAAGAGAAGGCACTCTATCATAAATGTATGCTTTGACGGGCAAATACATTTCGAAAGAGGCCTTCTCATGGAAACCATTATATCAAGATTATACGAATTAATAAAGCAAACAAACAACTTAGTTGATTTAGAAGAAAGCATTCGACTTTATATGTATGAAGTGTTCGCTTCCCAGATGGGGGAAGTGTTCACACAGATTAATAAGGTGATTAAAGCTGAGAAACAGAAGTTGGGCTGGACTGTCGAGCGTGACGATTGGAAAACGGTTCAATTTACGTTTGGGGCGGTTCGTTTTCGGCATACATTAATGCATGACCTGAAAGGTGATTCTCACTATCCCTTTGAT
>NZ_BAAADM010000037.1:0-3151 GCF_039522485.1 Lentibacillus halophilus | reverse complement strand
GGAGTGATACACAATCAGCCGTTAGGCTGAGAGGTTCACTCCTACTTGACCCGACACAATTCTGAATTGTTTATAGAGTATCGGGGACAGTCCCTTACCGTTTTAAAGCAATAAAGTAGCCGGTACAATGGGAGCCTTGTGAATATCGGGGACAGTCCCCCGCCGCTTTAGAGCAATAAAGTAGACGTTACAATGGAAGCCTTGTGGAGATATAAATCTCTGCAGGGCTTTCTTTTTGTTTTCTTGTTTATAAATTTTTCGGGAGACAGTCTTCCACCGTTTAAAAATACATTATTTTAATGTAAGTGTCTATATTCGGATAAATATGTTAACACTACTTCTAGACAAGTAATCAATGAAACGAGGATATTTATGAGTACATCTCAAAAGTACTGGGTGACTACTAAAAAGATAATCCCAGAAAACAATCGGCAAATTTTAAATGACTTCCTGTTAAGCTTAAAACTTGCTAACAAGGCTGTGGTTACGATCACGAAATATAAATGGGTACTTGAGAAATTTCTTAGTGAATGTTCTGTATCCATCGGAAATTTAACGTCTGAACATATTCGGAACTGGCTATACGTCATAAGTGAAGGGAAAAAACCCAAAACGATAGACCTTTATCTATCGGCTTTAAAATCCTTTACCAACTTTTGTTTAGCTGAGGATTACTTGAATGCTCCAGTAATTAAAAGTCGTTGGAAACCAGCCATACCTGAAAGCTTACCCCAATTTCTCAATGGAGAAGAACTGGCACGTGTGAAACGGGAGGCTGAAGATCTACCACTTAGAGATCGTGCTCTCATTCTTCTTTTGCTTTCCTCCGGCTGCCGTAAAACGGAAACCTCCCACTTAAATATTGAGGATGTACAGTTGGAAAAACGTACAGCCATGGTTCTGGGGAAAGGGGGACATATACGCCACGTTCATTTTTCCGAAGAATGTGCCCTTGTCATGCAAGATTATTTGGAAACGAGAGCTTGTCGTGAAGGTGATCCTTTGTTTTTGAATAAGTTTGGTGGACGTTTAAAATCGACTGGCATCTATAAAGTCACAACCAAACTCGGTAAACAAGCCGGGTTATCACAGACCTTATATCCGCATGTATGCCGACATACATTTGCAACCCCCCTGCTTGCGAAAGGCGCCGATTTGTCTTTCATTGCTGAAGGAGTATTGGGGACAGTCCCCCACCGCTTTAAATCGCTAAAGCGTATGGGTGTAAGGGAGTCCTGTGGAGAGAAAGTCTCTGCAGGGCTTCTTTTATGGCTCTAAATTATGGGCTCAGGGGTATCGGTGTATTTTCAAATAACTTATTGGGCCTAAGAAAACAAGCTTCTCCTAGTTTTGAAGGGTCAATTGTCCCATCAGCTATACACTCCCATTGAACTTGTCCAGATTTAGTTTGTTTTTCTTGCAGTACATGGTTCATTTTCTCTTTATGTAGCTTGTTTTGGTACATTTCTAAACGCTGTGACTGCTTGAACATATCGGGGACAGTCCCCCACCGCTTATCAGGTCTCTCTTCCAGCTGCGAATATCCCCTCTTCATTACCGTGATTGTAATGAAGAGGGGATTTGAATTGGATTTATTTACTCAATAACTTGATTTAAATAATAACTTTCCTTTTCTTCATTTGTAGAAATATTTGTTATTATTTTTTTAGTTAATTTAAAAGTATATGTGTTATTAATAGTTAATCCCTTATTAAATACTTCTGCATTAGTTTTGCCTTTTATTTCTTTTCCGTTCCAACTAATTGAGAAAGAGAGTTTAGAATAGTCAGCTGCTAAAAGCTTACCATCAACCTGGATTGATTCAGATATTTCTTTGGTTTTAATGTTACTAAGTGTCTTCGTAATACTACTTATTTTATTTTTAGATAAAGAGACTTTGTCTCCTTTATCCAAATAAGTTAAATCAAATTCAACTTGTTCGTTTTCTAAGTCCTGAAACCAATTTTTTAAAATATTGAATGTCCTGATTCCATAGTTATCGGCTATTTCTGTATAATCTTCTTGCGAATTTATATCTTCCATAAGGTCATAGAAATAATTAATTGAGTCATAATCGTAACTCTCAATAATAGGATTGTCCTCTGTGAGGCCTAAATGCATGTTGAATGAACCAGGTGAAGTATTATTAAGAATTAATTCACTGGATTCAAGTATATTTTTAGGTATTGGACCGCGACTATTTCCTTTTCCGAACAAGTTATTATACATGCTTGTAAAAACTCGTTGGATACCCGAAGATATTACGTTTAGCTCTCTTAATCCAATTCTCCCAGATTCTTGTAGGGACTTCACCTTCACAAGAAGGTCCTCTTTCTTCTGCTTTTTTTTCTTCTCAAAATTTAATATTTCATTGTTAGTATGTTTAATAATGCTTTTGAATTTACTGTCTTTAGGTATTTCTGAATTTAATTCTGATGCAGAAGGGGACTCATCTTTATTATTGAAAGGTAAAGGGCTAAAGCTGTATTCATTCATTGCAATTCACTCCCTTCTGGACAACCAATTTCCAACATTCCTTTATTTTTACCTTCTCTATCAAAACCGAATTGCCCCATCCAGTATTTATTTTGTTTATCGAAGGACGCTTTTGCCGAATCATTTGGTGGTATAAGGGTGTGGTCTACAGTAAAGTAAGCGTCACAATAAAATGTTTCTCCGATTTGTCTAAAGTATTGTCTTCTTTGCTCAAAGAATTCGCTTATTTTCGGGATATTATCATCTGATGGATTGAATAAAAGAACCATATCTATATCATTAGGATTGATTTTATTTGTTAAAAAGCTTCCATCTAACCATATTTTGCTCAAAAGAGGAAGAACATCTCCGTCCTTTAAAGAAACTAAAAAATTTTTCAAACCTTTAAAATTTCTCTCCCGTGTTTGGGAATTAGGGAAAGAATCAACTAATTCGCTTTTTATATTTGCGATTGTCAGTCCTTTTATGATACCTCCATTTACATTGCCGTCTGCATTAAATTTAAGCATTTGACCACTTCTTTTCTATATTTTATAACATTTATTTTAATTTATACATCGTTCAAGCTAATTCTTTTATAAAAATATGTGTAAAATAATTCTCGGGGCCACCTGAGGCAATTTTCTAGTCAAAAAAGAGAAGGCACTCTATCATG
>NZ_BAAADM010000036.1:0-9968 GCF_039522485.1 Lentibacillus halophilus | reverse complement strand
ATGATAGAGTGCCTTCTCTTTTTTGACTAGAAAATTGCCTCAGGTGGCCCCGAGAATTATTTTACACATATCCTGCGATGGTGGGTTCCGGAATACAATCAGCCATACGCATGATGCTTACTTTTTCATGAATTTTGTAAACAACGGACTTACTTGACCATAAAGTTTCCCGACTTGTTGTGCTGTATTGGTAATTTTATCGATATCAATATTCCCTTCTGAATCACGGAATTGATTGATCAATTGTTGCTTCATAGGCGCCGGTCGTTGCTCCATCGGCGGTCCCGGTCGGTTCATAAATGGTTGTGGAGGCGGCATGGGACGTCTCGGCCGTTCTGGAAACATAAACACATCACCCCCTTGAGCAAATTTACTATAGTCTATTCAACCGGGAGCATAAATGAAAAGGTATGTGTCTATGCAAAACGCAATAATCGGTAACATTCCCCTGTATTCCGACATAGTTTATGGAAAAACCATTAGTATGAGGAGTAGACACATATGACTGTTATTCGAACCGACAAATGGCTGTTGGACTTCTGTGAAAACCCAATAGACCTTTGCCAGAAATTAAAAGCTCAATTTGATGAGGATGTCCGTTCTTCTGACATTCACCAGCACCTCTCGAACCACGGCATGTATCGCCAAGCCCCCATGAGCGGCGAGGAATGGATTGGCCGTCTACAGGAAAAAAACATATGGCAAACGGTTAGACGGGAAGAACGGCAGCTTCGCACGTTATGGCAAGGGCCGGACATTCCTGTTTTTATTTTCCCATCGGACCCATTTAACCAGACACTTTGGAAGGATCAAAACGGCAAGTCAGGACTGGCATTCCCAGACAAATTATTTCTTTTCGTATCAGAAAAAAACTCTGAAAACGAAATACGGGCCCTGTTCACGCATGAATACCATCATGTTTGCCGGCTGAACAGCTATCGCAAACATATGCAGGACTACGAGCTGCTGGATACAATTATTCTGGAAGGAGCGGCTGAAAGTGCCGTCCGGGAGCGTTTGGGAGAACAGTATACAGCGGACTGGACAGCCTATTATTCAAATGAGACAGTGGAAAGACTATGGAAGCACTACGTTTATCCGAACAGAACAGCCCACATAGTCAGTCCGATTCATCAACAAATTTTGTATGGGCATGGTTTTTTGCCTAAAATGACCGGCTACTGTACCGGTTATTACCTTGTTAATCACTATATGGAAGCCACTAACGCAACATCGTCTGATTTATTGACCACTGAACCAACAACCATTATTGAAAAAATGGATGGTGCCTAATCCCTTCTATCGGACACGTCGAGCGAAATATCACCTAATTCGGCCTCGAGAACCGTTATATCGGACGCTTTCATCGAAAAAATCACTGCTCCCAGCCCTGGGAATCACTCTATCAGATGTTTTAACCAAAAATAACACTGCATCCAGGATCCATCACAAATAGCATACCAATCACAGTCCGATGTGGTATGCTATCTCAACCATTCACTTTTCATCCATCAAACACATGATGGGTTCCAGTCCTCATCTGTTGTTTCCTCCCTATCAAAAGAAAAATGGAAGCAAGGCGAGTGTGCCAATGGCTCCTAACGCAATACCATAACCGAAGCCACCATAACCACCGTAGCCACCGTAGCCATACCCTCCAGAACCATAACCCGGACCGTAGAATCCATATCCAAACCCACCTAAACCGGATGAGCGCCCTATTGGCTGTAAATACACGCAATCCCTATCAACATGGCGTATGATCCCTTTATGAACACCACCATCATGGGTGTTAATGCGAACGCACTTCCCTTTATACCGACAGCATAAATCGTAATAATAATCTTTTGACATGTTTCCATCCCACCTTTTTTGACGTATACATCATTCTATGCGGGAAGCTGTCATCCGCAAGGGACAATTGTATTGAGGAAAAAGTGGAAAGTACGCCATACATCGCCCAATTGTGCCTATTTGGCAGGGCATCCATATCAATTTATATTCGCCTGCATATAGTATTAACAAATGGTTATGGAGGTGTTATTGAATGAGCGATTATGCCGGCGGATCAGGCTACGGCGGCGGTTTCGCCCTGATCGTAGTACTGTTTATTCTCTTGATTATTGTAGGCGTTGCTTACGTTGGATACTAATAATAACGTTACACCCACTAAATATATAAGGAGGAATTTCAATGGGTTTCGGATCTAGTTGCTGTGGACCCGGATACGGACATGGCGGTCAAGTTGCAGGCGCTGGTTATGGTGGACCAGTCGGAGGTGCCGGCTACGGCGGTGGCTACGGCTGTGGCGGCAGCGGATTTGCGTTGATCGTCGTACTGTTCATCTTGCTGATCATCGTTGGCGCAGCCTGGTTTTAATCATTGCAGCCGCTAATCAAAAAGCAGTGGAAAAGCTGCCGGGAACTATCCGGTAGCTTTTTCGTCTATTAACTCAAAAAAACAGATTCAAAACGGGACTGCTCTTATAACTGAGCAGTCCCGTTTTGCATATCAGGATTCATTCGTCTGAGCTTCTCCATGAATCTGACGGACGATTGCTTTTTCTTTTTTCGGCGGATGAAGAAACAAAGCAAGAATCAAAGCTGCGATGGACAAAATGGTACTGCCCATAAAGGCCCACTCAAAACCTGACACTTGTGCTTGCTGCTTCATCAATTCAGGCGATGCGGATCCCTGAGGTTCGAAACTTTTCGCTCCCATTGCAACGAGCGTCACAAGAATAGCCGTCCCCATCGATGCTGAAATCTGCTGCAACGTGTTAGCCATGGCTGATCCGTGCGAATACCATTTCGGTGGGAGTTGATTCAACGCGGACGTCATCACTGGCATCAAAGTAAACGACAAGCCAAACATACGAATGGCATAAATGACCGCAAGATACGTAAACGATGTCTCAAGCGACAATTGGGTAAACATAAATGTCGTGACCGAGACAATGGTGAGTCCGATAAGCGCCAACCACTTTGCCCCGAACTTATCAAACAACCGACCCGTCAGCGGCGACATAATTCCGATAACAACGGCTCCAGGCAAGAGCATGAGTCCGGATTTTAATGGTGAAAAACCAAGGACGTTTTGCATAAATAGCGGCAGCAATGTTTCTGCCCCGATCAGTGATACAAGCACTGTCATCGTAATGATGATGGCCAGTGTAAAGATCCGGAATTGAAACACGCGGAATTCAAGCATTGGTGTGTCGAGAACCATTTGACGCCAAATAAATAGTCCGATGACGACCGATCCAACAATGATTGACGCGAGAACGATCGCACTGCCCCAGCCATTATCGGATGCAATACTGAAGCCATACAGGAACGAACCGAAACCAACGGATGACAGTATAATTGACAACACGTCAATCTTTGGCTTACGCAGGTCCGTCACATTTCGTAAAAACAGGGCCGCAACGATAATGGTCACCGCCACGATCGGCAATACCGTTAAAAACAGCGCCCGCCAATTGTAATGTTCCAGGAGCCATCCGGAGAGTGTCGGACCAATCGCCGGACCAAAAGCGATGACGACTCCAATCAACCCCATGGCTGTCCCGCGACGTTCAACAGGAATGACTGCCAGTAAAACGGTCATGAGTAATGGTAGCATGATCCCGGAACCGGCGGCCTGTATCACACGCCCCAGTAAAAGAACGGGGAAAAAAGGAGCCGCGGCTGCAACAGCGGTTCCCCCACCAAATAAGCTAATGGCCGTTAAAAACAAGCCGCGTGTAGTGAATCGATCAATCAGAAAAGCAGATACCGGTATCATTACGCCATTTGTCATCAGAAACGCGGTTGTCATCCACTGCACATGCGACTGTGATATCGAAAAAGCATCCTGAATGGATGGAAGTGCCGTCGCCAGCAATGTTTCATTTATAATTCCCATAAAAGCGCCTATTAATAATGCAGCTATCATCAATCCTTTTTGTTTGGGAGAAAAATCCCAAGAAATCTCTGTTCCACTCATGTCCAATCTCCTTTCCACATTTCCCAATTTGTCAATATCTTCGTAAGGTGTTTTCTAAAATCCGACCGTTGATGAAGCCGCTGCAGCAACGCGTCAATCAGAAATTCTCTCGGATTATCCTGATCAAGTTCATCCATCAGTAACGCCATTGTCTGCACATCTTTCTGTTCTGCAAAATTATCAGTCTCCGGATTACCCGCCTCTGTATATAATCGCTGAATGTCCTGTCTAATCGTGTCGATCAGAGTCTCATCCCGGAATTCATTTTCGGAATAACTAAGCATGACCGGTGACAATTGATCGCCATTGACAGCTATAATATGCAAACAATCCACAACGAAATCAGCCAGCCTCTCCGATGATAATTCCGATTGTTGCCAAGCAATCGCCATCAAATAACTGCGGAGAATCCCTTCCATGATAATCGTCAAATCTTTGGCATACTTCGCTGTCTCTGATCCAAATGCCTCCAATATCGCATTGGTGTGCCACTGCTGGTGGTCCGTATGAATTTGTTTCAAAAATTCAGGAACCGGCCCCTTCATATGTGGTGGAAATTCCATGATTAACGCATAAAAAAACGACCGGTATTCAATCGACTTTTCTATCTCAATAGCCATTTTCTTTTTCAATTTCAAAAGTGGAGCATGAGAAAGAGCTTCGGCATACCTGTCCGCTTCCGTAAATATATCATCATAATACCGTTGCACCAATTCCAACATCATGTTTTCTTTGGAATCAAAATGCTTATAGAAAGCCCCCTTCGATATACCACAGGCACTGGTGATGGCTTCAATCGATGTCGCATGGAAACCGTGCTGCTGAAACAGTTTGGCAGCCGCATCCAAAAGATCATCATGTCGTGTGGCCATGGATCCGCCCCCCCTTTTATGACTATTCATTTACCTTTTGTAAATAAAATTCACCTGATCATAATAGCATCTTCTGCATGCTGAATCAACACAATATATGGAACGATTCAGATGCAAAAGACATACGGGAATCCTTTTTATTTTCCATATGCATAAATGGAACTGCCATAGGAAATACTGAAAGGAAAATGCAGGAAAGGAGTGTTACGGATGACCGATGACTATTCAAACAATAATCATACCGATGAAGCCAGTGACCCGGGCCGACGCAGGTTTATTAAGAATACTGGAATGATAGCAGGAGGCGTTGTCGGAGGTTCATTACTCGGTGGATTGCTGACGAATCAATTTACTGATACGGAAGACGATGTCAAAACAGAATCATCGAAGGACAAAGAAACAAACTTTCAAGAAGCGCGTCAGTTTTTCACCCGAATGGAAGACTTCGCTGTATTGCAAGCTGCCACCGAACGACTATTTCCTGAAAATGATGATGGACCGGGTGCCATAAAACTTGGTGTCCCTTATTATATTGATAAACAATTGGCCGGTCTGTGGGGAATCAATGGGCAGGATTATCGTCATGCACCATTTAATCCACAGGCGCAAATTGATATCAAAAACCCGGAATACCAAGCATCTCAAATTCCACTGAACCGCGGGACTGTATTTTTGCACGGGTTGCGCAAATTGAATGAAGAAAGCCAAAAACAATTTAATAGTACATTTGATAAAGCCGATAACGACCAACAAGAAACCATCTTAAGCAAAGCGGAAGAAGGCAACATAACGATGAGTGGAATGACATCATCCAACTTCTTCTTCCTGTTGCGCCAGGCAACATTGGAAGGCGCCTATTGCGACCCGTTGTATGGCGGAAATCGGAATATGGAAGGCTGGAAAATGAAAGAATTCCCAGGAGCACAAGCGTCTTATGCCAATGTCATTGACAAAGACGAATTCGTAACTATGGAACCGGTCAGCTTGAAGAGCTACCAAGGAGATTAATGCTAGGAGGGTCACTATTATGCCAAAAAAGCTGGAAAAAGTGGATGCCGTTATCGTGGGCTCTGGATGGGCCGGTGGCATTACCGCAGCTGAACTGACGAAAAAAGGCCACCAAGTCGTTATTTTGGAGCGCGGGCAGTCACAAAAGCAGCAGGACTATATCGGCAGCAAAGACGAACTTCGCTATTCTCTGCGCTATGATCTTATGCAGGATTTAAATAAGGAAACGATAACGTCGCGAAATGATTTGGACGAAACAGCATTGCCCGTGCGAAACAATGATAATGCGAGATTAGGTAATGATACGGGAGGCGCCGGGGTACACTGGAATGGAATCAGTTTTCGCTGGCTGCCTTACGATTTTGAAATTTACAGTAAAACCGTCGAACGCTACGGCAAAGATAAAATACCCGAAGGAAGCACGATGCAGGATTGGGGGATCACTTATGACGAATTGGAACCGTATTACGACCAATATGAAAAAACAGCCGGAATCTCGGGCGAAGAGAATCCCATCGGACCGCCCCGTTCCAATAAATACCCAAATCCGCCCCTGAAGAGTACGCCGTCCATTGATCTTTTTAAGAAAGCCACCAGTAATCTGGGCTATCACCCGTATCATTTGCCCTCAGCAAATGTGTCCCAACAATATGAGAATCCGGACGGTGAGACGATTAATGGCTGTATGTACTGTGCTTTTTGTGAAGAATTCGGCTGTGACTTCGGCGCCAAGGCGGACCCAATGGTGACCGTACTTAAAACTGCCGAAAAAACTGGCAATCTTGAACTGCGGAATCATGCCAATGTGACACGTGTCTCCCATGATGGAAATCGCGCATCAGGACTGGTATACACCGACACAAACACAGGAGAAGAATTCGAACAGCCAGCTGATATCGTGGTGCTGGCAGGTTTTGTTTTCACGAATACACGACTGTTGCTGCTGTCAGAAATCGGCAAACCATATAATCCAGAAACTGGACAAGGAATTATCGGCAAAAACTTCACCGGTCACTTCACCAATATTTCCACCTATATCGGTGCACGTGGATTTTTTGAAGATAAAAAGTTCAATCTATTTATGGGAGCCGGTGCCCTAGGAGCAACGATCGACGATTTCAGTGGTGACAACCAGGACCATACTGATTTAAACTATTTGCATGGCTATGAAGTGCATTACAGCCAGTTAGGAAAGCGCCCTATGGCCAATAACCATGTTCCTAAGGGCACGCCTAACTGGGGAGAAACATTTAAGAAAAATTCGTTGCATTACACGAACCGAAATTTGTTTATCACGCCTCAGACAGGATTTTTACCGAATAAAAACAGCTATATGGATTTGGATCCAACATATAAAGACGCCCTTGGAAATCCGCTCCTTCGTGTCACGTGCAAATACGCAGAGCAAGATCGTGAACGTGCCCGGGCAGGTGTCGCACGATGCGAAGAAATTATGAAGGAAATGGGTGCAGACATTGTTGATGTGGATGATGTAGCAGATGATGCAGATTTTGATCATAAATTTTATACGGACCATTTTTTTGGTGGTGCTATTATGGGAGCAGATCCGGATACATCAGCCGTCAATACATACTCACAAATGTGGGAGATGGAAAATTTATTTGTTGTCGGCGGCTCGTCCTTTCCACACAACAGCAACTACAACCCTACTGAAACGATAGGAGCGTTTGCTTACCGCGCAGCTGAAGGAATGAACACCTATTTGAAACAAGGAGGCGGACTTTTGACACAAGGTAAAGAAGCGCAAAAAAATGCTTAATATACCGAAATGGATAGAATGAATGGATCGCGTGCATAAACAGTAAGAACGATCCCACATTAACGGGAAAAAGGGCTATTTTTATTGACATGGTCTTTTTTCTCCCTACTATTCCAATAAAAGAGGTGAGACTTATGGGGATAGCCAACATCGGTATTCCAGGTTTGATCCTAATTGTCGTTCTGGCTTTGATTATTTTTGGACCAAAAAAATTGCCAGAAATCGGAAAAGCTACTGGACAAACGTTGCATGAATTTAAACGTTCTGCCAACGACTTAGTCGGTGACAGCGAAGAAGAACCAGTCGAGCAACCAGATCAAGCAAATCATTCCGGAAAAGGCAGTAACCATGATTCATAAGCATTTCACAATCGAACACCGACGATGGAAGAATATTATTAAACCATAACGAACTTAACCCTGCCCTCCATTCCCAGTGATGATAATAAAAACTAAATCGCGGATATTTGACGTTTTCACCACTGGGACAACGGGCCATAGCCTGCTAAGATAACTAGAGTTACGCTAATATTCGTAGGAATCCTTCACGTCACGCATCATTTGAGCGAAAGGCGTTCAAAAGATTTTTTCCATTAACGTGGACACTTCCGTAAAACCCAATCGTTTATAAAATGTTTGTGCGTCATTTCCTTCAAATACGTTTAACTGTACTTTGCTGTAACCATCTCGTTTCAGTTGACGGCATGCTTCCTTACATAACTTTTGACCAATACCTTGTCTGCGATACAAAGGGAACACGTAAAGTTCCGAAATCATGCCAGTCCTTTCTTCTGTTAGCGGATCTGTCATCTTTCCAATACCAATCCATCCTTTGATCGCCATACCATCTTCATAGACCAAATAATAACCACCCCCTGCCAACGTATCCGATAACACAACGCTTTCCACAGTTCTTGGCGTCATATATCCAGCAGTTGCTTCCTTTTGAACAACTGCAGCGTGGTTATATATAAATTCCAACGCTTCACGCCCAGCTTTTTTGATGGCCATTCTCATACACCTCCCAGATGATTAACACCCCGACTATCTGTCACCGCTGCTTGCATTTCACAGACGTTCCGGGATAGATTCATTTTTCTCTATTGTCCGACCGTCTCAAAGTATATAAATTCGGTATGATAATACATGCAATCAATGGTTTATACCGATAGATTATTTAAAGCGGGACATAGAGGATTGGATCGGGAACTCCTTCGCCCTGTAACATGTTAAGTGACAGTTACCGATAACGAAAACCAAGCAAGTAAAACGATTGAAAAACCCAACGTACTGAATGATTGGCTTTCATCGTGGGAGACTTATAGTAGAGACAGCTAAAAAGCGAACAGCCTTTATTGATGTTCGCAGGAATCCCCTATATTAGTGGTAGGATGTTCAAACAGACGATCAATATATCCTTATGGTATGAATCATAAGCCTGTATGATTCGGCTATTTTCGTAAGTTTATCAGCGATGTTACTAACTTCACTCTTGTGGGTCAATCGAGGTTTAAAGATAAGAGGTTCGTTATAAGTAATCCAATAGGGAGTTGCGATGCGAGGTTCTGACTGATTGCACGAGATTATCACGATGGTACAGGAGGTTCTTGATTGTGGCACGACTTTTCGCCGCAGCCGTGCGCGTTTGGAGCTGAATGGCGCGCGTTGAGCCTCGAGTCACGCGAAATTGCTAATTATTTCGTGAGTTTGTGCTTGGAGCTGCGCGAGTGTTAGCCATTACTGCGCGAGCTTTCTCCTGAGCCGCACGAGTTTCGCTCTGAACTGCGTGACCTTCATCCAAAGCTGCGCGAATTAACCGATTATTGCGCGACTTGATCCTTGAATGCGCAACTTTCCGCAGAACTGCGCGAGTTTATCGATTATTGCGCGAGCCCGGCTCTAAGCTGCGCGACCTTCTCTCGAACTGCGCGCGTGTCTATCGATTTCATTACCGGTCTTTTTAAGGTCAATGATTTACTAAATAAAAAAAGCCAGTGTACTCGAAAAGATTCGATACACTGACCTTTCAGTTTGCCTGGCGGTGTCCTACTCTCGCGGGGGCAAGGCCCCGACTACCATCGGCGCTGGAGAGCTTAACGGCTGTGTTCGGCATGGGAACAGGTGTGTCCTCTCCGCTAATACCGCCAGACCTAAGTTGTGACAATAGACGATGATTGATACCCAAACCCGATGTCATCAAGGACAAGGATTATTATAGCGATTATCGTCGAAAAATGCAAGGTTTTTTTTAATTGCACCCTGAAAACGGAATAAGAACATTAGGCCATTCCAATGTGAAATGTGTGGTTAAGTCCTCGATCG